>NZ_FNHG01000002.1 GCF_900103475.1 Maricaulis salignorans
CGCCGCTCCGATTCCCACCCCGGTAGTAGTGGTAGTAGTCCACGCACCGGAACATACCGTCCCGGCGCGCAGCCGGGCCGCGACGGCGCGCATAACCCGCGCGGACCAAGATCAGGATCCACCAGCCCAGGCTCACGCCCGGGTCGCGATGGAGCCTATAACCCGCGGGGTCCGAGATCCGGAACCACCCGTCCCGGCTCACGCCCGGGTCGCGACGGAGCCTATAACCCGCGGGGTCCGAGATCCGGAACCACCCGTCCCGGCTCACGCCCGGGTCGCGATGGAGCCTATAACCCGCGGGGTCCGAGAGCTGGAACGAGCCGTCCCGGTCATAATCCACGCGGCCCGAGAACCGGTTCCAGCCGTCCCGGCTCCCATGATTACCGTCCGGGCCGGAACCAGGTCGGCTATCGCAATGATCGCCGCCGCCACGAATACGCCCAGCGACGCCACTCATTCTACCGTTCCGACCACCGCAGCGATATCCGCTGGGTTCGGCATCTGAATGTTGGCTGGAATAATTCGCGCTATTACGGCCATTACGGGCCATCGACCCGTTGGCGGTATAATTCTCGCTATTATGACCATGGCTACAACACCCGCCAGTTCGCCTATTACGACCGGGCCTGCCACTATGAACGCAATGGCAATGGCACCGCGGTCGGTGCCATTCTGGGCGCGATCATTGGCGGCGCGGCGGCCGATGGCGACAATGTCGGAGCCGGAATTCTGCTCGGAGCCGGATTCGGTGCCGTGCTCGGCAGCGCAGTCAGCCAGCTCGATGACTGCGACAAGGTTCAGTATCAATATGCGATGAATTACGCCTTCGAGAACGGGCAACCCTATTACTGGGGCAATCCCTATTCCGGCGTGCGCGGCAGTATCGTGATCCGCGACAGCTATGCCTATGCCAATACGGAATGCCGCTGGGGCGATGCCGAGATCTACATGCCGGACGGGACGTTCAGCTATGATCAGGTCCGCATGTGCCGCGATGCCTATGGCGACTGGGAAGTCGCACGGCAGCAATAATCAGCTGCAGCGCTGATCAGACAGGGGCCGTGCCGGCAAGGTGCGGCCCCTATTTTTTTGCTTGCGGCCGCGAGGCTCCCGGCACTAGCCTTGCAGGGCCGCACAGACCGTTCATCCCCGGCTCATCACCCCGCCCTTATGGTCTGGGTGAAAGTCGGGTCAGAAATGGCCCGCCCACGCCAGGAGACTGACATGAAAATGCTGACAACCGCCCTGCTCGCCGCCACTGCCTTCGCTGTCGTGGTGCCCACGGCCTCCGCCCAGGCGCAGGCTTATGGCAATTGCGAATCTGACCGCCAGGGCCGGCAGGTCGCCGGCGCGATCATTGGTGGCATTCTTGGCGCCGTTATCGGTAATGAGCTGGCTGATGACTCGAATAATCAACGCGAATACCGCCGCGGCGGTCGCAGACACCACACCCCCTATCGCGGCCGGCATCACCGCAATGACCGCGGCAATGCCGAGGAAGTCGGCACTATTGCAGGCGCCGGGGTTGGCGCGCTGATCGGAGCCGGAATTGCCGGCGGCAGCGATCCGTGTGCACCGACGCGCACCAGCCGGGGCTTTGACGATTACGAGGCCTATCCGGGCAAGCCCGGTTATGCCGATAATTCCTACCAGGATCAGGGCTATCGCGGCTATCCAACGCAAGGCTACCGCGATGACGGCACAGATTATGGCTATGTCGACGGCTATGGCTCACGTTCATCGACCCAATTGCTCGGTGGCGCCCAGGCCAGTCAGGATGCCCGCATCTACAATACCGGCGCCCAGGACTGGAATTGTCAGTGGACCTCGACCCGGCGCATGGATTCATACGGCCAGGCGACCGTTGACCAGGTCTATATGTGCCAGGGCAATGACGATATCTGGCGCCCCTACGACACCTACACCCAGTAATCGCCGCGCAGCTTTGCGATCAGCGCGAGTCGACATTCCGGCGGGCGGCAATTAGATACTCCTGATTGCCGTCCCCACCCTTGACCGGACTCTCGATGACATCGCGTACGCAAAAGCCCTCGAGACCGTCCAGCGCGGCACGAACCTCCGCGACAGCGCGGGCGCGTTCCTTCGGACTTTTCACCAGACCGCCGCGTCCGATCGCGGCCCTGCCCACCTCGAACTGGGGTTTGATCAACGCGATCAAGTCAGCCTGGTTTGCGGCCAGGGACATCGGCCTGGGGATCACTTTCAGTAAAGAAATGAAGCTGGCATCGCAGACGATCAGCGAAGGCGGCTCGGCAAACACCGCCCCGGTCAATGATCGTGCATCCACCCCTTCCATCGAGACCACCCGGGAATCGCTGCGCAAGCTGGGGTGAAGCTGGTCATGCCCGACATCGACGGCATGGACCCTCGCCGCACCGCGCTCGAGCAGGACCTCGGTAAAGCCCCCCGTCGATGAGCCGACATCCAGGCAGGTGCGTCCAGCCGGATCGATCGCAAAGCGGTCGAGAGCGGCGACAAGCTTGAGCGCCGCCCGTGATACATAAGGATGGGCCGGGCTGGCCTGCACGATCGCACCCTCGGGGATTTTTTGCGAGGCCTTGGTGACAACCTGCCCGTCAATGCTGACCATGCCGGCAGCAATCGCCTCCTGCGCCTTGGCGCGGGTCTCGATGAGACCATGGTGAACCAGGTAGAGGTCGGCGCGCATCACAACACAATCCGGTAGCGGCATTTTTGCCGGATGCCATGCTCATACATCACATGTTCGACCGGAATATCGATGATTTCGACCAGCTCGGCGCCAGCCTTGTCGCAGACACGGCGCGAGGCGAGATTTTCCGGATTGCAGGTGATCCAGGCCTCGCCATAACCGAGATCCCTCATGACAGTGAGCGCAAGCTGGCAAGCCAGGCTGGCATGGCCGCGGCCGCGATATGCCGGGTAGACTTCATAGCCGATCTGGCCGAAATGGCGTTTGAGATCATCACTATCGCCCAGTCGAACCCGAACTTCGCCCACAGTCTGCCCCGCCGCCTCGATGGCATATCGCAGGGTCGGGACATGGGTCGGAGCCCGCGGCTCGAGATGCTCGCAGAGCCGGATCGCGCCGCCTTCGCCGCTCAGCATTTCCGGCGGCATCCGGTCCATCGGCCTCACTGCGGCATCACCGGCCTATTCGGCCAGCATCGGCGCGACGACGGACTTGGCCAGGTCCTGATTGCGCCCCAATGCCTCCAGCGCGGTGGCCGCGATGTGGCGGGCATTGAGACCGGCCGTGTCATACATCTTGAACGGCGCGTCGTGATCCTGGAACACATCCGGCAGGGTCATGGTGCGGATTTTCAGCCCATGGTCGAGCGCGCCGCGCTCGGCGAGAAGCTGCAACACGAAGGCGCCAAATCCGCCGCGTGCGCCCTCTTCGATCGTCACCAGGACTTCATGCTCGCGCGCCAGGCGCAGGATGAGGTCTTCATCGAGCGGTTTGGCAAAGCGGGCATCGGCGACGGTCGTGGAATAACCTTGGGCGCCCAGCGCATCGGCGGCCTTGAGCGCCTCGTCCAGGCGTGTCCCCAGGGACAGCAGCGCGATGCTGGTGCCTTCGCGAACGATCCGGCCCTTACCGATGGCGAGAGGCTCAATCACGGCCGGCATTTCAAGGCCCAGACCATTGCCACGCGGATAGCGGAAGGCCGACGGCCGGTCATCAATCTGGACCGAAGTCGCGACCATGCGGGCCAGTTCAACCTCATCGGCCGCAGCCATCAAGACCATGCCCGGCAGGGCGCCGAGATAGCCGACATCGAAAGAGCCGGCATGGGTAGCGCCATCGGCACCGACCAGACCAGCCCGGTCAATCGCGAAGCGGACGGGCAGGCCCTGGATCGCGACATCATGGACGACCTGGTCGTAGCCGCGTTGCAGGAAGGTGGAATAAATGGCGGCGAAGGGCTTCATGCCGTCAGCAGCCAGACCGGCGGCGAAGGTGACCGCGTGCTGCTCGGCGATACCGACATCGAAACATCGCTCCGGGAAGCGTTCGGCAAACAGGTCCAGCCCGGTACCGCCCGGCATGGCAGCCGTGATGCCGACAATGCGGTCATCGGTCTCCGCTTCACGGATCAATTGCTGCGCGAAAACCTTGGTATAGGAGGCCGGGCCACTGGCGGCCTTTTGCTGCTCGCCGGTGACGACATTGAACTTGGCGACGCCATGATATTTGTCGTCCGCCGCCTCGGCCGGGGCATAGCCCTTGCCTTTCTGGGTCACGACATGGATCAGGACCGGCCCGTCATCGCCGTCGCGGATATTGCGCAGCACCGGCACCAGCTGGTCGAGATCATGACCGTCGATCGGGCCGACATAGCGAAAGCCCATTTCCTCGAACAGGGTCCCGCCCATCGCCATGCCACGCATGTATTCCTCGGCCTTGCGGGCCGGGCCCTCGACGCCGATGGCCTTGGCGACGCCCTTTCCGATCTTGCGCAGGCTGCGATAGCTTTGCGACGATACCAGGCGGGCGAAATAGTGGCTCATCGCGCCGACCGGCGGCGCGATCGACATGTCGTTATCATTGAGGATGACGATCAGGCGCTTGTCGAGCCCGCCGGCATTATTCATCGCCTCATAGGCCATGCCCGCCGACATCGAGCCATCACCGATCACGGCGATGACATTATTGCTTTCGCCCTTCAGATCGCGCGCCACGGCGAAGCCCAGCGCGGCAGAGATCGAGGTCGAGGCATGGGCCGCGCCGAATGCGTCATATTCGCTTTCAGAACGCTTGGTGAAGCCTGACAGCCCCCCGCCCTGGCGCAGGGTGCGAATCCGGTCGCGGCGACCGGTGAGAATCTTGTGCGGATAGCATTGATGGCCGACATCCCAGATCAGGATATCCTTCGGCGTCTCGAACACATGGTGCAGGGCCGTCGTCAGCTCAACCACACCCAGCCCGGCGCCGAGATGGCCGCCGGTCACCGAGACCGCATTGATCGTCTCGGCGCGCAATTCGTCCGCCACCGCGATCAACATGTCACGATCGAGATTTCTCAGATCGGCTGGCGCGGTGATGCGGTCGAGATTGGGCGTGCTTGTGGTCATGCGAATACCAGCCTTTCAGGAGCGGCGATTGATAACATAATCAACCGCTTCTTTGAGAGTGTCTGCCCGCGCGCCAAACGGTTCGAGATGATCCTTGGCCTGCGCGGCCAGATGCTGCGAACGGTCCTGCGCGCCCTCAACCCCCAGAATGGTGACAAAGGTGGCTTTTCCTTGACCGGCATCCTTGCCGACCGCTTTTCCTGTGTCCGCCGCGTTTCCGGTCGCGTCGAGCAAATCGTCCGTTATCTGATAAGCCAGGCCGAGATCATGGGCAAACCCTTCAAGCGCCCGGCGTATCTGTGGCTCGACATCGCGCAGGATGCAGGCCGTCTCGGCGGCATAGCTGATAAGGGCACCGGTCTTCATCCGGTGCATGCGCGTGACGATCGAAATATCAAGTTCCTGGCGCTCGCCCAGAATGTCGATCATCTGCCCGCCGACCATGCCATAGGGGCCGCAGGCGCGCGACAGGCGCTCGACCAGCCGGGCGCGGACGCTGCCGCGATTATGCGTGTCGGGATGGGCGAGGATCTCGAAAGCCACCGCCTGCAGGGCATCGCCGGCCAGAACCGCAGTTGCTTCGTCATAGGCGCGGTGCACAGTCGGCCGGCCGCGGCGCAGATCATCATCATCCATGCAGGGCAGATCATCATGGATCAGCGAATAGGCATGGATGCATTCCAGCGCCGAGGCGACGCGCAACAAACCGCGTTCATCGGCATTGACCAGGCGGCCGCATTCGATCGCCAGGAAGGGCCGCAAACGCTTGCCCGGCCCGAGCGCGGCATAGCGCATCGCCGAATTGAGCTGGCTCTCCGGGCCTTCAGCGCGCGGCAGCAGGGCATCGAGCGCGACGGTGACCCGGTCGGCAGCCTCATTCAGGCGTTTCTCGAAACTGTCCATCACCCTCGCCTGTCCTGTTGCTTCCGGCCCGTCACGATCGGCCCGGCAGTTGCAGCCCGTCCTGCCTGTCTCATGGCCAGCCCTGTCGACCGGTCCGGCAGAACCGCCTAGTGCAGGCGGGATCCGTTCGGCACGGCTTGATCAGGCGTCATAAGCACGATCTCTCCCTTGCCATCAGAAACGCCAAGAGTCAGCACTTCAGAGCGCATCGGGCCGATTTGACGCGGCGGAAAATTCACCACAGCCAGCACTTGCTTGCCGACCAGGTTTTCGGGCGTGTAATGCGCCGTGATCTGGGCCGAGGATTTCTTCTCGCCCAACTCGCCGCCAAAATCGATCCAGAGCTGGATCGCCGGCTTGCGGGCCTCGGGGAATTCGGCGGCGCGGACAATCGTGCCAATCCGGATGTCGAGCTTGAGGAAGTCCTCGATCGTGGCGTTCGAACCGGTCACCGGATCAGTCCAGCCCCGCAGGTTCAGCTGCCGGCTTGCCGTCTTCACCGCGGACGATCTTCTCGACCTTCAACTCGGCATCTTTCAGCTTGCCATCGCAATGGGCACGTAGGGCGGCGCCGCGCTCATAGATCGCGATCGACCGCTCGAGCTCGACTTCGCCGGATTCCAGCTGCTGCACGATCGTCTCCAGCTGGGCCAACGCCTGCTCAAAGCTCATCGTTTCAATATCGGCATTGGGTGTGTCGGCCATAACGACTCTCCTGCAAGGTCTGCAACATAGGCAGCCGCCCGCCGGGCGGCAATTCCGCATTTATCGTGGGCGGTATTCATAGCGGCGGAACGACCAGTAGCTGTCGCCACCATCCCGCACGCAGCGCCAGCCGAGCGCGCGCATGTGCGGGCGCATCATGCGGTTGAACCATCCATGCGCACACAGCAGGACCGGCCCCGATTGCGCGGCCTCCACCAGGGTGCGCGCGGCGAGGGCGGCGCGTATTTCGGCATCCTTGCGGCTTTCGCGGCCACGCGAAAAACCCTGCCACCAGGAACAACGCGCAAACACGCCCCAGGTCTTGGCCATGAAACGGCCAGCCATCGCCGGCGGCGGCAATTCGGCTTCGATGAAACAGGCGTCAATCACCAGTTCGCGTCCCGGCGCAACAGCCCGCGCGGTCTCGATGGCCCGCCGCAATGTGCTGGCGAAAATGATGTCGGCGGCGGCGGCAACGGCAATCAGATCGTCCGGTGGCGTCTGGTCGGGATGGAGCCCGGCCGGCTGGTAGCAATCATCCCACCAGCTCTCATAGCCGCGCCAGTCGAGCATGGTCGTGCGGTCGGCATCGGGTCTGCCATGCCGGGCAATGGTGATCGGGCCCGGTTTTTCCGGGGAAGGTGTCAAATCGGTTTTGGGCATCGGCTGGCTGACGGGGTCGGAAACATTCAGCCGACGCGCCCCTTCGCGACCGGTCTGACCAGAATTCATGCCTCGGCCAAGGCGTGCACAAAGGCAGCTGCCGAGCGGCCAAGCGCCGGGCAGTCGTATCCGCCCTCCAGCACGGAAACAAGCCGCGAGGACGCAAATTCGGCGGCGAGGCTGGCGAGTTCCGTCGCCGCCCAGGCGAAATCTGCCTCCAGCAAGGCGAGACCACCAGCCGGATCGCGTTCATGGGCATCGAAACCGGCGGAGACAAAGATGAAGTCCGGCCGGAAGGCGGCGAGCGCCGGCCTCAGGCCGGTTTCGAAAGCTTCGCGCCAGGCGGCGCCGCCTGTCCCCGCCATCAAGGGCAGATTGACGACATTCCCGTTGAGTCCCGTCTCCGCGGCTGCACCGGTGCCGGGATAGAGCGGCGACTGGTGCAGGGAGCCGAAAAACACCCGCTCATCAATTTCAGCCAGGCATTGCGACCCATTGCCGTGATGCACGTCGATATCGATGATCGCAACGCGCGAGAGTTTGTGGACGTCCAGCGCGTGCAATGCCGCAATGGCGATCGAATTGAGCAGGCAGAAGCCCATCGCGCGGTCCGGCTCGGCATGATGGCCTGGCGGGCGGGCCAGGCAGAAGGCGGCATCAGCGCCGCCCGCCATGATGCGATCGACGGCATCAATCGCGCCGCCCGCCGTGGCCAGCGCCGCATCCCAGGATTCGCGGCAGACCTTGGTATCCAGATCCAGCGCAATCCATTCTGACGGCCCCGCCGTGAGGCAGGCAGCGCGGACGCGCTCGACATAATCAGCCGTATGAAAACGTTCGACCGCGGCAATGCCGGACGGTTTGGCCGCGTGCCAGACCGGCTGGGCCAGGCCCGCCAGTGCCTCGCGGACGGCGGTGTAACGCCCCTCATGTTCGGGATGGCCCGGCGGGACGCGATGCATCCGGCTGGCCGGATTGTCGATGACCAATGTTCTCATGGGGTCAGTCTGTTCTGATATTCACATTGCACAAGACCACAGGGCACAAGACCGCAGGGCCGAAAACGCGAATGGCACAGCTGGGATGCGCGCCGCGTCGAGACGACGCGCACCGGGCCGTGCCCCGCCTCAATGCCCCAGCGATACATCCATGATTTTGACACCCGGCGGAGCCGGCACGTCTTCAGGCACGAAGAAATCCGGCAAGAGTTCGATGCCCGGCACATAGCTGTATTGCTCGAAATCGCGCTCGCCTTCGTCATAAAGGAAGCTGTCATCGATGAGGAAATTGCCGGTGAAGCTGGCCGCCGGCTTGTTGAGAACGCGATAGGCCGTCTCGGCGAGAATTTCCGGCTTGCGGCAGGATTTCATCGCCTCGTCATCGGCGAGGATATTGGAGATGGCGGCGGTCGCGACGGCCGTGCGCGGCCAGATCGCATTGGCGGCGATGCGGCCCTTGAATTCCTCACCCCAGCCAAGAATGCACAGGCTCATCTGGTATTTGGCGCTGGTATAGGCGACGTGTGGCCCAAACCACATCGGCCGCATGTCGAGCGGTGGCGACAGCGCGATGATGTGCGGATTCTCGGCCTTTTCCAGCCAAGGCAGGCATTTCTGCGTCACCATAAACGTGCCGCGGCCATTGACCTGGTGCATCAGGTCATAGCGCTTCATCGGTACGTCGCTGGTGCCGCGCGGGAAGATCGCCGAGGCGTTATTGATCACGGCATCAATGCCGCCAAAGCGGTCCGCCGCAGCCGCCACAGCGGCCTCGACCTGGGCTTCGTCGCGGATATCGCACTTGACCGCCAGGGCCTGGCCACCGGCGGCCTCAACAGCTTCAGCCGCTGAGTGGATCGTGCCCTCCAGCTTGGCCTGCTCGGTATCCGACTTGGCCGCGATGACGATATTGGCGCCATCGCGGGCACAACGCTCGGCGATTGCCAGGCCAATGCCGCGGCTGGCGCCGGTGATGAATATCGTCTTGTTCTTGAGGCTCATGGCGCTCTCCCGATCTGTTTTCTTGGACGGAAGGTTAGAGCGCTATCACAGCCCGCGCCAGACCCGGCCCGACGGACAATACAGCCCCGGCTCGATGCGGCAGCGCGCAAAGGTGAAGGGCACGGTCTCGGCGCGGCCAATCACGTGCGAAATCGGCACAAAACCCGGCCCGTCAGCGGCGCGGCTATCGGTGGAGTTGTCGCGATTATCGCCCATCAGGAAAATCCGGCCGGCGGGGATGATGACCGGGCCGAATTCGTCGAGATATTGACGGTCGTCGCGCTCATAGGTTTCATGGCTGAAACCCTCCGGGAAGGTTTCGACATAGTGCTCGACCTCGACCACTTCCGGATAGCCGTGAAACTGCCGGTAGCTGCGCCGGTCGACGAGTTCGCGCTCGACCACATTGCCATTGATGTAGAGCCGGCCTTCACGTACGGCGATCTCATCGCCGGGCAGGCCGATCACGCGTTTGATCAGCGTCAGGTTCTGGCGCGTGTCGCGCAGCACCACGACATCGCCGCGATCCGGCACCGCCCAGCCAATACGGCCGTCCCAGCTCTCGGGCAAATGATCGCCGAGCCCCAGCGGCAGGGAGTGGCGCGAATAGCCATACGCCCATTTCGACACCAGGATCCGGTCGCCGACCTCAAGCGTGGGCTGCATGCTTTCCGACGGGATATAGAAAAAGGCAAAGGCGACCGACGTCATCGCAAACCACAGTCCCGCCACCCCGGCGAGAAAGTGCACGGCGTCGCCCGCCTCATCGAGACCACTGCGTGCCCAGCCTGGCAAATGCCGGGTGATGGCCTCCAGCCGGCTCATCCTACAGCCCCTGCCAGACACGTCCGCTCGGGCAGTGCAGCCCGTCTTCGCGGCGGCAGCGGGCGAAGGTGAACAACACGGTTTCGGCACGGCCAACCACATTGGCCAGCGGCACCAGACCCGGACCCGGCGAAGCGCGGCTGTCGCGCGAGGCATCCCGGTTATCGCCCATCACGAAGACGGTTCCAGGCAAGACGGTCACCGGTCCGTAATTGTCGAGCGGGTGGTTGTCATCCTGCTCATAGATCGGATGGCTGCGATCCAGCGGCAAGGTCTCGGTATAATGGGTGACCGTCTGGACACGCTGCGTCGGGTGTTCGCGGAAACTGCGAATATCCTCGAGCACACGCGGCGGCGCTTCGCCATTGATATAGAGCCGTCCGTCACGCACTTCGATCACGTCACCGCCAATGCCAATGACGCGCTTGATCAGATTGCGCGGCGGCGATTGACGCTCATCGCGGAAGACCACGACATCGCCGCGACGCGGCTCAGACCAGGCCAGACGCGCATTCCAGTTGTCGGGCAACAGGTAGCCGACACCGAGCGGCAGGGAATGGCGCGAATAGCCATAGGCCCATTTCGACACCAGGACCCGATCGCCAACTTCCAGCGAGGGCTGCATGCTTTCCGATGGAATGTGGAAGGCGGCGAAGCCGAAGGTCACAAGCCCCAGCCAGACAGCAGCCACACCAACCAGGAAGCGGCCAGTCTCTACAACTTCATCGGCGGCACGGCCCGCCAGGCGTTTTACCAGAGGGCTCATTTCAGTTTCACCGCAGTTCCGTAAGCCAGGATTTCAGCCGTACCTTCCATCACCGTCGAGGTGGCGAGGCGGAAGGTGATGATTGCATCGGCGCCGAGTTCTTCGCCATGGCGGACCATACGGTCGAGGGCCTGCTCGCGGGTCTCGGAGAGAAGCTTGGTATATTCCGGCACTTCGCCGCCGACCAGATTGCGCAATCCGGCGACAAAATCGCGTCCGAAAAAGCGTGCCCGCACGACATTGCCGCGCGCCACACCGACCACGCTGTCGATCTCGCGGCCGGGAACAGTGTCGGACATGGTTACGATCAAACTCATTTCATTTCCCCTCTTGGAGCCGGGCATCAATGCGGCCGGTCATCATCGCTTTCATCGCAGGTGTTCAGATACATCAGTGCGATGCCTGCTGCCGGCAGCGCGACCACGCCGACCCAGACAAGATTGTAAGGATAGGCGAAGCGCCAGCCGACCGACAGGTCGAGCACCAGCAGGACGAGATAAATCGCCATGCCACCAGCGAGCAAAGCCAATCCGCCATGGTCTCGTAGCCAGATAAGGGCAGACTGAAACATGTCGACATGCATCCTGTATTCGATCCTGCCAGCCGCATACGCCGAATTCAGGGCACAACCAAGGCCGTGAGACCTCGCGGCGATGAATTGCCCGGTCGCGTGGCATCGGAGCCGCACCCTGTTTCAATCCCCGCAGCGGCACCATGGGGACCGTCGCGCGCGCATTCCCCCTTGGCCGCTCATCTCTAAACTGGGACATTGCGGGCTGAAGGAGTTTGCCCATGACCCAGACAATATTCGAACCCGAATCCGACCGCACCGCCGATCGCGACGAGCGCCTGATGGCCGGACTGGGTTATATCCTGATCCTGGTCGGCAATATCATCGGCGTCACGACGCTGATCGCCGTCATCATTGCCTATGCCCGCAAAGACACGTCTCCAGGCTGGCTTCACTCTCACTACGTCTTCCAGATCCGCACCTTCTGGGTCGCCGTCTTCGGTATTATCGCCAGCACCGGGCTGATCATGACCCTGATCCTCTCGCCATTCGGCTTTCTCGGCTTCGGCCTGGTCTGGCTGTGGGTGCTGATCCGCTCCATCGTCGGACTGATCCGCCTGGTCGACGGCCGCGGCAATGCCGATCCTGAAGGCTATTGGGTTTAGGCGCGAAGGCGGGGGATGTGCCCCCGCCGGTGCTGATACAAGCGCCTGGAATGATTGCATTTAGGCCGAGTAACCGCCTCGACGGCCCACATCCAGGGAAGTGTTCGCGGAAATCACTATGACGTTTGCCATATCCCAACTATAATGCCGGATGGTAATGACCAACTGTTGACCCTCTGAAAACTTGGCATTATTTTCGAAACTACCAGTCCATTCGGGCTGGTTTTCGACGAACTATTTGAGGTATGACACAATGACTCTCAGTGGATTGCTTATCTGGTTGTTCATCGGTGCCGTTGCCGGCTGGCTCGCCGGCCTCATCGTCAAGGGCTATGGCTTCGGCCTGCTCGGGAATATCGTCGTCGGCATTGTCGGCGCCTTTGTCGGCGGCTGGCTGTTCGGCCTGCTCGGCATCGCTGCCCTGCACGGCATTGTCGGCGCGATAGTCGGCGCCACGGTTGGCGCGGTCGCCGTCCTGCTCCTGCTCAGCCTGGTACGGCGCGCCTGACGCCTGCGTCGTCCCGCCTGATCACCAACAGACCAGATCGTCTCAAGACCCTGGATTGAAGCGGCTTGAAGCCTGTCGGCATGCCGGGGCTTCACGCACAGCGCTTCACCGTATTCGAGCGGTTTGCGTTCCGTTTTGTGTTACAACTAAAGCGGTGACGATCACGTCACCATTGGAGAATCCCATGCGTATTCTAGCCATGATCATTTTCAGCTGCCTCTTCCTGGCCTCCTGCCAGACCCTCAAGGGTGCCGGACAGGACATCCAGGATGCCGGTGAAGTCCTCGACGACGCGATCCGCGACGAATAGGCTTTCCAAAACCGCCGGGGTCCGCCCCGGCCGGCACACGGCCCTGCGCGCGGTCACCCCGGGCGCAGGGACCGCCCTCGCCCGGAAAACCAGCGCCTCCCCAGAGCCATCAGCCCGCTCAGTCCACGCCAAACCCGACATCGCTGATCATCTCGACACCCATGGTGATGTCGTCGACCCGTGCGTGCGCCAGGGTGAGGACGGCTTCGCAGTAGAAGCCGGCCAGGGCGATGCGCTGGGCGGCGAAGACCGGGTCGCCGAGCTTGTCTTTCTGGCGGCGGCGTGCGGCGACGGCGCCGATGCAGAGCATCCAGCCGCCGATGACTTCACCGGCCAGGGTCAGGAAAGGCGTGGCGCCGGCCAGGACATCGGCCGGATCGGCTTCCGACATCCAGGTCGCGGCTTCGCGCAGCGAGTCGAGGCCTTCCTCAAGGCGTTCACCGAGCAGCGGCAGGTCGGGATGGCTGGAGGTAGAGCAGGCTTCAATCGTCAATTCGATATCGGCATAGAGCTCGGTGAAGGCAGCGCCGCCCTGCATGTTGAGCTTGCGGCCGGCCAGATCCATCGCCTGGATCGCATTGGTGCCTTCATAGATCGGGGTGATGCGGGCATCGCGCAAATGCTGGGCCGCGCCGGTCTCTTCGATATAGCCCATGCCGCCATGGATCTGGATCCCCATCGACGCCACTTCGACGCCGATATCGGTTGACCAGGCCTTGGCGATCGGGGTCAGCAATTCCTCGCGGCGCTTGGCGGCGGCGCGTTCATCCTCATCCTCGGCATATTCCGACAGGTCAGCCGCCACGGCGCAGGCCATGCAAATGGCGCGCGAGGCGGCGATCTTGGATTTCATCATCGCCAGGGAACGCTGGATATCGGGATGCTGGATGATCGGGTGCGGGCCCGGCCCCTTGCCGTCGATCGCCTTGCCCTGCTTGCGGTCCTTGGCGAAGGCCAGGGCCTGCTGATAGGCGCGCTCGGCAATGCCCACGCCCTGGACGCCGACATTGAGCCGGGCCGAATTCATCATCGTGAACATGGCTTTCATGCCGGCATTCTCAGCGCCGATCAGCCAGCCCTTGGCGCCGGAATATTCCATCGTGCAGGTTGGTGAGCCATGAATGCCCAGCTTGTGCTCGAGCCCGATCGCCTGCACGCCATTGCGGCTGCCATCATCGAGGATTTTCGGCACGATGAAGAGCGAGAGGCCCTTGGTCCCGGCCGGCGATCCCGGCGTGCGGGCCAGCACGAGGTGGAGGATATTGTCGGCGCAATCATGCTCGCCCCAGGTGATGAAGATCTTCTGGCCCGACACGGCCCAGCTGCCATCACCATTCGGCTCGGCCTTGGTGCGCAGGGCGCCGACATCGGAGCCGGCTTGCGGCTCGGTCAGATTCATCGTCGCTGACCATTCGCCATTCAGCAGCTTGGGCAGATAGGCGGCGCGCTGTTCGTCAGTGCCGTGCACCAGCAGGACTTCAATCGCGCCATAGGTCAGCATCGGGCCAAGGCCGAAGGCCATGTTGGCCGATTGCACCATTTCCAGCGTCGCGACACCGAGCGCGCGCGGCAGGCCCATGCCACCCACCTTGGTCGGGAATTGCAGGCCTTGCCATCCGCCCTCGACGAATTTGGCATAGGCTTGCCTGAAACCCGTCGGCGTGGTGACGACGCCATTGTCGAGTTTGCAATGCTCGGCATCGCCGGTCTTGTTGAGCGGGGCGAGCACATCATTGGCCAGTTTGGCTGCCTCTTCCAGGATGGCGAGCGTGATGTCATCGGTGAAGTCCGGGAAAGCACCGGTGGCCTTCAACACATCGACAGCGGCAACTTCCACAAGGGTAAAGCGAAGCTCGTCCACGGGTGCGCGATAGGTCATGCCGTCTCTCCTGAAATCCGGGCCGCAGGATAGCGCGCACGGCCAAACATGCGAGCGCGGAAACAGTGTTTTTTCGTCGCAGCGTGAAGATGTGGCTTTCCGGTCGCGCAACAGGGTTTAGGGTGAGGCCCATGTTCGCCCGCACGCCCATCGCTGTGGTCCTGTTTGCGCTGCTGATCGCAGGCTGCGCGACACCGACCACCGATCCCCGCCGCCTGCCGGCGGGCAGCTGGGTGCTCGATGACGCGCATGCCAGCGTCATCTGGCGCGTGCGCCATTTCGGCCTGGCCTGGTATACGGGCCGTTTTGACAGGCTGGAAGCCAGTCTCGATTTTGATCCGGCCGATCCACAGGCCGCGCAGCTGACCGCGATCATCGACGCCAACTCCATCTCCACCGGCAATGCCGATTTCGACCGCGACCTCGCCAATGGCTGGCTGCACGCTGATCAACACCCGCAAATCATCTTCACCAGCGAGCGGATCGATGCCACGCATGGCCGCGCCTTCGGCCATATTGTGATGAATGGCCGCAGGATTAATGCGGTTATGGAGATTGAGTTTTACGGCGGGAGCTTCAACATGCTGGCAGGCGGCGACACGATCGGATTCGGCGCCGACATGGTGATCGACCGCACGGATTTCGCTGTCGGCAGCCTGCCAGCCTCCATCGTTGGCACCGAAATACGCATTCATATTGAAGCCGAGTTTCTGCGGCAGGGAGCCCCGTCATGACCGAAGCCACACGCTACACAACTGTCGCCATTGTCCTCCATTGGGTGATCGGCATCTTGCTGATCAGCATGGTCTTCTACGGCTGGTATATGGAGGATCTGGGTCACGCCCTGCGCGATGGCAGCGGCGATGTGAGCCTCGCCGAGGTCCAGTTCGCCTATAATGCCCACAAGACGGTCGGCATGCTGGTCCTGCTGCTCAGCTTTGGCCGCCTCGCCTGGCGCCTGATGCACAAGACGCCGTCCATGCCCGCCGGCATGAAATCCTGGGAAGAGATGGTCGCCAAGGCCACGCATTGGGCGTTCTACGGCCTGATGATCGGCCTGCCCCTGGTCGGCTGGGTCGCCGCGTCGACGACCGAGCTGCCCACCATGCTGTTCAATAATCCCGACCTCATCCTGCCGCGCCTGCCGGTCTCGCAGGATCATGATTTCCACGAGCTGGTCGGCAATATCCACGGCAAGGGGGCCTGGGTCTTGCTGGTTCTGGTCGGCCTTCATTTCGCCGCAGCGATCAAGCATCAATTCATCGACAAGGACGGGCTGATGGCCCGCATGCTGCCATTCCTCAAAGGCTGAATATCATGATGTTGCGTACCCTCACTGCCTGCCTCGCCCTGTGCCTGTCGCCAAGCCTGGCGGCGGCCCAGGACTGGAATATCGACCGCGACGCCAGCTCGGTCGGTTTCGAAACCACAGCCTTTGGCGGCCCGGTCGCGGGCGAATTCTCCGACTGGTCGGCACAGATCACGCTTGATCCAACCGCGCTGGAAACCGCACAGATCAGCGCCCGGGTGCAAACGGCGACCGGCGCGACCGGCAGCAATGGTGTCGACGACCCGATGCTCGGTACCGATGGCCTGGCACCCGCAGCGCATCCGCTGGCCCTGTTCGAGTCCGGCGATATCCGCGCCACTGAAACCGGGTATGACGCGCATGGCGTCCTGACCATTCGCGACGTCTCCCAACCGGTCATCCTGCCCTTCACGCTCGAGATCGCCAATGGCCACGCCATCGCCGATGCCCGCCTGACCATCGCCCGCACCGATTACGGCGTCGGGGCACCGGGCTGGGGCACGACGGCGGCGAATGTGACGCTGGTACTGCATATCGAGGCCGATGCGGCGGAATAGGCTTGCCGGGCGGCCCTTGCGGGCGCTAGCACAAAGCCATGACCGCACCCGTCCTGCCTGCCGACAGTCCTGACGCCATTGCCCGCGCCGCCGCGATCCTGCGCGAGAGCGGTCTGGTGGGCATGCCAACCGAGACCGTGTACGGCCTCGCGGCCGATGCCAATAACGCGGCCGCGGTCGCCCGGCTCTATGCCGCCAAGGGACGCCCGCGCTTCAATCCGCTGATCGCCCATGTCTCCGGCATCGCCATGGCTCAGACGCTGGCGTCGTGGCCGGATCTGGCCGGTGAACTGGCCGCCGCCTTCTGGCCCGGCCCGCTGACCCTGGTTCTGCCCAAGCTCAAGGCCGCCCCGATCTGCGACCTCGCCAATGCCGGGCTCGACAGTGTCGCCATTCGGTCGCCGGGCCATGCCGGCGCCCGGGCCCTGCTGGCTGGCTTTGGCGGCCCGCTCGTCGCCCCCAGCGCCAACCCGTCCGGCGGCGTCAGCCCGACCACGGCGCGCCATGTCAGCGACGGGCTGGGCGACAAGCTCGACCTCATCCTTGATGGCGGCGCCTGCACGGTCGGGCTCGAATCCACGGTCATCGCCATTCTCGACGGCCGCGCCACCCTGCTGCGCCCGGGCGGGCTGGAACGCGCCCGCATCGAAGCCATCACCGGCCCGCTTGCCACAGCCGGTCACGCCGACGCACCCACGAGCCCCGGCATGCTGGCCAGCCATTACGCGCCCGGCGCCGCCATCCGCCTCAACGCAGTGCGTGCAGGAGCCGGCGAGGTCCTGCTCGGTTTCGGCGCCATCGAGGGCGACCTCAATCTCTCGGCCTCCGGCGATCTGGCCGAAGCGGCTGCGGGCCTGTTCGCCGCCCTGCGTAAAATGGACGCGCTCGCCCCGACATGTATTGCGGTCGCCCCCATTCCCGATGAAGGTCTCGGTGAAGCGATCAATGACCGTCTGCAACGCGCCGCCGCGCCGAGAGACGGTTCGTGACAAGGACAGGCCCATGAGTGACGCCCAGACTCCGCCCCGCCCGCAAGCCCTGCCCGGCGATGTGATCGCGCGTCTCAAGGCCGCGCTCGGTCCCAAGGGCTGGAGCCAGGACGCCAATGAGCTGGGGCCGCACATCGCCGATTGGCGCGGCCGTTTCCAGGGCCAGACACCGATCCTGCTCAAGCCGGCCAATACCGCCGAGGTTTCCGCGGCCGTCAGGATCTGCCACGAGGCCGGCATCGCCATCACGCCGCAGGGCGGTAATACCAGCCTGTGCGGTGCCTCGACCCCGCAGGGCGAAGTCCTGATGACGCTCAAGCGCATGAATGCCGTGCGCGAAGTCGATCCGGACAATGACTCGATGACCGTCGAGGCTGGCTGCATCCTGGAGAGCCTGCAAAACACCGCCGCCAGTGCCGGCCGGCTTTTCCCGCTGAGCCTCGGCTCGCAGGGATCGGCCATGATTGGCGGGCTGATCTCGACCAATGCCGGCGGCGTGCATGTCCTGCGCTATGGCATGACGCGCGAGCTGGTGCTCGGCCTGGAAGCCGTCCTGCCCGATGGCACGATCTGGTCGGGCCTGACGGGTCTGCGCAAGGACAATACCGGCTATGATCTCAAACAGCTCCTGATCGGCGCCGAGGGCACATTGGGCATCATCACCGCCGCAACCCTGAAACTCTTCCCGCGCCCGGCCAAGATGGAACTGGCCTTTTGCGGCCTGAACTCGGTCGAGGACGCGGTCTCCTTCCTGTCCCTGGCCAAGAAAGTCTCCGGCGGCGCGGTCACGGCGTTTGAAATCATGCCGCGCCTGGCGCTCGATTTTGTCCTCGCCTTCGTGCCCGGCACCCGCGACCCGCTGGAGAGCTCGCATCCCTGGTATGTGGTGTGCGAGATGAGTTTCGGACGTGTCGAGGGCGCGCGTGAAACGCTTGAGGCGGCGCTCGGTGAGGCCTTCGAAGCGGAATTGATCAGCGATGCCGCGATTGCCGAGAATGAGAGCCAGGCCCTTGATTTCTGGCGACTTCGCGAAAGCATCGCCCTGGCCGAACGCGGCCAGGGCACCGCGATCAAGCACGATATCTCAATCCCGGTCTCGAAAATGGCCGCCTTCATCAAGCTCGCCGGCGAGCGGATCAAGACGATTTTCCCCGACGGCGTCGTCGTTGCCTTCGGCCATGTCGGTGATGGCAATGTCCACTACAATATCGTCGGCCTCGACGAGGCGACTCAGCAGGCGATGCTGGCCAAGGGCACTGCCATATCGAGCTGCGTCTACGACACCGTCGACGAATTTGGCGGCTCGATCTCGGCCGAACACGGCATCGGCATCCTCAAGCGCGAGGAATTGGCAGCGCGCAAACCGGTCGATGTCGCCGTGATGCGCGCGATCAAGCAGGCGCTGGATCCGAAGGGCATCATGAACCCGCGGGTTTTGCTGGGCTAGCCGTTTCGCCTCTGCATACAAACCCAATCCCACCGTCATCCCACGGTGCTTGGCTGCGCATCGCGCAGGCAAGTGTCCGGGGGACCTCGGCTATGAGGTCGGGAAGTTTCGCCGGCGGCGCATCCTATCCAGCCTCAAAGCTAAGGTCCCCCGGATGACCGCTGCGCGGTCCCCGTGGGATGACGGTGGTGGGGGGTTGGAGGGTGGCGCACACCCCGCCCCTTTCGCGACACGGCAAGTTTGCCTATCTCTCCCCTCAAGGAGACCACCCATGCTGATTCTGCTTTCGCCCGCCAAAAACATGAATTTCGACGCGCCCGAGCGCAAGCTGCCGGCGACGGTGCCGGCCCTGCTCGACGAGACGCGCACCCTGTCGGCGACGACGCGCGGGCTGTCGACCTCGAAGATCAAGGCGCTGATGAAGATCAGTGCCGATCTGGCCAAGCTCAATCGTGAACGCTTCCAGGCCTTCGACGCCGACCAGCCAGGCAGCAAACAGGCCGCGCTGGCCTTTGCCGGCGAGGTTTATCGCGGGCTTGAAGCAGGCACATTGAATGATGACGATCTCGCTTACGCCCAGGATCATCTGCGCATCCTGTCGGGCATGTATGGCGCGCTGCGTCCGCTCGATGGCATCCACCCCTACCGCCTCGAAATGGGCCGCAAGCTGCACACGCGGCGCGGCGAGAGCCTGTATGATTTCTGGGGCGACAAGATCGCGCAGCATTTCAATGCGCTGCAGGCGGAGGACACCGACCCGGTCGTGCTCAACCTGGCCTCCAATGAGTATTTCAAGGCTGTCGATCAAAAAGCGCTGAAGGCCCGCGTTATCACCGCCAGCTTCAAGGAAGAAAAAGACGGTCAGGCGCGCATGCTGATGGTCTTCGCCAAGAAGGCCCGCGGCATGATGGCGCGCTGGGCGATCGAGAACCGGATCAGCGATCCGGCCGATCTGGTGAAGTTCGATGCCGGGGGCTATGCGTTTGACGAGGCCGGCTCGAGCGAGACCGATCTGCTGTTCACACGGCCGCAGCCAGCGGCAGCAGGAGCCAAGGTGAAGGCGGAAGCCTGAGGGCGGAACTCTTCCCGACACCTCTGAAATATGTTATCGTCCAAGGGCCGCCGGAGACGGGTGCTTCCGTCCCCTTTGGCCGCCCTTTAGGCGATGGATAGACGGATCAACAGCGTCCAGCCGCCGATCCGCTTTTTCCTCACCCAGAGGACGAGGCAGCATTTCGGAAACCGAAACATTGCTCCTTCCTTGGATTGCGCCGGCCCCAACATGGCCGGCGTTTTCATTTTAGCACAAATGCTCGCTATACGTGCAGTCGATGGAGAGGCACGCAAACCGCACCTTGACCCGAGCGCGTCGATCCCCTCTCTTCGCACCTGCACAAACCTGAAGGGTGATTCATGTCTGAAATCCGTACCGACCTTTCCGGCCAGGTAGCCCTCATTACCGGCTCGACCAGCGGAATTGGCCAGGCTATGGCCGAGGCCCTTGCCGCCAACGGGGCGAATATCGTGCTCAACGGGCTGGGTGATGCGGGCGAGATCGAAGCCTTGCGCGCCAAAATCGCGGCGGATCATGGCGTCGAGGTTCGCTATCACGGCGCCAATATGCTCAAGCCGGACGAGATCACCGATATGGTCGCCTATGCGGAGCGCGAATTCGGACGGCTGGATATTCTTCTGTCCAATGCCGGCATCCAGCATGTCTCACCGGTCGAGGATTTCCCGGTGGCGAAGTGGGATGCGATCATCGCCATCAATCTGACCTCTGTCTTCCATGCAGCGCGCGCGGCGATCCCGATCATGAAGCGCCAGGGGCGTGGGCGGATCGTCAATCTTGCCTCGGTCCACGGCCTCGTCGCCTCACCGTTCAAATCGGCCTATGTCGCGGCCAAGCATGGCGTGATCGGCTTCACCAGGACGCTGGCGCTCGAACTCGCCGAGGACGGCATCACCTGCAATGCGATCTGCCCGGGCTATGTGAAGACACCGCTGGTGGAAAACCAGATCGCTGACACCGCCCGCGCGCGCGGGATTTCCGAAGAGGAGGTTGTGCGCGATGTCATGCTGGCGGCACAGCCGACCAAGCAATTCGTGACATTCGAGCAATTGGCCGGCGCGCTGCTATACCTGGTCTCCGATGCCGGTGCCAATGCCAACGGGACGGCGATCACGATTGACGGAGGCTGGACCGCGAAATGACCGATACCGTTCTCAAGATTGACTATAACGAACTGCCCGTCACCAATATGGACGCGGCGAAAACCTTCTATGCCAAGGCCTTCGGCTGGACCTTCCTCGATTACGGCCCGACCTATGCCGCCTTCGAGAATGCCGGCATTGATGGCGGACTGCGGCTGGAAGACAAACCCTTCCCCACCGGTGCCCTGATCCTGCTGCGGGCCGAAGACATTATCGCTGCGGAGGGCCGGGTCGAGGCTGCCGGTGGCCGCATCACCCTGCGCGAGGATTATCCGGGCGGGCGGCGTTTCCTCTTCACCGATCCGAGCGGCAATCAACTCGGCATTTATTCGGAACACGGCAAATATGGCTGAGCCGAAACACCCCGTCCCCGGTGCCGGTATTGTCGTCTGGCGCGGCGACGAAGTCCTGCTGATCCGGCGCGGCAAGCCGCCCTATACCGGCGAGTGGTCGATCCCCGGCGGCAAGGTCGAGTTTGGCGAGACTGTGCGCGAAACAGCCCTGCGCGAACTGAAGGAAGAGACCGGCACCACGGCGCGCATTGTCGGGCTGATCGATGTCATCGATGCGATCGGCGCCCGCGAACCGGGCAATCCGGGCGACTGGCATTATGTGCTGTGTGACTTCGCCGCCGTTTGGACGGGCGGCGAACCGGTCGCGGCCGATGATGTCACCGAGGCCGCCTTCTTTCCGCTCGATGAGGCCCTGCGCCTGACGCGCTGGGACCAGACCCGCGATGTGATCGGGCGTGCCCGCACGATGATCGCTGCCTTGCCCACGCCATAAATCTCGCCAATATGGCGATCATGCGCACACTGACCGCCCTCCTCGCGACCCTGATCCTGCTGCCGCTCGCCGCTGGCTGGGCGGACGCGCAAAAGCCGGGCGCACCCGATTGGCGCGCACCGGACCGCGCCAGCGCGCGAGAGGCGGCGCGCACTGAACGCGAGGTCCAGCGCGGCATTGACCGCCTCGCCACCCATACCGCCGCCGTTTCCACTCAGCAGCGCGATGTCGGCGATACCGAGCGCGCCCTGCCCTATCTCGCCTACACGCTGGGCGAATTACACTATCTCGCCTCGGCCTGTGAAGGCCTCGACTCCCAGGCCTGGCGCCAGCGCATGATCGAATTGCTGGCCATGGAAGCCCCCGAGCCCGGCCGCCGGCGCGACCGGATGATCGAGAGCTTCAATGATGGCTACCGGGTGCAGCAACGCCGCCGTCCGGTCTGCGGCGAGGAAGTCGAGATCGAGCGCCGCGCCCTGGCCCATCGCGGCCATGATCTGTCGGAAATGATGCGCGCCGCCTATTTCGACTGACTGCGGCCCGCACGCCCGCCTGGTCACTGACGCAGGCTCCGCGGCGATTGGCGAAATATGATCCGGGCGGGACGCGAACCCGTAGAATACCGGGTGTTCTGATCCGGCAGCCGTTGTATATGGGGATCGCATTCGTACAGACCCCGGGGGGAATTGAATGACCGACCGCAGTGCCCAGCTCCATTCCTTGAGCATTGACCGCGACGAGCCGGAGGCCCGTTCGGGTATCTCGCTGATCACAATGCTCAGCCTGCTCGTCGGCGCCATCATCGCGACTGCGGCCCTGATGTGGTTTTTCGTGACCCCGCCAGCGCCTGCCCCCGCTGCAGCCCCGGTCACCACGGCAATCACGACCACCACCACCCCATCGCCAGCAGCCCCGGCCGCACCGGCCCCGCGCACATCGGGCCTGGTCGCTTCAGGCTATGTCGTGGCGCGCCGCCAGGCGACGATCTCGGCGGAAATCACCGGCCGCATCCGTGACGTGCTGGTTGAAGAAGGCACCCGCGTTGAGGTTGGACAGGTACTGGCCCGGCTCGATGATACCCGCGCCCTGATCCAGCTTGACCTGCTGCAATCCCAGCTCAACGCCGCCTCCGCGCGCATTCGCTCGCTCGACGCACAACTGGCCGAGGCCCGGCTGGTGGCAACGCGGGCCGCCGATCTGGCAGCGCGCAATATCGGACCACAAGCCAATGTCAGCGCCACCCAGGCCCAGGTCGACAGCCTGGCCGCACAACTGGCCGCCGCGCGCTCCGACCGGGCCGCTGCCGCCGTGATGCTGGTCAGCCAGCAGGACCTGATTGAACGCCATATCGTGCGCGCCCCCTTCGCCGGTATCGTCATCGCCAAGAATGCCCAGGTCGGCGAGATCCTCTCCCCGGCATCGGCGGGCGGCGGCTTTACCCGGACCGGCGTTGCCACCCTGGTGGACATGGATTCGCTGGAGATCGAGGTCGACGTCAATGAAGGCCAGATCGGCCGCGTCACCCCCGGCCAGCGCGTCGAGGCCCGCCTCGATGCCTATCCCGACTGGCGCATCCCGGCCCATGTCGAAGCCATTATCCCGACCGCTGATCGCGCCCGCGCCACCATCCAGGTCCGCGTCGCCTTCGACGAGCGCGATGACCGCATCCTGCCGGACATGGCCGCACGCGTGATTTTTGTTGAATAGGCCCGGCCGGCGCAAGCCGACAGCCGCGACCGTATAACCAGACCTCCGCCCTTGCGGCCAGAAACAGAGAATGAGGACCCGTCCATGACTGACCTTTACCAGCTGACCGATCTGTCCAAGGGCTATACGCGCGGACGCGAAGCCATCACGATTTTCGAACAATTGACGATGTCGATCCAGGAAGGCGATTTCATCGCCATCATGGGCCCGTCCGGCTCCGGCAAGACGACCCTGCTCAACCTGCTCGGCGGCATCGACCGGCCGAGCTCCGGTTCGGTGGATTGCCAGGGCGTGCGCATCGACAAGCTGTCACAGGGCAAGCTCGCCAAATGGCGCGCCGCCAATGTCGGCTTCATCTTCCAGTTCTATAATCTGATGCCGACGCTGAACGCCGCGCAGAATGTCGAACTGCCGCTGCTGCTGACCAATCTGTCCGGCAAGGCGCGCAAGGAACGCGTCGCCACCGCCCTCGATATTGTCGGCCTGGCCGACCGCGCCCGGCATTCACCGCGCCAGATGTCCGGCGGCCAGCAACAGCGTGTCGCCATCGCCCGCGCCATTGTCGCCGACCCGAAAGTCCTGCTCTGCGACGAGCCGACCGGCGATCTCGACCGCAAGTCCGCCGACGAAATTCTCGAGACGCTTCAGCTGCTCAACAAGGATCTCGGCAAGACCATCATCATGGTCACCCACGATCCGTCCGCCGCGAAATATGCCCGCCGCGAACTGCATCTCGACAAGGGCCGTTTCGTGGAAGCTGCGGAGCTGGCCCAATGAATGATTTCACCCTGATAAGGAAGAATCTCTTCCGCAAGAAGATGCGGGCCATCCTGCTGATCTTCTCGATCATGATCGCTTTTCTGATCTTCGGAGCCCTGGGCGCCTTCTATTCCGTCTGGACCTCGGGCTCATCGAGCGCGGCCGACAACCGGCTTGTCACCGTCAACCGGATCAATTTCACCGTCTCGATGCCGTTCGCCTATTGGGGACGGGTCGAGGGGGTCGAAGGCGTGACCAATGTCAGCCATGCCAGCTGGTTCGGCGGCTATTACCAGGAGCCGGCCAATTTCGTACAGACCTTCGCCGTCGATCCGGAAAGCTGGCTCGCCGTCTACTCAGAACTGACCATGCCGGATGAGCAGCGCGCCGCCTTCTTCAATACGCGCGACTGCCTGCTGGTCGGGGCCGACCTGGCTACGCAATATGGATGGAGCGTCGGCGATCGTATTCCGCTGCTTTCAAACATCTGGCAGAAACAGGACGGCACATCGAGCTGGGACTTCGAAGTCTGCGCTGTTTTCGACGCGGAAGACGATACGCTTCCGACCAATTACGCGATGTTCCACTACGAGTATTACAATGAAGCGCTGGCCTTCAACCGGGACAATATCGGCTGGATGGTGCTGACAACGATTGATGCCGCGCAAAATGACCGCATCATGCGCGAGATTGACTCCCTGTTCGCCAATTCTCCGGCCGAGACAGAGACCAGTACCGAAGCGGCCTTTAACGAGGCCTTCGCAGCCCAGTTCGGCAATATCGCCTTGATCCTGCTCTTCGTTGTCGGCGCAGCCTTCATGACCATCTTGATGATTGTCGGCACCACCATGGTTATGGCGATCAATGAGCGGACCAAGGAAATCGGGGTGATGAAGACCCTCGGCTTCCCGGCGCCGCGCATTTTCCGCATGGTGTTGATCGAATCCATCCTGCTCAGCCTGGTCGGCGGTTTGCTCGGCCTCGGCCTCGCAACACTGGCGGTTGCGGGCTCTGCGGCGGCGATGGCCGCCTTCCTGCCCGGGCTCAGCATGCCCCCGCTCGTGCTTTCGATCGGCCTTGCCCTCGCCATCGGGCTGGGTTTCATCACTGGCATTATTCCCGCCATCAACGCCCAGCGCGTGACCATCGTCACCGCCCTTGGCAAGCTCTAGGAGACGGATGAGATGTTCGACCAGATCGCAGCCGTAACCCTGATCAATCTGCGCTCCATTCCGCAACGCGCCTTGCTGTCGGGGGCGACCGTCTTCTCCATCGCCCTGGTCGTGATGGTCCTGCTCGGCTTCCTCGCCATGTCGAGTGGTTTCAGCAAGACCATGCAGGGCACGGGCTCAGCCGATGTTGCGGTGATGTTGCGCACAGGCTCGCAGACCGAGCTCAATTCGGGCCTCTCCGTCGACCAGCTGCGCCTGATCGAGGAGGCGCCAGGCATTGCCCGGGACGCGAACGACATACCCATCGTCTCGGGCGAGCTCTTCGTCATCGTCGACGGTATCAAGCGGGCCTCCCAGACCGAGGCCAATCTGCCGCTGCGCGGCGTCGGACCGGCAGCCCAGTCGCTGCGCCAGGGCTTCACCATCGTCGAGGGCCGCACCTATGAAGCGGGCACCAATGAGCTGATCGTGGGCGAAGGCATTATCCGCGAATTCGCCGGCTTCGATCTTGGCCAGACCATCCGCCTCGGCTCGAATGAATGGGTCGTCGTCGGGATCTTCTCGACCGGCGGAACCGTCTTCGACAGCGAAATCTGGACCGATCTGACCGTGATCCAGAATCTCTATCAGCGCGGCACTTCCGTGCAGTCGATCCGCGCCCGGCTGACCAGCCCCGAAGCGATCGAGGAGGTGCGCGCCTACGCAGAAAACGATCCGCGCCTGAATCTCGATATCCAGAGCGAAGTCGACTATTTCGCCAGCCAGGCCGGCGGCACCGCTATGCTGATCACCTATCTGGGCGTCCCGCTTTCGATCGCCATGGCAATCGGCGCCCTCGCCGGTGCCTGGAACACGATGTATTCCTCGGTCGACACCCGCATGCGCGAGATCGCAACCCTGCGGGCCATCGGGTTTTCCGGTTTCGCAGCAGCGTTTGGAACCATGGTCGAATCCCTGGCCCTGGCGGGTTTGGGCGGACTGATCGGCGCGGCAGGCGTCTACCTCTTGTTCAACGGAGTCAGCGCCTCAACGCTGGGCTCCAGCTTTACCCAGGTTGTATTCTCCTTCGCGGTGACCCCGATGTCGGTCGTTCTCGGCCTCGGCCTCGCCCTGATCGTCGGCTTCCTCGGCGGCATCATCCCCGCGATCCGCGCAGCGACGGTACCGCTGCTCGCCGTCCACCGGAGCTAGGGTTCGCGAAATGGTGAAGGTCGAGCTGAGCGCGGCGGAAGCGATTGTCCTGTTCGAGATGCTCAACCGGCTGGTCGATGGCGATATGCTGGCCGATGACGCCGAAACGCAGGCGGCGACAGCGCTGATCGACAGGCTGGAAGGCGGACTGCCAATCGTCGCCGGGGTCGATTACGCCCTGCGCCTGGCGCGGGCGCGCGAGGAATTGACCGAGGATATAGAGGACTGATCAGGCATACGGCCGGATCAGTCCTGATATCCGTCAGCCGTAATAATCGTCCTCGGCCTCACGCAGTTTTTGCTGCTCCTTGTGAGGGGGGAGGATTTCCATCTTCACATGGCGGCGGCGATTGGTGGAGATGACGAAGAAGCGCTTGTCGGGATAGTCCAGCTTGCACTCGAGCATCGCCGAGGTGATCAGGTCGACATTCTTGAGATCATCATCCGACATGCCGAAAGAGTGCGGCAGATCGCGGCCATACTTGTCCAGTCCCGTCTCGACGCAGCGCCGGATCGCGGTCCGCTTGAGGCCGGCGGTGGTCATGTGAGCGCCGAGTTCATCGCGGATCTCCGGATTTGAAACCGGGTAAATGCCCATATAATCAGGCTCTTCAGGAATATGCCCGGCCTCGACGAGCAGGCGGATACCTTCCTGGATGATCTCGCGTGAATGCTGACGCGCCGTGATGACGGCGATCGGTCGGCGCTTGAGCACAGCGTATTTGAAAATGTCCCAGGACGGGCCCTTCCAGTGGGCGCTGTCGAGGGCACGGCGGACATCGCGCAGCAGGTATTCCTCGCCATTGCGATCCTGGCCATCGGAGAATTCACGATAGGCCCGCGCCGGCGGATCGGCCCAGTCTTCCCACAGGCCGGGCACGCCAAGATAGGCCTTGATATCCTCATACTCATGCTGGCGCATGGCCCGTTCTTCGCCGGTCATGGTGTTGAGCAGATGGATCCGCGTCGGCAGATGCAGGATGTTTTCGTCGATATCAAAGAAATAAAAGCTCTGGCGTTCCACGAAGGCATCCTTGTTGGCATCCGTCCGTCAGACGGGCTGGGTTGCCCCGCTTAACGAGGCGCGGCACGCGATTCAATAGGCGGCGTAGGATTTTTCTTCGACGATATTCGAGCCCAGCAGCACATTGATGTCCTTCTTCAGGGCCGCGCGCTTGTCATTGGTGACATAGACGGCGCGCGCGAGGCGGATAAACTCGGCGCCGAAATCGCCGTCGCGCTCGCAGTCGCGGATATCATCCTCAATCACCCAGAGCTCTTCATTGACGGCCTGCAGCGCCGCATCGAGACGGCTCAGCGCGTCGCTGGCCGGAACATCACTGGCCAGGGTCTCGTTGAGCAGGGCCAGTTCGGTGCGGACATTCTTCAGCTTCGCATCATCACCGATCCGCTCCGACTTGATCCGCAGAATGGTGATCTTGTCGATCAGCTCGCCCGGCGCAATGGCCGTCAGTATCGTCGTCATGGTCATGGGGATTCCTTTTGAGAGACGCGTGCGAGCCAGGCATGGCGGGATGATCAGCTGTGCTGCAGGGCTTCCATGAAGCGCACTGGTTGACCGCTGCCGGGCGCAACCAGCTCGCCGTCGCGCATCACGGTCCGGCCGCGCACAATCGTGCCCACCGGCCAGCCGGTGACGCGCATGCCATCAAACGGGGTCCAGCCCGATTTGGACTGCGACCACGCATCGGTGATCGTCTCGGTCCGCTTCATGTCGACCAGGGTGAAGTCGGCATCCCAGCCAATCGCCATCCGGCCCTTGCCGGCAATGCCGAAAACCCGCTGCGCACCGGCCGAGGTCAGATCGACAAAGCGCTCGATCGTCAGGCGGCCGGCATTGACATGGTCAAGCATGATCGGGACCAGGGTCTGAACGCCAGGCATGCCCGACGGGCTTTGCGGATAGGGCTTGGCCTTTTCTTCCAGCGTGTGCGGTGCGTGGTCGGAGCCGATCACATCGACAATGCCGCGCTGCAGGCCGCGCCACAGACCGGCGCGGTGGTAAGCGTCACGCAGGGGCGGGTTCATTTGCGCCCGCGCGCCGATGCGTTCGTAAATCTCCGGCCCTTCCAGGGTGAGATGCTGCGGCGTCGCCTCGACGGAGGCGTAATCGCGGTGATCGGCGAGGAAATCCATTTCCTCGGCGGTCGAGACATGCAGGACATGGATACGCTTGCCGGTTTTGCGCGCCAGCCGGACCAGGCGTTTCGTGCTCATCAGCGCGGCTTCCGCGTCGCGCACGACGGGATGGCTGGTCCAGTCGCCGGCGACAGCGAGATGGCGGCGTTCGACGAGGCGGTATTCATCCTCGGAATGGAAGGCGGCGCGGCGATTGATGGCGCGCAGTACGCGTTCGACGCCCTCATCATCGGCGACCAGCAGGGAGCCGGTCGAGGCGCCCATGAAAACCTTGACGCCACAACAGCCCAGCATGCGCTCCATCTCGGGCAGGATGTCGGCATTTTCATTGGTCGCGCCGGCATAAAAAGCGTGGTCGCAATGCATGCGGTTTTTGGCGCGGGCGAGCTTGTCGGTCAGCATGTCCGGCGAGGTCGTGGTCGGCTCGGTATTGGGCATTTCGAACACGGCGGTCACACCGCCCATCACCGCGCACAGCGAGCCCGATTGCAGGTCTTCCTTCCACTCCATGCCCGGCTCGCGGAAATGGACCTGGGTATCGATCACACCGGGCAGGACCAGAAGGCCGGCACAATCGACCACCTCACCGGCAGACGCCCGGGACAGATCGCCGATCGCCGCGGTCTTGCCGTCAATCACGCCGATATCCGCATGGGCACGCCCGTCATGATTGACGATTTCGCCGCCCTTGAAGATCACATCGAAGGTCTGGGTCATGGTCATGCGGTCCTTTCAAAGAGTGCCTTTGCGGCATCATACACCGTGTCGACCGTCAGGTCCGCAAGCAGGCTTTCCGGATGCTGGCGGCGGTCATCATGGGCGCCGTCGATTTCGGCAAAGCTCGCCGGGCCGCGCACCGCATCAGTATGCCCGCCCCACGGCGCGTAGCAACGGTCATCGGAAGGCCCGAACAGGCCCAGTGTCGGCGTGCCGACCGCTGCGGCCATATGCATCAGCCCGCTATCATTTCCGACATAGAGCCGGCAGCGCTGTAGGCAGGCCGCCGTCTCGGGCAGGCCAAGGCCGACCAGATCAATAAACCGGGTTTGCGGCAGGGCGTCAAAAACCGGCTGCGCATAGACCGCGTCACCGGGACCGCCCAGCATCACCACGCTCGCCCCCGGCATCACGCCGCCAGGCGCGGTGAAACGGCGTATGAACGCAGCGAAACTCTCGGCCGGCCAGACCTTGAAAATCCAGGATGCGGACGGGCAGATCGCCAGATAGGGGCCCTCGCCGGGCAGGCGGTCTGCGGCCTGCGCGCGCACCGCCTCGGACAGGTAAAGACGCGGATCAGGCGGCGGATCGAGGGCCAGCACGCTGGCCGCTTCGGCGACCTTGGGAATGGGGGTTTTGCTCTTTTTCAGAATACGGCGCTGACCGGCGCGCAGGAAGCAGCCCGTCACCGAACTGCGCAGATCGACCACGAGATCCCATTTGGTGCCGACCGTGCGGCACCACAAATCCCACCAGTGCAGCCCGGCCTTCTTTTTGCGCATCACAATGATGCGGTCCAGGCGCGGGGTCTCGGTGAAGAGCGAAGCCGCCAGGGGGCCACAGGCAATGGTGAAGCGCGCCTGTGGGCACGTGCGGACGAGATGATCGAGAACACCGGAATTGATGATCGCGTCGCCGATACGGGTCGACGTAATGAAAAGGACGCGTTGCATGGGATGGCAGATAGCGCGGGCAGCAGGCCTTTACCAGAGAGGGGCGCAATCTGATTTTCGCCCGGGGGCCAGACCGGCCCCCTTGTCTCAGCTCCGCTGCAGCAGCGCGGCCGCGGCATCAAGGGCGGCATCGACGTCGAGATCGAGCAGAAGACTCTCCGGATGCAGGCGCCGGTCAGCGAAGGCGGCATCGATTTCGGCAAAGCCGGCCGCTCCGCGCACGATCGCACAATGCGCGCCATAGGGCCCGTAGCGGCGCTCGTCGGAGGGACCGAACAGGCCCAGGGTCGGGGTCTGCATGGCAGCGGCCATATGCATCAACCCGCTATCATTGCCGATGAAAAGACGCGCGCGCTGCAGGCAGGCGGCGACATCCATCAAGCCGAGCTGGCCGGTAAAATCGAGCAGGCCGGCATCGAGCGGACTGGCATCGGGCAGAGCGGCATGGATCGGCGCCGCTGCCGCCTCGTCGCCGGGTCCGCCAAAAATCGCCACCCGCGCGCCGGCCATGGCACCGTCCGGGGCGGTGAGACGTTTGACCAGTTCGCCAAACCTTTCCCCCGGCCAGACCTTGTAGGGCATGGAGGCCGAAGGACAGATCGCCAGCACCGGTGTGCCGTCGGGCAGCAGTTCAGCCGCCTTCGCCCGCGCCGCGTCGGAGAGATAGATTTTCGGATCGGGAACCGTATCAATCCCCAGCGCTGTGGCCGCCTCGGCAACCTTGTGAATCGGTGCGCTGGTCTGGCGCAGGATGCGCCGCTCTTTCGCCCGCAAGGCCCAGGCCGTCGCCGAGCAGCGCAGATCAACCACCAGATCCCATTGCTGGCCAATTGTCGCCCGCCAGAGATCAAACCAATGAGCTCCGGCCTTCTTCTTGGCCATCACGATAACCCGGTCCAGTCGCGGCACGGCGGCAAACAGCGGCGCCGCCAGCGGTCCGCAGGCAATCGTGAAGCGCGCCTCGGGCCGGGTCTCGACCAGATAACGCAATACGCCGGAATTGATGATGGCATCACCGATCCGGGTCGATGTGATAAGAAGGACGTTCTGCATGCACGCGCAAATACCGCGCAACACCCCACTTGGCCAGTCATCAAGGCAATGCGATAGAACGGATATGGAAACCACACCCCCCCGCATACACACCGCCCCGGCCCGCACCATTCTTTCCGTCTCCGGTCCGGAGGCCCGCGCGCTGCTCCAGCGCGTCATCACCGCCGATGTCGAGACGCTCGAGGCCGGCCAGTGCCGTCCCGGTGGGTTACTGACGCCCCAGGGCAAGCTTGCAGCAGACTTCCTGCTGTTTGCCGATGGGGAAACAGTATGGCTGGACGTGCCTGGCGCGACAGCCGAAACGCTCGCCAAACGTTTGTCGATGTTCAGGCTGCGCGCCAAGGCGGAGATCGTGATCAATACCGATCTGGCAGCGCTGTGGAGTGAACACCCGTTCGACAATTCCGCGCCGGATCCACGCCTGGGCGGCGGTGTTCACCGCGGTATTGGCGAGGAGGCGGGCGACAGTGTTTCGCTCGATGCGGTTGAAATCCTGCACGGAATTCCTGCCTTCGGCCGCGATTATGGCGAGGCTGAAGTCTTCCCGACCGACGTCAATCTCGACGTTTATGGCGGGATTGGCTGGAAGAAGGGCTGTTTCATCGGCCAGGAAGTGGTGAGCCGCATGAAACGCCGCGGCACCATCCGTAAACGCTCGTTATCCCTGAGCTTTTCCGGCGACGCCCCCGCCAGCGGCACGCCTGTCATGGCCGGCACGAGCACAATTGGCGAGATCACCTCATCGCACGGCCATCACGCCATCGCCCTGATCCGTCTCGACCGGCTGGAAGCCGCCAGCGAGACACCCCGGGCCGGCGGCCAGGAGTGCGTGATCGCCGTGCCCGACGCTCTACGTCCCGACGCAGCGGCGGAAAAAGTCTAATGAGTTCAGAGCGCTGCGCCTGGATCAACAGCCCGGATCCGATCTATGCCGCCTATCACGACACCGAATGGGGCGTGCCGGAATATGATAGCCGGGCGTTGTGGGAAAAACTCATGCTCGACGGTTTCCAGGCCGGCCTCGCCTGGATCACCATCTTGCGCAAACGCGAAACCATGCGCGAAGCCTTCCACGGCTTCGATCCGGAAGTCATTGCCCGCTATGATGATTCCGACCGCGAGCGCCTGCTCGCCAATCCCGGCATCATCCGATCGAAACTGAAAGTCGAGGCCGCCATCACCAATGCCCGCGCCTGGCTCGACATGCGCGAAGCCGGCGAGGATTTCTCCGCCTATCTCTGGAACCATGTCGGCGGCAGCCCGATCCAGAACCGCTATACCCGCGAAACCGGCCTGCCAACCCACACCGACCTCAGCACAGCCCTGTCAAAAGACCTCAAGAAGCGCGGCTTCAAATTCGTCGGCCCCGTCATCGTTTACGCCTTCATGGAGGCGGTCGGAATGGTCAATGACCATGAAGTCACCTGCCCGCGCCATGGCGCGGTCCAGACCATGGTGCGCTGAGCCTGGGCACGTAAAGACGGAGGTCTCAGGTCGATCCGGGCGTCAGGCCCATCCGGGTCGCGTGCCATGAAGCCTCGGCGCGCGAGGAAATCCCGAGCTTGCGATAGATCGCCTTGATATGGCTGGCCACCGTGCTCTCGGCGACGCCAAGATCGGCGGCGACATCGCTATTGCGCAGACCGCGCCCGATCAGGCCCAGCACATCGCGTTCGCGGGCGGTCAGGCCTTCATCGGGATCGGCGGCCGGCCCGGTCAGGCGGAAATGCTCCATGATGCGGCGCGCCACCGAGGGCGAGATCGCCGGCAAGCCCTCGGCCAGTTGCAGCAATTGCCGCGTCAGGAGCTCGGCTGGATTCTCCTTCAGGAGATAGCCCTGCGCGCCCGCCGACAGCGCTGACACGATCGAGGCATCATCGCCCATCACCGTGGTCACGATCGGCACGGCTTGCGGGCAGACCAGACGCAGGCTGCGCAAGACCTCCAGCCCCGATCCATCGGGCAGACCAAGATCGATCAGCGCGAGGTCATAATCCGCCTCGGCAGCGGCACGCAGGCCGGCGCGCATTGTCGCGGCCTCGGTGATGTCGCAATCAGGGAAGGCCGCGCGGGCGATTTCGCACAGCCATTTGCGGGTCTCGCTGACATCCTCGACGATCAATATCGCGCTCATGCGGCAGCTCCTCTGCGCGGAATCGGAAAACTGGCCGTCAGCCGGGTGCCGGCGGCGGACGGCGTGATCTTGAGCTGGCCCTTCAATCCGGCAATACGGCCACGCATATTGGCCAGACCGCGGCCGCCCGGCAAAACATCCGGATCGAAGCCGGATCCGTCATCCTCGATCACCAGTTCGACCCGGTCACCTTCCGGATGAATCTCGACCCGCATCAGGCTGGCACCGGAGTGCTTGAGCACATTGCTGGCAGCCTCGCGCAGCAGGGAGCGCAGGGCATGACCTGTCTGGGGCGGCAGGCCCGTAATGTCGCGGGCCTGATTGACCCATTCCAGCGCGATCCCGACCGAAGCGAGACGCTCGGCCGTCTCGAGCCGCAAGTCAGCAAGGGTTTCATCCAGCGACCGTGTGCCGCCAGAGGCGTCATTGATGATATCGCGCAGATCCGTCAGGGTTTCGCGGATCATGGAATTCTTGCGGTCCTCATCACGGCTGTGCAGGGCGCCGAGCAGATGCGCGCCAATATTGTCATGCATGTCGCGCGCTATCCGGCCACGCTCCTCGGTGACACCCCGGTCATAGGCGTCACGGCTGGCATCCGCATACGCCATCATCTGCACCAGGCGCTGGGCAGTTTTGACATGCGAGGGACTAAACAGGGCCCGGCCAGCCCAGGGATAGCGCAGGCTCAATCCCGGGATGTCGCCGATCGGCGGCAGCACGAGTTCAAGCCCGTCTTCGCGGATTTGCGGTTCGGCCACATCGGCTTCGGCCCGGTGGCAATCGAGCGGATCGAACAGGCGGGTGACCAGCCTGCGCCATTGTTCGGAGCGCTCCTGCAGCGAAGACTGGAAGGCGAGGTCAACGACAGCGTGAAACAATTCCTGCTCGCTCAATCCGGGGCGCGGCACGAAGTGCCGGGCCACGGCATCACGCAGCGGCAGATAGAGAAAACCGACGACCAGAAGCGAAATGCCGATCGCGGGGCCCGGGCGCAGGGAGAGCAAGCCGATCAGCGCCGCGTCCAGTGCCACGAGGATCAGCGTGCCGACCACGTAAAACAGGATGCGGAACGCCCACTCGCCCAGCTCGAACAGACGATATTGCCGCAGGCCTGCAGCGACGCCGATATAGATCAGGAGGAAACAGGCAAAGGCATAGCCCGCCTTGATCGGCGGCGGGTGTCCGAGCACGCTTGGCAAGGCGATCAAGCCGATAAACCCGCCAGCTCCGAACAGGACGGAGAGCCCGAACCAGGTCGCGACGGCCCGATCCTTCGGTGAACGTGCGGTGGCGAGGAACTGGCTGCCCACGGCCAGAAATATCCCCCCCATTTCGACCACGGTGACCAGATGAATCGATGACCAGGCCGGCATCCGGCCCAGCAAGGTCAAAACCGCCCAGAGACAGAAACCCGCACTGCTTAGCAGAGCCAGCGGGCGCCAATGGGGCAGACGCACCGGATAGACGAGAAAGAGAACGATCATCGCCGCGCCAAACAGGGTTGCGCCGCCGGCATTGAGCCACATCAAAACAACGGCGAGGCTGCGCGGCTCGATTACCGCGCCGGACCGGCTTGCCGCTGCCAGGGTGAAGATGAGAGTCGCCAGACCACTCAAGGCAAACAGGCCCGTAGCCAGCTCGCGTGGCCGCAAAGCCCAGACCCAGCCCGAAATAATCATTGCCCCCAGGCCGACAGCCAGCTGCACCCAGAAGATCGGCGGCAGCGGCATCATCGGCCCCGAGCCCATGGCCAGGCGGATGGTGGCGGCGGCCATAGCGAGGGCGAACAGGACAATCCCGGCCAGGCGAGCGCTCGGCGTATTGAACCCAGGCAGATCGTGAGCGGCAGCGGTTCCCGTCTTGCTGTTCACCGTCTTGCTACGCCCCGTCTCGCCCATTTCCATCTCCCGCTGGCTCGCGCCGCCTGAAGTATTCGTGCGCGCGCCGTTGCCGGCAATTCTTACCCGCGCCAACGGCGCCGGCGAACTCCCCGGAACAGGGGATGGAGAAGCCGGGGCCGCACGGATTAACTCAGAACAGATAACAGGATCGCCGTCCCAGCCAAGCGTGAACTCACAAGCGCGAGCGCGGCCGGGCCAACCCAGAGGGGGCAAAAATGAAACACACACTCCGGGCCGCATTCGTGGGCATTGCCCTCACGATGAGCGGCTGCAGCAGCGTCGTCGACAATTTCGTCACTGGCGGACCTCTGGTCCGGTCCGGCGAACAGACCGGCGTCATCCAGGTTGTGAACCGGTCCGGCTATTCGCTGACCTCGGTCCTGCTCGCCCGCTGCAGTGCGCCATCCTATGGCCTCAACCGTCTGCCCGACGGCGTCCGTATCGCGCCTGGCCAGACCTACACCTTCCGCGTCGGCGCCGACTGTTGGGCCGTGCTGGCCGGATTGGCCGGACATGAAGCTCGCCGCGACATGCACGTCCGTGCCGGGAGCGGCGTCGTCTACACCGTGACCGGCTGACCAGCCGCACTTTCCTCCACCCATGGATCCAGAAAGGATATCCCATGAAAGCCTTACTTACCGCCAGCGCCCTGTTACTGGCCCCTGTCATGACGGCGTGTCTTGCCGGGTCCGCGCAAGCGCAAACCTATGGCAGCGTCAGCCTGCGCGCCGGCTTCACACCCGACCCGTACCGCGTATCGATCACTTCGGGCGGAGCGATCAACGCCAACACGATATCATCAGGCTGCCGCGGCTGGATCGCGAACACGATGGACTACCAGGTGCACTACGCCGCCGGCTCCTTTAATCTGAGCTTCTCCTCGACCTCGTCGTCCGACACGACGCTGGTGGTCCAAGCGCCCAATGGCAATCTTTATTGCGATGATGACAGCGGCAACGGCCTCAACCCGATCGTAACCATCGGCAACCCGCAATCGGGCAGCTACAGCGTCTGGGTCGGGTCCTACCGGAACGGCGAATATGCCCAGTCTACCTTGTCGATCTCCGAGCTTGGGCGCCAGTAAGCGCCAAGCAGTCCCTGGGGGGACGATCTGGCGGCAATCGGGTTGCGTCCCAGGCAACCATGCCGCCAGATCACTTCGCCGGGCGCTGCCGGTTAAGGCGGCGCGAATAGAGTAGACCCAGCCCGCCATTCAGCAGAAGGAATGGCACGGTCAGCCAGCGCGAAACCGCATCACCCCACACCGAGTCCGCGAAGAAAATCACGGCTACCCAGAACAGGGCATGCATCAGCATCAAAACCGTCAGGCGTGGTTGTGACGCCAGCAGTCCACTGGCAGCCGATTGCGCCGCGGCTCCACCGGTCAGGATCACGCGCACCCAATTGGCCGCCGTCAATCCGAAACCCGCCAGAACGATCGCGCCGGCAACCGCCATCATCTGCGTCGCAGGCCACCAGACCCAGACCGCCAGCGCCGCCAGCCCGGCGATCACCAGAATCGTTGCCGCAAAGCGTTCTGCCGCCAGGACCGGGCCCGGATTTGCCCGCCGCGCGTCCACCGGAATGAACAGTTTGGGCCAATAATTGCCCACCACGAGCAGCAACAGCGCCAGCGCCGCTCCAACGCCGCGTTTTGCCCATTCGCGACCGATCAGTTCGAACTCTCCGGCAGTTGCGATAACCATCACAGCGATCACCAGACTGCCCATCAGCACCAGGCTGACAGGGGATCCGTATTTTTGTGGCGCAAGCGTCATATCCCAGTTTCCTTCCTGTCGTCCGGCACGCCGGTCGCGTCGGGCTTCGCAGTCATTTCCCATCCGAACAGGCGTGCAAAACCCAGCAAGGCGTCTTCCAGCACAGAAATCTGCAAATGATAGACGACCGACTTGCCGTGCTTCTCCGACGCCACCAGACCGGCCTCGCGCAAGATTGCGAAGTGAGCCGACATCGTCGATTTCGACACCTCGAACTGGCCCGCGAGCTCCCCCGCGCTCAATGGACCTTGCTTGAGCAATTCGAGCACGCGGCGACGCGTCGGATCGGAGAGGGCCTTGAATGCATTGTTCATGATTCGATATTTCGCTGATTATCAAATTATTTGCAAACACTCATTCACAAAAACCCTCCCTGGCCAGAGCGAATCGCGCGCCAGGACAGGTCTGGACACAGACAAATTCGATACAGCACAGCCGCTCTCGTCGCCCGTCCCGGCTCGCATCGCCGCCGGAGTCACGGCTGTGCGGGGATGCTCCGGGACCCCGAGCCCCATCAAATTCGGGTCGCGAAACCCATTGCCCGGATCACCGATCCGGGTCACCCTGCCGGCAGCCTGGGGGGAATTATCATGCGTGGAATCATCATCATTGTCGCGGCGCTCGGCGCCCTTGTTTCGCTGGCGGCCTGGGGCCCCGGTTCGCTGGACGCGATGCGGCTCGTCAATACGCCGGCAAATCCGGCACTCCAGCCCCTGTTCGAGCCCGTGCAGCATCCCCAGCGCACCGAGCGCGCCGACCTGCACGGTGCCGAAGACCTTGAACCCGGCCCCGATGGACGCCTCTATGCCAGCCTCGCCGATGGCCGGATCATGGCACGCGAACCGGTCGGCGACTGGGTCGAGTTTGCCAATACGGGCGGCCGCCCGCTCGGCCTGTCTTTCGCGCCCGACGGATCCCTGTTTGTCGCCGACGCGCGACGCGGGCTCCTGCATCATACCGGCGAAGGCTGGGATGTCTGGCTCGGCGCCGCGCCCGACGGACCACTCGTCTTTGCCGACGACCTGACCGTGCTCGCTGACGGCCGGATCGTGCTGACCGACGCCTCGCTGCGCCATGCCTATGGCCATCACATGGAGTCTTTCCTGGAAGCGGAACAGACCGGGCGCATCCTGATGGTCACCGGCCCCGATGAATATGCCGAGCTTGCCGGCGGACTGGCCTTCATCAATGGCGTCGACCATGACCCGGCAAGCGGCCGGGTTTACGTCAATGAGACCTGGAGCGGCCGGATCTGGCAGCTGGATCCGGACACCGGCGAGATGAGCGTCCTGATCGAGGGCCTTCCCGGCTACCCGGACAATCTCGAGTTCGACAATGCGACCGGGCTGATCTGGGCCGCCATGCCCTCGCTGCGCTCGGCTGATCTGGAAGCGCTGCATGCCCGCCCCTTCCTCAAACGCCTCGTCTGGCGCTGGCTGCAGATCGCCGGCCTGCCAGCCCTGCCCGACCGGCCCGCCATGGCCATCGCGGTCGATCGTGACGGTCATGCCGTCTACGGTCTCACCGGCCCGGCCGAAGCCCAGGACGGCACGACCACCGTTCTGGTCTGGAATGGCGAATTGTGGATGGCCGGGCTCGACCGCGACGGCATAACCGTCTTCAGCGCACCGGATTGAGAGCGGGTGCCTCTCCCGCGCCCGTGACCGTGACCGTGACCGTGACCGTCAAAGCCATGACCGGGCCTGTCGGCAATCAGTCCAGGCGATATCCCAGCTTGTCCGCCCAGGCCCGCAGCCTGGCACTGTCCTCGCCCTCGAAGGCGAAGGCATAATTGCGCCAGCGCTCCGTTGATGTCTTGTAGAGCGACTGGGTGACCTGGGTGGCGCTGGGCGTGTTGATGCGCCCGCGCCCGCGGGCGGTTTCGAAATAGCGCGCCTGGGCCGGTTCGAATTCAAGGCCGAGCCGACGCATCAACGGCGTGACGCTGGCCTCGAGATCCTCAACCAGATTCTCATAGGTGACGCGCTCGACAATCGGCTTGCGCCAGACCTCGAACGCCTCCCACAGCGAGAAACTCAGATCATACAACCGGTCAATCCGCGCCATGCTGGTCATGTTGAGCATGGCGTTATTGGGTGAAAAATCCTGGACCAGATTGCTGATCGCCACGTCAAGCGGATTCCGCCCCGCCAGGATGAAGACCGCCCGCGGAAACATCCGCTGAATGGTCGGTGCGCGATTCATGTTGAGCGGCAATTTGTCGACATAAATCCTGCCATCATCAAGCGCTTCGCCGGCATATTCCGCCATCTGTTCCAGATAGCTGGCCCGCAGCTGGGCCGGGTCACAGGCATCGATCTGATCAAGCCATTCCTCGGTGAAATTCGTCTCGTCCCCGCTGACACCGCTGACGACATTGCGAAGCGCCCTGTTCAGGATCGGCTTCTCTTCAATGACGCTCACTCTGGTGTGGGACCGAAGGATAGTGTCGAGCAGGGTCGTCCCGGATCTCGGAAAACCGACCAAGAAGGCGATATTGCCAGGGCCCGCCTCGCGATCCTCGATCGCGGAGCGTCCCGATTCTATCTCCGCCGCCAGGCGGCGCTGCAGGCTCTCGATGCGCCGCGTGGTCACCGTGTGATCACAGGGGCCATGTGTCTCCCAGACCGTCTCCCGGAGCGCATTGCCCGCCTGGAATGCATCGAATGCCGCGGGATAATTCCCGAGTTTGTCCTCGATCCGTCCCAGCGTGTAATAGCGGCTTCTCACCTGGTCTGGCGCGGCAGGGAGTTCCATCGCCCGCAAGACACTGGCGCGGGCATCCTCGGGCCTGTCAGTCCGCAACATGAGGCGCGCTTCGGCGTGGCGCAGTTCATCAGCGTTGAAGTCGATCCCGTCTGCATGGGCTTTTTCAATCAAGGCCTGCAAAGGCGCAATATCGACCTGGCGGTCAAAAAACGCCGCCGCGGCGGAAATGATTTCGGGGTTGGTCGGGGCCAAGGCCAGCGCTGCCCGGTAGTGCGCCTCGGCCTCGTCGAATACACCGGCATTTTCAAGCGCTGCTGCACGCAAGCGTTTCAATCGCGCCGATGGCGCCGACAGGGCGGCCTCCACCTCGTCGAGAACCGCGACGCCGCGCTCCGGCTCATTCGCACCAAATAACAGATCGCACAGGGCGACGGCCAGCGTCTCGCCCGGCCCGCAGACTTCAAGCCCGCGCCGCAAGATCCGTTCTGCGTCCCCCTGGCGTCCATCGGCACCGCGTACAATCCGGGCAAGATTGGTCCAGGCTCGCGCGTCCTGCGGCTCGATTGCGAGGGCGCGACGGGCGCACATTTCCGCATACTCTCCGGAGGCGCAGGTCTCCGCGGCACTGCTCAACAATTTCCACACCGGCAGGGAGCGGGGCGCCACCCAGATCAGCTCAGAGGCCAGGGCAAAGGCCTCCTCGTCCCGGCCGGCATCGAAGGCTGCGAGCGCCCGCTGGAACGAGGCATCCCCCTGCGCAGGGCTCACCCGATTGGCAAAACCGTCCAGGCTGGCGGCCGCAGCAGGGCTGAGCGGGTATTGTCCGGTCAATTCCCGCAGCATGGCATCATCAGGCGCGTCACGGCTGGCGCGGTCCAGGGTCGCAGCGGCGCGATCCGCATATCCGCTTTCCAGCAAGGCGCGCGCCAGTGCGATGGTGAGCTGCGTGCTGGATGGTTTCAACATCGCGGCGGTCATCAGGCATGGCAGGCTCTCGGCGGCGCGTCCCGACATCAGCAGGATCGCGCCGAGATTGTAATGCGCGGCCGCCAGCCGCGGCTCCAGATCAAGCGCGCGGCAAAAGGCGAGGCAGGCCGACCCATGCGCGCCGGCGCCCAGCTGGGCATTGCCCTCGCGGATGAAGTCTTCGATCGTCTCAGTCATGGGAAACCTAGCGCAAACCTGTCGACCGCATCACATAGCCGCGATGCAGCCGCGCGCGCAAGCACAGCACTGGCATCGTCGCGCACCGGCCTGGCGGGTCGGAAATCAGCCCTTCGCCCCGACACCTGGGTGCCGGAAACTGCCGGGTCGCCGGCAGATGCCTGAGGGCTATTTGATGCGCCCGCCGAAGAATAGAAGGAAGAGCCCGCCCAGGGTCGCGACTATGCCGGAGATCAAATACCACATGGTACGGTCGGTATAGCGGCCGGTCAGCGCTTCGGTGATTTGATCAGCCGGGGCGTTCGTGCCCTGCAATGCGAACAGCAACAGGACGATGCCAAGGGCCAAGGCGATAAATCCCAGGATTTTTGTTTTCGTCATTGCGCGGTTTCCTTCTCGCAATCCGGCTTGTTGCCGCTGTTGCAGGACCTCGGACCGGGGTTCGGCGCAGCGGGCGGATGGCCGGCATCTTGCGCGCTTCCGGCTGGCAACGCCAGGCAATAAGCGATCCTTCAGCCCCGTAACCGTCATCGCCACGTGACGCCGCCGATACACGCGACTAAGTTGCCGCGCTTGTAAGGTCCGAGTCCGGCCGCTGGCTGGCCCAGTCTGGAGTTGCTCACATGAATGCTGTTATCCGGTCCACCGGCCTCTGGGTCCCCGAGGACACTGTCTCCAATGAGGAGCTGGTCGAATGCTATAACAAGCATGTCGAGCTTTATAATGCCGAGCATGCCGACGCGATCAAACGCGGCGCCGTCGAAGCGAAAAACCCGTCTTCGGTCGGGTTTATCGAGAAAGCCTCCGGCATCAAGTCGCGCTATTCGATCGACAAGGCTGGCGTGCTTGATGTTGACCGCATGCGCCCACGCGTGGCGCCACGGCCGAATGAGGAAATCTCGATCATGGCCGAGTGCGGTGTCGCCGCAGCCCGTCAGGCCTTGAGCAATGCCGGGCGCGATGCGGCCGATGTTGATGCCGTGATCTGTTCGGGCACCTCCATGCAGCGCACCTATCCGTGCATCGCGATCGAAATCCAGGACGCACTCGGGATTGAGGGCTTCGGCTTCGACATGACGGTCGCCTGTTCCTCGGGCACATTCGCCATCATCAACGCCGTCAACATGATCAAGTCGGGCATGGCCAAATCAGTCCTGGTCGTCTGTCCGGAACTGACAACGGCGCAGCTCAATTTCCGCGACCGCGACAGCCATTTCATCTTCGGCGATGTCGCCGTGGCGATGCTGATTGAATCCGAAGACATGGCCAATGGCGATGGCTGGCGCATTCTCGGCACCCGGATGATGACGAAATTCTCGAACAATATCCGTTCGAATTTCGGCTTCCTCAATGCCTGCGAAGTGCCGGAACCGGAGTTTGAGGATCGCTATTTCGTGCAGGAAGGCCGCAAGGTCTACAAGGAAGTCTGCCCGATGGTCGCCGAGATGATCCTCGAGGACCTCGCCACCATTGATCTGACGCCGGCCGACCTGAAACGTCTCTGGCTGCACCAGGCCAATATCAACATGAATATGATGGTCGCGCGAAAAGTGCTCGGCCGCGACGCCGAGCTGGAAGAAGCGCCGGTCATCCTTGATGAATTCGCCAATACCGCCGGTGCCGGATCGCTGGTCGCCTTCCACCGTCACCATGACGGGTTTGCCGCCGGCGAGAAGGGACTGATCTGCTCCTTCGGTGCCGGTTATTCGGCGGGCACGGTCTTCGTCGAACGCCTCTAGCCGGCTGCTCAGGCCCCTGCCCGGCCGGGCCGGCCCACGCCACGAACACAGCGCTGCCAAACCAGCCAGACAGAGTCTTGCGCCCTCCGGCCCGTAGCCGGGGGGCGTTTTGTCAGGTGCCGACGGATTCGCCGTGCAGTGTCGTATCCAGGCCCGTCACCTCATCCTCTTCGCCGACCCGCAATGTCATGAATTTCGACAGGGCGAACAGGATGACCCAGCTCATCGCGCCGCAATACAGCGCCGCGGCGAGCGCGCCCCAGACCTGGGTAAAGACCTGCATCAGATTGCCCTCAAGGGCACCGGGGGCGCCGCCAATGGCTTCCGAGGCGAAAACGCCCGTCAGCACCGCGCCGACCAGACCGCCGACGCCATGCAGGCCGAATGCGTCGAGCGTATCGTCCCATTTGCCCCAGCGCTTCAGCGCCGTGACGCCCCAATAGGCTCCGACCGCGCCGGCACCGCCAATGATGAAGGCGGCCCAGGCCGGCACGAAACCCGCCGCCGGCGTGATCGCAACCAGGCCGGCAATCGCACCGGAGGCAGCGCCGAGCACGCTCGCCTTGCCGCGCCGCAGCCATTCGATCGTGATCCAGGTCAGAAGCGCCGAGGCCGCCGCCAGCTGGGTGGTAACAAAGGCATGCGCCGCCGCACCATCTGCCGCCAGGGCCGAGCCACCATTGAAGCCGAACCAGCCAACCCAGAGCAGACCGGCACCGATCACGGTCAGTACGAGATTGTCGGGCATCATCTGCGCGCCGGGATAGCCACGCCGTGGTCCGACAAATTTTGCCAGCACAAGACCGGCAACACCGGCATTGATGTGCACAACCGCGCCGCCGGCAAAGTCGAGGACACCGGCATCGCCGAGAAAACCACCGCCCCAGACCCAGTGACAGACCGGCGCATAGACCAGGATCAGCCAGATGGAGGCGAAGATCATGAAGGCAGAGAAACGGATCCGCTCAACGGCGGCACCGGCAATGATGGCGACCGTGATGATGGCAAAGGTGAGCTGGAAAATGAAAAACAAATTCTCCGGCAAATCGCCCGACATTGTCTGTGGGGTGATGCCGAGCAAGCCGATCCGGCTCAGCCCGCCGATGAAGGAATTGAGAACGCCGCCATCGGTGAAGGCCAGGCTATAGCCGAACAGGGCCCACAACACCGTCACAGCGGCCGTGGCGCCCAGGCTCTGCATCAGGGTCGAAAGCACATTCTTGCGCCGCACCATGCCGCCATAGAATAGGGCCAGCCCCGGAAGCGTCATCATCAGGACGAGCGCCGTTGCCGTCAGTATCCATGCGATATTGCCTGTGTCGATGCCAGCGTTGTCCATCGGACCTCTCCAGAATGTTGCAACGCATCATTGGTAGGCAAGCGGGAGCGGCGCTGTCGAGTTTCGGGGAAAATTTTCCTGCAATCGGCCGGGTTGCGCTGCAAAATGGTGCAGGCTTGCCCGAATGGGAGGCAATCAAGCATGTTCTTGCCGTGATGCAGCGCCGCATTGATTAGGCGCGTCCATGTATTACGCTGTCGGGAATGGATAGCAGGGATGAGGCCGAGACCGTGCAGACCAGCATTATTCGCTCAACCGGATTCTGGGCTCCGCCCGATGTGATCACCAATGCCGAGCTGGTCGCGAGCTATAACGCGTACGCGAAGCGCTTCAATGAAGAGCATGCAGACGCCATTGCCGCGGGCGATGTCCCGGAAGTGCCGTTTTCCAGCACCGACTTCATCGCCAATGCCTCGGGCATCGAGCGCCGCCATGTTCTGGAAAAGTCGGGCATTCTCGACATTGATCACCTGGTCCCGCGTATCCCGCCGCGGGGATTTGATGACATCTCGGTGCAGGCTGAATTCGCCATGCGCGCGGTCAAGCCGGCGCTGGAGAAAGCCGGCCGCGACGGTTCCGAGATCGACGGGGTCATCGTTGCGTCCTCGGCACAGCAACGCAATTTCCCGGGCCTGTCCTGCGAGATCCAGAACCTGATCGGCGCAACCGGTTGGTCCTTCGATCTGACCATGGCCTGCGCCTCCGCGCTCTACGGGCTCAATATCGCCAATGCGATGATCCGCTCCGGCCAGGCGAAGCGCATCCTGGTCTGCTCGCCCGAGATCATGACCTGTATCAATGTCCACTCGCGCCGCGATGTGCACTTCATCTTCGGCGATGCTGCCAGCGCCATACTGGTCGAGGCTGATGACGGCACACCGGGCGGCTGGGACGTGTTGGGCACCCACACCCAGAACAAATTTTCCAACCATCTGCGCTCCGATTACGGCTTCATCAATATCGCCGAGCGCACGGTCGATCCGGACTATACGCCCGGCCTCGACCAGGACGGGCACAAGGTCTTCAAGGATGTCGTCTCCTTCGCGCCGGTGGTGGCGCGCGATCTGATGGCACAGATCGGGCTCGAGCCGGAGGCGGTCCACCGCGCCTGGCTGCACCAGGCCAATATCCGCATGGTCGACATGATCGCCAAACGCATACTTGGCCGCGACCGCACGCTGGAGAACGCCCCTTCCATCCTCGAGGAATACGGCAACACCTCCTCCTCGAGCGTGGTGATGAATTTCGAGAAGAACTCCGAAGACATGAAGCCCGGTGAGACCGGGATCATGTGCGCCTATGGCGCCGGTTACGGCGTCGGCGCAGCGGCCATAAGGAAACGCTGATGCGTCACTACCTCGCCCTCGCCGCCGCCACGGGCCTGATCGCCTGCTCCCCCACGGACCCCGACACACAGACGCCGGCAGCCGGGCCCCCGGCAGAGCGCGATCTCCCGGCGGCACCGGCCGTCGAGCGTGACGCGGAGGCACCGGCCGAAGAAACGGCGGGCCTGCCAGGCACGGACATCCGGATTTTTGCCCTCGACTGGGTCGATGGCCGCCCGCAGATCGGCGCGCCGGCTGGCGGCGTTGTCCGCCCGGGCTATGACAATCAACCCTTCTTCACGCCCGATGGGACCGGCCTGCTCTACACGGCCGGCGATGATGCAAGCGGCGAAACAGATATCTGGCGGCTCGATCTGGCCAGTGGCGAAACCGCGCCGGTCACCCGCACACCGGATGAGAGCGAATACTCGCCGCGCGTCCCACCGGGTGAAGCCGAGCTGTCCTATATCTACCAGCCGCCGGGCGGTTATGCCGGCAATGCCTATCTGGCCAATGCGGACAATTCAGACCGCCGGGCCGCCGAGGATCTGGCGCCGGTCGGCTATTACCTGTTCAGCGGCGATATGCGCCATGTCGTCACCTTTGCTCTGGGTGAGCCCAATACGCTGCAATTGATTGATCGCTCGGTCGAGCCGGAAATCGTGCAGGCTGTGGCTGACAATCCCGGCGCCTCCCTCGCCCGGACCCTGCACGGCGATGGTGCCTGGGTCACGCTGGAGCGGGCTGATGGCGGGTTTGCGGTTCACCGGCTCGACTTTGCCACTGGCGCTCTGAGCGCGGGCTTTGATCTACCCGGCATGCAACCGCATTTCGCACGCATCACCAGCCCGGCATCGGGCATGTTCGCCTTTGACGGCTTCTTCTCCGCCGCCGATGGAACCCTGTTCTATGGCGCGGTCTCAGCAGCCGCTGCGGCAACGACACGGTCACCGGCCTGGAGCGAGATTGCCAGTCTCTCCGCGCTCGGCCTGGACGGTGTCACGCGCATCGCTGTCAGTGCGAATGCCGACCTTGTCGCCTTCGTCGTCGCCGACCAGGGCTGACCAGCCATCGCGATAGGCCGATCAATCCACCCGGAAACGCGGACACCCGCCCGGCACCCAGGAGAAGCCGCAGACCGTGTTGATCTCGATCCACATTCCCAAGACGGCGGGCACCGCCTGGCGCCTGATGATCGAGGCGAATGCCGGCCTGCAGGCGAGTTTCGTCTCGGTTGAGGCACGAGACCGCGACGACGCTGCCACCCGGGCGCTCGCCCTGATCGATTCCGGCCGGGAGAATGAGGCGCGAACCCTGGTTGAGGACGCCGGTTGCCAAATGATTCACGGACACCGGGCCGATGCCTTCCTCAAGCTTTTTCCCAATGCGCCGGCGATCTTCTGGTTACGCGAGCCGAAGCCAAGATTATTGTCGGAATATACGCATCTGAAGACGTTCAAGCGCGAGGAAGGCAAGCTCGGGCAAGCCATTCATGCCGGTGCGGCTGATCTGGGCGATCTGGCGCGAGCGCGGGGCCAGATCTACACCCGGCTCGAGTCCCGGCTCGACGAACACCCCGGCGGCTATATCGCCATGCTGACCGAAAGAGCCGATCAGGCCGCCCAGGCGTTTCATGCGGCGCTCGGCTGGCGGGGCCATCTGGCTCGGCGCAATGTCGCCCCGAGGATGTCCAGCGCGACCCTTGACGCCCTGGTAGACGGCCAGAATGAAGCACTCGATGAAATTCTCGCCAGCGACCGGCGCATCCATGATCAATGGCGCCAGCGCTGGGATAGCGGCGAGGCCGGTGAGCGGGCGATGGCCTTGCTGCAGGCGGGCCCTCGCCGGCAGCCGCCCCCGCTGCGGCACTATCTGCGCCGCCTTGCCGGGATCGGAAAGGAGCGATTGGGCCGGGCGCTGGGCCGCGATTGGCGCTAGTGTATGTTTGCGGCGTTCGCCGATGATTTCTACAGGAAACAGATGACCGTCACTGGCGCCCACAAGACCATCCCTGAAATCCAGTATCTGCGGATGATCGCCGTCCTGCTGGTGGTCATCGCCCACCTCTATCAGGCCAATGTCCGCTTTTTCGCACAGCCCCTGCTCGGCGATTTCGCCTATGCCGGCTTTGGCGGCGTGGATGTCTTCTTCGTCGTGTCCGGCTTCATCATTCACCACCTCTACAGCCGGAAGGCTGCACCCGGCTGGCGCTATTATGTCAACCGGCTCAACCGGATCCTGCCACTCTACTGGTTCTTCACGGCCCTGGCTGTTGCCGGATACTGGGTGATGGGCGACAGCCTGACCCGGGATCTTGCCGAACTGGACCTCTGGACATCCCTCCTCCTCCTGCCCAGCGGCTCGCCGCCAATCCTGGTGATCGGCTGGACGCTGACGCACGAGCTCTATTTTTACCTGGTTTTCGGGCTGATGATGTTGGCGCCCCCGGCGATGCGAGGATGGGCGGCAGGCGTGTGGGCCGGGGCCAGCCTGATAATGGCGCTTCAATCTGAACCGCTGATCTCGCCCTGGCTGAATCTGATTTTCAGCCCGTTCAACCTGTTATTCCTGGCCGGGACCATGCTGTCGGCCCATTACCGGCACCTCGCCCGCCTCCGCTGGCCGTTGCTTGTGGTGGCCATCGCCGGCGCTGGACTGGCCATGTTCTGGACCGGGTCGCAAGGCCTGGCGGGCATCGAAAACCGGACGATCCGCGTCGCCGCCTTCCTGCCCTTCGCCGTCGGGCTCAGCGGAAGCCTGCTGGCCTGGGCGCCACGCTGGCCGGAGCTGGCGGCGCGTATCGGCGACTGGTCCTACGCGATCTATCTGAGCCATATCCTGGTGATCGGCATCATGGCGCGGCTGTTTGCGACCGTTGCGGCAGAGCATTCCTGGTCAGGCTGGCTGCTCTACCCGGCCTGCCTCGCCGCCTGCCTTCTCGTCGGTGCGATCAGTCATTACGGCGTCGAGCGACCGATATTGCTGCGCCTCAAAGCCCTGATCAACCAGACCGCGCCGGTCGCGCCGAAGCGCGAAACCGACTAGGTCTTGAGCGCCAGTCAGAGCGGCGTTGTTTCGGTGATCTTGTAAGTCAGATCATCGCCATCAGCTTCGTGGATGGTGAGATAGTCGCCGATCCGCATCGAGTGCTCGCCGAGGCGGTAGACCGGCTCATCGGGGCCCTCTTCCTCTTCATCATAGCGGAAAAACCAGCGTGTGCCGCGGTGCGAGAGCCAGCCATCGGCGGTCTCGGTCGCATCGGGAGAGAAGCGGTCGACCGTGCACGCTGCCTTGTTGGCACGCCACAACTCGGTATCGAGCTTGCCGTCCTTGTCGAGGGGCGCGATCACGACATAGCCGTGATGATCGTCACCGTCGGGAAAACCGGCATCAGGATTGCGGCCAAGGCGCATGACAACACGTGTGAGCGACATCGATTTCTCCAGTGATGATTGTTTCTACCCCCTTGATGTATGGATCCTGGCAGGCCGGCGCAACCGAAGCAAACCTGCGACATCGCGGCGCAGACAACTGTGGAGTAAGTTCAGCGCGCGGTGGCGAAGGCCAGACCGGTCTGCTATTTCCGCAACCCGCCGCGAAATGAGACCCCTGCCATGCCGCCCGCCGCCAAGACCAAAAAAGAAGCCCCGCGCGCCTGGCAGCGCATGATCTCCGGCCGCCGGCTCAACCTGCTCGAACCCTCGCCCTTTGATGTCGAGATCGAGGATATTGCCCACGGCCTCGCCCGCGTCGCCCGCTGGAATGGCCAGACGATGGGCGATCACGCCTTTTCGGTCGCCGAACACTCGGTCGTGGTGCTGGAAATCCTCGACCAGCTCTATCCTGGCACGCCGCATAAATGGCGCCTGGCAGCGCTGCTGCATGACAGTCCGGAATATGTGATCGGCGACATGATCAGCCCGTTCAAGGCGGCGCTGGGCGTCAATTACCGCGATTTCGAGGACCGGCTTGAGGCCGCCGTGCACCTGCGCTATGGCCTGCCGCCGAAACTGCCCAAGGAGGTCAAGCGCAAGGTCAAACGCGCTGATGTCTGTTGCGCCTATTTCGAGGCCACGCAAATTGCCGGTTTCTCGCACGCGGAATCCGTGAAATTCTTTGGCCGTCCGCCTGCCGACCTGGAGATCGAGATCCGCCCGCTTCCCGTCAAACAGGCCCAGCAGCTTTTCCTCGACCGTTTCGCGACCGTGCTGGCAGAGTTTGAGACCAGCTGATGGCCATGGCCGGACAATCCATCGTCGTCGGCCTCAACGCGGTGATCCTCGCCGCCGATACCGAACACCCGCAAGTGCTGATCGTGCCGCAAGCAGGCAGTGATGTCGCCCTGCCCTTCGGCCCGTTCGATCCGGCCGAACACCGCACCTTCGAGATCGGCCTGCGCCGTTGGGTCGCCGAACAGGCGCGCTTCCAGCTGGGCTATGTCGAACAGCTCTACACCTTTGGTGATCGCGGCCGCGAAGCGCCGGTCGCGGCGATGTCGGGTCTGGAGGATTCGCGCATCATCTCGATCGGCTATCTCGGCCTGACGCCGGTGGCGGCACCGCCGCCCGAAGGCGGTGGCCAGTGGCGCGGCTGGTACAGCTTCTTTCCCTGGGAAGACTGGCGCGCCGGCAAGCCGGACATGATCGATGCCGATATCGTGCCGCGCCTGAAGGCCTGGGCTGATGAGGCCGGAGCGCCGGGCGGACGCGCCTCGCGCCACGACCGGGTCAAACAGGCCTTCGGCCTCGATGGCGCCAACTGGAATGAGCAACACGCGCTGGACCGGTTTGAACTTCTCTACGAGGCCGGCCTGGTCGACGAGGCCGAGCGCGATGGCCAGATCGACGGACCGCCGACCGGCCCCAGGCTGGGCCAGGCGATGGCGTCCGACCATCGCCGCATCCTCGCCACCGCTATCATCCGGCTGCGCGGCAAGGTGAGGTATCGCCCGATCGTGTTCGAACTCATGCCGGAACTCTTCACCCTCTCGGCGCTGCAGCAGGTCGTCGAAGGCATTGTCGGTTACCGCCTGCACAAGCAGAATTTCCGCCGCGCCCTCGACCGCACCGGCTTTGTTGAAGGCACCGGCAAGATGGAAGCCCTGACCGGCGGCCGCCCGGCGGAGCTGTTCCGCTATCGCCGCGAAGCCCTGGCCGGCCTGCCCTCGCTGGGTCTTGCGACGCCGCGGCTTTAAGCGTGGTCTCTGCCCCCGACAAACCGCGCCCCTTTACCTATGCGCCGCCGCCCGCTGGCGCCTTGCCCATTGTGCATGCCGATGACCACATCCTGGTGCTCGACAAGCCGGCCGGCCTCCTGACCGTGGCCGGCAATACGCCGGAGCTGGCCGATTGCCTGGAGGCCCGGGTCAGGACGCAATACCCGACGGCGACCATGATCCACCGTCTCGACATGGACACATCAGGCCTCATTGTGCTGGCATTGACCCCCGGGGCCCATGCCCATATCGGCAAGCAATTCGAAAAACGCCTCACCCGAAAAACCTATATCGCCCTCGTCTGGGGGCAGATGGCGCAGGCCTCCGGCCGCATCGATCAGCCGATGAAGTCCGACTGGCCCAATCGCCCCAAACAGCATGTCGATCCCGTTGATGGCCGGGCGGCGGTCACCGACTGGCAGGTGCTGGAGACCGGCCCCGACCGCACGCGCCTGTGCCTGACACCGCTGACCGGGCGGACGCATCAATTGCGGGTCCACATGGCCTTTCTCGGCCACCCCATCCTCGGCGATAATCTCTACGCGCCGGAAGACGCCCTCGCCGCCAGCGACCGGCTGTGTCTGCACGCGGGAACGCTGGAATTCCGGCATCCCGATGGCGGCGCGCCCGTGCGCTTTGACAGTCCGGCGCCCTTCTAGCCTGGCCCTCCGGTGCGCCATTAATCCAATCGCAAGCCGCGCCATCCATGCTCACCGCAAACTGAACGGGAGACCTTCATGCGCGCGACTCATCTGATTGCATCCGGCTTCATCCTTGTGGCCGGCGCCGGCACTGCCGCCTGGTCACAGACCCCCAATAATCAACAGGTCAATCCACAGATCACCGATGCCGTCACGCAGGCGAATGTCGAAGTTCTCGGTGATGCACCTGCGGACGCGATGGGCAATCTCTATCAGGAGACCGACCAGGCCCTGGCCAATGCCGCGCACAATGCGACCTCCGCCCAGCAGAATGCCAACACCGTGCTGCAGGCGACAACGACCCAGGGTGTCGAGATGCTCGACGCGGAAACAGCCTCTCCGGCTGAGCCGGACTAGCCGCCTTCATCCAGCCCCGGACGCTTCCTCCCTTGCTATGTGCTCAGAGTGAGCATATAAACACGCCATAGATAGGCTCATTTCGAGCAAAAGGTGATTTCAGGATATCGGAATCGCCCTTTTTCGGACCTCTGTAATGCTCAATTCGAGCAAAAGTGAGTGATGATGGAAATTCTCGACTTCACCCAAGGCCGCGACCGCCAGCCCGGCCATGACAGCTTCACCCCGGCCGCCAGTGATCGCCCCGCCCTGCCCTATACGGCAGAGGTCAAGGCCGCGACGGATCATCTCTATGAGCGCGTGAAAGACTTCGTCTCGCCGCTGGAATGGCCGGCCAAGGCGCCGCTGATCCACGCGATCAATGAGCTGAAGAAAGAGAAGAATGCCGTCATCCTGGCGCATAATTACATGACCGCCGACATCTTCCATTGCGTCGGTGATCTGATGGGCGACAGCCTGGCCCTGGCCCGCATGGCCGCGACCAGCGATGCCGAGATCATCGTCCAGGCCGGCGTGCATTTCATGGCCGAGACCGCCAAGATCATGGCGCCGGACAAGACGGTGCTGATCCCCGACACCCGCGCCGGCTGTTCGCTGGCCGCCTCGATCACGGGCGAAGACGTGCGCCGGATCCGCGCCGCCTATCCGGGCGTGCCGATCGTCACCTATGTCAACACGTCGGCCGAGGTGAAGGCCGAGTGCGATATCTGCTGCACATCCTCGAATGCCGTCCAGGTCGTCGAGAGCCTTGGCTCCGACACCGTCATCCTGTTGCCGGACGAATATCTGGCGAAGAATGTCGCCGCCCAGACCGATATCCGCATCCTGACCTGGAAAGGCTCGTGCGAAGTGCATGAGCAATTCACCGCCGAGGATGTGCAGGATTTGCGCGACGCCCATCCCGGCATCGTCATCATCACCCATCCGGAAAGCCCGCTGGAAGTGGTGCAGGCCGCCGATTTCGCCGGCTCGACCGCGGCGATGGCCGACTGGGCGAAGAAGAGCGGCGCCAAACAGGCCGTCCTGCTGACCGAATGTTCGATGTCCGACAATGTCGCCATCGACGTTCCGGAAATCGAATTCATCCGCCCGTGCAATCTCTGCCCGCACATGAAGCGCATCACGCTGGAAAACATCTATGACGCCCTGCGTCTGGAACAGCATGAGGTGATCGTCGACGAGGAGGTGGCGATCCGCGCCCGGGCCTCGGTCCAGGCCATGCTCGATCTGCCAGCGCCAAAAACTCCCGCGCATTTCGATCCGGCCAAGCCGGAAAAATTCGTCGAGATTGTCTCGGTCTAGGCGATGACCCGCCCCGTCCTCATCATCGGTGCCGGCATTGCCGGACTCTGGGCCGCGCTGAAGCTGGCACCGCGCAAGGTCGTGCTGCTGACCGGATCGCCGCTGGGTGAAGGCGCGGCCTCGGGCTGGGCCCAGGGCGGGGTGTCTGCGGCGCTGGCCGAGGACGATACGCCGGCCCTGCATGCCCGCGACACGATCGAGGCCGGCGCAGGTCTGGTCGATGCCGAGGCCGCTCATGCGCTGGCTGCGGGCGCCGCTGAGCAGGTGCGCGAGCTGGCAGCTCTGGGAGCGCCGTTCGAACGCGAAGGTGACGCTTGGTCCCTTTCCCGCGAAGCGGCCCATTCACGCCACCGCGTTGCCCGGGTGACCGGCGACGGGGCCGGTGCCGCAATCATGCAGACCTTGATCGCCGCCGTGCGCGCGGCCGGGCATGTCGAGATCCGTGATGGCTGGTCGGCGGCGGCCTTGATCGCCGGCGAGGATGGCGATTGTGCCGGCGCAATCGCGCGTTCACCCACGGGCGAAACCCTGGAAATCCAGGCCGATGAGACCATTCTCGCCATGGGCGGGGCGGGTGGCCTGTTCGCACTGACCACAACACCCGCCGGAGCCCAGGGCCAGGCGATGGCGATGGCCGCGCGCCTCGGTGCCGAAATCCAGGACGCCGAGTTCATCCAGTTTCACCCCACCGCGCTCAATGCCGGGCTCGACCCGGCCCCCCTGTGCACTGAAGCCCTGCGCGGTGATGGCGCGATCCTGATTGACCGGTCCGGCCACCGCTTCATGAAGGCGATTCACAAGGATGCCGAACTGGCGCCGCGCGATGTTGTCGCCCGCGCCGTGCATCGTCAAAGCCTCGCTGGCAAACACGCCATGCTCGATTGCCGCTTGGCGATTGGTGCCGCCTTCCCGTCCCGTTTCCCCGCCGTCTTCGCCGCCTGCCAGCAAGCCGGCATTGATCCGCGGATCGAGCCCATCCCGGTCGCGCCGACAGCGCATTACCATATGGGCGGGGTTGCGACCGATATTGACGGGCGAACATCCGTCGCCGGCCTGTGGGCCATTGGCGAATGTGCCTCGAGCGGACTGCATGGTGCCAATCGGCTCGCTTCCAATTCACTCGCTGAGGGGTTGGTGAGTGCCGCACGGGTGGCGCAGGTGCTTCTTCTTCCCCCGTTCACGGGGGAAGTGGCGCGGGCAAAGCCCGGGTCGATGGGGGCTGCCCCCGCCGGCAGTGCCCCCTCCGTCCGCTGCGCGGACACCTCCCCCGTGAACGGGGGAGGAAACTTGCCGCCCGCCCTTCCACTGCTCGCCCTGACCCGTCTGCGTCAGGCAATGAGCCGCCATTGCGGCGTCGAGCGTTCGGGTGCGGGATTGACCGAACTCGGCGGTTTGATCGAAGCCATGATCATCCGCCATGGCGAGGCCGATGCGCTGATCGCGGCGCGCTTCATCGTCGAAGGCGCGCTGGCGCGCACGGAAAGCCGCGGCGGCCATTTCCGCACCGACTTCCCGCAGACCGATGCCATCGCCCGCCACACCCGCCTGTCGCTCGCCGATCTGGCGCGCCCATCCCGCCCTGCCCTGGCCCATACCGCGCCTGCCGAATAGGACACGCCATGCCCGTCTCGCCCCTGCCCGATTTCATCGTCAAGGATGCCGTCACCCGCGCTTTGGCCGAAGACCAGGGCGGTCGCGGCGACCTGACCTCGCTGGCCTGTATCCCGGCCGGGCAAGAGGCGAAATTCTATTTCAAGGCCCGCGATGGCGGCGTGCTGTGCGGCCTGCAAGCGGGCATCGAGGCGATCTGGCAAATGGATCCCGACGCCATGATCAAATGCCATATGGCGGACGGCGATGGGCTCAGCCCCGGCGATATCATCGCCACCGTCAATGGCCAGGCCCGCGCCCTGCTGGCGGCGGAACGCATCGCGCTCAATTTCATGGGCCGGATGAGCGGCATCGCGACCTTCACCCGCCGCTATGTCGACGCCGTCTCGGGCACCAAGGCCCGCATCGCCCACACCCGCAAGACCACGCCGGGCCTGCGCGCCTTCGAACTCCAGGCCGTCCAGGCCGGCGGCGGCGCCATGCACCGTTTCGGGCTCGATGACGCCATTCTGATCAAGGATAATCACGTCGCCGTCTGCGGCGGCGTCGGCGCTGCCGTGCGCGCCGCGCGCCAGCATGCCGGCCACATGACCCGCATCGCCGTCGAGGTCGACCGGCTGGATCAACTCGCCGAAGCGATCGAGGCCGGCGCCGAAAGCGTGCTGCTCGACAATTTCTCGCTGGACGATCTCAAGGCTGCCGTCGCCCGGGCGGGCGGCCAGGTGACACTGGAAGCCTCGGGCGGGGTCAATCTCGACACGGTGGGCGCCATAGCGGCGACTGGGGTCGATGTGATCTCGGTCGGCGCGCTGACGCATTCGGCCCCGAATTTCGATATCGGGCTTGACTGGGACTGATCCCGGACCGACACGAGCTCTATCCAGGGAGGACTATCAGCATGTTCAATCACATCATGGTCGGTGCCAGCGACATCGAAAAATCAAAGACATTCTATGACGCTCTGCTCGCCACGCTGGGCGTCGGCGAAGCCATGCGCAATGTCGCCGCGACCGGTCATGTCCGCTATTTCTACCGCCATGACGGCAATACATTCGGCATCACCGAGCCGATCAATGACGAGCCGGCCAGCTTCGCCAATGGCGCCACGATCGGTTTCAAGTGTGACAGTCCCGAACAGGTGAAGACCTTCCACGATGTCGGAATCGCCCATGGCGGCACCTCGATCGAGGACGCACCGGGCCCGCGCACCGGCGCCATGGGCACGATGCACCTGTCCTATGTCCGTGATCCGGACGGCCACAAGCTGTGTGCGCTTTATCGCGAGAAATAGGGCGGAGGCGCTAGCGGGGGGAGATCTGCCCGGCGGGGCGCCCCTCATCCGGCTTCAGTAGATTGAAATTCAGAACATAGCCGGCCAGCACGATCAGATAACCGATGACGTTGAACCATTGCGTGCCGACGACGATGACCAGGGTCCCGAAAATGACGAGGATGGTCCCGGTCCGTGAGGCGCGGAAATAGGACAGGCTGGGCAGCAACAGGCCGAGATTGAAGATCGTGTTGGGGCCGAACACCATGAAGGGCTCCCAGATGACGGTCGTGGCGATCAGATGGCTGGCCAGGGCCTGTTTCAGCCCGGCATCGGTGATGCTCCAGAAGATGAAATCAATCACACACATGCCGATCACGAAGCCGATCCCGGCGAGCAATAGGGGAATGCCCATCAGGTGAATATTCTGCCTCGGCAGACGCCCGGCAAAAGGGATCAGAAACAATACGCCGACAATCAACAGCCAGTGCGCGTAATCGATCGGTGCCTGCTGCTCGGTGAAACCCGGGCCGAGATTGATCAGGACTTGCCCGGTCACGTAGATCACCAGTCCGGCGATAAACAGGATTCTGTCGATACGTTCGGGAAAGCGGGCTTCATCAGACTGCAGGATCATGCCTTCAGGACCTTTCCGGGCATCATTGGCAGGCAGCACACACGGCGCCCCCCCTATTTCGCCAGCGCCACCTTGCCCGCCTCGCCCTTCGCCGCGATCTCTTCCGGCGTCAGGCCGCAAAGCTCGTGCGGGAAGACGAGCCAGTCATCGGTCTCGTGCAGGAAGAAGTCCGGCTTCAGCTCGGTCTTGTTGCGGACGGGCTTGAAATACACGGTCGCGATCTTCGCCTCTGCGGGAAAATTCTTGCGGCATTTGGCGCGCAAGACCTTGAGCAGGGCCTCGATCGAACGGCCTGAATCGAACACATCATCGACGATCAGCAGCCGGTCATCGGCATTGAGCGTGTCGACCAGATAGCTCTCGCCAAACACCCGCACCTCGGCCTGCTGGCCAATGCCGGTATAGGAGGCCGTGCGGATGGCGATATGGTCGGTCGAGAGGCCGCGATATTCGAGATATTCCTGCACCGCAATGCCCACCGGCGCGCCGCCGCGCCAGACGCCGACAATATGGGTGGGCTTGAAACCGCTCTCATGGATCAGCCGCGCGAGGCGAAAACTGTCGGCGAGAAGATGGTTTGCGTTGAGATAGGTTTTGAAAGTGGCCATGCCGGATGCTGGCGTGATTTGGGGGTGAGGCTCAAGCGATGATGCGCCGCTGACAGCTGACACCTCGCCAAAACCGCGCGGGGCGGTAATGATACTCGCCACAGTTTCAGGAGCTTTCGCCATGCACAAATCCGCCGATTGTCCCCGGGGCCGCATCGTCCAGCACTGGATCGACAGCAAGGCCGTCGCCAACAACATGCTCGGCGATCCGACGCTGCGGCGGGTGGATGTCTATATCCCGGCCGGACATGACGGTTCCGGCCTGCCCTTGCTGGTCGATGTCGTCGGCTTTACCGGCGGCGGGCCCTACCACACGGCCTGGAAGAATTTCGGCGAGAATGTCCCTGAGCGCGCCGACCGGCTGATCGCCTCGGGCGAGATGGCGCCCTGCATCATCGCCTTCCCCGATTGCTTTACCCGGCTGGGCGGCAATCAATATGTCAACTCGATCGCGATGGGCAATTGGGATGATTTCCTGACGCAGGAAGTGCTCGGCTTTGTCGAGGGCGAATATGGCTGCGGCGGGGCTGGCAAGCGCGGCCTGTTCGGCAAGAGTTCGGGCGGTTATGGCGCCATGATGCATGCGCTGATGCATCCCGATATCTGGTCCGCGGCGGCGAGCCATTCCGGCGATGTCGGCTTTGACCTGATGTTCGCCACCGATTTTGCTCACACGCTGCGCCGGATCGCCAAGCATGGCGGCACGATCGAGAGCTTCATGGCCGCCTTCGAGTCCAGCCTCAAGCCGGCCGGCGATGATATCCACGCGCTGATGATCCTGGCGATGGCCGCGACCTATGACCCCGACCCGAACGCCTACCTCGGCATCCGCCTGCCCGTGACAATGGACACTTGCGAGCTGGACCCGGTGGCCTGGGAGCGCTGGAAGAAATGGGATCCGCTGGAGCTCGTCGAGACACGTGGGGAGGGCCTCAAATCAATGAAGGCGCTGTATATCGATTGCGGCGATATCGATCAGTATAACCTGGTCTATGGCGCCCGGCGAATGACCAAGCGGCTGACTGAAATGGGGATCAAACACGTCTATCAGGAATTCCCCGATGATCACTCATCGGTCGATTACCGCATGGATGTTTCCCTGCCGATCCTGTCGAAAGCCCTCTGCGACTAGGTGCGGACAAGTTTCTCGCGTCCGCCGCCCGTCATCGACCGCCAGGCCGACCCGAAACTGGTCGCGAAGACCACGATCAGGGCGCGGGCGATGATGGTGAAGAAGAGCAGCAGGATCTTGTCGTCGGAGACGACAAAGCGCACGCCTGACCGCCAGCGGCCGCCAATGGGCAGGTGCGCCAGCTGATCCTCGACCCAGTCGGCGGCGTTGAGCATCTGGTGCAGCCCGGCCTCCCAGAACAGGGCAATGGCGGAGAGCATCAGGATCGCGATCACGAAGGCGAGGAACAGGGTGGCGATGGTCGAGCCGATCTGGGCGATAATCCCGTCTTCTGCGATCTTGATCGTCGGTTGCGGCAGGACAGCGGTAAAGATACGGCCAACCAGCGCCAGCAGAACACGGGCGATAATGGTGAAGATCAGCAGGACAAGCTTGTCATCGCTGGCATAGATGCGGACCAGGTTATTGATCTTCTCCGGCAGCGGAATTGCGGCGACTCCGTCCTCGAGCAGGTCGGCACCATCCTGAACCCAGGAGAACCAGTCGGGCAGGTAGAACCAGAGCGCGGCCAGCATGATCATGGCCAGGATCATCGACACGAAAAGTGTCGCCGAGATTTTCCACAAACGCATTGCCAGCATGGTCATTTCCCCCGGACGCCGCCCGATCGCTCGTCTCAAGCCGTTCAGTCTAGGGTGCAATTGCGACAAGGTCTTGGCAAGACACGCCACAGGGGAAATCCATCCGGACCGGAATCCAGAAAGGGCGGCACCGAAGCGCCGCCCTTCTCGTCTGATCACATCGAATGCGTGTCAGAATTGATCCGGCCGGCTCTATTCGGCGGCCAGGATCTCGACGGTAATCACCGCGCCATCGGTCGCCCAGCCTTCGGTTGTCCAGCTATCGCCCACGGCAAGATCCGGATTCCAAGGGCCGCAGCTTTCCTGCACGCCGGTCTCGGTCGCCGCCGAAATGCACAATTGCTCACCCAGCGACCAGCTGCCGGTCACGCCGCGCGTGTCGGAATAGCTGCCGTCTTCGGAAAATGTCGCATCGAAACTGGCATCGCCGCCGGTCACGCGAACGGTATGGCCATAGGCATTGGACATATCACCGTCCGCGAAAGCGGCACCGGTCAGCGCCAGCAGCGCTGTTGCTGCCATCATCATCGTCTTCATAGAGATTTCCCCGTTTCATGATCCAGAATGGATCGGCGCCCCCGCGCGTGGACGCAGACTAGGGAATTCCCGTCTCAAGGGAAACAAGAATCGGCAAGGACGGGAAACCGGGGCCGGTCAGTCGATGTCGGAAAGCTCCACCGCTGCGCCCCCGTCGGGAACCTCAACGATCTGGACCCAGTATTCACCGATCGAATTGACAACACGCATCAGGCGGTCGAGCGAGACCGGTTTGACGATATAGGAGGAGGCTCCCAGGCCATAGCTCGAGAGAATATCATCCTCATTCTTGGAGGTGGTCAGCACGATGACCGGGATGTGGCGCAGTTCAGCGCTCGCCTTGATTTCCTCAAGCGCTTCACGGCCATCCTTCAGCGGCATATTCAGATCGAGCAGAATAATGCCCGGCAGCGGCTGGTCAGTCAGGGCCGCATAAGGCCCCTTGCGATTGAGGTAATCGACAAGCTGTTCGCCGTTCTCGAGGAACTCGACCGGATTGCGCAACCGGACCTCGTCGCAGGCCTCCTTGAACAACATGCGGTCATCGGGATCGTCATCCACCATAAGGAATGTGAATAGGCGGTCGGCATTGCTCATCTTGAAAAGCCTCATCGCGGCCACCGCGCGATCGCGGCTGTTCCATGCGGGCAGTTTCTCGCGTCACTGACGCAAGATCAAGGCGAATACCATGCGCGAACCTGTATCGGTCGCACACGCATGACCGGTATCACGGCGGCGCTTGCGGCCGGGCAGCCGTCGCCGGGCGGTCACGGCGCGCAGCATGATCAGAGCAGGGCGTGCCGGTCACGGCTCGCCCCGCCCGTCGCCAAACCTGAAAAACCACTCTAACCCATTGACGTAGGAACCTTTTTTCAAACCTCCCGCCGCACACCATCCGGCGCACCGCCCCCAGGATCGCGGCCCGCCGGCGCCGGGCGCCGCGATCAGTTGACGCCTTGACCCGGCAGACGCGCGCCGTAAACAACAACTGTAAATTGTTTGACGCAACGACAGTGCAGCATCGACCAGGCGCTGGATCGCCGGTCTGGGGCCGCCGCCGCTGGCTAGGCGTCGACCGTCTGGCGAATCGGCAGGGTGATGGTGAAAACCGCGCCGGCATCCGGCTCACCCCAGGCACTGAGCGTCCCGGAATGATGCTCGACGATCTTGCGACAGGTCGCCAGGCCAACACCGGTTCCGTCAAATTCCTCGCGCCCGTGCAGGCGTTCAAACATGCCGAATATCCGTTCGGCATGGCGGGCCTCGAAACCAATACCATTATCGGTCACGGCAATGCGTGCGACAGCCCCGGTCTCGCCGACCTCGACACTGCCCTCGATCAGGATTGAAGGCTGCACACCTTCGCGATGGAATTTCATCGAATTGGAGAGAAGGTTGAGGAATAGCTGGTGCATCTGGGTCTGATCGGCCTCGATCGCCGGCAGGGTGCCGATCCGCACATTGGCCCCTTCAGAAACGATTCGCGGCTCCAGATCCGAGATCACATCGGCCAGGACCTGGGACAGGTCGACCGGCTGGAACGTGCTCGTCTTCGAATTGACCCGCGAATAGCCAAGCAGGTCATCGATCAATTGCCGCATACGCGAAGCGGCATCGACCATGCGGTCCAGATAATGCTGACCGGTCTCGTCCAGCGAGGCATGATATTTCTTGTGCAGACGCTCACCAAAGGCCTGGATCTTGCGCAAGGGCTCCTGGAGATCATGGGAGGCGGCATAGGCAAATTCCTGCAATTCCGCATTCGAGCGCTTCAATTCCTGCGCATAGCGCAGCAGGACCAGCTCGTCGCGCTTGCGCCGGGTAATGTCCCGGAAGGTGACCACGCTGCCCGCTGCTGGATCATCCGCATCAATCGCGGATACCGAAAACTCGATCGGGATGCACTCCCCGTCCTTGGTCCAGAAGTATTCCTCGACACTCTCGTCCTGGGTGCCGGTGGCGATGGGACATTCATGTTCGGGATAGGGCGTGCCGTCGCGCCTGGAATGGTGGATGATCGGGTGCAGCGATTTCCCGATCAGCTCATCCTCGGTATAGCCCAGCATGTCGCAGGCACATGGATTGATGAAGGTCACGCGCCCGTCCCGGTCGATACCATACATGCCTTCAGCCACCGTCATCAGAATACGGCGAAATCTCTGTGTCGTTTCCTGCGTCTGCCGCGCACGATGCCGGCTGATCGTGCGATGGGTATTGAACAGAATGGCGATGAGGATGAAGCAGAGCGCCATCGCCACGGCGAAGACGCGCAGCACAGCGCGTGCCCGATTGACGCCGGCCAGGGCCTCGCCCAGCTCGATCTCGGTGATCGCACCAATTTCACGCGCCGGATCCCAGGCCCAGGCCCCCATGACCTGTATCCCCCGCGCATCGCGATACCCGATCAGGTCCGAGCCGCGATTGCCGGCCGTCACAGCCTGCGCCGCCGCTGTCAGGGGCCAGGTCGCATAGGGCGTGGCGGGAGCGTCGCCATTGGTCACATTCGTGCCGGGATCGCGAATTTCCAGATGCAGCATTGACGGATGCCCCTGCGCCAGCAGGCCAGCGGTCCGGAATTCCGGCGCGTAACGGGTTTCCGTCAGCAGGCGCCCACTGCGATCAACCGCATAGGTTTCGCCCGACAGGCCGGTCCGTCCGACCCGGAAGGTCGAGGAATATTCGGCCAGCGGATCAATGCGCAGGGCGAAATAGCCCCGCACGACCGTGCCCGACAGGATGGGCGCAATGGCATACATCGCCATTTCTTCATCCAGCCCCGTCCAGCCTGGATCACCATCCAGCGCCGGGACATCGACAATTTGCGGCCGGGTCAGGATGGAACGGCCCGCCCGCAGCCGATTGGTATCAACGAGGCTGAGTATCGGTGAGGGCTGGCCAAGGTCGGAATTGCGCACCGAGGCCAGGTTCACACCATTGGCACCGAGCACGTAGAAGCCCCGATAGCCATATTCGGTCAGCCATGGTCCCAGCGTCGTGCGCAATCTGGCCTGGGCCGGTGCCGCAGCGATCGATGACAATTCGGGGGTGTTGAGCAAGTCCTCAAGCGATTGCTGGACCAGATCACTGCCCGCCCAGACGGCTGCGTTACGCTCCTGGTGGACGGCCCATTCCTCAAAGCGCTGCATTGTGCTCGCCAGCACTGAATTCAGGGTCGCAGCATTGGTCTCGCGCGCAGAAGCCACGAGTGCACGGTCGCCCGCCATCACCGCCAGGAAAACAATCAGGATGAAGCTCAGCGCCAGGATCCCTGGCAGAATGAGACCGAACCAGCCATCGGCCTCGACCGCGCGCTGCCAAGGGGACACCGGCTCTTGCGGGCCGGTTGCCGGTTCGACTGGCGGGTTCGCCTCGGCATTGTCTTTCATTCGAATCGACCCCGGCCCTGCGAGCTTGGCTGCATCCTGCGAAAACAGTCCCCGGACCGCCACACAATTATCAAGACTAGCTGATTTTCACCATCAGCGCGCAAATTACACTCACCAATGCGGAATGCGCGCAGCGCCCTGATATATCTCCGCTATCCGCCGTTGCGTTCCGGCCGCAGTCCCGGCCGGCAAGTCCGCCGGGGAGAACCAGTCCACACATTCGATCTCGCCCTGGCTTTGCGATTCGCAATCCACCCAGCCGCGAGCCCTGTAGAGCAGGACGTGATCGCCGCGGAACGCCGTGTGATTCGCGAATATCCCGAGCAATTCCGGCGCGTCTGTCAGGCGGACACCGGCCTCCTCGGCCAGTTCGCGGCCCACGGCATCGATCGCGGTTTCGCCGACTTCAACGCCGCCGCCGGGCAGATGCCAGCCATTGATATAGGTATGACGGACCAGGGCGATGCGACCATCCGGCCGCTCCGCGACCGCGCGCACCCCCAGCGTTGCGCCGCGCGTCAGGCGCCAGCAGGCCTGCATGAAAGGGCGCGCAAAGGGCTCGATATGGGCTCGCCACCTCATACCGAAACCGGCGCTGGCCACTCAGGCAGCGGCGCGCTATGTACGGTCATTGCCCATGCTTTTCCGGAGACGTTTTCCATGTATGCCCTGATCGCTGTTGGCCTCGTTGTGGCCGTTTTCGCCCTCCTCAATCTTATCGAATATCGCCGCCTCGACTAAGTCCTGATCCGCAGCGCCCGGTAAATTCATGCACGCTATCCAATACGTCCCGCTGATCCTGGCCGGAATCGTCCTCCTGTTGTTCGGGGGCGACTTCCTCGTCCGCGGTGGCGCCGCGCTGGCACGCCTCTGGCGTCTGCCGAATTTGCTGGTCGGCCTGACCATTGTCGCCTTCGGTACGTCTGCACCGGAGCTGGTTGTCAGCGTGCAATCGGCCCTGACGGGCGCGCCCGGCCTGGCGGTCGGCAATATCGTTGGCTCCAATATCGCCAACTTCCTGCTGGTGCTGGGCCTGCCGGCCCTGTTCGGCACAATTCACACCACCACACCCGGCCTGCGCCGGAACGCGATTTTCGCGCTCCTGGCGGCAGCCGCCCTGATCGTCGTCGCCTGGGACCGTCAGATTACGCTGACGGAAGGCTGGATCCTGCTCGCGGCGATTGTCGGCTATGTCTCCCTGCTCGGACTTCAGGCCCGCAAGGCGACGGATGACCCGACTCTCGCCGAGCTGACCGATATCGAACATATGGACGGGCTGCCCAAAACCCTGCCCTCCATCCTTCTCGCCCTGGCCGGCGGTCTGATCGCCCTGCCGGTTGGCGCCCAGATGATTGTGACGGGCGGTATCGCTGCGGCACAGGATCTCCATGTCGAGCCGGCCCTGATCGGACTGACCGCTGTTGCCCTGGGCACATCATTGCCGGAGCTGGCCACAGTCGTCATGGCCTCGGTTCGCCGTCAGGCCGACCTGGCGATCGGCAATGTCCTCGGCTCGAATATCTTCAACGTATTCGCCGTCGGCGGCGCGACCGGCCTGGCCGCTGGCCTGACTGGCACGCCACTGCGAATTTCCGAGAGCTTCTTTGTGCTCGACTTCTGGGTCATGCTGGGCGCCAGCGTCCTGATCGCCGTCATCGTACTAGTGAAACGCCCGATCACGCGCGTCCTCGGCACCCTGCTCTTCGCCGGCTATATCGGCTATATCGCCGTTCTCGCCCGATCCGCCATGGGCTGATGCCCGGCGGATTGACCCGTCAGGGCGTGACCGCCTGCGGCACCAGCAAATGCTCGATGAAACGCCGGTCTGACCAGGCCCGGCTGCGCGTCGCCGGGTCCTGATCGACACCGCGCGTCATGCGCACGACCACCAGATCCAGCTCCGGAAACAGGTAGAGCCGCTGCCCGCCGGCACCCGCGGCGACATGGAGTTCGGGAAAGTCTTCGCCCGCCTCCAGCGTGTCGAGAAAACGCCCGACCCCGCGCGAGCCGCGATACCCGGCGTGCCGCGGATGCGGCAACCACCAGCCCAGACCATAGGCCGGATTGGCACCTGAAGGCTCGAACAGGGCGGCCAGCGTCGCCGGATCGACCCGCGCGCGGACGCCCGCATCGCTATCATGCAACACGAAATGGCCAAAGCGCGCCCAGTCGCGCGGGGAGATGGATGCCCCCTCGGACAAGACCGGCATGCCATCAAGACTGGCCCAGTTGCGCACATCGATCCCGAGCGGCGCCAGCACGCGGCGCCCGAGATAATGCGCCGGCGTTGCATCGAGCCCCGCGGCGGCCAGCTTGCGCCGCAAGAGCTCCCCGAACGCCTGGAAATGCCGCGGACCATAGGCGAAAGCCTCGCCCGGGCGGGTCCGGGCCCGCGTCCGGATCGCCGCCTGATAACCGGGCAAGCGACTGGATTCGCGTGGCAGCGCCAGCCCGCTGCTCTGGTTCAGCAATTGACGAATGGTAATCGCGGCGCGTGCCGGATCATCCTGCCATTCGGTCAGCGTGTCGGCCGCGCGCTCGTCCAGCGAGAGCAGACCGTCCTGCACCGCCGCTGCGGCCATGACGCCGGCGAAGCTCTTGACGCCGCTGGCGATCTCCCAGACCTCGTCGGGCTCGATCCCGTCGGCATAGCGTTCGCACACGATATCGCCGGCATGCACCACGATGACCGCAATGCCGCGCGCCTGGCGGCTGTAGGCGTCGGCGCCGTCGCAGGCGAGCGCATAGACCGGGGCAATGGCCTGCGCCCCGGCGCTCGCCGGACCGGCCATCGCCAACACCATCGTCATAGCAAGGCCCGACATCCACGCCTTCATCCCTGCCCTCATCACCCTCGCGCCGGGCCCGAGCGCCGCAGCCCGCACAGTGAAGCACTGCCCGGGCCAGGGCGGAAATCGCAAAACACTGCCCTCACACAGATGTGAGCGAAGCCCCGCATCGCGCCGGCCGTCTCGACGCCTGCGCGGGCCTGCTTGATCGCAGGCCTGTCATGACCTATCCAACCGCTCACCTTTTGTGAGCTAGGCACTGCATGTCCATGATCGAAATCGAAGTCGTCGGCCTGCAGATGGATGCTGCCCTGGGCATCCACAGCTTCGAACTCGACAGTCGCCAGACCATACTGATCGACGTCAAAATCCAGCTTTCCGGCATGCCGCAGCAGGATTCGATCCACGAGACCGCCAGCTATGACGACATCGCCGACACGGTCCGCCGGGTGATCGATGCCCGCCACTATAATCTGGCTGAAACGCTTTGCGTGACGATTGCCGAGGCGCTGAAGGCGCTGCAGCATGTGCACGAAGTCACCGTTGCGGTGACCAAATCACCGCGGACCGTGGCCTGCAAATCCGTGGTTGCCCGGGTCACGCTCTAGCCTCACGGCTCGATCGAGACGTCCCGGATGCGGCGCATCAAATGCTCGCCGCCATCAATCGTCAGCGTCTCGCCGGTCATTGACGGCGTCGCGACAATGAAGCGAACCGCGCGCACAATATCATCCGGCGTCGAACCGCCCTGCATCGGATTGGTCTGGTGAGCCCGCTGGAACTCCGCCTCGCTCTGCCCGCCCGACGGCAGGGTCAGCCCCGGTGCGATACCATTGACGCGGACCCGCGGCGCCAGCGCCATCGCCATGGTCGTGGTGGCGCTGAGCAGGGCGTGCTTGGCCAGCGTGTAGGAGAAGAAATCCGGATTGAGATTGAAAAGCTTCTGGTCAAGCAGATTGATGACACAGCCTGACGCGCGGCTTTCATGGGGCTGCGCCATCGCCGAGGCGAGCAGGACCGGCGCCATCAGATTGACCCGCAGGGCGTGTTCAAGCGCTGCGGCCTCGACAGTCTCGGGACGGTCCTGCTCAAATACCGATGCCGAATTGACCAGCAGGTCGAGCCGGCCCAGACCGTCAGCGAAGCGTTTGACACCGGCGCTGTCGGCGAGATCAAACTGCACCGTGCTCGCCGAACCACCGGCTTCACGGATCACCGCTTCAATCGCACGCGCCTGCGTGCCCGAACTGTTATAGTGGATGATGACGTGCCAGCCATCCTCGGCCAGGGCGCACGCTATTTTGGCACCCAGGCGCTTGCCGCCACCAGTAACGAGCGCGATCTTGTCAGACATGCCAGCCTCTAAAAAAACCATGGGCCCTGAAGAAACGTCCGGCCCGGAAACACCTACCGGGCCTCAAACGCCGACGGTGGCGATAGATGGCCCGTCTGCGCCGCCAGCGCAATCACGCAGCGGTCCCCAAATCATTGCCGACTATGTCAAACACCTGCCGTCAAAGCCCGGTGTTTATCGCATGTTCGCCGAGGATGGCACGGTCCTCTATGTCGGCAAGGCGCGCAATCTGAAGAATCGCGTCAGCAATTATGCCAATGGGCGCGGCCATTCCAACCGCATCGCCCTGATGATTTCGCTGACGCGGACGATGGAATTCGTCGTCACCGAGACCGAGACCGAAGCCCTGCTGCTCGAGGCCAATCTGATCAAGCGGCTGAAGCCGCGCTATAATGTGCTGCTGCGCGACGACAAGAGCTTTCCCTATATCCTGATCCGGCGCGATCATGCCGCACCGCAATTGCTCAAGCATCGCGGCGCCCACAAGGCGAAGGGTGATTATTTCGGCCCCTTTGCCTCGGTCGGAGCCGTCAACCAGACGCTCAACACCCTGCAAAAGGCCTTCCTGGTCCGCACCTGTTCCGACAGTGTCTATGAGGGGCGCACCCGGCCGTGCATGCTGCACCAGATCAAGCGCTGCGCCGCACCCTGCGTCGATCTGATCGCGCCGGACGCCTATGCCGAACTCGTGTCCCAGGCGACGGATTTTTTGCGTGGCAAGTCCAATGCCCTGCGCGAAAGCCTGCAGGGGCGCATGGCGGAAGCCTCCGATGCGATGGACTTTGAAAGCGCGGCGCGTCTGCGCGACCGGATCCGGGCGATTGCTGCCGTCACAACCGATCAGGGCATCAATCCTGAAGGCGTCGAGGAAGCCGATGTCATCGCCGTCGCCCAGGATGGTGGCCGCTCCTGCGTCCAGGTCTTCTTCTTCCGGGCCGGCCAGAACTGGGGCAATCAATCCTTCTTCCCGCGCCATGACAGCGAGGTCGAGACACCCGAAGTGCTCGCCGCCTTCATTGCGCAATTCTACGACAACAAGCCGCCGCCAGCCCTGATCCTGATGTCCCATGATGTCGAGGATGCCGACCTGCTCGGCGAGGCGCTGAGCCTGAAGGCCGACCGCAAGGTCACGCTTCACCGTCCCAGCCGCGGCGAGAAGCGCAAGCTGGTCGAGCGCACCGCCGCCAATGCGCGCGAGGCGCTGGCGCGCAAGCTCTCCGAGAGCGCCTCCCAAGCCCATTTGCTCAAAGGCGTGCAACGCGTCTTCAATCTCGAGACCCTGCCGCAGCGGATCGAGGTCTATGACAATTCCCACATCCAGGGCACGAATGCGCTCGGCGCGATGATTGTCGCGGGGCCGGAAGGCTTCGAGAAGAACCATTATCGCCGTTTCAACATGACCGGAGCGGACGCCGCCACCGATGATGATTTCGCGATGATGGCGGCAATGCTGCGGCGGCGTTTCTCGCGCCTGCTGAAAGAGCGCGAGGATGGCGCCCCCGTGCCCGATCTGATCCTGATTGATGGCGGCGCCGGGCAATTATCCAGGGTGATGGGCGTGGTCGAGGAGCTGGGCATTACCGGCATCTGTATCGCCGCGATCGCCAAGGGCCCCGAGCGCGATGCCGGCCGCGAAGCCTTCTACCTGCCCGGCAAACCGCCCTTCAAATTGCCACAGAAGGACCCGGTGCTGTATTACCTGCAAAGATTGCGCGATGAGGCGCACCGGTTTGCGATTGGCGGTCATCGGGCCAAGCGCAAGAAACAGATGGCGGATAATCCGCTCGATGACGTGCCGGGCATTGGTCCGTCGCGCAAGAAAGCCCTGCTGGCGCATTTCGGCTCGGCGAAATCAGTCCGCAATGCCGCTCTGGCCGATCTGGAAGCGGTGGACGGCGTCTCCAAAGCGATGGCCAAGACCATCCATGACTGGTTCCAGAGGTAGATCATGCACCGGCAAATCCCGAATATTCTGACCATCCTGCGCATTCTTCTGGCGCTGGGCGGCGCGGCGGCCCTGTGGACCTCCTATCAATGGTCCCAGACCGGCCTGGTGCCGCTCTGGCTCGGCGAGCCGGTCCTGGCCGCGCGCTCTCTGGCGATGTTCGCCGTGATTGCCTTTGTCGTCGCGGCGGCGACCGACTGGCTCGATGGCTGGCTCGCCCGCCGCTGGGATGCCGGATCGGTCCTCGGCGAAATCCTCGACCCGATCGCCGACAAACTCCTCGTGAATGCCTATCTCATTGTTTACATGCTGATCCTGGGCACACCGATTGATATCGCCGTACCGGTCTTCGCCCTGGTCGCCCGCGATGCTGCGATGACTGCCGCCCGCCTTCTGCCCGGCGCGCCCGGCAGCACAGCGCTGGCCGTCTCGCCCGCCGCCAAGCTGAAAACCGCCCTCGCCATGATCGTTGCCGGCTTCCCGCTGATCGCCCAGCCACTGGGCTGGACCAGCCATGACATCCTTTTGCTGGCCTGGATCGGCGCCCTCTGGGTCACCGCCGCGCTGAGCCTGCTGACGGCGTGGAATTATTTTCGCAAATAAGACGCGTCCCGGATGCGGGCCACACCTTGAGCAAGTGGCGCGCGCGGGTCATGTTGGCGTGATCGGTTTTTGGAGATGGCATGGTCGAGAGCGCGGGTGATGAAGCCCACATCCTGGTGGTCGATGATGACGACCGGATCCGGGCCCTGCTGAAACGTTTCCTGCAGGGGCGCGGCTTTCGCGTCTCGACGGCTCCCAATGCCGCCAAGGCCCTCTCGACGCTCAACTCGCTCAGCTTTGATCTGCTCATCCTTGATGTGATGATGCCGGGCATGAACGGGTTCGAGCTGACGACGGCCATCCGCAAACATGCCGAAACCCCGATCATCCTTTTGACCGCGCGCGGCGATGCGGAGGACCGCATCAAGGGCCTCAGCCTCGGCGCCGATGATTATCTGCCCAAACCCTTTGAGCCGGAAGAACTGGCCCTGCGCATCCATGCCATTCTGCGCCGGGCACGCCCGGCCGCGGCGGCGATCCAGCGCGTCAGTTTCGGCGATTGGGAATTTGATATCGAACGCGAAATGCTGCAGCGGGCCGGCGTGCCCGTGCGCCTGACCGGCGGCGAAGCAGCGCTGCTCGCCGCCCTCGCCTCCATGCCCGGCCAGGTCGTCTCGCGCCTGACCCTGTCGGACCATACCGGGGGCGGCGAACGCGCCGTCGATGTCCAGGTCACCCGCCTGCGCCGCAAGATCGAAACCGACCCCAGGGAACCCATGCATCTCCAGACGGTGCGCGGCGAGGGCTACAAGCTCGCGGCCGACCCGGTCTTCGGACCGTGAGCGGGCCATGAGCGCCTTCCGCCACTTCCTGCCGCGCGGCCTGTTCGCCCGCACCCTGCTGATCTTCGTTCTGCCGGTGGCGCTGATGCAGGTCGCCGTGGTGTGGTCCTTCTTCGAACAGCATTGGGAGACGGTCACGAGCCGGTTGTCGGACGGCGTCGCCGGCGATATCGCCATGATGACGACGCTGTATGAGGATGATCTCGCCGATCCGGAGGCCTTCCGGCGCCAGGCGGATATCGCCATGACGACGATGCGGCTCTCGGTCGATTTCCGCCCCGGCGAAACCCTGCCGACCGCGCGCCGCACCTCCTTTTTCCGCACGCTTGACCGCACGCTGCAACGCGCCCTCTCCGGCCAGCTGGAGCAGAATTTCTGGTTCGATACGACGCGCTATCCCAATTATGTCGATATCCGCGTCGAGGTGGATGGCGGTATTTTGCGCTATATCGCCCTGCGCGAACGGGTGTTTGCGACAACGGGGAATATCTTCCTCTTGTGGATCATCGGCGCGACAACCATCCTGACCGGCGTCTCGGTCATCTTTATCCGCAACCAGATCAAGCCGATCCGGCGGCTCGCCGATGCGGCGGAACAGTTCGGCCGTGGCCAGGATGTGGCGCATTTCCGCCCCGCCGGCGCCACCGAAGTGCGCCAGGCCGCCCATGCCTTCCTGAAAATGCGTGACCGCATACGGCGCCAGCTGGAACAGCGCACCGCCCTGCTCGCCGGCGTCAGCCATGATTTGCGCACACCGCTGACCCGGCTGCGGCTGCAGCTCGCCCTGATGCCCGACACGCCCGAGCGCGAGGATGCCAAGCGCGACATCACCGAAATGCAGGAAATGCTCGACGAATATCTCGATTTCGCCCGCGGCCAGGCCAATGAGGAGACCGCGCGCACCGATCTCAATGCGCTGGTCGAGGACGTGATCGAGGATGCGCGCCGCGCCGGCAGCCATATCGATCTGGTCGCCGGCGAACCGATCGAAGCCGATATCCGCCCCGGCTCGGTCAAGCGCTCACTGTCCAATCTGGTCAATAATGCCCGCGAACACGGCGAAAATGTTGCAGTCTCGATCCGCCGCGCCGATGCCGGCCGCATCGAAATCCTCGTCGATGATGACGGCCCCGGCATCCCGCCCGACCAATACGAAAACGCCCTCAAACCCTTCAACCGCCTGGATGAAAGCCGCAATCCCAACCGCAAGGGCGTCGGGCTCGGCCTGGCCATCGCGCGGGATGTGGCGCGGGGGCATGGCGGGGAGATCCGGCTGAGCGAAAGCCCGATGGGGGGGCTGAGGGCTTGCTTGAGCTTGCCGGGTTAGGGGTGGGGTAAGTGAGACGTAGCTTGTCCGCGCTTTCTAGAAAAATTTGGACAGTGCTGGGAGAAACGGTGCCACAATAGCGATGTGACCGCCTACCAGGCTGATGAATTTCTGATATTCTCCAACAAATTTTTCTGTGCCTTTAGCCCTTTCCATATTTCGAACGGCATCAATAAACTCCGCCTTCTGATCTGCGTCCACTTGAGCGTCAATTGTATGCATCAGATCAGCGAAGACGTTAGAATGGCTTACGAAATTGGTGGAGCTATCATTGGAACCGATATTCACACGTGCGTTGTCGCCCGATACTGCAATGCTCAGATGCCCTCCCTGACGATGGGGAAACGCCCCTTTGCGGCGAATATCAATTTGGAAATTTGCCGGTATCGATGACATCTCCGGGTAAAATTTTGGGTCTACGACTTCGAACACCTCATCAGAGCCGTTGGGAAGTCGGCGCCTGATTTCATCTCCCTGGAAAACAAGCAGTTTCTCGTTAAAAACAACGACCTGATTTCCCGTAAAAAATGCCGTTACCCTTGCCGCGCACTTCACCGTCCGGCGAAACAATCTCAAAATCGCTATGAGGCATGCCGCTAAATGGATTCATCTTCGTTTCCTTGATTTTCTCCACCAACAAGCTTCAACCTGAATCTACTGACCAAGAAATACGACCTTAAAAGGTCGACCGCGCGATTTCACTTGTTCCAAATCCTGACTCTCATTTACGGCATTTCAAGAAAAGTCTTCCCCGGGGCAGGCCCCAGAGCTCCCTGTCCCCCGCCGCGCTCGTCATCCTGACCAGCTCCGCCCCGGACTGCGTCCGGCGCACCTCTTCCATCAAGGAAGAGGTGGGTGTTTGATCTGACCGGCCTCGATTATCGCCCTCCTCTTCCTTGATGGAAGAGGTGGCCGCGAAGCGGTCGGAGCTGGTGAGGATGGCGGGCGGGGGGGCCAACTGGCGACTTATCCCACACGGCCCATAATTATCCCACGTCATCCTGACGCAAGTCAGGACCTAGACGTGACAAGTGCGGAGCCTGTGATATCGAGGTCCTGACTTGCCTCGGGATGACGAATTTTGAGCTATATTGTCCTCACCCCCTCGAGCCTGGCGCATAATCCGGTTGTTCCGGTCGCACGGGAGGCGTGAGCTCAGTCAATCGCGGCGATTGGAAGCGTGCAGCCTGTCCGGGTAGAGGGGTGACGGCCCGAACTCCGGCAGGGCGTCCAGAAGGTCTGACGGCACTAAACGACCGACCTGAGTACCTTATTGGATTGGAAACGGAGAGCCGAGAGGCCACGGGAAAACTGCACGTGTGGGACGGCTTCGACGGCCACACCAAACAAAACAATACTGGCGCCAGTTCGGCACTCGAAGGCGTCCCACACCCTCCCACCCTGGTGGGAAACACCCAAACCTCCAGCGGCAAGCCGCGTGGAGATTTTGGTGCGTGCCGCTACCGTCCCGGAGGTTCCGCGCCCATTTGCCGCGAACGGCGTTCGGCGGCCGAGACGGCCTGGCGGACGAGTTCGGGCAAGCCGCCGCCTCCGCCCATCAACACGTCGATTGCGGCCTGGGTGGTGCCGCCCGGTGAGGTGACGGAGCGGCGCAATTCCTGGGGTGTCTTGTCGGATCCGGCCAGCAGGGCGCCGGCGCCGATAATCGTCTGGCGCGCCAGCTTGTCGGCAAGTTCGCGCGGCAGGCCTTCAGCAAAGCCGGCCCCGGCGAGCGCTTCAGCCAGCAGGAAGACATAGGCCGGTCCGGAACCGGAAACGGCCGTAGCCGCACCGATCAGGCGTTCATCATTGACCCATTCCACCGGTCCGGCGACCTTGAGCAGGCGTGTCGCCAGCGTCTCGATCGCAGAGCCGGCATCATTGGCGACGCAGACACTGATCCCGGCGCCGAGGGCGGCCGCCGTATTCGACATGGCGCGCACAACCGGGCGATCCCCGAACAGGGTCGTCAGACGGGTCATGGTGATGCCGGCCATAAGGGACAGGATGGCGCACTGGGCGGGCAATTGCGGCGCCAGCTCAGCGGCCGTCTTCTCCAGCGCCTGCGGCTTGACCGCGAGCACGGCGAGATCGATCTCGGCCAGAAGTTTCGCCGTCGCGGTGGCGACATGGCGCAGCTGATACTGCTCGATCAGGGCCTGCACGACGTCAGACGGTGCCGGGTCGATAATGATCAAGTCCTGTGGCGTCACGCCACTACGTTTGGTGCGAAGCCAGCCCGCCACCAGCGCGCCGCCCATATTACCGGCGCCGATCAGTGCAATCTTGGTCGATTTGCTCATGGTTTGTGTCAGGCCTCACCGGCAGTTTCGAACATCGCTGCCGCGGTTGCTTCCTCGACATTCTTGCCGCCCCAGATGAGGAAGTGGAACGCCGGGTAAAAACGCTCGCCAGCTTCCTGGGCTGCGGAAATCATCGTCGCCGCCTGGGCCGGAGAGACATTTTCGCCAGCCGGCAGGGAAATCGCGTGACGATAGACCACGCTGCCATCCTCGACCCAGACATCAAAATGACCGAGCCAGAGTTTTTCGTTCAATCGCGCGACGAGTTCGCAGACATCGCGGAAACGATTACTGGTCACTTTCAGATCGAGGCTGGAGCAGATATGCAGCGCGTCCAGTTCCGGCCGCCAGGCAAACCACATCTGATGATCGCGCCAGGCGCCCGGCACGCTGAGGTGCAGTTCGCCATTCTCTTCGCGGTCATAGGGATATTGCTCGGCGATCACGGCCTGCTCGACGGCATCGAGCGGATCGGATGTCGCCGGGGCGTATTCGTCTGACAGCAGGTCCATGGCGTAGTCTCCTTCGTCTGCGCGGCGACTCACACCGTCAGGACGGTATGACCGCGCCGCTGCAGGCGCAATAAAAAGCGCTGATCGCGCGGTATCAGTCTGTGGATTTAGGCGTCGCGCTCTTTGCGGCGGGCTTGCGTTTGCGGGCTGCGGGCTTGGCAGCTCCGGCCGTTTCAAGCGCGGCCAGCCGGGCATTGAGCGTTTCGATCTCTTCGCGCGCGGTCGCCAGCGCAGCCTTCACCACATCGAATTCCTCGCGACTGACCAGATCCATATCCGCGATGAAGCGGTCCGCCTGGGCCCGCATGGCGGTGCGCGCTTCGTCTCCGACCGCTTGGGCGGCGCCGAAGGCATCCGTCATCAGTTCAGCGAAATCATTCAGAAGCGGGTTGCGCGTTTGCATCAAAGAAAGCCATTAGTGTGTCTGACATTCGCCTATATGCGGTGTGATGCGCAAAAGCGCAACGCGTGCCTGCCTCCTGTCTGCATCTATTTTCCGGATCCGCCCATGCAATATTGTCCCGCCAGCTTCGACCTCATCGACCCGATCCTGTTCACGATCGGCCCGTTCGACCTGTTCGGCCTCGACCTGCGGTTCGACCTGCGCTGGTACGCGCTGGCCTATATCGCCGGGCTTTTGCTGGGCTGGCGCTATATGACACTGCTCTCGCGGCGTCCGGCGATCTGGCATGCGCCGGGCACCAAAAAGCCCAAAGCGCCCTTCACCGAACTCCAGGTCGACGACCTTCTGGTGTGGGCGACCCTGGGTGTCATCGCCGGCGGCCGGCTGGGCTATGTCGTATTTTATGCGTGGGATTATATGGCGACCGGCCTGCGCGGCGGCATGATCACGCCGGACAGCGTGGTCGAACGCCTGTTATGGACCGTAACCGGTATTACCGAGGGCGGCATGGCCTTCCATGGCGGACTGATGGGTGTGGCGCTGGCGCTGTTCTTCTATGCCCGCCGGAACCAGCTCGACCTGCTGCGCATCGGTGATGCAGCCGCCGTGGTGACCCCGATCGGCCTGTTCTTCGGACGCGTCGCCAATTTCATCAATGGCGAGCTGTGGGGCCGCCCGACCGATCTGCCCTGGGCGATGACCTTCGCCAGCGACCGGCTGTGCCTGCCGCGCCATCCCAGCCAGCTCTATGAAGCGGCGCTGGAGGGCCTGGCCCTGTTTGCGATCATCAATCTGGCGACCTGGAAATTCCGCGCCCTCGAAAAGCCCGGCCTCAATTCCGGTCTCTTCCTGATGTGTTACGGCCTGTTCCGGGCCGTGCTCGAAACCGTGCGCGAACCGGATCTGCACATGCCCGAAGCCCTGCGCGGCTATGTCACGATGGGCATGCTGCTCTCCATCCCGATGATCATTGCCGGCGCCTGGCTGGTCCACAAGGCGTTGAGCCGGACCGCAATGCCCGCCAGCAAGGCCTGATCATGATTGCAGACCGGCTGCGCGAGCGTATCGCGGAGGGGGGACCGATTTCGATCGCCGCCTTCATGACCCAGGCCCTGTTCGACCCGGTCGAGGGGTTTTACGCCACCAAGGACCCGATCGGCGCCGGTGCCGATTTCATCACCGCGCCGGAGATCAGCCAGATGTTCGGCGAACTGGTCGGCCTGTGGGTCGCCCAGTCCTGGCTCGATATGGGCAAGCCCGATCCGGTACAGCTGGTCGAGCTCGGCCCGGGCCGCGGCACGATGATGGCCGATGCGCTGCGCGCCTGCCGTGCCGTGCCCGGCCTGCTCCCGGCGCTGCAGGTAACTCTGATCGAAGCCAGCGCCGCGCTCAAGGCCGTCCAGGCCGAGACCCTGGGGCCCAGCGGCGCCCAGATCCGCTGGATCGACCGGCTCGAAAATGTGCCGCCCGGCCCGGCGATCATCGTCGGCAATGAATTTCTCGACTGCCTGCCGCTGCGCCAGGCCGTACGCCGCGACGGGCGCTGGCATGAACGCATGGTCGGGCTGGGCAGCCCGGATTCGGACGAGTTCGTCTTCGTGCTGGGCCCACCGCTGGGCATAGATGAAGCCCTGATTCCCGAACGGCTGCGTGATGCGCCGGACAACAGCCTGGTCGAACTGCGGCCGGGCGACCGCCAGGTGGTCGAAAGCCTCGCCAGCCGGTTCGCGGATCATCCCGGACGCGCCCTGCTGATCGATTACGGCCCCGCACAGAGCGAGCCGGGCGACACACTGCAGGCCATTCGCGCCCACACGAAGGTCGCGGCGCTGGAACAGCCCGGCACGGCCGACCTGACAGCGCGGGTCGATTTCGAATCATTGACCCTCTGCGCCCGCGACGCCGGCCTCACAGCCTATGGCCCGGTGGAACAGGGTCCGTTTCTGCTCAATCTCGGCATTGAGGCGCGCGCCGCCGTCCTGTCCCAGGCGACGCCCGGTCAACGCAGCGTCATCGCCCGCCAGGTCTGGCGTCTCACCGACGACGACCAGATGGGGCAATTGTTCAAACTGGTCTGTTTCGACAGTGCCGGCCTCGCCACACCGCCCGGATTCTCCGCACACTGAGTCTTTCGGCTTCAATCCCGGCGCAGCCTCTGTTACTCAGCCTCACAATTCACAAGGGGCCATTCGCCATGAAGTTGCTGTCCGGCACATCCAACCGGCCACTCGCCCGCGCGATCGCCGATTATCTCGACGCGCCGCTGACGGCCAGCGAGATCGAGCGATTCGCAGATGGTGAGATTTTCGTCCGCATTGACGAGAATGTTCGCGGAGAAGATGTCTTCATCATCCAGTCGACCTCCTGCCCCGCCAATGACCATTTGATGGAATTGCTGATCTGCACCGACGCACTGGTCCGGGCCAGCGCGCGCCGGATCACCGCCGTCATCCCCTATTTCGGCTATGCCCGCCAGGACCGCAAAACCGGCGGCCGCACACCGATTTCCGCCAAGCTGGTGGCCAATCTGATCGCCAAGTCCGGTGCCGACCGGGTTTTGACGATTGATCTGCATGCCGGCCAGATCCAGGGCTTCTTCGATATCCCGACCGATAATCTCTTCGCGACCAAGGTCATCGAGGAGGATATCCGCCGTCGCTACAAGGTGGAGGATCTGATGATCGTCTCACCCGATGTCGGCGGCGTGGTCCGCGCCCGGGCACTGGCCAAACTCCTCGACGCCGAGATTGCCATTGTCGACAAGCGCCGCCCCAAGGCCGGCGTGTCGGAAGTGATGAATATCATCGGTGAGGTCGAAGGCCGCCGCTGCATTCTGTTCGACGATATCTGCGATTCGGGCGGAACGCTGTGCAATGCCGCCGATGCCCTCTTGAAATGCGGCGCTATCGAAGTCTCCGCCTATGTCACCCATGGCGTCATGTCGAATGACGCACAGGGCCGGATTGCCAAGTCCGCCCTGAAGGAAGTGGTGATCACCGACTCCATCACCGAACTGCCCGGCTCGACCCAGACGGGCAAGGTGCGGCGGCTTTCCATCGCGCCATTGCTCGGCGAAGCCATCCGCCGGATCGCCAATGACGAATCCGTATCGAAACTGTTCGACTGAAGAATTTGCCCGATTGCTGACTCTTCCCGTCCCGCACTGTTGCGCGGCGCGCGGGTATCCGCTATAGCCCGCCGCTCGAAATAACACCGTGGCGCGATGCCAAGAAAAATCGCCGCCCGCCTGGTCTGGCGGCGTTTGTATTTAAGGAAACAGGTCGATGAGCTCCAACATCGTTCTCACCGTTGACGTTCGTGAAGGCACTGGCAAGGGCGCGGCTCGCGCTGCCCGCCGTGAAGACCTGGTTCCAGGCGTCATTTATGGCGGCGAACTTGGCCCCGTCTCGATCAATCTGCGTGGCAATGAAATCCGCAAGGCTCTGCTGAGCGGCAATTTTCTCTCGCACATCCTCGAGCTGAACCATGACGGCAAGAACCAGAAAGTGATTGCCCGTGACATCCAGTTCCATCCGGTCTCTGACATGGCGATGCATGTCGACATGTACCGTGTTGAAGCCAACACCAAGATCCGGGTGAATGTCGCCGTTCGCTTCGAGAATGAAGAAACCTGCCCGGCGCTGAAGCGCGGCGGCGTCCTCAATATCGTCCGTCACGATCTTGAGCTGCTTTGCCCGGCCTCGGCCATTCCGGAATATATCGCGGTCGACCTGACCGGTCTGGAAATCGGCGATTCGATCCACATGTCGGCAGTGACCCTGCCAGCCGGTGTGAAGCCAACCATCACCCGTGACTTCACCATCGCGACCCTCCAGGGCTCGCGCGCCGTTCTCACCGAGCTCGATGAGACCGAAGGCGAAGACGCAGCTGAAGTCGAAGAAGAAGGCGGCGAGGAGTAATCCTCGCCGGCCGATCCTGAGGGCGGCCGACGATGATGATCCTGGCAGGGCTCGGCAATCCCGAGCCCAAATACCTGCGCAATCGGCACAATGTCGGCTTCATGGCGATGGATATCATCGCCGCGGCCTGGAGCGCCGGCCCGTGGCGCAAGCGCTTCAAGGGGCTGTGCGCCGAGCTGACAGTGTCCACCGCTTCCGGCCCGAAAAAACTGCTCCTGCTCAAGCCGCAGACCTTTTACAATAATTCCGGAAATTGCGTCGCCGAGGCCGCGAACTTCTTCAAGGTCGCGCCGGAGCATGTCGTGGTCTTCCATGACGAGCTTGATCTCGATCCGGGCAAGTTCCGGCTCAAGACCGGCGGCGGCGCGGCCGGCAATAATGGCATCAAATCCGTCACCCAGCAGCTCGGCCCCGATTTTCGCCGCGGCCGTATCGGCATCGGCCATCCGGGCGACCGCAACCGCGTCACCGATTATGTCCTGTCCGATTTCGACAAGCATGACGAGCCCTGGCTGATCGACCTGCTTGACGCCATCGCGGATTCCATCGACCTGCTCGCAAGCGGCGATTTTGACGCCTTCCAGACACGCGTGACACACAAGGCCCCGGCCCCGTAAGAACGGCGCCCGGCCCGGCACTTCAAGAGGACAAGCATCATGGGTTTCAAATGCGGTATCGTCGGTCTGCCCAATGTCGGCAAGTCGACCCTGTTCAACGCCCTGACGCAAACCGCTTCGGCCCAGGCTGCGAATTATCCCTTCTGCACGATCGAGCCCAATGTCGGCGATGTCGCCGTGCCCGAGCCGCGCCTGCTGAAACTGGCGGCGATCGCCGGCTCGAAGGAAATCCTGCCGGCCAAGATGAATTTCGTCGATATTGCCGGCCTGGTCGAAGGCGCCTCGAAGGGTGAAGGCCTGGGGAATAAATTCCTCGCCACGATCCGCGAAACCGATGCGATTGCCTATGTGCTGCGCTGTTTCGATGATGACGACATCACCCATGTGAGCGGCAAGGTCGACCCGCTGGCCGATCTTGAAACCGTCGAGACCGAGCTGATGCTCGCCGATCTGGAGAGCCTGGAAAAACGAAAAGCCGGTCTCGAGAAAAAGGCCAAATCGGGTGACAAGGAAGCCAAGGCCCTGATCCCGCTGATCGACCTGGCCCTTGCCGAACTGACCGAAGGCCGCCCGGCGCGTTTCGCCAAAGTCGCCAAGGATGACGAGAAAGCCTGGCGCGGCCTGCAATTGCTGACCACCAAGCCCGTCCTTTTCATCGCCAATGTCGGCGAAGACGATGCCGCCACCGGCAATGCCTATTCGGAAGTTGTCACCAAGCGCGCTGCCGAAGAAGGCGCCGAGGCGGTCGTGATCTCCGCCCGGATCGAAGCCGAACTCGCCATGCTCGCCAATGAAGAGCGCGAAGAATATCTCGAGGAGCTCGGCCTGCACGAGGCCGGTCTCGATCGCCTGATCCACACTGGTTACAAACTGCTCGACCTGGTGACCTATTTCACCGTCGGCCCGAAAGAGGCCCGCGCCTGGACCATCCATGAAGGCTGGACCGCACCGCAGGCCGCCGGCGTCATCCATGGCGATTTCGAAAAAGGCTTCATCCGCGCCGAAACTATCGCCTTCGACGATTTCGTCGCTCACAATGGCGAAGCCGGTGCCAAGGAAGCGGGCAAGATGCGCGCTGAAGGCAAGGAATACATCGTCCATGACGGCGATGTGATGCATTTCCGCTTCAACGTCTGACCCGCCATCCGCCAGGCCGCCGCAGGAGAATGCCTGCGGCGGGCCGGGCCCGATCATCGTTCATCCGCCCGTCCGGACCGAGCGGAATTTGCGGCAGTGATCGCGCTATGTGATGCAAATGAAACGGCAGACGACGGGGCGATTACCCCTCGCCAATCAATCCCGTTCGCCCTGCAGCAATCCCTGTCCCGGCACGCCGCTTCACCCTGATTGCGGGCAATCGCGGGTGTTGCATTTCCGCGATGAGCCTGTAGCTTCGCCGATGACTGGCACAGCATAAATCGCCGCGCCTTCTTGGCCATTGCGGCCTGTGTATTGAGTTTCACAAAAGACCTGGGCTCGCTCGATGGTATTTTCAGATCCGGTCTTTGTCTTCTTCTTCATACCCCTGTTTCTTGCATGCTTTTATCTGTCTGTTTCGTTCAAGAACGCGGTCACATCAAAGCTTGTCATCATCGCGTTCTCGCTGCTGTTTTACGGCTGGTGGAAAGTTGAATACCTGGCGATCATACTGATCTCCATAGGGTTCAACTATTTTATCCATAGCCGAATGGTGAAGTCCGCCGGCACGCCGCTGCACAAACGGCTATACGTGATTGCGGGAATATCGGTGAACCTGCTCGCGCTGGGCTATTACAAATACTGCAATTTCTTCATTGAATCCCTGGACTTCATGTTCGGATTCGACGTCCAGACATTCAGCATCATTCTACCCCTGGCGATCTCGTTTTTCACTTTTCAGCAGATCGCCTTCCTGTGCGACACCTATAGCGGCAAGATCGGGCAGGTCGCGGCTCTCGACTATGTGATCTTTGTCTGCTTCTTCCCGCAATTGATCGCGGGGCCAATTGTCCATCACCGGCATATGATGCCGCAATTCGCCAGCAATTTTGAAAACCGGGACCGCTATTCGCTCACGAATATCAAGAAATACCTGGTTGTCGGCATCGCCCTGTTTTGCGTCGGGCTGTTCAAGAAAGTCATCATCGCCGACAATATGTCCCAGATCGTCGGACCGGTCTTTGACGCCTATGCCGCGGGCGGCGTTCTGTCGACGACCGAAACCTGGCTGGGCGCGCTCGCCTATACGTCGCAGATCTATTTCGACTTCTCCGGCTATTCGGACATGGCGGCGGCCCTCGCCTTCATGATCGGTATCCGATTGCCGCGAAACTTCTTCAGCCCCTACAGGGCCAGGAGCATTGTTGAATTCTGGCGCCGCTGGCACATCACGCTGACCCATTTCCTGCGCGATTACCTGTACATCCCCCTGGGCGGCAATCGCCATGGCCAGGTGCGCCGTTACCTCAATCTGATGCTGACCATGCTGCTGGGCGGGCTGTGGCATGGTGCGTCAATTGTCTTCATCATCTGGGGCGCCCTGCATGGCGGCGCCCTGATGATCTGCCATATCTGGTCCCGTTACGCGCCGGACCGGGCCCGGACGCTGCTCGATGGCGGGGCTGGCTGGTTCCTGACCATGCTGGTTGTGGTGACAGGCTGGGTCCTGTTCCGCGCCCCGGATACTTTGGCGGCATCGGCCATGCTGCAATCCATGTTCCTTGGCGCCGACGCCTGGGGCCTGGCGACCGCGGGCGAATGGCCGCCGCTCTCCGTCCAGCTTCTGGCCGCCTCCGCCGTGATCGCGCTCTGGCTGCCCAATACCGTCGAGCTCTTCCGCGAGCAGGGCGTCTTCATCGACGACGACGGCACGGCGCCGCCACAGCAGGCCGCCGTGACGCGCCGCGCTGTGTTTGGCCTCTCGATCCACGTCCCGCCCTTCTCGCTGAGCACGCAGTGGGCCGCATTGATCGGGTGCCTGGCTTTCTTCTACCTCGTCGCCATCAGCCGTCACGGAGTGCATGATGAATTCATCTACTTCCAGTTCTGAGCTGAGCTACGGGCGTTTCATCCTGGTCGCACTACTCTGCCTGGCCGTGCTGACCATTGCCGCCCTTGGCGCGACGCGCTTCCTGTCCGGCCGCTTGATTGGCGGCGATGCCGCGTGGACGAGTTGGTCGCTGGCGCAGAAGCAGATGGCCGCCGCGCAGATCGAGGGCCCAAAGCTGATCTTCATTTCCGGGTCGAGCGGAAATTTCGGCTATAGCGCGCAACAGCTCGGTGAAGCGCTGGGCGTCAATGCCGTGAACCTGGCCTCCCATGCCGGCCTGGGCGTTCCCTATTTCGCCTATCTGGCATCACGCAATGCCGGGCCGGGCGATGTCGTCGTCCTGCCGCTGGAATACGAGATGTACGAAAGGAACAGTCTGCAGGATGAGGCCATCGATCCTGACGAACTGGTTTTTTCGCCGCTCGCCTACCAGGAATACGACCGCTTCATCCTGACGAAACACACCGTCAACGCCGACTTTCAGAGCGGGATGGGCTTGTTCGGCTTTCTCTCGCTGGGCGAGAAGGTCCAGTATCTGCGCGTCTTCCCCATTGCGAGCTTCCTGGCGGCGGCCACGCAATTCCTCTCGGGTGAGCAATTCGAGCGGCCGGATACGGGCTATTGGCTCTATGACATTGACCGCTTCGGCGATATCGACGTGCCAGAAACGAGACGGCGCGATGCCAGCCGCGCGCTGGGCAGCGCGCGCAAGGCCGATGACCGCCGCCTGCGCCTGTCGGAACAGAGCGTCCGCTATCTGACCGCCCTGCGCGACGAGCTGCACGCACGCGGCGCCCAACTCATCCTCACCCAGCCGCCGCTCCATGAATTCACCAGCCTGTCGCCTGAAGCCATCCGGGCCCTGGCGTCGCAGCTGGAGGCGCGCGGTCTGGATTATCACTTCCTCGCCGAGGACAACCGCATCCCGGCGGAAATGATGCTCGACACCCGCTATCATCCCGGCCGCTGGGGACGGCGCGTTGCCACGGCGCGGCTCGCCATCCTGCTCTGTGATATCGTCGATTTCTCGCCCCTGGCCGCGCCGGGCGAGGCCTGCACGCCAACCCGCATCGCCGAGCAGCGCGCCTGGTCGGAGGCAGGCCGGACCATGATGACATTTGTCCAGGAGAATTCGTTGAGCACGATCCGCTACAGCGCCGGGAACAGCTATCCATTGCGGCGTTCAGCGGGCCATCGCGGCGCCGCCTTCGACGTGATCGTCCCGACCGGCTGCCGCTCACAGCTGAATTTCCAGCTCCGCGCCGAGATCCCTGAGGCCCGGATCAGCGTCCAGCTCGATGGCGATGAAGTCCTGTCGCACGTCTTTGATCAATTGACCGGCTCGGGCGTGCCAGCGCTCTGGAGCGGTGCGGTGGAGCTGCCGGACCATGCCCGTGAACGTGTGAATGTCCGCTTCATCGCAGACCGCTGGAATTCGCAACCCAACGATACCAGCATGTCCTTCGTCAGCCTGTTCCGGCACAGCGACTGCGATGAGACACCCGCGCTCCAGGATTAGGCCCCGGCGCGGCCCGGCGTCATCGCATCGACAAATCGGACCGAACCGCCTAAAGCCTCGCGGGAATATCTGTGCCCGAGGACGTTGATCATGAGTGAGTTGCCACCCTGCCCGCAGTGCGAATGCCCCTATACCTATGAGGACGGCCCGCTGCTGATCTGCCCGGAGTGTGCGCATGAATGGCCGGCGGCTGCGGCGGCCGATGCGACACCGGTCTGGCGCGATGCCAATGGCACCGAACTGGTCGATGGCGATAGCGTGACGGTGATCAAGGACCTCAAGGTCAAGGGTTCCTCCTTCGTGGTAAAGGTCGGTACCAAGGTGAAGAATATCCGCCTGGTCGAGGGTGATCACGATATAGATTGCCGGATCGAGGGCGTCGGCGCGATGCAGCTCAAATCGGAATTCGTCAAGAAGGCCTGACGCGCCGCGCCGGGACTGCCGGACCGTTCAAGTCCGGTTCAAGCGAGCTCTGCCATGCAAGGCTCAGGAGGACTGTCATGCTGCGACGCCAGTTTATCATCTCGACCCTTGCCCTGAGCCTTGCCCCGGCAGCGTTCGCGCAGGGCTATGGCCGTCTGAGCCAGGGCGATGCCCGTTCCGGCATTCGCGCCGCGCTCGATACCGCTGCGCGCCTGGCGACCAACAGGCTGGGCCAGACGGACGGTTTCTTTGCCGATCCGGCGGTTCATATCCCCCTGCCGCGCAATATCGCCAGCCTGCAAAGCCAGCTACGGCGCGTCGGCATGTCGGGCCCGGTCGATGATCTGGAATTGCGCATCAATCGCTCGGCCGAAGCGGCGATGCCCGAGGCCGGACGGATCTTCAATGACGCGGTCCAGTCCATCACGGTCGGCGATGCCGTCTCGATCGTGCGCGGCGGCGACACGGCCGCAACCGATTATCTGCGCGGCCGCAGCGAGAGCCGCCTGACCGGTCTGCTGCGCCCCTCGATGGAAACCGCGCTGACCGGATCGGGCGCCTATCGCGCCGTCGATGCCGTGGAGCCGCAAATCTCCGGCGGCCAGAATCTGCTCGGCAGCCTGTTCGGCAATCGCAGCGCCACCGGCTCCCTGCGCGACTCGGTGACCGATCATGCCGTCAACCGGGCCATTGATGGTGTCTTCCATTATATCGGCCAGGAAGAGCGCGCCATCCGCCAGGACCCGGTGCGTCGCGGCACCGATATCCTGCGGCGGGTCTTCGGCTAGCCATGCCGGACGCCACCCCGATGATGACCGGGAATCGTCCCGTTGATGCGGCATTGATTTCCGATCTCGTGGACCGTTTCTATGGCCATATCCGCCTGGAGCCCATGCTGGGGCCGATCTTCGAAGCCGAGATCGGTGATGAAGCGCAGTGGGATGCCCACCTGGCGAAGCTGAAGAGCTTCTGGCGTTCGGTCATGTTGCAGGAGGGCAGTTATTCGGGACGCCCGATGCCCGCGCACATGAAGCTGAAAGGCCTCACCCCGGAACACTTCCAGCGCTGGCTCAACCTGTTCCGGCAAACGCTTGGCGAGATCGGTGCCAGCGATGCGGCGACCGAGGCCCTGATGGACCGCGCAATGCGCATCGCCCAGAGTTTCCAGCTCAATATTTTCTACAATCCCGCCCGGGGCTGAGCGGCCCGAGCACAGCTGGTGCCTTGCAACCGCCGCCATCCTTGCGCATGTCTGCCGCTTGGGCACATGCATGAGAGGGGCTCCAATGTCATCGATAGCCAATCCTGTGCCCGAACCTGCCAGCATGAAGCTGGGCGAACTGGTCGCCTTGCTGGTCGCTATGACCGCGGTGGTCGCGCTGGCGATCGACATGATGCTGCCGGCGCTCGGCAATATCGCCGCCGATCTGGGCACCGCCCACAGCAATGACCGCCAATACGTCATCACGGCCTATCTGCTCGGTTTTGGCGGCGCACAACTCGTCTACGGCCCGCTCTCCGATGCCTATGGCCGCAAGCCCGTCATCATGGGCGCGCTGGGCCTCTTCCTGGTCGCGACCCTGGTCTGCATGCTGTCCCAGAGCTTTGAGATGCTGCTGGCCGCGCGCGTGCTTCAGGGCGCTGCGGCGGCAGCCTGCCGTGTCATCGCGACGGCGATCGCCCGCGACCTGACCGCTGGCCGGCGGATGGCCGAAGTGATGTCGATGGTGATGACCGTCTTCATGGCCGTGCCGGTGCTGGCCCCCAGCCTGGGGCAGCTCATCCTCTTTGTCCTGCCATGGCAGGGCATATTCGGCTTCCTGCTGATCTTCGCCTTCGCCCTGATGGTCTGGCTGCATTTCCGCATGCCGGAGACCCTGCATCCGGAATTCCGCCAGAAGCTGGGCTTTGGCAATTCCTATCGCGCCTTTGCCGAGGCGATGACGACGCGCCTGACCCTGGGCTATACCCTGGCCGGCGCCGCCTTCTTCAGCGGGCTCTATGCCTTTCTGGGGTCATCGGAGCAGATCTTCGCCGAACATTTCGAACTGGGCGATAGATTTCCCCTCGCCTTTGCCGCTATCGCCCTGGGCATGGGTGTGACCAGCTATGCCAATTCCAAACTCGTGATGCGGCTGGGCCAGCGCCGCCTGTCGCACTGGGCCCTGATCGCCTTCACCATCATCAGCGCCGCCCATGCCGGCATGTTGATGGCGGGCGTCGACAACCTGCTGGTCTTCATCATCATGCTGGCAGCCGCCATGGCCCTGCTCGGTCTGATCGGCGCCAATTTCAGCGCCCTGGCGATGGAGCCGGTCGGCCATATCGCGGGCACGGCGTCGGCCGCCTACGGCTTCATGACCGGTGTCCTCGCGGCGCTCGCCGGCGCCTATATCGGCCAGCTCTATGACGGCACCCCCGTGCCGTTGGTGATGGGCCAGGCGGCGATGGGCGGGCTGACGATTCTCGTCGTGCTGGTGACCGAGCGCGGGCGCCTGTTCGCCAATAGCGATGAGGACGAAGCAGCGCCGGACACACCGGCCTGACCCCTACCCGGCGGGTGGCATCACGCAGCGGGTCTGCTAGCGTGGGCCCGGTTGTAAACGGGGATTCGTCAGCATGGCATTCAACACCATCACCTATGCGGTCGAGGACCATGTCGCGACCATCACACTGAACCGGCCGCACCGGCTCAACGCCTTTACCTATGAGATGGGTGATGAGCTGATCGCCGCCTTCGATGCCAGCGATGCAGATGATGATGTCCGCGCCGTCATCGTCACCGGCGAACCGCCCGCCTTTTGTGCCGGCGCGGACCTGTCGATGGGCGCCGAGACCTTTGACCTAATCGGGCAGTCGCAGCAGAGCGGCGCGTTCGACGACACCGATCCGAAATGGCGCGATGCCGGCGGCAAACTCAATCTGCGCATCTGGGACAGTCTCAAACCGGTGATCGGCGCCATTAATGGCGCCTCGGTCGGGATCGGGGCGACGATGATCCTGCCGATGGATATCCGGCTGGCCTCGATCGAAGCGAAATTCGCTTATCCTTTCGCCAGGCGCGGCATTGTCTGGGATGGCTGTGCCAGCTGGTTCCTGCCGCGCGTGGTGGGGATTTCAACCGCGATGGACTGGGGCCTGAGCGGCCGCACCTTCAGCGCCGCGGAAGCCTTTGAATCCGGGCTGGTGACGCGGGTCGTCCCGGCGGTCGACCTGATGCCGGAAGCCCGCAAGCGCGCCAGCGAGATCGTTGACCGGTGTGCCCCGGTCTCGGTGGCCCTGATGCGACGCATGGCCTGGCGCATGCTCGGCGCGAGTCACCCCATGGAGGCCCACCGGGTCGAAACACGCGGTATTCTGCAGGCTGGTATCGGCCCGGATGCGAAGGAGGGCGTCATGTCCTTCCTGGAAAAACGCACCCCGGATTTCCCGCTCAGGGTCTCGAGCGATCTGCCCGACTGGCACCCCTGGTGGGACAGCGCCGAAGACGACTACTAATCCACAGCTCGCCGCGACCTCGCACACAAGCTAAAGGTGTGTTATAGCGAAGCCCTCATTGGATGCGAGGTTTCGCCATGCCCGGACACGTCCTGTTGATCCATGGTTGGAGTGCGCCCGACAAATCCATGGCCGAGGTCGGGCATTTCCTGACCGGCCACGGCTATCAGACCGCCGACCTCTTCCTGGGCGGCTACCCCTCAATGTCCGATGATGTGCGGGTCGAGGATTCGGCGCGCCGCATGCAGGCCGTCATCACCGAAATGCAGGGTGACGGGCGCCTGCCGGCCCGCTTTCACCTCGTCGTGCACTCGACCGGGGCGCTGGTGGCCCGGCGATGGCTGGCCGACAACTATGCCTCGGGCGGCAGCCCCGTCGACAATCTCCTGATGCTGGCCCCGGCCAATTTCGGCTCACCCCTGGCGACGCTCGGACGCTCGCTCCTGACGCGTGTGATCAAGGGCTGGAAGCGTGGCTTTCAGACCGGGACGGAATTCCTGCATGCCCTCGAACTGGGTTCCTGCCTGCAGCAGGACATCGCCCTGGTCGACCGGCTCTCGCCCGACGGCGAAACCGCCAGCCCCTTCTCCACAGACGGGACCCGCCCCTTCGTGATCGTCGGCGCCTGCCGGATCCCCGGCACCCAGATCCTCGGCGAAGAGGCCTGGGACGGCACAGTGCGGATCGCCAGTGCCAATATTGACCCACAGGGGATGACCGTCGATTTCACCAATGGTTCTCTCACCGAGCCCCGGCTGACGCCCTGGACCCGGCGCGGCCCCGACGAGACCCCCTTTGCCGTCCTGCCCGACCGGCATCATCTGACCGTCCTGCGCCCGGACGGCAAATGGAGCGAGTCGAAGGACCCACAGATCGCCAGCCAGTTGTCGGAATTGATCCTCGCCGCGCTGGGCGTGGAAACAGGGGCAGACTATGCCCGGGTCGCCGGGGAATGGACGGTCGTGTCCAATGAAACGCGCAAGCTGGCCCAGGATGGTGATGAAGCCGATGCCTTGCGCGAACGCATTCTCGGGCGGGCCAATGCCAATAAAAGCCGGTTCAATGAATTCTACCAGATTGTGGTCGAAGCCGTCGACGAGACCGGCCTGCCCGTCGATGATTACCGGCTCTGGCTCACGGCACCGAAAATCTCCGGCGGCAACAAGGTCAGCGCCGCCAAGCCGATTACCCAGATCGAGATTGATGCCCAGAATAATCTGATCAAGGACGGGCACCGCAATCGCCGCAATAGCGAAAGGCGCGTCCTGCACATTGATCGCCGCGCCCTGATGCAGAGCGAGGGTTTCCTCAAGAAGACGCTCACCCGGGCCTATGAACCGGTTCTGGCCGCGGCCATCACGGCCGCATCGCCGGGCGAGAAGATCGCCTATTTCTCCAAGGATGCGCGCGCGGGCAGCGGGCTGATCCGGCTGCGCACGCATTCCTCGAACGAGCCGGACGGGGGAGATCGCTTCCTGCGCCGCTATGCCACGCATTTCATCCGCATCATCATCCCGCGCGTGCTCGATGACGACGTGTTCACGGTCAGGCCGCTCGACTAAAGCAGCACGCCCTCGGCCACCTTGACCGCATCGCCGCCGAGCATGAGCTCGGTCAGCTTGCCACCTTCAATACGCAGCAACATGCGGATATGGCTCGGCCGCCCCATTTCCAGCCCCTGATACAGGCTGATCGAATGATCGCCCTCGCCGAGCCCGCCCTGCTGGGCGATCAGACCGGCGAAGGCTGCCGCGGCACTGCCCGTTGCCGGATCTTCCACTATGCCGAGATGCGGCGCGAACATGCGCACGCGCCAATCGGTCGTGTGTTCGGTCGAGGAGGCCTTGGCGACGACGAAGGCCGCGATGGGCGTCTCACCGCCAAAGGCGTCCTCGAAGGCGGCCGTATTGATGGTGATATCGGCCAGGGTTTCAGCAAAGCGGACCGGCACGACGGCGTAGGGCACGCCGGCCGACCAGACACCGCCCTGCACCGCCGTTTGCAGGAAATCGCCAGGCTTGAGGCCGAGCGCTTCGACAATCGGGTCGAGCTCAGGCAGCTCGCCGACATATTCCGGCAGTTTGGGCGCAAAGAATCGGGCCGAACCCTGTACCGGGCTGGCATAGCGCGCGTCGGTGGTGACATCGCCGACCGTTTCCTCGAGCACATAACGCCGCCGCTTGCCGGGCTCACCGCCGGCCTTCAGCGCCAGGGCAATAGCCGCACCGACGGTCGGGTGACCGGCGAAGGGCAATTCGCTTTTCGGCGTAAAAATGCGCAGGCCGTAATCGGCCTCCTGGCCTTTCGGCTCGGTTATGAAGACCGTCTCTGACAGATTGAACTCGGCCGCGATCACCTGCATCGCGATATCGTCGAGGTCATCGGCCTCGAGCACAACCGCCAGCGGATTGCCGCAATAGGCCTGGTCGGTGAAGACATCGAGAATGAGATAGGGGTGCGGCATGATTGATTTTTCCAAGCTGGCCAGGTCCGGAACTCATAAATGGAATTGCGCCTTGTAGCGACCCTTGGTCAGTGAATACCCTGTCGCGGCAGTGTCAGGGGGAGAGCCTATGGACGTGCAGTTCGAGCCAGTCGATCTGGGGCGCCATCGAGACGTGCTCACACGCTTCAATGTCGCCTATCTCAACTGGGTTGCTGCGGGGGTGGAGGAACGCTTCGCGCTGTCGCTGGCAGGGCTGCTGGGCGCGACCATCCCGGCCTATGTCGACTCTGCGTTGGACAAGCTGTGCGAGGGTACGCCGCCAGAAGGTGCCTTCTACCTTGCTCTGGACGGCAATACCGCTATCGGCATGGGAGGGCTGCGCCAGGTGAGCGAGGGCGTGGCTGAGATCAAACGCATCTATGTCTCCGAAGCTGCCCGGGGCGGCGGCGTGGGGGCAAAGGTCCTGGATCGGCTGGTGCAGGACGCACGCGCCTTCGGCTATCGGGAGCTGGTGCTGGACACGGGCCCGTTCATGACCTCGGCTCATCGCCTGTATGAAGCGGCGGGCTTCTTCGATATCCCGCCTTATCCCGGGGCCGAGGTGCCGGAAGCGCTGCATCATGATTGGCGATTCATGCGCTGCCTGCTGCGCTAGCCGAATAGTCGCAATCGGCGAAGCTCCGCCGATTGGCGGGGCGTCCGGGCGAGATCCGTTTGAAACCCCGGTCGGGCGCCGGAGGACTAGTCCGCGTCGGCCTCTTCGACATCTTCCTCGGTCAGCCCGCCATCGAGGCGCCAGCCATAGCCATCGCCCTGGGCCAGGGTCTCGGCCAGCCAGGGCAGAAGCGCGAGGAGTTTTTCCTCCAGCTGCCAGGGCGGATTGATGATCATCACACCGGCACCGGCCAATTTGCCTTCGCTGGCCAGGTCACGGATCCACAGATCGGCGCGCAGGATTTTCTCCGGCTCGAAACCCTGTTCGGTGATCAGCCATTCGGTGAGACCATTATCGAACCGGTCAGCGGCCCAGAGATTTTTCAGCGAGCGCCAGAAAATATAGGTCCCGGTGGGCCATTTCTTCAGCGCCGGCATGACCGCCGCCGCCATATGCGCCAGCTCGTCGCGATCCTCGAAGGGCGGGTCGATCAGCACCAGGCCACGCTTCTCCTTGGGCGGCACAAGACCGGTCAGCGCCTTGTAGCCATCGCGATGCTCTACCTTGACGCGGCCGTCGCGGGCATAGCGCCGTTCCAGCGTGCGGGAATCGGCCTCGTGCAATTCACACAGCTGGATCCGGTCCATTGGCCGGGCGATGCGGGCCGAGATTTCCGGCGAGCCGGGATATTCGGTCAGGGCACCGGGATTCATCTCGGCCAGCAGGTCGAGATAGGGCTTGAGCGCTGCGGCGACATCATCGGGCATGTCGGCACCGAGGATGCGGCCAATACCGTCAACCCATTCCGGGCTGCGGGCCGCTTCGTCGGACGTCAGGTCATAGGCCCCGATCCCGGCATGGGTGTCGATCACCCGATAGGGTTTGTCCTTGGACCCGAGATGATCGAGGCAAAGCGCAAGGATGGCGTGCTTGACGACATCGGCGAAATTTCCGGCGTGGAAGGCGTGACGATAATTCATGGCCGGGCTATAGCGCGGACGCGGCGGTAATTCCATCTCGCGACGCGGCCCGGATGAGCTGAATCGGCGGTCGATTCGACGGCAGGCTTGCCCTAGGCTGACGGCCTGTTTCAGAAGGGGTGAAGCTGGATGTTCGTGAAACTCTACCGGCAAATGCAGCAAGATGCCGAGTTCAGCACCCGGCGCCGCTACAAGATCGGCTGGCTGTTCAAGGATGAGAAAGCGAGCCTGATCTGGGACGCGCCGCAGCCGGTCAGCTTCGATGTCCCCAGGCCGACGACCTCGAAATCGGCGACCGTCTGCCCGGCGGCCGTTGAGTTCGACCGCCGTCACTTCGTGATCAATTGTCCGATCGATCTGCATCTGCGCATGCAACAAAACGCCCAGGGCCAGCTTCAGATGACCAATGTCGACGGCCCGATGGCCTCGACCCGGCCTGCCGGTCTGCAATCCATCATGGCCCTGTCACCACAGAATGAATGGCGCCATCCAAGCCGGCCCATGCTGCAGATTGCAACGCCCTTCGTCTTCGTCTCCGACGATCCGGTCTATGTGAACCAGTTCCCGCCCTTCCTGCACTACCTGCCGGCGCAGCGCCCCGGTGTGATGCTGTGCGGCCGTTTCCCGATCGATGTCTGGCCACGCCAGCACATGTGGGCGTTTGAATGGCATGACCTGTCGAAGGACCTGATCCTGAAGCGCGGCGACCCGCTCTTCTACGTCCGCTTCGAGACACCCGATCCGTCGGCACCGGTGCGGCTGGTCGAGGCGGAACGCACGCCCGAACTGCTCAGCTTCATCGCCTCGCTCACGGATGTGACGAATTTCGTCAATCAGAGTTTCCAGCTGTTCAAGACGGCCCGCGAACGCCGGCCCAAGACCCTGCTGGTCGAGAAGCCGCGCTAGCTCACAGCCAACCAAACCGTAACTTTGTCTCCATGCCCGCGCGGCCTAGACTGCGCACAATTCACAAGGGGAAGTGCAATGATCAAAGTCCTGGCCGCCGCATTGAGTCTGGCCTGCCTGTCCGTTCCGGCCTTCGGCCAGGATACGGCAAACATCCCGGAGGCTCGCAGCTATGAAACGCGTGGCCAGGTGACGGTTAACGGTCAACGTGTGCGATATACCGCGACGGCCGGTGAAACCTACCTGCTCGACGATGACGGCAACCCGACCGCCTCGATCTTCTCGACCGCCTATATCGCTGACGGGACGACCGATCCGCGCACCCGGCCGGTGGCTTTCGTCTTCAATGGCGGGCCTGGCTCGGCCAGTCTCTGGCTGCATATGGGCGTGTTCGGACCGCAACGCCTGGTCCTCCCCGACGTCCAGGATGACGGCGCCGCACCCTATGATGTGGTCGAAAATGTCTATTCAATTCTGGATGTTGCCGATCTCGTTTTCGTCGATCCGGTTGGCACCGGCTGGAGCCGCCCGCTTGGCGATCATGAGGGCAGCGAGTTCTGGGGCGTCGACGAAGACGCCGAAAGTCTCGCCGCTTTCATGCGCATGTGGCTGAGCGAACACCAGCGCTGGAACTCACCGAAATTCCTGCTCGGCGAAAGCTATGGCACCCTGCGTATCGGCGCCCTGCTCAACCAGCTCGAAGGCGGCTTCACCGACGTCTCGATCAATGGCGTGGCACTGATTTCCACCGTGCTCGATTTTCGCTTTGACGACACATCTGACGGCAATGATGTCGGTTATGTCGGTCTGATGCCCGGCTTTGCCGCCACCGCCTGGTATCATGGCCGCGTCGACCGTTCGGCCTGGAATAATGATATCAACGACTTCCTGGACGCCGCTCGCACTTTTGCCATCGAAGAATACATGCCGGCCCTGATGCATGGCGTCACCCTGCCGGCCGAGCGCAAGGCCCGCATTGTGAGCGAACTTTCGCAATTCACCGGCCTGTCGGAGAGCTTCCTCGAACGCGCCAATCTGCGTGTCTCGCTGCGCCGCTTCCAACGCGAATTGCTGCGCGACCAGGGCCTCTCGGTCGGACGTCTCGACAGCCGCTATACCGGACAGGAAGTCGACGGCGTCGGCGACAGCCCGGAACAGGATCCGAGCTTTTACGGCATTGATGGCAGCTATACCGCATCCATGCTGGATTATTTCACCCGCACACTCGGCGTTGATATCACAGAGTATTATTCCTCGATCGGCGGTGTTCGCGGCTGGAACTGGGACGTCGGCCAGTCGGGCGGCAACAGCTATATCAATGTCGCGCCCTGGATCGCCCGCGCGATGCGTCAGAACTCCGACCTTCAGGTGCTCGTCGCCCAGGGACATTACGATCTGGCGACGCCATTCTTCGCCGCCGAGCTGATGTTCAACCAGCCCGGATTCGATCAGGACCGGGTCCACTTCAAATACTATGAAGCCGGTCACATGATGTATATCCACCAGCCTTCGCTGGTCGATTTCTCATCGGATATCCGCGAGTTGATCACCAACCGCTAGAGGCATCGCCGCTTGAGAAGAGCCGCTCCGATCCCGGGATCGGGGCGGCCTTTTGCTATTTTGCCGCGCGGGTCAGGTCGAATCCGGCTGCGATGGCGCAGATCACGAAATACATGACCACCGCGAAGCTCAGCGACACCCCCTGCCCCTCACGCGCGCCAAAGCGATTTTCCAGCCAACCAATCTGTAACTTTCCCTCCGGCCCGCGGAGCTTTAGACCGCCGTAGAATTATTGGAGGGAAACACGATGATCCGCACACTAGTCGCCACGCTCAGCCTCGCCATGATTTCCGTCGGCGCAATCGCCGAGGAGGCCGCGCCAATTCCCGGGCCGCGCAGCTATGAAACCCGCGGCCAAGTGACGGTCAACGGGCAGCGCGTGCGTTATACGGCAACGGCCGGTGAAACCTATCTGCGTGATAGTGACGGCAATCCGACGGCCTCGATTTTTGCCACAACCTACATCGCGGACGGCACCAGCGATCCTCGCACCCGCCCGGTGGCCTTCGTCTTCAATGGCGGCCCGGGCTCGGCCAGCCTCTGGCTCCATTTGGGCGTATTCGGGCCTCAGCACCTGGTTCTCCCGGATGCCGGCGACGACGGCGCCGCGCCCTATGACATCGTTGAGAACACCCGCTCCATTCTGGATGTGGCTGATCTAGTATTTATCGACCCGGTCGGCACAGGCTGGAGCCGCCCACTCGGCGAGCATGAAGGCTCTGAATTCTGGGGCGTGAACGAGGACGCCGCAAGCCTGGACCAGTTCATCCGCATCTGGCTGTCGGAGCATCAACGCTGGAACTCCCCGAAATACCTGCTCGGCGAGAGCTATGGCACAACGCGTGTTGGCGCCCTGCTGAACCAGCTGGAAGGCGGCTACACCGACGTCGCCATCAACGGCGTCGTGTTGATCTCGACCGTTCTGGACTTCCGCTATAACGACACGTCGGACGGCAATGATGTCGGTTATGTCGCCTTGATGCCCGGCTACGCGGCGGCCGCCTGGCATCACAACCGTATCGACCGCTCCGCCTGGAATAATGACATCGAAACATTCCTCGCCGATGCGCGCACATTTGCCATTGAAGACTACATGCCCGCGCTGATGTATGGCGTCTCGCTGTCAGCCGAAGCTCAGGCACAGATCGCCAGCGAATTGGCTCAGTTTATCGGCCTGCCCGCGATCTATCTCCAGCGTGCCAATCTGCGCGTCTCGCTCAGCCGGTTCCAGCGCGAACTGCTGCGCGACCAGGGCCTTTCAGTCGGTCGCTTCGATGCCCGCTATACCGGGGTCGAGATTGATGGTGTCGGCGAACGGCCCGATGCGGATCCGAGCTTCTATGGCATTGATGGCGGATATACCGCCGCGATGCAGGACTATTTCGGACGCACCCTTGGGGTCGATCTGACCCAGCCCTATGCCACCCTCGGCGATGTCGGGGACTGGAACTGGGATACCGGTCGGATGGGCAATAACAGCTACATCAATACCGGTCCGTGGATTGCTCGTGCCATGCGGCAAAACTCTGACCTGCAAGTGCTGGTCGCCCAAGGCTATTACGATTTGGCCACTCCGTTCATGGGTGCGGAGCTGATGTTCAACCAGCCCGGCTTTGTGCAGGACCGGGTGCATATGCGCTACTATGACGGTGGCCACATGGTCTATCTCAACGACGCCTCGTTGACGGCGTTGGCTGACGATGTGCGGGAACTGATCACCAGCCGCTAGAGGTATCGCCGCTTGAGAAGGGCCGCTCCGATCCCGGGATCGGGACGGCCCTTTGCTATTTTGCCGCGCGCGTCAGGTCGAAACCGGCTGCGATGGCGCAGATCAGCAGATACATCACCACTGCCGAGGATCCGGCCAGGGTCAGATCCTCTGGCGGCGGGGTGGTCATTCCCAGATAGAAGAGCCCCAGCATCAGGGCGGTAGCCACCAGTGGCCAGATGCGGCCGGCCATGCCCTTCGCGCGCGTGCCGGTCAGATAGACCGCCATCGCACCAAGAAACAGCGCCAGCTCCAGCCCCATCGCGACCGGGAAATTATTCCACAGGCCGAAACCGAATTTGATGTCGGAGCCGGGATAGAGCAGCAGGTCAGGCACGTGCACGATCAGATCGGTCAGCCAGTGTGAAAACACGGCCGCGCCGACGATAAGCCCGCCGAGCGTCTTCTCCCTGCGCGCGACCAGACTCCACAGCCAGCCGGCACCGAGAGACCAGACCAGCGCCATCACCAGGCTATGCGTCCAGGGCATGTCGTAGAGATCGAGACTGTTCGACGCCGTGAACCCCTCAATGATGCGGACATGCTCGATGCCGGTCGCGATGAAGACACCCCAGGCGATATCGACCAGCTGGACCGCAGCGAACAGAACCCAGAGCGGAACAGTTTTGGCGATGCGCTTGCCAAGAAAGGCCGGCGCGTAGTGACCGATGAACATGGTAGTGTTTCCCCGTTTGAATTGCGGGGATGCTAGCAGCGAGCGCAGGCGTGAAGAAAGTGAATTCTGGGCGGCGGTCGCTCAGACGCGCGCGGCTTCAATCAACAGAGCGCCCCTCGGGGCCCGAATAGGCGCGCTCGACTTTGGCCACCCGTAATTCGTAGTGCGTATACCAGCGCTCAATGCCCACTTTCTGGGCGACCAGATGCCGGGCGAGTCCCTTCCAGGCCGCGATGCTCTCCTCGTCGCGCCAGTAGGACACCGTAATCCCCACCCTGTCCGCATCGCGGGCACTTTCTGCGCTCAGACAGCCGGGCTGTTCCAGGGCGAGCGCGTACATCGCGTCGGCCATGGCGCCATAGCCCTCATCATTCTCGGCCAGCAGGCTGGTGAAGATAACCGCATAATAGGGCGGCTCTGGCGTTGTGGCGAAACGGCCGGATGGTGTTGTCATGGAAATAGCCCTGCCAGCGAAAGCTCTTTTGCCCTCAATGCCCTTCGTAGGATACCAGACTGGAAACCGGCACGCCCAGCGCCTCGATCCGCTTGGCACCGCCCAGTTCGGGCAAGTCGATGATGAAAGTGGCACCGACGACTGTCGCACCCGCCCGCTGCAGAAGCTTGATCGAAGCTTCCGCCGTGCCGCCGGTGGCGATCAGGTCATCCACCAGCAAGACACGATCGCCCTCGCGCACAGCATCGCTATGGATCTCGATCGTATCGGTCCCGTATTCCAGCTCATACTCCTCCGACAGCGTCCGCCAGGGCAATTTGCCCTTCTTTCGGACCGGCACGAAGCCGACCGATAGCTGGTGAGCCACGGCGCCGCCCAGGATAAACCCGCGGGCCTCGGTACCCGCGACCTGGTCAATCTTGGCCCCCGCCCAGGGCTGGACCATCTGGTCTATCGCGATGCGAAAAGCGCGCGGATCGCCGATCAAGGTCGTCACGTCGCGAAACATGACACCCGGCTTGGGATAATCCGGAATGGTGCGAATGGCGGCTTTGAGATCGATCAAGTCGGTTCCCCTCAAGGGTCAGGCGTGTGAGTGGCCAGGCGGCAGCAGGTCTTCACGCTGCGCCGCGTCGAACCAGTCGCGATAGTCTTCATCGGCCAGAAGCGTATCGCAATAGGCTTGCGACGCCGGATCCAGCTCGATGGCGAAATGGTGGAAGCGGGCCGCGACCGGGGTGTAGAAGGCGTCGGCAATGCTCCAGCGCCCGAACAGGAAAGGCCCGTCGCCGCTGCGGCGCACCGCGGCCCAGACCGCCTGGATTGCGACGACATCCCTGCGGACCGCATCATCGAGCGTGACCGGTGCTGCTGTCCGGCGCAGATCCATCGGGCAGGCATTGCGCAGGGCAGAGTAGCCACTATGCATCGCTGCGGTGACCGAGCGGGCCTGTCCGCGAATGTCCGGATCGGCCGGCCAGAGTATCGGGTTGCGTTCCGCTGCCCATTCGCAAATCGCCAGCGAATCCCAGATCGCCACGCCGCCGGTCTCGAGCACAGGCACGGTGCCGCCGGGCGAGGCCGCCTCGAGCGCCGCGCGCGATTCCGGCCGATCGAGCGGGATCATGTGCTCATCGAACGCAATCCCGGCCTTGCGCAGAGCCAGCCAGGGCCGGAGCGACCAGCTTGAAAGCTGCTTATTGCCGATATGCAGGACGGGGCGGTCCATCTTCAGTGCTCCAGCAATTCCGCGGCCCGCGCCCGATCAAGACTGATCTGACAATCGAGGATCATTTCCTCACGCGAGGAGTCACTGATGAACATCAGCGATCCGCGCCGGACACATTCGGCATCGCGATACCGGGTCCAGCTGGCCTGGGCCTGGTCGAGGCTGGCTTCCGCGTTGAACAGGTTGCCTGAATCGAGATCGGATTCGCGCGCCTCCTGGCGGGCCGCTTCATGGGCTGCCCGAAGGTCGTCCGCCGCTGCACTTGCCAGCGCGCTCAGGCAGGACCGGCGCGCACGCGCATCGGTGACATGCTCGGCGCATTCGAACGCCGGACGCGCATTGGGCGCACCGAGAACCGGCACATCACCCTGAACCAGCAGGGCCATCACAAAAATCAACATCGCACACTCCCGAACACAACAGCCATCTTTATGGACGAGGGCAGGATCAGGGAAAAGGCTTGTTGGCTTCTGGCCGGCGTTTCCCCGGGCCCAGCCACCCGCCAACGCGGCGCCAGAGGCCCCACTAGGCGAACACCCGCCCGGCGATAACCGCGAGCCGCGCGACCATCGCCGGATCGCGTGCCCCGGGCGGGGTAATGATGGCACTGTCAAGCACGGCTTCGATCCCGTCCGGACCGGGCACCCTCGTCTGCCCGGCGAGCGTCGCGGTCAGGCCGTCGAGCAATCGTTTCGCCTTGACGGTGTTGGCGCGCATCACTTCGAGCACGAGCGCGACGTCGACACTGTGCGTGTCGTCGCGCCAGCAATCATAATCGGTGACCATGGCAATCGAGGCATAGGGCAGCTCGGCTTCACGGGCGAGGCGGGCCTCGGGCATATTCGTCATGCCGATCACATCCATGCCCCATTGCCGGTAGAGTTCGCTCTCGGCGCGGGTGGAGAATTGCGGCCCTTCCATCGCCAGATAGGTGCCACGCGGTGTCAGCGCGATACCGGCTGCCATTCCAGCCTCCGCCGCGAGCCGTGAGAGGCGGCTACAGACCGGTTTGGCCATCGGCACGTGTGCGACACAACCCGGACCGAAAAAGCTCCTCTCGCGCCCCTCAGTGCGGTCGACATACTGATCGACCATCACGAAATGCCCCGGCGGCAAGTCTTCGCGCAGGGAGCCACAGGCAGAGATCGAGAGGATGTCGGTGCAACCCGCCTGTTTCAGCGCCGCGATATTGGCGCGGTAGGGAATGTTCGATGGGGGCAGGCGGTGACCTTGCCCATGGCGGGGCAGAAAGACCAGCGGCACGCCATGCAGCTCACCAAAGGTCAGCAGGTCAGACGGTTCGCCCCAGGGCGTCGTGGTGGCCTCGCGCCGGATATTGGCAAGGCCATCGAGCTCATACAGGCCGGAACCACCAATAATGCCGAGTGTCCATTGGGTCATCGATTGATCTCCCCTGCCAGAAAACGAAAAAGGGCTGCGAACTCACGTCCGCAGCCCCAATTCATACCGCGTATTGCGCGATCAATGCTTCACATTCGCCCAGATCTGGCGGTAGGCGATGTAGACGAGGATCGCGAAGATGAAGAGGTAGAGCAACACCATCACGCCCATCTGCTTGCGCGCTTCCATGTGAGGATCGGCGGCCCAGGTGAGGAAGGTGACGATGTCTTCCGACATCTGTTCCATCGTCGCTTCAGTGCCGTCAGAATAGGTAACAATACCCTCCGAGAGCGGCGACGCCATCGCCAGCAAGCCACCCGGGAAGTAGGGATTGTAATGCTGGCCAGCGGCCACATGCACATCCTCGGGCACTTCCTCGTCATAGCCGAGCAACAGGGAGCGCACATAATCGGCGCCATGGCTGCGGGCCTTGACGATCAGCGACAGGTCCGGCGGCAGGGCGCCACCATTGGAGCCGCGAGCCTGTTGCGGATTGGCGAAGGGTGACGGGAAAGCATCGCTCGGCAGGCCGGGACGCTCGAACATGTCACCGGCATCGTCCGGACCATCTTCAATCATATAGCCAGCCGCGATTTGCATCACGATCGGATTGTCATTCGCATTCGGGAATTCAGCGCTCTCGAACGGACCACCGGTCTCGCCGAGATTGCGGAATTTGATCAGATCGAGCGAGTGACAGCTGGCGCAGACTTCCTGGTAAATCTGCAGGCCGCGCTGGACCGCTTCGCGGTCAAATGTGCCGAACGGGCCGGCATTGTGCCAGTGATGATGCTCGGGCGCACGCTGGCCGGAACTCGCCGCCCAGGCAAGACCGGAAAGGCCAAGAGCTGCCAGGGCAGCGACGAAAATGCGGGTCATCTTCATGGTCATCGCTCCCCTATGCCTTGGCCGTGCCGAGGACAGCCGCTTCGATTGAAGCAGGACGGTCCAGCGGCTTCTCGATAAGTCCCATCACCGGCAGAACGATGAGGAAGTAGGCGAAATAATAGAATGTCAGCAGCTGCGCGAACCAGACAAACTTGAAGCCCGTCGCCACGCCTTCGGCATCATGGCCGATCGCGAAGACGAGATCGTCAGGGTTTTTCGCACCGCACCAGCCCAGGCCGAGACAGGCCAGGACGAAGAGGATGAAGAACACCCGCGTCACCGGACGGAAGCGCATGGACCGAACCTTCGACGTGTCGAGCCAGGGCAGGACAAAGAGGATCAGGATCGCACCGAACATCGCGATCACACCGCCAAGCTTGGCGTCGATCGGACCAATATCGAAGGTGATCGCCCGCAGGATCGCGTAGAAGGGCAGGTAATACCATTCCGGAACGATGTGAGCCGGGGTCGAAAGCGGATCAGCCGGGATGAAGTTGTCGGCATGGCCCAGAACGTTTGGCAGGAAGAAGACGAAAGCCGCGAAGACGATCAGATAGACGATGATCGCGAAGCCATCCTTCACCGTGTAGAACGGGTGGAAGGGCAGCGTGTCTTTCTTGCTCTTCGGCTCGATACCGACCGGATTGCCATTGCCGGGAACGTGCAGCGCCCAGATGTGCAGGGCGACGACGGCCGCGATCACGAAGGGCAGCAGATAGTGCAGCGAGAAGAAGCGGCTCAGCGTGGCCTGGCCGACGGAGAAACCACCCCACAGCCATTCGCGGATCGCATCACCGATGAAGGGCAGCGCGCCGATCAGATTGGTGATCACCATCGCACCCCAATAGGACATCTGGCCCCAAGGCAGCACGTAGCCCATAAAGCCGGTCGCCATCATCAGCAGATAAATGACGACGCCGAGAATCCAGAGGATTTCGCGCGGTGCCTTGTAGGAGCCGTAATACAGGCCCCGGAACATGTGGATATAGACCGCGACGAAGAAGAAGCTGGCGCCATTGGCGTGCATGGACTGGATCAGCCAGCCAAACTTCACGTCACGGCGGATCCGCTCGAGGCTTTCGAAAGCCATGCTCTCATGCGGCACATAATGCATGGCCAGCACGATGCCGGAAATGATCTGGATGACGAGGAAGATCGCGAGGATCCCGCCAAACGTCCACCAATAGTTCAGATTCCGCGGCGTCGGGAAATCGACAAAACTGTCATAGCCGAGGCGAATGATTGGAAGGCGCTGGTCCATCCAGCGCGTGAAACCGGTTTTCGGCTCATAGGTCGAAGGACCGCTCATGATGCAACCCACCCAGATTGTGCAGCTTCGTCAGGCGACAGACCGATCTTCACGGTCGTTTCCGATTCAAAGTAATAGTCGGGAACCGGCAGGTTCTCCGGGGCCGGCCCGCGGCGAATACGTGCCGAGGCGTCATAGTGCGAGCCATGGCACGGGCAGTACCAGCCATCATAATCACCGGTATCAGCGCCAATCCCGAGCGGGACGCAGCCGAGATGGGTGCAATTGCCTTTGACGATCAGATACTCCGGCCGCAGGACGCGATTCTCATCGGCCGCCGAGGCATTTTCCATGCCGGCATTGAGATTGCGCGAAGCTTCATCAGGCAGATCGCCAAGTGGCACAGCGCGGGCTTCGTCAATCATCGCCTGGGTGCGGTGGCGGATAAAGACCGGGCCGCCGCGCCACATCACCGTAATCTCTGTTCCATCGGTCACGGTCGACACATCAACCCGGATCGAACCAAGGGCGAGCGTGTCCGCTGCCGGGTTCATCTGATCGATGAATGGCCAGATTGCCAGGCCGCCGCCAATCGCGGCAGCGCCTGTCGCCGCGATGTAGATGAAGTCGCGGCGAGATGGTTCCTGACCATGTTCACCGAGCGCGCCGTTCTGTTCCGTCACGAGCCGACCTCTTCTCTTTTCTTAAACGGGGGTCACGCGAATGCGGCCCCCTGCCCCAGATAACTTGACGTCTTCGCCCAAGCGGGCTTTGACGCCGTATAACCTAATGCCGGATTGGCTGACCAGTGCGTGGCGCAATGCCACATGCTGAAATCGACCCCCGGCCAATGCGCGGCTTAAAATGCGGATCGTTTTTTTTCAACCTGATATTCCGCAAAATCTTGGGGCGGCCATGCGCGTGGCCGCCTGCTTCGGTGCGGGTATGGACATCGTCGAGCCCTGCGCATTCCCCTTAACAGACAAGAAAATTCGCGCCGCTGCGATGGATTATGGTGCGGCAATTTCACCCACCCGGCACGCCTCCTGGACTGCATATCAAAATAGTGCAGAAGCCGCCCGCGGGCGTCTCGTCCTGTTCACAACCGCCGGCGCGGGAGAAATCTGGGACTTCGATTTTTCTGCAGATGACCGCCTGCTTTTCGGTCGCGAGAGCGCCGGCGTGCCGGAAAACGTGCACGAATCAGCTGACGAGCGATTGCGCATTCCGATTCGCGAAGGAATGAGATCGCTCAATGTGACGGTCACGGCGGCGATCGCGCTGGCGGAAGCCAGCCGGCAATTGCGCTAGAGCGGAACCCGCAGTTCTGCAAGCATTGCCCGCGCTGCCGCATCAATTATGCCTTGCGCTGCAGTGCAACATGTGACCATCTCCCCCTGCCTGCGCTCCACGCGTAGACGCCAAGGTGAGTCAAGGCGCGCAGGGAATACCGGCAGACGGCTGCTTATTCGCTTCCGACCGCCATCAGCGCCCCCGGACATTTGCCAGTTGATGGTTGGTGTCGCAGGAGCATCGCCGAGCGGCTGACCTACGCAAGCTTCTTTTAAAATTTATTCGGTGCAGCGTGCGGACTTTTCCGTGCGCACGCCTCAATATGAGTGTCCATTTGACCCAATTTGCAGATCTCGGCCTGGCCGAACCCGTCCTGCGCGCCATTACGGCCGCTGGTTATGAAACCCCTACCCCCATTCAGGCGAAAGCCATCCCTACCCTGCTCGAAGGGCGCGACCTGATCGGTATCGCCCAGACCGGTACCGGCAAGACCGCCGCCTTTGTGCTGCCATTGCTGACGCGCCTGGCACAAGCCAATGAGCGCCCCAATCCACGTAATTGCCGCGCCCTCATCCTGGCGCCAACGCGTGAGCTGGCCGCCCAGATCGATGACTCGATCCGCGACTATGCCAAATTCATGAAGCTGACCCATTGTGTGGTTGTCGGCGGCGTGAAGCCTCGCCCGCAGATCAAGCGCCTTGAAGGCGGCGTCGACATTCTCGTCGCCACGCCCGGCCGCCTGCTCGACCATGTCTCGACCGGCGCGCTGCGCCTTGACGGCGTCAAGACGGTGATCCTCGACGAAGCCGACCAGATGATGGATCTCGGCTTCATGCCGGCAATCCGCCAGATCATGTCGAAGCTGCGCAAGACCCGCCAGACCATGCTGTTCTCCGCCACCATGCCGGCCCAGATCCGCAAGCTGGCCAGCGATTTCCTCGACAATCCGGCAGAAGTCAGCGTGGCGCCGCAATCCAAGCCGATCGAGCGTATCCAGCAGGAAGTGATGCTGATGGATGCCTCCGCCAAGCGCAATGCGCTGCGCGACATCCTGAAAGCTCCGGAAGTCAAACTCGCCATCGTCTTCACGCGCACCAAGCGCGGCGCCGACCGTGTCGTCCAGAACCTGGAGAAAGACGGCCTGCGCGCTGCCGCCATCCACGGCAACAAGAGCCAGAACCAGCGGGAAAAGACCCTCGCCAACTTCAAGAATGGTTCGGTCAATATCCTGGTCGCGACCGATATTGCCGCCCGCGGCATTGATGTCGACGGCATCACCCATGTCGTGAACTATGAAATGCCGACCGTGGCCGAGGTCTATGTCCACCGCATCGGCCGCACCGCACGCGCCGGCACCGATGGCATTGCCATTGCCCTTGTGGAACCGGACGAGCGCACCATGCTGCGCGAGATCGAAAACCTGATCGGCAAGTATCTCACGGCCGAGGGCGCCGCCCTGCACATTCCAAAGCCGATCAAGAAACCCGGTGGCGGCAATCGTGGCGGCGGCGGTGGCGGACAACGCCGCGGTGGTCGTCCACAAGGCCAGACCGTGACTGCAACCGGCTCACGCAAGCCGGGCGGTCGCCGTCCGGGCCAGAGTGGCCAACGCAAAGCGGGTTAAACCGCTACGAGTTGTCGCGGGCCGCGAATGGCCCGCGACCTTGCCCTTCGCGGCAAGCGCCGTATTGATGGCGTCATGATGACGACAAACACACCTACTCCTGAAGCGCTCGACTCCCGCCGCACCAAGGCGCGTACCTGGTTCGAGCAATTGCGCGATTTGATCTGCGCCGAATTTGAACGCCTCGAAGACGAAGCTACGGGCGAGCTCTATCCCGGCCAGCCTGGACGCTTTGTGCGCGAGGCCTGGTCGCGCGGCGACGGCTCCACCGATCAAGGCGGCGGCGTCACCTCGATCATGAAGGGCCGCCTGTTCGAGAAGGTCGGCGTCCACGTCTCGGCCGTACATGGCGAATTCTCCGAACAGTTTCGCGCCCAGATCCCCGGCGCCAGCGAAGATCCGCGCTTTTGGGCCTCGGGCATTTCCCTGATCGCCCACATGTGGAATCCGCATGTGCCAGCGGTTCACATGAATACGCGCTTCATCACGACGACAAAGGGCTGGTTTGGCGGCGGCATGGACCTGACCCCGGTGCTCGACCGCTACCGCCATCAGGATCATCAGGACGCCGTCGATTTTCACGCCGCCTGCCAGACGGCCTGCGACAAGCATGGGGCCGATTTCCACGCCCGTTTCAAGAAATGGTGTGAAGAATATTTCTTCCTGCCGCACCGCAATGAACCGCGCGGTATTGGCGGTATCTTCTACGACCGTCACGACACCGGTGACTGGGATGCCGATTTCGCCTTTACCAAGGATGTCGGCCTGGCCTTCCTCGAAATCTATCCGCAGCTGGTGCGCCGCCGTATGGCAACGCCCTGGAGTGCCGATGAGCGCGAGGAACAACTGATCCGCCGCGGGCGCTATGCCGAGTTCAACCTGCTCTATGACCGCGGCACAAAGTTCGGCCTCGAGACCGGCGGCAATGTGAAGTCGATCCTGTCCTCCATGCCGCCCGAGGCGAAGTGGCCGTAAACACCGGCATGCCTGCATCCAATCTGCCTGCCCGCGCATCATAGGGGGGTAACGGATTTGAGGCGGACCCGGCATGCCCGGCATACAGAACAAGACTGCGATCACGCGATTCAGGGCCTGCATCGGCCATACGGCCTTCTCGCCACATCGCCATGACGTCTACACGCTCGGTCTGACGACGCGCGGCGTGCAGTGCTTCAATTATCGCGGCGCAGCCCGCCAATCCCTGGCAGGCGAGCTGGTCGTGCTGCATCCGGACGAATTGCACGACGGCCATGCCGGCACGAGCGAAGGCTTCGCCTATCGCGCCCTGACCATCCGCCCCAGCGCGATCGGCGACATCCTGCCCGCACAGGCCCTGCCCTTCATCGAAGGCGGTCAATCGGACAACCCCGCCCTGAAACAGGCGGTCAGTACGGTGCTGGCCGATCTGGATGAACCACTCGATCCCCTGCGCGCAGCCGACGGCCTGTTCGACATCGCCATCGCACTGCATGGCGCCGCCGGACACACACCGTCGGGCAGCGAACTCGATGCCCGCGCCACCGAGCGCGCCCGCAGCTATATCCACGACCATCTCGATGAAGCCGTTTCCATGGATGATCTGGAACAGGTCGCCGGACAGGATCGCTGGCAGCTCTCGCGCGATTTTCGCCGTCTGCATGGCACCAGCCCCTATCGCTATCTGGTGATGCGTCGGCTCGATGCGGCCCGCGAGCGCATCCACCGCGGCGAATGCATCGCCCAGACAGCCCTGGCCTGCGGCTTCAATGATCAGAGCCATATGACGCGCCATTTCAAGGCGGCCCACGGGCTGAGCCCGTTTCGCTGGAAACGCAGCGTCACCCAGGGCGCCGCGATCGGCCGCACAATCGTTCAAGATTGAAATCACGCCTGATGGGACAAGCAAGCCGACCCGCAATTCAGCGGCCCCATCAACCCCTAGGTCCAACGGTCCCCAAATGCCTATCTACGCACCTCACAAACCCCGCTTTCTCGCCCTCGAGCTCGGCGCGGCCATTGCCTGCCTGATCCTGACGAAAATGCTGTTCGACCCGATCGCCTGGCGCTTTGCCGGACCGATGTCGATGGCCTGCACCATCGCCTTCATCGCCCTCATGGCCCGCCTGCGCTCCGAAACCTGGTCCGATTTCGGCCTTCGCGGATTGCCGGGGCTGAAGTCAAAGCTCTGGTTCCTGCCGCAGGTCTTGCTCGGCATGATCGCCATCATGGGTGCCGGCGCTGTCGTCGGGCTTGGTGGTGAGGCAATAGGGCTCTGGGACATGAATGCCACGCCCTCCGGCGTCGAAGACCGGTTTGCCGGCACCACCGGCAATCTGCCGCGCTATCTGATGTGGCTGGGGTTGGGCATCGTCAGCGGCGGCTTTGGCGAGGAAATCTTCTTCCGCGGCTATCTGATGCGCCGCGTCGAGGGCATCCTCCCGGCCTCCGCCTTGCGTCCACTGCTGATGGTCATCCTGCCAGCGCTGATGTTTGGCGCCGTGCACTTCTATTACCAGGGACTGCGGGGCCTGCTGACGATTGCCGCAATCGGCATTGCGATCGGCACCCTCTACCTTCTCTACAAGCGCAATCTCTGGCCGCTGATCATCGCCCACGCCCTGGTCGATTCGATCGGCTTCACCGCGCTTTACCTCGGACTGGAGGTCTAGCCCCAAAGCAAAAAGAGCCCCGGTCGAGGACCGGGGCTCTTTTTTTGTTTTCGCCAGAACGATGATGCTAGTGCTTCAGGCGCGCGATCAATTCTTCCTTGGTCGGCTCGAAGCGTTCAGCGATCCAGTGGGCCTTGAGCGCATCCATCGCATCACCGAGCATCGGGCCGGGTTCATAGCCCAGCAGGATGAGGTCACCGCCGGATACCGGGAAATCGGGCTGTTGCCATTCACGGGCGAACTTGGCCAGCAGGGTCCAGTCGCGCGGTGGCGGAGCCACATCACCGGCCGCAGACAGCCGCACCTGGTCTTCGAAAGCACGCGCGCCGAGCGACATGATCGCGCGTTCCGCTGCGGCCATGTCGGTGAAGGCTGCTTCGACCTCGCCGCACAGGGACGGATCGACTGCGCCCTGCAGGCGCCGGCTCTCGGCATTCGACATTTTGAGTTTGGCTGCCATGATTCTGATCCTTTCGGGCCCACCGCCAATGAGAGCCACAAACCGCAAAAGCGGGTCAGGTTCCAGACCGGCAGAGATATCTTGGTTTATAATACCTACAAGGATTCTTAAGGATCCGTTCACTCCCAGAATTTCTGACAGGATTTCATGTTCGGCCATCAGAGCCACGGCCGGTCCAGGGTCGGGCGCGGAGAGCAGTTTTTTCAGCTCCGACCAGACGCGTTCTGCTGACAGGCTGCGAAGCCCCGCCTTCAACCGCCGCGCGGCTGCAAGGCCCTCTGCATCAGGCGATCCGGAGCCATACCAGGCCTCGAAGCGGAACAGGCGCAAAGTGCGCAGATAGTCCTCCCGGATCCGGTCCTCAGCGGATCCGACAAACACAAAACGGCAGGGGTCTAGATCAGATAGCCCGCCGGTCGGGTCATGAATTATGCCATCGAAATCGGCATATAGCGCATTGAGCCGAAAATCGCGGCGCCTTGCGTCCTCACGCCAGTCCTGTGTGAAGGCGACCACAGCGCGCCGGCCATCGGTCTCGACATCACGGCGCAGCGTCGTCACCTCGAACGGACGGCCGGCAGAGATCACAGAAATCGTGCCGTGGCGGATACCGGTCGGCACGGGCTTGAGACCCGCCGCCCGAGCCGCAGCGATCACCTGCTCCGGCAGGAGACGGGTCGCGATGTCGACATCGGCGACAGCCTTGCCAAGCAAAGCATTGCGCACGCATCCGCCGACGAAGCGGGAGCCCCCTGGCTGTGCAGCCTCAAGCGCTGCCATCACGGCCTGTGTTGCCGGATCGCGCATCCAGGCATGCTCTGCCGGATCAAGCCGGGAGCCGGCCTGCCAGGCCAGCTTCATTGCGGGTCGGAGGCGTCACCCGGGTCGGGCTCTGTCGCCTCCGCTCCTTCGACAGGCACAAAATACCCCGGGACAACGCGGCCATCGACCATGCGTGACGGCACGTAGAGCTCGCCTTCATGCCCACCCTGGCTCGACTCCAGCAAGACCAGCGCAATCATGACAAGGATCGACAGCCCGGCCCCGATCGCAGCAAGCCGCAGTGTCGGCGTCGCCTCGATCGGGTGTTCGGAATTGGACTGCCAGCGCCAGATGAAGAAGATCAGGAAGGGCAGGAGGAATGAGGCAATTTCGATAATTGTGATGCGGATCATGACTTACCCATACAGCTTGTCGTGCAGCGACTTCAACAAGCCCGCCGTGACACCCCATATATAGCGATCTTCCCAGGGCATGGCATAGTAATGCCGTTCCTGCCCCTGCCAGACACCCGAGCGCTGTTGATGATTGAGCGGGTCCATCAGAAAATCGAAGGGGGCCTCGAATACGCTGGCGACTTCGCCCGGGTCGGGTTTGAGGTCATATCCTGGTCTGAGAACCCCGACAAAGGGCGTGATCTGAAATCCGGTGCCGGTCTCGTAGGATTCAAAACGGCCCACCAGCTCGACATGGTCAGCACTGACCCCGATCTCTTCCTCAACCTCGCGCAGGGCCGCCTGCGCCGGCCCCGCATCGCCAGGGTCCAGACTGCCACCGGGAAAGCTGATCTGGCCGGGATGTTTGAGCAAATGGCTGGCGCGCTCGGTGAAGAGCAGGCGCGGTGGGCCGTCATGCAGGATCAGCGGCGCCAATACGGCGGCCGGGCGCAATTTGCGACCGCTCGGCGACGGCAGCCCATTGAGATCCCCATCACCGCGAAACCCCGTACCGCCATCGCCATCGACCGGGTCGAGCCGCTGGCGCATCAGATCGAGCAGGCCCTTAACCGCTGGCATTGGCCTGCTCCAGCGCAAAGAAAGCACCACCGCTCCACACTCCGGTCACGCCGTCATGTTCAACCGCCAGTTCGGCCAGTTCGTAAAAGACCGGCCGCGTCATCAGGGCATCCAGGCCACCGCGGATACGCACCAGCGGTGTCGGCTCGCCAGTAACGGGATCAATGCGCACATTGATCGGGTGCTCCGGTCCGGCCTCCGCCAGATCATCGAAATTCGTCGTGAATATCAGCGACTGCGCCTCGCCCTCCCCCGTCGCATCGACTCGCACGGCCACAAAGGGCGCGACCTCGACCTTGATGGCGATTTTCTCGACCGGGGTCACAAGATAATGAACGCCGTCGTCATCTTTTCGCAAGATTGTGGAAAACAGCCGTGACAGAGGCTGGCGGGTAATGCGTTTTCCCTCATGCCACCACGAGCCATCCCGTTTGATGACCATGTCCATCTCACCGCAATATTCCGGGTGCCAGCGCTCGACCGGCGGCAGGCCGTCGCCGGCACTGCGCGCCGCTTGCAGCAGGGACTGCATTGCATCTGGCATTTCAGGCGTTGAGGCCATGGACAGCTTTCATGCGTGACGCCATGCTCATGATGAGCAAATTGGCATATGAACCATCTGTATCGCGAAGGATTTTAGGACGATGACCGAGATGAATGAAGCCGGTACAGACTTAATTGCCCAGGCAGACGCAGCTACGGCCCGTTTGCAGCAGGTTCGCGACTCGATTGGCCAGGTTATTTTCGGCCTCGAGGACGAGGTCGAACTTTGCCTTGCGGCCATCCTGTCAGGCGGTCACGCCCTGCTGGTCGGCGCTCCCGGCCTCGCCAAGACGCGACTGGTTCAGGCGATTGCGGTTGCGACCGGGCTCGAGACCAAGCGCATCCAGTTCACCCCCGATCTGATGCCCGCCGACATTCTCGGCTCGGAAATCCTCGAAGAATCCGATGATGGCAAACGCCATTTCCGCTTCCTGCCCGGCCCGATCTTCTGTCGCCTGCTGATGGCCGACGAAATCAACCGCGCCAGTCCCCGTACCCAGGCCGCCTTGTTGCAGGCGATGCAGGAAGGCCATGTCACCATTGCCGGCGAACGCCATGACCTGCCCCAGCCCTTCCATGTCCTGGCGACCCAGAACCCGATCGAGCAGGAAGGCACCTATCCGCTGCCCGAAGCCCAGCTCGACCGTTTCCTGCTGCGCGTCGACATTCCCTACCCGACCCGTGAGGCCGAACGTCAGGTCCTGCTCGCCACTACCGGTGCTGCCAGCACCGATGCGGTCAAAGTGCTCGACGCCGCCGAGATTCTCAAACTCCAGGCCCTGGTCCGCGCCTTGCCGGTCGGCGAGAAAGTCCTCGACGCCATTCTCGACCTGCTGCGCCTGGCGCGTCCGGAAGAGACCGATGTCGATGCCGTGCGCACCGGCGTCTCCTGGGGCCCTGGCCCGCGCGCCGGTCAGGCGCTGATGCTGGCCTGCCGCGCCCGCGCCCTGTTGCAGGGCCGTCTGGCGCCCTCGACCGAGGACGTTGCGGCGCTGGCCGAACCGGTTCTGAAACACCGCATGGCGCTGTCTTTTGCGGCGCGTGCCGACGGACACACGCTGGAAGGCCTGATCAAATCCCTCGCCGAGCGGGCGGCCTGATCCCATGAGCGACGGCGTCGATCGCCATTCGGAATCGCGCGTTGTGCAGCTGCGCCATCAGGGCGAAGCGGCCGCCGCAACCCTGCCGGCCCTGATGGCCGAAGCGACGCGCATTGCCGCGACGGTCGCCCAGGGTGTGCACGGACGGCGCCGCGCCGGCGTCGGCGAGAGCTTCTGGCAATATCGGCACCATCGCCCCGAGGACGGTCGCGCTGCGGTCGACTGGCGCCAGTCGGCGCGCAGCGACCAGCTCTTCGTACGCCAGAATGAGTGGGAGGCCGCCAACACTGTTTGGCTGTGGCGCGATGGCTCGCCGTCAATGCGCTTCTCCTCCTCGAAAGACCATGCCAGCAAGATCGACCGCGCCGCCGTGTGCCAGATTGCCATGGCGGCATTGCTCACCCAGGGCGGTGAGCGTGTCGCCGTGCTCGGCGAATCGGCGATTGCCCGTACCGGCGCTCTAGGTCTGGAGCGCACCTCGCGCCGCCTGGCACTTGGCCCTGGCGATATGACCGCGGTCGAAGCGCCCAATATCGGCCGGTTCGGGCGCGTCGTGCTGGCCAGTGATTTCCTCGATCCGCCCGAAACCTGGGCCGCGCGCCTGTCGCGTTTCTCGACCATGGAAGCGGAAGGCGTGCTGATGCGCATCGTCGATCCGGCCGAGGAAGACTTCCCCTATTCCGGCCGCACCCGGTTTGAGAATCCAGGCGGCGGCGAAGGCTTGTTGTTTGGACGCGCCGAAGAAGCGCGCAGCACCTATCGCCAGCGCTGGGCCGAGCATGGCGAGGCCCTGGCTGCGCTCGCGCGCCAGTTCGGCTGGTCGGTTGTCACCCATCGCACCGACCTGCCCGCAACCAGTGCCGTGCTGGCGCTGTACCGGGCTCTGGCGAGGGACGCCTAGATGTTTGCACTCGGCCCCCTCTCCTTTGGCGCACCGCTGGCCCTGATCGGCCTGCTGAGCCTGCCCATATTGTGGCTGTTGCTGCGCGCCACCCCGCCGGCGCCGCGGCGTGCGGTCTTCCCGCCCTTGCGCCTCTTGTTCGGCGCGCCGGACGATGCCGAAACCCCGCAACACGCGCCCTGGTGGCTGATCCTGTTCCGTCTACTGATCGCGGCTCTGGTGATCCTCGGCCTGTCGCGTCCGGTCTGGACACCGCCTGCGGTGATCGACGAGACCCGGCCCGAATTGATCGTCGTCGATAATGGCTGGGCCGGCGCAGCGAACTGGGACGCCACAAGCCGCGAGGCTATCCGCCTGCTCGACGAGGCAGAGCGCGACGGACGGCTCGCCGCCATCATGTTCACGGCCAATAGCGGCGAAGCCCCCGCACCGCTCCGCCTTGATCGGCCCGACGCCGCTCGCCGCCTGCTCGCCACGGCCAGTCCGATGGCCTGGGGCACCGACCGTGACAGCGCCGCCAGCCGCGTCGCCGCAGCCCGCAGCGATGGCGCTCTGGCCGATGCGATGGCCGTGACCTGGCTCAGCGACGGGATGGACAGTGATGGCAGCCGCGCGCTGGCCCGCGTGCTCTCAGGTCTGGGTGATGTGCGCATCATTGAACCCGATAATGGCCGCGCCGCGCTGGCGATGGCACCGCCCGAGCCCACCGCCTCGGGACTGGCGATCGAATTGCGCCGTGTCGCGACCAGTCTGCCGCGCACTGCCGCGATCACAGCACTGGGCAATGATGGACGCGCCATCGCCCGCACCGATCTGAGCTTCGATGCCGATAGCGGCATTGCCCGGTCGGAACTGAGCCTGCCGCTCGATCTGCGCAACCGGATCGCCAGCCTGCGCGTTGAAGGCCCGGGAACAGCCGGCTCGGTCCGTCTGATGGGCGATCAATGGCGCCGCCCCCGCGTCGGCCTGATCGACGCGACACGGGAAGACGGCCAGCCCCTGCTCTCGGACCTGCACTATGTTGAAAGCGCCATAGCGCCCTTCTCGCAGCCAGCTCGCGGCACGTTAGACGAATTGCTTGAAACTGAATCTGCCGCCCTGGTGATGGTCGATGACGCCCGTACTGATGATGCGCGGATCGGCGAATTCGTCGCCAATGGCGGTGTGCTGATCCGCTTCGCCGGGCCGCGTCTGGCCGCACGCAGCGACAATCTTCTCCCGGTCGATTTGCGGATCGGTGGCCGCCTGCTCGGCGGTGCGCTCAACTGGGAAGAACCCCAGCGCATCGCGCGTTTCGGTGATGATTCCCCATTTGCCGGCCTGCCGCCCGATGCCACCGCCACCGTCGACCGCCAGGTTCTCGCCCAGCCGGGCAGCGCCACTCCGGATCGGGTCTGGGCCCGGCTCGAGGACGGCACCCCGCTGGTCACCGCCGTCCGGCGCGGCCGCGGCTGGATCGTGCTCTTCCATGTCACTGCCGGACCCGACTGGTCGGATCTGCCGCTGTCAGGCCTCTATCCCCGCATGCTGCAACGCGTCCTCGGCCTCGCCCAGGGCGGGCCAGCGACCGGTCCGGCGAATGGTGCCTGGCTGCTCGACCGCGCGCTTGATGCCGGCGGTGAGATGACCACTGCGCCCAATAGCGCCCGTCCGATTGTCGCCGCAAACTGGGAGAGTGCCAGCGCCAGTCCGATCTCGCCGCCGGGCCTCTACCGGCTCGGTTCGGCGACCGCGGCGCTGAACGTGATCAAGGCGGACACGGCGATCACGGCCCTGCCGCGCGACTTGCCGGGCGCCCGGTTTGCCGGGTTGGACGGGCCTCGCCCGCTCCGTTTCATCGCCGCCCTGCTCTCGACCGCCCTGATCATGCTGGCGCTGGATGTCGTGCTCGCGCTGGCACTGGCGGGCCGCTTGCCGCTACGCCTGTTCGGGACGGCAGCGACGGCCTGGCTGATCGCCCTCGCCCTGCCGCTCGCACCATCAGCCGAGGCTCAGCCGACGACCACACCGCCACCGCCTGTCAGCGATGACAGTTTCGCGCTTGAAGCGGCGCTGGATCTGCACTTCGCCTATGTCGTCACCGGCAATGCGGCGATCGATGCCCGCAGTCAGGCCGGGCTGACCGGTCTCAGTCAGGAAGTCACCCGGCGCAGCGCCATCGAGCCGGCGCCGCCCATGGCGATCAATGTCGAGACGGACCCGCTGATCTTCTTCCCGATGATCTACTGGCCGGTCGCCCGCGATGCCCGCGCCCTGTCACCGGAAGCTGCGGCACGCGTCAGCTCCTATCTGCAATCGGGCGGATTGATCGTGTTTGACACCCAGGATGCCGATGTCGCCATGCTGCGTGCCGGCGCGCCGCACCCCGGATTGCTGACCATCCTCGACAGTATCGATCTACCGCCACTCGGACCTGTGCCCAGCGACCATGTGCTGACCCGTTCCTTCTACCTGCTGCAGGATTTCCCCGGCCGCTTCTCGGGCAGCCCGGTCTGGGTCGAGGCCAATCCTGACGGGGCTTCACGCGACGGCACATCCGGCGTCATCATCGGTGCCAATGACTGGGCGTCGGCCTGGGCTGTCGATGCGACCGGGCGGCCCTCCGCACCGGTCGAGGGCGGGGATCGCCAGCGCGAAATGGCATTCCGCTTCGGCGTCAATATCGCGATGTATGCCCTGACCGGAAATTACAAGGCCGACCAGGTCCATGTTCCTGACATTCTCGAGAGGCTGGGCCAATGAACGCGACCGCCCTCGATTTTGCACCGCTCATCCCCTGGCCGCTACTGGCGGGACTGACTGGTTTCGCCCTGCTGGCCATCCTTCTCGGCGCCTGGCAGAAACTGGCCGGCTGGCTGTGGCGCAGCCTCGCCGTTCTGGTCCTGGCGCTCGCTCTGGCCAACTCCTCGCTGGTCGAGGAAGAGCGCGATCCGCTGGCCGACATCGCGGTCCTGGTGACGGACCGAAGCGCCAGCATGGAGGTCGGCGAACGCACACTTGCAGCCGATGCGATGGCCGATGCCCTGCGCCAGCAGGCCGAGACCGATCCCATGCTTGAGCTGGTTGAAGTGGACGCCGGCACCAGCGCCGATGGCACCATGCTGTTCGAAGCCCTCAATGGCGCGCTGGCCAGCGTGCCGCCTGACCGCTTGGCCGGGGTCATTCTGACAACGGACGGCCAGATCCACGACGCGCCGCCCGATCCGACTGTGCTCAATCTCAACGCCCCGGTGCATCAGGCGATGGCCGGTGACCGCAATGCCGGCGACCGACGCCTCGTGATCGAGGAAGCGCCGCGCTATGGCATTGTGGGTCAGACTGTCGCCTTCGTGCTCCGCGTCGAGGACGATGCCATGCAGGGCACGGCGATGGTCTCCTTCCGCTTCGAGGGCGGTGATCCGCAGACCCATCGCATCCCGATCGGCCGTTCCACCCGGGTTGAAGTGCCGGTGGAACGCCGCGGCCAGAATGTGATCGAGGCCGAGGTCGAACCGGGCCCGCAGGAATTGTCCCTGATCAATAATCGCGCCGCCGTCTCGGTAAACGGCGTGCGTGACCGTTTGCGCGTTCTGCTGGTGACCGGCGAACCGCACAATGGTGCCCGCGCCTGGCGCAATCTTCTCAAATCCGACCCGTCGGTCGATCTGGTTCACTTCACCATTCTGCGGCCGCCAGACCGGCAAGACAGCACGCCGGTCGAAGAACTGGCCCTGATCGGCTTCCCGGTCCAGGAATTGTTCGTGGAGCGCCTGAGCGAATTCGATCTGGTGATTTTCGACCGCTATCGCCGGCGCAATATCATGCCGCCGATCTATTTCGACTATATCGCGCGGTATGTTGAAGATGGCGGCGCGCTTCTGGTCACAGCCGGCCCGCCTTTCGCGGGCGGCCCGAGCCTCTACCGGACGCCGCTGGCCGCCGTCCTGCCGGTTCGGCCGACGGGCTACATCACCGATGGCGGCTTCACGCCACAGCCGACAGCGGCCGGCCTGCGCCACCCGGTCACGGCCGGGCTTGAAGGCGGCGGCGAAAATCCGACCTGGGGACGCTGGTTGCGCGAAATTCACGGCGTGTCGCTCGGTGGAGAGACCCTGCTGGAGGCGCCGGACGGCAATCCACTCCTGGTGGTCCAGCGCTCCGGCGAAGGCCGTGCGGCGATTGTCATGAGCGACCAGACCTGGCTGTGGGCACGCGGCTTTGAGGGCGGCGGCCCGTATGCGGAAATGTTCCGGCGAGTCTCCCACTGGCTGATGCGCGAGCCTGAACTCGAGGAAGAAAGACTGACCGCCTACGCCAATGATGGCGAGCTGCACGCCAATCGCGTCACCCTGGCTGATACCGCGCCGCCGCTGCAGATCACCTGGCCCAATGGCGAGCAGCAAATCGCCAGCATGAGTCTGGATGCCGATGGCCGCTACTCCGCGGCCATCCCGGCGGAAGGCTCCGGCCTCGTCCGCTTGCGCTCGGGCGATCTGACGACGGTTGCGGCGCTCGGACCGCTCAATCCGCTGGAATATGCCGATCTGCGGCCAACCGGTGACACGCTTGCAGCTGTGCTCGATGCCAGTGGAGGCGGCTTGTTCGCGATTGGTGAAGGCGCCGACGCCCGTCTGCCCGATCTGCGCCGCACGCGGCTGGGGGCCGACCAGTCCGGTCGCGGCTGGCTCGGACTGCAACGCAATGAACGCTACATCGTACGCGCCTCGCAGGCTCGCCCGGTCCTGCCCGCACTGATGATCGCATTGCTGATCGCGGCCTTCATGGGGCTGGGCTGGTGGCGCGAAGGTAAATAGGCCGAGCTTCGACGCCGCTCGATTAGTGCCGCTACGGAATAATTCAACATCTGACTCCCCCGTTTCTGCCGTCGTCCGTGGGTCCTATCTGTCGTTTCAACACAGACAGATGGAGATCAATCATGATCGAGAAACGCGCATTCGACACTCTCGGCCGGTTCAGGAATGACTGGCTCAATGCCCGGCATCATTTCAGCTTTGGCGGTTATCACGACCCGGAGCGAATGGGCTGGGGCGCCTTGCGGGTCTGGAATGATGACGAGATCGCCGCCGATGGCGGCTTCGCGCCACACCCCCATGCCGACATGGAAATTATCACCTATGTCCGCGAAGGCGCGATCAGTCATCGCGACAATCTGGGCAATGCCGGCCGCACCATGGCGGGAGATGTCCAGGTGATGTCGGCCGGTTCCGGCATCCGCCACTCCGAGTTCAACCAGGAAGCCGAAACGACTTCGCTGTTCCAGATCTGGATCCTGCCGCGTGAAACCGGCGGCGAGCCCCGCTGGGAAACCGCGCGCTTTCCGGCCGGGGAGCGCACTGGCCAGCTGGTCGTGCTGGCTTCAGGTGATCCGGACCGCGATGGCGGCTTGTTGATCCGCCAGGACGCCAAGGTGCTCGGCGCCACGCTGGAGGCTGGCCAGTCAGTCAGCCATCCGCTGAAGCCTGGCTACCGGGCCTATCTGACGCTGGCGATCGGCAATGGGACCGTCAACGGAATCGCGCTCGACGCCCGCGATGGGGCGGCGATCCGCGATGAGGATATCATCAAGATCGAGGCGACCAGCGCGCTGGAACTGGTGATGGTGGAAGTGCCGGAATAAGCCGGCGCATTCACCCTAATGCAAGGCTTGTGGGCGAAGGGTGGCGGGCTGTTAGCTGGAGACTGCCATGAAATACCTTCGCCCCATCCTGCTCCTCGCCCTGATTGCGCCAAGCCTGTCAGGATGCCTGGTGATTGGCGCGACGGCCCTGGTCGCCGATGTCGCGATCGGCACGGCGGGCACAGCCGTCAAGACTGTCGGCGCTGTTGGCGGCGCAGCCGTCGACCTGGTCCTGCCCGACTCCGACAAGGATGACGACGACAATCGCTAGGCGCGGGAGTCTCTGGCCGGAATTCAGGCCACCTCGCGGCCGCGCCCCCTAACAATCGGGCCCGGCAACTGTTATATTGACAGTGAGGGGCACTGACCTGGTTTCATGGAGGCGTACATGTTGCGGCTAATGACGAAGACATTTTCCCTGGCGGCAGCGGCGGCCCTGTCGCTGAGTGCCGGAGCGGCGCTCGCTGCCGAACCCGTGTCGATTGCACCGATCCAGATCGGCGACGCACTGGCGGCCAGGGCCGACGAGATCGGCGAACGGGAATTTGATCGCCTGAAGGAAATCCTGCGCAGCGATCTGGAGCGCGAGCTGGCCGGTCATCTCGGCGAGAACGGGTCGGTTCTGCACGTCACAATTATCGACGCCGACCCCAACCGGCCAACCATGGCCGCTCTGGCGGCGCGGCCGGGATTGAGCATGGAGAGTTTCGGAATAGGCGGCGCCAGTCTCGCGGCAGAACTGGTCTCATCATCCGGGGCCACGCTGCAGACCTATAGCTATGCCTGGCGTTCACACACCATCTCCAATGCGGCCTATGCCAGCACCTGGAGTGATGCGCGCCGAACCTTCAATCGGTTCGCCGCCGAGATCGGTGACAGTATCGATACCGGGATTGCCGACGGATCCTGACCGGCCCGACAGGTCCGGAAATTGCATCGTGAGAGGCGCGCCAGCAATGGCGCGCCTTTTCTTTGGTGGACTCAAGCGCTTCAGGGCGCGATGATCGAGCCAAAGCCGGTCTGGGGGGAAGCGGCATGTTCGTGACGAATATTATTTCTTTGATGGCATTGGCCCTGGTGTCAGACGCCGCCGACGCGCCATCACGCCAGACGATGACGCGCGAAATCGTGCGGTCCTGCGTCGCCCAGGTCGGCACGCAATTACAGGATCCGGTGCCATCGTGCGCCTGTACCGCCGGCTGGTTGTCGGCCCAGCTCGATTATCGTGATTTCTATGTTGTTGGCCGCATCTACCGCTTCGCCAGCGACCCGGCCGGGATGGAAACCGAAGTGGCCCGCCTGGTCCGCGATGGCGGCTATGCTGCGGCCGACATATTGCGGGTCGCACGCTTCCTGCAGGATTCAGAGGCCGAAATGAGCGCCGCCTGCGGCTTCCTCGAACGCCAATAGGCCGCTCAGGGCGCGCCAATCCATTTATGTGTCTGCAGGCTGAGCGTCCATTGCGGATGTGTGATGCAGTATTCGAATGCTGCCTGGGCATTCTCCATCATGCTGGGACCATCCATCGGCTGTAGCGAAAACCGCTTGAAGTCCCACCCCAGATAATCGGCCGGATCGAGACCGGGCTGCGGGAAGACGAGTTTCAACTCATGCCCGCTGCGTTGCACAACCGGCGCCTTGCCCTTGGGACTGACCGTGATCCAGTCAATGCCGTCGGGCGCGGCCAGCGTGCCATTGGTCTCCACGGCGATATCAAAGCCGGCTGCATGGAGCGCATCGATCAGACGCGCGTCCAGCTGCAGCAGGGGTTCACCACCCGTACAGACGACCAGGGGCCTGCCACCGCCCGGCCACATCGCCGCCACAGCCGCCACCAGATCATCCGGCGTTTCGAACCGCCCGCCGCCCGGACCGTCCATGCCGATGAAGTCCGTGTCGCAAAAGTTGCAGACGGCGCTCGCGCGATCCTGCTCGCGGCCGCTCCAGAGATTACAGCCGGCGAAGCGCAGGAAGACCGCAGGCCGGCCCGTCTGACCGCCCTCGCCCTGCACTGTCATGAATATCTCTTTGACCGAATACTTCATGCCCCGTCCCCGCTACGCCAGTGTTGCCAACCGGCGGCTCGTAATTCGCACGCCGGGCATGTGCCGCAACCATAGCCCCAATCATGCAGCTCGCTGCGATCACCCCGATAACAGCTATGGCTGCGCTTGCGGATGATCTCGACCAATATGTCGCCGCCAAGCTCGTGGGTCAGGGCCCAGCTTTGCGCCTTGTCGAGCCACATCAGCGGCGTCTCGATGGTGATATCAGTCGCCAGACCAAGGCTCAGCGTTTGCTGCATGGCATCAATCGTGGCACGGCGGCAATCGGGATAGCCGGAGAAGTCGGTCTCGCACATGCCACCGACCATTGCGCCATGGCCGCGCCGGTAAGCCAGCGCCGAGGCAATGGTGAGGAAGACCAGATTGCGGCCCGGCACGAAAGTGGTCGGCAGGCCGTCAGCCGCCATCTCGATCGCCCGGTCGGCGGTCAGGGCGCTCTCGGCGATGGCGCCATAGCCGGCGATGTCGACGACATGATCCTCGCCGAGCCGCGTGGCCCAGTCCGGGAAAGCCGCGGCCATCGCCGCACGGACATCGAGACGCGCCTGCATCTCGACATGGTGGCGCTGGCCATAGTCAAAACCGACCGTCTCGACGCGATCATAGCGCGACAGCGCCCAGGCCAGACAGGTTGCGGAATCCTGGCCACCGGAGAAGAGTAGCAGGGCAGAGGTCGATGTCGGTCGGGTATCCATGGCCGTTCTATAATCGCGTGAGCAAGGGATGGCCATGAGCAAGTATCGCTGGATCTACACCACCTGGCCCGATGCGGCCCTCGCCAGGGCGGCCGGGCAAACCCTCGTGGAAGAGGGCTTGTGTGCCTGCGCCAATATCCTGCCGGGGATGACCAGCGTCTATCGCTGGCAGGGCGCGGTCGAGACGGCGAGCGAGGCCGTCATGATCCTCAAGACCAATGCCGCAGAAGCGCCGCACGCCATCAAGCGTCTCGTCACGCTCCACCCCTATGAGGAGCCTTGCGCAGTGGGGCTGGACATTGATGAAGCGGCGTCCGCGCCCGCCTTCCTCGCCTGGATAGACGCGGCCGTCAGCAAGAACACCTGAGCCGGATCTCAGAGTTCGGGATCGTGGTCGATCACGGCCTCATGGGCCGATTCGTCAAAGCCGCGACGGCGCCCGATGATCAGAACAGCCGAGAGAACCGCGCCAAGGATGATCGAGAAGACAACACCCAAACCCAGCGCGAACCAGCCATGGCTGCTCATGTGGATGGCTGGCAAGTCACCATAGCCCAGCACGAGAAAGGCGGTCAGGGCGATAAGAACGATGGCGACGAGGCCGAGCAGAAGCTTGTTGGACAGGATAGTGGACATGACAATGACCCTCAAATTCAGTGTCAGTCTACGCCCTTCGCCGCCGAAGTCATCCCGATCTGGCCAACCGCGCTTAAATGTCACGGGTCCACCAGGGCTCCGGTGCCCGGCTCAGTGCTCGTCTGAACATGTTGGATTTGCCGGTCCGTGCTGCTGTACGCCCGGACGAAAAAATATGGTAGCGGGAGGGAGACTTGAACTCCCGACCTCAAGATTATGAGTCCTGCGCTCTAACCAGCTGAGCTACCCCGCCACACCCTCTGCAAGCAGAGAGGCACGCCGTATACGCGGACCGCCCGCAGCTGACAAGCCACGGGCGGTCCCTGATTTCAGTTGTCTGCAGATCAGGCCGAACGCACCTCGGTGAGGAATTGCTCGACGGAGGTTTTCAGGCTGCCCGACTGGCGTGAAACAGCCAGTGATGCCTCGAGAACCTCACCGGCGCTTTCACCGGTTTCCGAGGTCGCACGATCGACTTCCTGGATATTGGCAAACACATCACGCGTGCCATCGGCAGCTTCCTGCGCCGAACGGGTAATTTCGCCGGCTGCAGCGCGCTGCTCTTCCATCGCCGCAGCGATGGCCGTCGCGATTTCGCTCATCTCGTGAATCGTCCCGCCGATTGAGGACATCGCCTCGACCGCCTTGGAGGTGGCGCTCTGAATGCCGGAAATGTGCTCGGAAATATTCTGCGTCGCGGCCCCGGTCTGACTGGCCAGCGCCTTCACTTCGGAGGCCACCACCGCAAAGCCCTTGCCGGCCTCACCGGCGCGAGCCGCTTCGATGGTGGCGTTCAGCGCGAGGAGATTGGTCTGCTCGGCGATGTCATTGATCAGGCCGACAATGTCATCAATGCTCTTGGCGGCATCATCGAGACGCTGGACGTCGCCATTGGTGCGTTCGACCTGGTCGACGGCGCTGCCGGCGATCTGGGTTGAGCGGGCGATCTGCTGGCTGATCTCGCCAATGGACGACACCATTTCCTCGGCTGCGGCGGCCACGGTCTGCACGTTTTGCGACGCGCCTTCCGAAGCATGCGCCACGGCAGCGGACTTGCCGGTCGTGGCGGCGGCTGTGGAACTCATGGTGCGGGCGGCGGATTCCATCTGGTTGGCTGCCGCGCTGACCTGACCGATGGCGTCGGCGGAGGCTTCCTCGAAGGCCTGGATCAGGCTCTCCACCGCCGCAGCACGCTTCTCCTTCATCCGGCGTTCTTCCAGGGTCTCAGCTTCCAGCCGGGTGCGTTCGATGGCATTCTGGCGGAAAACATCAACCGAGCGCGCCATGTCACCGATCTCGTCATTGCCCGGCGTGAAGCCCAGATTGACGTCACTATTGCCCTCGGCGAGGGCGCGCATGGTGCGGGCCATGGCGCTGATGCGCTTGAGCAGGGTCATGTGGACGTAGAACCAGCCGATACCGGCTGCGATACCCAGACCGATCGCGGCAATTGCGATCAGCACGACGCGACCGGTAACCACGGCGGAATTGGCGGCATAGGTCGCGGTATCGACCCGCTGGGCGACTTGTTGCTTGAAGGCGCTGACATGCGTGACAAGCGCTGACGCGGCAATGCGGGCCTCGGCTGCGAAAACCTCGGCTTGCGCGATCGCGGCCAGCTCGGCCTTGCGCAATTCAAAGACGCCGGTCGCACCGTCACCATAGCCAATCAGGATGTCGGCCTGGTCGCGGACCAGCGGTGAGGCCGGGCGTTCGAGCAGTGCCAGATTGATATCGAGCTCACCGGCCGCTTCGTCATACCGGTCATAGATGGCGTCGATCTCGGCGTCGGAGGCAGCGATATCAAGTTCATTATACTGGATGAGGAGCTGGTTGGCAGCGAGCAGGGCGCGAAGCAGGCTTTCGACATCGCCCTCTTCGCTATTGTCGAGCGCGGTCTCGATACTGCTGGCCAGGCTGACCCGGCCCTGACGCGCCAGATTTGTCGTATCTCGGCGTTGATTGCGGACCGTGAGGCGGCGATCGACGGACGTATTCATCCCCTCGACCATGCCGGACAATTCAGCGACTGCCTCGTTCAGGATCGTCAGATCACCACCATCGGAGAGGACGCGAAGCGCTTCCAGTTGTGGCGACAAATCATTGCGAAGCTCGACGGCGCGTTCGAAGTTTTCTACGCGGGCGTCGGAAGTCGACGACAAGGCGAGCTCCTGCAGCACGGCACTGAGGCCCTGACTGGCTTCGCTGAGCGCATCGACGGCGAGCGTCTCGGGGATGGCGCGACTGGTGATCTGGCTGACCGCCAAATTGGTCGAGTTGAAGCCCGTGACACCCACCACAGCAGCCACGAGCGTCATCACGGATGACAGAGCGAAGGCGGCCAAGAGACGAAACTTGACGCTGGAGGTTTTCTCTCCAAGTCCGGCGAGTAGGGAGTTCATTGGCTTGGCACCTTATGGTTAATGGCCTCGGGCATAAAATTACAGGCGACGCTAACGCGCCGCCCGTAAATGAAACCTTATTTTCTGGCCGATCGCAGGAATCTTTTGTCCGCTAACCGGGCCTCCCGGGTCATTACCCGCCCAGGCTGAAATCGAAACGCTGGACCAGGCCCTCGGTCGAGGCCTCGGCTGGCGCATAGCTCCAGCCTTCAATCGCGTTCAGGACGGCGCGATCAAACACACCTTCCGGCTGTGCCTCGACGACCGTCGGATTTTCGACAGTGCCGTCAGGCGACACGGTATATTCGACAACGGCATAACCCTCGACGCCGCGACGCTCGGCGCCACGCGGATAGTCCGGAGCCTCAACGCTCGTACGTTCGCGATCTTGAGCGAGCGCTGGAGCGGCTGAAAAAGCCATGGCGGACATTGCGACCGCCAGGATCATTGTTCCCGTTTTATACATTGACTTACCCTTCATCCATTTTTGGCGTGCGCCGCCCGGAATTTTTCCCGTGTTCGACGCGGTGTTTTAACGTCCGGCTCAGCAATTGCCCGGCATGAGGGACAATGACGCATACCAGTTGCCAAACGCTTAAGTAGCGGGGGAAAATTTGAGGCAGTGCTGGTTTTTTTCTTGTTTCAATCGAAAACAAAATTTACTTCACGCGGGGCCTGAACGGCATACGTGTGTCCGGCTTTGCGGATGACACGCCCCGTTCAAGGCCGGAATATTCACAGCACACGTGACCGGCTATGGTCCCGGTCGGACCGGCCCTATGATAGCCGTCGCGAATCCCTGACCGCTGAAGTGAGACCGTATGAAGACCAGCGATATCCGCCTGCCCGCCCAGGATGCGACCGAGTACTGTACCGCCCTCCTGCGCGCCGCCGGAACCCGGTCCGATGATGCCCGGACCGTCGCAAGCCATCTGGTGGCCGCCAGTCTGGCCGGGCATGACAGCAACGGGATCGGTCTCCTGCCCGCCTGGCTTGACCAGCTCGACCGGGGCTTCATCAATCTCGGCAGCTGCGAGCGCGACCTGACCGAGACCGCGATCATTCTGCGCACCGATGCCGATGGCGGCTGGGGCGCGCCTGCCGCGACACGCCTGATCGAGCGGGCCGGCGCCAAGGCGCTAGAGCACGGGCTGGCCGCGGCTACGCTGGGCCATGTCCATGATCTCGGCCGCATCGGGGCTTATGGCGAGCAGGCGGCAGCGGCGGGGCTGGCGGCGCTCATCTTCGTCAACATCACCGGCCAGGCGCCCGTCATGGCGCCCTTTCATGGCTCTGATGCCCGGCTGGGCACGGACCCGATCTGCATCGCCTTCCCCGCCACAGCACATCGCTCCAGCTTCGTGCTCGACATGGCCACCAGCCGCATCTCGCTCGGCCGGCTCAAGATTGCCGCCGCGCGCGGCCAGGACATCCCGCCCGGTTCGCTGATCAATGAGCATGGCATGCCGACGACCGATCCATCGGGCATGAGCGAACCGGTCCGCCGCGGCGCCCTCACCCCGATGGGCCGCCACAAGGGCTATGGCCTCGCCCTGGCCTGCGAACTGCTTGGCGGTGTGTTGTCCGGTGGCGGCACGATCCAGCCGGAGCATCCGCGCGAGGGGGCTGTGCGCAACGGGATGTTCGCCATGCTGATCAATCCGGCGATGTTCGGCGAAGCCGGCTGGATGGAGCATGAAATCGAGGCGCTGGCGAAATACGCGCTCGCCTCACCGCCGATGGATTGGGACAGTCCGGTGCTCTATCCGGGCGACCCGGAGCGGGCCCTGCGCGGCAAGCGCCTGCGGGACGGGATTCCGGTCACGGCCGAGCTGGTTGAGCAGCTCAATGAGGCCGCGGCAGAAAAGGGCATCGATCTCAGGCTTCAGCCCGGCACCTGAAACAGATCCAGCACATCGCGGCCAATCCGCATCGGACGGCGCGTCGCACGGTTGATGCGGCACCATTCCGTCACCGCGCGGGCGGAGAAGCGTTTGGCACCGGGTTTGCGGATATCGACATGGCGGTCGAAGCGCGGCCCGCGGACTTCGCCGAGCCAGGTGCGGATCTCGGCGCTCTCGCCCGGCAGGATCGGATCGCGATACTCGATCGTGTGCTTGAGCGCGATCCAGACCTCGGCCTCGATCATCTCCGGCGTTGCGACCGCGTGCCAGTGGGTGACGGCCATATCCTGCACCCAGCGCAGATAGACGACATTATTGACATGGCCGAGCTCGTCGAAATCGCCAGCCTGCGGCGTGATCTGGCGCACCAGCGCTGTCTCGAAGGAGACACAGCCTAGCCCCTCGCCCTCGGGCGCATTTTCCAGCGGCGCGATCACGCCAAAACCTGCTGACCCGTTCGTCATTCCACCCACACCTTCTCGCAAGGCCCTATCCATACGCGCCTGACATCCCGGATGTGAAGTGTATGGTCGGTATGCGCCAGCCTATTTCTTCGGTGCCGAGATATGGATCGGATGGCCCAGCGCCGTCAGCACACTTTCGGCGAAGCCTTCGGTCAGGGTCGGGTGGACGTGGATGGTGCCGGCAATGTCTTCCAGGCGTGCGCCCATCTCGATCGCCAGGGCGAACTCGCCCGAGAGCTCGGAGACATGGGTGCCGACGGCATGGATGCCGAGGATGACGTGATCACTCTCGCGCGCCGTGACGCGGACGAAACCGCCATCAGCCCCGGCTTCCATCGAGAGATAGCGCCCGGAGGCGGCGAGCGGGAATTTGCCGGTGATGATGTCTTCACCCTTGGCCTTGGCTTCGTCCGGCGTCATGCCAACGCCGACGATTTCCGGCTCGGTGAAGCAGACGGCGGCAATCGAGACCGGATCGAATACCCGGCGGTGACCGGCGACCAGTTCGGCCACCATCTCGCCCTGGGCCGTCGCCTTGTGGGCCAGCAGCGGTTCGCCGATCACATCGCCGATCGCCCAGACGCCGCGCATGCCGGTGCGGCATTGATCATCGACCTTGATGAAACGGCCATCGACCAGTTCGATCCCCATCGTCTCGACACCCCAGCCATCCAGGCAGGCCTTGCGGCCAACGGCGACCAGGATCTTGTCGGCTTCGATGCGCTGGGCCGCGCCCTTGGCATCTTCGTATTCGAGGAAGGTCTTGGAGCCCTCGGCGACGACGCCCTTGGCCTTGCAGGACAGGTTCACATCGACCTTGTGCTTCTTCAGCCACATGGTGATCGGGCGGGTGATTTCCTTGTCATAGATCGGCAGGATGGCCGGCGCCGCCTCGATGAAGGTGACCTTCGAGCCGAGCTTGCGCATCGCAATGCCGAGCTCCAGACCGATATAGCCGGCGCCGACAACGACGAGTTTTTCCGGCAGCTCGGTCAGATCGAGCGCCTGGGTCGAACCGATCACGGTGTCGCCAAACGGCAGGAAGGGCAGTTCAACCTCGACCGAGCCGGTGGCGATGACGACATTCTCGGCATTGATCTCGATCTGGCTGCCATCTTCGAGATCGACAATACAGGTCTTGGCGCCGGTGAATTTGGCCCAGCCGGAGATGTGTTCGGCACCCGCCGCCTTGAGCAACTGGGCGACGCCGCCGGTCAGCTTGGTGACGATACCGTCCTTCCAGCCTTTCAGCTTGCCCATGTCGAGTGTGGGGGCGGAGGCGAGGGAAATTCCCAGCGCATCGCCGCCGGCATGTTCGCCCATATCCTCGAATTTGCTCGCCGCGTGGATGATTGCCTTGGAGGGGATACAGCCGCGATTGAGGCAGGTGCCGCCGAGACCGTCCTTGTCGACGATCACGACATCGAGCCCGAGCTGGCCGGCGCGGATCGCTGCGGGATACCCGCCAGGGCCACCACCGACAATGAGAAGCTGGCAATTGCGTTGTTTCATCGGGAAGGCTCCATCACGGCGGCACAAATCATCAGCCGGGATTTAGCTGCTCGGCGGACAAAGGGAAAGGGCCGCACTGTCGCCTCAGCGCTCGCGCCCCAGGGGCACGCGCTCGAGCAGCTTCACCCGATCGCCCTTATAGCGGATGATCTGTACCGCACTGGCCCGGCAGTGGATCGACAGGCCGGCTTCATTGATCTCCGCCACGCGCGCCTTCGAGACCGCCGGCTCTGCGCCGCGTCCGATGGTAAGATGAGGTATTCCGGACGGGCCGGCCGGCCGCTCGGCTGACAGGGCGCCGGCATGGAGCTGATCCTGCAAGGCGCTCAATGCTTCACGGCCAATCGTCGGAACCAGCCATTCCATCGCCGCCTCAGCCTCGGTATCGAGGTGCGAAACCGCCTTGTCCAGCACGATATCGAAGGGTTGCTGCCCGGCCAGACGCGCGTGGATTTCGCGGGTGAAATCGCCCGGCTTCCAGCCGCTGACGGGAGAGACGAGCGTGATATGCGGCAGGACCCGGTCGGCCAGCACGCCATCATGCTCGCGCCGCCAGATCTGGATCTGCTGATAATCCGCCAGCGCAAATTCCGGGCAGACAAGGGCGAGCAGCGTTTCGGCGGGCATGTGGGCGTTCCAATCCTGATGGCGAAGACGCGAAAAATATACCTGTCCCTGTTTTCCCTGTCCCTGTTATCCCTGTCCCTGTTATCCCTGTCCCTGTTTTCACTCCGCCGCCGGACACTCGGCCCGCACCGCATCGAGCAGGCGTGAATTCACCCATTCGCCGGTTTCAGGATCGCGGACGCGCCCGATCCGGCCCCAGTGATCGGCGCTGAATTGCTCGAAATGAATGTCCCGCTCCGCGACTTCCGGATAGACCTGCCACAGCCAGAGATGACCGTCGTCGCGCACTTCCTGATGCAGCTCACGCACTTCATTATTGGTCGTGTAGTGCCAGGCCGTCTTCCACAGACCGGCAGCCTCGTCATAGATCCGCACATTGATGCCGACGCCGGATTCCGGCCGATAGCCGTAGCCGGGATCGAACCATTCATCGATGATGGCGCGTCCATCCATTCCGTAATAGCCGTTCCAGCGCGCCGAATAGAGCGGCTCGCCCCAGGCGCCCGCCTCGGCATCCCAATTGCGCACCGCGACATCGAAATCGCCGATCATGAAGGCAAACTGGCTGAATGCCTCAGGCATGTCGGCGTGCGGCGCGCCATAATCACCGCAACGGACCGTACCCTCGCCGGTGACCTGCGCCTGGGCCGGCGCGGCGACCGCTGCCGCGATCAGGAGTGTAGCTGCCAAATATTTCATCGATCATTCCCCTCTGCTGCAAAGAGTATAACCGCTGCACCGCGCTGTGCCTGCCCAACGATTGCGTGATCGCGCCCGCACCAAAATCTCCACGCGGTTTGCCGCTGGAGGGATGAGGCGTTCCCATCGAGATGGGAGGGTGCGGGACGCCGGCGAATGCCGGTAACCGGTATTTGAGTATTCGCGTGACATTCGTGACGTCCCGCACGTGCAGTTTTCCCGTGGCGTCTCCACCGCCGTTTCCAATCCAATCAGGTATTCGGGTCGGTCGTTTAGTGCCGTCAGACCTGAAAGGACGCCCTGCCAGTGCTCAGGTTGTCACCCCTTCGCCCGGACAGGCTGCACGCTCCCGTTCGCCGCGAATGACTGAGCTCACGCCTCCCGTGCGACCGGAACAGCTGGATTATGGGCGCAGATTTGGGGGGCGGGGATAAACTGACCCAATAATCGTCCTTCCAGCGCAGGCTGGAACCCAGCTCGTAGAGCGGAAACGGACGAAAAAATGGCGCTCACTCAAATAGATATCGGCGCGTGAATCTGTGCCCCAACCTGCAATGGGGTGACGATAAATTGTGGCCTTGATGGGGGATAAGCCGCAATCCCTGGTCCCGTCGCGCCCGTCATCCTCACCAGCTCCGCCCCGGACTGCGTCCGGCGCACCTCTTCCATCAAGGAAGAGGAAGGAGACTATCAAGGCGGGAGGACATGACGCCCTCCTCTTCCTTGATGGAAGAGGTGGCCACGAAGCGGTCGGAGCTGGTGACGGCCTCGCGAATCCGTTGCCGAGCTACCCCGCGTCAGCCTTCACCGCCGCCGCCGGCAAGAAGGCCCGCACCGTCTGCACCAGCACCACAATGCCAAATCCGCCAAAAATAATCATCGGCAAATCATGCGCGGCAATGCCGAGAGAATTGCGAAAGAACATCAGTGCGAACACGACAACGCCCCAGGCGGCAACGCCGTCACGCAACATCGAGGCAAGGCGGGCGAGACGTTTGGGCATGGGCGCTCCTTCGTATTCGTGCGGCCAATCAAGCCTCACCGGACGAGCCGGGTCAAGCGCCACTGTCTTGCTGCGATGCCCGCCATCGCGCCGGTCAGGATGCCTTGCGAGACAGATGGATCAGTGGCGCGACCGTGACGGCCACGAAAATGAGGAAGCAGGCTCCGAGCGACCATGGGAGCCAGGCCTTCCCGGCCAAAAAGACAAGAACGGACAGCGATGTGAGCAGCAGCAAACCCAGGCCATAGGCCAGAATGACCTGCAGTGCTGCGCGCTCCGCCCGCACCAGATCCGGCGGGATCGGCCGGCGTGGCTCCGGCGGGATGCTGATTGGTTTTCGTCTCATGATGCGACGCTAGCGCGATCAAGGCCTGGCGGCATCAGGGATTGCCCCGGCCCGAATCCCGTTCGGGATCCCGGCCGGGCACAAAGCCTACATAAACAACGTCGCCGGGTTCTCCAGCAGGCCCTTGACGCGCTGGATCAACATGGCGGCGTCATAGCCATCGACGATGCGGTGATCGAAGCAGGAGGAGAGATTCATCAGCTTGCGGGCAACGACCTGGCCCTTGGCGTCGAAGCGCGGCAGCTCCTGCATCTTGTTGACGCCGATGATGGCGACTTCCGGGGCATTGAGGATGGGCGTCGTGACCAGACCGCCAATGGCGCCGAGCGAAGTGATGGTGATGGTTGAACCGGTCAGCTCGTCCTTGGACGCCTTGCCGGCCTTGGCAGCGGCGCCGAGACGGGCCAGCTCGGCGGCGATCTGCCAGATATCGAGCGCTTCGGCATGCTTGATCACCGGCACCATGAGACCATTGGGCGTCGCCGCGGCAATCCCGCAATGCACGCCCTGATATTTGGTCAGCAACATCGCCTCGCCGTCGAAATGGGCATTGGCCTGCGGCGTGTCCGGCAGGGCCTTGGTCAGGGCCATGACGAGGAAGGGAATGAAGGTCAGCTTGGTCTGGTCGTCAGACTTTTTGCTATTGAGATGGGCGCGAAGCTCTTCCAGCGCCGTGACGTCGATTTCCTCGACATAGGCGATGGAAGGGATGGTGCGCTGGGCATGCGACATGTTTTCGGAAATGCGCCGGCGCAGGCCGATCAGCTTTTCCTCGGTAATGCCCGTGCGCGGGGCCCGCAGGGCCGAACCGCCGCCGGAATGGGCAACGAGACGCCCGCCCGAGGCGATGAAGTCATCAAGATCATCATGGGTGATGCGGCCGGCCGGACCGGTGCCGGGCACGGCAGCCAGTTCGATTTCCGCGTCCAGCGCGCGCTTGCGCACAGCCGGACTGGCCAGGGCACGCTCGCCAACCGGGCGCGAGGCGACAGCGGGCGCCGGCGTCGGCTTGGCGGTCTCGACCACAGGGGCTGGCGCCGTCTCGTCGATCTCGACCTTGGGCGCGGCCTCCTCGGCCGGCACGGCACCATCAACGGCAATGAACATGATCTCGGTGCCGACCGCGATGATGTCGCCCGGCGCGCCGACCAGTTTGGAGACCGTGCCATTCACGGCACAGGGGATCTCGACGGTGGCCTTGTCCGTCATCACGTCGAGGACATGCTGGTCCTCGGTGACGGTGTCGCCAACCTTCACATGCCATTCAACGATTTCGGCCTCGACAATACCCTCGCCGACATCGGGCATCTTGTAGCGGTATTCGCTCATGATCAGGCCTCCAGAACTTCACGCATCGCGTTGATGAAACGCTTCGGACCGGGGAAATAGGACCATTCATGCGCATGCGGATAGGGCGTATCCCAGCCGGTGACGCGCTTGATCGGGGCCTCGAGGGCAAAGAAACAGTCTTCCTGGATCTGAGCCGCCAGCTCGGCGCCGAAGCCCGAAGTGCGCGGCGCTTCCTGGGCAACGATACAGCGCCCGGTCTTGTTGACCGAAGCGGCGATGGTTTCGATGTCGTAGGGGATCAGGGTGCGCAGATCGATGATCTCGGCATCAATGCCCGACTGCTCCGCCGCCGCCAGGGCGACATGGACCAGCGTGCCATAGGTGACGATCGTCATCGCCGAACCTTCACGCACAACATCCGCCTTGCCGATTGGCAGGGTGTAATGATCCTCGGGAACCTCGCCCTTGGGATGCTTGCCCCAGGCTTCCAGCGCCTTGCCGGCACCGCCGTCGAAGGGGCCGTTATACAGGCGTTTCGGCTCGAAGAAGATGACCGGGTCCGGGCTCTCGATCGCGGCGATCAGCAGCCCCTTGGCGTCATAGGGGTTGGACGGCATCACGACCTGGATGCCGGGAATATGGGTGAAGAAGGCTTCCGGACTCATCGAATGGGTCTGGCCGCCGCGGATGCCGCCGCCGCTTGGCGTGCGGATCACGACCGGTGCGGTGAAGGTGCCGGCGGTGCGATAGCGCAGGCGCGACAATTCGGAGACGATCTGGTCGAAGCCCGGGAAAATATAGTCGGAGAACTGGATCTCGGCGACGGGCTTGAGGCCATTGGCGGCCATGCCGATCGCCATCGCGACGATCGCGGCCTCATTGATCGGCGCGTCGAAACACCGGTCGAGACCGTATTTCTCCTGCAGGCCTGCGGTCACGCGGAAGACGCCGCCGAAATAACCGGCGTCCTCACCGAAGGCGAGCACATTGGCGTCGCGCTCCATCATGTTGTCCATGGCCGAATTGAGGGCCTGGATCATGTTCATCTTGCTCATGACCTATACCCCCAGATCGCGGCGTTGACGGCGCAGGCGCCAATCGGGTTCGGCATAGACATCCTCGAACATGGTCTGTACCGGCGATAGCGGGCCGTCATGCAGTGTGCCGAAGGTCTCGGCTTCCTTGTAGGAGGCGATCACCAGCTGATCGAGTTCCTTCTCAAGCGCCGCATGACGTTCCTCATCCCATTCACCCAGACCGATGAGATGATTCTTCAGGCGCTCGACCGGATCGCCAAGCGGCCAGGCATCGGCCTCGCCCTTGGGCCGGTAGCCGGACGGGTCGTCGGAGGTGGAGTGTGCGTCGGCGCGATAGGTATAGCTTTCGATCACCGTGGCACCATGACCGGCACGGGCGCGCTCGGCGGCCCATTTCGTGGCGGCGTAGACAGCGAGGAAGTCATTGCCGTCAATGCGAAGCGAGGCGAGGCCATAGCCAATACCCTTGAGCGCAAAGGTTTCGCTGGCACCGGCGGCCATGCCCTGGAAGGTCGAGATTGCCCACTGGTTATTGACGATATTGAGGATGACCGGCGCGCGATAGGTCGAGGCCAGGACGAGCGCGCCATGGAAATCGCCCTCGGCGGAGGAGCCGTCGCCGATCCAGCTCGCCGTGATCCGGCTTTCGCCCTTGAACTGGCACGCCATCGCATAACCCACCGCTTGCGGGAATTGCGTCGTCAGATTGCCCGAGATCGAGAAGAAGTCACCCTCGGCCCAGGTGTAATGGACCGGCAATTGGCGGCCCTTGAGATTGTCACGGCTATTGGAAATGCAATGACACATCATGTCCACGATATCGCGGCCGCGCGCGAACAGAATGCCCTGCTGGCGATAGGAGGGGAAAACCATGTCGGTCTTCTCGAGCGCCATCGCGGCAGCGACGGCAACGGCCTCCTCGCCCATGGATTTCATGTAGAAACTCATCTTGCCCTGGCGCTGCAGCTTCTGCATGCGCTCGTCATAGACGCGGGTCAGCACCATATGGCGCAAGCCCTCGCGCATGATCTCGGGCTCGAGCTTGGGGTCCCACTCGCCGACCGCCTGGTGGTTATGGTCAAGCACCCGTACCAGGCCGAGGGCCAGGTCGAGGGTTTCACTTCCGGCGATCGAGACATCGGGACGCCGGGCCGTACCAGCCGGCGGAATCTCGATATGGGAGAAATCAGGCGTGTCGCCAGGGCGCACATGCGGCGCCGGGACGTGAAATCGGGGATCAGTGTGTGCCATGAGCTCTCGCTGAAAACATCGGCAAAACCTGCCAGGAAATACATGCGCACGACCAAGCGTGTGCGAGGGCGTCTAACGCGGAAACGTCCACCTTGTCTACTACTGGAACAAGGTGCCATTTCCGAGTTGGTTTTCGCGGAAATGTAGACTAATTTCCTCCAAATACTGAATTTGAGGGAAAAATGCTCGCAAACCTTGATCTGATTGACGTCCGCATTCTCGAAGCCCTGCAGGAAGACGCAGGCCGCTCGGTTGCCGACATCGCCGAAATCGTGGGGCTGACCCCCTCCCCTTGCTGGCGCCGGATCCGGCGACTGGAAACCGATGGCATCATCAAGCGGCGCTCGGTCGAGCTCGACCGCCGCGCCCTCGGCCTCATGTTTACCGCCTATCTCGAGGTAAAGATATCACCGGCGCGCAAGGCCAATTACGTCAAGTTCGAGAAGGCCGTCCAGAGCTTCCCCGAAGTGACCGAGGCCTGCATGATGACCGGCCCCTATGACTATCTGGTCAAGGTCGTGATGGCCGATATCGACGCCTATAACGAGTTCATTTCCGAACGCATGATTCCGCTCGATATCGTCGGCGATTTCCGCACCTCGGTTCAGGTGCGCAATATCAAGGACAGCAAGGGCCTGCCCCTGGGCCATATCCAGGGGTGACAACGAACCGGCGCCTAGCGCAGCCGCTGCATGCCGGGGCCGAAATCCCGGCTGGGACGGGCTTCAAAGCCAAGCTCTGAATAGAAGCGCTCGCGCCCCTTCGCGCACATCAACATGACATGGGCAGCCGGGAAATCCGCGTCGATTCGCGCCAGCAGGCGCTGCATCATCCGCGTGCCCAGGCCGCTGCCGCGAAGCTCCGGTGCGATGATGGCATCCTGGACATAGAGATAGAGCGGATCGCCAATCGCGCGCAGGAAGCCGGCGATACGGCCCTGCGCATCATGGGCGGTGATCGCCAGCAGGCAGCCGTCGAGCGCTGCTGCGGCCAGTTCCGGAGACAACTCGCCCCAGCCACAGGCCGCCCGCATTGCAATAAAATCAGCAACCGGCGGCGGACGGTCCTCAAACCGGATTGCGTCCACCGCCTGGTCGCTGTCATGGGGCAAGGCTAGAGCCGCTCGATCGCAACAGCGGTCGCTTCGCCGCCGCCAATGCAGAGCGAGGCAACGCCCTTGGTCTTGCCGTGCTTTTCGAGCGCGGCGATCAGGGTGACGATGACGCGCGCGCCGGAAGCACCGATCGGGTGGCCCAGCGCACAGGCACCGCCATTGACGTTGACCTTGTCATGGCTGAGGCCGAGCTCTTTCATCGCAATCATTGGCACGACAGCGAAAGCCTCGTTGATTTCCCACAGATCGACATCCTCGATGGCCCAGCCGGCACGCTCGACAACCTTGCGCATGGCGGGCACCGGAGCGGTGGTGAAATAGGCCGGCTCATGGGCATGGGCTGCCGTGGCAACGATGCGCGCGAGCGGTTTGAGTCCACGGCGTTCGGCTTCCGATTTGCGCATCAGCACCAGGGCGGCCGCGCCGTCGGAAATGCCCGAAGCATTGGCGGCCGTGACGGTGCCGTCCTTGCTGAAGGCCGGACGCAGGGAGGGAATCTTGTCCGGCATGGCGCGGCGCGGCAGCTCATCGGTATCAACCACGACATCCCCCTTGCGGGTGGTCAGCGTGACCGGTGTGATTTCGCGCTTGAAATCGCCATCCTTGGTCGCGCGCTGGGCGCGGGCCAGGGTTTCCAGCGCATAGGCATCCTGCTGCTCGCGCGTGAATTGGTGTTCCTGGGCAATCATGTCGGCATAGACGCCCATCGGCTTTTTCTCATAGGCATCTTCAAGCCCGTCCTGGGCCATGTGATCCTTGAGCACGTCATGGCCATATTTATAGCCGGCGCGGTGCGTCGGCAGCATGTGCGGCGCATTGCTCATCGATTCCATGCCGCCGGCGACGATGATGTCGGCATCGCCGGACATGATCGCCGAACGGCCCATGATCGCGGCCTGCATGCCCGAGCCACACATCTTGTTCAGCGTGGTCGCCTCGACGGATTTGGGCAGACCGCCCTTGATCCCCGCCTGGCGCGCCGGGGCCTGGCCCTGACCGGCCTGGAGCACATTGCCCATCAGGATCTGATCGACATCTTCGCCGGCCACGCCGGCCTCTTCCATCGCGGCCTTGACTGCAATGGCGCCGAGTTCATTGGCCGACAGCGTCGTCAGCTCGCCGAGCAGGCCACCCATCGGGGTACGCGCCATGCCGACAATGACGATTGGATCATCAACTGCACTCATCTGAAGTCTCCTCAGGGGCGGGATCATGTGTAATTCTGGCGCGCATGATGAAAACATGCGGCACCGCGTCAAGTCTTTTCGCAGATGCAACATTGGCATTGCGGACTCGGCCCGGCCGCCCAGCCTGTCTGGAAGCCCTGTCCCTGCTCACTGTTTTGACGGTTTTCGCGCTCACCGCCGGCTCCGGAGCGCATCTATTCACATTTGCATCGATGACTGACTGGCCCGGACTGATCGGCCTCGCCCTGATCGCCATCATCATTCCCGCGCTGGGCGAGGAGATGGTGTTCCGTGTCCTGCTCGCAGGCCGGCGCGGCCGATGGCGGGCGGGGGCCGCTCTGGCGCTCTTCGTCCTCTGGCACCCGGCCCAGCTCTGGCTCGGCCTGCCCATGGCCCAGCCCGTCTTCGCCAACCCCGCCTTCCTCGCCATCACCGCAGCGCTTGGCCTCGCCTGCACGATCAGCTGGCGCCGCTCGGGTTCGGTCTGGCCAGCCGCGGCGATGCACTGGGCCCTTGTGGTGATGTGGAAGGGGCTGGCGGGCGGTTAGGCGCAGGACGGGCGACCTTCATCATGCCGCGCCTTGCGCCACCCTGCAGCCTTCAGAACCGGCCGGACCGGCTGTCTCACAAAGCCTCGTCGCGGCTTATGTCTTTGGCCGACCTCCAGAATCCCTTGATAGTATTTGATTGGATTATGGGCTAAGGTTGTATGGAAAGGTGGGTGGTAAGATGCTTGACATCAGCGACCTCATCGCCGCCGTCCAGGAAGCGGTCAGCGAAGCCGCAGAGCAGGTTCACCAGAAGAACCTTGCCCTGCTCGACTATTATTTTGAGCCCGCCGAAAGCGACCCCGGACCCGACGGCCTTGGCCGGGACCATGACCGTGACCATGACGGGGATCGTGATCGGGACCGGGAAAAACACGCCCACCATCTCGCGCGCGATCCTGGCGAACCGGGGCGGAGCCAACCCCGATTGCCGCCTGCATCATTCGCGAGATCCCTTCACGCGGCCCCGGCACGAATGGAGGCGTCAGTCGCAGGCGCGGCCGCGGCGGCAGCCCGCGGCATTCCGCCGGGTCGTGAGCCTCCCGGTGGCGGCGAAAAAGATGACGGGGACGGCCCACGCGGACCGATCAAGCCGAAGATGACGATCGTGCGTTACCCGGTCATGACTGAGAACGGGCCAACGACCCATGATGTCTGGGTGCCGCTGATTTCACTTCTGCCGCAATCCCAGCTCGCACTGAAAGAGTTGAGGCTCAAACTCAAGGTCGAACCCACCGAAGGTGGCAAGGGTCTGCGTCTGGCGTTTCCCGGACGACGCAGCTGGTTCACGCCCGCCCGGGAAGAATACGGCGAGGTCGAAATCGTCATCGAAGGCACCCAGACGCCTGCGGGACGCTCAGAACTCATCGAAGGTTACACCAAAGGACTGAGATCACAGATACCCGGATAAAATCAAACCCTAGGGGAGAAATCTCATGGCATCCGAAGACCTTATTTCAATGGCCCAGGCCTTTTCCGGCCTGCCGATGGATCAGCTCATCGGCGTCCCATTGATCGAAGCGTGCCGCGCCAATAACCGCATGGCCCTCGCACAGACCAAATACATCCTCGATACCGGTTTCCAGCAAACGACAAATAGCGATGGCGATACCGTCTACACGCCGATCGAGATCACGCTCGATCTGAAACGGCCAATCATCACCGACATCCCGCTACTGGACAGCAATGACGAAGCGGAATTGGACGGTGACGGCAACCCGATCATGACCAAGGGGATCAGCACTGCGGAGACCACGGTAGTCTTGCCGCTGATTTCCGCCATCCCGGTAGCCCTGATCGGGGTCGATTTCGTCCGGATCAGTTTCGACATGGAGGTCAAATCCTCCTATGCGCGCGACACCACCCAGTCCGAGAAGACGGACTACTCCGCCGCCGCCTCCCTGGAGGCGAAATTCGGCTTTGGTGGTTTTTCCGCGAAAATCACCGGCAGCGTCTCCTATCACTCGGAAAAATCCTCTGAGCAGAAGGAGCAGTATTCCAAGAGTAATAGCGCGCGCTATAATGTCGAAGTCACCGCGAAACAGCAGGCCCTTCCCCAGGGCCTCGCCGTGCTGCTCGAAGCCTTCGCCAGGAATGTCGGCCCCTATGAGGCCGCCGCGCCGGCCTGAGGCATCTGAACACGGTTGACCGGACCCGGCCCGACAAGTGCCGGGTCCGGTTTGCACGGAAGACACCGCGCTGGCGCGATCCGCCTTCCTCGCCATCCGCACATCTCATGCTCTCGCCCGCACCATCAGCTGACGCCGATCGGGGTCGCTCTGGCCGGCGGTCGGAATGCACTGGGCGGGGTGTCGTCATGCTGAAGGGGTTGGCGTGCGGTTAGGCTCACACCGCCTCCTGAGCCGGCTGGCGCTGCAGAAGAAGCCGCAGGCAGAACGCGGTCTCTGCCAGGATCGTCACCCCATATGCGGGCGTGAATGCGGCCGACCATTCCGGCGCGAAGAAGCGCAGACCGCTGCCAGTCAGATAGACCAGACCGGCAATCACCAGGCCTGCGCCGAACACCTTCGAAATCAGGCCGGAACGCCAGACAAGCAAGCCCATCATCACGCTGTTGACGCCGAAGAAAACCAGTCCGAGATCATAGCCATGACCGTGCAGATCGAGGGAGACCAAGGCGAGCGCGTGGGCATCGGCCAGCCCGTCAGCGCCCGACAGGATCAGCCACGCGGCCTGCAGGGCCATGAGATTGGCGGCGATCAGCACGGTCTGGATCAGCCGGAACACCATGGCCGAGAGCGCCAGACCCGGCGCTGCCGCGCGGAAGACCAGATAGAGCAAGATCGCCAGCCCGGCATCACAGAGCGCCATGACAAGATCGGCCGCGATCGCCAGCCGGAACTGGCCGGGAGCCGCAAGGATCGCCGCAGCGGTGGCGTCGGCATCGGCGAGATCGATCAGCGGACCGCGCAGGCCAAGCTCGGCGCCGAGGCCGGCGATGATGATGACGAGGTAGAACAAGCCCGCCAGGCGCGCCCTGCGCGCGAGATCGGGGGTCAGGGTGAGATTGGTCACGCGGGATATCCTTTCTTGAGCGCCGGTCAGGTCTTGAGCGCTGGTCAGGCGGGCTTTGCCGGGGTTGAAACTGTGCACACCGGGCCGGGGTTATTGGCACGCTGGCCGGCCCAGACCGAGCCGAGGACGATGGCTGCGCCAAGCCCCTGCAACAGTGACAGCGACTGGCCCAGCACCGCCCAGCCGAGGATGACCGCCATCACAGGGCTCATCATTGCGAGCATGGATACCGCGCCAGGGTCAAGTCGGGCGAGACCGCGAAACCAGATCGCATAGGTCGCCGCGGCGCCAACCAGGCAAAGCCAGGCCAGACCGCCGAGATTGGCGAGGGTGAGCGGTGGCAGCGGCGGCTCCAGGATGAGGGCCAGCGGCAGCAGCACCAGCCCCCCGGCAGTGAGCTGCCAGGCGGTGAAACTGAGCGCCGGGACAGGCGGCTGCCATTTCCGGCTCAGCACGGTGCCGGCTGCCATGGATGCCGCACCGCCCACCCCCGCCGCGATCCCGACCGGATCGAGCGTCGCGTCCGGGCCGATGAGCAGGAAGGCAACCCCGAGAATGCCGCTCGCCGCCGCAGCAACGGCCCCCGCCCGCACCGGTGTACCGAGCCAGCCGCGCGCCATGAGGATGACCATCATCGCCTGCAGCGATCCCAGCGTCGCGGCGACCCCGCCGGGCAGGCGGTAGGCGGCGACAAAGAGCAGCACCCAGAAGAGCGCGAAGTTGAAACTGCCCAGCAGGAAGACCCGCCCGAGCCAGGCGCGCGGCGGCAGGCTGCGTGTGACGGCCAACAGCAAAAGACCCGCCGGCAGGGCGCGCAATGCCGCGATGGTCACGGGGTAGCTGGCCGGCATGAGCTCGGTCGTGACGAGATAGCTGCTGCCCCAGACTGCAGGGGCCAGCGCTGTCAGTAGAATATCTCTGGTGCGTGACATGGGCCACATCTCCGGGTCAGGGTTCAGCGCAGCGCGTGACGCAGCTGCACCGCCAGTACATCGCGCGATCCGTTGGCGAGGCGGCTGCCAGTCTCGCGGATGATAAGGGCCGGGACGGAGCGGACCTGCTGTGCGCGGGCGAGCTGGCGGTCGGCCTCGACAGCGCAGGCGGTAGCCGGGTCGCTGAGGAAGCGGGCGAAGCCCCCCGACTCCAGGCCGCTCTCGCGGGCAAGCTGGAGCACGGTGGCAGGGTCGGCGATATTGCGGGCCTCGGCGAGATGCGCGCGCTGGAGGCGGTCAAACAGGTCCCAATGGGCGCCCGGCCCGCCGAGCCGTTCGGCTGCCTTGCATCCCAGCGCCGCCGTCATCCCGTGGGGATAGTCGAACGGGGCCTTTCGCATCGCCTCGATGTCAACGAGCTCCGGCCGGTCACTCGCCTGGCGGCAGGCCGACCAGTGCCCGAGAATGATCTCGCGGGCCTGACCCGGCGCCCCCCAGCGCGCGGCCATCTCGCCACGGCTCGCCTGCAGGACGAAGGTGCGATGCCGGATATCGAGCCCAAACTCGGCCGCCAGGCAGCGCATTCGCGACGAGATGTTGAAACACCAGCAACACACCACGTCGTGGAAGAAATCGATGGTGAGGGCGGCCGTCACGCCGCGGCCTCCTTCAGATTGGCACCGGCCAGGCGTGCGGCAATCCGGGCGACATGAGCGCCCTGGAAGCGGGCACCGGCGAGGTCGATCCGTGATGGCGCGCGCGAACCATCGGCTCCGGCGATCGTCCCCGCGCCATAGGGCGCGCCCCCTATAATCCCGTCCGCCGTGGTCTGTCCGGCGAAGGTGTAGGGCATGCCGGCAATCAGCATGCCGAAATGCTGGAGCGGGATCTGGGTGGAGAGCAGGGTTGCTTCGTGACCGCCGTGCTGCGAGCCGGTGGAGGCGAAAACCGCCGCGACCTTGCCGACCAGCGCGTTGCGCGCCCACAGCCCGCCGGCCTGGTCGAGAAAGGACTTCATCTGCCCGGCCATCATGCCAAACATGGTCGGCGTGCCGAGAATAATGCCGTCATAGGTTTCGAGGTCAGCGGGCGTCGCAAGCAGTGTGTCGTCAGCGATGAAGCCCGCCTTGCGCCGGATTTCCTCGGGGACGGTTTCGGGGACGCGGCGCAGATCGACATGAGTGCCAGGCACGCTGTGAGCGCCATCGGCTTCGGCCTGAGCCAGGGTGCGCACATGGCCATAGCTGGAATAATAGAGGACAAGAATCCGGGTCATCAGAACGAGCCTTTTTGTTTCGGGGATCAGTGGATCGGCAGCGCGATCGGACGCAGGGGCGCGGCATCGGCGCCGCGCAGCTTCAGGGAGGCGCCGATGAAGGCGAACTCGTAGCGGCGCGCCTCGGCGAGGCCTTCGAGATTGACCAGCTCCATGATCGGAACGCCCATCTGCGCCAGTAGATAGGTGTGGACGGGAACGTAATTGCCGTCGATCTCGGACGGGAAGGCCTCGAAGCTCAGATTGTCGGCCCCGACGATCATGGCGCGTGACTCTTCGGCGAGAAAGCGGGCGGCCTCGAGCCCGAGGCCCGGCGGGTTGTCCATATATCGGTTGGCGTGGGCATAGAGCGCCATGCGCCCGGTGCGGATCAGCACGACATCACCGGTGTGAAGCGCGACGCCCTGGCGCGCCAGTGCGCCCTCGAGATCCGCGCGGGTCACACGATAGCCCGCGGGCAGCATGTCGACGCCCTTGAAGGCGGCGACATCGATCATCACGCCCCGCGCCACGATCGGCGGGATGGTTTCGGCACCCGTCACCTGCCAGCCCGTATCGCCGAGATGTTCGTCGGCGCTGAAATGATTGTAGATCTCTCCATCGAGGCCGAAATGATTCAGCGCGTCGATATGGGTCCCGGTGTGGGTGTACATCGAGACCGCCGAGCCGGTGTAGCTGACATGGTCATTGGCCGCCTCGCCCACCTGCAAGGGGTCGTCATTCACCGTCCCGCGCGGCGTGTGAGTCATCCATATCTGATATCGGGGATCGCCGGCGGCGTGCCATCCTGGCATGCCGATGAAATACTCAACGGACAGGTCGTAAACGGTGCCTCCGGTAATCCGGGACAGGATGGAGGCGCGCGAGCGCTCCGTCATCAGATTGAGCGCGCCGAGCTGATCGTCCGGGCCCCAGGGGCTGGTGCCGACCGTGGCCGGCATTTCGGCGATGGCGGCCGGAAGGGACAGGGCCAGGCCCAGGGCGAGGGGCAATAGGATCGGGGTCTGCATCGGGATCTCCCTGGCAGGTTTGACATGCCCGGGAAGATGCAGCGGGGGCCGGAGGGGAATAACCGGCCCGCTTTCACTTCATTGTTTACGCTGGTTGAATAATCTCAGGACCGCAGGGCTGCCCGCAGCTGGTCGAGAAACGCCGTCACTTTCGCGTCCATGCCGAGTCGCGAGGACGTCACGGCGAAGATGTCCGGGGCGGGAAGTTCCCAATCCGGCAAAACCCGAACAAGCTCGCCGCGCGCTTCGGGGGCGTTCGAGACAAAGTCCGGCAGGGTGCCGATGCCCTGCCCCGCGATCAGCAGGTCGCGCAGCACGAGACTGTTGCCAACCCGGAGCTTGGGGTCGAGTTCGACTGTGTCCGTGCCCGAAGGCCCGTGCAGTGTCCAGGAGGTGAGATGGTCCGCAAGCAGGAAGCCGATCACCGCGTGTTGCGCGATGTCTTGCGGCACCTTCGGATGGCCGGCCCGTTCGAGATAGGCGGGGGCCGCGAAAATCCTCTGCCGCACCGTGCCGAGCTTGCGTGCCACCAGCGCCGAGTCCGGCAGGGCGGCGCGGATGCGGATCGACACATCAAACCCGCCCTCGACCATGTCGACCACACGGTCATCGAGCGATAGGGTGAGCGAGAGATCCGGATAGCTGTCGCGAAAGTCCGGAAGCATGGGGGCAATGACCGTCTGGCCGAAGGAGGCCGGGGCGTTGACCTTGAGATGGCCGCGCACGGCACCGGCGCCCTCGCGAATGCGCGTCTCGACCTTGGTCACGGCGTCGAGAATGCTGATCGCCTCGTCATAATAGAGCCGGCCGGCATCGGTCAGCGACATGGAGCGGGTCGTGCGCGTGAGCAGGACACTGCCAAGGCTTTCCTCGAGCAGCTTGATCTCGCGGCTCAGGAGCGCCGGCGAAACGCCGAGATCCTCCGCCGCGCGGGCGAAATTGCCGCGCTCGACGATGCGGCGGTAGGCGTGCATGACGGAAAGCTTGTCCATCGCGGGCAGATACTCGGTCAGATTGATAGCCAGTCCCGCCAGGGCAGGAATTCGACCGGGTAGCACAAATCCCGATGCTCCGCGAATGGGTTGGCCCCAGCGGGCGTGACACCTACCCGATCAACCGGTGACCATTACCGGGCTGGCGGGGTCAGGGATCGGGGGGCTCGTCGAGCAGGTGCGCCAGAGCGCGATGACCTTCGACATAGCGCAGCACGAGAAGTACATCGCCCTGATACCGCGTCATGATGAGATAATTGCCCACAACACTGCTGCGGATGCCCGGCCCGAGCTCTTCGCGAGGACGTCCGAGTTCAAAGGGCGAAGCCGCCATCGAACGTGACCGAGCCAAGAGCTTTTCGAGAAAGCCCTGGGCGGCGGCGATGCTTCCCGTCTCGGTGTAAATGTACCGTGCAATATGATCGAGATCGTCCAGCGCCGGGCGGGTCAGCACCAGCTGGAACACCTCACTGCGCTCCGGACTTCAGCTCATCGAAGGTCGCGGCGAGATGAGCCTCCGCCTCCTCGATCGTGTAACGGCGCTCATCATTGATCGCGGCCAGCAAGGAGGCCCGCAACTCCGCCAGCTTGGCCTCACGCTCCTCGACCAGGCGCAGGCCCTCGCGCACGACCTCGCTCTGGGATGTGTAGCGGCCCTGCTTGACCTGTTCTTCGACGAACAGCTCCCAGCGCTTTCCGATTGAGACATTCATGAGCACCTCCGATCAGTGACCTTACAGCGAAGGATAACACAAATTGCGCCGTTTTCGCTATTATCCGATCCGCCGATACCCGCGCCTGCCGCCAATAACGGGGCTGGCGACCGCGCCATCGCCAAAGGCCGTCAGGATCGTAACCTCGACCGGTCAGCCGCTTCCGAGCCCAGCGGGCGAATCGCGGCCAAAGGAAAAAACAGACGACAACATTCAATACCGCGACCAGCCTTCCTGGCGTTTTCTGCTCCAATCTTATTCCGTCCAGAGAAATATTCGGGTCAGGAAATGTCCAAGTTTCCGGCCAGACGCCCGCAAATACCAGCATCGTCCCGGCACCAATCATGACCGCCCATCCGAGCACTCCCGCATATATCAAGCCAAGCCGGAACCAATGAGGCCCCACCGACCGTCTGAGTCCCAGATCAATGAGCGCAAGCCAGATGGCACTACCACCGAGAAGGATCGCCAAGAGCGTCAGGTAAATCGGTCCCCACCACGTCATATCAGCCGATACCCGCTCGCGGCCGCCGTTGTCGCCGCCCCACTCGCACTCGTCTTCGCGATCCAGCCGCCGCCGAGAACCCGGCCATCATCCTCGGCCGAATAGAAAACACAGGCCTGGCCGGGTGCCACACCCTCTTCGCCGCCCGGCAGGACGACAGCGATCTCATCACCATCGACGGAAAAGGCCGCATCCACCGGCGGGCGCGTCGAGCGCACTTTCACCCGCACGGGAACGCCGTCTGCCAGGGCTTCATCGCCGAGCCAGTTGATGTCTTTCAGCGTAATGCGATCAACCGCCAAAGCCTCGCGCGGCCCGACCACGACCCGGGCCGTGGCGGCATCGAGCTTGACGACATAGAGCGGATCACCGATCGCGATCTTGAGACCGCGGCGCTGGCCGACCGTGTAATGGATCACACCTTCATGTCGGCCCAGAACAGTGCCATCGACATGGACGATCTCGCCGGGGCGCGAGACGCCGGGGCGCACCTTTTCGACGATATCGACATAGCGGCCCTGGGGCACGAAGCAGATGTCCTGGCTGTCCGGTTTGTCGGCGACGATCAGGCCGAAGGCCTCGGCGAGCCGGCGCGTCTGGTCCTTGTCGAGATGGCCGAGCGGGAAGCGCAGGAAATCGAGCTGTTCATGCGTCGTCGCGAACAGGAAATAGGACTGATCCTTGCCGGCGTCGTGGGCCCGGCGCAATTGCGCCCCCTTCGGCCCTTCGACGCGCTGGATATAATGGCCCGTCGCCATGCAGACAGCCCCGAGCTCGCGCGCGGTGGTCAGCAGGTCGGCGAATTTGACGGTCTGATTGCAGCGCACACAGGGAATCGGCGTGAAGCCGGCCAGATAGGTGTCGGCAAACTCCTCGATCACCGCCTCGCGGAAACGGCTCTCATAATTGAGGACGTAATGGGGAAAGCCGCATTCCTCGGCGACGCGCTTGGCGTCATAGATATCCTGGCCGGCGCAGCAGGCGCCCTTCTTCTGGATCGCGGCGCCATGATCATAGAGCTGCAGCGTCACGCCGACGACATCATAGCCGGCCCGGTGGAGCACAGCCGCAGTGACGGAAGAATCCACCCCGCCGGACATCGCCACGACGACGCGGTGATCGGCGGGATTGCCGCCCAGGCCGAGCGGATCGCCGGCGAGGCCAAATTCGTTGAGAAGGTCATCGGCACGCGCCATCGCGCGACCGGAATCGGTGTTCGTCATATTCGCCTCCAGCGGGGTCAAGGCCCGCAGCAAACGGTTGAAGTTGGGCTTGGCTTACCGCAAAAAGTTGAGAAGTGAAACCTGTGTCAGCGAGGCAAAAGTCTTCGCCGAGACGTCGAGCACGTTTTGCGCCGTCTGGAATTTGGTCGCGGCCTCGGCCATGTCGACATCCTCGATATCGCTGATCATACCGGTGAGGAAGTCCTGCCGGTCCTTCTGGCTTTGCTGCGAGCTTTCGATCTGCGCCTGCATCACGCCATTCATCCCGACCACGGAGATAATTCCGTCCTGGGCTGCCACGATATTCTGCAATTCGCCGACGATGAAGGCTTGTTGGACCTCGGTCATCGGATCGACGAAGGGTCCATTCGGCCCCGCCTCGAACTCGGCGATGCGCTTGAAGGAGGCCATGATATCGGTCGCGACATCACTGGCCAGGCGCCCGACGGTCACCTCGGTATTCTGGTCAATCCGCACGGTCGGTTCGAGATCATTGTTCTGAAAGGCATCGTCGACCGTCGGCAAGGCTGCGAGCTCTGCCAGTGTGCTGATTGCCATCGGCTTGGTATCATCACGCGTGCCGCCAAACATATAGGCGCCCAGATGTTGGGTATTCAAGGCATTCACGGCGCCGTAGAAGGCGTCGGAGATCTCCTGCATGATGAAGGCGCCATTCTGCGACGTCATCGCCGAACGCAATTCACCGGCCGAGGAGGACAGACGCTCCAGCGCGACATTCTGCGCATCGAGACGGATGCCCGAACGGACAGCCGCCTCTTCAAAGGCCTCGGAACGGGCCAGGGCCCCGCGGCTCGCGGCAATGGTCTCGGCCTGATAGCCAACACCTTTGAGATCAGCACCCTTTTTGCCGGTACTGAGCTCCTGCTGGGCCTGGAACAGGGATTGCTGCGCGCGCATCAGGTCCAGGAGGGCCGATTGCGAAGCGCCAAAAGTCGATATCCGCGTCATGGGTCAATCACTTCCTAGACAATACTCATAAGGGTGTCGGTCATTTCCTTCGCCGCCTGCAGCATTCTCGCCGAGGCGTTATAGGACTGCTGATAGAGCGTCATTGCGGCCAATTCCTCATCGAGGCTGACGCCTTCCACATTCGAGCGCTTGGTTTGCGCCGTGGTCCGCAGAACATCGGCGGAGGCGGCTTCGCTCTCGGCGCGAGCCGCACGGGATCCCACACTGCCGGCCAGCCGGGCAGCATAATCCTGCAGGCTGGAATTGGCGGCATTGATCGACCCGGCCGCATCAAAACTGCGCGTCGACGTCATCGCTGATTGCAGCAACTGCCCGCCGCGCGCATCACCGGAGGTCAGCACCAGGTCGCCGGCCACTGTGGCTGCATCGAGATTCAGCTGTCCAAGGGCCAGTTTCGATGAATCGGACCGGATCGCATTATTGACCGAGAAGACCTCGGAGCGTCCCGCCGTTGCAGCCAGGCCGATGCCGAAGAGCTGCGAGAAGGACACGCCGGTGCCGGACCGGCTGGTGTCATCGCCGGTCAGGTTGAGGTCGAAGCCGTCATACCCGGTTTTTGGAACCGAGCTCAGCTTGCCGTCACTGTCCAGTGTGAATGTGGCGTAGCGGCCAAGCCCGGTGGTGGTATTGTTCAGCGCCGTCACCGCATCGCCAACCGTCTGCCCGGTCACCATCGGTATATCGATCGTGCCGGAGGGCCGTCCATCCGGCGTCGTGATCTGGAAACTCAGGGACGTACCGGTGGTAAACTGATGCGCATCCGCCGCCGAAAGGCCGGTTTCGAAAAAGCCCGGTCGGCTCGAGGAAACCAGGTCATTGAGACCGAAGAAGTGTGAAAATCCGCGGCCGGCGCGATCGCTTGGCGTGGTCGCGTCTTCCAGCGTCGCGACACCGTTTCCGGCCGTGCTTGCCGCCAGGGTCAGGACGCCATTGGCAAAGGTTGCCGAGCCATCGCCGCCCAGGGCTGTATTGATCGCTGTCGTCAGGCTGCCAACCGTCGTGCCAATCGCGACAGCAGCGCCGCCATCGACACTGAGCGTGCCGGCGTCAAAATCAATATCGACACGCTTTACCAGAGTACCGGAAGCTGCGGTCACAGCCAGCGTTGTCGCCCCGGTAAAGCTGTGCAGATCCGCGGCAACCAGCCCGGTATTGCGACCGGTCAGACTCTGCGGTGCCGGATAGGAAGCGGAGTTATTGTGCGCCAGGTTGAGCGCGTCGGCAGCGCCGGCCGTCAATTCAGCCAGTTCATCGGCGATCTCCGGCAAGATCCGGTCGCGCAAGTCGAGCAAGCCAAACAATTTGCCGCTCTGTATATGGCCACTCAACTCCCTCGCCTCGGCACCATTGGGCGGCTGCACTAAAATCTGGCCGTAGGAAACGCCGTAGGCACCGCTTCCCGTCGGGGTATATTCGAGCTGCGTCACCCCGGTTTCGACCAGGGCGACACCGTCACCGGTACGAATGACGAGCCGTCCGCCCGCCTTGGTCTCGGTGCGGATGTCGACATAGCCCGAGAGTTCATCGAGCAATTCCGATTGCCGGTTGGCGATGCCTGACGTGTCACCGCCGGCCACGCTCACACTCTGAGCACTGGCATTGAGCCCGCTGAGTTCACTGAGGATCTCGTTCGTGCGTTGAACGGCGGCCTGGATCTGGGCGTCGGCATCCTTGCGCTGATCGCCAATCATCAGGGAAAGCCGGTTGGTTTCATCGAAAAAGGCCTGCAAATCAGCCGCTGCGGACAGACGGGCAACCGATTGAGACGGATCAACACTGGCCTGGGACAGGCTGGAGAAAGCGCGGCTCAGCCGCGCAAACATCGAACCTTCATCGTCGAGTTTTCCGAATTGGGATTGCACCTTGTCCAGTCCGTCGGCCTGGACCCTCGCCGCCTCACCGGCGCTGATGGCGCGGATCGAGGCTGCCTGGAGATAGACATCGGCAATCCGCGAAATGCCCGCGACCTGCACGCCCATGGCGACACCGCCAACATTGAGGGCCTGCAGCACAGCTTCGGTGCGCGCATAGCCCGGCGTGTTGACATTGGCGACGTTGTTGGCGGCCGAATTGAGACCGGCCTGGCTCGCAGACAAGCCCGACAGGGCGCTACCGATAATACCGTTCAGCGACATGATGCCATCCTCGAAACATCGCAGAAAATGAAGCCCGGATGGTCAAAACTGCCGACACTCCGGCAAGGCTTGCCGAGCCCGAACGGGATCTGCATGCCCTGACCGGCAGCCGAATTCGGCCTACAACAACCTGTTTTTGCTTCGATATTCATACGAATTCGCGTCTTTCCGACATCCGAGCCTGATGGATGTCCTACAGGGTTAATCGCAAGGCTCGGGCCAAGTCGGCGCGCGCCCTCAGAAGGCGTCCAAAAGCCCGGCCTGATCGCGGCGAAACCCCTCCGTCGTCCTGCGGCATGGTCATGCGGCCCTGCCCGGCAGCTTCAACCCACCACCGGGCATAATCAGCCGGGCCGACGTCGTCATTTACCTGTCTTACCCAGAAATTAATACGTTAAATCAACGGGGTAACACTCACCCCCTCTGGCATGATGCTTGCGACCCACTTCTCCGACACGGCACGCATTGTGTGCCAAACGAGTGGATTAGTTTGACCATGCCGATGATTGTTCCAGGCGCAGAATTCACCGCGACGACTGCGGCAACGGCCGCATCCCGGGGTGCGTCCGCGCGTAGTGATGGCGGACGGGCAAACACGGACGGGATTGATGGCGCCGCGGCGCCGTCAGCCTTCGACGCTATGGTCGGCCAGTCGACACCGCCCGCAGCACCGGTCCGGCCACAAACCCAGGGGCAGGGCCAGACTGTGGCCGATGACAGCGCCGGCGGTGACACCCCATCCGGCGGTCAGTCCCCCGGTGTGGCAAGTGCATCCGCGGGTAAAACTGCGGGCACCGAAGCGGGCAGTGGCAAGACGGCTCCCATCGCCGAGCCAGCTGCGCCCTCGACGAATCCAGCTGCCCCCTCAACGGATAGCGCGGCGGTCCAGGGCGCAACGCCGGGCAGCCAGCCGAACCCGGCGAGGCAGGAGACCGCAAACCCCGGCCATTCAGCGGCCCCCGATATCCTTCACCTCGCCTCGACCGGCGGGTCGCCAAATCAGGGCGGGCCGGAATTTGTCGGCGATATCCGGTCCGGCGCGCGCCCCGCGGCGGCGGCCACAGGGACGCCGGCAACGCAGAGCCACACTGCCCCCGTTGCGGCCACGACCAACGCTGCGGCCACGATCAACGCCGCCGGTGCGGCCAACGCCCAGACACAAACGACCGCAAACCCGCCCGTGACCAGCGAAACGGGTCCAGGCCAAAATTCTCCTGCGTCCGGAACACCGGCCCCCGCCCCTGCGGCGGCGGCGACGGCCGGCAACGCCACACAACAGGCGGCCGCAAATACGGCCACCACGAACAGCAACAGCACAGCCAGTGCCCCCGTTATTCCAGGCGCGGCCGCGGCCGAAACAAGCTTGCCGGCTGTGGCGAGCCAGGCCGGGGACAAGCCGGCGACCGCCAAAAGCCTTGATGCGGGCGCCACAGGCAAATCAGCCGAAACTTCTGACTCATCGGCCGGCACCGCGAATTCTGTATCGGGTGCCACTGTCGCCAGCGCGCCTGCAGGCAAGACTGCGAAGCCGCCGGTCATGGCCGTGCTATCCCCGTCCAGCCCGGCACCGGCAGCCCCTGCTGCGGCGGCCCCCACAACCCCGCCAGCGAACCCGACAGCTTCGGCCCCGGCAGCAAGTCCTGCAGCGCCCGGCCCGACCCCGTCGCAGGCAGGAGAGACTGCCCAGGCGGCCGTCGCGGCCAGCACGCCTGCGGGACGTTTCGCGCAAGCGCGCCAGGGCGTGGATGAGCGCGACGGCAATATGGCCGCCGGCCGCAGCAAGGGAAAATCAGCCGCCAATGGCGCGAGCCCGGCAGGTGGCAAGAGCCAGGCCAATGGCGCAGCGGTGCAGCCACAGCCCGGCGCCGCCAGCACGACCGCCTCACGACCCGACATCGCAGCCACAAGCCGCGAGCTGCCGCCATCTGCACCTCCACCGACCACGGTCCCGGCCCCGGCCCTCGCCACCGATGCCGTCCGCGTTTCGGGCGTCAGCTCGGATCCGGCGATGACGACAATGACGGACCCTGCATCAGTCGCGGCGCGTACCGCATCTCGCGGAGCCGCAGAGGCCGGCACCGGTCAGCCGTCGCGATTCACACCACACGCGGCAAACCATCTGGCTGGCCAGATATCGCAGCGCTTTGCCAATGGTTCGCGCGTATTCGGGATCCGGCTGGATCCGGCCGAGCTGGGCCGCGTCGACATCCGTCTGGAGCTCAGCGCGAACAACCGCGTGCACGCCACCTTGACGGTCGAACGCGGCGACACACTGGCCGAAATGCAACGTTCGACGCGCGATCTGGAACGCGCACTCAATGATGCGGGGCTTGAGCTCGAAGAAGACGGGCTGACGTTCGAGCTCAGCGAGGGCGGCGGCGAACAGGAATCCGCCGAGTCCGAGCAGGGCAGCCATTTCAATGTCTATGGACTGGATGAGGACAGCGCGCAGGCGCTCGCCGCCGAAATCATCCCGGGGCCGGCCGACGCATACGGATTCAGTCTGTCGCGGCGCGACGGCGTCGACCTCAGAGTTTAGGAGAAACAAAATGCCAAGCGCAATCAATTCGGTAACCGACTCAAGTCCGCAGCTTGAGAACAGCCGGACCAGCCTTGCCGATAATTACGAGATGTTTCTCAACCTGCTCACCGCGCAGATGAAGAATCAGGATCCGCTCGATCCGCTCGATGCGACACAATTCGTCGATCAGCTCGTCTCCTTCTCCGGCGTCGAGCAGCAGATCGCCCAGAACCAGAATCTGGAAAGCCTCCTGATCGTCCAGTCGGCCGCGGCCCAGACCTCATCGGTCGGCTATATTGGACGTGTCGCCACCGCATTGACCCCGGAGAGCCGCCTGCAAGACGGTGCCGCGACCTGGCAGTATCAATTGCCGGAAAACGCCAATGCTGCCGATCTGACGATCCGGGATTCCAGCGACCGGATCGTGTACCGCACGACCGGGGAAACCACGACCGGCCAGCATGACTTCAGCTGGGACGGCCAGACCTTGTCCGGCAGCACCGCTCCAGACGGAGTCTACACGCTTGAAATCAATGCCGCCGCACAGAATGGTGCCGAAATCACAGCCGAAATCCGGGCCTCCGCCCGGGTCACAGGCATCGACCTTTCGGGATCCGAAGTGATTGTGGAAATGGGCGGGGTGAATGTTCCCCTCTCCTCGGTCCTCGCACTTCAGGAAGAACAATAGCAGCCATAAGCAGGCCACAGGTCTGATCCGGACCGCCAGAAAGGCGAACCGGCCTCACAAGACGGCAGAACGCTCCAAAAACAAACACCAACAAGGAGCTTATCGTGAGCATCAATTCCGCAATGATCGCCGGCGCGTCCGGCCTGATCGCCAATTCAAGCGCTCTCGCAGCAATTTCCGACAATATCGCCAATGTGAATACGGTCGGCTACAAACGCGCATCTGCCGTTTTCACCCCGCTCTACCGTTCCCAGGGCACGTCGCAACATTTTGCGGCTGGCGGGATCATGAGTTCCACCAAGCTGCAGATTAGCCAGAGTGGCTTGCTGTCGCCAGGCAGCTCGCCGACCGACCTTGCGGTCTCCGGCGACGGCTTTTTCGTGGTCAGCGAAAACACGCGGGGCTTCACCACGACCGACCCGGTCGCCTTTACCCGCGCCGGCAGCTTCCATCCGGACGCCAACGGCTATCTGCAGAATTCCGCCGGCCTCTACCTCGCCGGCTGGCCGGTCCAGGCTGACGGAACCATTAATGCTGACCCGTCGGACCTGAGTTCGCTGGAAATCATCAACCCGGTTTCCGTCGGCGGCGCCGCCGAGGCCACCACAGAGGTTGGCCTGAGCGCAAATCTGCAGGCGAGCCAGGCAGTTGCCGCGGCCGAGGCCACCTATGCCGCGGGCGTGTCCGGGACGAATATGTCCTCCGGGGCGGTCACAGCAGATGTTGAATTCGGCATCCCGATCTATGATTCCCAGGGCGGTGTGCACACCATCACCCTGTCGATGCTGAAATCCTCGACACCAAACCAGTGGCATGCCGAGCTGCATGTCAGCCCGGCCACGGAAGTCACCACAGGGGCCGGCCTGGTCGATGGCCAGATCGCCACCGGGATCATCGCCTTTGACTCGAATGGCAATTTCGACGCCGCGAACAGCACCGTCCCCAGCACGCTCAGCTTCCTGTCCTCGAACAATGCCGCACCGCTCGGTGCGACCAGCGTTCAGTGGGCTGCAGCCGAGGGCATTAGCGCCCAGACCATTGATATGGCTCTTGGCGGCCCCAGCAGCGCGGGTGGCCTGACCCAGTTTGACAGCCAGAGCGCCCTGGCTGCGACTTCGGTCAACGGGACACCGTTCGGGGATTTCTCCGGGGTGGATATCGATGCCAGCGGCATGGTCTACGCCAAGTTCACCAATGGTATCGTCAAGAAGATCTACCAGGTCCCGGTCGCGACCTTTGCCAATGCCGACGGTCTGGAAGCGCTGGGCGGCGGCGCCTATGGCGTTACGCGCGACAGCGGCAATTACACACTCAATACCGCCGGTGTCGGTTCTGCCGGCAATCTCGCCGCCGCGACCCTGGAGAGTTCCAATGTGGATCTGGCGACAGAATTCACCAATCTGATCATCACGCAGCGCGCCTATTCGGCCTCGTCCAAGATCATCACGACGGCAGACGAGATGCTCGATGAAGCAATCAGAATGAAGCGTTAAACCGCCAGACAGCGGTGAATAAATGACGGGCTCCGCCATTCCAGCGGGGCCCGTCTTTTTATGCGCAAAGCGGTCAATTTATATGAGCGTATTTTACTGGAGACGTTAAAGGCAAATTTACCCAGTGGCTTAGGCCGATGTTAAAACCCCTCCCCTATGTTGATCCTACAAACAAACAAACGAACGGGGACCGGACATGCAGCCGCGCCTTCAAAAAAAAGAAAACTACGTAATTGGGCCGGATGGTAGCCCGCTCACTCTCGCAGACCTCCCCAATCCGGGAGCTCAGCGCTGGGTCGTTCGACGCAAGGCCGAAGTGGTCGCCGCAGTTCGCGGTGGTTTGCTGTCGCTGGACGAGGCTTGTGAGCGATATACGCTCACCGTCGAGGAGTTTCTCGGCTGGCAACGGTCGATCGACAAGCACGGCCTCGCCGGCCTGCGAACGACTCGTTTGCAGCACTACCGATAGCGCGAAATCGCGACAATCCTTGAAAGAATGGCGACCCCATCCCCCCGGGGTCGCCCTTTTCATGTCTGCGACATAAAAAAACTCACCTGTCTCACCTGCCCTCCCGGACCGGATGCATCTCCTATGTTCCGGCATTAAGGCCTCGTTTACGAGGTAGGTAGGAAAATTCTGCCCAGTGGTTCGCACAAGATGCGTGCAATCGAACAGGCAGGATAACTCGTGAACGCGCTTCTCGATCAATTCAGAGCTTTCGGCATCGGCCGTCTGGCAGCCATTTTCGGCCTCGCGGCCGGCGTGGCCGCTGCGCTCGTCTATTTCTCCGGCAATGTCGGTGCCGGCTCGCAATCGCTGCTCTATTCCGGCCTCGACCCGGCTGCGGCAGCCTCGGCCGCCCAATTGCTCGACCAGGCCAATGTCGAATACGAAATCAAGGAAGGCGGCACCGCTATCTATGTGCCGCGCGACCAGGTTGATGAGGCCCGCGTCCGGGTCGCATCCGGCGGCCCGCTGAGTGGTGCCTCGGTCGGTTACGAGATCTTCGACCGCGAAGACTCTTTCGGCCAGACCAGCTTCGTGCAGAATCTCAACGCCAAGCGCGCCCTCGAAGGCGAGCTGGCCCGCACGATCCAGTCGATGGCCTTCGTCTCCGCAGCCCGCGTCCACCTCAACCTGCCCGAACGCCGGCTGTTTGCCCGTGATCAACAGGCACCGACCGCCGCAGTGACCATCAGCACCAATGGTCAACTCAACAGCGAACAGGTTCGCGTCATCCGCAATATCGTCGCCAGCGGTGCCGGCATCGAATCCAACCACGTGTCCCTCGCCGATGATCGCGGCCGCCAGCTGGCCGGCACCGGCGGCGAAGGCTCGGCCGTCAGCATCATGATGGACGAGCGCCAGAGCGGCATTGAAGGCCAGCTGCGCCAGAATATTCTCGACCTCGTCGAGGGCGTTGTCGGGGTCGGCGCTGCCCGCGTCCAGGTGACCGCAGAACTCAACCGGCAGAGCGTCACGGAAAGCTCGGAAACCTACGATCCGGACGGCGCCGTTGTTCAGTCTCGCGACCGCCGCAGCGAGACCAGCATCGACCAGGACGGCGCCAACAGTAACCGCGTCTCCGCCTCGGAAAACCTTCCCGACGCGGAATCCGGTGCCGGCGCCGCAGCCGGTGCGACCTCCAATCGCGAAATCTCGAACGACGTCGTCAGTTATGCGATGTCGAGCACAACCCGCACCCAGATTACCGAAGCGGGCGGCATTGAGCGCCTCTCGGTCGCCGTCGCGGTTGACGGCATCGTCGAGACCCAGCCAGACGGCACCGTGCAGTGGCGCGAACGGTCACAGGACGAGATCGACCGCATCGAGGCACTCGTCCGCTCGGCGATGGGCTATGTCAACGAAGTCGGCGGCCGCCAGGACTCGGTGACGGTTTCACAGATGGAATTCGCCCGGGCTGATCCATTGCTGGGCACGCCTGCAGCATCCGGCTTGAGCTTCAGCAAGAGTGATATCATGCGCGTTGCGGAAATCGCCGTGATGTTCATTACCGCCCTGCTCGTCATTTTCCTCGTGGCCCGTCCGCTCATCAAGGGCGCCGGCGGCAGCGCCATGCCGGCCGGTCTGGCGCTCGCGGGCGCGACCGGCGGTGGCGGCGCCCCTCGCATCGACAACGCCGCTGCCCCCATGGCACTGGCCGGCACGAATCCGTCCGGCGGGGCTGCCGCGGTGGCCGATGACGGCATCGATATTTCCAAGATTGACGGCCAGGTCAAAGCCTCCTCGGTGAAGAAGGTCGCCAGCATTGTTGAGTCTCACCCCGAAGAATCGATCTCGATCCTTCGCACCTGGCTCCATGAGGGTTGATGATGGCCATTGACCGCAGCAGAGCGATAGAAGACCCCGGCAAGATGACCGGCCCGGAAAAGGCCGCCGTAATCCTGCTCGCCCTGGGCGAGGATGATCACGGCCTGTGGAACCATCTCGACGAAGAGGAAATCCGCGAAGTCTCGTCGGCGATGTCCAATCTCGGCACCGTAACAGCCGCCGCCGTCGAGAAACTGATCGTCGACTTCGTCGGCCAGATGTCCTCGACCGGATCGCTGATGGGCTCGTTCGAAGCGACACAGCGCCTGCTGGGCTCATTCCTGCCCGGCGAAAAAGTCGACACGATCATGGAAGAGCTGCGTGGTCCCGCCGGCCGGACCATGTGGGACAAGCTTGGCAATGTGAATGAAGTCGTTCTCGCCAACTATCTCAAGAATGAGTACCCGCAGACGGTCTCCGTCGTGCTCTCCAAGGTCAAGGCCGAACACGCCGCGCGCGTGCTGGGCTCACTGCCCGAAGATTTCGCCCTGGAAGTCGTCACGCGCATGCTGCGCATGGAGCCGGTCCAGCGCGAAATTCTCGACAAGATCGAGGAGACACTGCGCAATGAATTCATGTCCAATCTGGCGCGGACTTCCAAGCATGACAGCCATGAGATGATGGCCAGCATCTTCAATAATTTCGACCGCCAGACCGAGAACCGTTTCCTGGCGGCGCTGGAAGAACGCAATCGTGACAGCGCCGAGAAGATCCGGTCGCTGATGTTCGTGTTCGAGGATCTCTCCAAGCTCGATCCGGGCGGAATCCAGACCCTGATGCGTGCTATCGACAAGGACCAGATGGGCCTTGCCATGAAGGGCGCTTCCGACAGTCTGCGCGATCTCTTCTTCTCCAACATGTCGGAGCGGGCCGCCAAAATCATGCGCGAAGACATGGCGGCGCTTGGCCCGGTCCGCCTGAAGGATGTCGACACCGCCCAGCAGGGCATTGTCGCGCTCGCCAAAGACCTGGCTGCCAAGGGCGAGATCCTTCTCGCCGATGGCGGCGCCGATGACGAACTGATTTATTGAGGATGGCCGAGACCATGAGCCCGACGAAATTTGATTTCGACACCGAGTTCGATCACGACGGCCAGATCCTGCGTGATGGTGAGAGCTATAAGCGTTTCTTCACCCAGGACGACATCGACTCTGCGCGCATGTGGGGCGTCGAGGAAGGCCGTGAGATGGAAGAAGGCCGCTGCGCGGAGTCCCTGCAGACAATCGGCGCGCAAATGCAGATCATCCTGTCACGCCTGGCCGATGAGTCGGCCGCCCTTCGGGCCGGCGCCACGCAGCTGGCACTCGCCGCAGCCCGCAAGATCGCCGGCGAAGCGCTGAACGCCTATCCGATCGACACGATCGAACAGCTCACAGCGGAAGCCGTGCAGGATTTGCGCGACGAGCCAAGACTTTCAGTGCGCTGCGCGCCGGAACTGGTCGAGGATCTGGCTGAACGGCTGGAGCGCACGGCGCGCGATCTGGGCTTTGAAGGTGCGATCCGGGTGCGCGGCAATGCCGAAATGAGCGGCGCCGATGTTCGCCTCGAATGGGCGACGGGTGCGATCGAACGCTCGGCCGAAGAAATCGACGCCCGGTTGGGCGAAGTCGTGGCGCGTTGGCTCGCTGCCGCATCCCAGGAAGAATCCGCGACAGACGCGGCGGCCGACCCGGCCGTCAACGCGTCTGCGGCATAAGGAGGCTGACCATGCCTGATAATACGAATTTCGACCTGCCAGAGCTCGAGAAGGACGCAACACCCGTCCCGGTCGAAGACCAGCAGCCGCGCGAAGGCATGATCGATGAAGCCGCCAAGAGCGCCGCCGATCTCGCCCCGGTTTTCGATGTTCCGGTGAATATCTCGGCGGTGTTGGGCAAGGCGCAGATCGACGTCAATTCCCTGCTCAAGCTGACCGCCGGATCCGTGGTCGAACTCGACCGCAAGATCGGCGAAGCCATCGACATCTACGTCAATAATCGCCTCGTCGCGCGCGGCGAAGTCGTCGTCGTCGACGACCGGCTTGGCGTCACCATGACTGAAATCATCAAGGACGGGGATGCTGCGTAAGCGGCAGCTTGAGACAATGAACACAATGGAGCGGACATTATGCGAGTCCTGATCGTCGGAAGCCTCGGTGGGCAATTACACACCGCCACCAAAATCGCGATTGATCGCGGCGCCTCCGTGTCGCAGGTCGACACGATCCAGCAAGCCACGTCGCATTTGCGCGCCGGCCGCGGGGCCGACCTCATCATGGTCGATCTCTCGCTCGACGTGCAGGCGTTGATCGCGGCGAATGAGGCCGAGCGCATCATCGTTCCGGTCGTCGTGTGCGGCGTCAATGTCCGTCCAGAGGCAGCTGCGGCCGCGATCCGCGCCGGCGCCAAGGAATTCATTCCCCTGCCACCCGACGCCGAGCTGATCGCTGCCATCCTCGAGGCGATCTCCGATGACGAACGCCCGATGATCGCCCGCGATCCGTCGATGCAGACCGTCATCACCCTGGCCGACCGGATTGCCGGTTCCGATGCCTCGGTGCTGATCACGGGCGAAAGCGGCTCGGGCAAGGAGGTCATGGCACGCCATGTCCATGCCAAGTCCAAGCGTGCCGGTGCCCCCTTCATCTCGGTCAATTGCGCCGCGATTCCGGAAAATCTGCTCGAATCCGAACTGTTCGGCCATGAAAAGGGTGCCTTCACCGGCGCCGTCGCCCGCCGGATCGGTAAATTCGAGGAAGCCGATGGCGGCACGCTGCTGCTCGACGAGATCTCGGAAATGGATACCCGGCTGCAGGCCAAGCTCCTGCGCGCGATCCAGGAACGTGAAATCGACCGGGTTGGCGGCACCAAGCCGGTCAAGGTCAATATCCGCATACTGGCAACCTCGAACCGCGATCTGCGCAAGGCCGTCGCTGACGGTTCGTTCCGCGAGGATTTGCTGTTCCGCCTGAATGTCGTCAATCTGGCGTTGCCGCCCCTGCGCGAACGCCCGGCCGATATTCTCGCCCTGTCCGAACACTTCATCCGCAAATATGCTGCGGCGAACCAGGTTGAGCCGCTGCCGCTTTCCGAAGCGTCCAAGGCTCACCTCGTCGCCCGCGAATGGACGGGCAATGTGCGTGAGCTGGAGAACGCCATGCACCGGGCTGTCCTGCTTGCGACCGGCCGGGAAATCAGCCCCGATGCCATCCGCATGCCGGACGGTTCGGTCTTCTCCGGCTCGGGCAATACCGCCGTGCGCCAGGCCTCCGATGCGGCCAATGCCGCCCAGCGCGTCATGGTCGGCATGACCGTGGCCGAGGTCGAGCAGGATCTGATCCTCGACACGCTGGACCATTGCCTGGGCAATCGCACTCATGCCGCCAATATTCTTGGCATCTCGATCCGCACCCTGCGCAACAAGCTCAAACTCTATACCGAGCAAGGCGTCACGGTTCCCCAGCCCAACCAGCCCGCAATGGGCGCTTCTGTCGCGTGATTGGATAAGTCTTGGTCGATACTTCAGCCTCCGGCTCGTTAGGCCCCAAGAGCGGCGCCTTCGATCCACAGGCCTTCCTGAACCGGATTCTGAAGGGCGATGTCGCCCTGGCCGTCGGCATTCTCGGCATCCTTGTGATGCTGATCCTGCCGATGCCGAGCATGCTGCTCGACCTGGCCCTGGCGATCTCGATCTCGATCGCAGTCCTGGTGCTGATGACGGCGCTGTTTATCAAACGACCGCTTGAATTTTCGGCCTTCCCGGCCGTGCTACTGATCACCACCCTCCTGCGCCTGGGTCTCAACATCGCCTCGACCCGGCTGATCCTCTCGAAGGGGGCCGAGGGCACAGATGCCGCCGGCGAGGTCATCCAGGCCTTTGGCGCCTTCGTGATGCAGGGCAATGTCGTGATCGGCGTGATCGTGTTCGCCATCCTCGTGATCGTGAATTTCGTCGTCATCACCAAGGGTTCGGGCCGGATCGCGGAAGTCGCGGCCCGCTTCACCCTTGATTCCATGCCGGGCAAGCAGATGGCGATCGATGCCGACTTGTCGTCCGGACTGATTACCGAGAATGAAGCGCGCCAGCGCCGCAAGGATCTTGAAGGCGAGAGCAATTTCTTCGGCGCCATGGACGGTGCCTCGAAATTCGTCCGCGGCGATGCCATGGCCGGCCTGATGATCACCGGCATCAATCTGGTCGGCGGAATCATCATCGGCGTGGCCCAGTCGGGCATGCCGTTCGCCGAGGCCGCCGGCACCTATTCCAGCCTGACAATCGGCGATGGCCTGGTGTCCCAGATCCCGGCCCTGATCATCTCGGTCGCTGCGGGCCTCCTGGTCTCCAAGGCCGGCGTCGACGGCCAGGCCGACAAGGCCCTGTTCGGCCAGATGGTCGCCAACCCCGCCGGGCTTGGCCTGGTTTCGGCGGCGACCTTCATCATCGGCGTTCTGCCGGGCATGCCCTTTATCCCCTTCGCCCTGATGGCCGCAGGTACCGGCGCGCTCGCCTGGTTCAACCGCGACATTGTCGAACGCAAGGCGGCAGAGAAGGAGGCCGAGAACGCGGCCGAAGTCGAGGCGCATACGCCGAAGAGCAGCGAAGCGCCAATCGAGGACAGCCTGGCAATGGACGAGCTCAAGATCGAGTTGGGCTATGGCCTGTTGCCGCTGATCAATGATGTCGATGGCCGCAAACTCACCGACCAGATCAAGGCCCTGCGCCGCTCGCTCGCCGAGGAAATGGGTTTCATCACGCCGGCGGTTCGCATTGTCGACAACATGCAATTGGGCAATCTGGAATACGCCATCCGAATCAAGGAGCTCGAAGCGGGCCGTGGCATGCTGCAACTCCAGAAGCTTCTGGTGATGGATCCGGCCGGCCTGCAGATCGAGCTGCCCGGCGAACATGTCAAGGAACCGGCCTTCGGCCTTCCCGCGACCTGGATCGACGAAAACCTGCGCGAGGAAGCCTCCTTCCGCGGCTACACGATTGTCGAACCCGCCGCCGTTCTGGTCACCCATCTGACCGAGTTGCTGCGCGACAACATGTCGGATCTGCTGTCCTATGCCGAAGTCGAGAAGTTGATCGAAAAGCTCTCCAAGGAGCACCGCAAACTGGTCGACGATATCGCCCCGTCGCAAATCAGCCGCGCCGGTATCCAGCGCGTGCTGCAGTCGCTGATTCGCGAACGCGTTTCGATTCGCGACCTGGCGACGATTATCGAGGGCATTGCCGAATCAAGTGGCACCACCAACCGCATCGAGCCGATCGTCGAACATGTCCGCAGCCGGCTGGCGCGCCAGATTTGTCACAGCAACAAGGCGCCCAATGGCAATCTGCCGGTGCTCGCCCTTGCCCCACAATGGGAACAGGCCTTCCTGGAAGCTCTGATCGGCGAAGGCGAGCGCAAACAGCTGGCCCTCGCACCGTCGAAACTTCATGAGTTTGTCGCTGCAGTTAGAAACTCTTTTGAAACCGCATCAGCACAGGGTCATGTACCTGTACTGCTGACGAGCCCCGTGATTCGTCCGTATGTGCGTTCGCTGGTGGAACGTTTCCGCCCGCAAACGGTGGTGATGTCGCAGAACGAGATCCACCCGAGCGCACGTCTGAAAACCTTGGGGCATGTCGGCTGACCGACCAACAATTGACCCGGTAGTGACCCTCGATGCGTTTGAAAACCTTTGCAGCCCAGACTCTGACTCAAGCCATGGCGGACGTCCGCCGGGAGATGGGCGCAGAAGCTGTCATCATCGCCACATCGGACGGACCCAATGGCGGCGTCCAGGTGCGGGCCGCGAGCGAAATGGCCTACCGGCCCGACCCCGTCGAGCCGGTGCTGGAGCGCACCCAGCGCCTTGCGGACGCCGCCGAGATCGCTCGCGGTGACCTCGAGGACGAGCATCTCGACCAGGTCATCCGGGCTCTCGGCTTTCACCGCACGCCCGGCGTCGCAGCCCAGTCCCTGATCAAGGCGGCACAGGATTTTGCCGATGGCCACGCGGTTGGTCGCCTGGCTCACGCGATTGAAGCCCGTTACGCCTTCCAGCCCCTGCCCGCGATTCCTGAACATGCTGTCCTGTTTGCCGGCACGCCTGGCGTTGGCAAGACATCGGCCCTGGCCAAGACCGCAGCGCGATCGATTGCCGCCGGCTCGGTCCCGACCCTGATTTCCTGCGATGGCGAGCGCGCCGGTGCCGATGCGCGCCTGCAAGCCCTGGCGCAAAAGATGGGCGCCAGCTTCATCGCTGTCGACGACCCGCGCGAACTGGCTGATGCGATGCGCGAATTCGATGGACCGGCGCTGATCGACAGCCCGGCCGTCAACCCGTTCGAGCTCGACGATCTGGACATGACGCTCGCCTTTGCCGATTCCAGCGAGGCCGAGATCGTCTATGTTTTCGATGCCGGCCTGACGCCGGAAGATGCCGAGGATGCGGCCTCGCTCTTCGCGTCGATCGGCGCAAGCCGCTGTATTCCGGTCAAGCTGGACTGCGCGCGCCGGCTGGGCGCTGTGCTGGGCGTTGGCGAGACCGGCCTGGCCTTCGCACAGATATCATCGACACCCTTTATCGGCGGCGGGCTGGCCCCGGCAACGCCCTTGCGGCTGGCTCGCGCCCTGATCGAAACCCGCGCTCACCCTTATGAGGAATCCGATTGATCATGAAACTTGCCTCGGCTCCCCATCATCGCGCCGCCGGGCGTGTTCTCGCAATCGCGTCCGGCAAGGGCGGCGTCGGCAAGACCACGCTCGCCGTCGGTATGGCACGCGCCCTCTCCCTGATGGATGAGCGCGTCCTGCTGATGGATGGCGATCTTGGCATGGCCAATATCGACGTTCAGCTCGGGCTGCAGCCACGCGCCGATATCGTCAATGTTCTCAGCGGCAAGACCTCACTTGAGGACGCCGTCTGCCCGGCCATTGGCGGGGCAGCCGAGCGCGGCGGGTTTGATGTCATCTCCGGCCGTTCCGGCTCAGGTGCCCTGGCCAATCTGTCCGGACCCGGCCTGACCAAGCTGGCCACCGGTGTCGCCGCGCTGGCCCTGTCTTATGACCGGGCCATTCTGGACCTGGCCGCCGGCGCCGACCGCGCCACCGTTCGCCTGGCCCTGACTGCCGATGATGTCATCATCGTGATCAATGACGAGCCGACCTCGCTGACCGACGCCTATGCCTTTGTGAAGACGTTGCGTTTGCATGATGAAGGCGCATCGCCGCTGGTCGTGGTCAATAATGCACCGAATGCCAATGCCGCGCGCGACGCTTTCGGCGCGTTTCGCAAGACCTGCGAATCCTTTCTCAGCTTCACGCCGACCCTGGCGGGCATTGTCCGGCGCGACGCCACTGTGCCCGCTGCGATCCGGACCCAGACCTGTGTCTCCGTGCGGGCGCCCGATTGCGATGCGGCCAAGGATTACCACGCGCTAGCGGGAATACTCGCGCGGGGTCGCGAAGCCGCGTAGACTGGCGCGGCTGGCAATCAGGGGGGAACTGAAACGCCATGTATGATTCATTTTTCGACCGGCTGAGCCATGGTTTTAGCGGCTATGACTGGTGGCTGATTATCGTGCTGTCACTGGTGGCGGCGCTGATCATGCGCAAATGGCCGCAATGGCCGGCAGCTGCGGGCGTCATGTTCGTCGTTGATGCCGTCGCACCGTTTTTCTATCGCTGGGCAGTCGGGGTTCCACCGAACTTCGCCTTTGACTTCGCCTTTTCGCGGCTCGATGAGCGCGGCGGCGTGGTGGTCCTGTTGCGGCTGGCGATCTATTTCGTCCTGATCGGCGCCATCTTCTTTTCCAAACGCCGGATCGGCGAGCGCTGACCTGCTGCAAGGCTTGCGCTCGCTGACCGCAGCGTTGCCATACAGCTAGTCCAGCACAGTGATCTGGCTGTCGAGATAGGTCTGGGCGTCAGCCCAGGCCGCATCGACATCATCCATTCCGAACAGGACGCGCTGGCCGGCATCAAGAACCGGCCCGTACAAGAGTGTGCCTTCGGCATCGTCCTCGATGTGAAAGCGACGTGCGGAACGCTCCAGCTCGAGGAAGCGATCACGCACATGGACCCAGTAATCTTCGGTCGCATCCCAATAGGCGTGCGCCGCGGCCGCGCCCTCCAGCTCGGTGCGGCGATAGGTATTCACACCGATCTCACGGACCAGTTCCTCGGTCACACCCTCCCGGACGACGAGTTTTGAATTGTCCTGCTCATGGGTCCAGCCCCAGGGCGTGACGGTATGGCGATTGACGGCAGCGATGACATCATAATCCTCGCGGGTTGTGTCGTCCCGGCGCGGCAGGGGCCGCCAGGAAACCGGGGGTTCCCAGGTGGAGGCTTCGGACGTGTGGACCCACTGCCCGACAGCCGCATATCTTGGACTGTCATCGACCTGATAGACGGTCTGTGACCAGGCACCGCTGCGATCAGCGGCGGCGACATCATCCATGCGCCAGTCATCATGGCCCTCAAAGGCGAGCACCCGCGCCGGCTCATAACGCCAGTCCTGGCGCCAATGCTTGACGATGAAGGGCTCCGGGCCATCACCGGCGAGCAGGAGATGCTGCAACATGATGAAATCGCCGCTGTCCTCGATGACGATTACAAGCTCGCGGGCGGGCGTCAGCTTGGGCTCTGCCAGCTGATAGCCGGGCGCGATCGCCACAGTCTCGCGGAAGTCGAAGGTCACGGCATATTCGCCCTGCATGGCGAGGATGGCCTGCCGGTCGCGTTCAAACGCGGCCACATCAGCCACCTCGCTCGCCGGCGCCGTGTAGGCCGCCGCAGGGTGATGGGTCGTGGACGCGCAGCCCGTCAAGGCAAGTGCGGCGGCGGCAAGGATCAAGGTTTTCATGGGCGTCTCATCATGTCTGGAGGAAATAGCGTCCCGAATGTTATTGCGAATGATTCTGACTTGCAATACCGAAACTGTCGCGGCACAAGAGACTCAGTTGCAAATCGTTCGCAGAAAGGCGCGTCATGAAATCCGCATTCCTCCTCGGTGCTGCCAGCATCGCCCTCGCCAGCCCCGCACTCGGACAAACGGTGGCCGGAGTGGCCAGTGCCGACGTCGAAGTGATCGTCGTTGAGGCGACACACACCAAGCTGAACGCCTTTGAATATCCGGGCATGACTTCGACGATCTCGGCTGAAACCCTGGATCTGAACCGGCCAGCTGATCTGGACGATTTGCTGCGCCAACTGCCCGGCATGGAGATCGCCGGCGGGCCACGGCGCACCGGGCAAAGCCCCTCGCTACGGGGTCAGGGCCGCGAGAACACGACCCTCCTGCTCGACGGCGCCCGGCAGAATTTCGGATCGGCCCATGATGGTGCCCTCTTCGTCGATCCATCCCTTCTGGTTGGCGTCGAAAGCGTGCGCGGCTCGGCCTCGGCGCTTTACGGCTCGGGCGCTTCAGGCGGCGTGATCTCCCTGAGCACGGCCAATGCCCGTGACCTTCTGGCCGATGATGAAAGCTGGGGCTTCAACCTCGGAGCCGGCACACGAACCGTCGATGAGGAAGTGCGCGGCTCGGCGAGTTTCTATACCCAATCCGACCGGTTCGACCTGCTCGCCTCAGTCTCACGCCGCCAGTCCGGCGATATCGCACTGGGATCCGGCGATGATCTGCCGGCCGATGACGCTGCGACCTCCGGCCTGGTCAAGTTCGGCATGGAAGCTGCCGACGGTGTCCGCCTTGAAATGAGTTGGCAGGGTTTCGACAGCAATGTCATCGAGCCCAACAATGCCCAGGGCATGGCCGGGGTGGATTCGCTCAATGCATTGGTCGAGAAGACTGTCTCCAGCGACAATCTGGCCTTCAATCTGAACGCCTCGCCGGCCGGACTGAGCTGGATGGACCTCGACCTGACCGTCTATCGCAATACCACCGGTGTTGATGAAGCCGAGCTCGTCTCGGGACGTTTTTTGCAACGCGACCTGGAAACCACGGGGATCCGCGCCGATCAGCGCTTTGCCTTCCAGCTCGGTCAGTTTGATGCCGGCCTGACGATCGGCGGCGAATATTACGAGGATACCCAGGACGGGTTCGACAGTGCCGAACCCGGCGGCATTCGCGGCGGTGCCCCGGACGCATCAAGCCAGTTCACAGCGGGCTATACCCAGCTGGAACTGGACGGCCCGGCCCCGTTCGGCCTCCCCGGCCGGATTATCCTGCTGCCCGGCATCCGCTATGATTCCTTCGAGACCAGCTCCAGCCTCGCGGCCGACACATCCTCCAATGCGACCTCCAGCCGGTTTGCCGCAACCTATGCCCCGTCGGAGACTTTCAATGTCTTCGCCAGCTGGGGCGAAGGCTTCCGGGCGCCATCCATCAATGAGCTCTACCTGGACGGCACGCATTTCTCGCTACCCCACATCATCCTGGGCGCGCCGGTCTTCATCTCCAACCGTTTCATTGCCAATCCCGACCTTCTGCCCGAGCAGACCGAAACGATTGAAGCCGGTTTCAGCCTCGACCTCGCCGACCGTTTCGCGGGCGTCGATCGGCTGGAAATACGCGCGGCCTGGTTTGAAACCAAGGCCACGGACCTGATCGATCTGAGTGTGGATTTTGCCTTCGACGCGACCTGTTTCGCACCGCCCTTCTTCCTGCCCTGTTCGGCAGGCACGACTCAGAGCAGCAATGTCAGCTCGGCGGAATTGTCGGGCTTTGAAGCCGAGCTCAAATTCCAGAGCGGTGCCTTCGCGCTCGATGCCAGCCTCTCGGACGTAGATGGCGAGGACACCGCCAGCGGCGAACCGATCGGCGCATCAACCCCGACCCGGCTGTATCTCGACGGGCGCTGGACGCTCGAGCCACAGCGCCTGACCCTCGGCGCGCGGGCCGAACTGGCTGGCGATTTCGATGAAGCGAGTGATCCGGCCGGCTTCCGCGACGGCTATAGCGTGCTCGACCTCTATACCCGCTGGCAGCCCTTCGCCGGGCGCGGACTGTCACTCAATGCCGGCGTCGAGAATCTATTCGACACCGATTATGAGCGCGTCTTCGCTGGCGTCAGCGAGCCGGGCCGTTCGCTGCGGCTCGATGTCACCTGGTCACAGAATTTCTGAACCGATCAGTTTGGCCGGCGGTGACGGATCTGGGCAATTTCGTCCAGTTCGTCCTGCTCGGCAGCGCGCAGGGCGCGTTCGATATGAGCCAGGCGGCGTTCTTCCAGAACTTCAAACTTCTTGAGTTCCTGGAAGGCGTCGCCGAGCCGGTCACGCAGCGCGTCCGCTTGGACCTCGACCTCATCAAGCGATGAGCGGATATTCTCTTTTCGCTTGATGACAGCCTGGGCGTAGGACCCATAGGCCAGATAGCCATCACGCGATTGCGTGGCGACCGCCTGCTCCTCCGGTACCGAAGCCTCGAGCCGCTCGATCTGGCTGATCAGCGCGCCCTTGGAACGATCCAGTTCGGCCATCTGCTTCTGCAATTCCTCGACTTTGAACCGGGCCAGCCGGATCAAGGGTTCGTGTGAGCGTGTCATGAGGGTATTCCTTCACCATCCAAAATCCCGGCCAGGGTCGCGAATGTCGACGGAATATCCGCCGCTTCGTCTTTTCCCTGGCCCAGGAATGCTTCCAACGGATCGTTGAGAGCAATTGCCCGGTCTAGCGCCGGGTTCGATCCGTGGGAGTAGGCCCCCAGGCGGATCAATTCTTCCATATCGGCATAGGCCGACAACATTTTGCGCGCCTCGGCGACCAAGGGCCGCTCGGCAGGTGCGAAGACTTCAGGTGCCGTCCGGCTGACCGATTTGAGAACATCGATCGCCGGGAAGCGGCCGCGTTCGGCAATCGCCCGGCTCATCACCACATGGCCATCGAGGATACCGCGCACGGCATCGGCGATCGGCTCATTATGATCATCACCATCGACCAGCACGGTGAACAGGCCGGAGATCGTGCCGGTCTTGCGCCCGTCGCGGCGCTCAACACCTGGGCCGGCGCGCTCGAGCAGGCGCGGCAATTCGGCGAAGACGGAAGGCGTATAGCCCCGTGTCGTCGGCGGTTCGCCGGCAGCCAGACCGATCTCACGCTGGGCGAGAGCAAAACGCGTCACACTATCCATCAGGCACAACACGTCCTTGCGCTGGTCGCGGAAATATTCCGCAACGGTCAGGGTCAGGTGCGCGGCCTGGCGGCGGGCCAGCGCCGGTGCGTCGGAGGTTTCAGTGATCACGACCGAGCGTGCGCGGCCTTCCGGCCCGAGCACATCGTCGACAAATTCGCGTGCCTCACGGCCCCGTTCGCCAATCAGGCCAATGACAATCACATCGGCATCGCAGGCGCGTGCCAGCATCGACATCAAGACCGATTTGCCCACGCCGGAACCGGCGAAGATACCGAGCCGCTGACCGCGGCGCATGGGTGCAAAGGCGTTAAGGACGCGCACGCCCATATCCATCCGTTCGCCAAGCCGGGCACGGCCATGCGCCATCGGTGGATCGCCCTTGAGCGGGTAGGCATGAGGGCCTTCGCTGAGCGCCGGCCCGCCGTCGAGCGGGCGGGCGAAACCGTCCACGACCCGGCCCAGCCAGCTCAGGCAAGGACGAACCCGCGCCGAATCCGGTTGCAGGACGACCTTGGCGCCAGGGCGGATGCCCTCAAGCGGCCCGAAGGGCATCATCAGGGCCGTCTGGCCCCGAAAGCCAACGATCTCGCATTCCGCTGTACCCCGGCCGGTGACGATGGTTGCATGTGCCCCCAGGCTGAGACCGGAAACGGGACCCTCGGCTTCCACCAACAGACCATTGAGCGCCGTGACGCGTCCTTCCAGGACACGCGCATCAAGCCCGTCAATTCGATCCGTCAGGGTCTGCATCATCGAAACGTCTTGCCTTTCAGGCGGGGCATATTTGCCGATTCGAACTCACTCTACGCCAACGCGGTTGCTTTCACGTAAACGCGGCAGTGCAAATGCGAGGCATGCTGTGTGGCGCGGTCAGGCAGGGCCGCGATGATTGGAGGACGTGCATCTTCCCCCCACCCCACGCCACCCCCGCGGATCACAAAAAAATCAATCAAACGCCGGGCGAGGCTTTTTTGGGGGCCTATGTCGGGCCAGACAGCGTAGATGCCGAGCGGGGGCAGAGTCCATTGCGGCAGAACGCGGACGAACTCGCCACCAGCGAGTTCAGCTTCGACCTCGCCGAGCGGCAGGTGTTGCACGCCGAGGCCAGCGAGGATGACGGATTTGGCGGCGGCGATGGTGTCAACTTCGATCCGCAAGTTTTCCGGCTCCAAACTCCTCGAACCGCCCTTGTGCTCCGGAATCACCGGCCACACCCCTCTGCACCCTCAAACGGGGTGCATGCCCGGGGACCACTGGGACAGACACGACTATCTCATCCGCCGAGGTCTGACGGCACTAATTTCAGCCCCAGTTTGAGGGATCAAGCTGGAACAGGCTTGCCAATTGCTGATAGACGCCGGCCTCCTCGCGCTGCAGCTCAGCTGGCCGTTCGAAGAAGGTCTCAACCGCTACCGCGAAGAATTCTTCCGGCCTGGTGGCGCCATACGGGTCAAAAACGGACCAGTGGCCGGCTTCGACCTTTCGGCAGTGGGTCTTGAACGCCGTGACGAAGACGCGCTCCCATTCGGCGAAGTCCTGGCCCTTGCCCAGGACGGGAATTCCGTCGGTGTGACCGGACAGGTCGTCGAGCTGGTGGGCGAATTCATGAAAGACGACATTGTGGCCATCCGTCTCGTCCAGCGCGCCCTGCCGGGCGTCAGCCCAGGAAAGGATCACCGGGCCGCGGGCCCAGCTTTCGCCCGTGCGCACGGTTTCGCGTTCCGTCACGACATAACCATTATGCTCCGCCCTTCGCGATTTGAAAGCGCCCGGATAGATGAGAACGGTGCGGAGGTTGACGTACCAGTTCGAGGTGTTGACGACGAGAAGGCAGGCCTGCGCCGCGATGGACAGTCTCATCTCCTCGGTCACGTCCAGCCCGTTGCACCCGATAAATTCGATCTGGTGCAGAAACAGGGCGATCTTGCCTTCAAGGGCCCGCCGCAAGCTCGCCGGGAGCTTTCGAATGAGCGGCACCGAAGCTTTGACGATGGCGCGTTGGTGAGCCGAGAGCTCGGACACCAGCAGCTTCTTGCGCAGGCGCCGCTTCGACCAGTGATGAGCACCAAGGGCAACGGCGCCGAGGAGCAAGAGTGAGAGAAGGATCGACATGGAGCCTTGCAATGCGGGTTGGTCGGGGCGGGAAAGTGGAGTGCTCGAACTACATGGTGGCATGCCCCGGCTTCCGCAAGCCAAGCATCGATAAGATCGATAGAATTCCCAATCCAGCCTGGCCGCAGGCGGAGATCGGTTTCAGCGCGGCGCCGCGCGGTGCCTGCCCGTCTCACAGGTCATCGAAGAGGGATGTGTATCTCTGATGCGCATCCCCGGGGCAAAGGGGGTGTCTTCTGTGGGGGCAGGCACCGGAGGCACCGGTCCTTCGCAGCTGCGAAGAAATGCGCAACCAGGCGAGCGGGCCGAATTTCGGTATTGGCCTGGCTTGCGGCCACACCCATGCCCGGTCCTTCCTCTTGCCCCTTCCTCCTGGCCCTTCCTCCTGGTGTGTCCGTTTGGTGTGCCCGTCGCGCGCCGCTGGGTGACAATTGCGCGTCTTCGGCCGTTTGCCCTGTCGATCCTGGTACCGGAGACAAGCCAGCTCCACTGGCTGGCGGACTCGAAACCGGGTTTCGCACCAGAGGGCAGTAAAAATCGTCTGTGGATAAGAATTTGGACCGGATTTCCCCTCTGCTGCGGGAATATTCTTAAGCCTGGCAGGGAAATCCGTCACGCAGCAGCGCATACTTTATGCGTGACAATAATCGCAGTAGTTCAATTTTTTCAGACTCATGGCCGCGTAGCGCCCGCGCTAACCCCCTATTCGTTAACGCTAATTGCGAATCAAGCTCAGCCCTGGGAGAATCGCCGAGCGGACGATTCTTGTACCCGGTCAAGCGGCAGTTAACTTTCGTTAAGGGTTTCCTCGTAGCGTCAGAATAAGGTTAATCAGACTACACACCGAACGGGATTGATTCGTTCGGGTACCAGACCGGAGGCGAACCATGCGGGTTCTTCTAATTGAGGACGACCGGGCGACCGCGCAGTCCATCGAATTGATGCTGAAGTCAGACGGCTTCAATATCTACACGACGGATCTTGGCGAGGAAGGGGTCGATCTCGGCAAGCTGTATGATTACGACATCATCCTGCTTGATCTGAATCTGCCGGACATGACGGGCTTTGATGTCCTCAAAACCCTTCGCGTCTCCAAGATCGATACACCGATCCTGATCCTGACCGGCAATGCCGACATCGACAACAAGGTCCGCGGCCTTGGATGCGGTGCCGATGACTATATGACGAAGCCTTTCCACAAGGATGAGATGATTGCGCGTATCCACGCCATCGTCCGCCGGTCGAAAGGGCATTCGCAATCGATCATCAAGACCGGTTCGATCGCCGTCAATCTCGACGCCAAGACCGTTGAAGTGGACAGCCAGCGCGTCCATCTGACCGGCAAGGAATACCAGATGCTCGAGCTGCTCTCGCTGCGCAAGGGCACGACGCTGACCAAGGAGATGTTCCTCAATCATCTCTATGGCGGCATGGACGAGCCTGAATTGAAGATCATCGACGTGTTCATCTGCAAACTTCGCAAGAAGCTGGCAGCCGCCACACAAGGCGAGCATCACATCGAGACCGTCTGGGGCCGTGGCTATGTGCTGCGTGATCCGATGGAAGAAAAAGTCGCCGTCTGATCTCACGGCCGATGCAGGATTGAAGAGCCCGGTCCCCGCGACCGGGCTTTTTCTTGTCTGCCTCCCCTGTTCAGGGGCTTTTCGCCGCTTGGCGCCCCGCTAGTCTGGCTGACCAACAGCGAGGCGCCCGATGAAACACCACCGATTGAGCCTGACCGCACTGGCAGTCGCAATTCTGACAGCCGGGCACGCCCTGGCACTCCAGAAAGCCTCCGGCGAGCCGGCATCGCCGCGCCCGCACATTGCGGAAATGGAGCGCTTCACAGCATCCGAGCTGATGGCAGAGCTCACCCGGCTTGCGGCTACAACGGACGGGCGCGTGGCATTCCGTGACCGCGACGGGCTGCTCGAGCGTATTCAAGGGAGGCTTGACCGGCTGACCACCCTCGCAGATGCGCAGGGCGGCCGGTGGGGGACGGGCTTCGACATATTTCTCTCGACCAATGACCCCGCCCCCCGTCCCTGCGACGATCATACCCCGGTCATGGTCATTTCCCGCCAGGGCACCGAATTGACGGGGACAGCTTGCCGCCTCCATACGATTCAGGACGGGGTCCCGATCGTGACCCTTGATCAGCTGCTGGACGCGCCTTTCGAGGGTCAGACCATCCATATTCACGTCGTCACCAACATGGCCGCCGAACGGGACAGCCTGCTCGCGTCAGGCAATGAAGTCCTGTCAGCGATGGCCACCGATATTTTGCGCGCCCTCGTCCTGGCGAATCCTCGCAGCAGCGGGGAAGACTGGTTGCTGTGGCGGGATGCCCTGCAGACCCTGACGGATCGCGCCGACGGCTTCATCCACTTCAACGCACCGGACACACTGGCCCAGGCGTTCGCGGCTGCGGTGACCGGCATTCTGGAGGCGACAGACGTGGAGGAGACCGACTGGGGCTTCACCTTCGGGGTCGATGGCGCGCAATCCTTCTCGGATGGCGGCCTGTTTGACACCGACAGGCTTGCCACTGCGAGCCGCCCGGAAACCGCCGCATGGTGCCTGCCCGACGTGAGTTTCATGGCAACCGGCCCGACCGGGATTGATCACACCTGGCATCAATGCGCCGGTACCCCGCCGGACGAGAATCCCGACACCCTCATCGTCCGTAAAATCTGGACCGAGGAGCGCTCAAGCCGTGTCTATCGCTGGCTCGAACTCACCCTGTTCGGCTCAACCGAGACGCCGGACGAACTCCCGTCGGTGGACAGGTTGACCCGCGAGTTACTGGCACTGATGGCGAACGACGTCATCATCGCGCCCCGCGCGCCGGCCGGCAGTGGTTAATAGGCGCACGGCGCCGCGCCATGCTGCACCCGAGAGAGCCCCGCCACCGACACCCGGGAGCTTCTTGTTTCCTCCCCTGTTCAGGGGCTTTTCGGCGGCTGCAGGGACCCTATGATCGCTCCAGAAACACGGAGAGACCGTATGAAACATCCCCGAATGATGCTCGCAGCACTCGCGTCGGCGATCCTGACGGCCGGACAGGCCGTGGCAGCCCAGGACGTGGCCTCGCCATCCCCGGACAGCGCGGTGGACTGGCCCGGCGTGCTTCAGGACCTCAGCGACCCCGAAGCCGGTCTGATCCGCATCGAGGCGCCGGACGCGCTGGCCCGCGAGCTGGAGACCCTGCACACAGACACGCTGGCAGTGGTGGACAATTTGCGCTGGGGAATCAGCATCGGCATTGATGGCGCCCAGGCCCTTTCGCGCAATGGTGCGTATGATTTCGACCGGATCGATGAGATCGCCCGCCCGGCAACGCCGGAGTGGTGCAGCCGCGATGCGCCCTATGTCGCGATTGATGCGGCCGGGGTCCGGCGGATCTGGCAACAATGCACCGGCGCGCCTGCCGGGGAGGATCCAGACACCATATCGGTGCGAAGATTCTGGATAGAGGACACCGTGGCCGGCGATTATCGCTGGCTGGAATTCGTCGCCGTCAGCGCCACCGATAGCGGGAACGAGCTGGCCACACTCGACGCTTTCTCCCGCGAAGCACTCGGCGCCATTGCCCGCAGCATCATTATCTTCCCGGCGCCCGCCGAGTAGGCAGGCCCCGGCCGCCATGAAAAACCCCGGACCAATCTGGTTCCGGGGTTCTTCATTATGATTGGCAGGCATAAACGCCGGTATCAGGCTGCGGCGGTCTTGAGCGCCGCATTGCCGACCTGGGTGTAAAGGCCACGACGGCCCTCCACCGGTACATAATCGCTCGACAGGCCGACCACCGTCTCGGCGGCACCCATCACAAGATAGCCATCCGAGGCGGTTTGCTGCGACAGGCGCGACAGGACTTTCTTCTTCGATTCCGCATCGAAATAGATCAGCACATTGCGGCAGAAGATGACGTCAAACTTGCCCATCGAGGCGAAATTCTCGAGCAGGTTCTGTTTTTGAAAGTTCACCATCTGGCGGATATTCGGCTTGATGCGCCATTGATCACCGGTCTGGTCGAAATGCGTCACCAGGCGCTGGATCGCGAGGCCACGCTGGACTTCAAACTGGCTGTAGAGACCGGCCTTGGCCTTTTCCAGCACCCGCGGTGCCATATCCGTTGCCACGATCTCGACGCGAAGGCCGCCGAGGCGGGCGCGCTCTTCTTCCAGCAACATGGCCAGCGAATAGGGTTCCTGGCCCGATGAACAGGCCGCACACCAGATCCGCAGCACGCCGGCATTGCCCCGGGCACGCGACAGGACGGGAAGGATGTCCTGCTTGAACAGGTCGAAGGGGGTGTTGTCGCGAAAGAAGAAGGTCTCGTGTGTCGCCAGCGCTTCAGTGATGGCCCAGAGGAGGCGATCGCTGCCTTCGCGCCGCGCCGCTGAAATCAGGGCTTCGATCGAGGCATAGCCTTCGGCACGCGCCAGCGGTGCGAGGCGGCTTTCCAGCAGATAGCCCTTGTCGGCCGACAGCACGAGGCCCGAGCGCTTGTACGCTTCGGCCGCCACGTAGAGAATTTCCTGTTTTTCCAGCATAGGCCTACATTCCACCCTTGGCGCGCCGGACGATGTCCGACCCGATTTCCGATAGCGGCAGTATCTGATCTGCCAGTCCGGCCTCGGCGACAGCGCCAGGCATGCCCCAGACGATGCTGCTCGCTTCGTCCTGGACGATTATGGTTCCACCCGTCGCGCGCAGGGCGCGCACACCTTCACGCCCGTCATGCCCCATCCCGGTGAGGATGACGCCAAGCGCACTCCCGCCCGTCGCTTCGGCGACAGAGGTGAAGAGCGGATCGACGGCAGGACGGCAGAAATTGATCGGCGGGCTCTGGTCAAGCGCGGCGTAATAGCCGCCGGCATCGCGCCGCACCGTAAAGTGAAAATCGCCGGGCGCGACATAGACATGTCCCGCCTGCAGCCGCTCGCCATGCTCGACCTCCTTGCAGGGCAGATTACTGGCCTTGGCCAGGTGCTCGGCGAGGATTTTGGTGAACAGGGCCGGCATGTGCTGGGCGATGACAATCGGGGCCGCAAGCCCGGCCGAGAATTTGCTGATCACAGTGCGCAGCGCTTCCGGACCACCGGTGCTGGACCCGATTGCAATAATCGAGGGCCGGCCGGTCGAACGCGGCGTTGTCCCGCGCGAAATCGGTGCGGAGGCTACGGGGCTGAAGGCGCGCTTGGCCAATGGCGGCGGCGCCGCACCGGGCGTGCTGCGCGCGGCTGGCGCTGCTGTACCGGGAGCCGGGCTCGCCGGTCGCGACACTTTGGGCCGCGGGGCCAGCGCCTTGAGCTTGGCAAGGAGATCACGGCGGAACTCCTCGGCCCCGGCCAGACGGCCTGCCTGGGGTTTCGGCGCGTAGTCTGCCGCTCCCATGGACAAGGCGCGGATCGTCACCTCACCGCCGCGGCGGGTCAGGGTCGAGGCCATCACGATGCGGCAATTGGGAACGGTCTTCAGCAGAATGGGCAAGGCCGCGAGGCCATCCATCTTGGGCATTTCGACGTCAAGAATGATGAGGTCGGGGCGCAGCTCTTCAGCTTTGCGGATTCCCTGCTCGCCATCCGTGGCCGAGCCCACGAGGACAAGATCGGGATCTTCCTCGATCCAGCGTGTCATGAGACCGCGGGCGACCGCGGAGTCGTCAATAACGAGGACACGTGCCATGCCGTGGTCAGCAGCCATTTTGGGGGCGAGCTCTGTCATCAGCCTCCCCTATGACGCTCGCAACAGGCCGGTTTGCTGGAATTTGGAGGCGATGATGTCGCCATCGAACGGCTTCATGACATACTCGTCGGCACCGGCGCGCAGTGCCTCGGTGATGTGAGCCATATCATTCTCGGTCGTGCAGAAGACCACGATCGGACGATCGCCCGTTTCCTCGCGGCGCAGCGCCTTGACGAAGTCCAGCCCGTTCATGATGGGCATATTCCAGTCCAGAAGGATCGCATCGGGCATTTGTTCCCGGCACTTTTCCAGTGCTTCCGCACCGTCGCCGGCTTCAACACACGCAAATTCAAGTTCTTCCAGAATTCGGCGGGCGACTTTCCGGATCACGCGCGAATCGTCGACGACGAGACAGGTCTTCATACGCTTGCCCTTCCCTAGGCGGCTTCGCTTTTGACCGTTGTGCCGATAACGGCCGACACATCGAGAACCGCGAGCAATTCTTTTTCGAGGCGGTGAACCCCCTTCACCATCGAACGCCAACGGGCGTCGACATGCGCGGGAACGGGCTCCAGTTCTGCACGCGGTCGCCGCAGAACTTCACCGACAGAATCCACAATAAGTCCAAAGATTTCGCTACCGCGTTCCACGCCAAGCGCCATCCCCGCATCATCGGCATCACGCGGCGGCAAACCGAGGCGACGGCGGGCGTCAATCGCGGTCACGATGCGGCCGCGCAGATTGAGCAGACCGGCCACTTCAAGCGGCGCCAGCGGTACGGCGGTGACCGATTGTGGCGCGAAGACCTCGCGGATTGAATTGACCGGCGCGCCAAACAGCTGGTCGCCAATGCGCACCGAGACGTATTCAATCATGGCGTCAGCAGCCAGTTCCGATGATTCGTCGTAATGGTCGGTCATGCCACCTTCTCCTCATGGGACGCTTCATCCAGCGCCGCAATCAACGCCCCCCGGTCCGAACGCGGCAGCACCATGGTGAGGCCTTCGGCTTTGGTATCTTCAGGCCAGTCGGTGACGGCGAGCGCCGGCAGATTGGCCCACATGCCCTGGGCCCGGATTTTCTCGAGCGCGGCGGGATCGCCGACCAGGGCGTCGAATTGTTCTCCGGCCTCCGCAATCGCGAGAACCTCATGCATGCCGCCCGTCGGAGTGACGTCATAACCGGCTGCGGCGAGCAGAGGTGCGATCATGCGGCGCGCAAAGGCGTCAGCGTCGACGAGCAGGACCCGGCGGCGGCGCTTCGAGCTGCGGCGCTGGATATTGCCGGCCTGGGCCTGTTCGAGATGCCAGGCGATGTCGACCACATCGGTCGCCTTGCCCTTGATAATGGCGGAACCGATGATGCCCGGCTTGTCGGAGCGCATTTGCAGATCGACACGTTCCTCGACGACATCGACAATCTGGTCGACGGCGAGACCGATGGCGCCATGGCCCTCAGAAAAGACCAGAACCGGCTGACGCTGACCCTGCATGGCGCCGATCTGGCCGCCCAGCGGCACGATCGGCATCAGGCGCCCGCGATATTGCACCACGAGCCGTCCATTGGTGGTCTCGATTGCATCCGGCTGGAATTCCTCGAGCCGGGTGACCAGTGCCAGCGGCACCGCCTTCGGCTCGGCGCCACCGGCGCGAACCAGCAGCAGGCGCTGCGTATTCTGTGTCTCGGCAGCGGCGGCCGCGCTGGCGTCGTAATGGGCTTCATCTTCCATGCTCGACACGATTTCTCCGGCCAGGCCGTTGGGATCGAGGATCATGATGACGGTGCCGTCGCCCAGAATTGTGGCGCCGGAATAGGCACCGACGCTGCGCAGCGAATCCGACAGGGGTTTGACGACGATTTCTTCGGTATCCAGCACATTGTCGACGATCAGGCCGACATTGCGACCGCCCGCATCGAGCACGACGACGAAGCCGGTATCAACCTTGCCTTCGGGCTTCGCCTCGCCGGCAGCCTGGCTGACACCGAGGACTTCCTGCAGGTCGACCAGCGGCATGAGCCGGTCGCGCAGGCGCATCACACGGGCGCCGCTGAGGGATTCGATGGCGTGTTCGGAACCGGCGCCGACACGGACCAGCTCACGAACGGCCAGTTGCGGGATGGCAAAGCGCTGTTTGTGGCTGCCGATGATCAGGGCCGAGACAATCGCCAGGGTCAGCGGGATCTTGATCTTGAAATGGCTGCCCTTGCCGGTGGTCGAAGTGACATCGACGACGCCGCCAATCTGTTCGATATTATTGCGGACCACATCCATGCCGACACCGCGGCCGGACAAATTGGTCACTTTCGCGGCCGTGGAGAATCCTGGCGCGAAGATGAAGCGATGGATCTGCTGCTCGGTCATCGCGGCGAGCTCTTCATGGGTGGTGAGACCCTTTTCGAGCGCCTTTTCACCAATGCGAGCCGTGTTCAGTCCCATGCCATCATCGGCGATGGAGATGATGATATGGCCACCTTCATGGAAGGCTTTAAGCGTAATGGTGCCCTTCTCCGACTTGCCGGCCTTGATCCGGTCAGCCGGCATTTCCAGGCCGTGATCAGCGGAATTGCGCACCATATGGGTGAGCGGATCCTTGATCAGTTCCAGCACCTGGCGGTCGAGCTCGGTATCGCTGCCATCCATCACCAGCTCGATCTTCTTGCCGAGATCAGTGGAGACGTCGCGAATAATACGCGGCAGTTTGCGCCAGGCATCGCCGATCGGCTGCATCCGGGTCTTCATGACCCCGTCCTGCAACTCGCCGGTGACGGCGGACAGGCGCTGTAGCGGCACTTTGAGGTCTTCGTCCTCAAGACCGCGAATGGTCTGCATCAACTGGTTCCGCGTCAGAACCAGTTCGGACACCGTCGTCATCAAGGCATCGAGGACATCGACGCCGACCCGCACGGTCTGTTGCATGCGCGGCGCGCCATCGCCGCCCATAATGTGATCATCAGCACCCTTGAGCTCTGCGACGGCGGTCTGCAGGGCTTCGGTCGTGCTCATATCCGGGGTAATCGCGGCCGGCGCCATGCCGGCTGCCGGCTCGGCGGAATTGAATGCGGCCTCAAGTTCGGCCACGGATACCTCGCCGGGGCGTAGTTCGCGGCCCAGTTCCGGATCGAAATCGCCAACGCCGAGATGCTCGGCAGCGGGCTCGTCATCAACTTGCGGGACGTCGACTTCAGCGTCGGTATTCAGAAAGGCCGCTTCGAGATCAGCAAGGGAGACTTCGCCCGGGCGCAATTCGCGGCCGAGATCGGCGTCCCAGCCCTCAGGCACGGTTTCGGCCGGCGCGTCAGGCTCGACGGCTTCGACGACACGGCCCTGGGAGGCGTCTTCAAGACGGCCGATCAGTTCGCTGTCTTCGCCAGCGGGTTCATTGCCCGTCTCTTCGATATTGTGAAGGATGACCTTGATCTGATCGATCGATTCCAGGACCAGGGTGACCATCGGCGGCGAAACAGCCAGATCGCCATCCCGGAATTTTCCGAGCAGGGTTTCACCGGCATGCGCGACAGCCTCAAGGCGCGGCAGACCGAGGAAGCCACACGTCCCCTTCACCGTGTGCAGGAGCCGGAAAATATTGTCGAGAATAGCCCGGTCTTCCGGATTGTTTTCGAAACGGACCAGCTCCGCATCAATGACATCAAGGCTTTCGCCAGTCTCCGTCAGGAATTCACTGATCAGATCGTCCATTGCCAACCTCTTGCCGTCGATATGCCTGTCAGGGCGTGATTTGACGGTAAGTTGACACGAGCTTGGTTAACGGACTGTTGGTACAGGTCCGTGGAAATCCAGTCTTCACTTCATAGCTTATTACCAGCTTTTACAGCTGGTCAGCCGAGCGTTGAGGGGTGCGGCTGGATCAGGGCGACGAACTCGACCCGTTCCTCGCTGGCATGGGCGCTGACACGTCCGCCGGCATTGCGCGCAATCAGGCCCGCAAAATAGGGCTGGATCGAGCGGCCATCATAGCCGGTTTCGGGGGCCTGTCCCTCGAGCGCCACGACAGCGTCGGCATTGAGCCGTGCCCGTGGGCCTTCCGCGACGATGCGGATGCGGGCACCGCCACCGGTTTCAGTGGCCTCGACGGTCACCTTGCCGCCGCGCGGTACAGATTCAACTGCGAGGATGCAGAGATTCATCAACAGGCGTGAGGGTGTCTTCTCGAGTCCTGGCGTTTCGACCTTCCAGACGATTTCCGGCTTGGACGCCGAAAACATCGCCTCTGTAAGGCGCTGCAGCTCGCGCGTGTCGAGTGTTGCCGGTGCCGAACCGCCCGCGCCATAGGCGAGGCGGGCAAATTCCAGCTTGGCCTGGGCCTGGCGCGAACTGTCGCGCACCAGGTCCATTGCATCTTCATGCATGTCGGCGGAGCTTTCATCGTCGAGCACGCTGAGTGCCGCGCCGAGTGCGGACACCGGGCTGACTAGATCATGACAAAGCCGCGCGCAGAGCAGTGCGGCTAATTGGTCGGCGGCCATTTCGGCGGGGCGTTGTTCTTGCATCGGGCAATCGATACACGATTCTCTCGCTCGCCGACCCGGTTTCGCAGCACAAATCCAATCGAGGCGTGGAAAGGACTTGGCAACCGAATGCGTCCAAGACATGATTCGGGCGGGTTATGGGGCCCGGGCGAGAAGTGCGGATGCACTTTGCACCGGTGCAAGACTTGCTTGAGATGACGCGTGATGGAACGAAGCTTCGGAGTGTCCACATAACCATGCCCGGATTTGATGTAACCCAAGCCGATGAACGCCGTGCCCGCGGCCTGGTCGTATGCGCCAGCCTGGTGCTCTCGGCCGGCCTGCTCGCCGCCCTGATGACGTCGAAGGACACGCGCAGCGACGCCGCCGGCCTGGCCGCGCCCGCCGCTGCTGTGGCTGTGCTGGACGTCAATGCCGCCGCCCTTGAAATCGACGCCGTGACGGACACAACCGTGCTGCGCGCCGACAGGACGACGCCGGCGGTGCCACTTCACCCGGCCCTGCTCGATACCAATGCCTTTACCTCCTGCACCCGCTGCCCGGTCCATCTCCAGGTCGAGCGCGTTGTGCCCCGTGGTGGCACACTGGCTGGCCTGCTCGACGATGCCGGGGTCGATCCCACTGACGCCGTCAAGGCAATCCGCGCGCTGAACCAGGTCTATGACCTGCGCTATCTGCGCGCTGGCCAGAGCCTCAACCTCTATCTCGAGACCGAACCGGATGCGGCGATCGAAGCCGATGAGGAGACCCAGAGCCGTCTGCGGCTGAGCGGCATCTCTTTCCGCCCGGATGTCGAACGCTCCATCACAGTGGCGCGTGTCAGCGGCGATGAATACCGCACACGTGAGACCATTGCCGAGTTTGAACGCCAGATCGTGCGCTCCTCCGGCTCCATCACCTCCTCGCTCTATGTCGACGCGCTCAATGCCGGTGCCACCGACCGCATCGTGGTCGAGCTGGCTGGCGTGCTCGCCTATGCGATCGACTTCCAGCGCTCGATCCAGCCCGGCGACGGTTTCGACATATTGTTCGAGCGCTTCGTCAATGAAGAGGGCCAGACCGCCCGCACCGGCGATATCCTCTATGCCCGCTATGAGGGCCGCGGCGACCCGAAGGAATTCTTCCGCTTCGAGACGTCCGATGGCGGCATTGGCTATTACAGTGCCGAAGGTGCGAGCGCCCAGCGCCTGCTGATGCTGACCCCGATCAATGGTGCCCGCCTCTCCTCCTCCTTCGGTCGCCGGCGTCACCCGATCCTGGGCTATACCCGCGCCCATAACGGCACCGATTTCGCCGCCCCGACCGGCACGCCGATCTTCGCCGCCGGCAATGGCGTCGTCGAACGCGCCAACCGCTTCGGCAGCTTTGGCAATTACGTCCGGATCCGCCACGCCAATGGCTTCGAAACCGCCTATGCCCATCTCAACGGCTTTGCCCGCGGCCTCCGCGCCGGCAGCCGGGTCACCCAGGGCCAGGTCATCGCCTATGTCGGCACCACGGGCCGCTCCACCGGGCCGCACCTGCATTACGAGGTTCATCAGAACGGCCGTCCGGTCAATCCGATGACGCTCGACCTGCCGACCGGCCGCCAGCTAACCGATGCTGACATGCCGGCCTTCATCGCCGAGCGCGACCGTATCATCGCGATCCGCAACGACGCCCGGCCGGCCAATGCAACTGAAACGCCCTTGATGGCGGATTCCAGTAGCGGCGCGCGCTAACCCGTCTCTTGACTTGATCCCCGTGGCGCGGCAAAAGCCGCGCCACGGGTCTGGAGATGCCCGCCGCTCGCAGGCGCAAGCCGTGGTGAAATCTCCGATATGACCTCATCCGTCGACCCAGTGTCATGCGATGTGATGGCAATGCGAGCCCCGTCCGAAATACGCATGCAGTCACTGAGACAGGCGACGACATGTCCATTATCCAGACCCTCCCCGCGCTTGAGGTCCTCAAGGCCCAGGCCAAACGCTTGCGCCAGAGCCTGACGGCCGAGGGCAATTTCATCTCCCACAGCGAAGCGCTCGAATTGCTGGCCCACCAGCATGGCTATCGCGACTGGAACACGCTCCACGCAGCCGCCGGCAATCGCCCGGCCAGCCCGCTGACGCTCGGGGCCCATATCACCGGCCGCTATCTCGGCCAGCCCTTCAAGGGCGAGATCATCGCCCTGGCCCAGCTCAATCACGGAAGCCATTACCGGCTCACCGTGGAGTTCGACGAACCGGTCGATGTGGTCACGTTCGACAGCTTCTCGGCTTTCCGAAAACGCGTGAATTGCACCGTGGGCGCCGATGGCCGCTCGCCGGCGCTGACTGGAGATGGCGAGCCGCAGATGGCGATTGCGGTTTAGGGGGGCCTTCCAAACCCACCACACACAAGCTTCCCCGGAGGCGCGCAGCGAATTCCGGGGAAGTAAATTATTGTATTTGCTGGATCATAGGCCCTGCGCGCGGCCACAGCCCCCACGCGCCATTGCCGCGAATTGACTCAATACCAACTAGTTGGTATGTTCGGCGAAACCGGAAAGGGCGAGATGTCAAAACCAGCGACAAAACAGGATGCCAGGGCGAAATTGCTTGATGCGGCGCTGTCGGTGATCCGGACCAGGGGCTATTCGGCGACCACGGTCGATGCACTCTGTGCGGCCGCCGGCGTCACCAAGGGCGCCTTCTTCCACCATTTCAAGAGCAAGGACGAACTCGCCATCGCGGCGGCGGAGCATTGGTCACAGATCACCGGCACCCTGTTTGCCGATGCGGCCTATCACGACCCTGCCGACCCGCTGGACCGCGTCCTCGCCTATCTCGAGTTTCGCAAGGCCCTCCTGCAAGGCGATCTGCCTGATTTCACCTGTCTGGTCGGCACCATGGTGCAGGAAACCTATCAGACCGCGCCCGCCATCCGCGAGGCCTGCGAGCGCAGCATCGCCGGCCACGCCGAGACACTGGAAGCCGATATCGAGGCGGCCAGAGTCGAGCGCGGCATGAAACCCGAATGGACAGCGAAATCGCTCGCCCTGCACACCCAGGCCGTCATCCAGGGCGGCTTCATCCTCGCAAAAGCCACTGGGGCAGCAGCGATCGCTGCCGACAGTATCGACCATCTGCGCCGCTACATCGAAATGCTGTTCAGCGCCCCAGCAAGGCAATCACCCCGGTAGCCGGGAAAGGAGACAGACTGTGAGACACATTAAAATCATCGAGCACATCTCGCTCGACGGCGTGATCCAGGCACCTGGTGGGCCGGGCGAAGATTACGAAGGCGGGTTCGAACATGGCGGCTGGGCCTTCCCGCATTTCGATCCGGCCATTGGCGAGGCGATCGACGCGGCGCAGGGCGGGGGCTTCGACCTTCTGCTCGGCCGGCGCACCTATGATATTTTCGCAAACTACTGGCCAAACCAGACCGGCCCGATGGCCGACACGCTCAATGGCGCCAGGAAGTTCGTCGCCACGCACAGGCCAGACAGCCTCGACTGGGGACCGGCCAAAGCGCTCGGCGCGGATATCATTGAAGGCATTGCACGCGTCAAGGCAGCGTCCGGCCCCGATCTGATCGTCTGGGGCAGTTCGACCCTGACACCGCTCCTGATCGAACAGGGGCTGGCGGACGAGGTCCTGCTCCTCGTCTTTCCTGTCCTGCTTGGAACGGGCAAGCGCTTGTTCTCGGACAGGGTCGCACCGAGCGAGCTCGGCCTGGTCGATACGAAGACAGCAGCGTCCGGCGTGATCATCAGCACTTACAAACCAGCTGGTGCCCTGCGGACGGGGAGCTTCGCCGATGCTGCGGATTGAGTCCGTTTTTGATCAAGCTTCGCGAGCACCGGAGGCGATGCTCGCCAATTGAGGGAGACTTGAAATGAGCTATATCGACGGATTCGTGATCGCCGTGCCGACCACGAACAAGCAGAAATTCATTGATCATGCCAATTTCGCCAACGGCGTCTTCATGGAACTTGGTGCCCTGCGGGTGATGGAATGCTGGGGCGATGATACGCCAGACGGGAAGGTCACCGATTTCCGCAAGGCCGTGCAGGCGAAGCCGGACGAGACCGTCGTCTTCTCCTGGATCGAATGGCCCGACAAGACGACACGCGATGCCGGCATGGCGAAAATGATGGAGTGGATGGAGAATCCCGAAACCGGCGACCCGCGCATGGATCCGGTGCGCAATCCGATGCCCTTCGACGGCAAGCGGATGGTTTTTGGCGGGTTTTCGCCGGTGGTGGAGCTGCCAAGCCGCGACAAAGGCTGATCCGACCGGGCGCCGGTGGAAGCCGCCTCTCCCTCGCAGCCAAACCAAACCGTTGTCATTCCGGACGAATGCCCGGACGCGGCTACGATCCGGGCGCAGATTCGGGATGACAACGTTATTGTTTTTATGGAGATTTGCGGGCGCACGCGCGGGCACACCCCGCCAGAGAACCTACGCGGACAAAAAAGCGGCCGGAAAGCACATCGCTCTCCGGCCGTTCTCTATTCAAGTCTCCGCAGAGCCGTTAATTCACCACAGCCTTCAATGGCCGCTTCTCACCAATGGCGATGCCATTGATGGTCAGCACGCCGGCTTCGCTGGAGACCACGATATTCTCGCCGTCCTTGATTGTGCCTTCCAGCAGCATACGGGCGAGCGGGTCTTGCAGGTCTTTCTGGATCACGCGCTTCAAGGGGCGGGCCCCGTAGGCGGGGTCATAGCCCTTGGCGGCAATCCAGTCGCGGGCTGACGCGTCGAGATCGATCGTCATGCGGCGATCGGCCAGGAGTTTTTCCAGACGCTTCATCTGGATATCGACAATGGCGCCCATATCCTCGCGAGCGAGCTTGTTGAACAGGACGATCTCATCGACCCGGTTGAGGAATTCCGGACGGAAATGCAGGCGCACGGCCTCCATCACCATTTCGCGGGCATCCTCGGAATTCTCGACGGCCTGCAGATGTTCGGCCCCGAGATTGGAGGTCATGATGATGATCGTATTGCGGAAATCGACCGTGCGGCCCTGCCCGTCGGTGAGACGGCCATCATCGAGAACTTGCAGCAGCACGTTGAAGACATCCGGGTGCGCCTTCTCGATCTCATCGAGCAGGATCACCTGATAGGGCCGGCGGCGCACGGCTTCGGTGAGCGCACCGCCCTCCTCATAACCGACATAGCCCGGAGGCGCGCCGATCATGCGGGAGACGGAGTGCTTCTCCATATATTCCGACATATCCATGCGGGTGACCGCGTGTTCATCGTCGAACAGGAAGGCGGCCAGCGCCTTGGTCAGCTCGGTCTTGCCAACACCCGTGGGCCCGAGGAACATGAAGGAGCCGATCGGACGGGCTGGATCCTTCAAGCCCGCGCGCGCGCGGCGCACCGCATCGGAGACCGCTTCCAGCGCCGTTTCCTGGCCGACGACGCGGCCATGCAGGGCTTCTTCCATGCGCAGCAGCTTGTCGCGCTCGCCTTCGAGCATTTTGTCGACCGGCACACCGGTCCAGCGTGAGACGATCTGGGCGATCTGCTCGTCATCGACGACTTCCTGCATGGTCTGCTCACCGTCATCACTGCTGGTCTCGGCAAGGGCCAGACGGCTCTCAAGATCAGGCAATTGGCCGTATTTGATCTCCGAAGCCCGGCCAAGATCACCGCGCCGTTCGGCATCGGCCAGCTCGGCACGGGCGTGCTCGATCGATTCCTTGAGCGTCGTCGCACCGGCCAGTTTCGCCTTCTCGGCGCGCCAGGTCGCGGTCAGCTCGGCCGAGCGCGATTCCAGCTCCGCCACTTCCTTGGTGATCGCGGCCAGGCGTTCCTTGGAGGCCTCGTCGGACTCCTTTTTCATCGCTTCGGCTTCGATCTTGAGCTGGATCGCCCGGCGATCAATCTCGTCGAGCTCTTCCGGCTTGCTGTCGATCTGCATGCGCAGACGGGCCGAGGCCTCGTCCATCAGATCGATCGCCTTGTCGGGCAAAAAGCGGTTGGTGATGTAGCGATTGGACAGGTTGGCGGCAGCGACAATGGCGCTGTCGGCAATGCGCACGCCATGGTGCACCTCGTATTTTTCCTTCAACCCGCGCAGGATGGAGACCGTGTCTTCCACGGTCGGCTCCTCGACCATGACCGGCTGGAAACGCCGCGCCAGGGCCGCGTCCTTTTCGACATGCTTGCGGTATTCGTCCAGCGTCGTCGCGCCGATACAGTGCAGTTCACCGCGTGCCAGGGCAGGCTTCAGGAGATTGGACGCATCCATGGCGCCATCGCCCTTGCCGGCACCGACCAGTGTGTGCATCTCGTCGATGAAGAGAATGATCTGGCCATTGGCGGCCGTGACTTCATTGAGCACGGATTTGAGGCGTTCCTCAAACTCGCCGCGGAATTTCGCACCGGCAATCAGGCCGCCCATATCGAGCGCCAGCAGGCGTTTTTCCTTGAGGCTTTCAGGCACATCGCCATTGACGATGCGCAGGGCCAGGCCCTCGGCGATGGCCGTCTTGCCGACGCCGGGCTCACCGATCAGGACCGGGTTATTCTTGGTCCGGCGCGACAAGACCTGGATGGCACGGCGAATTTCCTCGTCGCGACCGATCACCGGGTCGAGCTTGCCTTCGCGCGCCACCTCCGTGAGGTCGCGGGCGTATTTCTTCAACGCTTCATAGGTGTCTTCCGACGACGCGCTGTCAGCGGTGCGGCCCTGGCGCAGATCATTGATCGCGGTGTTCAGGCCCTGCGGCGTAACACCGGCAGCTTTGAGAATATCGAAGGCCTTGGTGCCGGTTTGCAGGCTGAGCGCCTGAAGCAGGCGCTCGGCGGTGACGTATTCATCGCCGGCCTTGGTCGCCGCCGTCTGCGCCGCATCAAACAGCTTGGCTGTGGGTGGGGCCATATAGAGCTTGCCCTCGCCGCCCTCGACCTTGGGCAGGGCGCCCAGAGCCTGGGTGACACCATCGATCACCTGATGCGCGCTGCCGCCAGCAGATTTGATGAGATTGGTCGCCAGGCCAGCCGTATCGTCAAGCAGCGCCTTGAGCACGTGCTCGGGCGTAAATTGCTGATGGCCGGCCTTGATGGCCAATGTCTGGGCGCCCTGAACGATGGTCTTGGCGCGGTCTGTGTATTTGTCGAATTCCATGTCGATCCCCCGGGAAAGGCGAGATAGGGTGCGCTCCGACGCCTTAAGAAAGCGCGTCGAAATCGCGGCTTGATCGGCATGTAGGTGTTGCACATGCGTCACACAAGAGGCCCAGCCGCGACAGATTGACCATGCTTCCGTGAGGGTTTCTTTCGACCATGCCGCAGCTTACCGCACTTACCCGCTTTCCGGTCAAAGGATTCGGGCCCGACCGCCTCGACCGCGCCGACCTGAAACCCGGCCACACGCTGCCTTTCGACCGCGCCTGGGCGATCGAGAATGGACCGGGCGATTTCGATCCGGCCCATCCGGCGCATGTGAAGAAGAAGCATTTCCTGATGCTGGCCGGCCAGACCGATCTGGCGCAGCTGCAAACCCGTTGCGACACGGCCGGGCGCGGCTTCACCACACGCTGGCCCGATGGCGAGTCGATCACCGTCGCGCTGGACGATGCCGCCAGCCATGGCCCGCTGTTTGCCCGGCTTGAAACCCTGCTCGGCGAACAGGTGCGCGGTGCGCTCAGATTCGCCCATATCCCCGGCCAGGCCCTGACCGATATTCCATATCCGCATGTCTCGCTCATCAATGCCGCCTCCGTGCGCGACCTTGAGACGCGCACCGGCCACGCCATCGACCCCATACGCTTTCGCGGCAATCTCCTGATCGACGGCGTGGAGCCCTGGGCCGAGTTCGACTGGCTTGGACGCGATATCCGGATCGGCGATGTCAAATTGCGCGGCCAAAGCCGGATCCGCCGCTGCGTCGCCACCAGCATCAATCCCGACACAGCCCGGCGCGACATAGATCTGCCGGCGGCGCTGATGGCGCATTACGGGCATGCCGATTGCGGGATCTACATGAGTGTCGAGACAAGTGGTGCCGTCACGATCGGGGATGGCGTCGAGCTGCCGGGGCCTGGGCAAGCTTGACGCCCTGCGCCCGGCGCAGTATCCAGCGCGCCGGTCCCCGGTTGCCCGCCGCTCGCAGACTTCGGTCGTGGTGAATTTCCGGACGTTGATTTTTCTCCTCCCGGCGCAATCGCTGCGGTGGCAATGCGAGCCCCATCCTCCAAGCTTCGCGCCCTGGAGTTGATGACATGAGCAATACCTATACCCACGGCCCGCTTGGGCCGCTTTTTGTGCGCACGGCACTTCCAATCATTTTCCTGATGGCGATGAATGGTCTGCTGACCGTTGTCGATGCGATCTTTCTCGGCGTCTTTGTCGGCGCCGATGCGCTCAGCGCAGTGACGCTGATGTTCCCGCTCTTCATGCTGATAGTGGCCCTCTCCACTCTGGTCGCCAACGGCATGGCCTCGGTGCTGGCCCGGCATCTCGGCGCCGGTGCGATCAAGCGAGCGCGCGCCGAATTCGTCGGCGCCCACGGGCTTTCACTGATCGCCTGCCTGGTCCTGGTCGTGCTGTTTCTTGCCGGCGCCCGACCGCTGACCCTGGCGGCGGCAAACGGCTCGGAGACACTGGCCCGGATGGGGTATGTCTATCTGAGCATCGCCGTCTTCAGCTCGCCGATCGCCTTTGCACTGGCCGTGCAATCCACCGCACTGCGGGTCGAGGGCAAGGTCGGACTGATGGCGATGGCCGGGCTGCTGGTGACGCTGGCCAATCTGGCGCTCAATTATGTGCTGATCGCCGTAATGGGACTCGGTGTGGCGGGTTCGGCGCTGGGAACGGCCATCGCCCAGGCCATCGCCCTGCTGGTGATCCTGGGATTCCGCATGGGCAAGACCTCGCCCCTGCGCCTCGCCGGCCTCGACTGGTCCCGCCTCGGCACCGGCTGGCCGGGATTTCTGGCGCTGGGTGCACCGCAAAGCCTGTCATTTGTCGGCCTGTCGCTCGGATCCGGCGCCGTGATCCTCATGTTGCAAACTGTCGACACCGGTCACTACGACACCACCGTCGCGGCTTATGGCATCGTGATGCGGATTCTCTCCTTCGCCTTCCTGGTTCTGATGGGACTGAGCCAGGCCCTGCAAGCGATCGTCGGCAATAATTACGGTGCAGGCCTGTGGCAGCGCTCGGACCGGATTCTGGTGATCGCCCTGGTGTGTGGCCTGATCTACACCGCCGGAGCCGAGGTGGTACTGATCAGCCTGCGCGATCAATGGGGCGGGATGTTCGTCAATGACCCGGCGGTGGCCGCGGACGTGGCGCGCATCCTGCCAATGATGGTCGCGCTCTACGCGCTCGCCGGCCCGCAAACCATGATCTCGACCTATTTCCAGGCGGTCGGGGATGCGCCGCGCGCCGCGATTCTCGGGCTGGGGCGGACCTATCTCTTCGTCCTGCCCCTGACGCTGACCCTGCCGCTGGTATTCGGCGAGACAGGTATCTGGATGGTCAATGCGACAGCGGAATGCCTGATGCTCGGTGTGACCGCTGCGGTCCTGTATCGCAATGCAAGCCAGACCGGCGCCAGCTGGGGCCTGTTCCACGGTCACAAGCAGGCACCGCAACCCGTCAGCCCGGCCGCATAGAAAACCGGCCGAATAGAAAAAGGGACCCGCTGCTGCAAGCAACGGGCCCCTCATTTCATTCGATCACGTCGCGATCAGGCCGCGTCGCTCTCCGAGCCACCGCCATCAGACGGGTCGCTCTTTGGCTTGGCGCGAGAGGCCCGAGGCGCGCGGGGCGCCTTGGCCGGCTTGGCCTCTTCGGCGGCCGGCGCTGCCGGTGCGGCACCGGTTTCACCCTCATCGCTGCGCGGACGGCGTGGACGACGGGCGCGCCGTGGCGGTTCGTCATCGCTTGCAGCGTCCGGCGCGGCTGGCGCGGCGCTCGACGGTGTGACCGGCGCGTGGATTGGATGATGATTGCTCGCGGGCGGCTGGGCCTGCGGTTGCGACTGAGCTTGTGGCTGGGCTTCACCTTCCGGCGTCACAACATTGAGCGGATCGCTCTGCGGCTGCTCATGCCGTGGCTGGCGCGGCTGACGCCCCCGGCGAGGCTCACGATTGCGGTTCTGGTTGCCGTCGCGATTCTGGTCACGATTGCCATCGCGATTGCCGTCCCGGTTCCCGTTATTCTGGTCGCGATTATTATTGTTGTCGCGCTCTTCAACCCGGTCACTGAAACGCTCATAGCCGTCATCAGCCACATCATCATCGTCATTCTCGACCTGGTCGTCAGGCCCGGAATCACGGCGTGGCTGGTTGGCCTGGATGAGGCGGAAATAATGCTCGGCGTGCTGGTAGAGATTCTCGGCTCGCACGCGGTCGCCCGCCAGCATCGCATCGCGCGCCAGTTGAACGTATTTGTCAAAAATCTGGGGAGCATTGCCACGGATTTTGACTTCCGGACCATTGCTCTCATAGCTGCGATTGGAAGGATTGCTCGGCTTCCGCCCACGGCCGCGTTGGCGCTTATTATCGCCCGCCCCTGTTTTCCAGCGATTCATATCTGACAATGTGACCTTGTTGTTCAGTTGCAGGGGCGTGATCTTGCACCCTGATGAAACGATTGATCTTGATTGGCCGGAGCAAAACAGGCGGTGGATCCGACCGCGCTAGGCCCCAAAAAGTGGCACGCCCCGCCTGTTGTCGTAAAACCTAGCCTGCGGCGAAACGCTTTCCAAGCGATTTTAACCGTTATGCAAAACGGCCCGCCCGAGCACAACACGATCATGCCCCGACAGGTCAGGCAGGCATTCCAGCGCCGTCAGACCGGCCGCTCCGGCCAATCCCAGAACCGGTTCGGCCTGATCGAAGCCGATCTCCAGGGCAAAACAGCCACCGGGCCTGAGCAGGCGCGGCAGATCGGCAATGATGGCGCGATAGGCATCGAGACCGTCCGCGCCGCCATCAAGCGCCAGGGCGGGTTCATGATCGCGCACTTCGGGCTCGAGCCCGGCCAGCACCTCGCGCACGATATAGGGCGGATTCGACACGACCAGATCAAAGCTGTGACCGCGCAGGCTCTCGCCCCAGCGCCCCCGGGCCAGTTGCGCCCGCGCCGTCAGCGCGCACGCATCGATATTGTGTTGCGCCACGGCCAGGGCCGCCGGCGACAGATCAACCCCCTGCCCCGTCCAGGCCGGGCGTTCGCTGAGCAGGGCCGCCAGGATCGCGCCGGAACCGGTGCCGAGATCAAGCATATGCAGAGGCTCGTCCGCGCAACGCGCCAACACCGCCTCGACCAGCGCTTCGGTATCGGCGCGCGGCGTCAGGACATCGCCGGTGACCTTCAGGTCCAGCGTCCAGAAAGGCTTGCTTCCGAGGACCTGTGACAGCGGCACGCGCTGCAGACGCAAGGCGGCCAGATCAGCCAGGCGGGTCGCATTCTGCCAGGACCACAAGGCCGCATCGGCCAACGCCTGGGCGAGGCTGACGGGTTCCAGGACATGAGCGATCAGGAAGCGGGCATCATCATCGGCCTCGTCGATCCCGGCTGCACGCAAGGCCGCAATGAGGTGACGGCGAATCCCGGCCAGATCCATCCCCTGCCAGGCCTGAACCAGTGCAAAGCCGGGCCGGCTGGCCTGGTCGGCCGCGTGGGATTGCACCGCCGCTTCGAAGGCGGCCCCGGAAGCCGGGTCCTTGGTCACGGCTCTTGCACCACCGGTTCAGGAAGACGGGCATCGCCATAGGGGCCTTCAAGCCGGCCATTGCGGGCCCAGTCGCCCAGCAGCCGGAAATAGCCCTCCGCATAGCGCGTCGATTCCCGGCCCGCCCCGGTTTCAACGAATTCGAGAATACCGTGACCGGTATTTGCGAACTCGACCAGGTCGATGTTCCGGCCTTCAGCGATCAGCTGGTGCAGGATATCGCGCGTCGCATCTGGCGGCGCCTCGCGGTCCTGCCCGGCGAGCACCCACAAGACCGGCACCTCGACCTGGTTCATCACCGCTGTGGAATCATGTCCCCAGCTGGTGCCGGCATCGAAGAAGTTGCGATAGACAAATTTGAAGGCGGTCACACCGGCATCCAGCATCTGACCGGAATATTCGCCCTCAATGGCCCGGAACCAGTCTTCATCACCCCATTGCTGTTTCAGCCGGACAAAATCCTCTCGCCCGTCAGTAAAGCCCGAGGCCATCAGGCGTCCGGTGACATCGGTAACCTGTGCGGCCCTTGCCAGCACCTCATCATCATAGCCGGCCGCGCGCAGTTCGAGCTGGACTTCCGAGGCGTCCTCATCGGTCGGGGCCACCATCATGCCGAAACTGACCATGACGAAGTCGGCATCACTCATTGTCGCCGCGAGGGGGGCAACCCAGCCACCCTGGCTGCCGCCAAACAGGCCGACACGGCCGGCGCGCGGCCCCGCCAGTTCGCGGGCGCGCTGCAAGGCCATGGCGGCATCGCCGGCCAGTGCCTGGAAATCCTGCGAGTATTCGCCCCCGGAGGCGCCGGTGCCGCGCTTGTCATAGACAAAAATGCCCACGCCCTGCGCCGGCATGATGCGCTGGGCATAGGCCCAATCGAGGGCCGAATCGCGCTCCGATCCATGCACCCAGACCGCGATCGGGACCGGCTGCGTGCCTTGCGGCAGGACCAGGCGCCCGGCGAGCGTCAGCCCGTCGCTTTCAAATTCGGTGTCGATAATGTCCAGCGGGATGCGTTCGGCGACGCCGTCATAGCCGTCGAGGCCTTCAATGGTGAGACTTGTCGTGCCGCATTCACCGAGGTCGAAACGGGCCGGATCGGCCTGATCGGTCCAGCCGGTGGTGCCTGACCAGAGACCATCCTCGCCCGCAGAAATACGGCCGACCTGACCATCGAGGGCGCGCCAGCGCAAATCCGCGCCAGCCACCGGGGCGATATCAATGATCGAACCGGATGCGGTCTGATAGACGCCGACATGGCAGATCGCTGCCGGATCCAGCGCCTCATTGCCGGAACAGGCCGTGAGCAGCCCCGCAACGCCAAGCGCCAAAACAAAACCGGACTTCAACATGGGCATCTCCAACCTTGCCGGATCTGAAAGGCCCGGGACATCACAGGAGCGTGGCCTCGCGACCCCGTCAACCGGGACGCGGCGCGCCTCAATCCTCCAGGGCCGCCAGACGGGCGGCCTGGTCTTCGGCGATCAGGGCGGAGACGACTTCATCAAGCCCGTCGCCCGCAACGATCTCGTCGAGCTTGTAGAGGGTGAGATTGATGCGGTGATCGGAGACCCGGCCCTGCGGGTAATTATAAGTGCGGATCCGCTCGGAGCGATCGCCGGACCCGATCTGGCCCTTGCGCTCGGCGGCGCGCTCGGCATTCGCGGCCTCCCGCTGCATGTCATAGAGCTTGGCTTTGAGCAATTCGATCGCCTTGGCCCGGTTCTGGTGCTGTGACTTCTCCTGGCAGACCACCGCGATACCGGTTGGCAAATGCGTCATGCGCACGGCTGAATCGGTCTTGTTGACGTGCTGGCCGCCCGCGCCCGAGGCGCGCATCGTATCGACGCGGATCTCGGACATATTAAGCTCGATATCGATATCTTCCGGCTGCGGCATGATCGCCACCGTCGCAGCGGATGTGTGGATCCGACCCTGGCTTTCCGTCGCCGGCACGCGCTGGACCCGGTGCACGCCGCTCTCGAATTTCAACCGTCCGAACACGCCATTGCCCGAGATCGAGGCGATGACTTCCTTATAGCCGCCATGATCGCCTTCCGAGGCCGAAGCCAGCTCCCAGCTCCAGCCCTGAAGCTGGGCATAGCGCTCATACATGCGATAGAGATCGCCCGCGAACAGGGCCGCCTCATCGCCGCCCGTGCCGGCGCGGATTTCGATCAGCGCATTGGCCGCGTCATCCTTGTCCTTGGGCAGGAGCGCCAGGCTCATCTCGAGCTCGAGCGCGGGAAGGGTTTCCTTCAGCTCGTAAAATTCCTCACGCGCCAGGTCCGCCATCTCCGCATCACCGCTCTCCATCATCTCGGCAAGTTCGTCGAGCTCGGTGCGGGCGGCGCGCAGGGCCTTGGCCTTTTCCGCGACCGGCCGCAACTCGGCATGCTCCTTCGAGAGTTTGACGATTTCGGTTGAGTCGGAGGCAGCGCCGAGCCGCGCCTCGACCTGGTCGAAGCGATCAATGACTTGCGCGAGTCTGGAAGCGGGAGTGTGCATGCCGCTCGGTTAGCACCTGACGCTGTTCTTGCAAATGCCGCGCGGCTGTTTGCCGCCGCTAGAAGAGCGCCAGCACGGCCCTCACCGCCATAACGATCAGCACGAGGGTCGAGCTGATAAAGACGAAGAAGCGCACAGGGATGAAGTTCCACAAGGCCTGGATCAGACTGTGCAGAACGCGCAGCGCGACATAGCCCCAGGCGAGCCCGATCATCAAGGGATCGGCCAGACCGACCAGGTGGCAATAGACCACCAGGGCGTAGAAAATCGTCGGCTGTTCATGCAGGTGATTATAGTTGTCGGCGATGCGGCGGACCTCGATCGGGAGGACATCCATCTCGCTTTTCGACTTCATCCTGGCGGCATTGATGCCCGCCTTCTGCATGGCCGGAATGCGGGTGGCATACATCCACAGCCACATGACAAAGGTCCAGACGATCATCGCCAGCACAGGCGTCAGAATAGTCTCATACATCTTGATATCCTCAGATTGTTCGCGGTGAGACTAGACCGGTTACAATCCGTGATGCGACAGCTTTCTTGTCCTGCATAGCTTTCATACACTCATGACTGGCGGCGCTGTCAGGTCTGGAGCGTCTTCAGCCGGATATCCCCCGGCGGCGCCTCATAGCCACGAAAGGCCTCGAGCAGATCGTCGATCCGGTCGGCGACCATCAGGGAGGCGCGGTGATCGGGGGCGAGGAAATTCTGGTCGGCCATCTTGTCGAGGAAGGCCACAAGATCATCATAATAGCCATGAACATTGAGGAGGCCGACAGGTTTGCGGTGCTGACCCAATTGGCCCCAGGTCCATATCTCGAACAATTCCTCCATCGTGCCAATGCCTCCCGGCAGGGCGATGAAGGCGTCCGACAAATGCGCCATTTTTGCCTTGCGGGCATGCATGGACTGCACGACGTAGAGCTCGGTCAAATCCAGATGTGCAATTTCCTTGAGGGCGAGGAATTCGGGGATGACGCCGATCACCCGACCACCGGCTTCGAGGGCGGCATCGGCGACTTCGCCCATCAGCCCGACCTGGCCACCGCCATAAACGATATCGAGCCCGGCCGCCGCCAGGCGTGTTCCGACTGCGCGGGCTGCTGTCACAAACTCAGGATCCCGGCCCGGATTGGAGCCGCAATACACGCAAATCGATTTCATCGGCTGCATTCCCCCTTGGCGGCACCGGTGACCCGGGTAAATTGTCCGGCAGGTTCGGAGTTTTGGTGTGTCGATCCATCACGCATTGCTGGCCATCGCAAGTTTCCTGAGCATTGGCAGCGCCGCAAGCGCCGCCGACCCGGTTGTCATACCCACCGTCATCTGCCGCGGCTATTTTCTGATACCGATCACGCTCGCGCCGCGCGAGGGCTATCCGGCCGACCGCACACTCTGGTTCCTGCACGATACCGGCGCGTCTTCCTCCTATGTCGACCCTGACAGTATCGAGCGCGTCAGCGGCATCCGGCTCGGCGCGCGCGATCGCGCCAATATCCGCGACGCCCAGGCCGGCCCGGTCGCGATCAATCGCCTGCAGGCCCGCGTCGGGCAGCTCGACCACCTCGCCCGCGCCCTGGGACATCCGATCGACGGCATCCTCTCCTTCGGAGCGTTCAGCGATTACCTGCTGACCCTCGATTACGAGAATGGCGAGATGCGACTGGAGGAAGGACGGTTGCCTCAGCCCGATGGCGAAACCGTGTTCAACGCGGACGGTCCTGACTATCGCCCATGGATGGTGGTGGAGTTTCCGGATCGCCGCCGCCGGATGCTGATTGATAGTGGCGCCGCCATGACCAGTCTCGCTGTACGCCGGATCGATCTCTACGACACCTTCGAGCCGCCGCGTCCGACCGGCGCCTCGATGCGCCTGCGCGAGGTTGAGGAGCGATCCGGCGCCCGCTCGCGCCTGAATGCCCGCATCGGTCGAAACCAGCTGATCACACCAACCCTGCAATCCACGCCCGGGACCGAATTGATCGGCGGCGAGGTAATGCGCCATTTCACCTGGACGTTCGACCAGGCGACCGAACGGGTGCGCATGGTGCGCCATCACCCCGAAACCCCGATCACCTTCGAGCCGGACTATGATCATGGCATGGTGTTCGAACCGCACCCGCTGGGTTATCGGGTCGGATCAGTGATTGCCGACACGCCCGCCAGTCGCGGCGGGATACAGGCGGGCGATATCGTCACCGGCTTCAATGGAGATTCGCTCGATGTGCGCGGCTGCGACGGACCGCCGCCGGACAATACGCTCGTGGTCAGCCTGATCCGCAATGGCCAGGCGATGACCCTCACTCTGGTTTTGTTTGCCCTGGTCGAATAGCGGCGGCGACATGGCCGGCGAGCACCGTGACGGCATCAACCAGCCGCGCATCGGGCAGGCCCAGCAGGTATTCACCGGCCGTGATTTCCAGCGCGCAGACCGGCGCGTCCTCCAGATCCCAGAAGCGATTGCCGAGCCAGACGCCAGTTTGCCGCGCCGCGTCGTCGCGAGCCCGTTCCGCCGTTGACGCGTCACACGGCAGGCGAAGATGGAACATATTTACCTGCGGCGGGTCCGGCGTGACGGTCACGCCCTCAATCCCGGTCAGGGCCGCAGCCAGATTACGGGCCCGCTTGACCAGAGCCGGCATCAGCTCAAGGCGCCGGTCGAGCAGACGCAGCGCGTCAGGCACCATGGGCGCCGGTGAAATGATCCGTCCGCCGAACCGCGCCAGCCAGAGCCGCGCCTCGGCGATGAAATCGGCATCGCCGGCGAGAACCGCGCCGCCCGCCGCGCCGATATCCTTGTAGAGCGAGACATAAACCGAGGCGAAGCCCTCGCAGATTTCGCCATAGCTGCGGTCATCATAGAAAGGCCGGGTCGACCAAATTCGGGCACCATCAAGGTGCATCGGCAGATTTAGCGCCTGGCCGCGCACCTTGATCGCGTCCAGCGCACCCCACACTGGCAGGGCGCCGCCATTATGGCGCTGCGGCAACTCGATGAAAGCGCAGGCGGCACCGGGCTGAAGGTCATCAGCGGCGAGCGGTGACGACCACTCACCGATCAGCGTCGCGTCGAGCCCATGGGCAAAATGATAACCCTGCTCCTCATGCAATTCGAGATGCGAGGTCGGGTGAAGCTGGATCCTGTTCCGGCCGGTGCGAGCGGCGTGGATGCGCGCGGCGATTCCCTGGGCCATGGTTCCGGTGGGGCACCACATCGCTGCCGGCTTGCCGAGCAGACCGGCGATTTTCGCTTCCAGCGCGGCAACCATCGGGCCGCCGAGATACATCTCGGTCGCAAACCCTTCGCGATCCATGTAATCGGCGACGGCGCGCAGATGATCCGCAGCCGTTTCGGCACCATGATGCGGGAAACCCAGGCTGATATCGCAGCCGGCCCGGAGCCCGGCATCAATCACGCTGCTGCGCCCAACACCGCCGCGCGCACGGCCGCGCTCCAGCCCACATACAATTCATCACCGCTTTCGATCACAGGCCGTTTGACCAGGGTCGGGTTGGCGATCAACAGGGCGGCCGGCTCGGCATCGGCGAGTTGCTGCTCCTGCAGCGAGAGGCCGCGCCAGGTGGTCGAGCGGGTATTGAGCAGCGCCTTGGCACCGGCCAGCTTCACCCAGAGCGGCACCCGCGTCATCAAATCGGCGTCGCCGCGAATATCGACGAAGCGGTGCTCAAGCCCGGCGGCCGAGATTTCCCTCAGCGCCAGCTTGCAGGTGTCGCAGTTTTTCAGGCCATAGAGCGTGATCATTGCGCCGCCGTCTCCGCCGCTTCGCGTTCGGCCCGCAGGAGCTCGGCCCGCGCCTCGACCAGATCAACGATGTGCTCGACCATGTCTTCATTGGACGTGTTGTGATCCGGCTTGCCGGAGACATACATCTTGCCGCGGCCGGCACCGCCGCCGGTGAAGCCGAGATCGGTCATCAACGCTTCGCCCGGCCCGTTGACGACACAGCCGATGATGGAGAGCGAAATCGGTTCGGAGACATGCGCCAGCCGTGCCTCCAGGGTTTCCACTGTGCGGATGACATCGAAGCCCTGCCGCGCGCAGGACGGGCAGGCAATGATATTGACGCCGCGCGTGCGCAGCCCCAGCGATTTGAGAATATCGAAACCGACGCGCACCTCTTCCTCGGGCTCGGCCGAGAGCGAGACGCGGATGGTGTCACCAATGCCGGCCCAGAGCAGCGAGCCGATCCCGATCGAGGACTTCACCGTACCAATCCGGGTACCGCCCGCTTCAGTGACGCCGAGATGCAAGGGCGCATCGGTGGCTTCGGAGAGTTGCTGATAGGCCGCGACCGTCATGAAGGTGTCAGAGGATTTGACCGAAATCTTGTAGTCGTGGAAATCGAGATCATCGAGGATGCGGGCATGCTCGAGTGCGCTTTCGACCATCGCATCGGGGCAGGGCTCGCCGTATTTTTCCAGAAGATGCTTTTCAAGCGAGCCGGCATTGACGCCGATCCGGATGGCACAGCCATGATCGCGTGCCGCCTGAACGACATCGCGCACCCGGTCCATCGAACCGATATTACCCGGATTGATACGCAGGCAGGCCGCGCCGGCCTTGGCCGCCTCGATCCCGCGCTTGTAGTGAAAATGGATGTCCGCGATCAGCGGCACACTGGACGCCTGGACAATGGTCTTGAGCGCCGCGGTCGAGGCTTCGTCGGGACAGGAAACCCGCACGATATCGACCCCGGCCTCCTCGCAGCGCCGGATCTGGCCAATCGTGGCGTTGGCATCCGAGGTCAGCGTATTGGTCATGGTCTGGACGCTGATCGGGGCATCGCCACCGATCTCCAGTTTTCCAACCCGGATCGTGCGGCTCTTGCGCCGGTCGATCATGCGCCAGGGGCGCACGGAACGGGGATCGTGGGCACGTTCAGGGATGATGACAGACATGGCGGGCTCCGATAACGCGAGGCGCGTCAGCATGAGCTCCTGATATAGCGGCATTGCGGCAGGCTTGCGAGCCAGTGCCGGGAATTATTCAGGATCGACTACAGCGGTCTCGGCCTGGGCCAGGGCGATATTCTCAACGGGAATCCCCGCCGCGCCCAGTGTGCCGAGTTCGACGCCACCGCGTTCCAGCTGAATCGCACCGGCATCGGACGCCGAGAAGGTCAGCCCGTCTTCGCGCGCCTGATAGACATCACCGGCTGCCAGCGTGCGCGAATACAGGATCCGGCCCGAGGCGTCCTGGATTTCCAGCGTCGTCGGCGCCGTGGCACGCAGCGTCAGTCGGTCCGTTTCAGCGGCATCGCCAAGGGGAACACCGGTCCAGATCGTCCCGACATCGGCCGGACGCCGGGCGGGCTGAAAATCAGCGCGGGCCCATTCCGGAGCCGCATCAGGCGGCGAAGGCATATTGGCAATCACCCCGAATGACGGCGATTGCTCGGCATACCACCAGGCGACCGACGCGACGCAAACCAGAATAAGCACGGCGCCGAAGGCACCGCGCGGCAATTTGATCGGGTCGCGCGTCTTGGCCGAGGCAGAGGGCACGGCACGGCCGGTCTCGGTATCAACTTCACGCTTGAACTGCTCGACAATGCCGACCGGCTCAATGGCCAGGAAACTGGCATAGGTCCGCAGATAGCCAATCGCATAGGCGCGGGCTGGCAGGCCGCGTGTGTCCATGGTTTCAAGAGCTTCAAGGTAGTCACGGCGAATACGGGTACGGGCAGCCGCCAGATCGAGCGTCAGCCCCGCCTTGGTGCGCGCCTCGCGCAGCCGGTCACCCGCTGAATGCTGCACATAACTCGCGCCACTCTCCGAAAACACCGCATCTACTGGCACAAAACCCGCCATTCCTGTTTGACTCGACATACCCTTAACCCCTCCCCCGACCGGGGCAGAATGCTCACTCAGGGCAAGTGATCGGGGCTTCCCCACACCACTCTTAACCATAAGATCAAATTCTGCGCCCGTTTTCAACAGCCTCGCCAGGTAATCCGGCTTCGGCACCGGCGTTCAGCAAGAGCGGTCTCAAGCTATCGGCCGGGCTATCCATACGGCTAGCAAGCCAGGTGCCAAGCTTGTCGGCGTCGAGACCGGAGATGAGTTTCTTGATCGGGCCGAGATTGGCAGCGGCCATGGAAAGACTTCGGTAACCAAGCCCTATCAGGACCGCAGCCTCCAGGGGCTTGGAGGCAATTTCACCGCACACGGACACAGGAACATCATGTTTGGCGCACGCATTGCGGATTTGCCGGAACAAACCGAGCGCTGCCGGAGAGAGCACATCGTACCGATCCGAGACACGCGCATTTTGCCGGTCGGCGGCGAAGAAATACTGCATCAGGTCATTGGCGCCGACCGAAACGAAATCGACAGCATCGATCACATGCTCGATGGCCCAGGCAATACCGGGCGTTTCCAGCATCAGGCCGATCTTGACCTCCGAGGGAAGCGGATGCCGGTTGTGTTCGGCATGCTGCAATTCGCGCTCGAGCATGGCACGGGCCGCGCGCATTTCCCACGGCGCGGAAATCATCGGAAACATTACATGCAGGGGCCGGCCGGCGGCAGCCTGGATCAGGGCACGCAACTGGTAGCGCAGCAGGCCCGGCCGATCGAGGCCCATTCGGATCGCGCGCCAGCCCAGCGCCGGATTGGGTTCGACCATTGAGGGCGCGAACGGCGCCACCTTGTCACCACCCAGATCGAGGGTGCGAAACACGACCGGCTTGCCATTGGCCGCGTCGAGCACGCTGCCATAGACGGCAGCCTGGGCGTCAAGTCTGGGCAGGGTGTCGGCGACCATGAACTGGAATTCGGTGCGGAAGAGTCCGACACCATCGGCGCCCGTCTGTTCGAGATGGCTCAGTTCGACCAGCAGGCCGGCATTGATGTGCAGGCCGACCCGTTGGCCATCCAGCGTCACCGAGGGACCGCGCATCTCGGCATATGAGAGACGCCGGATCGAGAGGACCTGCAAACGCTCATCATAGGCTTCGATCACATCGACAGGCGGGCGGATATGCAGCACGCCAAATTCCGCGTCGAGGATCACCGGATCGCCATTCTCGGCACGATCAAGTGCCCCCTCAAGGCGGCCGATCAGCGGGATACCCAGCGCCTTGGCGACGATCGCCGCATGGGAAGAGGCCGACCCCTCTTCCAATGCCACGCCGAGCAATTTGGTCCGGTCGAAATCGAGCAGTTCGGCGGGGCCAATATTGCGGGCAATCAGGATCGCGTTATCGGGAAGATTGATCTGGGGGGCCGCATTGCCATCGAGGTGCCGCAACAGGCGATTGGCCAGGTCTTCCAGGTCGTGCAGGCGTTCTCGGAAGGTCAGATCAGCGGCCTTCATCAAACGCGCCCGGTTTTCATTCCGCACGCGTTCGATCGCCGCTTCCGCCGTCAGACCGAGCCGAACAGCCTCGCGCAGACGTTCCAGCCAGCCGCGATCATGGGCAAACATGCGATACGCCTGCAGCACATCGCGCGTCGGGCCACCGAAGGGTACCCGCCCGCTTTCGAGCATGTCGTCAATCGAGGAGCGCAAACCGTCAATCGCCGTGTCGAGCCGGGCTTCTTCGCCCGCAGCATCTTCCGAAATCAGGCGGTCAGAGCCGACATGCGGCTCGAACAACACCGCGACGCCCTTGACCAACCCGCCGGAAAACGCGCCGCCCTGCAGCCGCTCTGGCTTGGACTGGCGCACATCGAGACCGGCCATTTCCTCGGCATCGACGATGTCTCCGGAGGCCACGATCTCGGCCAGCACCATGGCGACGGTCTGCAGCGAGTCGATCTCGTCTTCGCCGACCTGGCGTTCCACCGTCGACTGTGCCGTCAACACGCCGACCAGGCGGCCTCCGCGCAAGATTGGCACACCGACAAAAGTGTTGAAGGGTTCCTCGCCGGTCTCGGGCCGGTAGGAGAAAGCGGGGTGCGAACGGGCATCAAATGTCGCAAACGGGCGCGCCCGCCGCGCCACCAGACCAACCAGGCCTTCACCGGGTTGCAGACGGGTATGGTGAACAGCTTCAGCCTTCAATCCGTGGGTGGCGCATAATTCGAGCGCGCTGGAGCGCCGGGCCAGATAGATCGAACACACATCCCAACCGGCCTCGTCGGCGATCAGCGTGGTGAGGTGGTCGAGCCGATCCTGGGCATTCTCGCGCGTCGCCATCAGCTCGCGCATGCGCCTTAGCAGGCGGCGAGGGTCACGGGTATTGGGCGTTTTCGCTTCCATCAATTCCCCATTCGATCCAGGCCATAGGCCGCGTGCAGCGCGCGTACGGCGCGCTCAACCGCGTCATTATCAATCAGCGCCGAGATCTTGATCTCGGACGTCGCCAACACCTTTACCGCAATTCCGCTTTCACCGAGCACACCAAACAATGATCGGGCGACATCGGCGCGCTGACGCAGACCGGCGCCAACGACCGACACCTTCGCCAGACCGGTTTCCGAACCGATCCGCAGCCCCGGCAATCCCTGCTCCAGTGCCGATTGGGCACGATCAAGGTCACGGTGCGCAACTGAAAATTCCAGATTGACGGTATCCGGCTCACGCCCATGCGCCTGCACGATCATGTCGACGCCGATCCCGGCATTGGCGAGAATGGCAAAGGTCTCGCTGGCGAAACGCGATTGCGGCGCTCCGCCCAGAACCGCGATGCGGGCCTGGTCACGGGCATAGGCCACGCCGGAGACGACGCGCCGTTCGGCAATATCACGATCGGCCACGATATCGGTGCCGCGGCTCTGGCCGGCAGCCAGGAAGCTCGACAGAACCCGCATCGGCACATGACGCGATTTGGCAAACTCGACCGAACGCGCCTGCAGGACCTTGGCCCCCTGTGCCGCCAGCTCGAGCATTTCATCATGGCTGATCGCATCGAGCCGGCGCGCTGCCGGTTCAATGCGGGGGTCGGTCGTGTAGACGCCATCGACATCGGTGTAGATATCGCAGCGCGCCCCCAGCGCGGCAGCCAGCGCCGCTGCGGAAAGGTCCGTACCGCCACGGCCGAGCGTCCGCAGACAGCCGTCCTCGGCAATACCCTGATAGCCGGCCAGGACCGGTACGATGCCGGCGGCCATGGCCGCTTCAAAGGCCGAGGCCTCCATGCCTGCGATGCGGGCCGCGCCGGGTGGTCCGTCCGTAAAGACCGGTGCCTGCCAACCCAGGAAAGAGCGCGACTGCAAACCGCGTTCACGCAGCGCCAGCGCCATCAGCGCCGCCGCGACCTGCTCGCCGGCCGCCAGGGCCACATCGGTTTCTGCATCACCCAGCCCGGCGCCGAACTCGCCGGCCAGGCCAAGCAGGCGATCCGTCTCTCCCGCCATGGCCGAAACGACGACAGCGTGCGTTTCGCCGCGCGCGACCGCTTCGGCCACAAGGCCGGCGGCATGGCGAATACGCTCGATCGTGCCGACCGAACTTCCGCCAAATTTCGCAACGACGCGTATCATTCCAGCTGTCCCTCGCTCAGTCTCGAAGCCACGACGGTTCAAAACGTCGCACCCGTCTCGATAAGCCCGTCCGGCAGGGCCATAATGTGGCTGTCAGGATATCGCGGATTGATCCCGCAATGTTATCGCGGTTTCCTACTTGGACGAAGCCTTGTACGCAACGCTCGAACGCAATATTGCGGGATTACGCGCCTCAGGAGAACAGGCATGGCCAGCACTGCCGCACCGGAAACCCTCTCCCGCCCTTCGGTCGACCCGGAGGAAGTCGAGAAATTCTCGCGCATTGCCGCAGACTGGTGGGATCCGGACTCCAAGTTCAAGCCCCTGCACAAGTTCAACCCGATCCGGCTGGCCTTCATCCGCGACACGATTTGCAGCCATTTCAGTCTCGCCGGGACACGCCCGTTCGAAGGTCTGCGCGTGCTCGATATCGGGTGCGGCGGCGGGCTGGCGTCTGAGCCCATGGCCCGTCTCGGCGCGACCGTCACCGGCGTCGACGCGGCCGAAGCCAATGTGAAGACCGCCGCGGTGCACGCTGCCGAGCAAGGGCTCGAGATCGATTACCGCCACGGCGTTGCCGAGCAATTGATCGAGGCCGGCGAGCCGCCCTTCGATGTCGTGCTCAATCTGGAAGTGATGGAGCATGTCGCCAATCCCCACACCTTCCTCGTCGACTGTTCAGCGCTGGTCAAACCGGGCGGGCTGATGATCTGCGCCACGATCAACCGGACCTCCAAGGCCTTCGCACTCGCTATTGTCGGCGCGGAATGGGTGATGGGCTGGCTGCCGCGCGGCACGCATCGCTTCCACAAGCTGGTCCAGCCCCGTGAGCTCACCGCCGCCCTGCATGAAGGCCGTATGGAGACCGATGACGCAGTCGGCGTCAGCTATAACCCGCTCAATGACCAATGGACACTGGGCGACGATACCAGCGTGAACTACATGGTGGTGGCGCGCAAACCGCAGGCTTGATGCCGGCCCTGGCCGGTCAATTCGCCTTCTTCGGCGGCGTCGGTGCCAGCGCGTCCGGCAGGGGCGCCACCGGAACCCCCTCTTCGCGCAAGGCCTCGCCCTCCTCGGGCGTGGTCTCGCCATAGATCAGGCGGTCCGGCTTGTCGCCGGCATGAATCGCGCGCGCCTCGGACGCAAAATCCTCACCGACATAGTCGAAATTATTGCGGATATGCGCCTTCACCTGCGATGCCATCGCCTTGAGTTTCGCCTCCGGCGTCGCGTCGCGTTTGCGCGAGGTTGAGACCGCCGGCGACATCACCGCCTTGCGCACTGTCACCGAGCCGCATTGCGGGCACTCGACCAAGCCTCGATCATTTTGATCGTCAAAGGCGGAAGAGTTCGAAAACCAGGCTTCGAACCCGTGCTCCTGATCACAAAGGAGCGCATAGCGGATCATCTCAGGATCATCTCGTCCGGGCCGCCCAGCTCGCGGTCATGTAGCAGCGCCGGGATGCGCGAACGGGCATCAGCGACCCTGTCCATTTTCAGCTCGGCCAGCAGGATTCCCGGCTCATCATGATCAAGCATGGCTGTTACAGCGCCCCACGGGTCGACAATCATGGAATGCCCCCAGGTGCGGCGGCCATCCACGTGCAGGCCAGCCTGGGCCGGCGCGATCACCCAGGAACCGGTCTCGATCGCCCGCGCGCGCAACAGGACTTCCCAATGCGCCCGTCCGGTTGGCCGGGTAAAGGCAGCCGGCACGGCGAGAATTTGCGCCCCGGCCTGGGCCAGACGGCGATAGAGATAAGCAAAGCGCACATCATAGCAGATCGACAGCCCGAGCCGCGCCGGACCGATATCGGCCAGGACAAGCCGGTCGCCAGCGCGATAATTTGCGGATTCACGGTAGGTTTCGCCCTGCCCCAGACCGACATCGAACATGTGCGCCTTGTCGTAACTGGCGAGCAATTGCCCGTCCGGCGCAAACAGGAAAGACCGGTTCGCGGCGCGGCGATCCCCCAGCTTGACGGCCAGCGAGCCAATCAGCAGCGTGATACCGAGCTCTTTGGCCAGCGCCGCAAACGCCGGAATAGCCGGATCGTCTTGCGGCGTCCGCATCACGGCGAAGGCCTGGTCCGCATCCTTTTGCACCAGATGCGTGGTTTCCGGTGTCGCAATCAGGGTTGCGCCCTGCGCTGCGGCCTGCCGGATCAGATCGCAGGCCATCGCCAGATTGGCGGCCGGATCGATACCGGACCGCATCTGGATCAGGGCTGTTGCGATCACGCTCATTACAGACCCAGCATCCCGTCCAGCTTGCCCGCACGATCCAGCGCCATGAGCTGATCACAACCGCCGACATGCTCCTTGCCGATAAAGATCTGCGGGAAAGTGCGGCCGCCGCGGGAGCGTTGCACCATTTCCTCGCGTTTCTTCTGGTCGAAACCGGCATCGATCTCCTCGAAGGCGACTTTCTTCGATTTCAGCAGCGAGATCGCGCGGGCGCAATAGCCGCACATGGGTCGGGTATAGATGGTCACATTGGCCATTGGGGCACTCCTTTACCCTTTTACATAGTGGGATCGCTGGCGCGTACAACACGACAGAGCGTCACAACAGTCACAACGTCAGCTCCGGCGCGCCGTAACTGGCGCGCACAGGCCGAAGCCGTTGCTCCGGTCGTGAAGACATCATCGACCAGAACAATATGGCTGCCGTCAAGCCGGTGACCGGGCGCGATGCGGAAGGCGCCGGCCATATTGCGCCGCCGCGACAACACGCTCTTGCCCGCCTGGCTCGGTGTCGCCCGCGTTCGCAACAGCCAGCCGGCCTGCATCGGCACCCCCGTCTGGCGCGACAGGGCCTGGCCAAGCAGGGCGGACTGATTGTAGCGCCGCGCCAGCAGGCGGCGCCAGTGCAGCGGTACCGGCAGGATATAATCAGCGCCGTCCAGGCAGGCTGCGCCGGCCTGGGCCATCCAGCGGCCGAACTGGTCGATCATTTCGCGCCGGCCGCCATTCTTGAAGCCCAGCACGAGTTGCCGTGAAACATCGCCATAGGCGAGTGGCGCCCGGGCGCGGTCGAATTTGGGCGGGCGGGCCATGCAGGTCGCGCATAACATGCCTGTGTCGGTGCCAATTCCCGACGCGTAGGGGAAAGGTGCGCCACAGCAATCGCACCAGGGCGCAGCGAGAAAATCCAGCCCCTGCCAGGCGCTCGCATCCAGTCGGCCGCTGGCATCGACCGGCACACTGTGCACCGGACAGACCGGCGGCCAGATCGCATCGGCAATTGCTGTCAGAACGCGTTTGCTCACACCGCCCCCTTCCCTTGGCGCGCCGCAAAAGGCATATCGGCTGCATGTCGCCCGACCTGCCCCCGCTTTTGTTCGATCGAGGCCTGCTGCGTCAGCGCCGCAACCGCGCCGCGCGCAGCATACAATCATACAATTTTCTCGTGCAACGGGCGTTCGACGATATTTGTGACCGGGTCGAAGGCGTCATGCGCGACTTTGACCACGGCGTGATCCTCGGCGGCGGCCCCGGTCTGCAAGCAGAATTTCGCCACCGCCATGCCGGTAGCAAGACCGGTTGGGTCGCGCAGAGCGATCTGGCACCGGCCGTTGCAGGCCGGCTTGAAAGCCCTGCCCTGGCACTCGATGAGGAGCGCCTGCCCTTCGCCGATTCCAGTCTGGATCTGATCATGGCCCCGCTCGGCCTGCACTGGACCAATGATCTGCCCGGCGTGCTGGTGCAATTGCGCCGGGCGCTGAAGCCGGACGGTTTTCTGGCGGCCGCGCTGCTGGGCGGCAATAGCCTCACCGAATTGCGCCAATGCCTGGCAACAGCCGAGAGCGAGCTGAGCGGCGGCGCCCATGCGCGCGTCTCGCCGCTGGCCGGCACCTTCGATATTGCAGCCCTGCTGCAACGCGCCGGTTTCACCATGCCGGTTGCCGATATCGACCGTGTCACGGTGCGCTATGACAATGCCTTCGCCCTGATGGCCGATCTGCGCGGCATGGGTGAAACCAGTATTCTCGCGGACCGGCCCCGGAGACCGGCGACACGGGCCCTCTTCGTGCGTATGGCCGAAATCTATGCGCAGCGTTTCTCTGACCCTGACGGGCGTATCCGCGCCACATTCGAGATCGTCCACGCCGCCGGATGGGCCCCGCATCCCGATCAGCCGGTCGCCAAGCGTCCAGGCTCGGCGACGGTGAGGCTGGCCGATGCGCTGGGTGTGACGGAAGAATCTGCGGGCGAGAAGGCCGGGCGCTAGATCGCGCCTGCGACGTCGTTATAGAGCCGGGCCACGGCCGGACCAAAACTTGCCCAGAGGCCTAGGATCACCGTCGCCATTGCCGCCGCGATCATGCCGTACTCGATCGCCGTGGCACCGCTTTCATCGCGGATGAATCGTTTCAGCATGGACATCACAGGCGATCCCTCAACTCGGCAGCCAGCGGGAGATCCGCGGCCGGCATGCGATACTCACGCAGCTTTTCCTTGCGCACCCAGGCGAGTTCCTGACCCTCATTGGGCTGGGGGAAACCATCCCAGGTCCGGCACAGGAAGAAGGGCATCACAATGTGGAAGTCCGGATAGGCGTGCGAAACGAAGGCAAAGGGATGCAGGCACCGCTCACACGGTTCGACACTCAGCTCTTCACGCAATTCGCGAACCACAGCCTGCTCCGGTGTCTCACCCGGCTCGATCTTGCCGCCGGGAAATTCCCAAAGGCCCGCCATCGGCTTTCCCTCGGGGCGCCTGGCGATCAGGATACGGCCATCCGCATCCAGCAAAGCACAGGCGGCAACATAGAGGACCGGTTTGGGGCCACGAGCATCCATTATGAACAAACTCCGTTAAGGGCAGGTGCAGGAAGGCGGTTAAGCGGGTCTTAGCCGGGATCGGCGACCGAATCACCTGCTTCGACCTCAACGCCCTCGACGATGGGTTCGCCAGCGTCCGCGGGCCCGATATCGCCCTCATCCTCAAGCATGATATCCGGTTCCGGCAAGGCCGCCCGCTCAATCACCGCCTGCTGCCGCAAACCCTCAATCAGCCCCTCCAGCTGATCGAAGGTGTAGAAGCGCACAATATTCGGCCTCAACGTCTCCAGGCTCGGAGGTGGTTCGCGGCGACGGTCGATCACGTGCAGGATATGCCAGCCAAACTCGGTCTCGAACGCTTCGGAGGTTTCGCCCGCTCCAGTCCGAAAGGCGACAGCCCCGAAAGCCGGCAATACGCCCTCACGCGTGAAATACCCCAGATCGCCGCCCTGCAGCCGTGTCGCCTGGTCCTGGCTCATGCGCACAGCCAGCGAGGCGAAATCCTGCCCGGCATCCACCAGCGCCCGGATCGCCTCGGCCTCTTCGCGGGTATCGACGAGGATATGGCGCGCACGCACCTCCTCGCCGAGCGGGATGAGTCGAACCTGTTCCTGGTAAATCCGCTCGATCGTCGCTTCATTGACGGCGTCGGCGAGCGCCGTTTCAACCAGCACATTCCCGAGAATGCGTTCCTCGGCGAGCGCCAGCCGCCGCTGTGCCTCCTCCGCCTGGTCGAGGCCGCGGCGCCGCGCTTCCATCGCCAATAGACGCTGATCGATCAATTCGTCGAGAATCGCCGCGAATGCCTCGCTTCCCGGCGCGACCGGCGGAGATTCGCCGCCCTCCGCCTGGCTTGCCGCTTCGCGCTCGACATCGGAACGGCGGATCAATGTGCCATCGACCCGCGCCATGACCGGATCGCGCTCATCCAATGACAGCGCGGAACCGGACGGTCCGAAATCCGCGGCTGTACGGCGCGGCTCAGGCCCGCATCCGGCAAGTACGACAAGCGCCAAGCTTGCTGCAAAAAGACGTTTCATCGACACCAACTTCACCTCGCCGGGCCATGCGGACGCATACTGTGCCGCGCGGCTTGATTGACACTGATTGTCCCCATCCTTAAGTCAGCCAGACGTTTCAAAGCAATGCCAGCGCCTGCGCCGGTCCATTGATCTGGCCCCTGACGCATTTGCTAGCCCAACCGTTGTTCGCAAAGCCAGACACCATGCTCTCACTTGCCCGCAAGATCTTCGGAACTGAAACTGGCCGCAAATTGCGCCGCATGAAGCCGATTGTCGACAAAATCAATGCACTCGAGGCCGATTTCAAGGCGCTCTCCGACGAAGCCCTCAAGGGCAAGACCGCCGAATTCCGGGCGCGCCTGGAACAGGGTGCCAAGCTCAACGACCTGTTGCCGGAAGCTTTCGCCGCCGTTCGCGAAGCTGCCGACCGGGCGATTGGCCTTCGTCCCTACGATGTGCAGCTGATGGGCGGCATCGTCCTCAATGACAGCTCGATCGCCGAGATGAAGACCGGCGAAGGCAAGACCCTCGTCGCCACCCTGCCCTGCTATCTCAATGCCCTGCCGGGGACCGGCGTCCATGTCGTGACGGTCAATGACTATCTCGCCACGCGCGATTCCGAGTGGATGGGCAAGGTGTTCGCGCAACTGGGTATGACCACGGGCGTGATCTCGCACGGCAAGTCCGACCAGGAACGCCGCGAGGCCTATGCCTGCGATATCACCTACGCGACCAATAATGAGCTCGGCTTCGATTATCTTCGCGACAATATGAAGTACTCGATCGAGGAAATGGTCCAGCGCGGCCATGCCTACGCCCTCGTCGACGAAGTTGATTCGATCCTGATCGATGAGGCGCGCACGCCGCTGATCATTTCCGGCCGCACCGAGGATCGTACCGAATTTTACAAGACGATCGACGCCCTGATCCCGCAGTTGGGTGACGACACTTATGAGATCGACGAAAAGGCCCGCTCCGTCCTGCTGACGGAAGAGGGCAATGAAGAGATCGAACGCCTGCTGCGCGAGAATGACCTGCTCAAGGAAGGCGATCTGTACGACATCGAGAATGTCTCCATCGTCCACCACGTCAACCAGGCACTGAAGGCCCACAAGATCTTCCAGATCGACAAGGACTATATCGTCAAGGGCGAAGAGGTCCTGCTGATCGATGAGTTCACGGGCCGCATGATGCAGGGGCGCCGCCTGTCTGACGGCTTGCACCAGGCAATCGAGGCCAAGGAAGGCGCGAAGATCCAGCCGGAGAACCAGACGCTGGCCTCCGTCACCTTCCAGAATTATTTCCGCCTCTACAAAAAGCTCGCCGGCATGACCGGCACGGCCGCGACCGAGGCCGACGAATTTCATTCGATCTACGAGCTGGAAGTCGTCGAAATTCCGACCAACCGGCCCATCGCGCGGATCGATAATGAAGACGAGGTCTTCCGGACCCTGGTCGACAAATATGCGGCCATCGTGGACGACCTGGTCGATTGCCAGGAGCGCGGCCAGCCCGTGCTCGTCGGTACGGTTTCGATCGAGAAGTCCGAGCAATTATCGAAACTGCTCAGCGACAAGAAGACCTTCCGCGATACGCTCGGCCATCTCTATCCCAAGGATGATGCCGAGATCGAGGCGTTCAAGAAGTCCGGCCGCCCCGACGCCCGTCCGCTCAAGGACATGCTCAAGCTGATCCCGCTCGAGCATAATGTGCTCAATGCGCGCTATCACGAACAGGAAGCCCTGATCGTCGCCCAGGCCGGTGTGCCCGGGGCTATCACGATCGCCACCAATATGGCGGGCCGCGGGACCGATATTCAGCTCGGCGGCAATGCCGATATGCGCATGATGCAGTGGAAGGCCGAACAGGCTGAAAAAGGCGTTGAGCCCGATGAGGCTGCCATCGCGGCCCAGAAAACAGTGATCGCCGCCGATATCGCCGCCAAGCGCGAAATCGCGCTCGCTGCGGGCGGGCTCTATGTCCTCGGCACCGAGCGTCATGAAAGCCGCCGCATCGATAACCAGCTGCGTGGCCGTACCGGCCGCCAGGGTGATCCGGGCCGGTCGAAATTCTACATTTCCGTACAGGACGACCTGCTGCGCATTTTCGCGCCGGAACGCCTGGACGGGATCATGAAAACGCTTGGCCTGAAAGAGGGCGAGGCGATCACGCATCCGTGGATGTCCAAGGCATTGGAGACCTCGCAGCGCAAGGTCGAGCAGCGCAATTTCGACATTCGCAAGAACGTCCTCAAATATGATGATGTCATGAATGATCAGCGCAAGGCCGTGTTCGAGCAGCGCATTGATTTCATGACCGCTCCCGATGTTGCCGACGTCATCAAGGACATGCGCCACCAGACCGCCGAAGATCTCGTCACCGAGCACATCCCGCCCAAAGTCTATGCGGACCAGTGGGATGTCGAGGGCCTGGCAACGGAATTGCGCGAAGTCTTCGGACTCGACCTGCCAGTCCAGGACTGGGCCAAGGAAGAGGGCATTGCCGACGAGGAAATCCTCGAACGCGTCACTGAAGCTGCCGACCGGGCCTTCGCCGAGAAGGCCGCCAATGGCGGTCCTGATTTGATGCGCCGGATCGAGAAATCCTTCCTGCTTCAGGCCATCGACCAGAACTGGCGCGAGCATCTGCAAAATCTCGACGCGATGCGCTCGATGATCGGCCTGCGCAGCTATGCCCAACGCGATCCGCTCAATGAGTTCAAGACCGAGGCCTTCGCGCTGTTCGAAAAAATGATGGACAGCCTGCGCGTCGAAGTGACCAAGCAACTGATGCTGATCCGCTTTGAGCGCGCACCGGCGGCGCCCGAAGTGCCGCAGGACATCACCGCGACCCATATCGATCCGCGTACCGGTCGCAATGCGATGGGTGCGCCCGATGCGGGGCCTGTCGCCTCACGCGTATCGCCAACCCAGCGCCGGACCTCCGAGCCAGCCGATCCGACCAAGCCGGAAACCTGGGGACGCGTAGCACGCAATGCCGCCTGTCCTTGCGGGTCGGGCAAGAAATACAAGCAATGTCATGGCGCCATTGGCAGCCGCGACACCGAAACCTGATATTCGCCTGCGCCCTGCCCGACCGGGCGAGGCGCAGGCATTATCGGCCCTGTGCCTGCGCTCAAAGGCGTATTGGGGCTATGATGCGGCCTTCATGGCCGCAGTTGAGCCCTATCTCAAGGTCACTGACGAGGCGATCCGCGCGGGCCATGTCACCGTCGCCCAGAGCGCCGACGGCAATCCGGTCGGCGTCTGCCAGATCGACCCGAACGGCCATGGCGGCTCACTCGATTTGCTGTTCATTGAACCGGATATCATCGGCACGGGTGCCGGCCGCGCGCTGTTTGAACGCGCCAAGGCGCAATTGAAGTCCCTGGGCTTGCCGGTGATGACGATCCTGTCGGATCCGTATGCCGAGCCCGCCTATCTGCACATGGGCGCTCGCCGCGTCGAGATGCGCAGCTCAGACGTCTTCCCTGGACGGGAATTGCCCTGGCTGGAAGTGGCACTGTGATAAAACTGCGAAAGCGTCGCAGCCAGGCCTAGAAGGCGCCGCCGCCGGCCCGGCCGATGGCCAGGAAGCGTTCACGGCGTTTCTGGCGCAATTCCTTGTCCGACAGACCGTCGAGCTTGGCCAGATGGGCCTCAATGGCATTGCCGACTGAGCGCATGGTCTCGACCGGGTGGCGATGCGCCCCGCCGATCGGCTCGGGAATGATCTCGTCGATGATCTTGAAGCCGAGCAGATCCGGTGCGGTGACCTTCATCGCGACGGCGGCGTCCTTGGCCTTGGCCTGATCCTTCCACAGGATCGAGGCACAGCCCTCCGGCGAGATCACCGAATAGATGGAATGCTCCAGCATCATCACGACATTGGCGCTGGCCAGGGCCACCGCGCCGCCGGATCCGCCTTCACCCGTGATCACCGAGATCAGCGGCGTGCCCAGCGTCAGGCAGCGTTCGGTCGAGCGCGCAATCGCTTCGGCCTGGCCGCGCTCTTCAGCACCAAGACCAGGATAAGCACCGGCGGTGTCGACAAAGGTCAGGACGGGCAGGCCGAATTTCTCGGCCAGATCCATGATGCGGATCGCCTTGCGATAGCCCTCGGGCCGAGCCATGCCAAAATTATGGTGCAGGCGGCTCTCGGTATCATGGCCCTTCTCATGGCCGATCACGACCACGGAACGGCCCCGGAATCGGCCAAGCCCACCGACGATGGCTGCATCTTCGGAGAAGCGCCGATCGCCGCACAACTCTTCGAAATCCTCGATCAGCGCCTTGCGGTAATCACGGAAATGCGGCCGCTCCGGGTGACGCGCGACCTGGGTCTTGCGCCAGGGGTCGAGCTTGCCATAGAGGGTCGCAAGCTGTTCCGACGCCTTCTGACGCAGCTTCGCTGTCTCTTCGGCCATATCTGGCGCATCGCCGCCGCCTGCACCGGAGAGCGTTTCAAGCTCTTCGATCTTGGCTTCCAGCTCGGCCAGCGGCCGTTCGAAATCGAGATAGGTACGCGTAGGATCGGACATGCCCGTTTAACGCCTGTGGACGTTCAAGATGGGGTCGAACCTAACCAGCCGCGCCGAGCGTCACAAGTGCGCAATACTGTCGGTGAACAGAAGTGCGTTGGAACGGGGTTCAGGTGTTGCGAGCCAGCGGATGCGCGCTCTCGACCAGGGATTTCAGCCGTTCGTCCAGGACATGGGTATAAATCTGCGTCGTCGAGACGTCGGCATGGCCCAGCAGGAGCTGGACGGAGCGCAGATCGGCCCCGCGCGCGAGCAGATGCGTGGCGAAGGCATGGCGCAGCACATGAGGGGAGACGCGGGCCGGGTCGAGACCTGCCGCCAGGGCGAGTTCCTGCAGGATCTGGGCGAAGCGCTCACGGGTGAGATGTCCGGTTTTCGCCGTGCGGGAAGGAAACAGGAAGCGATGGGCCTTCTGCTGGCCTGATCTGAGCGGCGGCAAATGTGCCGCTCGCACGTCACGATAGGCGGCCATCGCCTCCAGCGCCGAGGCCGTCAGCGGCACCAGGCGCTCGCGCCCGCCCTTGCCGGTGACAAATATGCAGCGTTCGGTCTGGATAAAGGCGCTGAGCGGCAGGGAGACCAGCTCGGTAACCCGCAGCCCGCCCGCATAGAGAATTTCCAGCAAGGCCCGCGTCCGCAGCCCCGAAGCCCCCGGCAGGTCCGCGGCGGCCGCAAACAGGGCGTCGACATCGGCTTCGCTGAGGATTTTCGGCAGGCTGCGCCCCTGTTTGGGCCCGCGCAGCGGCGTGCACGGATCATCACTGCGCCGGCCCTCCGAGAGCAGGAAGCGATAGAAGCGCTTCATCGCCGACAATCGACGCGCCGCAGTGGCCGCCGACAGGCCGTCGGATTCGATCCCGGCCAGGACTTGTTCGAGATCGGTCGTCGCCGCGCTGGCCAGCTCGACGCCGCGCGCGCCCAGCCGGGCCGAAACATCGGTCAGGTCGCGGGCATAGGCATCCAGTGTATTGCGGGCCGCGCCGCGTTCGGCGGCCATCATGTCGAGGAAGAGGTCGATCTCCGGACCTGAGCTCACACCGCCCTCGCGACCAGCCGTTCCAGCAACAGGTCGAGCGCAGCACGGCGCAGACCGAGTTGATCGAGCACGACAATTGAACGGCTCAGGGTCTCGGCATTGAGCGGCGACCCTGCCAGGACGGCAATGGCCAACATCGCGGCCTCAGCGCCGGCGCCGGAGCGGGCGGCAGCTTCCATCGCCAGGACTTCCGGGCCGACCGTCGCCGGCGCGGACAGCAGCAAGGCCGGACGCAATCCCGCCACCTCGCCGGCGCCGAGCCGGTTGAAGGCCAGCATGTCGGGCAGCGCCGACGGGCCATAGGCTTCAAAATGCGCGCCCAGCAGCGCAGCGGTCTGGTCGCCCGACAGCCGGTCGCGGGCAAGGGCGATCGCCAGGTCGAGATTGACCATGCGGCGCGGCGAAGGCGGCACCCAGGCCGGCGGAACTTCGACCATCATCGCGTCATCCAGCGGATCGATCGGCTTTCCGGTCTCGTCGAAGGCCGTGATCGGCTGTGGTTGCGGCGGGCCATCCATCAAGGCGTCGCGCCATTGCGAAGCCGTTCGCAAGTCACCGCTCAACAAGGCAGCGAGGGCGAAACGATAGCCATCCCCCAGCGTGTCGCGCGTCACCGGTATGGTGTGAACCTCGCGGCCATAGCGCCGGGCCGCAACGGTAAAACGATCGCCGGCGACGGCGTCGTCGAGCAGGCCGGAAAGCGCGCCCGCGGCGATGGAGCGGTCAACGCCCTGGACCAGCACGGTTTCAAGCCCCGCCGTCCGGCCAGGACCGGAGAGCGCAAGGGCTGCGGCCAGCGCCTGCGCCGGTTCGCTGGCCGGCACCGGTGCGGGCATGGCGCGGCCGTGTACGAAACGCTGCAGCCAGCCGGGCGCCGCGCTGACCTCAAGCGTGTCCAGATCAGTCTCGCTATCAAGCTGGAAGGCCATGGAGAGTTTCAGGCCGGAATCGATCAGCGGCAGCGCTTGCGGCGGACTACCGTCGAGCGTCAGCGCGTACAGCATGGTGTCATAACCGGCGTCTTCGCTGGAATTGCGGGCCAGCTCGGCAGTCAGTTCGGCGGCACTGTCCTGGCCATCAAGCGCCAGGCAGACGGCCCGGGCCCGGAGCCAGTAGGCCTGTTCACGACCGCGCAGCAGCGCATCGGCCGAATGGCAGGCGCTGCGCGTATTGCCTGTCGCGAAGGCGAGTTCGGCATGCAGGCGCGAGAGCGCTTCATTCTGGTTCAGATTGGGCGTACGCTCGAGCAAATCATAGGCTTCGAAGACGCCCCCTGCCGCCAGCAAACGGTCCGCCCGCAGCACCGGCAGTCCCGGATTGCCGCGTCCGCCCGCGGGCGGATAGCCACCGGAGCTCAGCACCGAGCGCGCCAGATCGGCCAGCGCCGGCGAGGCATAGCCCTCACGGCTCGCCTCGGGCAGCAGGGCGAGAACCCGGCTGGCCATATCGGCATCGCTGCCATCCCAAAGCGAAATACCCAGCGCAGCGTCCGGCAGACCCACTTCGAGCGGATCGAGCGCGTCGAGGCTTTGAACCTCGATCGGCCCCTGGGCGAGGGCCGTACTGCCCAAAACCAGGGCCAGGCCGCTAGCGCGGAAAATTATCGTCCAGCTCGACACGTACTTCCTCCTGCGACGGCTCAAGACCGTTCGCGATAACAATCAGCGTACCGAAGCCCGCCGCGATAATGCCGGCGACAACCACCAGACCGACCAGAAAACCCCGCATGAATTCACCTTCCACATGTGCAATTGGCGCGCCACCAGAATGGCAAACATCCGCGCGACAAGGGTAACCCCGATTGCGGCGATTTCCAGACGCTTTATACCGATGTGATGACCCGCACTGCTTTACATGATCACACAATCGTTCTGATCGGCCTGATGGGCGCTGGCAAGACCACGGTCGGACGCCGTCTCGCCGCTGCCATGGACCGCCCATTTGCCGATGCTGACCATGAAATCGAGCGCGCCGCCGGCCGTTCGGTCAGTGAGATATTCGAGGATTTCGGCGAGGCGGCCTTCCGCGATGGCGAACGCCGCGTGATCGCACGCCTGCTCGACCAACCGCCCATGGTGCTGGCCCTGGGCGGCGGCGCCTTTGTCGACCCGGATACCCGGACGCTGATCGCAAACAAGGCCATATCCATCTGGCTGCAGGCCGATGTCGAGACCCTGGCGACGCGGGTTGCCCGGCGCGATACCCGCCCCTTGCTGCGGGACGGCAATCCGGTGGAAATCCTTGAGCGTCTGCTCGAGACACGGCAGCCTGCCTATGCGGAGGCCGATATCCATATCGATGCGTCAGCGGGAACCCACCAGGCGACGGCCGACGCGATCATCGCCGCGCTGAAAGACCGGGAGACGCAAAAGTGAATTCAGTCCTGACAGTACCGGTTGGTCTCGGGGATCGCAGCTATGATGTGATGATCGGCGATGGCGCGCTCGAGGCGGCCGCCCCGCGCCTGCCCGGCATATTCCCGCGCCAACGCGCCATTATCGTGACGGACCGTCATATTGCGCCCCTGCACCTGGAACGCGTCACAGCGGTATTGGCCGGTGCCGGCATTGCCTGCGACCCGATTGTGATGGAGCCGGGTGAGGCCACCAAGAGCTTTGCCGGTCTGGAACAGCTGGTCGACGCCTTGCTGGAGCGCAATATCGAACGCTCCGAAGCAGTGATCGCCCTGGGCGGCGGGGTGATCGGCGATTTGACCGGTTTTGCGGCTGCGGTGACCAAGCGCGGCGTCGGCTTCGTCCAGATCCCGACCACATTGCTGGCCCAGGTCGACAGTTCGGTCGGCGGCAAGACCGGGATCAATACCCGCCAGGGCAAGAATTTCGCCGGCGCCTTTCACCAGCCGCGCCTGGTCATTGCCGACACCGCCTTCATCACCACCTTGCCCGAGCGCGAACGCCGCGCCGGCTATGCAGAAATCATCAAGGCGGCGCTGATCGGCGATGCAACGATGTTTGACCGGCTCGATGCCGCCGGCGCCAACGTGCTGCACGGTGCCCCGCTGGCCCGGGCCATCGCCGATGCGGTTGCCTTCAAGGCTCACATTGTTGCCCAGGACGAGCTGGAGCATGGCCGACGTGCCCTGCTCAATCTCGGCCACACCTTCGCCCACGCCTTCGAGGCCGAAGCGCCCCGCGATGCGATCCGCCATGGCGAAGCCGTCGCGGCGGGGATCGCACTGGCCTTTCGTTATTCGGTCGCGCGCGGCGAATGCCCCGCCAGCGACGCAGACCGGGTCGAGACACATTTGCGCACGATCGGCCTGCCCTGGAGCGCCGCAACACTGGCGCACAAGGACTGGGATGCCGGCCGCCTTGTAGCCCGCATGCGTGATGACAAGAAAAACCAGGCCGGGGAAATCACCTTGATTCTCGCCCGCGGTATTGGCAAAGCGTGGATAGACCCTAGGATTGACGCGGCACACCTTGTCGCATTTTTGGAGACTTCGCTCTCATGAGCCTCGACTGGAGCCTGATTGGCCCCGCCCTGATGATTATTGGCCTGCTTATGCTGTCGGCCTTTTTCTCCGGTTCGGAAACCTCGCTGACTGCGACCTCTCGGGCGCGCATCCTTCAGCTTGAGCGCGACAAGAATCCCGACGCGGCACGGGTGAATTTGCTGATCAGCGATGGCGAAGGCCTGCTGGGCTCGCTGCTGCTCGGCAATAATCTGGTCAATATCGCCGCCTCCATGCTGACCGGACAGTTATTTGCCCGCATGCTGGGCGGAGAGCACAGCGTCTGGATCGCCACGGCGGTGATGACGGCGCTGGTCCTGGTCTTCGCCGAAGTGATGCCGAAGACCTACGCGCTGTCCAATCCTGAACGTTTCGCGCTCTTCGTGTCGCGCCCCGTCCTGGTCATCGTGCGCGTCTTCGCGCCGATTGTCGGTGCAGTGCAGGCGATCGTGCGTGGCGTGTTGCGCCTGCTCGGCGCCCGGGTCGAAGGTCCGGTCCTTTCAGCCCACGACGAATTGCGCGGTACAATCGCGCTGCATCACGAGGATGGCGGCGTGGTCAAGAATGACCGCGACATGCTCGGCGGCGTGCTCGATCTGCGCGAATTGACCGTTGACGACATCATGGTCCACCGCAAATCCATCCACATGATCGATGTCGAACGCCCTGCCGCCGAAATCGCCCAGGAAGCGCTGCACAGCCCCCATACCCGCCTGCCGCTGTATCAGGGCGAGCCGGATAACATCATCGGCGTGCTGCATGCCCGCGACCTGGCGCGTGCCATGCACGATAATGACGGCGACCCGTCCACGATCGATATCCGTGCCATCGTGCGCGAACCCTGGTTCGTGCCGGAAACCACCGAAGTGCTCGATCAGCTCAATGCCTTCCGCGAGAAACGCGAGCATTTCGCCCTCGTGGTCGATGAATACGGCGCGCTGATGGGCCTGGTGACGCTGGAGGATATTCTCGAGGAAATCGTCGGCGCGATCGAGGACGAGCATGATATCGCCGTTGAAGGCATCAAGCCGGAGGCGGAAAGCACCTGGCTGGTCGATGGCGTGGTGCCAATCCGTGACCTCAATCGGGCGCTGGACTGGCATTTGCCGGATGAAGAAGCGGTCACCGTCGCTGGCCTGGTGATTCACGAGGCCCGCACCATTCCCGAGCGCGGTCAGGTTTTCCATTTCCACGGCGTGCGCTTCGAAGTCGTGGAACGCCGCCGCAACCAGATCACGCAATTACGCGTCAGCGCCAGCCCCGACTAGGGACTGGCGGGCGCTTCGGCGTCCCCGGCCGTCGCGGCAGCGAACATTGCACTGCACACGCCGCGCTCGGTCTCGGACCGTGCGCCATCAACGGAATCGCGTGCACTGACGATGAGGTCGCCGAAACTGTCTGCAAAGACCTGCGCCAGATCATAGCCATCGCCGATCTCGGAGAAGCCTCCACTGGAGACGAGGTGATTGCGCGAGGACCAGGCCAGCGCCGCAATCTGGGTGTCGGTGGCATCAAGCATTTCGCCCTCGACCGCCAGGGCCCCGATCCCGATCGGGATACGCGGGCTGAGCGGTCCCGGGATCGCAAACCCGATCAGGCGCGACGCGCCGGCGCTGACCCGGTTGGTGGTCTCAAATCCGGTAACGGTCATGCGCAGCTCGTGGCTCGCCATTTCCGGATCGGCGGTGACCTGAAACCCGCTCCGCGCCAGCCGGCGGCACATGGTCTGGTTCAACTTGCCCACGATGCGATTGAAACGGGCCGGATCGACACCACTGTCCTCGACAACGCCCGGCACAATGCCGGCCTGGGGAATATAGACCGCCTCGACGGCGCGCAGCGCCTGCGGATCAACCCATTCGCGAACCTGCAGCAAGCGGCGGTCACTGGTCTGCAGGTTTCGATAATCGCTCAGCGTCTCGGCCTGTTGCAGTCCGTTGGCGGCACAGCCCGTCGCGAGCAGGGCGAGGACGGGTATCAGGCAGAGGGAAGGATTGAAATTGGGCATGGCGGCTCCGGAAATCCACTGGGGTTGTGAGGGTCTACGCCCGCCATGGGCGATTGGACCACCGGCCCGGGCGGATCATGCCTCGCCCGGCGCCCGCGCCTTGATCGCCAGCGCATGGATTGGACCCTTGAGCTGTGCGGCGAGCGCCTCATTGACCAGGCGGTGGCGGGCCAGCCGGGTCAGGCCTTCAAAGCGGCTGGAGACGATATCAACGCTGAAATGGCTCTGCCCGCCTTCGCGTGCACCTGCGTGTCCCGCGTGCAAATGACTGTCATCGCTGACATGCAAGGCCACAGGAACCAACGCCTCGCGCAGGCGGGTTTCAATCTCATCTCTCACTGTCATGATTAATTTCACCTCTTTTGACACTCGTTTCATTGCTGCTTTACCCGAGCATGAGCATAATCGGACGCTATGACAGACGCATTCGAATATACGCCGCGGTTCAAAGACATCCGCATCAAGCCGCCCAAGGACAAACCTTCGGCCGAGGAACGCGTGTGTGAATGGCCCGGTTGCCGCAGCCATGGCAATAGCCGCGCACCGAAATCCAATGACCAGCTGAGCGATTTCTACTGGTTCTGCCAGAGCCATGCCTCGGAATACAACAAGTCGTGGAATTTCTTCGAAGGCATGAGCGAGACGGCGGCGCAGGCCTATCGCGAATCCTCCGCCTATGGACACCGCCCGACCTGGGGCTGGCGCAATTCGACCAGCAAGCGCGCCAAGGCCCAACGTGCCAGTCGTGACTTCGCCGATGGCTTCTCTGATCCGATGGGCAATTTCGGCGACAATTCCAAGCCTCACCAGGACGGCCCGCGCGAAAAGACCATGGGCCGGCTGCAATCCAAGGCACTGGAGACAATGGGCCTCAAACCCGATGTCGACCCGTCGACGGTGCGCCGCCGCTATGCCGAACTGGTCAAGCGCTTCCACCCCGACGCCAATGGCGGCGACCGCTCGAGCGAGGAACAGCTCGGCCGGGTGATTGCTTCATATCAGATCCTCAAGGGCGTCGGGATGGCGTGATTTTTCACGTTTTCTCCGCCTGCCGCCCGCTAAAGTTTTCTCAATAATCAACCCCTTGTCATCCCCGGCGGATGCCCCGCGCAAGCGGGGCGCAGATCGGGGAGCTACCCGTGCCTCCAGCTGGAACAGCGGCCAGGTCCCGGCTCTGCGCCCGGATCGCTACGCGTCCGGGCATCCGGCCGGGATGACAAGCGTTTGTTGGGTTGGGGGAAAAAGGGGGACATCTCACCCGCCTCCCTTGCCGTGCGACGCGGCCTGCGCTAGTCCGGATGCACGATCCCGTGCAGCTTTGCAGTCCTGACGTCCCCAAGCGAAAAGACCGGTTCCATGAACGACGAGTTCCCTGTGCCTGCCCCCGATGCCATTGCCGATACCCAGGCGCTGTTCGGCTTCGATGCCGGCTTCGAAGTGCCTATGTTTTCGAAGCCTGACGAGCACACGCCGAAGATCGATCCGGATTATGTGTTCGATCCGGCGACGACGCGGGCAATCCTGGCGGGCTTTGCGAAAAATCGCCGGGTAATGGTCCAGGGCTATCACGGCACCGGCAAGTCGACCCATATCGAACAGGTCGCAGCAAGGCTCAACTGGCCAATGGTGCGGGTCAATCTCGACAGCCATATCTCGCGCATCGACATGGTCGGCAAGGATGCCATCGTGCTGAAGGATGGCAAACAGGTCACCGAATTCCAGGAGGGCATATTGCCCTGGGCGCTGCAGCGTCCGGTCGCGCTGTTGTTTGACGAATATGATGCCGGTCGTCCGGACGTCATGTTCGTGATCCAGCGCGTGCTCGAGGCCTCCGGCTCGCTCACCCTGCTCGACCAGACCAAGGTGATCCGGCCCAACCCGTCCTTCCGCCTGTTCGCGACCACCAATACGATCGGGCTCGGCGACACCACCGGCCTCTATCACGGCACGCAGCAGATCAATCAGGGCCAGATGGACCGCTGGTCGATCGTGGCGACGCTGAACTATCTGCCGGCCGCGACCGAGAACGCCATCGTGCTCGCCAAGATGAAGGATCTCGCCGCCACCGAAGAGGGCCGCAAACAGGTCGCCGACATGGTCAAGCTGGCCGATCTGACGCGCGAAGCCTTCATCAATGGCGATATCTCGACTGTGATGAGCCCGCGCACCGTGCTGACCTGGGCGGAGAATAACGCCATTTTCAACGATCTCGGCCACTCCTTCCGCCTCACCTTCCTCAACAAGTGCGACGAGCTGGAACGCCCGACAATTGCGGAAATGTATCAGCGCGTCTTCGGAACGGATCTGGCGGAAGCGCCGATCAAGCCCGCCGCGGTTGCCTAAAGGACGAGGCGGGCGCTTGGTGCCCGCTTGACCCGTGCTGCGACTATCAGGACTATGCCCCCCGATACACGGGGGACAGGCATGATCAGAACCATCACACTCTGTGCGCTCGCGAGCGCCGGACTGGCCGCGCCGGCTCTGGCCTGCCCGCCGCCACCGCCGCGCTCCTACGAGCAAAACCTGGCCGCTTCGGCGACGCCGCGTCTCTATGACTATCTGTCCCGATCGGCCTTTGTGGAACTGGTCCGGCCCGTGGCCTGGCGTCCGACCGAGTTGTCTGGTTCTTGGGCGGCCATGATGGCCAATGTTGGACTGACCACATACACACTGCAGGTCGACCACCGCCTGAAGGGCATGGGCGAGGACACATTCGAGATCGACGGTGCTGCGGGCGCGGTCGCGGTTGAACCGGTGGCATCAGACGGCACCGATTATGCGGCCCTGCATGCGCAAACCCTGTTCTGGGACGAATTCCCCGTTGGCACGCCCAGCACAGCTTTTCTCAGCCTGCCGACCTGCGCCAATTCCATGGCGCTGATCCTCGAGCAGACCTATCTGGTCTTCCGCACGGCAGAGGGCGGCATCCTCGCGATCGAACCTGTCGGCGCGAATGATCAATTGGTACAGGGCGTGCGCAATCTGATCGCCGAGCCCGAGGCGAGACGGCCCTGGGAGACCGATCTGCGCGATTATCTGGTGCGCCACCGGCATCTCGACCGGATCGAGATCACGCAATGTGACCCGAGCCGCTATGAGGTCGAGATCACCAAGACCGGCGAGTATCAGCCCGGCCGCGGCCTCGTCCGTGACGCTGAGGACTGGGTCGAAGGCGCCGTTGCCCGGCGCGGGATCAATTATGCCCGTGGCCGGGTTGAAAGCCCCGATTGCGAGGCCGGTGAGGAATTCCTCGTCACGCATGATCGCTATATCGCCAGCTTTGGAGCCGGCCGGATCCTGAGCTGGGATTTGCAGAGCGTGTTTCTTGGCGCCTACCCGATCGAAGACGGACAGGCGGATTTCTCGACAACCTATTCGCAAATCGCCGTCACGGATGAGCGCGCTGTGCCCCTCACGGACGTGGAAGCCTGGTTTGCGGCCGCGCCGGCGATCCGCCCGCTCGACTAGCCGGCGGGCCGCCGCCCAATCCTTGTGAGAGGCAGCATCAGCACCGCCTCAACGCGATGTTCCGGCGCGAGTCGCTGCGGCGGACATTTCGGGGCCTTTCAGGCTCATCGATATACGTTGTGTATGCAGCATGCCGCCCGAAATGTCGGTCAGCCATCAGGCCGGCTCGACATCATTGCCGTTGGTGAGGCTCTCGAGTGCCAGGGCGACGCGGCGTTCCAGCAGCGGCCGGTCTGCCTCCATGCCCTCGGCCTCGGCGTCGGCGATTTCGGTGGCGTCGAATAGCCAGCGGCGCAGGATTTCGATCTTCTGCGCATCGCTCAACCCGGCCTGGCTCAATACCGCTTCGGGGGTATCAAAGGCCAGGGCAGGGTTTTCCAGGGCCTTGTCATAATCAAATGAAACACTCATTTCCGGCTCCTTCATTGCTTGGCAGGTCGCGGGGCTGGCAAACAGCCGCCAGTCCGCCATGAGCTGACATGGGAACACGCGACAGCCCGAACCGCAAACCGCGCGGCAGATGCCGCTCACCGCCGTCATCAACACTCGCAATTTCCGCTGGAAGATTCAGGTTGGTGCCCGATCAGCCACCAAATCGAAGCCGAAAGCCGCCATTGACGACGAAGCCATCCGTGCTCTGCCAGATATCCGTGGTCCACTGGCCGTCCGCCGCACGCGCCGGTCGCAGAATTGGATCCTCGTCGCTCTGACGCACGTCCAGCAGGTTTTCGAGATTGATGAACAGGCTCACCCTGCCGAGCACGATTTCGCCGAGCAGCCCGAGATGGAGATAGTCATCACTTCGCGTACGGTAGGGATTGTCATAGAGTTCTTGTTCGCCCGTGTAATAGGCTTCGAATCCCAGTCGTCCCTCACCATGACGCTCCCACATCGCCACAAATCCGGCTGAGTGTTGAGGGGTCAGGGGCAATTGGCGGCGAGCCAGTCCGACCGGGTCAACTTCGCTGGTATCCAGATAGAGATAGCTCCCGGTGAATTTGAAATCGCGCCAGAAATACCGGAGCAGAACTTCCGCCCCACGAATTTCGGTCTCGCCGTTCGCATTGACCAGCCGAACTGCATCGTCCGGCCCACCCGGCGCCGTTGCAAACGCCTGCAATTGTGTCGCGCCCTCCACGTCAGATCCGAACAGGGTCAGACCACCCTCGATTGCCCCGTTGCGGTAATTGAAATCAATCGAAGCGGTCGTCGCGGTTTCGGCCTCCAGACCGGCGAGGGGTTCCAGCCGCGACAGCCCGGCAGCTTCGATTGCCTCGACGAAAGGCGTCGGTGCAAAGAAGCCATTTCCCCACGATGCACGGATCGTCCAGTCGCCAGGCCGGTAGAGAACCGAGAGACGCGGACTGGTTTGCAACCCATATTCGGAGTGATCGTCGGCGCGCGCGCTCAATGACGCGGAAATAGTGTCGGTAAAGTCATGGTCGATCTGAGCGAAAATTCCCGGCGCTTCATAACGGTAGTCAAAGTCGCCAAAACTGTCTGAGCGAAAACCGTCAGCCTGATATGCAAGGCCCAGCACCCAGTCCGTGCGCTCACGCACGCCTGCGAGTGACGCTTCCAGGAGCAGCGTGTCATGGCTGTCCGAGTCGACCAGCCCACCGAAGCGGTGCTCGTGATCCTGCACCATGCCGGCAGCCCGGAAATTCAGGTCCAGCGAAGCGGAAAGGGGGTGCTGGGTGACCACACCGACATCAAAACGCGTGGTGTCCTGGTTCTGTCGGAAAGCCGTGCCCGCCGGTGTGAGAAAACCGTCGCGTGTGCCACCGGTGCGCTGCTCGGTCATGAAGCCGGCAGTCACATAGGCGGTCGACCCATCAAGGCCGTCGAAATGGAGGCGCGGGCGCACCGTGACGCGCTCATAGCCCGGCATATCAATCCAGCCATCATCATCAAGATCGACATTGCTCTGCCGGTGAGCCCCCAGTGTCAGCGAGGCAGCGAGCTGATCGCTCAAGGACGTGGATGCAAAGCTCGTAATATCCTGCCCGTCACGCGTCGTGGCGTTGAACAAGACCTCTGCATAGGGGGCTTCGGCGGGGCGACGTGAGACGAGATTGATCACGCCGCCAAGCGCGGATGCCCCGTAGAGCGACGAGGCCGATCCCTTGATGACTTCGACCTGGGCGAGGTCGGTTGGCGGAATTTGCAGCAACCCGATAGAGGCCGCCTGTCCGCCATAGAGCGGAAGCCCGTCGGCCAGCAATTGCGTGTAGCGTCCATACAGGCCCTGCATACGGATATTCGCGGCACCCAGTGCCGGCGATGTGACCTGCACACGCACGCCGCCGGTCTCATTGACCAGCATGGCGATATTGCCCGGTCGCATGATCGCCTTCTCCTCGATTTCCTCGCGGACAATCACTTCAACCCGCACCGGGTCGTCCTCAACATTTCGGCCGGTCCGCGTGGCACGCACGACGATGACGTCGTCCTCATGCTCCCCCTCATGATCGTGAGCATCGCCCTCATTCCGGTGGGCATGGTGTCCGGCCTCGGCCGCCGCACCGGGTTGTGGAACGGGTTCATCGGCTCGAGCGGCGACGCCACCCAGCGTGATCGAAATCAAGGCAAGAACGGTGAGGAGGCGGGCAATCGTCATGGGGGCATCTACCTGTTGAACTTGGACATGGATTGAGGCGTTGCGCGGGATGTCAGCGGGTATGGAGGGGATAGCGTGCAAGCCTGAACGGCCGATCAGGAGCCAATTCACGCCCGCGCCATTGAAGGCGGCGGGCATGAACTCTCCGGAGGATAAAGACCGCAGCCTTGCCCCCGCAGGCCTGCTGTCGAATCTTAGCTGGTTTTTACGGCGGGGCCCGGCCATGGCATTTCTCTCCGACTCGGCTTGCCGCCTATCAACAGAGATGCCAGATACAATCTACAGCCACTATAGATGCAAGAGGTAAAATCATGACGCGCACCTATGCCATCGGGGAGCTTTCCCGGCGCACCGGCGTCAAGGTCACGACGATCCGCTACTACGAGCAGAACGGTCTGATCGCCGAGCCCGAACGCGCGACGAGCGGCCATCGCCGCTATGATGATGCCGCTCTGGAGAGGCTGGGTTTTATCCGACAGGCGCGGCAACTCGGGTTTGATCCGACAGCCATCCGCGAACTATTGGACCTCGCAGCTGACCCGAACCGGCCGTGCACCGCGGTGGACATCATCGCCAAACACCATGTCGACGAGATCACCATCCGTATCCAGCATCTGTCCGCGCTCAGAAACGAATTGCAACGCGTGCTCGACAATTGCGGGAGCGGCCGGATCGGCGATTGCCATGTGCTGCAATCAATCGCTGACCGGACAGGGCATAAACAGGGCCCTGACGCATGACAGCACACTGCCCCTCGCCAGGCTTTCAACCAGGGCCGCGTGCAAAGTGAGCAGAGCGAGATCCCTGACAGGCTAGGGCACGGTCGATCAGCGCCGTCTGGTCGACCAGCTGCGAGACAGGGCCCCGCGCCGGCTTCGCCGAACCCACTTCTCAATGCCGCCGGCTTCCTGAACTCCCGGCTCGATTTTCTCCGCCAGCCGGTTAGTTTACACTCATGAGCCAGCCGCCCCCCGATCCCGACGCCTTCCGCCGCGCCCTTGCCATCACGACGCGGGCGATTGCCGGCGACAAGGAGCTCGATGTCCGCTTTGGCGGCGAAATAGCCGGGCTCAATGGCGGGCGCATGGTTCTGCCCAATCCGGGCCCCCAGCCAACCACCAAGGCCGCCGCTGCCGTGCGCGGTCGCGCCGACGCGCTGGCCCTGCGGATTGCCCACCACAATGAAGCCGCTCACGCTCGCGCCCTGCCGCCGGGCGCTACGGCGCGGGCCATTTTCCACGCCGCTGAACAAGCGCGGGTCGAGGGACTGGGCGCGCGCGAAATGCGCGGCATGGCGGCCAATCTTGACGCGGCCCTGATCGACCGTTGCCGCCAGAAAGGCTGGCAAAACGTCACCGAGCGCGAAATGGCGCCGATGGAAGAAGCACTGGCCATGCTGGTGCGCGAACGCATTGGCGGCCATCCCGCGCCCGCCGAGGCCGCCGGTCTGATGACACTGTGGCGTGATCAGCTCGAGGCCAAGGCCGGCACCTCGCTCGACGCGCTCGCGGTGAATGCCGAAGACCAGACCGCCTTTGCCGACATGCTGCGTTCGGTCATCAAGGATCTCGACCTGTCCGACGAGCTCGGCGGAGATCCGGAGGAAAGCGAGAATCCCGAAGACGAGGATGAAGGCGTCGAGCGCGAACAGAGAACCGGCGAAGACGAGGATGAAGACGGCCAGTCCGACGATAACCAGGACACGCCCGACGCTGCCGGTGAAGCCGGCGATGATGACGAGAATAATGCCGATAGTGATGATGCGGACACCCGCGTCGACTCGATGGATGATGAAGGCGCATCCCAGAAGGCCATGCGTCCCAACTGGCGCCCCGGCGATGATGGTGACGCCAAGTCCTACAAGGTTTTCACGCGCGAATTCGACGAAGTCATCCAGGCCGCCGATCTGTGCGACACCGAGGAATTGGCGCGCTTGCGCAAGTATCTCGACGGCACGCTGAAGGGGCTCGACCAGGTCGTCGGGCGCCTGGCTAACCGGCTGCAACGCCGTCTGATGGCGAAGCAGGAGCGGGCGTGGAAGTTTGACCTTGAGGAAGGCGTTCTCGACGGCGCGCGCCTGGCCCGCGTCATTGCAGACCCGACCCTGCCGCTCTCCTACAAGGCAGAAAGCGAAACCAAGTTTCGCGATACCATCGTCACCCTGCTGATCGATAATTCCGGCTCCATGCGCGGCCGCCCGATCATGGTCGCCGCCGCCTGCGCCGACATCCTGGCGCGGACGCTGGAACGTTGCGGCGTCAAGACCGAAGTGCTCGGCTTCACGACCAAGGCCTGGAAGGGCGGAAAGTCCAAGGAGAAGTGGCTCGCCGAAGGCAAACTGCCGCAGCCAGGCCGGCTCAATGATCTGCGCCATATCATCTACAAGGCCGCCGACACGCCCTGGCGCCGCGCCCGGATCAATCTCGGTCTGATGATGCGCGAAGGTCTGCTCAAGGAAAACATTGACGGCGAAGCCCTGCTCTGGGCCTGGAAGCGCCTGGCTGCACGACCCGAACAGCGCCGCATCCTGATGGTGATCAGTGATGGCGCTCCGGTCGATGACGGGACGCAATCGGCCAATTCAGCCGGCTATCTCGAACGCCATCTGCGCGAAACCATCGCCCTGATCGAAACCCGCTCGGATGTGCAGCTTCTCGCCATCGGCATCGGTCATGATGTAACCCGCTGGTATCGCCATGCGGTCACGATCAATGATGTCGACCAGCTTGGCGGGGCGATGACCGATCAGCTCGCAGCCCTGTTCGATGAAGACATGCCCGTAAGCTCCGGTTATACCAGTACTCGTCCGGCCTCGCCGACATCAACATTAAAGCGCGCCGACACTGCCGATATGGGGGCAAGGCGCTAACGGGGGGGATCCCGATGACACGCTACACCCTGCTGCTCGCGGTGCTCTTCGCCTCATCCTGTTCACAGCCCGTCCCGGTCGTCAGCAGCCCGACCACCCAGGCCGTCGCCCTTTTCCCCGATTCGCCGGAGATCCTGCAGCTGGGCCTTTTGGACTGGCGCGGCGGAATCGAGATTTCTGACGATGATGACCGTTTTGGCGGCCTCTCTGCGCTGGAGGCCTCCACCGATGGCGCGCGCCTGCTGGCCGTCTCCGACAGCGCCTGGTGGGTGACGACAGACCTGATCTGGTCCGATGCCGGCGAATTGAGCGGCGTGGACAATCTTGTCATCGCCCCCCTGCTGGACCAGGCTGGTCATCACCTCGAAGGCGAAGCGGGCGATAGCGAGGGCATCGCCGCCCTGGGCGGAGGCCGCTATGCCGTCAGCTTCGAGCGCGAAGCCCGTATCTGGTGCTATAATCTGGGTGAAAACTGGAACCGGATTGACCGGGCACGTCCGAATCTGCGCGACTTGCCGCCGACCGACCTGCCCATCACCCATAATGGCGGCATGGAAGCGCTGACCCTGCTCGATGATGGCAGCCTCTTGGTCGGCATTGAATGGCCCTTCTCCTCCGACACCGCCTATGACGTCTGGCGCCAGACAGGCGACCATTGGGCATTGTCGAGCATGGCCGCTGTCATCGAGTATGGATTGACGGGCTTGACGGTAATTGACGGCCAGGTCTACGCGCTCCAGCGCTACTGGACCCCGGCAGTCGGCTCCCAGCTGCGCATCGTCCGCTTCGACCAGACCGCACTTGATTCAGATGGGATCATCGAGCCGGAATTGCTGGCTGAATTTGGTGCCGCCAACTCCGTCGACAATTTCGAGGGCATCACTGCCTTCCATCGCGATGGTGAAACCATCCTGCTCATCGTCTCGGACGATAATTACAATCCGCAACAGCGCACCCTGCTGATGGCCTTCGCCGTCACAGGCTAGCCCTCATCGCTTTGATGGAAGGCGTCGGGCGCTTCAAAGACCACTTCGCCGTCGACGACCGTCATCCACGGCTGGACCGTCAGGATCTCCGCCTCGGGGATGGTCATGATGTCGGCCGAGAAAATGGTCAGGTCGGCGATCCGCCCCTGCTCGATCGTGCCCAATTCGTCTTCACGGAATGAGGCATGGGCCGGCCAGGCCGTGAACAGTTTGAGCGCGTCCTGTCGCGACAGGGCCTCTTCGCCATGCCAGTCATCGCCCTGGAAGCCGTCGAGGCTGGCGCGCGCGGTGGCGGCGTAGAATTCAATCCGTGGATCACCACGCTCGACCGGCGCATCACTGCCACCGATGAGATGGGCGCCGGCATCCAGAAGGCTCTGCCAGGCGTAGGCTCCGGCCAGCCGTTCCGCGCCAAGCCGCGCAGGCGCGAAATAGAGATCACCGATCGCATGCGAGGGCTGCATCGAGGCAATGACGCCGAGTTCGGCAAAGCGTGGAATGTCGGTGGGTTCGATGATCTGGCTATGCTCGTCGCGCCAGCGATGCTCCGGCAGCGCGCGTTCATCGGCGGGTACGGCGGCCATCGCTTCCTCGATCCAGTCGAGCAGGACCCGGTTTCCGCGATCCCCGATCGCATGCACATTGATCTGCACACCCGAGCGCAGCGCCTCGGTCATCACGCCCAGCATCTCATCGCCCTCGGGGAAGAGCAGGCCCGAACTCTCCGGGCGGTCGGAATAGGGTTCCAGCAGCGCCGCGCCGCGCGAACCAAGGGCGCCATCCATATACATTTTGACAGCGCGGGTGATGACGAGACCATCGGCGGCGATGCGCGGAGTCTCGGCAGCCAGGCGGGAATAGCCGCCCGGATTGATCGAGATGTAATCGCGAATCGGCAGACGGCCCGCGTCGGCGAGCGCCTCGATCATCGCGACATCCTCATAAGGCACGGACATGTCGTGTGCGCCGGTCCAGCCAAGGCTGGCCATCACTTGCGCACCCTGGGCATAGGTATCGGCGCGCACGCTGCCGCTCGGCTGTTCTATCAGGGAATAAACGGCGTACTGGGCAGCGTCGATCAGCATGCCATCAGGCTCACCGCTGGCCTCACGCAGGATCTCGCCACCATCCGGCGCGACACTGTCTACACCGATCCCGGCCTGTTGCAGCGCCAGGGAATTGGCGACCGAGGCATGGCCGTCGGCGCGGGTCAGGATGACGGCATGATCCGGTGCCACGGCGTCGAGGTCATGGCGATTGGGGAATCGTCCTTCAGGCCAATGCGTTTCGATCCAGCCACGCCCATAGAGCACGCTGCCAGCGTCCAGCTCTGCCGCCGCGGCGGCGATTCGCGCCTGCAGGTCTGCGATCGAGGTGACGTCGTCGAGATTGAGCGTGCGCTCGCGGGCGCCGACGCCCATCACATGGACATGACTGTCAGTGAAACCGGGATACATCGCGCCGCCATTGAGATCGACGACCCGCGTATGCGCGCCGATCCAGATCTCGGCGCCGGCCTGAGGGCCAGCAAACACGATGCGTCCAGCCTGGACAGCAACGGCCTGCACGGTGGGCTGGTTGTCATTGGCGGTGTGGATATTGCCGCCCCAGAACACCAGGTCGGCCGCGGGGATGGCGCCTTCAGCGGCGCGCTCGGTCGTCATCGCCTCCGGGGCCGCCTCAGGGGCTGGCGCAATAGTCTCGCCCGACGGGCCACCACAGGCGGCCAGCGCCCACAGGCAAAAGGGCATCAGAAAATTCATCGCACGCATGGCAGCCTCCCCGGATCAAGAGGGGCAAACTAGCGCCGCGGCACGCATACGACAACGCCCGCTGCAGGCAGCGGGCGTTGGCAGAATAATGAAGATCGCCGAATCAGGCTGCGGCAGTCGCCTCAGGGGCGGCCGAAGCCTTTTTCAGTGCGCGTTTGATCTTCAGGGCCTTGTCGGACAATTTCTCGTCGCGAGCCTTGAGGAGGAAGGCATCGAGCCCGCCAACATGATCGACGCTACGCAGGGCCTTGGCGGCAATGCGGAGTTTGAAATTGCGGCCCAGCTTCTCGGAAGCCAGGGTCACATCGCACAAATTCGGCAGAAAGCGACGGCGGGATCTGTTCATGGCATGGGAAACATTATTCCCCGACATTACACCCGTACCGGTCAGTTCGCAGCGACGCGCCATAGTCGCACCTTTCCAAAATAAAAAACTTTCGCTCGGGTCTTGCGACCAGAGTGGGAGCGGGCGAGATAGAGGAGGCGGCCCGCCTCGTCAAGCTTGCGGCGTTCATCTTGCAGTGGGTTTGGGTATATTATTGCAGTATGAAGGCGTCAATTGAGGCCTCCGGGTCCGGTAAAAGGAGTGCAGGGCGTGAAACAAGTGTGGTTAGCAGGCGTGGCAGCGCTGGGTCTGGTTGTCTCCGGCAGCGCCGGCATTGCCGATGACGCCGCCGATGCAGGGGTCTCGCCCCGCGCCGCCGGCACGCATGGCGTCACGGTACAGTATTCAGGCTCCGTGCTGATCTTCCAGGTCGCTGATATCAGCATCAGTACGGAATATGCCGATGATACCTATCAGGCTGCCGCGCGTTTCACCGCCGCCGGCCTGGCCGCCCTCTTCACCGATGCCGATATCGAAGCCGGTGTCAGCGGCTATCGCGATGGCACCCAGTTACAGCCTTACCGCTACAGCCATCTCAACCACGCCAGTTCCAAGAACCGGATCGTCGGAATCGACTTCCCCGATGGTGTCGCCATGCCCGACGTCAACCCGCCGTTTGGCAATATGGGCGAACCGGCTGCGACCGACGTGGATCGCGCAGGCGCCCGCGACCCGATCTCGACCCTGCTTGCCATGGGACTGGGGGCTGTTTCGTCTGGTAGCTCGCACTGCGATGGCCGCCTGCCAGTGTTCGATGGCCGCGCCCGCTATAATCTTCGCTTCGAGGATGGTGGCCGCAAGGATATCCGCACCCGGGCCTGGAGTGGCGAAGCGCTGATCTGCCGCGCCTATTACGAACCCATTTCCGGCTATGAGGCCGATGAATTCCCGACCGCCGAGGAGATTGCCGAACCGATCGATTTCTGGCTGGCCCCGATCAATGGCGGCGAATTCTATGTCCCGGTGAAGATCCGCACCAATGCCGGCTTTGGCGGCGTCACCGTATCGGCCCGCTCGATCGAGACCTATTGACCGCACCCGGCCCTCGCCGCCGGTAGGCGGGTGGCCTAATCTCTCGACTCATCAGACTTGTCCGACTCGTAACGGGAGAGCGGCGTGACGACGCATCGCGATACCGACGGCCAGATCACCGCCGCCCTCGGTCCGACCAATACCGGCAAGACGCATCTGGCGGTCGAGCGCATGCTGGGACGTTCATCCGGCATGATCGGCCTGCCTTTGCGGCTGCTGGCGCGCGAGGTCTATGACCGCGTCGTGCGCGCCAAGGGGGCCGCCGCCGTGGCTTTGGTCACCGGCGAGGAGAAGATCGTGCCGAAATCGGCGCGCTACTTCATCTGCACCGCCGAGGCGATGCCGCTCAATCTCAATGTCGCCTTCATCGCCATCGACGAAGTCCAGCTCGCCGCCGATCCGGAACGCGGCCATGTCTTCACCGACCGCATGCTGTATTGCCGCGGCAGCCAGGAGACCATGCTGCTTGGCGCCGCCACGATGGGCCCGCTGATCCGCGAACTGATTCCCTCAGCGCATATCGAGACACGGGAGCGCTTCTCCCAACTCAGCCATACCGGGCCCGCCAAGCTGACGCGCCTGCCACGGCGCTCGGCGATCGTCGCCTTCTCGGCAGAGTCCGTTTACGCGATTGCCGAATTGATGCGGCGGCGTCGCGGTGGGGCAGCGGTGGTGATGGGCGGTCTGTCACCGCGCACCCGCAATGCCCAGGTCGAGCTCTACCAGTCAGGGGAAGTGGATTTCCTCGTCGCCACGGATGCCATCGGCATGGGGCTCAACATGGATGTCGACCATGTCGCCTTCGCTGAGAGCCGCAAGTTTGACGGCCGCAAGCGCCGGCGCCTCAGCGCCGCAGAGCTGGCCCAGATCGCCGGCCGTGCGGGCCGTTTCCGCAATGACGGCACATTCGGCGAGACGGCCGATTGCGGTCCGTTTGATCCCGACCTGGTGCGACGGATCGAGAACCATCAGTTCGCGCCCGTCACCAAGCTGCAATGGCGCAATCCCGATCTCGACGAACGCTCGCTCGACAATCTCCTCATCTCCCTGGCCGAGCCGCCCGACCATCCGGCGCTGGAGCGGGCCCGTGAGGCAATTGACGAGCGCACCCTGGCGCTGCTTGCGTCCGATCCGGAGATCCGCGACCGCACCGCCTCCATGGCGGGCGTGAGGCGTTTGTGGGATGCCTGCCGCCTGCCCGATTTCCGCAAGGTCACCCTCGACGCCCATGCCAGTCTGGTGCGGACGATTTTCATGCACCTGACCGGCCCGGCCGGCCATCTGCCCGATGACTGGCTCAACGGACATTTGCAACGCCTCGACCGCACCGATGGCGAGGTCGATGTTCTCGCCGCCCGCCTGACCCAGGTCCGCACCTGGGCCTATGCTGCCCACCGCCCCGACTGGACCGCCGACCCCGAGCACTGGTGCGAGCGCACCCGCGAGATCGAAGACGCCCTGTCTGACGCCCTGCACGAAAAGCTGATGCAGCGCTTTGTCGACCGCCGCACCGGAGCGCTGATGAAAGGTTTGCGCGATGAGCGCGAAATGCTGGCCGGGGTCTCGCCCGAGGGCGAGGTCACGGTGGAGGGGCATTATGTCGGACGGCTGGTCGGGCTCTCCTTCAAGCCCGATGCCCAGGGACGCGAGCTGGCGGCCAGGGCCCTGCGCTCGGCGGCGATTGAGGCGCTGCGCCCCGAAGTCAATCGTCGGCTCGGCGCCCTCGCCCGCGTCACCCCCGATGAGATCATATTCGGCGAGGACGGCGCGATCAGCTGGCTGGGCGAGCCGGTGGCCCGGCTCACGGCCGGACCGGAGCCCTTGCGCCCGGCGGTCACCCTGGTCGGCGCGGAAATTGGCGCCGCCGAAGCCCGCGCCCGGGCGCGCTCGCATCTGGAACGTCTCGTGAGCCAGCTGGCGCAGGCACGTCTGGCGCCCTTGCTGAGACTGCGCGAGAGCGCCAATGGCGACGCGCTGGCCGGCCTCGCCAGCGGCATTGCCTGGCGGATGTTCGAAACGGGCGGCGCCCTGCCCCGGCTCGACGTCAGCGAGGAAATCCAGGCCCTCTCGCCCTCGGAGCGCCGCGCCCTGCGTGCACTGGGCGTCGAGATCGGCGAGCACATGATCTACCTGCCAGCCCTGATCAAACCGGCCGCGGCCCGCCTCAACAGCCTGTTGCGCGCCATCCATGCCGGTGACACCCGGCCCGCCTGGCGTCCGGCACCGGGGCTCACCTCCCTGCCGCGCGATCACAGCCGCTCGCCGGGGGATCATATCGCCATCGGCTATCAGCCCTGCGGCCCGCGCGCTGTGCGTTTCGACATTCTCGAACGGCTCGCCGACATGATCCGCGACGCCCGTACAGCCCGGCGCAAGGGCCAGTTCGCGCTGACGCCGGCCATGACCGCCCTGCTCGGCTGCAGCCTGGAAGATTTGCGCGGCATTCTCGGCGCGCTCGACTACCGGCGTCTGCAGAAGGGCCATCCACCCGAAGCGGGCCCTGAGGAGATCTGGGTCCGCCGGCGACGCACCCCGCGCGCCGCGCCGGCCAGCCCCGCCGCCATCACACCCGATACCGATAATCCGTTTTCCGCCCTCGCCGGTCTGAGTTTTGCGCCGCCGCCGGCCCGGCGTGTGCCTGCGGGCGCAACCAAGCGAGCCAGGCGGCGACGGCCACCCCGGCAGAAGGCGGGGTCATGAGCGAGCCGGCCGAAGCGCAACGGATCGATCTCTGGCTCTGGCATGCCCGGTTCTACAAGACCCGCAGCCTGGCCACCGCCATTGTCGCCAAGGGACGCATCCGTGTGACATCCAACGGGCTGACCCGGCGGATATCGAAGCCGGCAACACTGGTCCGCGCAGGCGACACATTGACCCTGCTGCGAAACGGTTCGATTGTCTGCCTCACCATTCTGGCGCTGGCCGAACGGCGCGGCACTGCCACGCAGGCGCAAGCGCTCTACCAATTGCCGGACGAGGCGCAGCCAGACGCCAGTCCGGCACAAGGAAGCAGAAGCGATGACCGCGTCAGCACCCGATAGCCTGGAGCCCGCCCATGTTTGACAAGCTGAAACAGATGTTTGGCCGTGACCCCGTCACCGCGCGGCCGGAGCTTGACCCCCATATCGCTGCGACTGCGCTCCTGGTCGAGGCCGCCCTTGCGGACGGAATTTATGCCGATTGCGAGCAGGACCAGATCAAGGAAATCCTCGCGGCCGCCTTCCTGCTCGACCCTGCCGCCGTCGACCGGGTGCTTGACCAGGCCGAGGAACTGGCCGAGGGCGCGATCGACCATCACCGCTTTACCAAAGTGGTCAAAGTCTGCCTGAGCGAGCAGGAGCGGGTCGCATTGATTGAGCAATTATGGATGGTCGCCCTCGCCGATGGCGAGAAATCACCCTTCGAGGACGCTTTCGTGCGCCGGATCGCGCCCCTGCTTGGCATTGCGGATCGTGAGCGGGTTTTCGCCCGTGCCCGTGCAGAAGCCAAGGTCCGGCACCGTTGACAAAACCGAGGCGGCAGCCCATGTCCGCCAAGCCCCGCCAATTCTCTGCATGACCGGTTCCCATGACCTATATCGTCACTGACGCTTGCGTACGCTGCAAATACACTGATTGCGTCGAAGTCTGCCCCGTGGATTGTTTCTATGAGGGCGAGAATTTCCTCGTCATTCATCCCGATGAGTGCATCGATTGCGGCGTTTGCGAGCCGGAATGCCCGGTCGAGGCCATCAAGCCCGACACCGAGGACGATCCGGACGGGAAGTGGCTGGCGATCAATTCGAAATTCGCCGAGACCTGGCCGAACATCACCGTCCGCAAGGATGCGCCCGCCGATGCCGATGCCCTGGCGGAAGAAACCGGAAAGTATGAAAAATATTTCTCGGAAAAACCCGGGTCCGGGGACTGAATCTTGCCCGGCTGCGCTCGCTAGCGTTTGGATTTCACGTAATTTTGTGATATGTAAGTCACATTGATGGGCAGCGCGTCTGGTGCGGCCCGCTTTTCTACGTGGTGGATTACACACAAATTTTGTCGATCTCGAAGCCGGATGGGTGCCGGAACTTCTTTGAGAACGCTCGGCAGTTTATTGTGTGCGATCAGCGTCAAGCGACCGCGTGAAGAGCCTAGCGAGAGTATATCAATGACGAAGAAAACCGCCAACGACAACAGATCTTTCAAACAAGGCGATTTCATTGTGTACCCGGCCCATGGTGTGGGCCAGGTATCCGGCGTTGAGAAAGATTCGGTCGCAGGTTTCGAAATCGAAGTTTACGTCGTGACCTTCGAGCAGGATAAAATGACCTTGCGGGTGCCAACCGCAAAAGCCGACGTCTCCGGCATGCGCCCGCTCTCGAGCGACCGCATCGTGAAGGACGCGCTGAAAACCCTCAAGGGCAAGGCCCGGGTCAAGCGTACCATGTGGAGCCGCCGTGCCCAGGAATACGAAGCCAAGATCAATTCAGGCGATCTGATCATGATTGCCGAAGTTGTTCGCGATCTGCACCGCGCCGAAGACCAGCCGGAGCAGTCCTATTCGGAGCGCCAGCTGTATGAATCCGCTGTCGATCGCATGGTCCGCGAACTGGCTGCGGTCGAAAATATCGAGCATGAAAAAGCACGCGATCTACTGTCCGCCTCGCTGATCAAGAAGGCCGCCTAGGCCCTTCCCGGCGACGGCTTGCAGACGACGATCCTGTTGATGAAGACGCCCGGCTCCGTGCCGGGCGTTTTTCATGGCGGGATCGGCATGATTGACGGGTCCCGGCCCCTGTGAATGTGGCCCCCCTGAATGTGGCCCCTGTGAATATGGCCCCGGCTAGTGTGGCCCCGGCTAATGTGGCTCTAGTGAATGCGGCCCTGGTGAATGTGGCGCCTGGAGCGGGCTGAACCGGTTCAACCCTCCTGCGCTTCCTGTTGGCACCGGGCAGACCGGCGCATGCACCCGGTCCCTGGGTGACCTGCCCCGGCCGAGACCCGACCGGAGAAGCCCTGGCCGCAACCTCACTCATCGAGCCACTCGATCCGTTCGGGATGATCAATCCGCATCAAGGGCCCATTCTCCGCCTCGATCCAGCCGCGCACACGGACAGGCCGGCCTTCCAGCTCAGCCAGCGGTCGCCCGGCCTCCTCGAACGCCGCCTCGTCACCGGCCTCGACGACGACAGTAAAGTCTGTCCGGTAGTCGAGACCGAAATTGATATAGGTCCGGCCCGAACGCAGCCGCGTAACCTCCACCACCCGCCCCTGGACCAGTTGCACCGAGCCGATATCCTGGGCCAGGCCGTCGGGATGGGTATCGCGGACGCGGTGGGCCGGATTGCCCCACAGGCCGGCACCGGCGGCGCGCGCCTGCGCTTCCAGCTGCAGCAGGGGTGCCGCCGCCTGCCGGTTTCCCGGATGCGTCAGCACACGTGCCAGCCCGGCAGAGACCATGTCCGCCTGAACCCAGCTGTCCTCACCCTCGCCTGCTCGATAGACCTGGGCGATCGCCCGGTCATAGCGGTCCCGCTGCAAGCCATCATAGCCCAGCCGGATGTCCTGCCCCTCGAGCCGGGCCCGCAGCCAGTCGGTGGCCGACGCCGCATCCGGCGCATCGAGCTCCGCCAGCCTGACCTCAAGCGGGCCATCACCGGTTTCCAGCACCAGGCTGAGCGGCCCGGAGATGGCGGTCACCTGTCCACTTTCGCCCGGCTCGAAGGCCGGCGCGAAAGCCGGTTGCGGTGCCTCGCACGCGATCACGAACAACATGGCAAACAGTTTGAGGATATCGGGCATGCCCGCCTCCACCTGATGGGTGATGGCCGGATAATACACCCTGCGATTGAACATGCAAGATGCAATCTGTGAGCGAGCCAAAATCCCGTCGCTGTCACCCACGCCCCGGACCGCGTCAGCGTTTACCAATCCTTTCATTCTCGCGCGCTAGCTGTGTGGGAGATATTCATCAGGGATTCGCGCCATGACCGCCTACGCCTATAATGACGACGCACAGAATATGGACAGCGCCAACGCCGCTGCCGACGCCGCCCGCGCGATCGCGGAAGCCATCAACGAGACCGCTGCGCGCGCCTCACAAGGCGCCGACGCGGCCCAGATCGCGCGCGATACGATGGATCAGATTGAGGAATCCAGCCAGGTGCTCGAACGCCGCGTCGAAGCCCTCACCGATGCCTCCAAGCGCATCAACGCCATCCTGACGACGATCGAGGCGATTGCCAGCCAGACCAATCTGCTGGCGCTGAACGCCACGATCGAGGCGGCGCGCGCTGGCGAAGCCGGCCGCGGCTTTGCTGTCGTCGCCGGCGAGGTCAAGGCCCTGGCCGGACAGACCGCCAAGGCGACCGAAGATATCGCGGCCCGCATCGCCTCGCTCGATAATGAGGTCAAGGAAATCCTCGACGGCGTGCGCGGATCCGGCGTCTCGGTCGCCCGTGGCAAGGAAGCCGTCGACCAGATGACCCTCGCCACCCAGGAAGTCTCGCAGCAACTCAACCGCCTGCGTGACCGCGCACACTGATCACCCAGGCATTGCACACAAAATTCGGGCGGCCGGCTGAACAGCCCGCCGCCCCTTTTTTGTGCGCCATCCCGGGGACGGAAGAATTGCTGCGATACCGTCAGCCCGACAGGCTTCAACCACACCCCAAAACCGTCTAAGACCAAACTCAGGCGACCCCGTAGCTCAGTCGGATAGAGCAACAGATTCCTAATCTGTAGGTCGCGCGTTCGAATCGCGCCGGGGCCACCATTTATCGGGCGATTGATTTTCCGGGGGCCGCCCCCTAGATCTGGGTCCGGGCAGGACGACCTGCTCCATCACGACCAATTTCCGGGACGACCCGGTCCTGTTGAGAGGGCCGTGTCATGGCTTGGATTTATCTTTCGATTGCTGGCGTTCTGGAAATTGTCTGGGCCTTCTCCATGAAGAAGTCCGCGGGCTTCACCCTGCTAACACCCAGTATAATCACGATCATTACGATGGTGGCGAGCTTTGCCCTGCTCTCGCTCGCGATGAGAACCCTCCCGCTCGGGACGGCCTATACTGTCTGGACCGGGATCGGTGCGGTCGGCGCGTTTGCGGTGGGCGTGCTTGTGCTGGCCGAGGCGGTAACGCCGATGCGCCTGGCCGCTGCGGCGCTCATCATTGCCGGGATAATGCTGATGAAGTTCTCCAGTACGGCTGGCTGAGGGCAGACAGTGGATTTCGGTGGCAGACTCCATTGTCGCCGTCATGGCTCGAGCCGGCCCCGCCTCTACCCCAGCGTCGCCATATCCACCACGAAGCGATATTTCACATCGCCCTTGAGCATCCGCTCATAGGCCTCATTGATGCCATCCATCGGGATGATTTCGATATCGGAGACGAGGCCGTGCCTGGCGCAGAAATCCAGCATGTCCTGGGTTTCGGCAATGCCGCCGATCAGCGAGCCGGCGATGGAGCGGCGGCGTCCGATCAGGCGGCCCACGGAGGGCGATGGATGCGCCACTTCGGGCACGCCGACCATCACCATGGTGCCATCGCGTTTGAGGCAGTCGAGGAAGGGGTCGAGATTATGGGCCGCCGCGACGGTGTTGAGGATGAAATCGAGCTGGCCGCGCATCGCTTTCATCTGGTCGCGATCCTTGGAGATCACCACCTGGCTGGCGCCAAGGCGCTTGGCATCCTCGGCCTTGCCGGGTGAAGTGGTGAAGAGCACGACTTCGGCACCCATGGCGGCGGCAATCTTGACGCCCATATGGCCCAGCCCGCCGAGACCAACCACGCCAACGCGCTGGCCGGGGCCGACCTTCCAGTGGCTGAGCGGCGAATAGGTGGTGATGCCGGCACACAGCAGCGGCGCGGCACCGGCCGGATCCATCCCCTCGGGCAGGCGAAGAACGAAATCCTCCTTCACCGTCATGCGCTGGGAATAGCCACCGAAAGTGTGGCTGCCGTCCGCAAGACGGCCATTATAGGTGCCGGTCATCCCGGTTTCGCAATACTGCTCCAGCCCGTCACCGCAACTGGTGCATTGGCCGCAACTATCGACCATGCAGCCGACGCCGACCTTGTCACCGGTCTTGAATTTGGAGACCCCGTCACCGACCGCCGTCACCGTGCCGATAATCTCGTGGCCGGGCACGCAGGGGTAAAGCGTATTGCCCCACTCGCCGCGCGCCTGATGCAGGTCGGAATGGCAAACCCCGCAATACTCGATCTCGATCAACACCTCACCCTTGCCGGGCTCGCGGCGATCAAAACGGATCGGCGCCAGGGCGGCGTCGGGAGCAGAGGCGGCATAACCAAGCGAAGCGGGCATGGGGGGTATCCTTTTGGGTGATCGGTGTTGCGCCCAATCTAGGCCCTCGATACCGGCGGCGAAAGGGCAGGCGCGAGCCTAGCGCAGCCCGATAATCCCCGCCTGACCACCAAACACGCCGCTTTGCCCGCGATGATGCGAGCGGCGGGCGGAGAAGAGGCGGGATTCTTCGGCATAGGTGCACAGGGGCGAGCGTTCGATCTGGCTGGCCGGTATGCCGGCGCCGATCAGCTGGCGGCGGCAGGCTTCGCCGACATCGAGCCGGGCGCCGCCCTCTTCATCGCGGACAACGAGAATGCCGGCGGTGTCTGCAAAGGCGGCTTCGAATTGGGCGACGACTTCCGGGCCGACGCGGTAATTGGCGGCCGAGATTGACGGGCCGATGGCGGCGATCAGATCAGCGGGATCGCTGCCATATTCGCGCTGCATCGCGGTGATTGTCTCGGTGACGATGTTCTGGACCGTGCTGCGCCAGCCGGAATGGATCGCGGCGATCGCGCGGCACTTCGGGTCGAACAGCAGGATCGGGGTGCAGTCTGCGGTCTGGCAGACCAGGCCGATGCCGGGCCGGTCGGTGATCATTGCATCGGCCTCACCGGCGGCCTGATCGCCCTTCGGCGCATCGTCGACGCGCACAACGGCCTTGCCATGCACCTGGATCGCGAAGGCGAGATAATCCAGCCCCAGCGCCTGGCGCACCCGCTCGCGATTGGTCGCGACATGTTCGGCGCTGTCGCCGCGCGAGCGCGTCATGTTGAGCGAGGCATAGGGCCCCTCGCTGACACCGCCGGCGCGGGTGGTGAAGGCGTGAACGAGATCGTCGCGCTTCAGGAGAGGTGAGGTCAGCAGATCGAGGCTCATGGCAAAAACCCTGTGCGGCCGGCGCCGAGATCAAAACCCTGTCGCGTCATCTCGATATCGGCCAGCGCCGCCTCGAGCGCGGTCCAGTCATCATCCTCGGCGATCCGGGCCCAGATGGCCTCGACGACATCGATCGTCATGGCGACCGGCTCGGTGCGCTGGAACAGGGCGTGGTCCAGCCGCTCCGGTCGCAGCGGCGCGTGCTGTATCAGCAGGTCGTGCCAGGCCTGGAATGCCTCACCGTCATAGGCGCTGGCGCGCGGGCCCTGCATCGCCCGACCCATAGAGGCCGCGCCGCAGAACCAGTCGAAGAAAACCGCCTCCCAGGGCAGGCGGGAGGCGAGCATGAAGCCGAGGAAGGCGCGTAACATCGTCTCGTCATTCTCGTCACCGCGCGAAGCGATGCCGAAGCGGGCGAGGAAGGCATCCAGCAAGGCCTGTCGGTAGAGCGCCGGGAAAGTGTTGAGCGCCGCCTCGAGGCTTTCGCGCTCGCCGACCAGAGAGAGTGCGCCGGCCAATTGCTGCAGCGCCCAGAACACGGCTTCAGGCTGGCGCGCATAGGCGTAGAGACCATTCTCGTCAAAATAGGCAGCGGTGAAGCCCGGATCATAATGCGGCAGGAAGCGCCAGGGACCGTAATCAAAGCTCTCGCCGGTCAGGTTGAGATTATCGGTATTGAGCACGCCATGCACGAAACCGGCGGCCATCCAGCTTGCCGCAAGGCGGGCATTGGCGGCGACGACGGCTTCCAGCAGGGCGGCGGGCCGGTCTTCGCGGCCTTCGAGGGCAGGATAATATTCGGCGATGGCGTGATCGATCAGCGCGGTGATGCGCTCGGGGGCTTGCTCATAGGCCTGGCGCTGGAAGCTGCCGAAGCGCAGGTGGGAATGGCCCAGCCTGGTCATCACGGCCGAGCGTGTCGGCGATGGCTCGTCATGGCGCTGCAGCGGCACGCCGGTCTCGAACACGGCGAAAAGCTTGGAGGTATAGACGCCGAGCGCCTCGAGCATCTGGGCGGCGAGAATCTCGCGCACGGCACCCTTCAGCGTCAGCCGACCATCGCCGGAGCGTGACCAGGGTGTCTGGCCGGAGCCCTTGGTGGCCAGATCGAGCAACCGCCCCTGCCCGTCACGCAATTGCGCAAACAGGAAGCCGCGCCCATCGCCGATCTGCGGGTTATAATTGCGGAATTGGTGCCCGTGATAGCGCATCGCCAGCGGCTCGGGCTGATTATCCGGCAAGGATTCGAAGCGCTGGAAATGCGCGATCCGGGCCGCTTCGTCGAGCGTGTCCAGCCCGACCGCGCCGGCCCAGCGCGTATTCCAGAAGCGTTCAATGGCGGCGGGGAAAGCGGCGGGCTGCACCGGATCGGCGAAATCCGGGCCCAGCGCCATGAAGCGCGGATCGGGCGTGTAGGGGGTCTTGTTCGACATGGTGACGAGCTAAGCACTTGCCGCGCAAAACGCAAATGCCTCAGTCGCGCAGGGCATCGCCCAGCGCCAGCGCCGCCTTGTCGATCAGTGAGCGTGCGCCAGGCAGAATAGCGGTGAGGTTGAAATAACCGTGCGGCAAGGCCTTGCCGAGCACATAGCTGACCGGCACGCCCGCCGCGATCATCCGGTCGCGATAGGCCTGCCCCTCATCCATCAGCGGATCGAGCTCGGCCGCAGCGATATAGGCGGGCGGCAATCCGGCCAGATCATCCTCGAGCAGGGGCGAGGCGCGCTTGTCGCTGGCATCGCCCTCATCAGCGAAATAATAGCGTGCGATCTGATCCAGCGTGATGGCGGAAAAAATATGGCCCTCAACCGCCTTGAGCTTGGGCTTTCGGCGCTCGACCATTTGCATCAGCGGATAGATCAGCAGCTGGAAACGCAATTGGCTCCGGCGCGCCTGGGCCAGCATGGCGGCGAGCCCGCCGCCCGCAGAATCGCCGGCCACGGCCAGACGCGCCGGGTCGGCCCCAATGATCGCGGCGCCCTCGCCCGCCAGCCAGTCGAAGGCTGCGAGCACATCATCGGGAGCCGCCGGGAAGACATGTTCCGGTGCAAGCCGGTAATCGACCGCCAGCACGCGCACACCGCCGATCGCCGCGAGACGTCGGCACAGCGCGTCATGGCTGTCGAGATCGCCGATCACATAGCCGCCGCCATGGCAAAAGAGCAGGCAGGGTGCCAGCGCGGTGGACCCATTGGGAATATAGAGCCGGGCCGGGATATCGCCGGCCGGACCGGGAATGGTCAGATCGCGCACGGACTCGACCGGCGGCGGCGTGACATCGATATGCGGCGCGGCGTCGCTCAGTGCCTTGCGCATATGCGTCGCTGTGCGGCCGGGCTCGAAGGGATCGTCGAGTCCGAATTTGTTCAGGGCGCGGGTCCAGGCGGAAGTGTCCATGGCGCTGGATTAGCACAGAGCGGAGCAGGGGCCTATCGCGCCATTTCGTCTCAATCGGTCATGAGGTTATCGAGCCGATCGGCCGGCGCGGAGAGCCGCTCAGGCTTCCTGCGTCGCAGGGGCTGCCCGTCTCCTGCCGGATCGATTGGCCGGCGTCGTCAAACGGGGTCGACAGCCGGTTGGGTCGATTTATGGCTTGATGATCTCACGATACAATTGCTACGCATCTGTTCAAGATATCGGAGAGCAACATGTTCAATGTTAGCAGAACTCAGCACGTATTAGCAGTAAATGACTTCGATTCGGCGGTGAATTATTTCACGGAAAAGCTGGGCTTCACTCTGGATAGAACCATTGGCGGATGGTCCTTTCTGCACCTCGACCAATTCTATCTGATGGTTGGCGATTGCCAGGGCGAAGTGCCGGCCAGGGAAACGAATAATCACGCCCTCTTCGCCTATGTGAATTGCGAGGGAATAGACGAACTATTCGATCAATATCGAGAACGGGGCGTTCGATTTAACCAGACCATCTCTGACAAACCCTGGGGATTGAGAGAGTTTGGTGTTGAAACCCCTGAAGGCCATCGAATTATGTTCGGACAGGAAATCCAGGCCTAATTCACGACCGGGCACATCCAATCGACCTGAAGCGATCAAGCCTGGCCCAGCGGACAGGCGTGCGCGCAGCATCGGCATCGCGCACCAAGGGCGGTCGACGTCTCCGGCCAGGCGCGCAATTTAGTGGATCGACAGCGAGCCGGTGCGGCCCAGGCGTCCGGCCAGGGCATCTTCCATCACCGAGCGCAGGGCACGCCAGGCATCAGCGCCTTCGACCTTGCCTTGCCCGTCGAGATCAAGGACGGCCTCATCGGCATAGCCGATGGCCTGCGGCCCGTGCAGATCGACCAGGGTCCAGGCGATCTGGCGGATGTCTTCGACGGTGATGTGGACGTGCGGCGTCATGAGCGGGCTCTCCGGAGCATTGAAGTCTTGCCGGAAGAACAGCAAGCCCGGGGCCACATAGCGCGCTCAAGCTACGCCTTTAATTCAACAACTTACAGATCAGTGCGATAATCTGCCGCCGGTCAGGTCTGCCCTCAGGTCTTTTTTGCCGAGTCGATCCGGCCCGGCGCATAACCGCCGCTCTGGAGATAATCGGCCTCTTCCGGCGTGGTTTCGCGCTGCAGAGCCTCATTGCGATACGGGAAACGACCGAAGCGGCGGATAACGTCCCGATGTTTGACGGCGTGATCATGCGTGCCCTGCAAAGTCAGCCGTTCGGCGGCCAGCTCGACGCAGTAATCCTGATCGCTCAGGGCTTCCGAATGCATGAAGGGCATATAGACGAAGGCGCGGTGCTCTTCGGCAATCGCCCAGTCGAAGCCGCGCCCGATCATGGCGCGTGCGACCTGGCGGGCGAGTGCATCAAAGGCGAAGGCCTTGCCGGAACCACGCCAGATATTGCGTGGAAACTGGTCGAGCAAGAGGATCAGTGCCAACGCGTCTTCGGCCTCGTCCTGCCAGGGATGTTCACCGGCGCGCAGCACAGCCGCCTCGCGCTCGACACAGGCTGCGAAACGCCGCCGCATCCGCGCGTCGAAATCCGGAGAGACGCGATACCAGGCCGCCGGCCCGGCCTCGTCGAACCAGAATTTGCGGATGTCTGCTGCGGTGACCGCCGGGGCCGTCATACCCGCAACCTTCCGTCGACGATCTGCTCATAGAGCTCGCGGGTCAGCCGGACATATTTGCCGATCACCGGGTGGTCGAGATAGAGCGGATCCTCGATCTGATCGGGGTCGAATCCTTCCTTGACCAGCTCGACCTTGCGCAGCTTGAAAGTGCCCGTTGTGTCTGTCTGTTGCTGCAAGCGCAGGAAAAGCGGGCGCGCAAAGGCCGGCAAGGCATTGTGGATATGTTCGTGCAGGGCTTCCAGATCGACCACATGATGGCCGGCGACCAGCGCCGCCATCCCGGCCCGGCCCGCATGGCCCTGAACCTCGACGCCATAGACATTGGCCTGCTCGATACCGTCGAAATTGAGCGCCTCGGCGACCTCGCCGGTCGAGACGTTCTCCGATTTCCAGCGATAGGTATCGCCGACCCGATCGACGAAATAGTAATATCCCAGCCGGTCACGCGTCATCAAATCACCGGTGCGGAACCAGGCATCGCCGGGCTTGAAGACATTGCGCAGGATCTTCTTCTCGGTGTCTTCCTCGCTGCCATAACCGTCAAAGCGGAAACGGGCATCCTCGGGATCGATCCGGCCGATAGCCTCACCGACTTCATCGGGCGCACAGACGACACAATGGCCGTCAGCGCCACGCAGGGGCATTTCGCTCTCAAGGTCGAACTTGACCAGATCGATATTGAACCGGCTGCGCAGATAGGACGGCACCCGCCCGATGGCACCGGGCTGGTTGGTGGCATTGACGAGACCGACATTGCCTTCGGTCGAACCATAGAATTCCACGATCTGCGGCAGTTTGAACCGTTCCTGGAATTGCTCCCAGACATCGCGGCGCATGCCATTGCCGATCGCACAGCGCAGCTGGTGGGCGTGTTCGTCGGGCACTTCCGGGGAGTTGACGAGGAAGCGGCAGAGCTCGCCCACATACATGAAGAGCGTGGCGCCAAAGCGGACCGTGTCGGGCCAGAAGGCCGAGGCCGAGAATTTCGGCCGGATCACCAGGGCACCGCCATAGGTGAGCGCACAGCCGACGCCGCACAGCCCGCCGGTCGCGTGATAGAGCGGCAAAACCATCATCATGCGGTCCTGCTCGGTGCATTTCGCAGCGATACCGAAAATATTGAGGTAATAGAGCGCCCGCACATGCGTCATCAGCGCCGCCTTGGGCAGGCCGGTCGTGCCGCTGGTGAACATTTTCAGCACCGGCTCGGAGGATTTGACGGCAGCGCGCACCGATGGATCGGGGCGCGCATCGCTCTGCCGCTGCAGCGCCGCGTTGAAATCGCGCGAGCTGGCAAATTCGCCATCGACACTCCAGGCTTGCGCTTCAATACCGCCGCAGGCCTCGGCGGAGAGATAGGCTTCGGCCAGGGATGCCTCGACGATGGAGTGGCGGGTCTCACCAATCGTCAGGCAGTGGGCGAGCGAATTGCCCTGCAGCTGGTTATTGATCAGCGAGGTCACCAGGCCGACCTTGGACAGGCCGAACCAGACGGCGATATACTCCCAGCGATTGGACATGAAGAGCGCGACGGTCTCGCCAGGCTTCATGCCCTGTTCGAGCGCCCAGTTGGCGACCCGGTTGGCGTAGGCGTCGAACTGGGCATAACTGACCTCGCCCTCATCGGTGAGGGCCATCGGTCGGTCTGCGAAACGGTCCACAGTCTTTTCGATATGATCGGGCACGCGCAGGCCTGACGCCGGCCCGACCTTCTTGATCTGACCGAGCACGCGCAGCATCGCCGTCAGAAAACCGGCTTCCCGCGTGATGGTGGTGAATACTCCCATAGGCCAATTCTCCCGATTGGTTTTCACCAGAGTATGTGCGTCCGGGTTACCGTCAAGCAAAGGGCGTCATTGCGCAGGTGTTGTGAACGAAGTTTCACAAGGTTACGGAGGAAATCTGCGGCAAGCGGCGCGTCGGGAGACACCGCAACGGCGGATTTCTACCGATCCTCTTCGAATCGACTGCGCACGCGGTCCTCGAATGACTGCCGCTTCAGGCTGTTTTCAAGCCGCTCCAGCGCCGCAATCACGCCGCCCGCTTCGGCCTCGATTTCAACGGCCACCGCCTCGAAACTCTGCCAAAGCGGATGCAGTCGAGCGACAAGTTCCTCGCCCCGCGCTGTCAGCGCCAGCAGTGTCCGCCGGCCATCGCGCGGATCGGAAGCTGCGGCAATGAGCCCCTTCAATTCAAGCGATTTGCGCGCCTGGCTGACCGAGACATGAGTGACGCCGAGCGCGGCGGCAATCTCGCCGACTGACATCCGCCCGTTAAGCCGGAGCTGGTTGAGCGTGCCGAACCAGCGCTGCTCGAATTTCAATCCGGTCAGCGCATAGCAACGGGTCGCGTCCAGATCGATCGCTTCGGATATGCGACGAAGTCTCGCGCCGAGGGCGCGGCTGCCGCAATCCCGGATGTAATCCGTTTGGGACATGACAAATCCTTAGGGTTTCGGACATGACGGGGTTCGGGCGAAATGCATATATGTAGGCACCTACGTAAATGCCAGTTTGGCTGAGGATCTGCAATGACCAATATCCTGCTGCACCGCCGGAACTTCCTGATGGCTGGCACCGCGGCCCTCGCCGCACCGGCCTTCCCCGTCGCGAGCCGGGCGGATGCGGCCCAGCTTGACGCCCTGATGGCGCGCGCCAGGGTGATCAATGGCAATATGCTGCCGGCTTTCGAAAGCAATCCGGAAGACGAGGCCTTTGGCCGCCAATTGCGCGCCACAGGCCTGACCGCCGTCAAATACAGTCTCGGCGGAGCCGGGGCCGGTTTTGACGATGCGGTCGATCATATCGGCTGGATCAGCAATGAGATCGCCCGACACGAGGCGCACTACCTGCCGGTCTTGCAGGTGTCGGATATTGCGCGGGCGAAGGCGAGCGGGCGTATCGGCATTATCTATGCGTTTGAAGACGCCACCATGTTCGACGACGATATCGAACGCATCCCCTTCTTTCACGCGCTCGGCGTACGGGCGATGCAACTCTCCTATAATGGAACGTCGCCCTGGGCCTCCGGTGTCATGGTCGCGGATGAAACGGCCGGTCTGAGCGAATCGGGACATCGAGCCGTCAATACGATGAACGCCGTCGGGGTCACGATTGATACCAGCCACTCCAATGACCGTTCGACGCTGGACATCATCGCCGAGTCCAACCGCCCGGTGATGCTGTCCCATGCCGGCTGCAAGGGCGTCTACAACCATCCGCGAAATCGTTCAGACGCCGCCCTCCGGGCGATCGCCGACCAGGGCGGGGTCGTTGGCCTGTATGAGCTGGCCTATCTGACGCCGGGCCTGGAGCAACAGACGCTGTCTGACTATCTGCGCCACCTGCTTTATGCGCTCAATCTCTGCGGCACCGAGCATGTCGGTATTGGCAGCGACGCCCTTATGCTTGAATTCGACACCTCGCCCGCATCGATGGAAGGCTGGAATGCCAGCATCGTTCAGCGCCGAGAGACCGGCGTTGCCGCACCCGGTGAAGGGCCGCCCCCTTTTGTGGTCGGCCTCAATGGTCCGCAGCGCATGCGGCGGATCGCCGAGGAACTCCTCGCCAATGGCTATAGCGAAACCGTGGTTGAGAAGGTGCTCGGCGAAAACTTCCTGCGCGTGTTCGCGGACACTTGGTAGTCGCCTCGACGGCGGCCTAGCGGTAGCGCCGCACCCGGGTCTCGTTGATGAAGGCGAAGCAGACCGCCAGCAGGGCCAGGTCCTTGAGCAGGAAATGCCCGCTGCGCGAGAGGGCCGGGAAACCACCGAGATCTGCATCCCAGGCGCCGGGATAGGTGAACAGGAATGACAATGTCATCAGGAAGGTGATGATCGACATCACCAGGCCGATGCGGAACAGACGCGGATTGAACCAATAGCCCAGCAAAGCCAGCGCGGTCAGGATTTCAATCACCCCGATCAAGGCCGAGATTGCCTGTTCCGGCATGAAGGCCTGCATCCAGGAAAACAGCGGGCTGCTGGCAATCAGCGGCGCGATACCGGCCGCTTCGGCGGCGGTGAATTTCATCAGGCCGATCCAGACCAGCACGACAACCAGACCGCACCACATCACCGGCAGGCTGATCGCCCGGGTCTTGCTGGTCCGGTTGGAGAAGATGCGCGAATTGTCGAAACTGCCGGCCCACAGGGCCAGACCGAGAATGGCGATATATTTGAGAATGCCCTGCCCCGACCCGATCGCCGGGAAACCGCCCTCGGCCTCGAGCCAGACCGGATTGGTCAGCAATGCCGTCAGCGCCAGGCCAGCGAATATCCCCAGCAGGACGAAACCGATACGGCGGAAACTGCCCAGCGGCAGCGGCGCGCCGATCAGTACCGCCATCACGATCTGATAGATCCCCAGCGCCCGCGCCGCGGAGGCGGCCTGGTCCTCGAGTCCGGAGAGGAAGGCATGACCGCTGATCCAAGACCCGGCAATGGCCTCGCCAACCGGCGTGAATCCCATCGCACCGAACCAGAAAAAGATGACGGCCAGGCTCGCGCGGGCGAACAGCAAGGCATTGGTTGTGGATGGCACGAACCGGTCTCCTGATGGCGCCCGGAAACGCTAGCACCGGTCCGCGCCGGTGGCGAGGGTGACGGCAGATTCGAGACGAAACCGGTCTGTCGAAAAATGGTGCCCCTGGCCAGACTCGAACTGGCACTCCGTGAGGAAACGGATTTTGAATCCGTCGCGTCTACCAGTTCCGCCACAGGGGCTAACCGTGGGAAATGCAGGAGGCGCAAGCTGACGATCCGCGCGCCCGCTGTCAACGGCCCAATGCGCTCGACCGGCAGCCCTCGTACAGCTAGGCTTGCCCGCGATTTTCGATCCAGGATGTCCGATGACCGAAACGACTGCCCCGCGCGGGCTGATTGGCGCCCTCGAACAGATTGCCGATGGCGCTGGCGAGGACGGGATGAGCCTTGGCGAATTCGTTGATGCGCTGGGCGAACGCGCCTTCGGCATCATCCTGTTCGCGATGGCGCTGCCGGTCTCAATTCCATTCCTCTATGGCGTGCCGCAAGTGATGGCGCTGCCGATGATGGCGCTGTCGGTGCAGATGCTGCTGGGCCGCGGCGAGCCCTGGCTGCCAGCGCGCTTCAAGGCCGGCCGGCTGGAAAAACGCGGCCTGACGCGGATGGCGACGGGCGGACGCAAATGGTTTGGCTGGCTGGAAGCCCTGGCGCGGCCGCGGCTGACCGCATTGTCAGGCCCGACGGCGGAACGCGTTGTTGGCGGCATTTTCGTGATTTTCTGCACCAGTATCCTGATCCCGCTGCCGGCCACCAATACGACGCCGGGGATTGCGCTGGCAATTGCGGCGCTTGGCCTGCTGACGCGCGATGGCCTGCTGGTGATCGCCGGCCTGGTGCTCGGCATGGTGTGGATCGCGCTGCTGCTGGTTTTCGGCCATGCGGTGATTGATGTCATCAAGACTTACCTGCAATCTGTCTTCTAGTTTCCTTATTCCTGTGTGCGCATTCGTCACGGTGCGAGCCCAATCAAGGTCGGTAATCATGCCCGAGATGAACCCTGTCCTGTCCCGTTTTCCGCTGACCCGGTGGCCGCTCCTGCTCGCGGGCGGCTCGCTGCTGATGATGTTCGGCGCCTGGGGATTTCAATATATCGGCCATTACGACCCCTGCGCGCTTTGCTATGACCAGCGCCATATCCACATGGCCGTGATCGCGTTTGGCTTTGCCGTCGGCTTCGCGCTGATGATCAGACCGGAACTCGCCCGCTTCGCGCCCTGGGCGTTGTTCGCGATGGCGGCCCTGCTGCTGTATTCGGCCGGTTTCGCCGGCTGGCATGCCGGGATCGAGAATGGCTGGTGGGACGGCCCGGCCAGCTGCACGGCATCGGGCGGCGGCAGTATCAGCGCCGACGACATCATGGCCGCCCTCAATGGCGAGCGCCCGGTCGTGCTGTGCGACGAGGCCGCCTGGCGCATGCTGGGCATCTCCATGGCCGGCTATAATGCGCTGATCTCCGCGGCGATGGCCGCCGTCGCGGCCTGGGTCGGCTATCGGGGGCTGAAAGCATCATGACCAAGCGCGCCGCCAACAACGCCGGCACGCCCGGCGAGATCATCCCCCAACCCGGCATCCCCCTGCCCGGCAAGCGCCGCGATCCGAACCGGATCGAGCAAATGCTGCGCGTCGACCATGCCGGCGAATACGGGGCGGTGGCGATTTATGGCGGCCAGCGCGCAATCTACGGCAAACTCCCGCACAAGGCCCGCATCGCCCGCCAGCTTGAGGAGATGGAAGCCGACGAACAGGCTCATCTCGACGCTTTCGATGCCCTGCTGGTCGAACACCGGGCCCGCCCGACCGCCCTGGGTCCGGTCTGGAACATGGCCGGTCACGCGCTGGGCGCGGTGACGGCCCTGATGGGCGACAAGGCGGCGCATGCCTGCACCGAGGCGGTCGAGACCGTGATCGAACAGCATTATGCCGGCCAGATCACCGAGCTGCGCGCCATGGGCGAGGACACACTCGCCGACCGGTTCGACCAGTTCCGCCTGGAAGAGCTGGCCCATCGGGACCTTGCCGTCGAGGAAGGGGCCAGGGAGGCCGCGGGCTATCCGCTCCTGTCCGGACTGATCCAGGCCGGTTGCCGGCTGGCGATCAAGGTCAGCGAAAAAGTCTAGACCGGCAGGCGCACCGCAAACACGGTGCCCTCAGGCCCGGTTGAGACCAGTTCGATATCCCCGCCATGCGCCCGCGCCAGCTCGCGCGCAATCGACAGGCCGAGCCCGGTCCCGCCGCGCTTGGTCGAGCCGGCGAAGGGGCGAAACAGCTTGTCCTGCGCCCGCAGCGGCAGGCCCGGCCCGGTATCGCGCACTTCAATACGGAAGAAACCGGTCTCGCCGCTGGCGCTCACTTCGAGCACAGCCGGTGCATCACTGCCGGCCATCGCCTGGATCGCATTGCGGAACAGGTTGAGAAAGATGCGGTGCCCATGATCGGGATCGGCCTGGATGACCTGGTCAGGCCCGGCATGATTGCGCCAGTCGATCCCGGCCCCACCCTCGACCAGAAGCGCATCGTCGGCGGCCTCTTCGAGCAGATCGGCGAGGATCACGCTCTGGCGCACGGGCGGGCTTTCCTCGGCGCGGCCAAATTCCAGCGTCGCCTCACACAGGCGCACACCGCGATCGACGGCGCGCACCAGACGCTGGCCCATGCCGCGCACGCGTTCATCGCTGTCGGTGGCCAGCCGGTCGGAGACGAGCTGGGCGCTGGCGAGCACATTGCGCAGATCATGATTGATGGTGGCGACCGCTTCGCCCAGCGCCGCGAGCCGCTCGCGCTGGTGCAGCGCCTGACGGATTTCCGTCTGCATCCGCGCCAGTTCGGTCTCGGCCTGGCCAATCTCATTGCGCGCACCGCCGGGTCGAATGGTGCGGGCCGGATCATGGGGCGCATCGCGGAAGCGAATCATCGCCGTCGCCAGCCGCCGCATCGGTCGCACGAAGAGGTAGAAGAGCGACAGATAGATAATCACGCCCACGCCCAGCGCGATCAGGACCGAATAGGCCAGATAGCGGCGCGAGAAATCAGCCAGCTCGGCCTTCAGCGGCGCTTCCGGGACAATGACATCGATCAATTCATCGGGGCGCCCCATCGGCGTGGCACGAATCCGCACGAAACGGCCCGGCCCGGCGGTCAGCGTCCCGACCGTGTCGCGCACATGGCCGACCCAGCCGGTGGTACGCACATCGCTCTCCACCAGGGGGCCGTCGATCGGGCCGGCATAGAGGACGAGCTCATTCATGCCATTGCGCACACGCGACACGGCGACCGCGTCAGCGCCCGCCAGCAGCGCCCAGACCTCATCCTCGCCCAGGGCACCGCCCGGCGCGACATCGGCCGCGAGCGCGGCCAGGTGTGCCGCCTCGGCCCGGCCCATCATCCATTGCAGGCGGTAACCCGCCGAAGCAGGGAAATAGACCAGCACGACGCCAATCGCGATCAGGCCGACGGTCAGCATCAGCAATTGCCCCGGCAGGCTCTCGATAAGCCCGCGGCAAAGCGCAGCAACAGCGCCGCCCAACCGGTTCAGGGGCTCGCGCGGGGCGTCCGGGTTTGGGGGCGTCGGATCATTCATCGGTAGCGTGCCGCATATCGGAGGGCCGGGATTGCGGCAAGGCTTCGCCACTCCGGCGCCGGACCCAGATCCGGTGTCCAATCGCGACACCCGCCATCAACACCACCATCGCCACCGCCACCAGGAAGGAAGGGCGCGTCAGGTCTGACAGGCCCGGGCGCACGCCGGCCTCGACCAGTTCACCCAGTCCCGCCCCCAGATTGGCGTAGAGAATAATGGAGGGCAGCGAGCCCAGAAATGTGCCGGCGAAGTAGGGAAGGAAGCGGTGGCCGAGCAGGGCCGCGGCGAGATTGACCAGGAAGAAGGGCAAGGGCAGCACGCGCAGCAGGACGACATAGGCGAATTCATTGCGCTGAAATCCGGCCGCGAACCGGGCAATGCGGGCGCTGAAGCGTTGCCGCAATCCCGGCCCGGCCAGATAGCGCATGATCAGCCAGGCATTGGCCGCGCCGAACACTATCCCGAAGGCCGAGGCGGGAATCGCCGCTGCACTGCCCAGCAGAAAACCGGCGCCAATGGTGAACCAGAGCGCACCCGGCAGCGAGACCGTGACGGCGAGCATGTAGAAAATCGCATAGACGAGACTGGCGAGCAGGAGATGATCATTCGTCCAGCCCTCCCAGCCATCCGCGCCCATCGCACCGAGCAGGGTCTGGGGCGAGGCGCCGAGAAAAAGCGCCGTCAGCATGACGCCCAGCAATAAAGCTCCGGCCACAAGCCGCAGGCGGATCGGTGTCTTCACGGCCGCAGGATCGATTGATACCGGTTCATGCATTGGCTATTCCTACACCGTCACTGCAATTTCGACACCCTGCGCTGATGCGAATAACTGCCCGCGCGCTTGACGCCTGCTTCACATATGCGTATTAGCGCCGCTCTTGAATTGATCGCCGATGGAGCGCGACCGTGAAACGCACTTTTCAACCGTCCAAGCTCGTCCGCGCACGCCGGCACGGCTTCCGGGCCCGCATGGCCACTAAATCTGGTCGTATTATCCTGGCTCGCCGCCGGGCCAAAGGTCGCAAGCGGCTCTCCGCTTAACGATCATGGACACCACGCCGCCAGCCATCGACCGGCTGAAAAAGCGGCGTGAATTCCTGTATTGCGCGCAAGGCAAAAAAGCCGTCCGCTCTGGTGTTGTCGTTCAGGCACGCCAGCGGGACGGCGCCTTGCGTTTGGGCGCAGGCTTCACAGCCACGAAGAAAGTCGGCAATTCGGTTGTACGCAGCCGGGTGAAGCGACGCCTGCGCGAAGCGGCGCGGCTGCTACTGCCCCTCCACGGACGGCCCGGCTTTGACTATGTATTCATTGCACGCGCGACCACCGCCGATCGGGCCTGGCCGCATTTGCTGCAAGATGTTGAAAGTGCATTGGTGAGCCTCGCGTCTGACGAGGCCCCGGGCAACGCGAAACAACGAGCCTGAGAGGCCTGACTGTCATGGGCGGAGAACAACGCAATCTCTTTATCGCGCTGGGGCTGATGCTGGCCATCATGCTCGGCTATCAATTCCTGGTCACCGGGCCGGCGCAGGAGCGCCAGCGCGCTGCGCTGGAAGCGGAACAGGCCAGCCTGATCGATCAGGAAGCCGACCCCAACCTGCCCGCCGCGCTGACCGCGCAGCCGACGGTCTCTGCCCTCGACCGCCCCGAAGCCCTGGCCACAGCCCAGCGGGTCGAGATCAATGCGCCGAGCGTTGAAGGCTCCTTCTCGCTGACCGGTGCGCGTTTTGATGATTTGCGCCTGCGCCGTCATACGGTCGAGGTTGGCGGCGACGAGCTGATCTCCCTGCTCAACCCGATTGGCAGCGAGGATGTATTCTACGTCCGTGACGGTTGGCAATCGCCGACCCCGGGCTTTACCGACCTGCCGGGCGGCACCACGGTCTGGTCGCTGATTTCCGGCGATGTCCTGACCACCGAGACCCCCGTCGTGATCGGCTATGACAGCCCGTCAGGCCTGCATTTCGAACGTACGATCAGCATTGACGAAAACTACCTCTTCACCGTCTCCGACAGCGTCACCAACACGACGGGCAGCGATGTCGAGCTGCAGCGTTACGGCCTGGTCCGTGATGAAGGCATGCCCACCGACCTGACCAATAATATGGCCGTGTTCGAAGGCGCCCTCGCCGTGGTCGATGGCCGCCTGATCCAGCGCAAATTCTCCAAGCTTGAAGATGGCGAAGAAGACGAAGCCAGCGGCGTTGGCGGCTGGTCCGGCATCACCATGCGCTATTGGATGGCTGCCGCCATTCCCGCCCAGGACCGCAGCTTCACCGCCCGTTTCCGCACGATCGAGCGCGCCGGCATCACCGCCTTTGAGTCCAGCTATGTCGAAACCGCGCAAATCCTGCCGGCCGGCGCTTCGCTGAACTCGGTCACCCATATCTTTGCCGGTGCCAAGGAACTCGACGTGCTGCAGGCAGCACAGAATGATCAGGGCATCCAGAAGCTCGACATGGCCATCAATTGGGGCTGGCTCTGGTTCCTGGCACGGCCTTTCGTCTGGCTGCTGCACCATCTGGAAAACCTGACCGGCAATGTCGGCCTGGCGATTCTCGCCCTGACGCTGATGGTCAAGATCGTGATGTTCCCGCTCGCCAACCGTGCCTTTGCCTCGATGGCGAAGATGAAAACGGTGCAGCCGAAGGTCGCCGAGATCAAGGAGCGCTACGCCGCCGACCAGCAAAAACAGCAACAGGCGATGATGGAGCTCTACAAGAAAGAGAAGATCAATCCGCTCGCCGGTTGTCTGCCGATTCTGCCCCAGATTCCGATTTTCTTCGCGCTCTACCAGACCCTCTTCAATGCCATCGAAATGCGTCACGCGCCCTTCTTCGGCTGGATCCGCGATCTGGCGGCGCCAGATCCGACCAATATGTGGAATCTGTTCGGCCTCCTGCCCTTCGATCCGTCCAGCTGGCCGATCCTCGGCGGCGTGCTGGCGATTGGCATCTGGCCGATCCTGATGGGTCTGACGATGGCCGCGCAGCAGGCGCTCAACCCGCCGCCGCCCGATCCGATGCAGGCGAAAATCTTCGCCTTCCTGCCCTTCGTCTTCACCATCATGCTGGCGGGCTTCGCCTCCGGCCTGGTGATCTATTGGGCCTGGAACAATGCGCTGTCGGTAGCCCAGCAATATGTCATCATGCGCCGTCACGGCAATGAGACCCAGCTCGACAAGCTGATCGCCCATATCCGCGACCGCATGAAGGGAGACCGGAGCTGACCGCCACCGACGATGATCTTGATCTGACAACAGGCCGCCGCCTGTTTGCGCGCCCCTGTAAATTCCTCATGGGTGCGGTTGATCTCGATCATTTGCCACCGCCGGACCGGACCGAGGTCGCGTTTGCCGGACGCTCCAATGTCGGCAAGTCCTCGCTGATCAACGGGCTGACCAACCAGACCGGTCTGGCCCGTGCCTCCGGCGAGCCCGGGCGCACGCGCGAGCTCAATTTCTTCAATCTCGAGGGCAGCAATCTGCGCCTCGTCGACCTGCCCGGCTATGGCTTTGCCAAGGCCCCCAAGGATGTGGTCGAGAAATGGACCCGGCTGACGCGCGCCTTCCTGCGTGGCCGCGTCAATCTCAAGCGCGTCTATCTGCTGATCGACAGCCGTCATGGCCTCAAGCCGGTCGATAATGCGATCATGGACGTGTTTGACGAGGCCGCGGTCAGCTATCAGATCGTGTTGACCAAGTGCGACAAGATCAAACCGCCGCAAGTGGCGCGCACGATCGAGGAGACACTGGCGGCGATCCGCAAGCGCCCGGCCGCCTTCCCGCGCGCCGTCGCGACCTCCAGCAGCAAGCACCAGGGGCTGGATGATTTGCGGGCCGAGATCGCCGCGCTGCTGCCGGATGCCGCAGGATAGGAAGCTGACTGCCATGCTGATGCGATTACTGATCCTCCTCGGCCTGTCTTTTTGCGTCACCGCTCCGGCCCGCGCCTATGATATCTGCAATGAGACCAGCTATATCGTGCATGTCGCGACCGGCTGGCCGGTCACCGGCGGTGTCGCCATCCAGGGCTGGATGCGGCTGCGGCCGGGCGCCTGCGAGGAAGTCGCCGCCGAGGTCGAACTCGCCGATGATCAACCGCTCTATTTCTACGCCAAGACGAGCGACGCCTATCTGGGCGGGGTGCGCGAATGGCGCGGCAATTCCGCCCTGTGCGTCGATGAAGCCGATTTCGAGGTCGTCGCCAATACGCGCTGTGCCTCGCTCGGCCTGGCCACGCGTGACTTCATTGTCCGCGAAGGGTCCGCCCGCGACCGGACGGTGCTGGTCGGACCGGATAATTTTGGCAGCCATGCCGAAGTCGCCGGGATCCAGCGCCTGCTGCAATCGGCCGGCTATCCAATCACGGCCGTCGATGGCTATGACGGGCGCGGGACCGACCGCGCCATCACACGCTTCCTGGGCGATGCCGAACTCTCGTCCCGGCCTGCCAATTCGGCCCTGATCGACGCCCTCGAATCGCGCGCCATGACCCGCAATGCCCAGAGCGGGCTGACGGTCTGCAATCAGTCGGACGGTGATATCGCCACCGCGATCGGCTATCGCGCCGGCGAAATCTGGCAGTCACGCGGCTGGTGGCGCCTGCATGCCGGCGAATGCGCGCGTCTGCTGGCCGCGCGGCTGGAGACGGTGAACAGTTTTTTCTATGCCGAGCGCCTGACGCCAACCGCACGGCGCCCGATCAATGGCGGCCAGGACGCCTTCTGCATCGCCCCGGCCCGCTTCCTCGCCGAAGAGCGCACCGGTTGCACCGAGCGCGGCTATGCGACGGCGAATTTCCGCCGCATCCCCGAACCGGTCGATGGCGGTGTCCGCGTGACGATCGAGGAATCCGATTTCGAAGGCCCGCGGCGTGACCGGTAACCGCCCCGACCTGACCCATATCGATCACTGGGTCTTTGATCTCGACGATACGCTCTATCCTTCCGATGCCCCGGTGATGGCCCAGGTCAGCGCCCGCATGACCGAATATGTCGCCCGCCTGCTCGACCTGCCGCAAGACGAGGCGCGCCTGCTGCAGAAGTCCTACTGGCGCGACTACGGCACCACATTGCACGGTCTGATGGCCAATCATCCGCTCGATATCCGCGAGTATCTCGATTACGTCCACGATATCGACCACAGCGTCATACCGGCCAATCCCTTGCTGATCCGCAAGCTCGAAGCCCTGCCCGGCAAACGCCTCGTCTACACCAATGGCTCGCTCAAACATGCCGAGAACGTGTTGGTCCATCTCGGCATTGATCATTTGTTCGACGACATCTTCGACGTCGAGGCGGCGGGCTTCACACCGAAACCGCACCGCGAGGGTTTCGACCGTTTCGCCAGCCGTTTCGACCTGCCCGTGCCCCGGTCCGTCCTGTTCGAGGATTCGGTCCGAAATCTGAAAACCGCGCATGAAATGGGCTTCACAACCGTCCTCATCCGCGCGAAGGAAGGCCTGCGCACCGAAGACCACAGCGCGCCAGGCGAACACCCCGACCATGTCCATTTCGCCGCCGACTGCCTGACGACATTTCTGGGCGAGATGCGGACATCGACGACAGCGGAGACCTCCGATGACTGACACCCTCCAGACCCTGATCGAATCTGCCTGGGAAAATCGCGACGCGGTGTCGACCGACACCACCGGCGAAGTCCGCGAGGCCGTAGAAGCGGCCATCCAGCTGCTGGATAGCGGCAAGGCCAGGGTAGCCCAGCAGGTGGGCAATGGCGACTGGACGGTCAATCAATGGCTGAAGAAAGCCGTGTTGCTGGGCTTCCGTCTCAATCCCATGGGTTTGATCGATGGCGGCATTGCCGGTGCCGGCTGGTGGGACAAGGTGCCGTCGAAATTTGAAGGCTGGGGCGAAGCAGAGTTCAAGGCCGCAGGGTTTCGCGCCGTACCGCCCTGCGCCGTGCGCCGCGGGGCCTATATCGCGCCGGGCGTCGTGCTGATGCCCTCCTATGTCAATCTCGGCGCTTATGTCGATGAAGGCACAATGGTCGATACCTGGTCGACGGTCGGCTCCTGCGCCCAGATCGGCAAACGGGTCCATATCTCAGGCGGGGTTGGCATTGGCGGTGTGCTGGAACCCTTGCAGGCCGGACCTGTCATCATCGAGGACGACGTCTTCATCGGCGCCCGTTCGGAAGTCGCCGAAGGCGTCATCGTGCGCACCGGCGCGGTGATCTCGATGGGCGTTTTCCTCGGCCAGTCGACCAAGATCGTCGACCGCGCCACCGGCGAGATCACCCGCGGCGAAATCCCGGCCTATTCGGTCGTCGTGCCCGGCACATTGCCCGATCCCAAGGGCGGACCGTCACTGGCCTGCGCCGTGATCGTCAAACGCGTCGATGCCCAGACGCGCTCAAAAACCTCGATTAATGAGTTACTTCGCTGACGCATTTTCAGCAAAAGTGGGAACCGGTTCTACGGTCCGAAAAGGCGGAAAACCAAAAAACTAGAGCCGGCTAAACGGCACTAGGCTCATCCGCCGGCGGATCTTCATCGGCGAGCGGCTCGTCTGAAGCTGTTTCTTCCGCCACGTCGTCCGGCTGTGTCTGCAGCCCCATCCAGACCTCGATCCCGCGTGCCGCAGCGATGCCGGTCGAGAAACAACCCTGCAGGAGATAGCCACCGGTCGGCGCTTCCCAGTCGATCATCTCGCCGGCGACGAAAACGCCCGGCAGGGCTTTCAGCATCAGACCGATATCAAGCCCGTCGCGGGCAATGCCGCCGGATGAGGAAATCGCCCGTTCCAGACCGGTCTGGCCGGTGATGGTAAGCGGCGCCGCCTTGATACGCCGCGCCAGATCGGCAGGCGCTGTTGGCAAATCACCGCCTTCGCGCAACACGCTGATCGCTTCGGGCGACAGGCCGGCCTTGCGCAGCGTATTGGCCAGCGACTGGCCCTTCTTCGCCTCGCTGAGGCGCGCCGTCACTTCGGCAATCTTGTGATTGGGGCGCAGATCCAGCGTCACCGTGACCGGATAGCCGGTCGCCAGCGCCTTGCGGATCGGGGTGGAAAGCGCATAGACCGCGCCGCCTTCCAGACCGTAATTCGAGATCATCGCCTCGCCGCGCACGGTCTCGCCATTGAGGCTGATCGAAATTGTTTTCAGCGGCTTGCCGGCGAAGCGCGATTTCATGACCTCGCTCCAGGCGATCTCGACACCGCAATTGGCGGCGGCGAAATCCTGGATCTCGACATCGCGCGTCCGCAGCGCCTCAACCCAGCCCGCATCCGAACCCAGTTTCGGCCAGCTCGCACCGCCCAGCGCCAGCAGCACCGCGTCAGGCTTGTCGACAACCCGGTCACCATCTGGCGTGTGGAACAGCAATTCGCCGTTCTCACCCCAGCCCGTCCATTGATGGCGCAGGTGAAACTCAACACCCTGGGCTTCAAGCCGGGCAATCCAGGCGCGCAGCAAAGGCGAGGCCTTCATCGCCTTTGGGAAGACACGCCCGCTCGAGCCGACAAAGGTTTCCTGCCCGAGGCTTTCGGCCCAGGCGCACAGATCGGCCGGCGTGAAAACCTCCAGCCAGGACGACATCCAGCCCGACGCCTCGCGATAGCGTGCGACAAAGGCTTCGCGATCATCGCTATGGGTCAGGTTGAGCCCGCCGCGTCCGGCCATCAGGAATTTGCGCCCCAGGGTCGGCATGCGCTCATAAACGGTCACAGAATGGCCGCGCGCGCTGAGGCGTTCGGCGGCGATCAGGCCGGCGGGGCCGCCACCGATAATGGCGATTTGTTTTGGAGAGTGTTCGGTCATGGCCGTCTTCTAGTCTTTTCCCGGGACAACAGCCAGAAACCCGCCCAGTGCGCTGATGCAGCCCTGTCACGCGGGCCTCGAATCTGATGCAATGGCCGTCAGAGAAGAACCATGAAGGAAATTGCCGTGAGCGATGTGAAAGCCAAGACCAATCCGGATGCTGCCGATCCAACCGCGCCCTACGGCTCCGCCAATAACCCGTCGGAATTCGATGTCCTCAAGCGGCTCGACGCCAATGAGCCCTATTTCATCATCCGCGGCGGCGATCCCCTGTCGGACGCGCTGGTCGAGCTGCACGCCTATATCGGTGCCGGCCAGAGCGGTGCCGCCCACGACACGCTGGAGCGAATTCTGGCCCTCACAGCCCAGCACCCGCCGCGCCCTGTGGGTTCACCGAAATATCGCGAGACCTTCAAGATCTCGATCTCGATGGAACGCTATCGCGAAACGCATGGGCGTTCGCACTAGGGCTCAATAAGGCGTGCCATCCTTGTGGACGAATATGCCGCTGCCGGGACGGTCATAGCGTTCCGGCAGCGCCTTCATGTCGATATCGGGATAGTCACAGCCGTCGGCGTCGATGCGGGTGCCGATGGCGAGGAAGACGCAATCACTGTCCGACCGATTGACCAGGTGATGACCGTCCTCGACGCCGGCGCGGAAGCCCGCGCAATCGCCGGGACGCATCACCGTCTCGCCGCCATCCATCACCAGCACCGCCTCGCCGGAGAGGATCTGGACGAATTCATCTTCATGCGTGTGCCAGTGGCGCTGGGATGACCAGGCACCGGGCTCGAGCCGCACCTGGTTGACGCCGAACTGGGACAGGCCCGCCACCTCACCGAGACGCCGGACATGGCGGCCCTTGCAGGGCTCGTTGATGGGTGCGGGATAGCTGCATTTCGAACTTTCCTCGACATCGTTGACGGCGAACGTGCTCATCGCTGCATCCTTGTTCTGGCGCGGCCGGGCGAACCGGCTATGTTTCGATTATGAACACTGAACCCGATCTTTCCAATCCGCTGACGCTGGCCCAGCGCCTGATCCGATGCCCCTCGGTGACCCCGGCCGATGCCGGGGCGCTGGATGTGGTGCAGCAGGCGCTGGAGAGCCTTGGCTTTACTTGCCGCCGTCTGCCCTTCGGCGAGATCGACAATCTCTATGCCCGCCGCGGCACCGCCTCGCCCTGTTTCATGTTTGCCGGCCATACCGATGTCGTGCCCTCGGGCAATGACGCCAAATGGACCCATCCACCCTTCGCCGCCGAGGCGATTGACGGGGTGTTGTGGGGCCGCGGCGCCGCTGACATGAAGGGTGCCATCGCGGCCATGGTCGCTTCCGTGCAGCGCCTGCTCACCGAGCAGGGCGAACCGGCCGGATCGATCGCCTTCCTGATCACCGGCGATGAAGAGGGCATGGCGATCAATGGCACCAAGGCGGCGCTGGAACAGCTCGCTGCCGAGGGCGAGACCTTCAATCACTGCCTGGTCGGCGAACCCAGCAATCCGACCATCATGGGCGAAACAATCAAATCAGGTCGCCGCGGCAGCCTCAATTGCCAGATATCCATCACGGGTCGCCAGGGCCATGTCGCCTATCCGGAACGGGCCGAAAATCCCATTCCGCCCCTGTTGACCCTGCTTGGCCGCCTCACCGCGCGTGTGCTCGATGATGGTGCGGAGAATTTCCAGCGCTCGAATCTGGAAGTGACCAGTATTGATGTCGGTAATCCGACCACGAATGTGATTCCGGGTCATGCCGGGGCGCGTTTCAATATCCGTTTCAACATCGCCCATACCGGTGATGAGCTGCGGCGCTGGATCGAGGCCGAGGCCGCGCTTGTCGCGCTGACCTTCGATGGTGAGGTCGCCTGCGATATCCATGTCACCGGAGAAGCTTTCCTGACCCCGGCCGGTGAATTCACCACACTCTTGCAGGACGCCATCGAGGCGGAAACCGGGCGGCGCGCCGCGCTGACCACAGGCGGCGGCACCAGCGATGCCCGCTTCATCCACAAATACGGACCGGTCGCAGAATTCGGCCTGGTCGGCGCCAGCATGCACCAGATCGATGAATGCGTGCCCGTCGCCGATATCGAGACGCTGACGCGGATCTATACCCGCATCCTGGCCGCCTATTTCGCGGACACGCCGGCATGATGCGGCTGGTCGCCGAGGCCTGGCTGGCGCTGCAGGGCAGCTGGCGCATTCTCACCTTCAAGGAAGGCTGGGAGGCCAATTTCGACACCTCTATGGGCGGGCTTTGGCACTCCTTCGCGGCGGCAATCTTTGCCCTGCCTCTCGTCGCTCTGATCCTGCTCAGCGCCTGGCATGGCTCGGCGGGCGAACGCAGCTACGGGCTCGAGGACTTCCTCGTCTATTCCCTGTCCTGGGTCGTGTTTCCGCTGGCCGCCTCGATCGCAGCTCACATCGTCGGCGCCCGCGGGCGATGGGCCGCCTGGGTAGTGCTGCACAATTGGAGCTCAATCCTGCTCTTTGCGGTGCAGGCGAGCTTCTGGACGCTTTTTCTGGCCGGGCTGATCAATCTACAGGTCCTGGGTCTCCTGTCCGGCCTCTATGGCTATCTGCGGATCCTGGTGCACTGGCGCATCGCCTATATCGCACTGGGCACGCCGACGATCACATCGGCCGCGGCCTGCGCGGTTCCGATTCTGGCCGCGAAGATCATGGTGGTCCTGATCAGCCTCGCCATGACACCCGCAATCCCGGCGGGTTAGGTGCCGGCTTCAGTCCGGATAGTCCACCGCCACCAGATAGAGCCCGTCCGACGGTGCCACCGGTCCGCAGCGCTTGCGATCCGCCGCATCAAGCGCCGCCTTGAAATCGCGCACCGACCATTTGCCGACACCGACCTCGACCAGGGATCCGACGAAGGAGCGCACCTGGCGGTGCAGGAATGAGCGGGCGCTACAGGTGACCTGCACTTCCTCGCCAATACGCGAAACGCGGATCTCGTCGAGCGTCTTGACCGGGCTTTCCGCCTGGCATTGCGCATCACGGAAGGTGGAAAAATCATGGCTGCCGACCAGCATCTGCGCCGCGGCATGCATGGCATCGCTGTCGAGTTGTTGCGGTACGCGCCAGATCTGGCCCTTGTCGAGGGTCAGCGGCGCGCGGCGATCGATCAGACGGTAGAGATAATGCCGCTTGGTGGCCGAGAAGCGGGCATGAAATTCCTCCGTTACCTTTTCCGCCTCCAGCACGGCAATCGGGTCAGGGCGGAGATGATGATTGAGGGCATCACGCACGCGGTCGCAACGCAGATCCTTGTCGAGATCGACATGCGCTACCTGCCCCAGCGCATGGACACCGCTATCGGTACGCCCGGCGCCCTGAACAATGACCGGCGCGCCATTCAGCGCCTCGACGGCGCGTTGCAGCGAGCCCTGCACGGAGGGCCCGTGGTCCTGCCATTGCCAGCCGTAAAACGGGGTGCCGTCATATTCCAGGGTGAGCTTGTAGCGCGGCATCAGCCCAGCACCGTTCCGGCCGGCACCGCAGTGCCGCGCAGGAAGTCCTCCGCCTTCATTGCCCCCTTACCCTCGCGCTGCAGCCGCACCAGGCGCAGGGCACCGGCCCCGCAGGCGATCAACAGCTTGTCGTCGAGCGCCGTGCCGGGCGCACCCTCGCCGGCTTCGCTGGTCGCCATCAGGACCTTGACCCGGACAGGGCCTTTTTCGGTCGCCAACTCGAACCAGGCACCAGGGAAAGGCGAGAGACCGCGAATGTGGGGCGAGAGCTCGGCCGCCGGGCGCGTCCAGTCGATGCGGGCTTCTTCCGGGGTGATCTTGCTGGCGTAGGTGACGCCCTCTTGCGACTGCGGCACTGCCTGCAAGGAACCGCGTTCAAGCGCAGCCAGGGCGCGCGACCACATCAGGGCGCCGGTATCCATCAGCTTGTCATGCAGGCTGGCAGCCGTATCGGTATCGCTGATCGCCACGGTCTCGGAGAGCAGGATCGGCCCGGTATCGAGGCCGGCCTCCATCTGCTGGATCTGCACGCCCGTCACCGTGTCTCCGGCCATCACAGCGCGCTGGACCGGTGCCGCGCCGCGCCAACGTGGCAACAGGGAGCCATGCAGGTTGAGGCAGCCCAGACGCGGCGCATCGAGCGCGCGCTGTGGCAGGATTTGTCCGAAGGCGACAACGATGGCGGCATCAAGGTCGAGCGACTCGAACGCCTCAAGCACCGCGTCATCCTTAAAGCTGACAGGGGTGGATACCGGAATTCCCAGGAGTTCAGCCAATTGATGGACCGGGGTTTTCTGTTCCGACTGGCCACGCCCGCGCTTGCGCGGCGGCTGGGTGTAGACCCGCACGATTTCGTGCCCTGCTGCGGCGATCTCGGCGAGTGAGCGAACGGCGAAGTCGGGCGTTCCCATGAAGGCGAGGCGGAGGGTCATGCGCGAACGGGTCCCGTCAAAATCAATTGCATTCTTCCAGCTGTCTTAACTTTGTTATAGGTTGACCGCCAAGCAGGAGCGACACCATGACAAAACTATCCGGCATGCTCATCACCCTCGTTTCCGGACTCTTCGCGCTGAGCGCCTGCGCGACATCAGCGCCGACCGGCTCGCCGGAAGATCCTCGGCAATCCGCCGGGATTGGCGGCATGTGCGGGGGAATGATGGGTATTGGCTGCACCGATAGCGGCGCCTATTGCCGCTATGAACCGGCCGCCCAGTGCGGTGCGGCCGATCAGAGCGGCATTTGCACGCCGCGGCCACAAGCCTGCACGCGCGAGTATCGGCCGGTTTGTGGTTGCGACGGCCAGACCTATGGCAATGCCTGCACCGCGGCTGCGGCCGGCGTCAGCGTCATACGGGATGGCGCATGTGCGCCGTCAGAGGATGACTGATAATCGGGCCAGCGGGACATGCGCCGAAGGCACATGTCCCTGAACGCTTACTCGAAACCCCAGGGGGCCGGCGGAACATCAACCGGACGGGTCATGTCGAAGCTAACTTCGAAATGGCGCTCCGGGCGGTCGAGGGCATAGGTCAATGCTGTATCGGTCAGCGCAATCGTCCAGACATTGGTGACGGAGACGGCAAGCCCCTCGCGCTCGAACAGGTCTTTCGAAAACTGATCGGCGGGGAATTGGGCTCGCCCATTGGCCGGCGGCGTCACGGTCGAGCCGCCATACATGGTCACGGCATCATCGCTGCCGTCTTCATGACGGTGGTCATGCTGCAGGCGCAGACCATCGCCCTGGCGGCTGATGATCCAGGTGCGCGACCGGTTCTCGCCAACATGGAGCGGGATGCGGACTTCGTCATCGCTGCACTGGCGGAAATGGATAGTCAGCACTTCCGACGCCCAGTCCGCATCGCGCGGGTCGTCGCTCGTGACGGCGCCCTCGAAGGCCTGGCCGCAGTATTGCGACAGCGCGGCCAGCATATCGTCGCTCGCTGGCGCTGATTGCGGTGCGGAACAGGCTGCGAGGCTTATCAGGCCGAGCGCGGCACTGGCATGGATCAGTTTCATGATGGCAATCCCCTTGAAATCAATCGGCGACGATCCCGCACCTGTCCGACGGGGTCAAGCAACAAGCGACCCTGTCCACAGAGGAAAGAATGCTTTTCGCGCCCGCGGCTGGTCTCTCCCCGGCAAGGACCTATTTTAGGGGCAGGAAAGCCCGCAGGAGCGCTTCATGAATACGACCACCCAGACCAAAACCCGCCGCATCAGCCAGGTCTCTCGCGGTCTGCCAACCTCCGACGGGGCCGGCGTCAAACTCACGCGCATGCTCGGCCATCAGGGGCTGAATTATCTCGACCCCTTTCTGATGCTCGACCAGTTCCGCTCCGATAACCGCGATGACTATATCGCCGGCTTCCCCAGCCATCCCCATCGCGGATTCGAGACCGTCACCATCATGCTCGATGGCCGGATGCGCCATGGCGACAACAAGGGCCATAAGGGTGTCATCAGTGCCGGCGGCATCCAGTGGATGACCGCCGGGCGCGGCATCGTCCATTCCGAAATGCCCGAACAGGAAGAGGGGCGCATGTGGGGCTTCCAGCTCTGGGTCAATCTTCCGGCCAGGCAGAAGATGACGGCGCCGCGATACCAGGAAATCTCCGCTGAGCAGATCCCGGTCGAGGATCGTGAGGGCGGTGCGGTGCGCGTTCTCGCCGGCAGCAGTGCCAGTGGCACGACGGGCCCGGTCGAACAAATCGCCACAAGGCCACTCCTGCTCGACGTCACGCTTGAGCCAGGTGCCACATTCACAGAGGCCGTGCCGGCCGGGCATACGGTCTTTATCTCCGTCTATAGGGGCGAGGTGTCCGCCGGGCGGGAAATCGTCAAGGATCCCGACCTCGCCGTCCTGACCGATGGTGATGGCGTGGAACTCAAAGCGGGCGCCAAGGGCGCAAGCTTCCTGCTGGTTGCCGGCCAACCGCTCAATGAGCCGGTCGCGCGCTATGGCCCCTTCGTGATGAACACCCAGGCGGAACTGCAGCAGGCGGTCGCGGATTTCCAGGGTGGCCGGTTTTAGGCCGCGTCTTCGCGGGCCTTGTCTTTTTCGAGCTTCTTGACGCGGGCCACGGCGCGCTGGCGCTTCAGGCGCGAGAGATAGTCGATGAAGAGGATGCCCTCAAGATGATCCATCTCGTGCTGGATACAGACCGCAAACATGCCCTCGGCAATCTCTTCGCGGGGCTGACCGTCATAATCGAGATATTCGATCTTGATCCGGTCCGGGCGCTCGACCTCGTCGAACACGGTCGGAACGGACAGACAGCCTTCTTCATAAGGCTGTAGCGTGTCGGACGGGTCGGACAGGACCGGATTGACGAAATAGCGCGGCTGCGGCGGTTCGTCGGCCTTGGCCAGATCCATCACGATGACGCGTTTGGGCTCACCGACCTGGATTGCGGCCAGACCGATACCATCGGCGGCATACATGCTCTGCAGCATGTCATCCATCAATTCGCGCAAGTCGTCATCCACCCGCTCGACGGGTTTGGACACCAGTTTCAGGCGCGGATCGGGAACGGTGATGATTTCTCTGACAGCCATGCGCTCTAGATAGGACGTGCCGGTTAGCGAATCAAGAATTGGACACTTCAGTCAGCCGCGTCCGGGCCGGTGAGCGCAGGACGTGCCGCACTTTCCTCCTCGGTGTCGAGGCCCGCCGCTTCGAGATAATCATCGGGCAGGGATTTCTTGGTGCCGGCGCCGAGCTGTTTGAGCATTTCGGTCTGGCGAACGAGATTGCCGCGCCCCTCGGACAGCTTGCCCTTGGCATCGTGCCAGGCCGTCTTGGCCGCATCGATGCGCTGACCGACCTTTTCCAGATCGCCGATAAAGCCCTCGAACTTGTCGTAGAGCGAGCCGGCGCGGCTGGCGATTTCGCGGGCATTCTGGTTCTGCCGGTCGATGGTCCACAGATTGTGCACGGTGCGCATCGCCATCATCAGCGTCGTCGGCGTCGCGATCATGACATTGCGCTCGCCCGCGAAGATCGAGATTTCCGGATCATTCTGCAACGCCAGCGAGGCGGCACCTTCGAGCGGGATGAACATCAGCGTGAAATCGACGCCTTCGTAGAATTGGGCATAGTCCTTGTCGCCCAGCGCCTTGATGTGCGTGCGCACTGAATTGATATGTTGTTTCAGCGCCACGCCGCGCGCGTCCTCGTCCTCCGCATTCACGCAACGCTCGAAGGCGGTCAGGCTGACCTTTGAATCGATCACCAGGCGTTGCTTGCCCGGCATTTCGACCACGACATCGGGCCGGCGGCGGGCACCGTCATCGGTGGTCTCGCTCTGCTGGGTGAAGAATTCCTGACCCTCGCGCAAGCCGGCGCGCTCCAGGATCGTCGCCAGCACCATCTCGCCCCAATCGCCCTGCACCTTGCCCGAGGAACGCAGCGCATTGACCAGCCCCTTGGCGTCGTCGGACATCTGGCGCGCATCCGAGTGGAGGGTCTGGATCAGGGTCTTGATTTCGGTAGTCTGACCCATGCGCTTTTCAGCATCATCAATCACCCGTTTCTGGAAGCCGTCGAGCTGTTCCCGCAAGGGCTTGAGCAAGACCTGCAGGCCTTCGGCGCCCTGCTTGTTCATCTCCGCGCCGCTGGTCTTGAGAATTTCGGCTGCGGTCGACTTGAAGGTCTCGGTCAATTTCTCGCGGGCTTTTTCGAGCTCGGCGAGTTTTTCGTCATGATGGCGGATGGCGGCGTCGTGTTCAGCGCGCAGGCTGGCGAACTGGGTGTCCAGCTTCCCCTTCTCGGTCTCGACTGCCTCGAGCTTTTCGCGCAAACGGTCACGCTCCTCGACTGCGGTCTCGATGCGCGCAAGTGCCTGGCGGGCTTCTGACAGCGCCGCGGACTGGCGATCCGCCTCGCTGCGCAACTCGTCGCGTTCGAGCTTCAGCTCCTCGACCTGCGCCGCCGCTACAGCGCCGCTCTCGGCCGGCTTGCGCACCAGAATGACAACCAGAAGCACGAGCACGATGCCCAGCCCGGCGAGCAAAAGAAGAGAGGCGATATCCATGACGTCGATCCGAATCTGATTGATGAGCTGAAGCCTAGCACAATGGGCAGGACAAAAGCTGTCGCCTGCCATTAGGCGGGATCAATCCGGCCCGCAACTTGCTTCTCCCCTCACAAGCGAAACCGGGGAAGCTGAATGCACGTGAGAATCGTTTCAATCGGGGACATTGACGAAGCGATGGTCTCGCGCTGGAACGCTTGGGTTTCTCCCGGCGGCCGGCTTGTCAGCCCTTATCTGAGATTTGAATTCACCCGCTGCATCGCGAGCGTGCGCGATGATGTCCGGATTGCCATCTTCGAGGATGCCGGCGAAATTATCGGCTTCTTCCCGCATCATGCGGCCCGCGAGGGCGTCGTCCGGCCGATCGGCGCGCCAATGAGTGATTATCAGGGCGTTATCGCTGCCCCGGGCCGGAGGTTTGATCTCAGGGCCGTACTCGGGACTGCCCGCGGTTCGGCGCTTGTTTTCGACAACTGGTATGGCCCGCTCGCGGATCAGGCATCGCAAATGCGCGACATCGACGGCTCGACCATTGTCGATCTCGCTGGTGGTGCCGACGCCTATTTCGCGGCGCGTAAGACGGAATTTCCATCACACTTCCGCAAAACGGCACGCCTGCAACGCAATGCCGAACGGGATCACGGACCAGTGCGGGTGCAATTGGGTGATCCCGACGGCCGCCTGTTCGACGCGCTGTGCACCTGGAAACAGACCCAGTACCGCGCGACCGGCAAGCTCGACGTGTTCGCGATTGACTGGGTGCAGGCCGCGCTGAGCGATCTGCGGCAGGGCGAAGGCTCGGAATTTGGCGGCATGACTGCGGCGCTCTGGTTCGGCGACCGGCTGGCCGCAGTCGAATTCGGACTGGTTGCGGGCGAAGTCTACCACTCCTGGTTCCCCGCCTATGACCCGGAACTGGCGAAGTATTCACCCGGCTTGCTGCTGATGCAGGGTATTTTCAGACAGGCCGGCGAACGCGGCATTGAACGCGTCGACCTGGGCGCGGGCAGCGCCCACTACAAGACGTATTACCGCAGCTATGACGTCCCGCTCGGGCAGGGACGGGTGCTCGGTCGCGGGCTCGCGGCGCTGGGTATCCGCAGCTGGGAAATGACGGAATTGGCAGCGCGTATCATGCCGGGCAAGCTGGGTGAAATCCCGGCCCGCCTGCGCCGCCGCTGGGCCCAGGCCTCGGCCTTCGAGTCCGGCTTGCCGCCGCGCCTGGCCAGCATGGCCCGCGCCCTGACGCTCTAGCCACGCAAGTCGAGCAAGCGCCGGCCTTCCGCGAAATTGCGGATCAGATAGATGGCGGGCGTATCGAAAGCGGCCACCAGGATCTTGATAATGACCTGACCCAGGATCAGGCTGCCGATCGCGGCCAGCGGGACGGTGCCCAGGAATCCAGCGCTGATGAAGATGATACTGTTGAGTATCTGCGAGGCGATGGTCGAGATATTATTGCGGAACCAGAGCCGGTTCTTGCCGGCGTCACGCTTCTGGAAATAGTGGAAGATCAGAACATCGACGCTCGCACTGATGCCAAAGGCGAGCATGCCCGCGATATTGAGCCGGTTGCCAGCCTGAAACACTGAAACGAAGGCCGCCTGGCGTTCCTCGGTCCAGCCTTCGGTGGGGGAGATGAACGGGAAGACCTGCTCGGCGTAGAGCGCATACAGGATCAAAACCATCATCAGCAGTCGCATCACCATGCCGACCAGCACGACGCACAGCGCATAGTTGCGGCCCCAGATTTCGCTGATCGCGTCGGTCGCCAGATAGGTGAGACCGAAGGCTATCGTCCCCGCCGGAACCAGAACCGTCAGACCACCAATATGGAATTGTTCAAGCTTGACCGAGGTCAGTGCTGCGATGACCAGGGAGACCATGAAAAGGCCGATGCAGAAGAACAGCGTCATCGTCTTGCGCGTCAGCCGAACGTCCAGGTGCAGGCTTTGCTCTGATTGATCGTCCATTGCCGGTCGCCCCCTCCTTGGTTGGTGAGCCGACAATAGAGCGATTTGCCCGGCTGAACAGGGCTCGCTAGACCGCCGCCCGGCTGCGGAACGCCGCCGCCAGCGTGCCGTCATCGAGATAGTCGAGCTCACCGCCCACCGGAACGCCGCGCGCGAGCGAAGTGACCGAGACTCCGGTCGGGGCCAGCTTGTCGGCGAGATAGTGCGCCGTCGTCTGGCCATCGACCGTGGCATTGAGGGCCAGTACGATTTCGACAATCTCATCGCGCGCGGCGCGTTCGATCAGTTTGGCGATGTTGAGATCGTCGGGGCGCACGCCATCGAGGGCCGACAACACGCCGCCGAGCACGTGATAGCGCCCCTTGAAAGCGCCGGCACGTTCGAGCGCCCACAGATCGCCCACCGTCTCGACCACGCAGAGCGCCGCCGGTTGACGGCCCGGCGAGGCGCAGACCGCGCAGGGATTGGTGACGTCGAGATTACCGCATTCGCTGCAGGCACCGATCTTGTCCGCGGCATCACCCAGCGCTTCGGCAAGCGGGCGCATCAGGCTGTCGCGCTTGCCGAGCAGATGCAGGGCCGCACGCCTTGCCGAGCGCGGGCCCAGGCCCGGCAATTTTGCGAGCAACGCCATCAGGCGTTCGATTTCAGGTCCGGCAGAGGCGGTGCGCATCAGGTCAGTTCCAGTTCGCTCAGCCCGGCATCGACATGCCGGGTGGCAATTGCAGGCCGCCCGCGACGTCCTTCATTACGTCCTGCTGCATGGCTTCCATCTTGCGTTTGGCGTCATTATAGGCAGCCATCACCAGATCCTCGACCACTTCACCTTCGGTCGGGTTGAGCAGGGATGGGTCGATCGACAGGGCGCGCATTTCGCCCTTGCCGCTCAGGGTCAGCGTCACCAGTCCGGCACCGGCTTCACCGACCACCTGGCTGGCGGCGAGCTTTTCCTGCGCCTCGCCCATTTTCTGTTGCATGGCCTGAGCCTGCTTCATCAATCCCATCAAATCGGTCATGCGCGATTCTCCGCCTGGCTGCTCTCGTCATCGGGTTCGGTGGTCGGGGCGGCTTCAATCACGCGGACGATCTCGGCACCGGGAAAGAGACGCATCGCCTCCTCCACGGCCGGATCACTGCGGATATCGGCCATTCTTTCCTGCTTGCCACGCTGGCGGCGCTCCGACCAGGTCTCGCCGCCCTTGGCATTGGCGTCGGCCAGGATCATCCAGCGCGTCTCGGTCCATTCCTGCAAGCGCTTGGACAGGCGTTGTGCCAGATCAGAAGGCGCATCCTCGGCAGGCTGATAGGTCATCGCGCCGGGCTTGAAGGAGACCGGGCGGACACAGCGCTCGACATCGAGCTGCAGAATGATGTCGCGGCGCTCCTGCAGCATGGCGATCAGGGCTTCGAATGTGTCCGGGCCCTGCTGCACGTCCGCCGCTTCGTCCGTGTCGGACTCGACCTCAAGAACAGCTTCGGTACCGGCCGATACAGCGGCCGGCTCAGGCTTTCCCGGCGCCTCCCTGTCGGCCGAAGCCGGTGGCTGGCCCGCGAGCAAGCGAGCGGCGTCTTCCGGTGGAGGCAGCATGGAGGCCGCGACCAGGCGCAATAAAGTCATCTCGGCAGCGGCCAGCGGATCGGGCGCGGTGCGGACATCATCAAGCGCGGTCAGCAGGATTTTCCATAAACGCGTCAGCTGGGCCAGGCTCTGGCTCTCGGCGATGGCGGCGAGGCGCTGCACGGTATCGGCAGCCTCACCCAGATCGGCGCCTGAACCCACCGCCTTCACGCGCGAGGCGGCGTGAACATAATCGAGCAGATCACGGGTCACCACGACCGGGTCGCCGCCGGCATCATAGAGCGAGGTCAGTTCGGTCAGGGCTTCCTTGGTTCGGGCCCCCAGCGCATGTTCGAGCAGATCGAGCACGCGGGCACGATCGGCCAGGCCGAGCATGTCCCGGATCTGGATCGCGGTCACCGGACCATCCGCCTCGGCGCCCTGGACAATCGCCTGATCGAGCAGGGAGAGCCCGTCGCGCACCGAGCCTTCGGCGGCGCGGGAAATCAGTGACAGTCCGTCACGTTCGACCTGCGCCGATTCGAGACCGCAAATGCGCTCGAGATGATCGGTCAGCACTTCGCGATCAATCCGCTTGAGATCAAAGCGCTGGCAGCGCGACAACACCGTCACCGGAACCTTGCGGATCTCGGTGGTGGCGAAGATGAATTTGGCGTGCTCGGGCGGCTCCTCCAGCGTCTTCAACAGGGCGTTGAAGGCGGAGGTCGAGAGCATGTGGACCTCATCGATGATGTAGACTTTATAGCGCGCCGACACCGGGGCGTAGCGCACGCCCTCGAGAATCTCGCGGATATCACCAACCCCGGTACGCGAGGCGGCATCCATCTCCATCACATCGACATGGGCCGAGCGGGCGATGGCATCGCAATGCTCGCCGCGGACATCGAGCTTCATGGAGGGCTGGTTGATCTCGGCATTTCGGAAATTCAGCGCCCGCGCGATCAGCCGCGCCGTCGTCGTCTTGCCGATGCCGCGCACGCCGGTGAGCATATAGGCGTGAGCGATGCGACCCGCCGCGAAGGCATTGGTCAGCGTGCGCACCATGGCCGCCTGGCCAATCAGGTCTTCAAATGTGTCGGGACGGTATTTGCGCGCCAATACCTGGTAGCCGGGAACGGGGCCGGCCTTGGGCAGGTCGAGCCCCGGCATCAGCGCCTCCGCTGCGCCTGTCTCGTCGGATGGCAGCGGCGTATCGTCCATATCGGCTCGCTTGATTGATAATCGAGTGCCTGAAAGTCGGGCTGCGCGGGGCTCAGTGCGCTGGTGCGCGTGGAAGACCGGACAGCGACCCGTGCCAAAACTCGTTACGGCTGCTTCCTTCCGGACCTGACCGGGTTGGCGAGGAGCTCGTCCACCGCCGATCTTCCACGCTCTATATCGCAAGCCGGACGTCATGGTGCAAGTCGTGGCGTCACTGCGGGCGGTGAAAACTGCCCTCACCCATGCGCGCCGCGGCACCGAGGAAACTCGCATGATCGTCGAGCACCGCGATCAGGGCGTCATCGCCACCCGAGGAGACCAACAAATCCCGCCAATAGCTGGTGACACGCGCCTGGGTCTCCAGCCAGTCCCGCACCGCAAGATCGGCTTGCCCGGCCTGTAAATCCGCATTGGCTTGCAGGGAATGCTTCATGGTTCTTACCTCCTGCCGCGAATTAAATTGCGAATCGTTCTCAAAAGCAAGCGCCGCAGGCGGAGAATTCTTTCGACAGCCCGCAGCATATTGATACGCTTACTGAACCTGCCACGACCGCCCACTGCCCATTTCCCTGTGATGCATCGGAGATCCGTTTGACCCAGATGAGCCTGACCTGCATGGGCGCCGCCGGCACCGTCACCGGTTCACGGCACCTGATCGAGGCGGACGGAAAGCGCATCCTGCTTGATTGCGGCATGTTCCAGGGCCGGCGTGATATCCGCACCCGCAATTGGGAGCCCTTCCCTGTCGCGCCGTATTCAATCGACAAGGTGGTACTGTCCCACGCCCATATGGATCATTCCGGCTATGTGCCGCGGCTGATCCGCGATGGCTATGCCGGCGAGATCCTGTGCTCACCGCCGACGGTTGATTTGTGCGGCATCCTTCTGCCCGATAGCGGCTATCTGCAGGAACGCGACGCCGAATACGCCAATCGCAAGAAATTCTCCCGCCATGAGCCGGCGCTGCCACTCTACACCGAGGACGAGGCGGAAGCTTCGATGGAACGGTTCCGCGAGGTCGAGTTCGGCATCGAAACCGATATCGGCCATGGCGCGCAGCTGAAGCTTCGTCGCGCTGGCCACATCCTGGGCGCTGCGACGGTCGAGCTGAAATGGCATGGCCGCACCATCGCGTTTTCCGGTGATCTGGGACGCTATGATGACCCCGTCCTGTTCGATCCGGACCCCATCGGGCAGGCCGACTACCTGCTGCTGGAAACCACCTATGGCGACCGGCTGCACGGCCAGGGCGATCCCGGCGAATTACTGGCCGATATCGTCGAGCGCACCACGGCACGCGGCGGCACCGTGGTCATCCCCTCCTTCGCGGTCGGGCGGGCGCAATTGCTGACCTATTATCTCTGGAAGATGAAAAAGGCCGGCCGACTGCAATCGGTGCCGGTTTATCTCGACAGTCCGATGGCGATCAATGCCAGCGCCATTCTGCGGCGGCATTTCGGCGACCACCGGATCTCGCCCGGCGATGCCGACGAGATCGGTGACATGGTGAATTACGTTCGCGAGACCGAAGACTCCAAGACCCTCACCATCGATAAAATGCCCAAGGTGATCATCTCCGCCAGCGGCATGGCGACAGGTGGACGCATTCTGCACCATCTCAAGGCCTATGCCCCGGACCCGCGCAATACGATCGTCATTTCCGGCTTCCAGGCACCGGGAACGCCCGGCGCAATGCTGGTGGCGGGAGCCGACACGCTGCGTATTCACGGCCGCAATGTCCCGATCCAGGCGGAGGTCGAGGAAATCTCCATGCTCTCGGCCCATGCCGATACCGACGAGTTGATGCGATGGCTGGGCGGTTTCAAACGCCCCCCGCGCCAGACCTTCCTTGTACATGGCGAGCCGGACTCCTCACAGGCCATGCGCGAACGGATCGAGCGGGAACTGGGCTGGTCCTGTGCCATCCCCGGCCATCTCGACCGCTTCGAGCTGTGAGCCCCGCTGCCCGTTGAAGCTGACCTGGAACCCTAGTAAGGCAGTCGGAGCGAAATCCTCGCCCCGCCGCCTGCCCCTCCAAGCCCGGATCCTGCCATGAGTGACCGTTCCATCCTGATCAATCGCCCCCCGCTGGTGTTTGCCGGGTCGCCACTGGATCGCGGGGAGCTTTTGCGCCGCGACCGAGACAAGCTCGCCGCCCAGGCCAAACGTGAGAATGCCTGGACAATGGTGTTGTTCCGGGGCCTGCCCGCGATGGCCGGAGAGGACGGGCTGGGCTGGATGAAGCTCGACGAATGCGCCCGCCTTTATGGCCCGGCCTTGTTGCAGATCTATCTCGGCGAATTGCGGGGCGATCCGGTTTTCGCCACCGAACTGGCCCAGAAGCCGCCGGCCGAGGCCGGTCTCGCCTTCATGGATGCGCGCCAGGCGGCCATGGCTTTGAGCCAGAGCGAGGCTGCGATCTTCGCTCACGCCAAGGCGCTGCTGGCCTGGCATGAGCGCCACGGGTTCTGCGCCAATTGCGGCCTGGCCACAGAGATCGTTTGCGGCGGCGCGAAACGGGTCTGTGGCGGTTGCCAGGCCGAGCATTTCCCCCGAGTCGATCCCGTGGTGATCATGCTCGCCACTGATGGCGAAAACTGCCTGCTCGGACGGCAGGCCAGCTGGCCCCCGGGGATCTGGTCAGCCCTGGCCGGTTTCGTCGAGCCGGCGGAAACCATCGAGGAAGCCTGCGCCCGCGAATTGCAGGAGGAGGCGGGTGTCATCGCCGACATCGCCGCCATCCGCTATGTCATGACACAACCCTGGCCCTTCCCCTCCTCCATGATGGTCGGCCTGGTCGCGCCGGTTACCCACGCCACGGTCAAGGTCGATCAGCACGAGTTGGAGGATGCGCGCTGGTTCAGCCGCGATGAGGTCCGCGCCATGCTCATCGGCCACCATCCCGACGCCCAGTTGCCACCATCTGTCGCCATCGCCCGGCGCCTGGTGGAATTATGGGCTGACGGGGAAATCTGAGTCCCGCAGACGCAAAAAGGGCCGCACGCTCAGCGTACGGCCCTCTTCTGCAGTCTGATCGGGGCGATTAGCCGCCGAAGCGACGCACATAGCTGATGCCATAAACGTCGGAGCTGCCACCACCATCATAATCGAAATTGGTGTAGTCTAGGCGGACGCCATTGCGGCTGTCGAACAGGTACTCGCCGCCAATGCCGTAGGCCCAGGCGTCGGAATCGGCGCTGGCCGAGAAGCCCGCGACGCTCGCGTCGATCTGGGTGTTGGTGTAGCCGGCACGCAGGAAGACATTGCCGTGCTCATTGCTGAACGGACGGATCACGCCGAACACGCCAACGGCATAGTCGAGGCTGACATCAGCGGTAATGCCGAGCTCGGTCACGCTGTCATCGCCAACACCGATATTGGCCTGGCCTTCGACGCCGAAGTACTGGTTGAAGTCATAGCGACCACGAAGCACAACGGAATCAAGGTCAACGCCGTCACCGCTGAAGCGCTCATAGCCGGCGCCGAGGGTGTAGCTCGCATCCTGGGCCTGCGCGATCGAACCGATTGCGAGAGCCGAGAGGGAAGCGGCGATAATGGAACGCATCATGTTGTTTTGAACCTCAGATAACATTTTCGTAATGCACGCGATATGCGTGCGGTTGAGAGCTCTCATTTCGGTCTGCAATCCGGTATTTTCAAGGCAGGGATTAAGGCGCTTCCGTGGCAGATGCAGCGCCCGACATTTGCGCGCATGTCACCATGACCAGGCATGTGGGGGCCGTGTTTTGCGGCTGCAAGCGCGCCGCAGATATTGCACCCCGCCTCCCGACCGCACAAAATGCGGCGCGATACCGCATGCACAGGAACGCGCTAGCCTGTTGCCTGTAAGCGCGGCGCATGCCAAACACGGCTCAACTTTCGGCTAAATCATAACGGGGGCGTCGATGGGCGATCTCTTCTTCAACAAGATTGCTGGCGTCATTATTGGCGGCATTCTTGCCATCCTGGCGATCACAGAACTCGGGCACATGCTGGTGAAATCCCATGCCGCCGAGGAACTGACGGCTGAGAACACAGCTTATCCGGTTGACTGGGCAGCGCTTGAGAGCGGCGGGTCCGCCTCGCAGGAAGCTGTTGTGGAAGGTCCAACCGATTACGGCCTTCTGCTGGCCAGTGCCGATATCGGTGCCGGCGAACGCGTCGCCCGTCGTTGTCAGTCCTGCCATAATTTCGAGAATGGCGGCGCCGACGGTACCGGCCCTCATCTCTGGGGCGTGGTTGGCCGCGCCGTCGCATCGGCAGCGGGCTTCAGCTATTCCGAGGCTCTCAATAGCCTGGGTGGCGATTGGGGTTATGCCGAGCTTGATGGCTATCTCGAGCGCCCATCCGCCTATGCACCGGGCACCGCGATGACCTTCGCCGGATTGCGCGATGAAGGCCAGCGCATGGACCTGATCGCTTATCTGCGCAGCCTGTCGGACACACCGATGGCCCTGCCCGATCCGCTGCCGGCGGACGCGCCGGATGCTGTGGAAGCTGCCATGACCGATACCATGGACGCGGTGGAAATGCCTGCGGCGCAGGATGCGACCGAGCCGATGGAAACAGCCATCGACGAGGCAGCCCCCGCCGAGCTCCCGACTGACGGCCAATAAGGCCTGATCGGATTGATTACAAAAAAGGCCCCCGGAACGCCTGTTCCGGGGGCCTTTTTTTTCGTCTGGACGCCCGGCTTCAGGCCTGCCGGTAAATCGCCCGCACCGGGGCATGAGCCTCACGGATGCGGCGTTCAGCCGCCGCGAATTCTTCGAGCGTGACATCCATCCAATGGCCATTGGCATGCAGCAGGTGTTCGCTATCAGTCATGATACCGACATGGCCCGGCCAGAACACGATATCGCCGCGCTGGCGCTCCGGACGACCTGTCACATCACGCCAGTGCGCGGCCAGATGCGCCTCCTGCTGATCGGAATCGCGCGGCAACGCTGTACCAGCCGCCAGCAGTGCCATCTGCACCAGGCCGGAGCAATCCAGTCCGAGGCTTTCCTTGCCGCCCCACAAATAGGGCGCCCCGAGGAAGGATTCGGCGACGGCGACGAAATCGCCGGCCTGTTCGTCAAGCGTCGCGCAATGCGGCACGAACACCCAGCCCAGACCGATCGCCTCGACGTAACGGCTTTCGCGGCGTCCGGCTCTGAAACTGCAATTGAGCGACAGCAGAAGATTGGGTTCGGACTTCAGATCGGGCCTGGAGAAGGCATAGGTGCGCAGCGCCGTGACACGATGGTCGACCGCCTCGACCTCCGTGCTCAGGGCCAGCAAATCAACCCAGCCGACAAAACCGTCGGCCCGGGAAAAGCCCCAGCCCCAGCCGTCCTTCTCCTCGAGCAGGGCAAAGATATCGCCGGCCAATAGCTGATCATCCACGGCCCCGTCGGCTTCAGGCGTGCGGCGGATCGGGACCGAAGCGGCAATCGCCTGATAATCGACCGGTTCGACAAAGCGCGCCGCCTCGACCTGCCCCTTCAGATGGGCAGCGGCGAGGTCCGGGCGTGCGGGTGTGAGGCGGGGATCCAGAGCGGGCATGCGGCGGTCTCCTCGGCGCGATGAGCAACGGTTTCGCCGTAATCGTACAGAAACACGGCGCCTTTGACAGTCCGATGCACCGAGACATCGCGCCGGTCGGCCTGGTCGCGCTTGCGCCGGATAAAGCCATGGCGTTCCAGCACATCGAGCGCCCGGGTCACGGCCGGTTTCGGCAGGTCGAGCGCCTGCGCCAGTTCGCGCACGCTATGGGGGCCCGGTCGCATGAAGATCGCCAGCAGGAGTGCGAACTGGCGCGCAGTGAGATCGGCCGCAGCCCCGCGCACGGCATCCGCCGAGACGCGTCTCATCATCTCAAGCGAGGACATCGCCTGCGAAGCCATAGTGCAACCCTGAAACCCGTGATCGAATCGGGCCTAGTTTACGAAGCGCTGTTTGAGCATTTGGTAAACGGCGCGTGCGCCCTGCATCTCGCCACCCTTCGGCCGGCCGGGACGATCCTTCAGATTCCAGCCGAATATATCAAAATGCACCCATTTCGATGTCCCGACAAAGCGGCGCAGGAAGAGCGCGGCGGTGATCGAACCGGCCAGCGGCATCGCCGCACTATTGACGATGTCGGAGATATCGCCCTCGATTTCACGCTCATAGCCATCCCACAGCGGCATGCGCCAGAGCGGGTCGGAAACGGCGGTCCCGGCCGCAGAAATCTCCGCTGCCAAAGCCTCATCATCCGTATAGAAAGGCATGACCTCAGGACCGAGCGCGACCCGGGCAGCACCGGTCAGGGTGGCAAAATCGATCAACAGGTCCGGCTTGTCCTCGACGGCGCGGCTCAGGGCATCGCCCAGCACGAGACGGCCTTCGGCATCGGTATTGTCGATCTCGACCGTAATGCCCTGACGCGAGACCAGGATATCGCCGGGCCGGAAGGCATCGGCGCCAACGGCATTCTCGACCGCTGGCACGAGCACATGCAGACGCACGGGCAGTTTGGCGGCCATCACCAGCTGGGCCAGACCCATCGCATTGGCAGCGCCGCCCATATCCTTTTTCATCCAGCGCATGCCGGCGGCCGGCTTGAGATCGAGCCCGCCACTGTCGAAACACACGCCCTTGCCGACCAGGGCCAGACGCGGGTGCGTTGGATCTCCCCATTCCAGCTCGAGCAGGCGCGGCGCTTCGCCAGCGGCGCGGCCGACCGCATGGATCATCGGGAAATTCTGCTTCAGCAGGGCATCGCCCTTCGTGACGGTCAGCTTGGCGCCGTGCTGCTTGCCCAGCTTGCGGAAGGCGGCTTCGAGCCCTTCAGGGCCCATGATATCGGCCGGAGAATTGACCAGATCGCGAGTCAGCATGGCCGCAGAGGCAATTGATGTGATCTCGGTGATATCGGTCCCGGCTGGCGGCACAAGGCGCGCAGGCTCGCGTTCAGCGGCCTTGAACAGGGTGAAGCGATAGCTTCCCAGCGCCCAGGCGAGCGAGACGAGGCCGGGATTGAGCGCGTCAGGCATGTCATCGATCTGCCAGTCACCCTCGGGCAAGCCAAAGGCGGCTGCGCCGAGCGCAAACGCGTCCTCGCCATTGCCGATCCCGAACAGGGCCCCGCAAATACTGTCCGATGGCAGCAGAACGATCTGGCCCGGCTTGCCCGCGAAGCCGGCCGCGAGCGGTCGCTCGGCGGCCGGGAGCTGGGCGACCACGTCGTCGCGCTGCGCCTGACTGACCAGACGGACGGTTCGCGCCGAGGCCGAGGACGAGAAAAACGAATTCATGTGGCTGACCTTCCCTGCGGGATCATGGAGCGGCGATATCGCCCGCGCCCGGTGTATTAACGCATTCTTGACCGGGCGGGCGCAGATTCAAGCCAGGCTCGCAGTAAATGGTCCCGTCATGCGCATCTCAGTTTTCGCCATCCCCCTTGCCGCCCTCGTTTTGACTGCGTGCGCAACGACAGCGCGCACCGACGAAGAACAGGCACTCGCCGCCGAACTCGACGCGCGCAGCATCGTGCCGTCAACCAGTCAGGAACGGACCGCGATCCGAAGCCAGGACATGCTGACCCAGGCGACGTTCTGGGCCGAGGCGCATGAACTCAACCCGTCCGACCTTGAAGCCGCCTATGAATTATCCAACGCGTTGCGCCAGCTCGGCAATCCGCAGCGGGCCATCGAGATCGCGCAGCAAGCCCTGGCCCTGCATCCGGGCAGCCCGCAATTATTGCTCGCCTATGGAACCGCCCTCACTTCAACCGGCCGCGGCACCCGCGCCACGGAGCCGCTGCGCCGGGCCGCGCAGGCTGACCCGACCAATTGGCGCATCTTCAACACGCTGGGCGTCGCCTATGAACAGGGGGGCCAGCCGGACCAGGCCCGGCAGAGCTTCCGCAGCGCCCTGGTGCTGTCACCGGGTGAGCCGACGGTGATGTCCAATCTGGCGCTGTCCCACGCCTTGTCAGGCGAAGCAGAAACCGCTGAGCGGATGTTGCGCGAGGCCATGATCCGGCCCGGCGCGGAAGCCGCGGTTCGCCAGAATCTCGCACTTGTGATTGCCTTGCAGGGCCGGTTTGCGGAAGCCGAGGAAGTGGCACGCTATGATGTCACACCGGCGATGGCCGAATCGAATATGGCCTATGTCCGCGCCATGCTGACCTCACGGCGCAGCTATGATTCGCTCCGCGGCGACTGACATCTTCGAAACAGGCCGGTAGGCGGGCCGGCAGGCGGCCCCCCACGCCCTGAACCCGGTCTCAGCTTTCGACGAGCGGAATGGCGGGCGGCGGCGGTGGCGGCGGCGCGATCTCGGCATCATCCATTTTCTTGAGCGGAAAATCCTTACGCAGCAGGGGCGTGACCATGGTGTGGTCGAAGCGGAAATCTTCCACGAGGATGCGCATTTCCATCGGTGCCTTGCCGCCCTTCGAGGCTTCGCTGGCCCGATAGAGCGCGTACAGGCGCAGATAATTCTTGTCGTCGCGGCCCATCGAGGTGTCATCGAGGCGCGAGCAGACGCTGATCAGCTTCTGGATTCCCTGTTTGTGACGTCCCGTTTTGAGCTCGATCATCGCCGTGGCGAGATCCACCTTCCAGCCCATATCCGCGAAATGCGTTTTGGGTGCAGCCGCCAGCGCCTTGCGGGCTGCCACGACATCATCCTCGAAGATCGCAGCCATGGCTGACGCCACAGCCAGATCCGCTGCATCAATCTGGTCGCGGAGCTTGTCCGCCGATTTACGCCCGGAAAACATGGGCTGTGTCCACCTGTTCAACATGGGCCTCGCTATTCAAATAGCGCGCCAGACCGCATTCGTCACATGCTATTGAAGCGAATGATCGCCGGTCCAAGGATAACCACGAACAAGACAGGCAGGAAGAACACAATCATCGGCACTGTCAATTTGGCGGGCAGCGCGGCCGCCTTCTTCTCGGCATTGGCCAGGCGCATGTCGCGATTTTCCTTGGCCATCACGCGCAGGGCCTGCCCCAGAGGCGTCCCATAACGCTCGGCCTGGATCAGCGAGGTACACACCGCCTTGACGCCAGGATGGTTGGTTCGCTTGGCGAGATTCTCATAGGCGATGCGCCGGTCGGGCAGATAGGCCAGCTCGGCCGTCGTCAGGGATAATTCCTCCGCCAGTTCCAGCGACTGATTACCGATCTCGGATGCGACCTTGTGGAAGGCAGCCTCGATCGACATGCCGGCCTCGACACAGATCAGGAGCAGATCGAGCCCGTCGGGGAATGATCCCATGATGGATTGCTGCCGGTTGGCGGCGGCATTGGAGAGATAGAGGTTCGGCGCGTAATAGCCGAGCATGCCGAAGCCGAGCGAAAAACAGACCCGGGTAATGGTCGGCAGGCCGAAATCATTGACCATGAAGACATAGAACAAGGCCCCTGCCAGCAGGATGAAGGGCATGGTCAGGCGGAAGAAGTAGAAGGTGACCGCCGGGCGGCTGCCGCGGAACCCGGCCTGTTGCAGCTTCATCTGCAGTGCGGGGTCTTCGAAGGCTTTTTGCAGGTTGAGCGAATCTACAACCTTGCGCATCACGCCCTTGGCCTCGACGCTTCGGATCGAACCGCCGCCGCGACCGCGCGAATTGGCCTCGAGCTGTTCGCGATTGCGCTTGCGCAATTCCTCGCGCCGGTTGCGCACTGACTTGACGCGCTTGTCGAGATTGTCGCCACCCATCATCGGGCCGGCCAGTGTGACAATGGTCGCGAAGACAAGGATGGCCGAGACGGCCATGACCATCATTTCCGGGTCGGTCAGGAAGTCGCGTATATCGTTGAAGCTGATGCCGAACATGCCCATCGCCTCACATTTTGAAATTGATCATGCCGCGCATGACAAAAATCCCGATCGCCATCCAGGTCGCGCCGCCGAGCAGCATGAGCTGGCCGGTGGGATGGATGAACATCTGGCTCATATAGTCAGGCGTCGTGGCATAGACGATGGCCAGCACGCCCGGCGGGAGCGAGCCGATGATCGCGGCCGAAGCCTTGGCCTCGCCGGACAGGGCGTCGATTTTTTCGCGCATCATCCGACGCGCGCGCAGGACGCCCGACAGATTGCCCAGGGTCTCGGCCAGATTGCCGCCGGTCTTCTGCTGGATGATCAGCACGGTGCGGAAGAAGTTGAGCTCGGGCAGCGGCATGCGCTCACACATCTTGTCGAGCCCGTCCTCGAGCGACTGGCCAACCCGCAGGCCTTCCGTCAACAGCTGGAATTCCGAGCAGATCGGCTCCGGGGATTCGCGGGCGATAATGTTGAGACACTCATTGAGCGGCAGGCCCGATTTGACGCCGCGCACGATGATGTCGATGGAGTTTGCAAACTCGCCGGTGAATTTACCCTGGCGGCGGCCGCGCAGTAATCCCAGCGTCCAGCGCGGCATGCCCAGCCCGGATACCAAAGCGATCCCGGCGGAAACCAGCAGGCTTTGCCCGGTCACCAGGGCGATCAGGAAGCCGGCGACGCCGAGGCAGGCCGATGTGATCCAGAACGCAGTCGGGGTGAAACTCATCCCGGCCTGCTGGATGCGCGCTTTCAGGGTGATGGATTTTTTCCGGATATCCTTCTGGCGCTGCTCCATGTCCTTGAGCGAGTCCTGGACCTGGCGGCGCCGTTGAGCGGCGCTGTCGAGTGTCGCATTCGCGCGCTTTGACCGGGCAGGCCGTCCGCCGACCGCGCGGTCGAGACGCTTTTTCGACTGGGCATCGCCCATCGCGCCCAGGGTGACCCAGCCGACGCCGCCAACGGCGAAGAAGGCTGCGGCCGCGGCGAGGATAAAGGCGAGATCGGGGCTCATGGTCAGGCCTCCGATGCGTCGAGGGCAGCGGCCAGTTCGCGATCGAGACCGAAATAGCGGGCGCGATCCCAGAATTTCGGACGGGCGATACCGGTCGAGACATGACGACCGGTGATACCGCCATCATCATCCTCGCCCTGGATTTCATAGAGGAAGAGGTCCTGGGTGACGATGACATCGCCTTCCATGCCGATCACTTCGGTAATGTGCGTGATCTTGCGCGAGCCGTCGCGCAGGCGCGCCGCCTGGACGATGACATCGATCGAGCCGACGATCATTTCGCGGATCGTACGGGTCGGCAGGTTATAGCCGCCCATGGTGATCATGGATTCGATCCGCGCCATGGCTTCGCGCGGTGAGTTGGCGTGCAGCGTGCCCATCGAGCCGTCATGGCCGGTATTCATCGCCTGCAGCAGATCGAAGCTTTCAGGCCCGCGGACCTCGCCGACGATGATGCGTTCAGGGCGCATACGCAGACAGTTCTTGACCAGATCGCGCATGGTGACCTCGCCGCTGCCTTCCAGATTGGGCGGGCGGGTCTCGAGACGCACGACGTGCGGCTGCTGAAGCTGCAGCTCGGCGGCGTCTTCACAGGTCACAACGCGCTCATCGAGTTCGATGAAACCGGTCATACAATTGAGCAGCGTCGTCTTGCCGGAACCGGTACCGCCGGAGATCAGCACGTTACAGCGGCTGGCGCCGATGACCGCGAGCACCTTGGCGCCTTCCGGTGTGATCGAGCCGTAATTGACCAGATCCGGCATGGTCAGCTTGTCTTTTTTGAACTTCCGGATGGTGAGCGTCGGACCATCGAGCGCCAATGGCGGCGCGATGACGTTGACGCGGGAACCATCAGCCAGACGCGCATCACAGATCGGCGAGCTCTCATCGACGCGGCGGCCGACCTGGCTGACGATGCGCTGACAGATATTCATCAGCTGGGCGTTGTCGCGGAAGCGAATATTGGTCTTTTCGACCTTGCCGTTGACTTCGATGAACACCGCATCGGCGCCATTGACCATGATGTCGGAAATATCGTCGCGCGCCAGCAGGGGCTCGAGCGGCCCATAGCCGAGGACGTCATTACAGATGTCCTGGAGCAGTTGTTCCTGCTCGGCGATCGACATCGCAACATTCTTGATCGAGATAATCTCGGTGACGATATCGCGGATCTCTTCCGCGGCCGTTTCCTGGTCCAGGCGCGACAACTGGCCCAGATCGATCGTATCGATCAGGGCGTTGAAGATCGTCGTCTTGATCGCGTAATATTCTTCAGACCGTCCACCAACCGGATCGGCCGCGGCACGCGCTGTGCGCGGCACGGCTTTGGCGGCCGGCTTATTGGCTGGCTTGGCAGCCGGTTGCGGCGCCAGTTTTGCGGCCAGCTTGCTGCCCGAATTCGCTGTTGTGTCGGCTGCCGGACGTGTCGCGGAGCTGGCAACAGGCGCAGCACGGGCCTCGGCCCGTTTCGGGGCCGGTGCCGCCGCCGGCGTCGGTTTTGGACCTCCAGCCCGTTTTCCGAACATGACCGGTTAGCCTCCGAACAGTTTCGAAACGATGGAGCGCTTGCGCATCGGCCCTGCGGTGCGACCCGTCACAAGCCCGGCGAGATGAGCGAACCCGTCGGCCGCTTTTGATTTGGGATCAAGCTCATGGATCATCTGACCATTATTGGCAGCCTTGCCGAATAATTGCGGCTCGAAGGGCAGGACAAGGGCGGGCGGTGTACCCAGCGCATCGGCAAAATCCTTGACCGGGATTTCCGGGCGCTTCGGCATGCCGGCCATATTGATGACGACCTTGGGCAGCTCATCATTGGGGCGTGCGCCAGCGATCAGGTCAAACAGGTTTTTGGCATTGCGTAACGAGGCGAGGTCCGGCGTCACGGTGACGACAACCTGGTCTGACGAAAGCAGGGTGTCGCGGACCCAGGGCAGCCACAGATGCGGCAGGTCGAGCGCGACGAAAGGGGCCTGGCGGCGCACCTTGTCGAGGACCATTTCATATTCATTCGGGCTGAATTCCCAGTCCCGGTCCAGCGTGGCCGGGGCCGAGAACAGGCTCAGGCGCTCGGTACATCGCACCAGAAGCCGGTCGAGCAGCGCATCGTCCAGCCGGTCCGGTTCATTGAGCGCATCGCCCAGGGTCTGGGCCGGGTCCTGGTTGAAGTCGAGGCCGGCCGTGCCGAAGGACAGGTCGAGATCGACCAGAACGGCATCGGTCTGAAGACCTTCCGACAGGGACCAGGCACAATTATGCGCGATGGTCGAAGAACCGACACCACCCTTGGCACCGATGAACGCGATGGTCTTGCCCGCGAAGGGCTGTTCAGGATCGAGAAACAGGTCCGAAATTGAGCGGATCAGGTGCAGCGGCGTCATCGGCGGCACGAGATATTCACTCACGCCGCGCTTCATCAGCTCGCGGTAGAGCGCAATATCATTGGCGGCACCGATGATGATGACCTTGGTGTCCGGGTCGCAGACGCTGGCGAGCTCCTCGAGCTGTTCGAACAGGCCCTGGCCCCGCATGCCCGATTCGACAATCAGCAGATTGGGCGTGGTCGCATCATGATAGCGTTCGATGGCCGCGGGCAGTCCGCCCAGCTCAACCGCGATATGCGCCTTGGCGAGGCGGCGATCGCCCGCAGCGTTATGGACCAGCGCCCCGGTTTCGGGACGCTCGCAGAAGGCCGCAATCGAGATGCGCGGGACGGGCTGATCGGCAATCTCGCGATCGATCTCACCAAACAGGGCTTCACCGGCGGGCATCGCGGCCTGGCTGGCCATGAACTCGTCCTGCAGCTCAGCAAATTCGGTGTCGAGCGAGCGTTCTGGTTGAGGTGCCGGCGCCGGGGCTTCCGAGTGGTAAGTGTCGAGAAATTCATCGGCTTCGGGCGCCGAGCCGGCACCGAAGCGCCGGCTGCCCCGGTCGGCGTCCACCGGGGCGGTTTGCGGGGCTGCTTGCGCAGCCGCCGGAGCGGCCTCACCCAGCATCAGCCGCTCGATATCCGATGCGTCGAGAAAGGGGTCATCCCCGTCCAGAATCACGTCCCTGTTCAGGGCATGTTTTGCGTCAGCCATGATCGCTCCTTCCGCCCCTCAACTAGTTTCCGACATTGCTAACGGCGCCACTCTCGTGCTCGCTACGTTCGCTCGTCGTTGATTGTCCGGCCCGGTAATGGTCGAGAATCGTCTGTCTGCGCCCGGCATCCGATGCATCCATATTGCGCGGCGCGATGAGATCACGCGGATCGCTGATCATGGCCGCCAGATTGGTCGCAAGGGCGCAACCGAAACGGGCCGAATGGCGATTATCGAGACCGGGACGCTGATTTTCCCAACCCTGCGGACAATCAGGGGCGGTCGCGCGATAGCGCGTGAAGCTGAAGATCACCGCCGCATTGCCCTGCTGGCTGGCGTCATAGGCGCCGCCTGTAATCTGACGCCAGTTGAGGCCCTGCTCGTAGAGAAAAGTGCGCGAGGCAGCGATCGCACCGATTGCGGCATCTTCATTGGCTGCACCCTGGGGATAGCTGATCACCAGCGGACCATGGCCCCGAACCTTGTACTCGGTGGCGATGGCCCGGAGCATGTCTTCCTGGGCCCAGCTCAGGCCATTATCGCGCGGGTCAACGGGCATGTCGGCGCGGAAGGTCTCGGCGACAGCGCTCGGCTGCGGCAGGTCAAGACCAACTGGCGGCGTCGTCGAGCAGGCGGCCAGCACCATCGACCCCAGAAGGGCCATGAAGAGGCATTTTGCGCTGGATTTCGACACGATCGGATACTCCACTAATCGAACAGGAAGCCAACGGGACCATTCCAGCGCCGCTCGCCGGTATCGGCGCCAGGGACAGAATAGATCCGGTTGAGGCGGCCAAAGAGCATGGCGTCCATCTCATTGGCATTTTCATAACCGTCCGCCGGCGTCGCCAGGGCGGCCGGATTGGTCGGATCGACCAGGTAAGGGGTGACCAGGATAACCAGTTCGGTTTCCTGATTGAGGAAGTCACGCGAACGGAAGAGCGAACCCAGGATCGGCACATTGCCAATGCCCGGGACCTGATCGAGATTCTGGCGGGTCTCCTCGCGGATCAGACCGGCCAGGACCAGGCTTCCGCCCGATGGCAGCTCGACCGTGGTCTCGGTGCGATTCACCGTCAGTCCCGGGATCGTCATACCGGGGATCACGATCTGATTACCGGCGCCATCCGTGCTGACAGACTGGTTCAGGACCAGGGAGCCGTCGGATGACAGCTCGGACACCTCGGTCGAGATCCGCATGCTGATGCGCCCCTCGGACAAGACGACGGGCGTGAAGCCCAGGCCGACGCCGAAAGGTTTGTACTCGATGATGACATTGCCGTCGCGATCGCGGCCGGTCGGAACCGGGAATTCACCGCCGGCAAGGAAATTCGCCGACTCGCCGGTGATGGCTGTGAGGTTCGGCTCGGCCAGAGTGCGCACGAGTCCGACGCGTTCGAGCGCGTTCAGGGTCGCACCAATCGAGCTCTGCAGGACGCCATCGACCAGATTATTCAACGTGCCGCCCATGACCAGCCCGCCCAGGGCCCGGCCGGCGACTCCATAGCCATTATCAGTACCGACCGTGGTCTGGCTGGCATAGGAACCTTCATTGATCGTATCGAAGACATTATTGCCGTTCGAATCGACGACAGGAATGTCGATCCCGTTGATATTCTGGTAGCGCTGCACGCGTACAGGCGGCGCGAACTCACCGAAATTCGTCGTTCCGTTCAGATTGACGCCCAATTGACGCACGATGGAGCGCTGCATTTCGACAATGCGCACTTTCAGCATCACCTGGTCGCGCCCCTCGACCGTGATCATCGACAGGATCTGTTCAGGAGTATCGACCCAGCGCTGGGCAATGCTCAGGGCGGTATCGGCATCGACCGCGCTCGGCACCGAGCCCGACAGGACGATATGATCATTCATGGCTTCCGCGGTGACACGGGCATTGGGCAGGAAGCGGTTCAACGATTCCTGCAGCGGGCCCAGATCGCGCTCGACGCGCAGGTCGAGATCCAGAATGAGCTGGCCGTCAGCATCGAAGAAAAAGGCATTGGTCTGCCCGACCGAAATACCCAGCAGATAGGCCCGGCGCGGCGTCCGGATCACGGCCTGCACAACTTCGGGATTGGTCACGAGAATATCGACCGCATCGACGGGCAGATTGATAACGGCCGCCTTGCTCAGGGGCAGAAGCAGACTCTCGGAAACCGGGCCATTGCCCGGTTCGCGGATATAGACCTGCATCGTGTTGCCGCGCTCGCTGCCGGGCGCCTGCGCCAGGCTGGGCGCTGTCATCGCGAGGGCGGCGAACAGGAATAGTGAGCGGATCATCACCTCAGACCTCAATTATCGCCGGCCAGGACAACGGTCTGTGAATGTCCGTAACGGATCAGGGTCACACTCCTTTGCCTGGAATTGTCGGAATCAGCGTCGCGGCCCGTGGCAGCGCCCTCGCCGCCATTGAGCAGGACCGGTCCACCCTCATTGTCGAGCAGGCTGCGCAGGACGAGCGCAATCTCGCCACGCGCGACCGCCAGCGACACGGCACGGGCCTGGTCAGGGGTCAGTTCGAGGGTCGCCGTTTCACCGACAACATTTTCCTCACCCTCACCATAGGTCTGGTCAATCGCCAGCACGCGGGCGTTCTCAACGATGGTGCGAGCGACATAGGCCCGCGTAGTCCCGCGTTGACTCGCGACATCTTCCTCAAAGGATACGATCACATCAACGCGGTCATTGGGCAGGATGAAGCCACCCGCGCCGCGTTCGGCAGAAATCGGAACCGCAACCGCCCGCATCCCGGGCGACAGTACGGCGGCCATGAAGCCGGCATCGCCGGGCTGCACCAGACGGCGGCCGGTAATGGGTTCACCCTCACCGATCGGGGCGCGAACCACCGAACCGGCAAAATCTTCAATACCCGCGCCGCGATTTTCCGCGATATAGCCTGGGCTCATCGCCTCATCGGGCCAGGATTGCCAGTAAAAGTCCGCTGCGCCGACTCGTTCGCCGATCGCAAGATCGCGCCGCGCAGCCAAAATCCGGATTGCCGGGCGCTCTTCGACCACGACCGCTTGCGGCACTTCAGGGCGCGACATCGCCTGTCTGACAAAGAATGCCACGGCGATCGCAGCGAAGGCTGCGGCAACAAGAATGGCAATACGGACCGCGTTCATTGGACGCTTCAAACCTCTCAGGCGCACGAATATATCCGTGATGAGACGTCCAATTCCTCAAAGCCCCGTTAATTCTATCCCGACATTGCCGCATTTCCTGCGTATTTTCTGGCGCTTCAAAACTGAAATGCGAAGACCGTGGCGGGCAAACTCCACAGCGCGCCGCCCGCAATCGCGATGCCATAGGGCACGGGAGCAGCCGGTGCGAGGGCGCTTCCCGCCAGCTTTTCCGGGGAAATACCGGCCATCGGCAGCGCCTTGCGCGCAATGATCAGAACCAGCACCAGCACGCCACCGAGCAGCACGGTATGGATCAGGAACACGGCGAGGCCTGGCCAGCCGAACCAGAGCGCTGTCGCTGCAAATAATTTGGCATCACCGCCGCCGACCCAGCCGGGCGCAAACAGAGCCATGCCCAGAACCAGCGCCAGCATTCCGGCCAGGAGGTGGTTGCCTGCATCAGCCCAGCCGAAACCGGCCAGCACCGCGGCGACAGGGAAGAGCACGGCAATGGCGATTGTCAGCCAGTTGGGAATGATGAAGCGGGTTGCGTCGGTGAAGGCACCGTACAGGAGCAGGGCCACAAGGCCCAGGCTGGCGATTTGAACAAGCATGGATTCATTCCCCGGTCTGCAGATCGGGGCAGATTAGCGCCAGAGCATTAATGGCAGGTTGGCGAAAACCACGATCTGCACTGTACAGAGGTCATCAAACAAAACAAAGGCCGCTCCTTTCGGAGCGGCCCTGCTTTAACCCGATATTGCGGGTGCGGTTTAGATCGCGGCGGTGATCGCAGCGAAATTACCGGAAAGCTCGGTGCCGAGCGCAGTGACAGCGCCGATGATGACGACAGCGATCAGAGCGGCGATGAGGCCGTACTCAATTGCAGTTGCACCAGATTCGTCTTTGAAAAAGCGAGAAATCATTTTCATTTTTTTTACTCCCGTAAAGGTCCACACCACCAGGAGACGATCCGTCCCGACCCCTCCTGAACGCTGACCAATAGACACGAGAAGAATTTCCATCCAGTAAATAATCGTGATTAACAAAATCTATATATCAGCAAGTGATCGCTATAGTAAACAAAACCACAATATTGGACGCTTGATTTCCATTCGAACAATTGCATCCGCGTTTAGAAAAGATTCAGACGCGCGCGAGATGATGGCTCATACACGGATCACCCGTGTCCACGGAGCGCCTCCATGATCTGCCGATTTGCATCCATCATGACCCTCGCCCTCGTATGCAGCGCGCCGGCGCTCGCCGAGGATCTGACGATCGCTGTCGAGCATGCACAAGTCGTGCGCCTGCCCGGCGAAGCCTCGGCCATCATTGTCGGCAATCCTTCCATCGCTGATGCGCTCGTTCATGACGGCCGTACCCTGATCCTGACCGGACGGCTGCAGGGCCGGACCAATGTCATCGCGATGGATCGTATCGGCCGGGTGATCTACTCGCGCGAAATCGCGGTCACCAATCCGATCGAAAACCAGGTGGCCCTGTATCGAGGGGCCGAACGCTCCACCTTCTCCTGCGCGGATACCTGCGATGAAGTGCCTCGTGTCGGCGATGACTCCGCACGTGCGGGAATACTGACCGAGCAGCAGTCGAGCCGCCTGGCCATCGTGGAAACGGCGGTCAGCGACCCGTCCTGACGGCAGAGACCCGATACCATCATTCTGTGGAGTCACGATCATGAGCCGCCTGACGTCAAAGACTTCCGGCCAGCCACTGCTGCGACTGTTTCGCCGTGCCCGGCGCGACCGCTCCGGGGCGACGGCCGTCGAGTTTGCGCTGGTGGCCGCGCCTTTCTTTTTCCTGCTCTTCGCGATGATCGAGATCGCCGCGGTTTTCTTCACCAGCACAGTGCTTGAAAACGCTGTACTTGAAACCGCCCGCGAGATCCGCACCGGCCAGGCCCAGGCTGCCGGCATGACGCGTGAGGGCTTCCAGGATGAAGTCTGCGCCCGTATCGAAGTTGTTGGCGATTGCGACCGCCTGGAATTTGACGTCCGCGTCTTCCAGGGCTTCAACACGGTCGATCAAAGCAGCCCGGTCAATCCGGACGGCACGCTCGACAATGCCAGCTTCGGCTGGGATCCGGGCGAGGCCGGCGACATCGTCCTCGTTCGCGTCTTCTACCGCTGGTCATTGCTGACGCCGAATTTCGGCGGCGCATTGTCGAATATGGGTGGCAATCAGCGGCTGTTGTCAGCGGCCAGCGTGTTCCGAAACGAGCCCTTTGATGATTAATGCCCTCAAACAAGCCCTGAAACGGGTCTGCGGCGATCGCCGCGGCGCATCAGCCGTTGAATTCGCGCTGATCGCCCCTTTCATGATCCTGCTCTATCTCGGTGCGGTCGAGATCAGCCTCGCCCTGTCCATTGATCGCAAGATCACCAGTGCGGCCAGCGCCCTCGCCGACCTGGTGGCGCAGGATGATGTCATCACAGACGGCGAAATGGCCGACATCATGAATGCCGGCGGGGTCATCATCGCCCCCTTCAATACCGCTCCGCTCCAGGTGCGCATTACAAGCGTTCTGATGAATGGTTCCGACGACGTGCGCGTGCAGTGGAGTGATGCCGTCGGCATGACGGCCTATGCGGCTGGCGGCAGCGCGCCAGTGCCTGCGGGCGTCCTGCAACGCAACCGGTCCGTCATCATGGTCGAAGTCAAATACCGCTACGACACCATGTTCAGCGAGCTCGGCGTCAGCCAGTTCGATATCAGCGAAGTCTTCTATCTGCGCCCGCGCCAGTCGATTGTTGTCGCCCGCAGCTAGTCCAGCACAGCCCTGACGGCCTCGGGCACTGCTTGCCCGGCTCCGGCGGGCTTGCCGTCAATCCGGCTGACCGCCACCGCCCCCATCAGCGCATTGGTCACAAAGACACAATCGGCCGCGTCCAGGCTGTCCGGGCCGAACTCGCCCTGCTCGACATCCAGTGCGGCGATAATCGCCGCCCGCGCCGTACCGGGCAAAACCGCACACGCCAGCGCCGGGGTGAAGAGACGGCCATCGCGGTGCCAGAACAGATTGGCGCAGTCAGCACCGGAGAGCCGGCCCTGCGTGTCGAGCAAAAGCGCCATATCGGCACCGGCGCGCCGCGCCTCACGCCGGGCCATCACATTATCGATGTAGCTCAACGTCTTATGCCGTGCCGCGAAACTGTTGCCGGCGCGCTGCGCGCCAGTGCTGGCGAGGCTGAGGGCTGCGGGTGGCGGCGCCAGGGGGGCAGCGCTGATCAGGCAGGACGGCTCGTCCGCTCCCGTCCGGGCCAGACCGCGCTCGCCGCAGCCGGCGGTCAGTGTCAAACGGATCGCGGCATCCGTCAGGCCCGCGCGCGCGACCAGTTCAGCGATGAGCGGCTCCAGCGAGATCCGGTCCAGTGGGCAGGTCAGATCCAGCGCCCGGCAACTGGTGCGTAATCTTTGCTCATGGGCATCAAGCCGGCGCACGCGTCCGTCGCTATAGCGCAGCGTCTCAAACAGGCCGTCGCCGAGCAGAAGGCCGCGATCAGCCACATCGAGGCCGGCCAGATCACCCTCGAGCCATTCACCATTCAGCCAGATCGTCATGCCGGCCCCTCCACCGCCCGGCGCAGGGCCGATGCCTTGGTCAGGGTCTCCTCATACTCCGCCTGGGGATCGGAATCGGCGATGATGCCACCGCCGGAGCGTATGCTGGCGTGCCAGACATTGCCGTCCCGCCGTATCGCCGCTGTACGGATCATCACATTGAGATCCATGTCGCCGTCCTGGGAAATCCAGCCAAGGGCCCCGCAATAGGGTCCGCGCGATTCGCCCTCCAGCTCGGCAATGATCTGCATCGCGCGCACCTTCGGCGCGCCGGTGATGGAGCCGGGCGGGAAGCTGGCGGCGACCAGGTCGAACGCATCGAGGCCGACGTCCAGCTCGCCCTCAATGACGGAGACCAGATGATGCACATTGGCATAGGTTTCCACGTCGCAGAGCACCGGCACGCGGACAGATCCGGGCGCGCAGACTCGCGAGAGATCATTGCGCATCAGATCGACGATCATCAGGTTTTCGGCCCGGTCCTTGGCGCTGGCGGCCAGTTCACGCGCCAGCGCAGCGTCTTCGAGCGCATCGCCTGAGCGCTTGCGCGTACCCTTGATCGGACGCGCCTCGACATGACCGCTGCGCACGGACACGAAGCGCTCGGGTGAATTGGTCAGGATCACATGGTCGGCATCAAGCCGGAAATAGGCGGCATGGGGGGCCGGGCTGGCGCGGCACAGGCGTTCGAACACCGCATAGGGATCATCGCCCGGGCTCAGCTCGGCTTCGAAGGCCTGTGAAAGATTGACCTGGAAGACATCGCCGGCATGCACATAATCGCGCGCGCGGCCGGCTGCGGCGAGATAGTGCTCGGGCGACCAGCGCGGCGACCAGCCGGCCGCAGATACTGCGGCCCCTGGAACGGGCGCCTCTCCCGATGTCAGCACATCGGCAAAATCATGCATCGATTCCAGATCACGCCCGCGCACGGCAAATGTGCCGGCCGTCTGATCGAATTCGGCCCAGACCGGGTAGCGCGCGAAGGCAAGCGCCGGCCAGCGGGCCGGATAGGCCGGCAGGGTTTCAAAGACAGATGCCAGGTCATAGCCGAACAGACCGGCCAGCATGCCCTCGGTACCGGGCTTGCGGAATTCAGCCTGCAGCGCCTCGAAACCGGCGCGCGTGCCATCGCCGAAAACCCGCGAGGGCCTGGCGAAAATACGCGCCCGGCCACTGCGTCCATCATGCAGCAACAGCGCCCTGTCCTCGCCGGCCAGCGGGGCAAAGGCGGCAATCGGATCGCGCCAGGGCCGGATGATCTCGAGCAGGGGCCGGGCTGCGGCCCCGAGGACTGCCTGTCCGGCGAGCGGGCTCATCGCTCCAGCCAGCGCTCCCGCAGCGCCGCACGCTCTTCATCGGTAATGCCGAGCACATCGCGCAGATACCGGTCGCGGTCACCGATTGTGGTCAGCGCGGTGTGAAGCAGGTCGGCCTCGACACCGAGGAAGGCGCGCATCACCTCCTCCGGCATGACTTTACCATAATTCTCCTGCAGGCGCTGGCGCACCATCGGCACCAGACTGTCGAAATCGACCGCCGTATTGGTCAGCAGATAGTCCTCGATGATCTCGTCCTGGCTGACCCCGAGCTCACCGAGCACCAGGGCACAGAATATCCCGGTGCGATCCTTGCCGGCGGCGCAATGGACCAGAAAGCCGCCATCGGCCTCGCCCGAGGCCAGCGCCTTGAAACCCTCGCGGAATACGGACTGATTGCCCTTCTCCTGCGGAATGCGGCGATAGGCGCTTTGCATATAGCCGCGCACGGCTTCGAGCGAATGATCGCCGGTGCGCAGGAATTTCAGATGGGGCGGCTCGCCATCATTATCGGCATCGGACGAGATCACGCGCAGGACATGATCGGTCGGCCAGGCAGACGGCTCGGCCTCACGTTCGCGCGGGCGGCGCAGATCGGCGATCACGGTGATGCCCAGCAAACGGACCAGCTCGCGATCGGCCTCGCTCGAACGTGAGAAATGGCCCGACCGGTACAGGCCGGGACGCACGCGCGCGCCATCCAGGGTCTGATAGCCATGAAAATGGCGAAAATTGTGAACGCCGTCGAGGGGAGTGATCCGGGTCATGCCTTGGAGTTAGGCAATCCCGGTCGGCGCGGCAAGCCTGTGCGTCGACTATCTTTGCACCCGTTAGCGGAAAGGCGGCTCGTCGAAACTGCGCAGCTTGCGTGAATGCAGCGCCGCGCCGCGATCACGCTTGAGAATCTCGACGGTCTCAATACCGGCAGCCAGGTGTTCGGACACCGAGCGCTGATAGAAGAGATTGGCCGCGCCGGGCAGTTTGAGCTCGCCATGCAAGGGCTTGTCGGAGACGCAGAGCAAGGTGCCATAGGGCACGCGCAGACGCAGGCCATTGGCGGCAATCGTCGCCGATTCCATGTCGACGGCGATGGCGCGCGATTGATTGATGCGCCGTGCCTGGGCGGCATAGCGCAATTCCCAGTTCCGGTCGGCAAAGGTGGCGACGGTTCCGGTGCGCAGGCGCGCCTTGAGGGCTTCGCCCTTGTCGCCGCTGACCTGGGCGACAGCGCTTTCCAGCGCGATCTGGATCTCGGCAATCGGCGGCACCGGCACCTCGATCGGCAGATCCTCGTCAAGCACGCCGTCATAGCGCAGATAGGCGTGAGCGAGCACATAATCGCCAAGCCGCTGGGAATGACGCAGGCCGCCGCAATGGCCGATCATCAGCCAGCACTGCGGGCGCAGCACGGCGAGATGGTCGGTGATGGTCTTGGCGTTGGACGGACCGACACCGATATTGACCAGGGTAATGCCGCGTCCACCCGGGGCCTTGAGATGATAGGCGGGCATCTGGAAGCGGCGCCAGGGCGCACCCTCGACCAGGGCATGGGCATTGGGCGTGTCGGCATTGACCTCGACAAAGCCGGCGGCCGAGAAAGAATCATAGTGATTGTCTTCCTTCAGCTGGCGGATCGCCCAGCCGGTGAAGGCATCGACATAGCGGTGATAATTGGTGAAGAGGATAAATTGCTGCGTATCCTCATACGGCGTGCCGGTATAATGGCGCAGGCGCTGCAGCGAATAGTCGACGCGCGGCGCGGCAAACAGGCTGAGCGGCCGCACCATGCCGGGCACGGAGGGGCTTAGCCCGTTGGGCAGATCATCATTGACCTTGCTCAGATCGGCATAGGGGAAATGATTGACCAGCTCGGCCGGGCTGGCGGCATCCATATCGAGATCATCGGCACCGTCGAGCACGTAGGAGAAGGGCATTTCCACCTGGGAAAGCCCGGTCTCGATCGTGACCTCATACTCGCTGTCGAGCAGGGTCAATTGTTCGATCAGATAATCGCGGAACAGCTCGGGATGGGTGATCGTATTGGCGTAGACCCCAGTATCAGTGAACTTCCCGAAAGCCCGGCTGACCGGCGGCGGCGGTCCGTCCGGCAAATAGGTCACCCGTAATTCCGGATAGGCGAAAGCGCCCTGGGCACGGGATTCCGGGCTGGGTGGAGGACCGCCATCGAGGAAGGCTTTGAGGGCGGTCTGAAGCCGCTCAACGGAGGCCTGGTACAGCACAACAAGCTGATCAACGGCGTCGGAAGGCGTCTTGGCGATCTGAAAAGGCATCATCGCCAGTCTCTTGCACGAATTGCCGCAGGGGTAAACGCGAAACTCCCAGGGCGGGGCAGTGGCGCAGAAAAGCAGGCCGATCGCGAACTATCCATTGGCCCCGAGACGTCAAGCCTGTAAGGAGCCGGGCACCCTCAACCGGGTTGGAGATCACCATGGATAACGCGCAAGACTGGATCGTTCTGAAATTCGGCGGCACCAGCGTCAAATCGCTGGCCGACTGGCGCGTGATTTCCAAACGCATCGAGACCCTGCGCAAGGACGGCAAGCGCGTCTTCGTGGTCCATAGTGCGCTGGCCGGCATTTCCAACCAGCTCGAAGCGCTGATCACGGCTGCCATGGCGGGCCAGGGCGAGGCGGAGCTTGCCGCGATCAGGGCGCAGCATGTCGCGCTCGCTTCAGAGCTGGAGCTCGATGGCGAAACCGTACTGGCGCCCTTCCTTGCCGAGCTGACACAGCTGCGCGCCGGGCTGGCGCTGACCGGGGATGCCTCGCCGCGCTCTCGCGCCCGCATCATGGCCCAGGGTGAATTGATGGCCACCCGCCTCAGCGCCGCCTGGCTCAACCAGACCGGCCTGGCCTGCCAATGGCTCGACGCGCGCGATCTGCTGACCAGCCGCAGCGGTGGTCCGGTCAGCGGTTATCTCAGCGCCGATTGCGAGCACGGGCCCGATGCCGGACTGCATCAACGCCTCGATCGCGGTGGATACGACGTTGCCCTCACCCAGGGCTTCATTGCCCGCCGCCGCGATGGCGATACCGCCCTGCTCGGCCGCGGCGGTTCGGACACCTCGGCCGCCTATTTCGCCGCCAAGCTCGGGGCGCAGCGGCTGGAGATATGGACCGATGTCCCCGGCTTCTTCTCCGCTGACCCACGCCTGACCGGCGCAGCGCGCCAGATCAAGGCGCTCAGCTATGACGAAGCCCAGGAGATCGCCTCCATGGGCGGCTCCGTGCTGCACCCGCGCGCCATCGCGCCGGTGCGTCAGGCCGGAATCGAGATGCAGGTCTTGTGCACCCACCGCGCAGAGCTCAGCGGCACGCGGATCAGCGCCAGCCCATCGGAAGACGCGCCGCGTCTGAAGGCCGTGTCGGTCAAGTTCGGCGTCCGCCTGATCACACTCGACAGCGACGGCATGTGGCACGCGTCCGGCTTCCTCGCCAGCGCGTTCGAGCCCTTCGCCCGCCATGGCGTCTCGATCGATCTGGTCTCGACCTCGCAAACCTCTGTCACTGTTTCGCTGGACGCGGATCCATCCCTCACCCCGGCCGTGCTGGCCGCGCTGCAGGACGAACTTTCCACCATTGCCCGCGTCGAAATGATCGAGAATTGTGCCGCTGTCTCCATGGTCGGACGCGGTGTACGCGCCCTGCTCTCCCAGCTGGGGCCGGCGATGGAGGCCTTCGCCCATTATCCCGTGCGCCTGATCAGCCAGGCCGCGAATGATCTCAACCTGACCGTCGTCGTCGATGAGGACCAGGGCAAGCCGCTCTGCCGCCGGCTGCACGACCAGCTGATCCAACCCAAGCCGCTCGACCCAACTTTCGGTCCGAGCTGGCGCGAGATCGGTCAGAGCGATGCGCTCATAGATGCCGCCGGACCAGCCGCCTGGTGGCGCACGAAGCGCGACGCCCTGCTGGCACTGTGCCCGCAGGACGCCCCGCTCTATGTCTATGACCTGGAGACGGTCAGGGCCCGGGCCGAAGCGGTCGCCACCCTGCCGCACCTGGACCGCGGCTGGTATGCGATGAAGGCCAACGGGCATCCCGACGTGATCCGCACGGCGGTCGCGGCCGGGCTCGGCATCGAATGCGTCTCGATCGGCGAGGTTCATGCGGCGATGGCGGCCGTGCCGGGCCTGCCGGTAGACCGCATCCTGTTCACGCCGAATTTCGCGCCGCGCAGCGAATATGCCGAGGCGATCGAGCTCGGCATTCACCTCACCCTCGACGGGCTGCACCCGCTGCGCCACTGGCCGGAGATTTTCGCCGGTTCGGAGATCACGCTGCGGATCAATCCCCAGCGCCCGGAAGGCCATCACAAGCATGTGCGCACCGCCGGGCCTGACGCGAAGTTCGGCCTGCATGCCGACGAGCTGCCCGAGGGCATCGAACTGGCCGCCAGGGCCGGCGCGAAGATCATCGGCCTGCACGTCCACTCCGGCAGCGGCATCAGCGATCCCGATCACTGGCGCCGGGTCGGCGTCTTCCTGGCGGAAACGGCGCGGGCCCTGCCTGATGTCCGCATTCTCGACCTCGGCGGCGGCCTTGGTGTCGACGAAGCCTCTGGCGCGCGCCGCATCGATATGGAAGCCCTGGGTGCGGTGCTGACCGATCTGCACACGGCCTTCCCGCAATACAGTTTCTGGCTCGAGCCGGGCCGCTTCATCATCGCCGAAGCCGGCGTGCTGCTGGCCCGCGTCACCCAGCTGAAACAGACCCCGGATGCGCGCTTTGTCGGCATCAATGCCGGCATGAACAGCCTGATCCGCCCGGCCCTCTACGGCGCAAGGCATGAGATTTTCAACCTCACCCATCTCGACGACGCCCCGGCCTACGTCGCCGATATCGTCGGCCCGATCTGCGAAACCGCGGACCGCATGGGCGCCCAGCGCCTGCTGCCGGAGACCTGGGAAGGTGACGTCTTCCTCATCGCGAATGGCGGCGCTTACGGGCGGGTGATGGCCTCGAGCTATAATATGCGCGAGCCGGCCGGCGAGGCGGTGATCTAGGGGGCGGGACATGCTCCGGCCGCATGGCCGGTGCGTGTCCCGTTTTGCGTAGTGGATACTCGCCCACGAAATGGGGACACGCACCCGCTGAAGCGGGACCATGTCCCCGAGACGTTTACTCCGCCGGCTCGACCTTTTTCGCCTTGCCCTGGTCGAACATTGACCAGACGCCGTCATCGCCGTGCCAGTCGCCCTTGGTGGCGCCCTTGGAATATTCCGTGGCGCGGGCTTCGAAGAAATTGGCGTGTTCGACGCCGTTGAGAATCTCCGACAGCCAGGGCAGCGGGTGTTTCTCGATATTGTAGATCTTGGGCAGGCCGAGCTGTTGCAGGCGCCAGTCGGCGATGTAGCGGATATAGGTCTTGATATCGGCCGGGGTCATGCCTTCGACCTCGCCCATTTCGAAGGCGAGCTCGATGAATTTGTCTTCCAGTGCCACGACGGTGCGGCAGCAATCGACGATATCATCCTTGACCGCCTGGCTCAGCGCGCCGGTCTCTTCGGCGAAGGCGTGGAAGAGCTTGATCATGCCTTCGCAATGCAGGCTCTCATCGCGAATCGACCAGGTGACGATCTGGCCCATGCCCTTCATCTTGTTGAGGCGCGGAAAATTCATCAGCATGGCGAAGGACGCGAACAGTTGCAGGCCTTCGGTGAAGGCGCCGAACATCGCGACCGTGCGCAATATGTCTTCATTGCTGTCGACACCGAATTTCTGCATGAAATCGTGTTTGTCCGACATCGCCTTGTAATCCATGAAGGCGGAGAATTCGCTGTCGGGCATGCCGATCGTCTCGAGCAGAAGCGCATAGGCGGCAATATGGATCGTCTCCATATTGGAGAAGGCCGACAGCATCATCTTCACCTCGACGGGTTTGAAGACGCGCGCATAGCGCTCCATGTAATTATCGTTCACCTCAATGTCGGACTGGGTGAAAAAGCGGAAGATCTGGGTCAGCAGATTGCGCTCATTGTCATTGAGCTTGGTCGCCCAGTCCTTGCAGTCTTCACCGAGCGGAACCTCTTCCGGCATCCAGTGAACCTGTTGCTGCTTCTTCCAGAAATCATGCGCCCACGGATAACGAAACGGCTTGTAGGCGTGGCTCAGGGTCATCAGACCCGGAATGTCAGCGGATTTCTCGGTCATAGCGGCTCACCTCAGGCAAATGGGAATCGGTTTCGACCCGACACACAACATATTGCGTCTGTGGTTAGCAAAACGTCTACAGCTAGATGCGGGTTGGACTCAGTTTGCCGGGGGAAAACTGAGTCTACCAGCGCCAATTCACGGTCACGGCACCAAAATTATCGCTCTCGCGAAATTTGTCGACACCGACCACATAGCGATAATTGCGCTGCACATAGGCCAGTGAGAGATCGACTTCACCGACCCGCATGGCGACACCAGCCTGGGCGTCGCCGATCACCTCGCGTGAGGTCATGTAGACGGCGCGATTGAAGTCCATGCCCTGGGCCGGATCATACATCAGCGCCCGCCGGTCGGCGCCCGCGAACACATACCAGCTGGGATAATCATCGGCGAGATAGCGTCCGATGCGGACCTCGGCACCGGCACCGGCGGCCGAGCCATCGGGTCCGAGACTGACGGCTGCGCGCGGGGTCAGCGAGACATCGAGCTGTTCGCCCTCGCCGCGCGACACGAAGGGCCGTTCGTAATTCACCGCAACAATGGTCTGGTGGTCGGCCGGGTCGACAATGACCGGGGAATGCTCGCCGCGGCCCGGCCGGGTAATCCCGAAATTCGCATCGCGCGCGGCATCATCAAGCACCGCGACCTGGATCGTCCCGGCCGCGCCCATATCAAATTGCGCCGCCGGCTGGACTGTCATCGCCGCAAAGGCATCGCGGTCGGCCTGGCCGGAATTGAGCGCCAGCGCCGTCAGCGCGACGCGGGCTGCCGGAGCCGAGAGTGGGCGGACCGAGGTTTCAGCCGCAAACTGTCCCTGGATCATCTGATTGGCGGAGGCCCATTCAGACCGGGCCTGACCGGGCGCTGTCAGCACATAGCTGGCACCGGAGAACGCGATTATGCCCGCGCAGAGCAATTGTGATGTCCGTCCCAGTCGCATCGCACTCTCCCCAGAAGCGATACAAGCAAAATCCAGGTGCCAACGCACCCGGATTCACCCTTAACGAGAATATCGTTAACGGGTTTCGCGGCCCTTCGTCCACCCAAATGCGGATGAGGGGGTCAGTTTTCTGACGAGACTGGCCAATTACTCCGCCCCGGACGCGACGTGAAAACGCCGGCACTCCGAGGGGAAGCACCGGCGTTTTCGATACCCTGCGGCCAGCAAATTATTGGCAGGCGAGGCATTCCTCGTAATCGGTCGGGGCTGCGGCCGCGAGCGATTCCTCGATATCGGACTTGTTCTGCGAACCGGCATAGGCGGTGCGCTGGACCGATTTGGAGCGGCAATAATACAGCGATTTCACGCCGCGCTCCCAGGCCGTCCAATGCAGCATGTGCAGATCCCACTTATTGATATCGCCCGGCAGGAAGACATTGAGCGATTGCGACTGGCACACGAAAGGCGTGCGGTCGGCGGCATGCTCGATCACCCAGCGCTGGTCGATTTCAAACGCGGTACGGAACAGCGCCTTCTCGTGCTCGTCGAGCGCGTCGAGATGCTGGACCGAGCCTTCATGCTCGAGAATCGAGGACCAGGTCTCGGGCTCGTTGAGGCCCTTCTCGTCGAGCAGGGCTTCGAGTTGCGGATTCTTGACCGTGGTCGAACCCGACAGCGTCTTGTGGGTGTAGACATTGGCCGGGATTGGCTCGATGCCGGCAGAGACACCGCCGCAAATGATCGAGATCGAAGCGGTCGGCGCGATCGCCAGCTTGTGCGAGAAGCGCGCCTTGACGCCATTCTCTTCGGCATCGCGGCAGGCCCCGCGCTCCTCGGCCAGAACCACCGAGGCGGCATCGGCATGGGTGCGGATATGCTTGAACATCTTCATGTTCCAGCTTTTCGCCATCGCCGATTCAAACGGGGCATTCATCTGCTGCAGGAAGGTGTGGAAGCCCATCAGGCCGAGACCGACCGAACGCTCGCAGATCGCCGAATATACAGCGCGGTCCATTTCCGGTGGCGCGCGATCGATGAAGTCCTGCAGCACATTGTCGAGGAAGCGGAAAATATCCTCGATGAAGGTCGGATCATCCTTCCATTCGAGATATTTGGTCGCGTTCAACGAGGACAGGCAGCACACAGCAGTGCGATCATTGCCATGATGATCGAAACCGGTCGGCAGCATGATTTCCGAACACAGATTCGACTGGCGCACCTTGAGGCCCAGCTTGCGCTGGTGAGCCGGCAGGTTGTTGTTCACCGTGTCAGAGAAAATGATGTAGGGCTCGCCGGTCTGCAGGCGCAGCTCCATCACTTTTTGCCACAGCTTGCGCGCATTGACGGTCTTGACGACCTCTTTGCTTTTTGGCGAAAGCAGTTCGAACTCGAGATCATCGCGCACGGCCTCCATGAAGGCATCGGTGATGTTGAGGCCGTGATGGAGATTCAGTGACTTGCGATTGAAATCGCCGGACGCCTTGCGGATTTCGAGAAATTCCTCGATTTCCGGATGGTGGATGTCGAGATAGACGGCGGCTGAACCGCGGCGCAGCGACCCTTGCGAGATCGCCAGGGTCAGGCTGTCCATCACGCGGATGAAGGGAATGATGCCGGAGGTCTGGCCATTGACGCCGATTTTCTCGCCGATCGAACGGACATCGCCCCAATAGGTTCCGATGCCGCCGCCATTGGAAGCGAGCCAGACATTTTCCGTCCAGGTGCCGACAATATCGTCGAGGCTGTCGCCGACCGAATTGAGGAAGCAGGAGATCGGCAGGCCGCGCTCGGCGCCGCCATTCGACAGGACCGGCGTGGCCGGCATGAACCAGAGATTCGAGATATAGTCATACAGGCGCTGGGCGTGCTCGGCATCGTCGGCATAGGCCGTGGCGACGCGGGCAAACATGTCCTGATAGCTCTCATCGGGGAGCAGATAGCGATCTTCCAGGGTGCGCTTGCCGAACTCGGTCAGCAGGGCATCGCGGCTGCGATCGATACGGATCGATTCCACCACGCGCAAATGCGTCGCCGCGTTCGATTTCGGCTGTCCACGGCGGGGCGCACGGACGATATCCGCGCCGCTGTCTAACTTGCGGCTGGTGGCCGAATCCGGTGGCGTCATGGTGGTCATGCTCCTCAACTCCGAGACAATTCTTCCCTGCGGTGCGCGGATGTCGATTCGCGTACCCGGCAGACCCGAATGGTCGGAAAAACCTGTATAGTGTGCCGCTGTCTCCAGCCGACCCAATATATAGTGGATCAACCTTGGCCTCGTGGTCAACGGGGCATACCGGTCGAAAGCGGTTTTTTTAGTTAATGACCGGTTAACCACGAAGGCAAGCCGGCATACCCGGTTAATCTATCAGACAGCCCTGCAGGCAGGCCTCAAATCCGTTTGAGGCCTGCCTGCAAAAGCCGGAAACCGGCTCAGGAAAGATTGAGCAATTCGGGGTCGCCGCCCTGGGCCGCGATATTGACCGTGACGCATCGCTCGCCCGCAAAACGGTGCAGATAATGCGGTCCGCCCGCCTTTGGACCCGTGCCCGACAAGCCCTCTCCGCCGAAGGGCTGAACCCCGACAACGGCGCCGGTCATGGACCGATTGACATAGACATTGCCCGCCGGCACCGCCGCCTGGATTTCCCTGTGGAAAGACTCCAGCCGCGAGTGAATACCGAGGGTCAGACCATAGCCCTTCGACGCCAGGGCGGCGGCGATATCGTGCAACTGGTTCCGCTTGTATCGGATGACGTGCAGAATCGGGCCGAACACTTCGCGCTCGAGCAGATCCACCGAGGGCAATTCCACCAGGGCTGGTCCGAAATAACAGCCGGTCTCGCCCCATATGCCGGAATCGAGATGGCGGATCACCGTGCCCTGGGCTTCCATTCTTTCCATATGGCGCAGCAGGATCTCGCGCGCCTCACCATCAATCACCGGCCCGATATCGGTTGCCGGATCAGCGGGATCACCGATCGCCAGCTCATCCATCGCGCCAGCCAGCGCCTTGATGGTCGCGTCGGCATTGTCTTCGGGCACCAGAAGAATGCGCAGCGCCGAACAGCGCTGACCGGCCGAGCCGAAGGCGGACAATGTCGCATCATCGACCACTTGCTCGCGCAGGGCCGTGGTGTCCACGAACATGGCGTTCAGCCCGCCGGTCTCGGCGATCAGCGGCCCGATGGCGCAGTCACGCGCCGCCAGGGATCGATTGATCATGCGTGCGACATCGGTCGAACCGGTAAAGGCGACACCCGCCGTGCGCGGGTCATTGGTCAGCGATGCGCCGACGCTCTCGCCGCGTCCGGGCAGGATGTGCAGGACATCGACCGGCAGGCCGGCCTCGAAGAAGAGCCGCGCCGCTTCATGGGCAATCAGCGGCGTTTGCTCCGCCGGTTTGGCGATCACCGCATTGCCCGCCGCCAGGGCGGCCGCGAGCTGGCCGGTGAAGATCGCCAGTGGGAAATTCCACGGACTGATACAGACGAAGACGCCGCGTCCCTTCAGGCCGAGATGATTGGTCTCGCCGGCCGGTCCGGGCAGCCGCACCGGCGCGTCGAATTCGCGCTCCGCCTGGGCGGCATAGTAACGGCAGAAGTCAGCCGCCTCGCGCAATTCGGCAACGCCATCGGCCAGGGTCTTGCCGGCTTCGCGCGCCATCAGCGCCAGAAAGCGATCACCATCGGCCTCCAGCGCATCGGCCATCTGGCGCAATATGGCGCCGCGAACCTTGCCGCCGCGCGCATCCCAGATCCGCTGCGCCGCCACGGCCAGCTCGAAGGCCGCGTCAATATCCTCGGTCGTCGCTTCCAGCACCGTCCCGACAATGCGCGAACGGTCGACCGGACTGGTGACCGGCAATTCCTGGCCGGCCCGCGCGGCACCGCCGAGACGGGCAATCCCGCCGATCAGCGGCGCGGAAATGATCGGTCCGGCTGCGTCGAGCGCTTCGACCGCCCGGGCGATTCGCGTGCGCACAGCGCTCTGCGACAGATCGATCCCGGCCGAATTGGCGCGCTCCTCGCCATAGAGTTCCATCGGGGTCGCGATGGACGGGTGGCGCGCTGACGGCGTGCGGGAGCCAAACGGTCCGCTGGCAACATCCTCCGCCGGCACGTCCGGATCCAGGAAGGAGTGGACGAAGGAGGTATTGGCGCCGTTTTCCAGCAGGCGCCGCACAAGATAGGGCAAGAGATCTTCATGGCTGCCAACCGGCGCATAGACCCGGACCGCGCTCTCGCCATAGGCCTCATCAGCGGCCAGGTAGAGCGCTTCGCCCATGCCGTGCAGGCGCTGGAACTCATAGCTCTCGACCCCGGCCTGTTCGGCCAGCTCGCGCACGGCACACAGGGAGTGGGCATTATGGGTCGCGAACTGACCATAGATCGCATCCGGCGCCGCCAGCATGGCGCGGGCACAGCCGAGGAAGTTGAGATCGGTCGCCGGCTTGGTGGTCCAGACCGGAAAGTCCGGCCAGCCCATCTGGTGGGCCAGCTTGATCTCGGTATCCCAATAGGCGCCCTTGACCAGACGCACGAGCAAGCGGCGTCCGGTGGCCCGGCCGAGCGCGATCACCCGTTCGATCACCTGCGGTGCGCGCTTCTGGTAGGCCTGGACCGCAAGACCGAGCCCGCCCCAGCCGTCCAGCTCCGGTTCGCGGGCCAGCCGGTCAAATAATTGCAGGCTGAGGACGAGCCGGTCGCTCTCCTCGGCATCAAAGCAGAGGCTGATATCCTGGGCTTTGGCGGCGCGTGCCTGTTCGAGCAGGAGCGGGTAGACCTCGGCCATGACCCGCTCGCGCTGCACGGCATGAAAGCGCGGATGCAGGGCGGAAATCTTCACCGATACGCCATGCACCTGTTCGATCGGTCCCTTGCCCCGGGCCGCGCCAACCACGGCAATCGCGTCGAGATAGCGCTGTTGGTAACGCGCCGCATCGGCAGCCGAACGGGCGCCTTCGCCCAGCATGTCGAAGGAGCATAATGTGCTGCCGGCCTTGCGGCCGCGCTTGATGGCTTCCTTGATGGTGCGGCCGAGCACAAATTGCTCGCCCATAATCCGCATGGCCTGCATCACGGCGGCGCGAATGACCGGCTCACCAAGCTTTTGTGTCATCTTGCGCAGATAGAGCGAGGGATTTTTGCGCGCTTCCGGATCGATCTCGATCAACCCGCCGGTCATCATCAGCCCCAGGGTCGAGGCATTGACGAGCCAGCTCTCCGACTTGCCGGCGTGGCCAACCCAGTCGCCACCGGAGATCTTCTCGGCAATCAGCCGGTCCGCCGTCGCAGCATCGGGCACGCGCAGCAGCGCTTCGGCCAGGCACATCAGGGCCAGGCCCTCACGGTTGGACAGGCCAAATTCCTGCAGGAAGGATTCCATCAGCCCGCGATTGCGGCTGGAACTGCGGGCACGTTGAACCAGCTTGACCGCGGCCGTCTGGATGCGCGCCTGGGCGTCAGCATTCAACCCCGTGCGCTCAGCGAGATGGATGACTGATTCGTCCTCATCGGCGAATTTCACCGTATCGAGGCTGTCCCAGTTAATGCTGTCGCGAGGCTGTGTATTCAAGGCGTGCCCTCCATTGCCGACGGGCCCGCATGGCCTGCCAGGGAATGGTCCGGAGAATGATCCGGGCTTTCCGGCGCGGCAAGCCCAGTCCTCTGTTTCACCGCCGAAACCTGCGCGCGCGGGGATGGCCGCCAAAGCGCGCGCCGGCCTGCGGGGATAAAAGCTTGCAGCGCGCCGCCTGATTCGGCCGCGAAGAGATTGAAATTTCCGCTGCAGACCAGCGCGGAGACGGAATCTTCGCCTTGACCGGCACTGCTTTTCGAGCCCTTTTCCCCGGACGCCCGGTTCGCGATGCGTGGTGACTGACCCACCGCGGCGGGCCAACCGCTATCGCCGCTTCATCGCCCGCAAATGCCCGCTATGCTGGGCGAGAGACAGGACGAGCCTGCCAGTGCCTGGCGCCGCCCGTAGCAAGAAGGCAGACAGAAAACGCGATGACCGAACAAACCGAACGTCCCGACACCGACATTGATGACGACGAGGCTGCAGCGGCGGCCGATGCCGATAGCGGCGCCGACGAGCAGCCGCAACGTATCATGCTGGTGACCGATGCCTGGGAACCGCAAATGAACGGGGTCGTGCGTACCCTGTCACGGACCGTCGCCGAATGCCGCGCCATGGGCCATGAAGTCGAGGTGATCCATCCCGGCCTCGGCTACAAGACCATGCCGCTGCCGACCTATCCGGAGATCCAGCTCGCCTTCGGTGCCCGCAAGGATATCGCCCGGCGCTTCAAGGAATTCGAGCCAGAGGCCATCCACATCGCGACCGAGGGTCCGCTCGGCATGGCCGCACGCGCGATCTGTGTGAAATGGAAACTGCCCTTCACCACGAGCTATCACACCAAGTTTCCTGAATACATCAATGCCCGCTTCCCGATCATCCCGCTGGCGGCCGGCTATGCCTTCATGCGCTGGTTCCATAATGCCGGCGGCCGGATGATGGTGACGACGCCGTCCATGCGTGATGACCTCGCCGCACGCGGCTTCAAGAATCTGACCCCCTGGGCGCGCGGCGTCGACACGGTCCAGTTCAACCCCGACAAGCGGATGGTTGATGGCAAGGACGTCTATGAGGGGCTGGAACGCCCGATCTGGGTCAATGTCGGACGCATCGCGGTCGAGAAGAATATCGAAGGCTTCCTCGAGCTCGACCTGCCGGGCACCAAGGTCGTGGTCGGCGACGGACCGCAGCGCGAATCGCTCGGCATCAAATACCCCAAGGCGGTGTTCCCGGGATCGAAATTCGGTGATGAACTGGCGCGGTATTTTGCCGATGCCGATGTCTTCGTCTTCCCGAGCTGGACCGACACATTCGGCCTCGTCAATCTGGAAGCTATGGCCTGCGGCACACCGGTCGCGGCCTTCCCGGCCCACGGCCCGAAGGATATTATTCCCGGCTCGGGCGGTGGTTTCATCAATGAGGACCTGCGCCAGGCCTGTCTCGATTGTCTCGAGATCGACCGCGCCGCCCCGCGCGCCCATGCCGAGAAGCATTCCTGGCAGCAGTGTGCAATCGACTTCATCATCAATCTCAAGCCTCAGCCCAAGCCGGAAAGACGGCGCTTCTGGCAACGTCTGCGCCGCCGGCGCGTCGAGGACTGAAGCCTTCCGGCATCGACGCGTTCCGGTTTGGCAGGGCAAACATGCCTCCCCGACCGCTCCGGATCTGAAACAAAAAACGCCGCCCCGAGGGGCGGCGTTTTCCATTTCAGTCTGCGGCGTCGCTTATTCCGGCGCCTGCGTCATGGCGGTCAGCGAGCGGGCCGCTTCGCCCACCGCTTCACGCTCACTGTCGGGCAGCGGGATCAGGCCGCGATCGGTCAGATAACCAAACTCGCCCCAGGCATCATCCGAGGTGAATTCACCGACATACTCGGCCAGGCCAGGCACGAGATCGGCGTGCTGGTTCTTGACGTAGAAGTAGAGCGAACGGGACACAGGATAGGACCCATCCGCAATGTCATCGAATTCCGGCGTCACGCCATTGATGATGGCACCGTGCAGGCGATCCGAATTCTGGTCGAGGAAGGAAAAGCCGAACACGCCGAAAGCGTCGGGCGTATTCATCAGCGTCTGGACGATGGCGTTGTCATTCTCGCCGGCATCGACCCATTTGCCGTCTTCGCGAATGCGGCTGGCAATGCCTTCGAAACGGTCACTATCGCTGTCCTTGAGCGCGTCCATACAGGCAATGCCCTCGGCCCCGCCCTGCATGGCCAGCTCGACGAACGCATCGCGCGTGCCGGACGTTGGTGGCGGACCGAAGACTTCGATGCGCTGGGCCGGCAGGGAGGCGTCGATATCTGACCAGCGATTATTCGGATTGGCGATAAAGCTGGTGCAGGTGTCATCGGCCGGCACTTCTGCCGCCAGCGCCAGCCAGAGCTGGGTCAGGGTAAGCTCGAGCGGCGGATTGCCGTGATCAGCAGAGCCGAGCACGATACCGTCAAAGCCGATGCGCACTTCGGTGATCTGACGCACGCCATTGGCCTGGCAACGCTCATACTCCGACGCATGCATGCGCCGCGAGGCATTGGTGATGTCCGGCTGGCCCAGGCCGACACCGGCACAGAACAGGCGGAAGCCGCCGCCCGAACCGGTCGATTCGACGACCGGCGTGGAGAAACGCGTCTTGGCGCCGAAGGATTCGGCAACGGCGGTCGAGAACGGGAAGACCGTCGAGGACCCGACAATGCGGATCTGGTCGCGCTGCTGGGCCTCGGCGCCGGCGCCGAGCGCCAGGACAGCGGCGAGGGCTGCGAGGTGGGTGGTGATTTTCATGCGTCTGATTCCCTTTTCAGTCAGAGAAGATGATGCAGGCCACAGCCTGAACCGGTGATGTCTAGAAGTCCCACTGGACGCGCACTTGCGGCCCGGACACATCGGTATTGGCTCCGCCGGCGACAGCCAGCTCACCGGTGACGTAATTGGCCATCACCCGGAAATGATCTTCCACATACCAGTTGAGGCCGACTGTCCAGGTCGTCAATTCGCCGGCCGCGACGTCATTGAGGTCGGAATAATCATATCGAGCCGCAATCTCAACCGCCCCCGTCCCGCCTTCCGAAACCGGCCTGGCCGGACGCGTGCGGCTGAATGTACCGCTCGACGTGCTGTAGCTGCGCGTCTCGCCGGTGATGAAATAGCCCAGATTGACGAAGGCACTGTCGATCCGCGGATTGCCCGCCGGACCGTCCAGCTCCATCGTCATGTATTCGGCATGGGCATGGAAGGAGCCGGAGACCGTCGCGGCTTCCAGCCCGACAAAGGTCGAGCTGTCGGCTTCGCCAAGCGCGCTGCCCGGACGGAAGTCGGCGGTCACAATGCGGTCCGTGATATGGGTGCGCGGACGCGCGCGGACGCGGGTACCGGCATCGCCATAATCAAACTCGCGCACCGAAGCGCCCAGATGCACAAGAAGCGCATCGGTGTGAACCGGCGTATAGGTGACGCGCGCGGCCAGGGCCGAGCTGTCATCGAGCTCGAGGCTCTCGCTCAGATCGCCCGGCGCGCCGCCATAAAGGCCTGCCTTGACGGTGTAGTTTTCGCCATGACGGGCAAAAGCGACGCCAACCCGGCGGCCAAGGCCGAAAAGTTCAATCCCGGTCCCGCGTTCCATGAAGGTGATATAGCGCGAGGATGTCTGCTCCTCGAGCGAGTTCGGCGTCTTCATATTGCCGGCCAGGATATCAAAGCCGTCGGCATGGAAAGTGAGATAGGCGTCCTTGGCAATCACCGCCTCATTGATCAGATCGAATTCGGCAACATAGCCGACGCCGGAATACTGGCCGGTCACGCCCAGGCGCGCCGTGCGGATTTCACTGGCATTGAATGACGTGGTCGTGCCGGCGCGTTCGAAATCCACATTGGCGGCATCGAGATAGATGCGGCCGCGGAAGGTGAAGCTGTCGCCACTCGCGGCATTGCTCCAACCGGGCACGCCGTCAAATTCCCAGCCGCTCGCATCGTCCGCATGGGCGGATGTCAATGCCGTGGAAGATGCCAGTGCAGCCAATACAGTGCTCGCCAAAATACGTCTGATCATCGGGCTCTCGTTTCTGATGGGCGCCAACCATCAGAAGCGATGGTTTGGTCGTACAGCCCGAATGTGACAATCGGGCGATTGTTTCGTGAAGCTTGTTTCTCGGTTTCGGTAATTCCGGAATTAGCGATATTCCGAAGCCATGACGCTTTTGCGACGCCTGCATGACAGGTTTGTTGCAATGAATGGACGGCAGAAAAAAACCGCCACGCGAGCGCGCAGCGGTTTTTCATTCAGACGTCGTGTGCGTCAATCAGAGCAGGCGTTTGCGCAAAAGCTGCGACATCATATCGATCGCGCTGACCGCGAGAATGATAACGATGACGATCGCGGCGGTGCGCTGGTAATCGAACGCACGAACGGCCTCGAACAGGATCTGGCCGATACCACCGGCACCGATCAGGCCCAGCACGGTCGCGGAGCGCGCATTCGATTCGAAGCGATAGAGCCCGAAAGACGTCCAGAGCGGTGCGACCTGCGGGATCACGCCCCAGATCACCTCATGCAGTGGCAGGGCGCCTGTCGCCCTCACACCTTCGACGGGGCCATGGTCGATCGCCTCGACGGCTTCGGAGAACAACTTGGCGAGCACACCTGTGGTGTGGATCGCGAGCGCCATCACCCCGGCCAGGGGTCCCAGCCCGACGGCGGCGATGAAGATCAGGGCGATGATCAGCTCATTGATCGAGCGGAACACGTCCATCAGACGGCGCACCGGCTGCACCACCCAGGCCGGCGCAACATTGCGGGCACTGAGCAGGCCGAACGGGATCGCCGCGATGACCGCGATGAATGTGCCCCAGATCGCGATCTGGACAGTGATGATCATTTGCGGCACCGCTTCGGCAATGCCGGCGCGCAACTCGGTCCAGTAAGTCCCGCGCGAAGCGGCGCTGGAAATATCATCGGGGAAGAAGCCGGCGAGGAATTCCTGCATATCGCCGAAATTCTCGACCAGGAGATAGCTGCGATCCATGTCGGCCGGGTCGAAACTCCAGACCAGGATGATGATCACGCCGGCGGCGATGAAGGCATTCGCCAGCCGCTCGGTCAGCGGAAGCTTTGGTCCGGGGCCACGCGGTGCGCCAGCCCAGAGCAGACCCGCCAGCAATAGTCCGGCCAGGAAGACCAGGCCGCCCATCAGCGGCCAGTTGCGCGTCGGCTCGAGCTCGGCCTCGCCGCCATTGCCGCTCTGTCCGGTCGCACTCGACAGGCTGACGAGTTCCGTATTGCCGGCCTCGACTTCGGCCAGACGGGCTTCAAGCGCGGCGACGCGCGAGGCGCGTTCTTCCTCGGTCAGGTCGGTATTATTGCGGGCCAGGATCAGGTCGCGGACGATTTCCAGCTGCACGATCGGATCGAGATGCGAATTGGAGGCCGGCAGGAAAAGTCCGAAGAAAAGCGGTCCGAGTACGGCGCGGGCCTCGGCGATCTCTTCCGGCGTGCCGCGGCGGCCATAATTCATGAAGAAGGATTGCAGCCGCAGCTTGGCTTCCTCATCGAGATCATTGCGCCAGATGATGGGATCGGTGCCGATCGACGGCGAGGTCCAGATCACGCGGATCCGCTCGGCAATTTCCGGACGCGAGCCATGCAGCACGGTCAGGCTGGTGGTATTATTGGTCCCGACATCAATCAGGCCGTTGGCGACCGCGACCGCATTGGCCTCGTGATTGGCGTTGCGCACCGAGTTGAAGCATTCCGCCGGGTCGATATTGCGCGGCGCAAAGATGAAGGCCGAAGGAACAAGATAGCCCGAGGTCGAATTGGGATCGCCCATGCCGAAATCAATCGAGCCGTCACAGGTCAGGATATCATCGAGGGTCTGGATCGGGCTGTCAGCCGGGACAATAAGGACGGAATTATAGCCCTCACTGCCATCGGGATAAGTCGCCTTGGCGAAGACTTCACCATCGGCGAGGCGCACGGCCTGCAAGCCGGAGAAATTGGAGAACCAGGCAAATTGCACGCTGTTATAGCGCATGCCCTGGATCATGCCGGCATAATCAGAGGCGTAGAAAGGCTGGATATCATAGCCCGTCCACTCTTCCATCGCCTCGATGAAAGGGCCCCAATTGGCCGATTGATTGGCGGAAGATTCGGTGGCGATAATGCCGAAATTCAGCGTCCCGCGGGAGGCCGCCGGGCCCGTGTCGGAGGCGTCGCCGGCATCCGGCGTCGACGCCGGCGCACAGGCCGCCAGCATCAGGCCAAGACCGGTGACCAGCGCACGCAAGCTCTTTGTTACCCAGCCGCTCATGCGTCATCTCCCCCGTAGAAGGCCTGCTCATACTCAGGGCCGTAGATCTCGATCAGCTTTTCCTGGGTCAGTTCCAGGCTGGGTCCGTCAAACACGACACGACCCTTGTTGAGCGCCACGATGCGGTCGCAGAACTGGCGCGCATAATCGACCTGGTGCAGCGTCACGACGACGGTGAGATTGTCCTTGCGGTTCAACTCGCGCAGCAATTCCATCACGGTGCGGGCGGCGACGGGATCGAGCGAGGCGATCGGCTCGTCAGCGAACAACACCTCCGCGCCCTGCACCAGGGCGCGGGCGATCGCGCCGCGCTGCTGCTGGCCACCGGAGAGTTTGGAGGCGCGCCGCGCCGCAAAGCCGGCAATGCCGACGCGCTCGAGGGCATCCATCGCCTTTTGCTTGTCAGCGGCCGGGAATATCCCAAGCGCACCGCGCCAGGGCGATATCCGGCCCAGCGCACCGATCAGCACATTGCCGAACAGCGACAGACGGCCAACCAGATTGAATTGCTGGAAAATAAAGCCGAGATGCGAACGGTGCTCGCGAACGCCCGAGGCAATCTTGCCCCTGGACTGCATGCGGTGACCGAGCACAGAGACCGGCCCGCAATCGGCATCAGCCACTTGCAGGGCAGCGGCCACGCGCAGCAGAGTCGATTTTCCCGAACCGGACGGTCCGATCAAAGCCACCATCTCGCCACGTGCGACGGACAGGCTGACATGGTCGAGCGCTTTGGTTTCGCCGAATGTCATTTTCAGATCTTCGGCGTGGAGCGCCAGAGCGGCGTCTGTCATCTTGGGCGTCCCCCTGTTTGGTCACGGCTTTGTGGCGTAAGGGCATGACACATTTGTGACAAGAGGAAGATGATGCTGATTCACGCCGCAACGCTAATTCTGTTCTGCGCGCTCGCGGCGCTGAGCCTGATAGACGCGCGTACACAAAGGCTTCCGGACGTTTTGACCCTGCCCCTGATCGTCGCAGGGATTGCAGTAAACGGACTGATTTTTTCTGACTTTTGGGCAGCCATCGCCGGCGCCGCGCTCGGATATGGCGTGCTGGTCGCCCTCGAACTGGCCTATAAACGTCTGCGAGGCCGCGACGGACTCGGCCGCGGCGACGCCAAATTGCTCGCCGCCGGCGGCGCCTGGTGCGGGGCCTGGCTGCTGCCGATGATCCTGCTGGCCGGCAGTGCCAGCGCCCTGCTCTATGTCTTGTCGCTGGCCCTGGTGCGGCGGCAGGCACCGGATGGGAATCAGCCGATGCCGTTCGGGCCCTGGCTGGCTTTGGGGATCGCGCTGGGCTGGGTTTATCGCGCTTATGGGCCGGGCTTGTTGCCGGTGATTTGAGACGAGGGCCCGGCGGGCATCACCGACGCTTTCTTCCCCGCTCCGAGCGGGGAAGTGGACCCTGCGTAGCTTTAGCGAAGCAGGGGCCGATGGGGCCGCAGCCGCAGGCTGCGGGAAACTCTGAACGCCCCCACAAACGTCATCCCATAACCCCTTGCCAGCCCGAGGGCCTCAGCGGGCAGACCTGGTAGGATTGGGTCAGAGCGTTAGACCTTATGCCCAACTCTGAATTCAGCTTTCGAGAGTCGTTCCATCCAGAATTTCGGAGGACGTCTTGGCATCCACGGCGCGTGTCCAGCACCACGGAGCCATTTGTTTATCATCGCATGATTCAGGTGGACACAGTTGCCCGTCCAGAATCCGTCCTTCTCGATATTGACGTGGGCCGGCTCCTCCACGCCCGGAAGAAACAGCTGCACGGATCCCCATTGCCGAACAAAATACTGGTCACGATCCCGCTTCGACAGAACCAGTCCAAAAGAGGCCTTCGGATCAGATATTCTACGGCTAGGCCATGCTCGAACTTGAAATGACACGGCACCTTACCCCCGTAAAACCCTTGCCAGCCAAAGGGCCTCAGGGGACAGGCGCGGTCAAGGGTGAAACCGCGAAGCGGCGCCCGCGGCGCCCTTGACCGCGCCTGTCCCCTGAGGCGGACTCTCGGCATGGGGTTTAAGGTGGGGGGTGGGTAGGCGCCTGGTTATCTGTCGAATTGAGATATTCGATTGTTATTGGGAGACAGAATCAGGGCCATAAAATGCCCGTGAAAATAGCCAAAATTAGGCGAACAACCCATGGCAAGAAGACCCCCAGCTCCACCACCTCGGAATAAATCGTGACAGGCACCCATTTCCGCAAGCCAGGCATCCACAAGATCCCTTGAACTCCCAATCCCGCTCTGGCCGGCGAGGGCCGGATGGAGAACTCACCTGGCGGACAGGGGCGCTTCGGCCTGCCCCCAGGGAACCCCGGTTTCGGTGGATCCCGGGCTCCTTCGCCTGAAATCGCCGTGAGAAGAGAGCCCTCCCAGGGACGCGTACCAGAGGTACACGTCCCTCTTCACGGGCGGGAGCGGAAAGGCCAGAGGGAGAGGCTTGAGACTCGCTTTTTCAGCCCACCCGACCTGCGCCATATTCGGGTCGACCCCGCTCTTTGACATCGTTGGCCCACCAAGCCTTCCCGCTCCCGGCTTGCGACCCGTCGTGACAGTGAATGGTCGCCGGTGACAGACTGCCATCACACTGCCATCCGCGAATCACCAGTCCCCATGCGGCTGCACGCCTCCCGGCGGGGCAATGGCAGGGTGGCAGACAGGGCGTCCCGTTTCACATAATTCTGTTCATCTTCGATGCGGGACCGGCTTCTCTGATACTCCGCCATCCCGACCTGCCTCCGCCGGCAGCGCCGGTTCGGCTGAGGCCGGATTGACGCGCGAATATTTTCCGCGAATTCACCCCCGGTTCGAGGGCCCCGGCAAGCGCATAAGTGCTGCATTTTTGCCCTCTGCACCCCCTGCACCAGCCCTGCCCCGGCAAGCCTCCTGCAGCGCTTGCTGATATTTTTTCCTTTACACGATCTGCAATAGGCCCTACTCGCGTTTTCCCGGCGGAGGCGACGATGCCGGATTGGGTAAACAACTAACAGGGGGTCACGTGAATTGCACACGTACCATACTCCCCTGGACCTGGTCCGCTTACGGCACCTAGAGAAACCGGTCGTCTGTGCACGTCCGGACCGTCTCGCCAGAGCTAGCCACTGGTTTCAGGAAAACTTTCCGGGTGAAGTGCTCTATGCCGTCAAGGCAAATCCCAGCCCATGGATTATCGACGGCCTGTATGCGGCCGGCACGCGCTTTTTCGATGTGGCGTCGATCCCCGAGATCGCGCTGATCTCGGAGCGTTGTCCCGACGCGAAGAAGGCCTTTCTGCATCCGGTCAAAAGCCGCGAGTCGATCCGCCGCGCCTATTATGAATTCGGCGTTCGGATTTTCGCGCTCGATACCGAAGCGGAATTGAACAAGATCCTCGAGGAAACCAATCATGCGGACGATCTCACGCTGATCGTGCGCCTGGCGGTGTCCAATGAGGGGGCCGTGTTCTCGCTGGCCGGCAAGTTTGGCGTGCCCGCCTTCGACGCCGCCGAGCTGATCCGCAGCTGCCGCGCCCATGCCGATGAGCTGGGTGTGAGCTTCCATGTCGGCAGCCAGTGCATGCTGCCTTCGGCCTATCGCTCGGCGATGATGGAGGCCTCGCGCCTGATTGCCCAGGCGGGCGTCACCGTCGACATCGTCGATGTCGGTGGCGGTTTCCCGTCAATCTATCCCGGCCTGACCCCGCCACCCCTGACCGAATATGTCCGCGCCATCGAAGATGCCTTCGAGGAAATGATGGTGCTGGAAAATGCCGATCTGTGGTGCGAGCCCGGCCGGGCCCTCGTCTCGGAAGCGGAATCGGTGCTGGTCCGGGTCGAACTGGTCAAGGGCGATGCGCTCTATCTCAATGACGGCGCCTATGGCCGCCTGTTCGATGCGGCGCATTCCAAATGGCCTTTCCCGGTGCGCCATCACCGCGCCAGCGGCGAGTCCACGGCCGAAACGGCGATGTTCCGCTTCTTCGGTCCAACTTGCGATTCGCTCGATGCCATGCAAGGACCATTCGAGCTCCCGGCCGATACGGCCGAGGGTGATATTATCGAGATCGGCATGCTCGGAGCCTATGGGACGGCGATTGCGTCCGACTTCAATGGCTTTGGCAGCACGGAACTGGCGATGGTGGCGGACGCCCCCTGGCCCTCCATGTTCGATCAACAACCAGACCGGGCGACCGGCGAGGACTCGACGGTCATCAATCTGGCCCGCGCCCGCCGCCGCCGTCCGAAACTACGGAGACGTGCATGACCGATCATTCGAACCGTAAAGCGGAACTCCTTTCCTCCCCTGTCGAGCATATCGACATTACGGCTTTTGATGGTCGTCCCCTGATTGATGCCTGGGAGAAGATGTCCTTCACCTCGCGCGATGCCGCGCGCGCCGCGCGCATCCTTGAGGCCGCTGTGGCCGATCCGGATTGCTCGGTCATCCTGACCCTGGCCGGATCGACCTCGGCGGGCGGTTGCATGGATGTCTGGCGCGATATGGTGCGTCACAACATGATCGACGCCATCGTCTCGACCGGCGCCGCCATCGTCGACATGGATTTCTTCGAAGCCCTCGGCTTCAAGCATTACCAGGCGAAGGAAATTCCCGACGATCGCATCCTGCGCGATCTCTATATCGACCGCATCTACGACACTTATATCGACGAGGAAGAACTGCAGGCCTGCGACGCCGCCACGCTCGAAATCGCCAATCTGCTCGAGCCCGGCCCCAGATCCTCGCGCTCCTATATCAAGGCAATGGGCAAATGGCTCGCCGAGGGCAATGCCAAGAAGCCCGGCTCGCTGGTCCAAGATTGCTATGAGCACGGCGTGCCGATCTTCTGCCCCGCCTTCTCCGACTGCTCGGCCGGCTTTGGCCTCGTGAAACACCAGGTCGAGAAGATGAAGGCCAAGCAGCCTTACCTCTCGATCGACAGCGTCGCCGATTTCCGCGAGCTGACCGAGATCAAGATCAAGGCCGGCAAGACCGGCCTGTTCATGGTCGGCGGCGGCGTGCCCAAGAATTTCGCCCAGGACACCGTCGTCTGCGCCGAAATCCTCGGCGTCGAAGTCCCCATGCACGCCTACGCCGTCCAGATCACCGTCGCCGATGTGCGCGACGGCGCCTGCTCCTCCTCAACCCTCAAGGAAGCCTGTTCCTGGGGCAAGGTCGACACGGCCCTGGAACAGATGGTGTTCGCCGAAGCGACGACCGTGGCGCCGGTGATGGTGTCTTCGGTTTATCATACGCGCGACTGGGAGAAGCGGGTGCGGCATAGGTATGCGGATATGTTTGAGGACTAGCGTTTAGTTCAACGGTCAAAGGGAGCCCTGGCGGAGACGCTGGGGCTTTTTTTGTGGTGACGGGGGACGAATGCCGCAGAGGGCGATATGGATGCGCAAAAATTGAGTGCCTATCACCCTTGATCTTGCCCGCTACTCACCGCCCGGCTAGCAATTATCGCCACCCTAGAGGCGGTTTGCCTCAGTCCACGGCTCCTCGGCTTCGATATCAGGGGACAAAGCGAGCCCGCAACGGGTGTAGGGATAGTCGATGCCATCGAGGTCTTGCGTGATCACAAGGCAACGTTTCGCGTCTGTGTTCTCAAATAGGTGTGACGCGGCTACAATCTCGCGCTCCATCTGTTGTTGTCGGTTAGCCGTACGGGATAGATGAATAGCTACACCCTCGCGATCCCATCCTTTCGGCACACCGTAGATACAATCGTTTTCGTGACCGGTGTCGGCTCGCATCTTCTCCCGCAGCTCTGATATCGCTTGCTCAAACTCGATTTGAGTTTCGAGCGAGAACGAGCCGATAGTCAGCAACATTTCGCTCTTTCCAGCGAGTCCTATGTTCGAGAGACGCTTGGTCATCGCTGCGAACCACGGTGTGAAGCGACGACGCGGCTTTGGGAGTTCGACCCCGGCATCGCGGTTTGTGACATAAGTGTCGATATCGTCGGACATGCCTTGGAGAGTGAGTTGTGCTCCCCCTTCCGAGAACTGCATCAAGGCGAAGCCAGTGCGGAGGTACAAGCCGAGCAAATCTAGCTCATCACCAAGGTAACGCACTCGATTTTGAAGCTCACCACGTCGCACTAAGTAGTGAAGGCACTGCCAAGGCTCCTCCAAAATCTCAAAAACGGTGTGGAGGTCCGAAACAGAGAGTGTAGCGGGGAGGGCAACCGTATCTTCGATACCTATTTGCTCAAGTAGTGAAGGCAAGTGGCTTTGAATGGTGGCGAAATCCTCAAGGGTCACCGATAGACGCGTCACGCGAGTGATTCCCCTAAGGTCCAGATCAGTGTTGATTTTCCAACTCGGAAGCCGGTTTTCGGGCTTAGTGAGTAGATGCTCTGCCAAGCGCGCGGACTGACGGGCTGGCTCCAAGAGAAGCTCATCAATATGCTTCTCCGCGCGCTTTAACCCCCCGCGTAACGCCGCCGCGCTGACCTTTCCGGCCTTCACTTCAACCAGGAGAAGCTGGCTGTCGACCCGAACGATGAGATCGGTCTCACCTTCCTCTGCATCCGTTGACCATGTGACATTCGTGTCAATCGGCGCCCCCTTGAAAACGTCAAAGAATAGACCTGCGACTTCCTTTTCAAGGAAATCCGCGCGTTGTCGCGAATACGCTTCCGATCGCTTGTGGTCGGCACCCAACAGGTCGTTCAAGATTTGGAAGCTGTGGCTGAAGAACGCGGCGGGGGCAAACGCAAAAAAGCTGTCCTCATCAATTTTGATGAGCGGCTTCGACCAAATCGGATTTGCCAAAAAGAAGCCTTCGGGGTCCGCCCCGTCGAGGCCACGAATGGGCAGTGCGAGTGTATTCACAGCTCGGCGAACCTGCAGCTCTTCGACTTCTAAATATTCTGCAAGCGACGGAATTGAGAAGGCGTAGGCCGCTGGCAAGCGCGCTAGGAAGCGGTCTTGAACGTAAGCCTGCAGCATTTCGCGCGATAATCTGCGGCTCTGAATTTCCGCCCACTCCTTTCCGCGTTCGCTCTCTGAGTAACCCATACCTTCTGCATAGCTTGCGTAAATGTCTTCGTTGCACGGGAGGCGGCACCAACGCGCCGGCTCGACAAGCAGCTGTACTGTGCGCAGCTGAACCGCTTCAATCAGCAAACGGAACATAGCCAGGAGTTGCCTACCCGTTAGGCCGACGGCCGATCGCATTTGGGCGTCAAGCGGATCGAGGAGTCGGCTCAGCAGGTCATAAACATGGTTGAAATAGCCCCAATTGCGCACGACCGTGGTGTGCCCGCGCAGACGGGCCTGAATGATCCGCCGCTGCTGCTCCAAAACAGATCCAGTCCCAACAAAACGTAAATCGCGCCTTTGGAATGAATCGGTGATAGTGTCCAATGCGGCTGTAAGCCTGTGTAGGTCTGCCGAGGTTGCCGCCTCTGTGCCACTGCTCGTTCGCGAGAGTGCAATGGCTTGGGCAAGTTCGATTTTTGACTGCGGCAGCACCACTGTGCCTTTGCCGTATTCGAGTATTCCGTCAGGCCCAACTGGTCGCCCAAGATGCTTTGATGCGAGTGCCGCAAGTGTGACTCCGAGATCGTGGGTATCGAAGTGGTTTGTGATCACAGCCATTGCTTCCGAGAATTCACGCTCAGCGGTCGCGCCCATCTCACGGGCAAAGCTCTGCCGATCTTCAAATGAGAAGTCGGACAGTGGGTGCTTGGAAAGATAGATGGTGCTGTGATCGCTGTCCGGACCATTTCGGTCTTTTAAACCGAATGGAGAAACTTCCGGACCTGCCCAGTTAGATTCAACCTCCTCGTCATCGTCTGCCACAGGGGGTCTCCTAAGGGCCAACACCGTGGTGGGGGCGAGGCCTTCACTAATGGCGTTTTTAGGGAGCCCAACGAGCTGCCCATTAGCTCACGTTCGTTCATTGTTTGTTCTGAGCGAAGGTATAACTAAACCGTAAGGTTGTAAAGCCCATTACATCTTCAGCAACTGGGGCCGCACGGCATTTCTTCCAGCCTCACTCCACCCCACATCCCCATGCCAGCCAGCGGGCCGTATCCGGGTTTTCAGGTCAAGGGTGAAACCGCGTAGCGGCCCGCAGGGCCCTTGACCTGAAAACCCGGATACGGCGTCATCTCGGCAAGGGATGAATGGGGTGGCGGGCGCGAGGTGCGCCGCTTTTTGAGGAGCCTGGCTGCAACCCTTTCCGCTTCACCCCGGGTATTTCCCGTCCCTGAGCAAAGGCCAAGCCTCCTCATAGGACATAACGTTCTCGTGCTTTGATCGCCAATGCGCGTCGATGCCGTCCCAGCCATTGCCCTTGAAGATGTGACCGCACTCGGGGCAGACCTTCTTTTCGACGACTGTTTTGGCCTGGTTCAGCTGGGGCTTCTTTTGATCTGCGTCGGACATTTCTAAAACCTCGTGCAAGCTGCACCACGCCCATAGCATGTCCGTCACCTCCGGTGCGCCGCTTTTTGACGGGGCCTGGTCGCAACGCTTTCCTCCCCCTTTATGGGGAGGTGGATCGCCGCGTCAGCGGCGAGACGGAGGGGTGGCGCCGCGGGCGCCAAGGGGTGGTTACCTCGCTTTGCCCGTCCCCCTCAAATCGTATCGACAAATTCTCGCGCCAGCAGCGCCAGTTTCGGCAGGCCGGCGCGGGTCAGATCATCCAGGAAGACCACGGCCGTCATGGGCGGGCGCTTATAGGCCCGGCGCATGCGGGCAAGTGCCGCTGCGGACTCAGCGGGGTAGAGGCTGAATGTGTTGGCGAGAATCGTGTCGGCGGAGATGGCCTCGATGCCGAACGGGGCGAGCGCGCCTTCCGGGAAGTCTTTCAGGTTTTCGGTGACAATATGCTGGGCGCCCGCGCGGATCGCTGCCGCGAGCACGTGGCGGTCATTTTTGTCCGGCAATGTCAGAGCCGGGATGAGGGCCTGATAGCCGTCGACCCAAGCCTCAGCGAAAGCCTCGCGCATGACCTGTCGCTGCTCGGTCACGCTTTGCCTGTGTTGAGGCCGGGTTCTCAGCAGCGCATTTTCCCACTCGTCGAGAATGTTCTCACTCCACCGGGCACGGAAAAGCCCCGCCTCGTTGAAGCGAAGCAGGGCATCTCTCACTCGGAATGGGTATAGAACGTTCGCGTCCAGGATGATGACAAACCGGTCCGCGACGTCGATCATGGATTCTCGAATTCCTGTCCCAGGGCCTGCAAGCGATCAAGGGCATCGGACCGCCGCGCATCGCGGCCTGCCTTGTAGGCAATCAGATCACGAGCCTTGATGCGCCGGTGCGACCCTACCTTGTGGAAGGGCATGTCGCCATCAGTGAGGAGTTTCGTCAAGTGAGGGCGGGACACATTGAGCAGGTCCGCCGCCTTTTGCGTCGTCAGATCGGCGCCATAGGGCACCAGCGTGACCATCTCTCCGCGCGCGACATGGCCGAGCAGTTCGATCACCATCTTGCCGATCGAGGGCTCCAGGGCGATTTCGATGGTTTCGTCGTTCTGACGCACGCTCAGGGGAAGCACGCCGGACGGCTTCAAGCTTTTCGACAATAACGCCATCGCCGCCGAGGCCTGGTCGATCTCCCGCTCGTTCGGCAATCGTTGTGCCAACTCGCTCGATGTCATGTCGGGCCTCCTTCGTCATACCTGTCATGCTCGATAGATATATATAAACGTAATAAGCGAAACAAGTGAAATATGTGTAATTTATTGACGGTTACAGGGCACCGCGTATGCCGCACTTATCCCCGCCCTCAACAACAATCCCACGTCATCCCGGCGCAAGCCGGGACCTCGACACAAAGGCCTGTTGCGCTTGCGATATCGAGGTCCTGACTTGCGTCAGGACGACGGCGGTGAAGGGGCGCCGACAAAAAACTTATCCCCGCCCCTGCCCGCAGCCCCCACAATCCTCCCGTCCCCGCGCCACTCGAGGCCCGGACCGGTTATCCGGGGGCGCAGGGAGTACGGAGCCTGTCCGTTTTCGTCATTTGACCACGGCGAAACCCGGCAGGGCCATGGGTGAGGTCGTGAGGCATTAGGGCTCGACCGATCGTCCGCACCCATTTCGAGGCAGGGCCCGTAAGGGGCCTGAGTAAACCTCCGTGTGCGGGATGCCACCGGCGCCACTCACACTTAGTCCACGATCGGCTCCGGCTGGCATCCCGCACTCCTCATCTCGCCAGGCGGCAACGTCGTGGCGGTTTCGGTGCAGAGCCCGTTGCTCATCCGGACATTCAAGGGAGACCCCGATGTATCATTCCCAACGCTCACCCAATCGCCGCCCCGGCCGCGGCACACAATATCCCCCGGGCCGCCCGCTGGAGATGCCTGACCCGGCCCAGACCGGCCGCACGGCCCTGGTCGCCGCGGCCGGGGCCATGCGCGAAGGCGATGGCCGCGCCGCGCGGCAGCTGCTGGCCTTTGCCCGCGACTTCTTCGCCCAGACACGCGCCGAAATGGCGCTCAACCGCGAACGCCTGAAGCTGGACGCCGAAATCGACATGGCCCGGCGCCGGGCCAGGGCCGCCGAATACGCAGCAGCCGGTCTCGGGCTGGAGGGGATTGAACTCAACCTGCAGATCGAGGAAGACGCCGTCGCGATGCGCGCCGCCCGCGACGCCGGCAAGCCCGTGCCCGAGCCGCGCTGGAATGAGAGCTGGGAGCTGGCCGGCGAGCCCATGCCGGAGGGCTGGGAAGAGCCCGGCTGCGACGGGTGCCGCGCCGGATACTGAGACTGTGACGGAGGCGGTGACTGAGCCGAAAGCTAGTCTTCCGCCACCGTCTCCGGATCAGCCAGGCAGAGCCAGCGGCTCAGATTGATCCGGTCCGGATTGGAGACCCAGCCGGTAACGCGCGGACTGACCAGCTGCCGGTTGGCCTCGAAGAAGACCGGGATGACCGGCGTCTGGTCGAGGAAATACTGTTCGGCCTCAGCCAGCAGCGCATTGTGCTCGGCCTCGTCGGCGGTGCGCACGGCCGCATCGGTCAGGGCGTCGAAGGCCGGGTCGGTCCAGCGCGAATAATTGATCTCGCCGGCGCGGGTCTCGTATTGGAAGAGGACGCCATAAGGATCGTTGAAATCCGGCCGCCAGCCCGAGGTCGAGACCTGGTAATCGCCGCCGCGCATGCGGTCATAATGGATCTGGCTGTCGCTGGTCACGACCTCGACCTGGACCCAGGGCGCGATCGTCATCCAGTCCTGCTGGATCACCGGAACGATGCGCGGCCAGCTGGCCGCGGGCTGGTAGTTGAACTCGAACACCAGCGGATTGTCCGGTCCGAAACCGGCGCCCTCGAGCAGGCGCCGGGCCTCGGCGCGGCGCTGGTCCATCGGCTGATCGGCATAATCCAGACGCGGCCAGTCGAGCCGGCCATGAAGGCCGGCCGGCACGACCCGGAAGGCCGGCGCATCGAAACCGCCGAGCACGTCCTGGGTCAGGAAATTGCGGTCGATCGCCAGCGACAGGGCGCGGCGCACATCCGGGTTATCGAAGGGCGGCGAGGTATTGTTGAAATCAATCGTGCGGATGGTGAAGCCCGGCACCGATTGCACCAGCTCCGGATTGTGCTCGAGCAGGAATTGCGTGTTCGAGCTGGCGAAATCGACATTGAGATCAAGCTCGCCCGAGCGCACGCGGCGTTCGGCGGCAGCGGTATCGACCGTCGGGAAATAATAGATATCGGTCAGGCAGACCTCGGCCGCGTCATAGAAGTAAGGATTGGCAACGAGGTGGATGTAATTATTGGAGCGCCATTCGGCGAGGGTATAGGGCCCGCTGGAGACCATGTTCTCCGGCCGCGCCCAGCGATCGCCGAACGCCTCGACGGCGTGTCTGGGGATCGGCTGGCCGTAATACATCAGCACGGTCGGCAGATAGGGCGCGGGATAGTTGAGGCTCAGCTCGACGGTGCGCGCATCCAGGGCGCGGACACCCAGCGTGTCCACGGGCGCGCGGCCCTCATAAATCTCCTGGGCATTGGCGATCATCAGCAGTGGCGCCGCGAACTGATTGCCGGTCAGCGGATCGAGCGGACGCCGCAGGCCGAACACCACATCCTCCGCCGTGATCGGCTCCCCATCCGACCAGAAAGCGTCATCGCGCAGGGTGAAGGTCCAGACCAGGCCGTCATCGGAGATCGCCGCACTTTCTGCCAGCGCCAGGATGGGCTGGGCATCGGCGGCCGGCTCATACAGGCCGACGAAGAGATCGGAAACGATGGTGCGCTCGTCGGTGATCTGGGCCAGGTCCGGATCCAGGCTCAGCGGCTCGATGCGATTGCCGCGATTGAGCGTGGTGCCATTGTCAGGCTCACCGCCGCCGCAGCCGGCCAGCGTGACAGACAGGGCGGCGATGAAGCCGAGCGTGATCCGGTTGAATGTCATGTGTAATCCCCGATGGCAGGCCCGGGACACTAGACCCGATACCCGTCCGCACAAGCGGAATGCGGCCAGACCAGCAAAATTGCATCGCATGGAAGCCACGCCGCCGCATAAATTCATGGCTGCCCTGCGACACCCGGGCAAGAATTTTCGTGACCTCTGTCGCGGGCCCCGTTATGCGGAAGGCCAATCAGGATTTACGCCATGACCGAACTCTTTATCTCCGCCCTCGTCACCTTCTTCGTCGCCATCGATCCGCCCGGTGTGGCACCGATCTTCTTTGCGCTGACCGATGGCTCGCCCAAGGCTCACCGCCGGGCGATGGCGTATAAATCGATCATGATCGCGACCGGCGTCCTGCTCGCCTTCGCCCTGGGCGGACGCTATCTGCTCGACGCCATGCATATCAGCCTCGACGCCTTTCGCACCGCCGGCGGCGTGCTGCTCTTCCTGATGGCGCTGGAAATGATCTTCGAAAAACGCACCGAGCGCCGCGAGGAGCGGGCCGAGAAGCTGACCGAGGAACATGAGGCGCATCCGGAAACCTGGGACGATATCTCCGTCTTCCCGATGGCGATCCCGATGCTGGCCGGCCCCGGCGCCATCGCGACCATCATGCTGTTCATGTCGGAAGCGCCGACCATGGCGCATCAGGGCGTCGTCTTCGCCGCCGTCGGCATCAACCTCCTGCTCTGCCTGGCGGTTTTCCTGGTGATCGGCCCGGTGATGAAATTCGTCGGCGCCTCGATGGCCGCCATGATCACGCGCATCCTCGGCGTCATCCTGGCGGCGCTGGCGACCCAGTTCATCTTCGACGGCATCCATGGTGCCTTCATGGCGAGCTAGGCGACAACGAAAAATTAGCCAAAACCTGCCATTCTGCGTCCCCAAGGGTCCGTCAAAGAGACCCGCAGGTGATGGAGAATTGGATGGGTTTTCGTCTCGCCATGACAGTCGCCGCAGCCCTTTTGACCACAATCGGGCTGACCGCTGCCGCCTATAATTTCACGCAAGGACAGACCGACCAGGCCATCGCCTTCGGCTGGCCAGCCATCGCGATCGCAATCGCCTTCGCGATTGTCATCCCGTCGCAATCACGGGCGAATTCGCAGATTCAGGACTTGCTCGACAGCGGCTTGAAAAACGGCTCGTAAAGATCCGGACGCCGGTCGCGGAACACGCCCCAGGCGGCGCGATGCGTGCGCAGGAAATCGCGATCGAAGCTGGCCGACACAATGCCCTCTTCGGTCTTGTTCAGCTCGGACACCTTCTCGCCGCTATGGTCGCAGACGAAGGATGAGCCGTAGAAGACCTGGCCATCCTCATTGCCGACCCGGTTGGCTGCCAGCACAGGCATCACATTGGCCACGGCATGGCCCTGCATGGCGCGCTGCCAGCGGGCCGAGGTATCGAGGCTGTCATCATGCGGCTCCGAACCGATCGCGGTCGGATACATCAGCACTTCCGCGCCCAGCAGCGCCATGGCGCGGGCCGCTTCGGGGAACCACTGGTCCCAGCAAATACCGACACCGACACGGCCATGACGGGTGTCCCAGACCTTGAAACCGGTATTGCCGGGCCGGAAGTAATACTTCTCCTGATAGCCGGGGCCATCGGGAATATGGCTCTTGCGATAGACACCCATCGGGCTTCCATCGGCATCGACCATCACCAGTGAGTTGTAATAGACTTGCCCGTCGCGCTCATAGATCGAGACCGGAATCACAACGCCAAGCTCGGCGGCCAGCTCGCTCATCGCGATGACACAAGGATGTTCCATTGCCGGGTAGGCGCGGGCGAAATTGTCCTCGTCCTGGGTCTTGCAAAAATACGGACCCTGGAAGAGTTCAGGCGGCAAAATGATTTGCGCGCCAGCGGCCGCAGCCTCGCGGATCATCAAAGAGACGCGTTTGATATTGTCCGCGATATCCTCACCGAACCCGGTCTGCAGGCCGGCAATGGTCATCATATTGCTCATGATTTCGGTCCAGCCGGGATGTGTGTCGTGACGCAGTGGAAGGCACCACCGCCGCTCAGGATAGCGCTGGAACGGCAGCCGACAACCTCATGGCCGGTAAACAGGGCCCGCAGGGCGTCGAGCGCCGCGGCTTCGCTGGCCGTGCCATAGGTCGGGACCACGAGATTGCGCGGCCCGATCACCCAGTTCATATAGCTCGCCGGCAGGACATCGCCGGCCTTGTTGACGACACGGCCCGGAGAGGGGATGCGGTGAACTGTCAGCTTACGCCCTCGGGCATCGGTCATCGCCGCCAGCTCGGCCGCGATCTGCTCGAGCATTTGGGCCTGCGGATCATCCGCGCCAAAACCTTCCATACACACGACTTCGCCGGGACGGACGAAGCGGGCGATATTGTCGATATGGCCATCGGTGTGATCGCCGATCAGGCCCTTGTCGACCCACAGAACAGTCTCGACGCCGAGCGCGGCCTTCAGCCGCTCCTCGACCACGGCTTCAGTCAAATCGGCATTGCGATTCTTGTTGAGCAGGACATCACGCGTGGTGATGACGGTGCCTTCGCCATCAAATTCGAGCGCACCGCCCTCAGCGATCATCTCGACATCGACAATGCGGGCCTCGACCATGCGGGCAATCGCGGTGCCGACCGTCTGGTCACCGGGGATCTGGAACTTGCCACCCCAGCCATTGAACGGGAAGCGGGCCGCGACCAGTTCGCCATCGCGGCGCAGGAAGACCGGCGCCGTATCGCGGGTCCAGACATCGCCGTAATTCTGGCGAACCAGAACAGCCTTGTCGCCCAGCGCGGCGCGTGCCGAAGCCTCGGTCTCGTCATTGGAGACGAGCACGGTCAGGGGCAAGGGCTTGCCGCCGGCTGCCGGTTCGATCAGGGCCGTCAGAAAGGCGGCAAACTCGACCCGTGCGGGGGCGAGATTTTCCAACCAGATACTGGCCTCTGCCGGCCAGCAAGTGACGACTTGATCAGGGATTCGGGATTCGTGGGGGATGGTGTGTTTGCTCATGAGCGCGCCTCTATCACGCGTTTGAACCGGACGCGAGCGCAAAAAAGCAAACCTCCCGCGCAAAAAAGAAGGGCGGCCCGAGAGCCGCCCTTCCACTGTGTATTGGCATGCGATGCCGGTGCTTAGAAGTCGTACTTCACACCGAACAGGACCTGCCAGGTCGAGGCACTGGAGACCCGGGATTCCGGGGTCTGAGCGTTGAAGCTCTCGAACACATACTGGTTCGTGCCGGCATCGTAATCCGCATCAACAATGCTGCGGATTTGCGGATAGCTGGCCTGGGTGAGAATGCCCCACTCATCACTGATGAGGTTGCCGAGGTTCTCGATCACCAGATAACCGGCAGCGCGATGGCCCGGTGCGAAGGCAGGGAATTCCTGCTCGACGCGCAGATCCAACTTGGTCCACCAGGAACCTTCATGCGAGTTACGCTCGTCGATGGCACCACGGGCCAGGCCGTTGGCGTCGGCATAGGCAAAGAAGGCTGCCGTGTCGAAGCCTGGCGCGAACCGGACCAGCGGATCGCTGGCATCGGTTGGCACGTAGAGCAGGTGACGACGGTCGGCGAAGTCACCGAAGATATCGCCATCATCATTATCGAACGCGAAGGAGTAACCACGCGACTGGCTGACCTGGCCGAACAGGGTTGCCCGGGTGGTCAGGTCGTCGAAGAAGTCATGCTCCCAGGAGACACGACCCGTGAAGCGATGCGGAATCTCATAGTTGGATGTCGCAGCTTGCGGGTTGTTCGGGTCGGACACAGCCACACCGGCATAGTTCGAGAAGGCCACCGAGGAGGTCATCGGATTGGCATCTTCGGACTGGGTGTAAGCATAGGCTGCCGTCCAGCTCAGGCCCAGGTTTTCATACTCACGGCTGACCGCCAGCGACAGAACGAGTGACTCGCCACCGTCGAAATTGGTCAGGATGAAGTCCTGGTTGAAGTTCCGGCTGGAACAGGCTGCTGCGGTCGGGACCACACAATCAGGATCGCTACGGTCGATCGAACGGTAGATCGGGCGACCGTCCGGTGCCGTATCAACCTGCTCAAGCGTCGCATCGACGATGCCGGCTGCGTCGCGGCTTTGCGAGTACAGCAGGTCACCCATGACCGTGTAGCCTTCACCAAGGAATGGCAGATCGCCATCATAGGTGAAGCCCAGGGCGGCTTTCCATTCGGCCGGGATTTCGAAATCAGGGTCGATGGCATTGACGCTTGAATTGGCAGCACCGCTGGCGACGCTGTCATACATGCTTTGCGGAACACCGAAGATCGGACGGCCAGTGCCACCTTCATCTGCGACATAGGTTTCCGTACCGGTCAGCAGGTTTTGCGGACCAAAATTGGTCAGCTGAACAGCTGTCAGACCATCATTTGCGAAGTTGTTGGAAACCCAGACATTCGGGTTGCCGCCGGAGTAGAGGCCAAAGCCACCGCGAACCGTCAGGTCGCGACGGGCATCCCAGGTGAAGGCCAGGCGTGGCTGAATGAGGCCACGTCCGTCCAGGGAGTCGGCGTTGGTGTAACCGTTACGTGCGATGAAGTTCGCATTTTCGTTCGGAACATCATCGGTGGTGTACCAGTCGTAACGCAGACCGGCGATCACGGTCAGACCATTCGGGCCGGACCATTCGTCCTGCGCGTAGACCGTGTTGATGTCGTAAGCGAAGCTCGCACCGGCATCGGCTGGATTATTCGTACCGCGGGCATTGCCGTAATAGATGCGGTTCACATCGCCATTACGGAAGTCGTTGATCGAGTTGAAACGCCATTCACCCTCGGTGTGCTGAACGAAGAGGTTGAAGATGTCGTAGGTCAGACGCTCGGCGCCGAAGGTGAAGTAGTGGTCGTTCCACTGGTAGTGGCCGACACCCTTCAGGGTCATCGTCGAGTAGTTGAGCTCATTGGACTGACGCGAATCGTCGGCACCGAGATAGACGGTGTTGCCGCCAACGCGGATCTGAACTTCACCGAAATCAGTGCCATTGATTGAGGCCTGGGTGAAATCGACTTCCTGGTAGGACGCGCGCAGCTCGGTGGAGAAATTATCCGTCCAGTTGGAGAAGAGCTGGGCGGTGTAGGCGGTCAGGTCGGAACCACGATTATAGAGGTGGTTCTCGTACTCGAACTCATTGTTGTCGCCATCGGACTCGGTGCGGTTGGCACCTTCCGACTGGTTGTAGGTCAGAGCGAAACGATGGTCGTCATTGATGTTCCAGTCGACGCGGACCAGGATGCTCTCATCGATAACCGGTGCATTACCTGGGACGCCGCCCGGATTGTAGCCATACACGTTCTGGGCAATGTCGAGGATGTCGGCATAGTCAGCCTGGGTGAAGCCGGTGATTTCGGTCGGGGCGCCAGAACCTTCTGGACCACGGTCGAAGATATCAATGCCTTCAAAGCGCTCATAGGCAGCAAAGAAGAACAGGCGGTCCTGGATGATCGGGCCACCGAAGGTGATGCCGTAGCGCTTCTGGTCGTATTCAGGAACCGTGAAGCTCGAACCTTCGAGCGAGTCACCCTGGAAGGCGTCGGAGGTGTAATCGTAGAAGACGCCGCCGTGGAATTCATTGGTGCCGGACTTGGTGACGGCATTGATGTTACAGGCGGTGAAGCCACCGTATTCGACGTCAAACGGCGCCAGTTCGACAGAGACCTGTTCGATCGCGTCATAGGAGAATGGCATGCGCTGGGTCGGGTAACCGTTCGAGTTCAGACCGAAACCGTCATTGAGGCCAAGGCCATCAACGGTCAGGCTGTTATAGCGTGGGTTGGCACCGGCACACTGGATCGAGTCATTGAAGGATTCGTCGATATAGATGCGCGGGTCCTGACGCACAACATCCGCGAGAGCGCGGTTGATCGCCGGAGTTTCCTGCAGGTCCTGGAGGGTGAAGGTCGAGTTTGGACCCACGGCAGTGTTCATCGCCTGGATGGCCGATGCGGTCACGACGACGACGTCGGACGTGCCCGAAGCAGCCGACATTTCGAGATTGAGCGACATGCTCTCGCCGAGGGCGAGGAAGACACCTTCAACCCGGCGAGGCTGGAAGCCATCGGCGGTGACGGTCACATTGTAAGGGCCGCCAACGCGAAGGCCCGAAGACGAAAAGCCGCCATTGACGCCGGTCGACGTTCTGGAGACCGAGCCACTGGGCGTGTGCAGGATGGTGACGCTGGCACCGGACACCGAGTTTCCGGCGCCATCGGTGACCGAACCACGCAGCGAGGAAGATGTTTCCTGCGCATAAACCGCGGCGGGCGCGGCTGCCAGCAAGGCGATAGTCGCCGCGCTGAGTGAAAGTTTTTTCATGAATGTCATTTGGAGGTGTCCCCCTAGGATCGACCAAACGAGGGAGCGGGTCCCCCAACGAAGCAAGCGCCTCGTACGCTGGACGTTCGAAGAATCCAAGACAGCTACGCGAAGGTTTTGTGACACTCGCCGCGCCGACGCCCAACCTGAATCCGCGCTTCAATGGCTGAATCGCGCAAGATATGTGTTTGCAGGGCGGTATTTGCTCAACATACGGGGGGCGAAGCTGGTGAGCTCACGACAATCCCTGTCCACAGCGCCCTTTACGGGCCGCAGCGGAAAGGGCATAGCCTGCGGCGAAAATGTTACACTTTCTTAAGACCTGTGAGCCCTCAATGGTTGAGTTTGAACAAAAACACACGCAATGGACGTGGGGCTGGGAGCGGGCAGCGCTTGCCCTGATTCTTGGCATCGGTCTGATGCGCATTCTGGCCCTCGCACTCAATCCGATTGAGCTCTACGCCGATGAATCCCAGTATTGGGTCTGGTCGCTGCGACTCGATTGGGGCTATTTTTCCAAACCGCCAATGATCGCCTGGCTGATCAGGCTGATGACGACAATATTTGGCGATACCGAGTTCAGCGTCCGGCTCGCCTCTCCCCTGCTGCATTCGGCCACTGCAAGCTTCCTCTTCCTGAGCGCCCGCAAGCTCTGGGATGCGCGCACCGGTTTCTGGGCCGCGCTGATCTATCTGACGATCCCGTCCCTGTGGATTTCCGGCGCCATCATTTCCACTGACGTGCCAGCCATGTGCGCCTGGTCTGCTGGCCTCTATGCCCTGCTGCGCCTGCGCGATGGCGGCGGCTGGGCCAGTGCGGCCGGGCTCGGCCTGGCAATCGGTCTCGGCTTTCTGTCGAAATACGTGCTGATCTATTTCGTGCTGGGCGTCGGCATATGTCTGGTGATCGACGCACCGACCCGCCATGCGTTGTTGAATCTGCGCGGTGCCCTGGCCATGCTGATTGGCGCCGCACTGCTGACGCCGAATATCCTCTGGAACGCGGCCCATGACTTCGCCACCGTGAGCCATACCGCCGCCAACGCAAACTGGGGCGGCGACCTGTTTCATCCTGCCGAACTGTTCGAATTCCTGGCCGGACAACTGGGCATATTCGGACCGGCACTATTCATCGTTCTGCTGGCCATTCTGGGCGGCATCATATGGCGCTTCCGCGAGGCCCTGCCGGACTCGCGCCTGCTGGCAGCCTTCATCCTGCCGGCCCTGCTGACGGTATCGGCCCAGGCTTTCATCAGCCGCGCTCACGCCAATTGGGCCGGGGCCGCCTATATCGCCGCCACCTTACTCGTCGCCGCCTTCCTGCTGCGCGGACCGGCCTGGCGGCGCGGTATTCTCTATGGCTCGATCGCCTTTCATACCGCTTTGGGCCTGTTCATGACGGTTGTGGTCGTCAACCCACCTCTGGTCGAAGCCTTCCATCTGGAAAACTCGACCAAGCGCATTCGCGCCTGGCAGGAAACTGCCGATGCCATCAGCCAGGCCGGCACGGCCGCTGACTACAGCGCGATCGTGTTCGATGATCGCAATATCTTCCACCAGATGCAGCGCTATGGCAGCGACACCAACCCGTCACTGGCGATGTGGTTGCGCTATTCCGGACCGGTCAATCATGCCGAACAGGAGTGGCCGCTCGAGGACGGGCATCAGGCACCGGTCCTGATCGTCTCGCACCGGCCACTGGAAGTGGCGAAAATGCGGGAGGATTTTGACCAGTTCGACGCAGCCGGCAGTCTGTCGATCGCACTTGATGGCGACAAGACGCGTGAATTCACCCTGTGGCGGGCCCAAGGCTATCACCGCATTGAGCGCGACGCGGCCTACGAGATGAATTGGCAGGCGATTGACGAGGCTGTACAGGCCGGCAATTGACTATTCCGGCAGCCCCAGTGCCAGACAGAGATTTTGCAGGGCCTGGACGGCTGCACCCTTGAGCAAATTGTCGAGGGTGGAGACAATGACCACGTGGCGCCCGTCCGCGCTGAGGCCGAAACCGCCGATAACAGCGCCGGGCAGCTCGGCTCCGTCACGGATCTCCGGCGTTTCTCCGGTCACCCTCACCAGCGGCTCATCGCGATAGGCCGTCTCGTAGAGTGCGATCAAGACGTCACGTGTGACCGGATCGAGAAGGGAAAGATGCACCGTCGCCACAATGCCGCGAAAGAAGGCGGCTACGTGCGGCGTGAAGCGGACGTCGAGGCCCAGCTGCCGGGACATTTCCTGCTCGTGCAAATGCCCGGTCAGGGCATAGGGCATAAGATTGTCGCGCAAGGCCTCGAGGTCATTCTTGCGCGAAGGCGTAGTGCCCGCGCCGGAATACCCGGAAACGCCGAACACGTGCGGATCGACCGCCAGCCGATCCCGCAGCGGAGCGATCGCCAGCTGTCCAGCCGTCGCATAGCAGCCCGGATTGGCGATCCGTTTCGCACTGCGCAGGGCGTCACGCCCATAAATTTCCGGCAGACCATAAGTCCAGCCATCGTCAAACCGGTAATCCGCTGACAGGTCGACAATCACCGTTTTCGGGCTTGCCGCATCAATCGCGGCAACAAATGAACCGGCCGCCCCGTTCGGCAGGGCGAGAATGACGGCGTCAGCCCCGCGATCAGCGACCGCGCCGGGTGAGAGCGACTCGAACAACAGCCCGTTCGCGATTTCCGGTGCCATATCACACACCGGCTGGCCGGCCAGTTCGCGTGAGCTGGCAAACACCAGGTCAAGGTCGTCGCGAGCCGCGATCAGGCGCAGGAGTTCGCGCCCGGTATGGCCACGCGCACCGACGAGCCCGATCCGCAGTTTCATGGTGCCAACTCCAGCGTTGGCGGCAGATCGAAAATCCGGGTCACGACACCATCAATTTCGGCGGGACGAATGCCTTCGCCGCGCCAGAAAACCGTCCATTCATCGCGCCGGATCGCTCCGTCGCATTCGTCGAAATAGAAATTGTTGACCGGATTGGCGGTGCGCGAGCGCCAGATCAGACGCGGTGCATAATCGACCAGGCGGTTCCAGACGGTCCGGCCCAGTCCCTCGCCACGCGCATCGTCAAGGACGGCGAATTTGTCGAGATAGATCCAGTCATCCAGCCGTGTCGTGATCGCGGCGGCGCGATAACTGTCCGTGACAAAGGCCTGGTCGAGCACGAGATTGTCCCAATATCCGGCGATTGGCGCGCGCCCGAAGGCCGTCGTCACCAATGCGTGGAGGCGTCCAAGATCGAGGTCGTCCTTGGAGGCCGTCGAGAGGATTGTCTCGCCGCGCCGGATCAGCGTGCCCGCACCGGCATGGGTGAAGAGTTCACGCGCCAGCTCTGCCGGGCTGGTGATCGAAACCGAACTGGAAAGCGGCAGATCGTCGAGCAGACGCTTGATCTCCTCCAGCTTCAGCCGCATGCCGCCATTGACCCATTCGGCCTGCATCAACGCCGAATAATCGGTCGCCAGATTGATTGAAGACAGGACATCACCCCACTCGTCGAGCAGGCCACCTGTTCCGGTCAGAAACACGACTTTGTAGGGCTGCAAGGCATGTACGAGCGCGCGAACGGCGGAATCGGCATTGATATTGACCAGGCGTCCATCATGGGTTTCACCGAGGCAGCCCAGGATTGCCGCTTGTCCGGCCCGCGCCGCAGCAGCGACCAGCTCGAGATGGACTTTCGTCGGCTCACCGACGCGGCCCAGCTTCTCCTCATCGACCAACTGGGCCTCAAACACGCCGCGCGGCACAGCAGCAGCGCGCCCGCCCGCCTCGCGAATGGCATCGACCAGTTGAAGATTGGCCTGGGTCAGGGTCTCGCGAATGATCGGGATCGCAGCCTCGCGCGTCACCCGCAGGCCATTGATACGTTCCGTCCCGATTCCGGCCTCGGACAGCGCTGCATCGAGTTGCGGCCCGCCGCCATGGACGACGACCGGTGACAAGCCGACCGATTGCAGAAAGGCCAGCGCCGTTGCGAGACCGTCAAGATCCTCCTGGATCACTGCACCGCCGACCTTGATAACGGCAAAGCGCTCCTGATCCACACCGGAAAAGCGCTGCAGGTATTCGCGGATCTCCTTGCCGTCGCGCATATGCGACAGCAGGCGGACAATCGTCGGGCGAACGCCGGGGAGTTGCGACGTCACTTGACGCCTCCCTGACTGGCAAGTGCTTCCATCACCGCCTGTTGCACCGGCAAGCGGTTGGCCGCCTCTTCAATTCCGAGGAAGGCGGGACTGTCGACGACGGCATCAGCAATTTTCACATTGCGGCGCATCGGCAGGCAGTGGCTGACGGTGGCGTTATTCGTGAGCGCCATTTTTTCGGGCGTGATCATGAAATCCCTGCCCTTGGCGCGGAACGGCGCCTCGTCGTCCCAATGCCCGTAGAAAGGCAGCGCGCCCCAGCTCTTGGCGTAGACGGCATCGGCGCCCGTGTAGGCAGCCTCGACATCGGTGGTCATCGTCACCGAGCCGCCACCCTCGGCGGTGAAGCGTTCGGCCGCGCCCATATAACGCTCATCAAGGCGATAGCGCTCATCGGGCACGAGGAGGCGAACATTCATGCCGAACTTGGCCGCCATCAACAGGGCCGAATTGGCGACCGCCGTATTAAGGGGTTTGGGGTGTGGCACCCAGGTCAGAAGGAAGGTCTTGTCCTGGACCGCACCGATCCGTTCCTGCAGAGCCAGCATCATCGCCAGTTCCTGACAGGGATGGACGATGGTCTCCATATTGATCACCGGAACGGTGGAGTGTTTCGCAAAGGCCGAAATCATCGGGTCCTCGCGCTCGCTCGGCCAGTCCTTGAATTCAGGGAAGCAACGGATGGCGATCAGGTCGACATAGCTCGACAGGACCCGCGCAGCCTCCCGGACATGCTCCTCGGCGGTACCGTCCATCACGGCGCCGTCGGCAAATTCCAGCGGCCAGGTTGCCCCCTTGGCATCCAGCACGATTGCATGGCCGCCCATCTTGTTGGCGCCGATATCGAAGGAGGTCCGGGTTCGCAGCGACGGATTGAAAAACAGCAAGGCAATCGATTTGCCTTCCAGCGCACGACTGACCGTGCCCGTTTTAAACGCCGCAGCGCGGTCGAGCAGGCCCTGCAATTCGGGGCGGGTCCAGTCAGCAGTCGATAGAAAATGGCGCATGGAAGTCTCGAAATCTCAAGCTTGCAGAAAAAAGACAGACACCCGGCCATAAGACCGGGTGCCGTTGATGTCCATATATCATTGCAAGGCTGGTGAGTTCACGCGATTTCGCAGAATCTCTGCCTCACCGGCGTCAGCTGCCGGCAGGAACCATCCGGCAAACTCGACGCGGCCGGTTGGAGCCAATATCGGTCACGGATTCACAACGCCGCACCATGCGCTCGCCGGTCGCCTCAACCCCGGGCTCCCCGGAAGCCGCGGTTTCGCTCGTCGACGCGCAGGCGCTCAAAAGTGTCGCGGACATAAGTGCAATGATCAGTTTTGGCATGCAGCCCTCCCAGACTTGAATCCCGGGCGAGCTGGAACCCCCAGCCAACCTCAGCCGGGCAACCTAGCAAAGAGACTCCCCTGACCAAGCATCGACCTCAGTCATGACACAAGTTTAATAAAGGCTGGCGTCGGGCATGGCGAAAGACTGGAAAACGCCCTGACCTTGTGGAACAAGCGAGAGACGTCAGAGGAATCGCCAAATGTCCGTCATCGCCATCATTCCCGCCCGTTACGCCTCCGGTCGTTTTCCCGGCAAGCCGCTCGAAAAAATTGCCGGGCGGATGATGATCGAGCGGGTCTGGCGCTCGACCAGCGCCGCACCGGGTGTCGACCGGGTTGTGGTCGCCACGGACGATGAACGGATCGTCGAGGCCGTCGAGGCATTTGGCGGCGAAGCCGTGATGACCGACCCGGCCTGCCGCAATGGAACAGAACGCGCCCTCGACGCCGTGAAACGGCTCGGTAGCGATGCCGATATCGTCATCAATGTTCAGGGCGATGCCGCGCTGATCCCGCCCTGGGTGATTGGCGATGTCGCCACTGCCATGCGGGCGGACTCGGCCCTGGCCATGGCGACCCCGGCGGTCAAAATGCCCGAGGACACCGCCATCCGCATGCGCGAGATGAAGGCCAAGGGCATTGTCGGCGGCACCACCGTCGTCTTCAACCGGGCGATGGACGCCCTGTATTTCTCCAAGGGTGTGATCCCCTTCCAGCGTCACCCCGAGGCCGGCACCCCGACCTGGCAGCATATTGGCCTCTATGGCTATCGCCGCGAGACGCTGGAGCGCATCGTCGCGCTCGAGCCTTCGCCGCTGGAAAAGGCGGAGAGCCTGGAGCAATTGCGCGCCCTGGAGAACGGCATCCCGATCCGCATCGTGCCAACCGATTATCGCGGACGCTCGGCCTGGTCGGTCGACGCACCCGAGGATGTGCCGGTGGTCGAGGGCATTATCGCCCGCGAAGGCGAGCTGGTGCCATGAGCAAGGTGCTGCTGGCCCGTCACGGCAATACATTCGGTCCCGGCGACAAGGTTGTCTGGGTCGGCGCCAAGGAAGATCTGCCGCTGGTCCACAAGGGTGAGGAACAGGCCGCCGCGCTGGGCAATGCCCTGCGCGAAGCGCGCCTGACGCCGGAGCGCATCATCACCGGCCCCCTGCTACGCACCCGCCGCGCCGCCGAACTGGTCGCAGTCCTGTGCGGGTTTCACGGACGGATCGAGATCGATGAACGCCTGCGTGAGATCGATTACGGTTCCTGGGGTGGCAAGTCCTGCGACGAGATCATCGCCGAATTTGGTGCGAAGGCGCATCGCACCTGGAATGAAGAGCATCGCCGCCCTGAAGGCGTTGACTGGTCTCCTGACGAAGCGACACTGCGGGCCAATGCGCTGGCCGTCATGCAGGATGCCGCGCTGAGCCGCCGCTTTGCGCTGATCATCACGTCCAATGGAGTGCTGCGGTATATGCACGGCGTGCTTGGCGGGGACGCTCATGACGCGAAGGTCAAGACCGGCAATATCTGCGCCGCCGATATCGAGGCCGGCCAACGCCTGTTCTGGAATGAGGCGCCGAGCGCCGAGCGGTTGCGGTCGAGCTTCAACCCGACCCCCAAGCCTGGATTCTGACACGGCGCGCGGGGCCTGGCGCCTCACGCGCGGACCGCTCTCCCCGGAGTCCGGGGTCCGCCCCTCTAGAAACCGCGCAATCGGCGTATCGCATATTCGGTCTGTCGCTCTTCGCGCTCAGCCTGAAACCGGCTCTTGCACCGTCGCTCACGAATATTGCTGCCATTGCGGCGCCGCCAACTGCAGACGACATCGTCCGGCCTCCGGGCCGTTACGGATATCCTGTCCCCATTCGCGAAGTCCGGTCCCGGTTCGCGCTGGTTCACCGGATTATTTGCCGCCTCGCGCAAGGACTCCAGATAGAGGAGCTCCGCAGCGGCGTCATTTGCCGCCGGCAAGGGGATGATTTCATCACTCGGCTGACCAAGGGCCGGACCGGCCAGCAGGACGGTCCCGATGATCGCCGCCATACGGAATATCCCCAGCATACACCTCTCCTGTGCCTTGCAGCGCAAGTCTGACGCCCTCCCAGGATCGTCCAGAACAGTTTCGCATGCGGCGCGCCGGTGCGCAAATCCGGCACCCGGACCGGAATGGCAATCGGCTAGGGCGTGGACTCAATTGCGCGCATCCAAATTCGGGCTGAGGCGAGCGCGAGGGCGGCCATGAAATTGTCGGCGTGTTTTTCGAAGCGTGTGGCGATGCGGCGGAACTGTTTGAGTTTGCAGAAGAAGCGCTCGACCAGATTGCGCTGACGGTAAAGGCTCGGAGGGACGCTGCGCTGGATGCGAACCCGGCTCTGGGTGGGGATATGCGCCTCGCCGCCGCGGTCCCGGACAAAATTCACGAGCGCCATGCTGTCATAACCTCGGTCGGCGATCACACATCCGGGCGGCAAGGCACCGAGGAGTTGGGG
>NZ_FNHG01000020.1:5000-61461 GCF_900103475.1 Maricaulis salignorans
AGACGGCCATAGTGATCCGGTGGTCCCGAGTGGAAGGGCCATCGCTCAACGGATAAAAGGTACGCCGGGGATAACAGGCTGATGATGCCCAAGAGTCCATATCGACGGCATTGTTTGGCACCTCGATGTCGGCTCATCGCATCCTGGGGCTGGAGCAGGTCCCAAGGGTTTGGCTGTTCGCCAATTAAAGCGGTACGTGAGCTGGGTTTAGAACGTCGTGAGACAGTTCGGTCCCTATCTGCCGTGGGTGTCGGAAAATTGAGAGGAGCTGCCCCTAGTACGAGAGGACCGGGGTGGACGTATCTCTGGTGGACCTGTTGTTGCGCCAGCAGCATAGCAGGGTAGCTATATACGGACGGGATAACCGCTGAATGCATCTAAGCGGGAAGCCTCCCTCAAAACTAGTTTTCCCTTGAGAGTCGAGGAAGACCACCTCGTTGATAGGCCAGATGTGGAAGTGCGGTGACGCATGAAGCTGACTGGTACTAATAACTCGATTGGCTTGATCTCAACGATGTTCATGCACGGCGATTGCTTCGCCTGTGCATCAAGCACCTCATAAACAGGATTGTCTCTTCAAACATGAAATCTAACGCGCTGACCGGGTGGTTATTGCGGGGGGATCGCACCCGTTCCCATCCCGAACACGACCGTTAAGACCCCTAGCGCCGATGGTACTGCATCTCAAGGTGTGGGAGAGTAGGACGCCGCCCGGTCTGCACGTTAGATTTCATGATCCTCCACAAGCAATTTCAATCAAATCAACCGCGCTTCGGCGCGGTTTTTTTGTGTCTGGATTCCGGACATTTACCCTGAATTTCGCCGATATCGCCTGCACGGAGCGGCGCATCAGCCCTCGCCGGGCGGCTCTGTGGCCGACCCAGGCGCCTGCACGTCGCGTGCTTTGGCCCTGGCGCGGTCAGACGCGTTCGCGCAGCCACAGGCTGGCGAGGATTTTCAGGCCCGTCTGGACCGGTTCGCCCGCATGCAGCGTCATCGGGTCGCCCCGGCCGGCCGGATTGATATTGGCAAAGCTCAAGGCATCGCCGCGCTGGCCGGTCCAGCGGATGTCGAGGCGCGGAAACACCGTATCCCCGCCGGTAAATTCCTGGTTGAGCCGCACCAGAGAGGTCGCGACCCGCTGGCCGCGCCGGGCCAGGTCGGCCGAGGCGGCATGGCCATCCTCGCTGAGAAAATCGACATGCGGCCGGTATTGTTCACCGGGCCGGTAAAGCAGAACCGCCAGGGGCTCGCCCTGCTCGAAATCGCCGCCGGCCAGGCCAGCCATGCGCCGTTTGACCGCCCACAGGACAAGGTCCATCGCCCCGTCTGGCAGGGCGGCGGTCATCGACTGGCGGTGGGGATCGGGGCGTGTCTGTCCCGTGGCGCCATCAAAGATCTGCGCCGGCCGCAGCAGCGGCGCGGCCTGGGCCGCAAGATAATCGCACAGCACGGAGGGCATGAAGCCCGCCCGGCGCGCGACGAGCGGCTGTTCATTCAGGGTGTCGCTGGGCTGTGCGGGCAGGGCCTCGATCGTGGCCAGCAAGGCCTTGGCGTCGGGCCAGGCAAGGTCGGCATCGTCCCGGCTCGCTGGCACTGGCCGATCGGGCAGGGCGTTCGCGGCCGGCACCAGTGATGCGGCCAGTGGATGACCGGAACGGGCCAGTGCGGCGGCATGGCGGCGGATGTCGGGGCTTGATTGCCCGGCCTCGATCGCCAGCCGCAGAAGCGCCGCAACGGCTGCCGCGCTGCCGGCGGCCGCTGCGGCTTCCAGCACAGGCAGGGCCCGATCATTCGCACCAGACAGGCAGGACAGAAGGCCAATCTCGGCCATCGCCTGCGTATCGCCGCCGCGCGCCTCGTCAATCCGTTGCGACAGGGCCGCGGCGGGATCGGCCGTCATGCCATATCCGCTGGCGCGGATGAAACCGGCATGGCGGCGCATCAGGGGCTGATCGGGCGCGCTCAGCAGGGCCTCCGCTGCGGCGGCGCGGGCGCCGCCCGGGGCCGACGGGTCAGCGCTCATTTGCAGGAGAAGGCTCGCACAGCCCGCATCGCCGCTCCTCGTCGCCGCGCGCAAGCCGGACAGGGCCGCCTCGAAACGGCCGCCATGCCAGTCGGCCAGGGCGCGGTCGAAGGGATCGGATGGGGTTTGCCGGTTATCAGTCATGCCCACCAGTTTAGGCCATTTTCCGGCCCCGAGGTAAAGCGCAGCTATCGCCTTGACGCACCCGCGCAGCCAGCCTACATACGCGCTCCTTCCCCGGCGCGCCGCGGAAGCCATCCTGATGCGGGGTGGAGCAGTCCGGTAGCTCGTCAGGCTCATAACCTGAAGGTCATAGGTTCAAATCCTATCCCCGCACCCAAAGAAAGACCCGTCAACTCAATGAGTTGGCGGGTTTTTTGTATCTGGACGAGAGGGGGTTTCGGTGTGCGTGGTGGGGGCGGGACGCTTTGGGCTAGCGGGTGAGGTATTGAGCCTCTCCGGTTACCCAGCCCAGGTAGAACGGCCGTCCGGGCACCGTGTTCGACCGCGACAACTCGCCTGGTGTGGACCTCGCACCGATTTCGGTGGCGAATTCCGAGAAGTCATCGTGCCAGACCCGTTCTTGCGAAAAGGAGTGAACGATCATCAGCGCCAGGTCGGTCTTGAAACGCTCCGCTTCAATGATCGCAGACGCACACCGGTGGAAGAGTTGATAGCGCAGCTGCGGCGAGGGCGGGTAGCTGAGACCAAGGATTGCACACAGATGCTGCAATCGCTGCACCTTGCCGGGACTCGCATTCCGGAACCATTCCCCGACACTCGGCCCGAATGGTTCATCCACCTTGCCTTCGATCATCACAACCGCGGTTTGCGACCCAATTCGGCAGAGCAGGAAGGCATCATTCTGGCTGTCGGTAATCCCGCCGGGCAATGCGACCTTGTATTCGGGGATAATGATGAGCGGTTCGGGTATGTCGCCAATCGCGTCGGTGATCGTGGCGGAAACTTCCAGGGGAAGGCCATCTGCCTCTTCCCAGGAATAGGCCATTGATTTAGCAGAATGCCCGGTCTTCCAATGCCGGTCCGGCGCGGCGAGAAATTGCTTCCAGTCTTCCGGACCCGAGGATCGTCTGTAAATCGGCGGCATGAATTGGTATCCTCGAGTGCGGAGAGATTGCCCGGCCGCCATCTCACAATTTCTGAGAGGTCGCGGGCCCGGTAATCTATCGGAACAAGCTGCGAAAGGCACCCAATCCTCCATTAACCTCACCACTCGCCCGCCCGTCGCCCCTTGCCGCCTGCCATGCCCCGGCGCGTGCGCGCCCTTGATTTTTCCGGGCAGGACGCCACTTGATGGACTTGCGGATCATCACGTTGAGGACGAATCATGGCCGGCGGCTGGACCCGGGACGGGGCGATACAGGATCAGATTGATGACACCATCCTCGATGCGGTGACGCATGCGCGCAGCGCTCTGCCGACGGGGGCGAGTGCGGAATTCTGTGTCGAGTGCGGCGATGATATCCCCGAGCCCCGCCGGCTGGCCGTGCAGGGTGTCCAGACCTGTATTCTCTGCCAGTCAGAACGCGATGGTCAGCGCGCCGCTGCCGGTTTCAATCGCCGCGGCAGCAAGGACAGTCAGCTCAAATAGGCGGGGAAGGGGGGGCGCGGGACCGGTCCCGACGGCGCGATCACCCCGGCTCCACCATCCCCAGTCCCGCATAGAATCGCGCCGCGCCGGACGGGTTGTCGGCGGCGACTTTCAGGTCGATCTCATAAATTCCGCGTGCCTGGAACGTGGCGAAGACCTGCAGCATGAGGGCGCGTCCCAGGCCGCGGCCGCGCCAGCGGGCCGTAACCGCAATATCCTTGACGAAGCCCAGGCTCCAGCACTGGGCAAAGCCGGCCGGCTCGCCGGTGGCGGCATCCAGCGCGATGAAGCAGAGATCGGGACGGTATTCCGGATCGGCTGTCAGTGCCGGCCACCAGTCCTGGAAGGCGATGACATCGCCGCCGCCCGGCGTGTAGGCGATATTGAGCAAGGCACGCGCGGCGCGGGCATGGTGGTGCGGGTCAAACCTGGTGGGCCGGACGCCCTGCGGCCAGCACGGCTCATAGTGTTCAGCCGGGTCAATGTGTTTGCGAAGATGGATGGCGGTCGGGGCCAAGGGGCGACGTCTCCAGCGTGAGCTGCGATGCTACAGGCTTGGCCGGGGGCGTCAATTTGCGCGGCAGCCCGGCCGGGCTGCGCCTGTCGCCAGGATGAACACCCCACTCAGGCTTCGCTCAGGGGCGTTGGGTCAATCTCCCTGCAACAACGGCCCCGGACATTCCGCCCGGCGGCAAACAGGAGGAAGACCCATGTCACTTCGTCGCTTCTTTATGGCCGGTCTGGCGCTGGCTTCCCTCGCCGCCGTCAGCGGTACCGCCGATGCCCAGTCGCGATTCCGCAATAGCGCCGAAGCGCGCGAGGCGATGCGCAATCATCGCTCTGCGACCATGGAAACCAATTCGCGCGGCTCTTCGCCGGTGCTGAATATCTATCAGGATATGCGGCGCGGGCTGCAGCAGGGTGTTTCGGTCGACCAGCATGGCCGCAATAACGGCGCCTCGCTGTATCAGAACGGCCGCAATGGCACGATGTCGCTGCAGCAATACGGCAATGATCTCTCCGCCAGTCTCTACCAGAACGGCAATGGCAATATCGTCGCCGTCGCCCAGGTCGGTGAAGGCAGTACCGTCAATACGGTGCAGGAGGGCAATAACAATGTTCTCGGCGTGATCCAGGTCGGCAATGGCCAGAACCAGACCTATACGCAAGTCGGAAATGGCAATGCCGATATCATCATCAGCTTCGGCTGGTAGGCCATGAGGCGCCGCTGCCCGCATCCCGTGCGGTGCAGCGGCCTGTCCTGTCCTGTCCCGTCCTGTCCTGTTGTGTCGTGTCCGGTTCGGCCTTGATCAGCCCGCCCTGCCGGGTTCCAGCTGTGCCGCCAATTCGTCCAGACGGGCCGCGATATCGGTGAGCCGGACCGGGCGCTGCAACACCTCGGCCAGGCTTGGCGGCGGTGTCAGTCTCTGGCCGATCAGGGGCTCCACCGCATCAGCAAACTTGCAGGGATGCGCCGTAGCGGCGGCGATCCAGACCCGCTCGGCGCGCCGGGCCGGCGCCATGCGGGCATAGGCCTCCAGCGCCGTGGCGGTGTGCGGACAGGCGATATAGCCACTCGCCGCATGCGTCGACACGATGCGCTGGCGGATCGCCGCATCATCGACGCGCACGACATCCTCAACCAGATCCGCTCCAAACCCCGACAGGCGTTCGAAATTGCTCGGCGCGCCGACATCCATGGCATTGGCCAGGGTCGCGATCGACTGGCGCGCCGTGTACTGGCCGCTCGCATGCCAGTCGCTCAGCGTTGCATTGGCATTCGTCGCCAGCACGACCGGGCCGATCGGCAGGCCGCAGGCGCGCGCCAGCAGGGCGGCAAAGCCATTGCCCAGATTGCCGGTTGGCACGACCAGGCCGGGCCGGGTGCCGGTGCGGGCGAAAATTTCAAGACTGGCCTGGGCCCAATAGGCCATTTGCGGCAATAACCGACCGATACTGATGGAATTGGCCGAGCTCAGACCATGCCGGGCGCTGAGCGCTTTGTCGGCGAAGGCGGTTTTGACGAGGCGCTGGCAGGCATCGAAATCATCGTTCACCCGCAAGGCTGTCACCGGATCGCGCCAGCAGCATAATTGGCGTTCCTGGAAGGCCGAGATCCGGCCCTTGGGAAACAGGATCACGGCGCGGGCATGACGCGCCCCCTCGGCAGCACAGCCGACCGCACCGCCGGTATCACCCGATGTGGCGGCGAGCACGGTGATCGGGTTGTCGGGATTGGCGATGGCGTCGAAGGCACGAAACAGGAAGCGCGCACCGAAATCCTTGAAGGCTCCGGTCGGGCCATGAAACAGCTCGAGGACCTGCAAGCCCGGCTCGGCGGGGTCAGGGGTGACCAGCGGCAATGGAAAGTCGAAGGCCGAGGCGCAAATCCCGGGCAGGCTGTCGGCCAGGGCAGAGTCGGCGAAGAAGGGGCGCAGCAGACGGCCGGCGAGGGCGCCGAGATCCTGGTCCTCGGCAAAAGCGTTGGGCTCGAATTGCGGCAGGGTCTGCGGCAGGTAGAGACCGCCATCAGGCGCGACACCGGCGCGCAAGGCCTGGTCGGCGCTGACGAGCGGGGCATGGCCGCGTGTGCTGCGATATCTCATCTCACCGCCTCCAGCCGCAAGCCATCCGAGATCAGGGCCGCATGATAAGGCGTCGCGCCGCAATCAGCCGCGGCGAAGGCTGCGGCCATGGCCGCGCGGCAGGCATCGGCCTGCGCTTCGGGCACCCAGGCGAAGACGGACGGGCCGGAGCCGGAGAAGGAACAGCCCAGCGCGCCGGCCTCGAGGGCGGCGGCCTGGACCGGGGCGAGCTCGGGCAGAAGCGGAAGGCGCTGTGGCTCGATGAAGACATCGCGCAGGCCACTGGCGATCAGTTCCAGATCATTGCCGGCACAACCGGCGACGAAGCTGGCGATATTGCGGGCATGCTCGACGGCGATGTCCTTGGCGATATGATCCGCGAGAAGGTCGCGGGCGCGGCGGGTCTCGATCTTGCGATCGGGGTGAAACAGGATGCAGGCAATCCCGTCCGGCAGGGGCAGGCGGCGGATCAGTGGCGGGTCGAGCCGGGCGGCGATCACCAGACCGCCGAGCAGGGATGCCATGACATTGTCCCAGGGCGGTGGATCCGCCGAAACGCGCTCGCCCTGCATGGCCGGCAGCAGGAGATCGAGCGTCTGAAAGGGCGTGTCCAGCAGGGCATTGACGGCCCCGGCCGCCGCCACGGCCGAGGCCGCAGACCCGCCCATGCCGGCACTCAGCGGCACGCCCTTGTCGATATCGATGCGAACCCCGAATGAGGCGCCGGCGGCGTCGAGCACGGCGCTGGCCGCAGCGAGGGCGCAATTGCGCCCGACTTCGGCGGGCAGGCTGTCGACCAGGCCGCAGACCGTGCCGAGGCGCACGCCGGGCTCGCGCTCGCGGTGCGCGGTGACGCTGTCGCGCACGGCATCGAAGGCGAGGCCGAGCACGTCAAAGCCGACGCCGACATTACCGATACTGGCCGGCGCCGAGGCGCGGGCGGAACGGGCTGGAGATGTCATGCGCTGTCTTCCCCCGGCATTCGTGCCGCTTGCGCGGAGCGCTCCGGCTTGGACGTAGCCGGTACGGCCAGAGTGTTATCGAGCAGGCGCTGAATGTCGACAATATCGGCAAACACCGCTTCGGCGGTCGGCCAGCGGCCCGCGCCCTTGCCCTGCACATAAAGGGATTGGTGTGGCAGCTGAACGAGGAAGCCATTTTCCTCATTGCGCAGTTTTGCCAGCGGATTGTCGCGCTCCAGGGCACGCAGTTCGATGCGGGCCACCAGGCGGCCATCACCGCCGGCGCTGCAATGTCCGACCTGTTTGATCACCTGGTTCTGGTCCGCCGCGGCCTGCAGGCGCTCCGGCGTCAGCCCGGACAGGCTCTCCTTGGCGATATCGGCCGGGTCGAGGCGGATGCCGAAGGCGTGGCGGATGATGATGGAGAGTTTGTCGGCGGCATCATCGCCATCAATATCGCCGCGCGGATCGGCCTCGGCAAAGCCGAGCGCCTGGGCCTCGGCGATCGCGTCGGCGAGCAGGGCACCGTCGTCCAGCCGGCCGAGGATGAAATTACAGGTCCCGTTCATCACCCCCTCGACCGAGAGCACAGCGCCGCTCTGGCTGACCCGGTCGAGGGTTTCCAGGATGGGCGCGCCGCCACCGACAGCGGCGGAATAGCGCAAATGCCGGCCGGAATCCGCGGCCAGCTCGTGCAGGCGGTCGAAATCGAGTGCGATGACGGCCTTGTTGGCGGTCACCAGATGCAGGCCATCACGCAGGACGGACTGACTGAGAGCGCGCGCCACGCCGGTGCCGCCCATCGTCTCGACCACCAGATCGGGCTGGTCTTCCAGCGCTTCGGCCAGATCTTCGGTGAAGCGGACACCCGGTGCGCCGGTGGCCGCATGTTGCGCGGCGTCACGGACCAGGACGGGGTTGAGCCTGAAACGGCCGGGATGGGCGAGCAGATGCCGGCAGACACCGGCGCCGACCGAGCCATGGCCGAGCAGGGCGACGCGCAGGGGACGGACGCGGTGACGGGCGCCGATCTTCGGCGCCACCGGTCCGATCCGCGTTGCGAAGGCCTTGCCCAGGGCGGCGACCTCGATCACGACACCGAGCGCCTGGGCGGCCTGGATGGCCTTGTCCTGCACCAGGCCGCGGCTGACCCGTGCAGCCTCGGCATAATCGAGCTGGTCGAAACGATGGGCGTCGGGCACCCGCGCCGGATCATCGGTATAGACCCCGTCGACATCCTTGATCAGGCGCGCCCGGCTGGCGCCGAGCCAGTGGGCAAACATCACGGCCGTCAGATCTGTACCGCCGCGGCCCAGTGTTACCGGCCCGTCCGGACCTTCGCCGAAGAAGCCCGGGGCCACAATGACATCGGCCTGTTCGAAATGCGCCAGAACGCGCGCCGCGTCGAGACCGGTCAGGTTCGCATCCAGCGACGAACCTTCGGCCTTGAGACACATTTCATGTGGATCGAGGACCACCGCGCTGACGCCCGAGCGCTGCAGGGCCAGCCCCATCAGGGCGGCTGATTTGAGCTCGCCGCAGCGCACCAGGCGCGCCAGCATCGCATCATGGGCGCTTTGCCCGACCGCGGCACCGACCTCGAACAGGGCGTCGGTCTCGCCATCAAGCGCCGAGACAACGGCGACGACTTTTTCGCCAGCCCGCGTATGGCGATAGATTTCATGCGCGGCGCGGGCATAGTCATCCGGCGAGAGCAGGACTGAACTGCCGAATTTGAGGATGCTGAGCTTGGGGGCGGGGGCTGGGCTGGCTGGAGAGGTCACTGAACGGGTCCTTTGGGTGATCTGGATTTCAGGCATGAAAAAACCCGCTTCCGGGTGGGAGCGGGTCGGGTATCGGACGGATTTGAAAAATCGCTAGTCCACGCCAACCTGCCCCCTCATACCCGAGGTGGTCATGGTAATGGTCATGGACATGGTCGAGCCGGACGTCGCAAGGACGCCGTCGCCGCAGGCGGTGCGGCGCAGGATGTCAGAGCGGGTTACGGCAGAAAAGGGCATCATTATCCGGTCAGGCAAGGCCGTGCCCAAAAGCGGGCGCAGCGAAATTCTTTTGCAAGAAAGGCCCAGCCCATGCCGCAGGTCAAACATTTTTTGTCGCAAAACTGCATTTGACGCATCAAGCGAGCCAAAATGTCACGGGTCGCGTTTCCCGATCACCCGGATTTCAGACAGTAAAAAGCCCCGGCCGGATTGGGCCGGGGCTTGATCATGCGTGGCCATGCCGATGCTTATTCGGCGGCTGTTTCCAGTGTCTTGCCGGCATTTTCCAGTCTTGGAGCGGCCGCGCGGACATAGGGGGCGACATGGTTCTCAAAGGTTTTGAAATTCTCGATGAACATGCCGACCAGCTTGCTTGCCTGGGCGTCATAGGCCGCCTGGTCATGCCAGGTCGAGCGCGGGTCGAGGACTGAAGAATCGACACCATCGACGGCAATCGGAACCATGAAGCCGAAATTCGGGTCCTCGCGGAAGGCGGCGGTTTTCAGCGAGCCGTCGAGGGCGGCATTCAGCAGGCCGCGCGTGGCCTTGATCGGCATGCGCTTGCCGGTGCCATAGGCGCCGCCGGTCCAGCCGGTATTGACCAGCCAGCAATCGACATTGTGCGTCGCGATCAGTTCACGCAGCAGGGCACCATATTCAGCCGGATGACGCGGCATGAAAGGCGCGCCGAAACAGGCGGAGAAGGTGGCGCTTGGCTCGGTGACGCCCTTCTCGGTGCCGGCGACCTTGGCCGTATAGCCCGACAGGAAGTGATACATGGCCTGGGCCGGGGTGAGGCGGGCAATCGGTGGCATGATGCCGAAGGCGTCGCAGGTCAGCATGACCAGGTTCTTCGGATGGCCACAAGTGCCGGATTCGCTGGCATTGTGGATGGCGCTGAGCGGATAGGCGCCGCGGCTGTTCTCGGCCAGTGAGGCGTCGTCGAGGTCGAGTACGCGGGTGACCGGGTCCATCACGACGTTTTCAAGCACGGTGCCCCACATCTTGGTGGTGGCATGGATCTCCGGCTCGGCCTCGGCCGAGAGCTTGATCATCTTGGCGTAGCAACCGCCTTCGAAATTGAACAAGCCATTGGGCGACCAGCCATGCTCGTCATCGCCGACAAGGGTGCGGCTGGCATCGGCCGACAGGGTCGTCTTGCCGGTGCCGGAGAGACCGAAAAAGATCGCGGCGTCGTCATCCTTGCCGACATTGACCGAGCAATGCATCGGCATCACGCCCTTGGCTGGCAGGAGATAATTGAGGATGGTGAAGACGGATTTCTTGGTTTCACCGGCATAGGATGTGCCGCCGATCAGAACCAGTTTGCGGGTGAAGTCGACACCGATCACGGTTTCCGACCGGCAGCCATGACGCGCTGGATCGGCCTTGAAATCGGGCAGGTTGATAATGGTGAATTCGGCCTGGAAATCCCGGTATTCGTCTTCGGTCGGCAGGCGCAGCAAATGGCGGATGAAGAGCGAGTGCCAGGCCAGGTCATTGATGACGCGCACGGACAGGCGATGATCCTTGTCGGCGCCGCCAAACAACTGCTGCACATACAAGTCCTTGCCGGCCATATGGCTGCGGAAATCCTGCCACAGCGTGTCGAAATGGGCGGGGTCGATGGCGGCGTTATTGTCCCACCAGACCTGGTCTTCGGTATCGGTATCGCGAACGGTGAACTTGTCCTTGGCAGAGCGGCCGGTATGGATGCCGGTCTTGACGACCAGGGCACCGCCCTCGGCGACTTCGGCTTCCTTGCCCTGCACGGCGGCTTCGTAGAGCCGGGCCTCATTCCAGTTGAGATGGACGGTCCCGGCCTGGATACCCATGGCCGCGAGGCCGCCATCGTGACGTTCGGATGTCGACATGATCTCTTAATCCCCTGTGGCCCCCTCATCTGTCGGAGAGGTAACCGTCATTGCCTGCAGCACGCCGCGGGGTTTCCCCACTTGTCCGGCGCGACGCGCTCATTTCTCCGGAGAACGCAAGTGTCTTGCCAGTTCCGGCGAACCGTCATGAAATGTCGCGGTACCAGATCAGCTTGATCCAGAAAAGCCCAAAAGGCACGCAAGAAATCGAAAACGAAACCGGAAATCGCCATGCTATCGAAATCAATAATCTCCTGTGCAGTGTCTGCCATCCTCGCCAGCGCTGCTTCCGCGCAGGCTGAGGACAGGCAAACTATGCCTGAGCTTGAAGCGCGTTTCATGACCATGGCACTCGATTGTGTTCAGCGGGAATACCCTAACAAGATCAGCCATGTGCTGGCTTCGGATGCCGACGCGCAAGCGCCGCACGAGCTGCATCCGGCCTTTTATGGCTGTTTCGACTGGCATTCGTCTGTGCATGGCCATTGGCTGCTGGTTCGCCTGTTGCGCACCATGCCGGAGGGCGCCATGAGCGAGGCCGCCACCGCAGCGCTGGACAGCAATCTGACGCCTGAAAATATTGCCGGTGAGGTCGCCTATTTCGAGGCCGAGGGCCGCGCCGCCTTTGAACGGCCCTATGGTCTGGCCTGGCTGCTGCAGCTGGGCGCTGAATTGCGTGAATGGGACGATCCGCGCGCCCGGCGCTGGGGCGCGGCGATTGCGCCGCTCGAACAGATCGTGTCAGACCGGTACAGGAGCTGGCTGCCCAATCTCGCCTATCCAATCCGGATCGGCACCCATAACCAGTCTGCCTTTGCGCTGGGCCTGGGGCTCGACTGGGCGCGCGAGGCCGGGGATGTGGATCTGGAAGGCCTGATCATCGCCAAGGCGATGGAATTTCATGCCGAAGACCGCAATTGCCCGATCGGCTATGAGCCGTCCGGGGAGGATTTCCTCTCGCCCTGCCTGATGGAAGCCGATCTCATGCGGCGTGTCATGCCGGCGGCGGATTATGTGACCTGGCTCGACGCCTTTCTGCCGGATATCCCGCGCGACGGATCGGCCGACTGGCTCGCATCGGGAATCGTGCTCGATGCCAGTGATGGCAAGCTGGTGCATCTTGATGGCGTCAATCTCTCACGGGCCTGGGCGCTGGAGGGTATTGCCGAGGCCCTGCCGGCCGGAGATACACGCCGCGAATCCCTGCTCGCCGCTGCGGCGGCGCATGAAGAGGTCGGGACACGCTCGGTCAATGGCGAGGATTATGCGGGCGGTCACTGGCTGGCCAGTTTCGCCACCTATCTGGTGACCCGGCGCGGGGTCGACGCCCCGGCCTGGCGCGCCTTGCCTGAAGACGCGCTGCCCGAGTAATCACTCCGGCAGGGGAATATGTTCGGTTTCTCCGGCGGGCAGGGTGAAACGCCCCTCCGCCGGGAAGCCGGCCGCGGCCGCCTCGACCCAGTCGCGCCTGGCGTCGGTCAGCAAGGCGGCATCGCTGGCGACGAAATTCCAGAAAATCTCGCGCTTGCCGAGCGGTGCGCCGCCGCACAGCATCACGATACTGTCCGCATCGGCGGTCAATTGCGGCGCACTGCCCGGCGTGAGCACGGCCATTTCGCCCGGTTGCAGGGCTTCGTCATCGAGGGCGGCCTGGCCGCTGACCAGATAGATGGCGCGCTCCTCATGTTCGATATCGAGTTTGACATCGGTGCCGGCGGGCAGGCGTCCGTGCAGGTAGAAGATCGGCGAGAAGACATCAGCCGGTGCCTCCTGGCCCCAGGCGGTGCCGAGAATCAGCCGGAAGCGGGCGCAGCCGCGATAGAATTCCGGCAGGCTGGCCGCCGGATGGTGGTGAAAGGCCGGCGCGACATCTTCCTGGCCGGCGGGCAGGGCGACCCAGGTCTGGATGCCGTGAATGCGGTGGCCATTGGCACGTTCCGGCGGCGGTGTGCGTTCGGAATGAACGACGCCCCGGCCGGCCGTCATCCAGTTGACATCGCCGGGACGGATGACGGCATCAATCCCCAGACTGTCCTGGTGGCGCAGGGCGCCGTCGAACAGGTAGGTCACGGTTGCCAGCCCGATATGGGGGTGGGCGCGGACATCGATTCCGGTGCCGGGCTCGAAGACCGCCGGTCCCATCTGGTCGAAGAAAATGAAGGGGCCGACCATGCGCTGGCGCGGTGCCGGCAGGACGCGGCGAACTTCAAATCCGCCCAGGTCGCGGGTGCGCCCCTCTATTTTCCGATCGATAACTGTCGACATTGTGATGGCTCCCGCCTGGCTGGACTGATGGCTGGCGCTTGCGCCGCGCGCTTCAATATCCATAGTGCATGCATCAATGTGTGGGGAGGTCTTCATGAAATCAATTATCGCAACTGCCGCAGCCCTGATCCTGGCGGGCCATGCCTTTGCCCAGGACAGTTTCGAACTCGATCCGGCGCAGGCCGCGACCGCCGAGGCCCTGGTCGCCGAGGCGCTCGAGAGTGATCTCGCCTGGTCCATCGTCGAATCGCTGACAACCGAAGTCGGCCCGCGCATGCCCGGCAGTGAAGCGGAAGTCCGCGCCCGCGCCTGGGGCGAAGCGCTGGGGCAATCGCTCAGCTTTGACCGCGTGACGATCGAACCTTTCACCATGCCCTTCTGGGATCGCGGCGAACTCGAGATTTCGATCACCTCGCCCTATACCCAGGCCCTGCACGGTTCCGCGCTTGGCGGTTCCGGCGCCTCGCCGCGCTCCGGCCCGGTCGAGAGTGATGTCGTGTATTTCCGCGATATCAATGCGCTCACCGCCGTCGCCGACGGATCGCTCGAGGGCAAGATCGTCTTCGTTGACGGCGATGCCATGGTCGCGACCCAGACCGGTGCCGGCTATGGCCCTGCGAACAATCGCCGCCGCATTGGCTGGCAGCATGCCGAACGGGCCGGTGCCGACGCCATCGTCGTGCGCTCGGTCGGATCCGATTTCCACCGCAATCCCCATACCGGCATGATCTCCTCGATGGATGGTGAGTGGGCGAATATCCCCGTCATCGCCATCTCCAATCCGGACGCCGATCATTTGCGCCGCCTGCACCATACCGGTGCGCCTTTGGCGATGCAGATCCGCGCCACCGCCGGCTGGCATGGTGATGTGACCAGCGGCAATGTCGTGCTGGATATTGTCGGCAGCGAATTGCCTGACGAAATCGTGCTGATCGGCGGCCATCTCGACAGCTGGGATCTGGGTACAGGCGCGATCGATGACGGTGCCGGCATTGCCATCACCGTTGCCGCCGCAGAGCTGATCGCCCGTCTGCCCGAACGTCCACGCCGCACCATTCGCGTCGTCATGTTCGGCGCCGAGGAAGTTGGTCTGCTCGGCGCGCGCGCCTATGCCCAGCAACATGCCGAGGAAGTGGGCAATCACGTGCTGGCGACCGAGTCCGATTTCGGTGCCGGGCGCATCTGGCAACTGGTCTCCAATGTCGATGCCGCCGCCAATCCGGCGATTGACGCGGTCGGCCAGATCATCGCGCCGCTCGGCATTCTGCGCGGCGGCAGCAATGTCCCCGGTGGCGGGCCCGACATCATCCCGCTCGCCATGGCCGGTGTGCCGACGGTCCGGCTGAACCAGGACGGAATGGATTATTTCGACCTGCACCACACGCCGGACGATACGCTCGACAAGATCGATCCGGAGGCGCTGGCCCAGAATGTCGCCGCCTATGCCGCGCTGGTCTATCTGGCCGCCAATATGGATGTCGAATTCCGCACGCCGGCCGAAGAGGCTGCGGCCGAGGAGTAGGTCGCGCCGCGTTTTCGGACGGGCACTGAATGAATGGCAGGCTTCCGGCAAGTTAGCGGAAGCCTGCCGGCCAGTTTGCAGACAGCCTGCAGGGGATTAACCGGTGAATATCAAGCATGCCGCCGCACGCACGGGTCTGCCGGCCAAAACCATCCGTTATTATGAGAGTATCGGCCTGCTATCACCGCTGCGGGCCGGGAATGGCTATCGCGATTATCGCGATGCCGATCTGCACAAGCTCGGCTTCCTCGCCCGCGCCCGGGCGCTGGGTTTTTCGATCGAGGATTGCCGCCATTTGCTGTCGCTGGACAGCGACGCCTCACGCTCCAGCAGCGAGGTCAAAGCCTTGGCGCAGCAACATATTCGCCAGATCGGCGACAAGATTTCCGAGCTGAAAGCGATGCGCGCCACACTCCAGAATCTGGCCTCCGCCTGTCAGGGAAATGACCGGCCCGATTGCCCGATCATGGATGAGTTGTCAGGGCTTGCGCCAGGCAATTATGCCGCATCGGGCAAGGCCTTGCCGGCGGACTAGGTTTTGCTTGACCTTCCAGTAACTGGAAGGATTAAACCCATGCCATCACGTCGGAAAGGTATGGGTCATGACGACCGGTCACCAGGGAAAAACGTCCGCCTGTTGCGGTGGATCGCACCACAGCGGCGAAGCGGTCGCGATCGATCCGGTCTGCGGCATGAGCGTGGATACTGCCGCCGGAAAACCGCAGTTCGAGCATGGCGGCGCGACCTATCATTTCTGCTCGGCCCGCTGCCATGAGCGTTTCGCCGCCGACCCGGAACACGTCCTCAGCGGCGCTCACCGGCAGGCGGCCTCCCAGGCGCCCTCGGGCACGCAATATACCTGTCCGATGGACCCGGAAATCGTCCAGGACGGACCGGGCACCTGTCCCATTTGCGGCATGGCACTGGAACCGATGGGCGTGCCGGCCGGCGATGCCGGTCCCAATCCCGAACTGGTTGATTTCCGTCGCCGTTTCTTCTGGAGCAGCTGGCTGACTGTGCCACTGGTCCTGTTGGCGATGGGGCCGATGATCGGGCTTGGATTCATTCGCGATTTCGTCGGCGAGGGCCGGGCCCTGTGGCTTGAGCTCGCGCTCGCCACGCCGGTGGTCATATGGGCCGGCTGGCCCTTCCTGCAACGCGCTGTGCAATCGCTGCGCAGCGGCCATCTCAACATGTTCACCCTGATCGGGCTCGGTGTCAGCGCAGCCTATCTCTACAGCCTGACAGCCGTGCTCTTCCCGTCGATCTTTCCGGCGGAATTTCGCCATACGGGCGGTCATGTTGCGGTGTATTTCGAAGCCGCAGCCGTCATCACCGTCCTGGTCCTGCTGGGACAAATCCTCGAACTGGGCGCCCGTGAGCGCACCGGCACAGCGATCCGCGCCCTGCTGGACCTGGCGCCGAAGACGGCTCGCATCATCCGCGAAGACGGCACAGACGCGGATGTCGCGCTAGAGAGCGTAAAGGCCGGCGATCATCTGCGGGTCCGTCCCGGCGAGAAAATCCCCGTCGACGGGCAGGTTGTCTCGGGCAATTCATCGGTCGATGAATCCATGCTGACGGGCGAAGCCCTGCCGGTCGAAAAGACGGCCGGTGACAGTGTCACCGGAGCGACCATCAATGGCTCCGGCGGGCTGGTGGTCGAGGCGCGCCGCGTCGGTGCTGACAGCGTGCTCAGCCAGATTGTTGACATGGTCGCCAAGGCCCAGCGCAGCCGCGCCCCGATCCAGAAATTCGCCGACCTGGTTGCAGGATGGTTCGTCCCGGCCGTGATCGGTGTCGCCATTCTCGCCTTCATCGGCTGGTCGATCTGGGCGCCGCCGCCTGCCATGGCACATGCCCTGATCGCCGCCGTATCCGTGTTGATCATTGCCTGTCCCTGTGCGCTGGGGCTGGCCACGCCAATGTCGGTCATGACAGCGGCCGGTCGCGGTGCCCAGGCGGGCGTGCTGATCCGTGACGCCGAGGCGCTCGAGCGCTTTGAAAAGGTCGATATCCTGCTGGTCGACAAGACCGGAACACTCACCCTCGGCAAGCCCAGCCTGGTCGGCGTCGAGAGCGCGCCGGGCCAGTCAGACGACACAGTGCTGGGTCTGGCCGCAGCGCTGGAGCGGGGCTCGGAACACCCGCTTGCCGAGGCGATCCTGAAGGGGGCGAAGGCGAGGGGGCTTGTCTTGCCGACAGCCGAGGACTTCCAGTCCGTCACCGGCAAGGGCATCACCGGGCGTGTCGATGGCCAGTCGGTGGCGCTCGGCAATGCCGCACTGATGGCTGATATGGCGGCTGATCCGGCGGGCTTGATGGCCGCCGCCAATGCGCGACGCGATGCGGGTGAGACGGTGATGTTCCTGGCGGTCGACGGGACCTGCGCCGGTTTCGTGGCCGTCGCTGATCCGATCAAGGACACAACGCGAACGGCGCTCAAGGACCTCGCCGCTGCCGGCATCCACGTCATTATGGCGACGGGCGATAATGAGCGGACGGCGAAAGCCGTCGCCGCCGAGCTCGGCATCACAGATTTCCACGCCGGTGTCATGCCGGCAGGCAAGGCGAAACTGATCGAGGATCTCCAGGCCGCCGGCCACCGCGTCGCCATGGCGGGCGACGGGGTCAATGATGCTCCGGCGCTGGCCCGCGCCGATGTCGGTATCGCCATGGGCACCGGCGCCGATGTCGCGATCGAGAGCGCCGGTATCACCCTGGTGAAGGGCGATCTGACTGGCATTGTGCGCGCCCGCCATCTGGCGAAGGCGACGATGCGTAATATCCGCCAGAACCTGTTTTTCGCGATGATCTATAATGCCGCCGGGGTTCCGGTCGCAGCGGGTATTCTCTATCCGGTGTTCGGCCTGCTGATCTCGCCCATGTTTGCCGCCGCAGCGATGAGCCTCTCATCGGTTTCGGTGATTTCCAACGCGTTGCGTCTGCGCAGCGTCAAACTCTGATCGGGCCCTGCGATTGGCGCCCCAGCACAAGGTAATCCGCATGGACCGGCGAGACTTTCTCACCAGCACGATCGCGGCCGGCGGCTTCGCGGCGGCCAGCTCCCTCCTGCCGGCCTGGGCGCAGAGCGCGGCACCGCTGACCAGCGCCGGCCTGCCCGCGCTTTCGGGCACGCGCTTTGACCTCAATATCGGACGCACGCCGGTGACCATTGATGGCCGCGGCAGCCGGGCGGTAACGGTGAACGGGCATATGCCGGCCCCTGTGTTGCGCTGGCGCGAGGGTGATGAGCTCACGCTCAATGTCACCAACGGGCTGGATGAGGACAGTTCGATTCACTGGCACGGCCTCTTGCTGCCCTTCCAGATGGATGGTGTGCCGGGCGTGACCTTCCCCGGCATCGCACCGGGGGAGACCTTCCAGTACCGCTTCCCGGTCAGGCAGTCGGGCACTTACTGGTATCACTCCCATTCCGGCCTGCAGGAACAGATGGGCCATTACGGCCCGATCATCATCGACCCGGCCGGCGAAGACCCGATCAGTTACGACCGTGAATACGTGCTGATGCTGGGCGACTGGACCTTTGACGGCGCTCACACCGTCTTCAACCGGCTCAAACAGGTGCCGGACGTTTACAATGCCCAGCGCCGTACCCTGGTGGATTTCTTCCGTGATGCCCGCCGCGAAGGTCTCGACCAGGCCGTCGCCGAACGGGCGATGTGGGCGCGGATGCGGATGAGCATGACCGACATCTCAGACGTCACGGCGGCGGCCTATACTTATCTGATCAATGGCCATGGCCCGCAGGATAACTGGACCGGTCTCTTCCATCCCGGCGAGCGCGTTCGGCTGCGTATTATCAATGCCTCGGCGATGACGATCTTCAATCTGCGCATTCCCGGCCTGCCGATGACCGTGGTTCAGGCTGACGGTCTGCCGGTCCAGCCGGTTGAGACCGATGAGTTCCAGATCGGGGTTGCGGAAACCTATGACGTCATCGTCGAGCCGCGCGATGAGGCCTATACGGTGATGGCCGAGAGCATTGATCGCAGCGGCTATGTCCGCGCCACCCTGGCACCGCGCGCCGGCATGCAGGCAGACGTGCCGCCGCTGCGCGAGCGGCCGCTGCTCAGCATGCGTGATATGGGAATGGATCATTCCGCCATGGGCGGCGAGCACGCCGCGATGGGCCATGATATGCCGGCGCCCGTTGATCATTCCACCATGGATCACGCCGCGATGGGGCATGCGATGCCGGAGGCCGCTGCCCCGATGGATCACGCGGCCATGGGCCATGCGATGCCAGCGCCCGCAGCACCCATGGACCATGCCGCCATGGGTCATGGCACACCCGCTCCTGCGCCGGCGATGGATCATGCGGCTATGGGGCATGGCGCCGTGCCGATGGCCGGGATGGAGGCGCCGCTCACTCATGATCATCCCGCAGGCCCGGGCGTCGCGATGATGCCGGCCATGGTGTTCGACCGGTTGGGTGAGCGCGGGATTGGTCTGGCGGACGAGCCGCACCGGGTGCTGGTCTATACCCAGCTCAAGAGCCTGGAGCCCAATCCGGACCGGCGGCCGCCCGGGCGCGAGGTCGAGGTGCATCTGACCTCGAATATGGAACGCTATATGTGGTCCTTCGACGGGGCGGCCTTTTCGCCGGTCGTCGAGCCGATCGTCTTCCGGCACAATGAACGCCTGCGCCTGACGCTGGTGAATGACACGATGATGCCGCACCCGATCCATCTGCACGGCATGTTCTTCGACGTCGTCACCGGCGAGGACGCCTACAAGCCACGCAAGCACACCATTATCGTCAAACCGGCCGAACGGCTGTCTGTTGATGTCACCGCCGATGCGCTGGGGGAGTGGGCGTTTCATTGCCATCTTCTCTTCCACATGCATGCCGGCATGATGCAGGTCGTTTCGGTCCGCCCCGGTCATGGAGGACATCATGATCATATCTAGGCTTCTCGCTGCGGCGCTTCTGGCCCTCGCAATCCTGCCCGCTGCGCAGGCGCGTCAGGGCAATCCTGTCGATGCCGATCCGGCGCGAATGGCGGCGGCCCGAGCCCATATGTTTCATGGCATGGAGGCCACGCATTCCATGGTGCTGGTCGACCGGTTCGAGCATCTCAGCGGCGGCGGCGATGACGCCATCCTGTGGGATGCACAGGGCTGGATCGGCGGCGATGAGCGCAAGTTCTGGATCAAGACCGAGGGCGAATATTCTGTCGATGCATCGGAATTTGAATCGGTCCAGCTGCAGGCCCTCTATGGCCGCGCCATTTCGCCCAATTTCGATCTTCAATTCGGTCTGCGCCATGATTTCGAGCCTGGCCCGTCGACCAGCTATGCCGTCCTCGGTCTGCAGGGGCTGGCACCCTACTGGTTCGAGGTCGATGCGGCGGCTTTCCTCAGCGATGCCGGCGATATGACGGCACGCATAGAGGCCGAATATGAGCTTCTCATCACCCAGCGTCTTGTGCTGCAATCGCGCGCCGAATTTCATTTCGCGGCTGGCGAGATCGACGAACATGATCTCGGTTCCGGACTGACAGAAACCGAGTTCGGCCTGCGTCTGCGCTATGAAATTCGCCGCGAATTCGCGCCCTATATCGGGATCGAATGGCATGATTTGCAGGGCGATACGGCCGATCTGGCGCGTTTGCACGGCGAGGCGGCCAGTGACCGCGTTATTGCCGTCGGCATCCGCTTCTGGTTTTAACTCCGGCTTCGGCCAGGCGAGGGTATTTCATGACGTCAGTTTTGCGTTGGACCGCACGGATCCATAAATGGCTGGCGCTTCTGGTCGGCATCCAGATCGTACTCTGGGTCGCCGGCGGTGCGGTGATGAGCCTGCTGGACATTGATAATGTGCATGGCGACCAGAATGTGGCGCCGGTCCCGGTCATCGATCTTGAGCTGGCGAGTGCGATATCGCCGGCCGAGGCGGCCGGTCTCGCCGGGCTGTCCGGCGTGGTGAAGCGCGTGGAGTTGATGCCCTGGCTGGGGCGTGCCGTGTATCAGGTCGAGGATTATTTCGGCACCCGCCACCTGATCGATGCCCATAGTGGGGAACGACTGACCCCGATCTCAGAAGCCACAGCAATCGCGCTGGCCGAGCAATTCCATCTCGGAGACCTGCCGGCGTCCTCGGCCGAATTGCTCGAGGCGTCAACGACCGAATATCGTGGTGCGGACCTGCCCGCCTGGCGGGTCAATTTCGACGATGGCGACGGCACCAGCCTCTACTACGCCGTCAATACCGGCATGCTCACCAGCCGTCGCAATGATGAGTGGCGGCTGTTCGACTTCTTCTGGATGCTCCACATCATGGGCTATCAGGACCGCGATGATTTCAACACAATCTGGCTGCAGGCCTTCGCCCTGTTCAGCCTTGTGACCGTCTTCGCCGGTCTGCTCCTTCTCTTCATCAAGATGCGGCGCAGCCTGCTAGTCGCGCTGCGGCAGGAACAGGCGAAAACGCCAACATGAATGCCCGATGACCAGCTGTGCCCCGCAATGGCCCCATGCCGGACGGAATAACCTTAATTGATCCTTAAATCGCCGTAACCCGGCGCGGTTTCGACCCCACTTCCAAACGATAAGCGAAGTGTCTCCGGAGCACCGGGGATGATGATGGTGCTTCTGCCGATCGAAGCGCCGGGACAGCTGGGGCTGGGGTCATGAAAGTTTCAATCGTTGCGGGCACGCGTCCGGAAGTTATCAAACTGGCGCCGGTTCGCGCCGCACTCCTGAATACGGCCAATCTCGAGCCGGAGTGGATTGCCACTGGCCAGCATGGTTCCCTGGCGGACCAGGCCCTGCAGGTCTTCGGCGTTACGCCTGATGCGCGGCTGGAGCTGGACTGGAATGGCAAGGCGCTGAGCAGTCTGACGAGCGCGTTGATCCGCGATCTCGGCGAGCAATTCGCCGCCAGCCGGCCCGATTTCGTTCTCGTCCAGGGTGATACGGCCTCGGCCTTTTCAGGCGCGATGGCCGCCTTTCTCAATGACATTCCCGTCGGCCATGTCGAGGCCGGGCTTCGCTCCGGCGATCTGCGCCACCCTTTCCCAGAGGAAGGCTTTCGCAAACTCATCTCCCCGATCGCCGATCTGCATTTCGCGCCGACCCGGGCCGCCGCCAGGAACCTGACCGATGAGGGGATCGCCAGCGAGAAGGTTCGCATGACCGGCAATACGGTGATCGACGCGGTCCAGATGGTCGGTTCGATGGAAATCCACCCGCAGGCGCTTGACCGCTTGCGTCCCGAGGAACGCCTCGTGCTGGTCACCCTGCACCGGCGCGAGAATTGGGATGATGGCGTGGCCGGCGTCTGTACGGCGATCAAGCTGCTGCGCAATCAATATCCGGATTTGCGCTTCGTCATCCCGGTGCATCTCAATCCGCGCGTGCGCGGCCCGATTGAAGCCCTGCTGGGCGATGAGGAACGCATCGACCTGGTCGAGCCGCTCGCCTATCCCGCATTCGTCGCGGTGATGAAGCGCTCGCATCTCATCCTGTCTGATAGTGGCGGTGTCCAGGAAGAAGCGCCGAGCTTTGGTGTCCCCGTACTGGTGCTGCGCGACAAGACGGAACGCGGCGAAGCCGTCAAGGCCGGCGTTGCCCGTCTGGTCGGCTCACACACCGAAACCATTCTGACCAATGCCCGGCAATTGCTCGACAATCCGCGTGCCTATCGCCGTATGTCGCGCGCCGCCAATCCCTTTGGTGACGGCCATGCCGGCCGCCGCATCGCGCAGCTCGTCTCGGTTTTCCTCGGCGCTGGCCGCAAGCCGGACGCGCCGCAAGCCGCCTCCGGTCTGCAAGCGCTGAGATCGGCGGTGCTCCCGGTCCAGGACGCGACACGCGTCAAGGTCGAGGCTTGAGTTCGTGGAGGGCTGGGGCGAAATACTAGCGGCAATCCAGGCTTTCGGGGCAAGCACCTGGCTGTCTGTGGCCGACTGGGCGCTGGGGCTGGATGGCGCCACAATGGCCCGAATCTACTGGACCGGCCTGAGCTGGGCGACGATCTATGCCGCCATTGCGATCTTCATATCCTCGACCGATGACGCCTTTCTCGACCTGTATTTCTGGGTTCTGCAGGGCCAGCGCGTCCTGACGCGGCCCTTCCGCTTTGTGCCCAGCACCAAGACCATCATGGAGGCACCGGAAAAGCGCCTCGCCATCATGGTGCCAGCCTGGCAGGAGAGTGATGTCATCGCGCGCATGTTGATGAATACGCTGACCTCGCTGGAATACAGCAATTACGACATCTTTGTCGGCTGCTATCCCAATGACCCCGACACGATCGAGGAAGTCGACCGCATCGCGCGCCAGCACAAACAGGTCGTGCGCGCCATGGTTGGCCATCCCGGGCCGACCTCGAAGGCCGATTGTCTCAACTGGATGATCCAGAACATCTTCGCGCATGAGAAGAAGGCCGGCGTGCATTACGACGCTTTCGCGATGCAGGATTCCGAAGACGTCATCCACCCGCTCTCCTTCAAGGTGGTCAATGCCTATCTCGACCGTTCCGACATGGTGCAGCTGCCCGTGCTCTCCATGCCGCGCAAATGGAATGAGCTGATCCCCTGCCATTACATGGACGAGTTTGCCGAATGGCATGGCAAGGACCTGATCGCGCGCTCGGCGATGACGCGGCTTGTGCCCTCGGCCGGCGTCGCGACCTCGTTCTCGCGCTGGTGTATCGAACTGTTATGCCAGGAGCGCGACAACCAGCCCTTCAACACTGACAGCCTGACCGAAGACTATGATGTCGGCCACCGTCTGTTCCAGGCCGGGCTGAAATCGGAATTCGTCCGCTTCTGGGCCAAAGTCCCGGTCGGCGAGATCAAGCGCCGCCATGGCAGTGGGATGCGCACGATCTATCGCCGCGAACTGGTCGGCACGCGGGAATATTTCCCGGATAATCTGTCGGTCTCGGTGAAGCAGAAATCGCGCTGGATGCTGGGGATTTCCTATCTCGGCTGGAAACAGCTGGGCTGGATCGGACCCTTCTCCCACCGCTATTTCCTGTATCGCGACCGCAAGGCGATCTGGACCGCACCGACCGGCATGCTGGCCTATGCGATTGTCTTCCAGTGGGCGCTCTACTGGATTGTCACCAAGCTGGTGCCATCGGTGGGGACTTTGCCTCCGCTGATCGATCCGAATAGCTGGGTCTGGACGCTGGTGATGATCAACTTCCTCTTCCTGATCAATCGCGTCGTTCATCGTGTGATATTCACGGCATCGGCTCATGGTCTCAAACACGCCATCCTGTCGCCGATCCGCATGGTGGTCGGCAATTATGTCGGCTTCCTCGCCTCGATGCGCGCCGCGCGCCGCTTCGCCGTCCATATGGTCACCGGCGAGCGCATCACCTGGGACAAGACGATGCATGCCTATCCGTCGATGGCGGAGATCAGCGGACAGGGCAATACGCTCGGCGACGCGCTTAAATTCTACGGCATCATCAATGACGCCACGCTCGTCGCGGCCGAAGCCGAAGCTTCCGCTGCCGGCATTGGTCTGGCGACGGTGCTGGTCAAGGCCGGTCACGCGACCGAAGAGGAAATCGCCACGGCCTGGAGCGAGGTTTCGCGCTATCCGGTCGAAGCCTTCGACCCCTTGCAGGTCGCCGAGGATGTGCGTGACAGCATCGATCTCGCTCTGGCCCGCAAATTCGGCGTCTTCCCGCTTGCCTCGTCGCGTGCCGGTCTCAAACTGGCGCTCGCCGAACCGCTGGACGAGGCCGCCGAGGCCGCGCTCCGGACGGCGCTCAAGCCCGATCTCAGCTTCGTGGTCGCGCCGGCCAGCGATGTGACTTTCGGCCTGCGTTTTGCCTGGGACCGGACCGCGCTGGAACCTGATCTGCGCGCGGCGCGAATCCTGAAGCGCCTGGCCCTGGCCGATGACGAACAGATTGCGGCCATCTGGATGGGGATTCGCCGGGTCAGCGCGGCGGGCGAGGCTCCGTTCGATTTCATCAGAATAGCCCGGGAATCGGGCATAGTGTCGGATGCGGATTGGAAGATCCTCGTCGACAGCCAACCGGAACTCGCTTCCGGCGCCATCGCGCCCTGAGCGGAAAGGAAGCATGTCATGTCTGCCAAAATGAAATCCAGAGGCCGCGGCCGCTTTACCCGTACCGCCATGCTGCTCGGGGCTTCGGCTGCCGCGCTCGGCTGGGTCACGACGGCGGGAGCTGATCTGAGCCCTGAAGAGATTGCTTCGGCCCGCGATCATGCCTTCCAGCTCAACGCGCAGGGGCGGTGCAGCGAAGCCATGCCGATCTGGGAAGAGCTCGGTTCCGTGCTCGGCCGCGCCAGCGACTATCTCGATGCCGCCAATTGCGCCATCGAAACCGGCGACAGCGCCCGTGCCGTCAGCGATTTGTGGGAGGTGGTCCGCCGCCGCGATCAACTCGACACCGGGCAACAACTCTTCGCGCTGCGTTCGCTGGGGTATCAGGCCGAAGCGCAAGGCGATTGGGACCGCTCCCTGATCGGCTGGGATTATGCCGCCCAATTGAGCAATGCGCCGTCGGATAAGCTGCAGGCCGCGCGCGCCGCTCGTCTCAGCGGCCGTATCGGCGATGCCCAGTCCCGCCTGTGGCAAGTGCGCCCGGGTGAATTCCAGGGCCTGCAGCTGGCTCAATATTACGACGAACAAGCCCAGGTGCTGCGCGAAAGCCAGCCGGGCATGGCGGCGCAATACATGGCGCGCGCCATCGCGATTGATGACCAGACATGGCGCCGTTTCGATCATGGTTTGATGTTGCAGGCCGCCGGTGAACCGCGCGCCGCGATCGGTGAGTTCCGCGCCGTTCTGGCGCAGGACCCGGCCAATACCGATGTCCGGCTCTCGCTGGCCTATGCGCTGCGCGGCATTGGCGCCAATGCCGAGGCGGCGGATCATTTCGGTCAGGTGATCGCGCTCCAGCCCGGCAATGCCGGCATTCTCGAGGACCAGGCCTATGCCTATAAGGATGCCGGTCAGGAGGCTGAGGCCGCTGCGGCCTTCATCGGCGTGATCGACCTTCTCCAGGCCCAGGGCGGCGATGCCGAACATCTCTACCGCGTCCGCCGCGAAGTCACTGAACTGGAACGCCGCACATCGGGCTTTATTTACACCAGCTATCGCAATGAGGGCGTGAGCCTCTCGGGTGGGCTGCAGGACAGTGTCAGCTCGTCCTCGATCGGCGCCGAATTCACCTGGCGCCCCGACGCGCTGTATGAAAACGGCCGCGGCATCACTCTGTTCGCGCGCGGTTATGCCGGCATGGAGCCGGGCAGTTACAGCCTCGATAGTGATAGCGGCCAGCTCGGATTTGGCGCCCGCTGGAAGCCCTTCCAGTCGGTCGATTTCAACCTGTCCGGTGAGCGTCTCGTGGCGCTGGGGGATAATGCCCGCGATGACTGGCTCTTGCGCGCCAGCTATGGCTGGACCAATGGCTATGACTGGCGGCCCGAAGCGGCGAGCTGGAATTATACCAGCGTCTATGCCGATCTCGCCTATATCCCCGGCGATAACGAATATTTCGGCGCCTATGCGCAAGTGCGCCAGGGCCGCCGTTTCCGCACCGCCGAAGGCTGGACCGTCACGCCCTATGTCACCGCCATTGCCCAGTATTCCGACGACCAGTATGGCAGCCAGGACCGGTTCGAAGCCGGGCCGGGGATTTCGGTTTCGCACTGGTTCGACAGTGATGATTATCATGCCTATCGTCGCCGCGTCGATTTCGACGTCGAATATCTCTATGATTTCGATACCGGTGGCGATGCGCTGATGGCGCGGGTGGTGTTCAGCTTCTAGGGGCTGGCGAAATGCGCTCATAGTATGATTTTGGTCATACGGCGGGGCGTGGTAATCTCTGTCGAGAGGAGCCGCACCCATGACGATGCTGCGCAAGACAATCACTATCCCGGATGCGATGGAAAGCTGGATCAAAATCCGGATTAAATCGGGCCATTACGCCAATGACAGCGAGTATATGCGCGATCTGATCCGCCGCGATCAGGAACGCCATGCTGCCGAGAACCAACTGCGCGATATCGTTCAGGAAAGCCTGCAGAGCGGGATCAGCGACAGCGGTCCCGCCGAAATCAAGGCGCGGGTCGAAAACCGGTTGAAGGCCGATGGCCGGCTATAGGCTCACGATCAGGGCCGAGGCCGATGTCGAGGCGATATACGAGTATTCGATCCTGAATTTCGGGCTGGAGCGGGCGAGCACGTATTTCGACTCGCTATTTGATCGCTTCGCCCTGCTGGCTAGATATCCAGGCCTCGGCCATGATTACGGGGACATCACGCCCGGCCTGCGCCGGTTCGAGCAGGCCAGGCATTCGATTTATTACAGCCGGCTGGATGATGGCGATGTGCAGATCCTGCGCATACTCGGCCAATGGCAAGACCCGTTGAGGCACCTCTGAACGCCCAGCCTAATTCCCGACAATCCCGTACTCACCGCCGCGTTCGAGCGCGCGCTGATAGGCGGGGCGGGCGTGGATGCGATCGACGAAGCCTTGTAGCCTGACCATGCGCTTGTCGAGCCCGCCGCGCGCGGCGGAGGCTTCGAGCGGGAAGCTCATCGCGATATCGGCGCCGCTGAAGGCATCGCCGGCGAACCAGTCATGCGCGGTCAGCTCGGCTTCGATATAGGTGAAGAGCTTGACCAGTTCCGGGGCGATGAAATTGTCGTCGACGCGCTTGGCGATTTGTTTGGCGATTGGTTTGACGAAGAAGGGCGCCGGGGCCGACTTGATCTGGTTCATCAGCAATTTCATCAGCAGGGGCGGCATCAGCGAACCCTCGGAGAAATGCAGCCAGTAGACATAGCGCCGATAGGCCTCGGTGCCGGCGTCGGGCTTCAGGGCCGGGCCGTAGGTGTCGACCAGGTATTCGATGATCGCGCCGGACTCGGCGACGGTGATATCGCCATCGGTGATGACCGGCGATTTGCCGAGCGGATGAACCGCCTTGAGATCGGCCGGCGCGCGCATGGTGGTCGCATCGCGCATATATTTCTTGATCTCGTATTCGAGGCCGAGTTCCTCGAGCAGCCAGAGAATGCGCTGCGAGCGCGAATTATTGAGGTGGTGGACGGTGATCATCGGGCAGCCCCTGGCGTTTAACAAAACCAGTCAGAGGAAATACGCCAGCTGGTCGCAAACGCAACAGCGCGCTAGTCGAATTGGCCCGCATGCGCCTCATTCAGTGGCGCATGCCAGCCTGGCAGCTCCATCGCCGTGTCGAGGCCGCATTTGTGCAGGCGCCGGCACAGATCGCGGGCCAGCGAGGGATCGCCATTGGCCAGATCGACCAGGGTGAACTCGGTCAATCGCGCGACATGGCCGACATGGGTATGCCCATGATCGGCGAGGGTGAAGGCCAGCTCCACCAGCTGCGGTGAGCGGACACAAAAGCTCAGAATGTCCTCGTCGAGGACCGGATTGAGCTGTTCGCTCGATGCCATCCAGTCAGCATCGTGGTGTCGGGCAGGCGCGGCCATGGAAACCTCAACCGGTTGCGTGTCGGTGGCGGGGTGCCACAACATACAGTGGGTGGGTTTGGCGCTGGCGGATATTCATAAGCTATGAGCGACCGCGCTGGCCTGTGGAAAACAGGCGGCTTGTCCGGTGCCGTGGCTTTGAGTGGGGTTAAAGTGCGTTCCAGCTCGCCTGAACGCCGAGCATGGCGAAGACCGTGTCCCAGTATTGCATCAGGTCGCCATGCTGTTCGGCTTCCCAATTGCCGCGCGGAATGAGGCGGATATCGAGCCGGGCGCCGCGCAGGCTGTCGCCATAGGTTTCGCGAATCGCATCGGCGACGATGGCGGGATCGGGGACGCGGTGCTCCAGACTGCCCAACCGGCGGCGATAGACCGTGAAGACTTCTGAGTTCTGCAGCATGTCGGAGACGAGCACGATCTGGCGCGACGGCACGGTGCGGTCGAAACCGGGATCCTGACCGAGCCGGGCCAGCGCTTCGATAATCGGGCTGTTGGGCGCGTCCTTCGGCAGAACGAGATCGGCGAGGGCGCGATCCAGTGGTTCGGCGAACAGAGCGTCATAGCGCGCCTGCACCCGGTCGGGATTGCGATAGAGCGGATTGACCTGTTCACCGGCGCCCGGATTGCACAGCGAGAAGCTATTGGTATTGCGCAGCTGGCCGCTCTCATTGAGTTCGTAGAGCGAGAGGCGTTCGCCGACCGCGAGCTGGTCGCGCTGGGACAGAATCAGCGCTCCGATCGCCTCGGCCTGTTCGGGGGAATAGAGGTCGGTCTTGTCGATCACCACGACCGTGTGCGGCGGCACCGTGCCCGCCAGGCAGAGGGTCTGGCTGTCATAGACGGGTGGTTTGAGTACGAAGGCAGCATAGCTGATGGCGCCCAATACGCCTGCTACAATCAGTAGATTGAATATTCCGAGTATATCGCGTCCGGTCATAAGGGCCCCCCGCCACTAATGAGTGTGGCGGGCCCGCTTGGGGGCCCGCCTCCGCTAGCAGCTTATCGGTGGTTGCTCGGTCCCGCCAGATCGCGGCAGATCTCGTCATGCAATTCCTTGGCTTCGACGAGTTGTTCGAGTTCGTGCTGGCTCAGTTTCTTGGCGTCTTTCCAGCCGGCCTCCAGGGCCTTTTCCAGATCGCCGGCGGCGGTTTCCAGGCGGCGGGTGACCCCACCATAGCCGGGGATCGCGTCGTCGAATGTGCGGCCCTTGAAGGCGGCAATCACGGCGAAGGTCGTGCCCAGAACCAGCAGAAGCAGGGCTTCCAGGGTCTGGATGCCGAATGGGTCCGACAGCGCCGCGGTGACGGGTGTCAGCACGAGACCGGTCACATCACCGGCGCCGACAGCCAGCGTTGCAGCGTTGAATTCGAGCAGGTCACGGAAATGGGCTGCGCTCAGATTGAGCGCCAGCAGGGTGACGACGCCAATCCCGACACCGACAGCGGCGAGGCCGCTATGGACGCGCTTGTGCGGGTTCGACATGTGCCGAAGTCCGAGAAAGCCGACCAGGAAGAAGGCGGCGATCACATTGGTGAAGGAGACGGTGATGGCTTGCAGCCAGCCGCCCAACAGGCCCAGATCGGAACCGGTTGAGAAGAAATAGGCGTTCGCCAGGCCTTCGAACAGCACCAGCGAGGCGAGCACAGAAAAGTGCAGGATATGGGATTTGGGATAGATCGCGGCACGGTCGATCGGCTTGATATCGGTCTCTGCCGAGAGGCTCGCGTCATCGATGGCGCCGCCCCAGGTGCGGCGAAATTTCAGCAGGTCTTCGTGGCGCGCTGATGCCAGCGAGATGGTGCGGCCCAGCGCGATCATTTCAGATGGTGAGCGCACATCGCGGAATTCTGCGAGATCGGGCGGCAGATCGGTCATTCTCCCAAAGCCGGGATCTGTACGGTTATCTAAGGGCATGGCCTCCCCCTTCATTTTGCGCGCCGGTTTGACACTGACCCTATGGTTAATTGTGAATTGTGGCAGCCAATGGGGCATAAACCGGCGATTTGTGGATCAATTGAGGCGAGGCCGGTTTCGCGGCCTCTTGCCGTATTCGGGCGTACACGGCAGGCTCATGCCGGATCTATGGGGCGAAACACTCTGGCCGCCGGGCCTGTATCGCGCCGTGATCGCTTGATGACCCACGCAATGGCCGCCCACGCCGCCGAACAAGCTCCGGCCTTCCAGAACGGCCAGCCTTCCGACAGGGGATGAGATTTTCGATGAAGTTCTATGATTACAAGGCGGCACCAAGCCCGCGCCGCGCCCGGATGTTTATCGCTGAAAAAGGTCTCGATATCGAGACCATCCAGGTCGATCTGGGCGCCAAGGCCCAGTTCGATCCGGCCTATCGTGCGGTCAATCCGCGCTGCACGGTGCCGGCGCTGGCGCTCGATGATGGTGTTGTGCTGTGTGATAATGCCTCGATCGCCCGCTATCTCGAGGAAATTTGTCCCGAACCGCCGCTGCTGGGCCGAGACCCGGTGGAGAAGGCGCTGGTCGCCGAATGGCTGGGCCGGGTCGAGTGGGAGGGATTCATGGGGGTCGCCGAAGCCCTGCGCAACACGTCTGACTTCTTCAAGGATTCGGCCATTCCCGGGCCACAGCGCTATGAGCAGATCCCGGCGCTGGCGCAGCGCGGCCGGCAGCGCGCCGAGGCCTTCATTGCCGTGATGGACCAACGCCTGGCCGAGGCCAATTATCTCGCCGGCGACGCGTTCAGCGCCGCCGATATTGCCGGCTATGCCTTTGTCGACTTCGCGGCCTGGGTGAAGCTCAAGCCGGGGCCGGAGCTGGAACATCTCGCCAATTGGCGCGAGGCGATTTCCAAACGGCCGTCCGCCTCGGCCTAATCGCTGTGCGGCGGATAGAGGGTGCGGCCCTGCAGTTTGAGCTCGAACAGGTCCGGCCGGGCGTAATGCCCCGCCGGATCGCAGGCGAGCTTGGCCTTGCGCACCTCGGCCAGATCGCCGTCTGCAATCAATATGGTCTCGCCCTCGGCCGGGCCGGCGATGATCTCGCCGCGCGGGTCGATGATGAAGCTCTGACCGGTGTGCTCGAAGGCGCTGAGTGATTTGAAGCGTTCGGGCACATGCGCCTCAAGGCGCAGACCGGCGGCGGCAATGACATAGGCGCCGGCTTGGCTGGCGAAGGCGCGCGACAGCAGAAGTTGACGCGACCAGACGGGATCGTTGGGCGCGGTGACCGGCTCGTGGCCGGGCCAGGCGGCGACGTGGATCTGCGTGCCCTGGCACATCAGGGCATAGCCGGGCAGGACGATGTTGTGCTCCCAGCAATTGAGCCCGGACAGGCGGCCATAATCGCGTTGATAGACCTGCAGGCCCTTGGCGTCGCCATCGGCCCAGATCGAACGCTCGTGATGGGTGGGCTTGAGCTTGCGGTGACGGCCAAGAATGGTGCCGTCGCGGCTGATGAAGACTAGGCTGGCATAAATACTGCCGCCGGTGGCGCCGTCCCGTTCAGCAATTCCGATCACGACATCGATCCCGGCGGCCCTTGCCGCCGCGCACAGCGCATCGGTTTCCGGGCCGGGCAGGGTGATGGCATTTTCCAGATAGAGCGCCGCGGCCTCCCACCAGAGATCGCTCAGCGGCGCCTCGATGAAAAATGGATAGCCCGGCAGCCAGGTCTCGCCGAAGGCGGCAATCGTGGCGCCCCGCCGGCCCGCCTCGGCGATCAGGCCGCACGCCTTGTCCAGGGAGGCGGCCTTGTCGAAATAGACCGGAGCTGCCTGGATGGCGGCGAGCCGGATCGGGCTCATGGCTCGACTGCCTCCAGGCCGGGATCATGGGTTTCGAACCAGCGCAGGATTTCCGCGACCTTGGTCAGCAAACGGCTGGGCCGGGAATTCGAGATGCCGTGATAGGCGTCGGGGATCACGACCAGTCGGCTGGGAATGCCGCGCAGACGCAGGGCCGAATAATATTGCTCGCTCTCGCCCCGCGGCGTGCGCGCATCGGCACTGCCCACCATGACCAGGGTCGGGGTGTCGACATTGCCAACCAGCGAGAGCGGCGAACGGCGCCAGTACTCGGCCGGATCTTCCCAGGGCGCGCTGGCGAACCAGTAGCGGTAGAAGAATTGCGGCAGGTCGGAATAGAGCACGAAGCTCGACCAGTTGATGACGGGCTTGACCACAGCGGCCGCGGCGAAGCGGTTCGTATTGCCGATAATCCAGGCCGTCAGCACGCCGCCGCCCGACCCGCCGGTCACGAAGAGCCGGTCGGAATCGATGAAGCCGCGATCGAGCATCATCTCCACCGCCCCGATCAGGTCGTCATAATCATTTCCCGGATAGTCATGATGGATCAGATTGGCGAATTCATAACCGTAACTCGTTGAGCCGCGCGGGTTGGTATAGATCACCACATAGCCCGCTGCGGCCATCAGCTGGAGTTCCGCCGAGAAGGCCGGGCCGTAGGCCGTGAAGGGGCCGCCATGGATCTCCAGGATGAGCGGGTATTGCTGCGTCGGATCGAATTCGGGCGGATATAACACCCATCCCTCAATCTCGCGGCCGTCAAACGGCGAGGACCAGTGCACGGTCTCGGCATCCGAGAGCGAACGATTGTCGAGCAGGTCGGCATTCAGTCGGGTGAGTGCGTGCAGCGCTTCGCCGCGCGTGCCCGTCGCGAGTTCGGCCGGCCGCCGGGGCGTGCTGATAGTCGCGGCGAACCGCCCCTGCTGCGAGACGGTGAATTCGCCGCCGGTATAGGGGCGGCCGAAATCCGGACCACCCAGGCCGCGGGCGAGCGTTTCGATACTGCCGTCCAGACCGATCAGCGCGATCAGGGTCTCGCCATGGTCCTCGTACTGGACATAGATCGCCTCGCCATCGCTGCTCCATTGTGGATTGCTGACGGACCGGTCGAGCGTTTCCGACAGGGCGCGCGGATCGCTGCCATCGGCATGGGCGACATAGAGGCGGATATTGTCATAGCCCATCCGGTGGTCGTCATAGCCGAGATAGGCGAGCAGGCTCCCGTCGGGTGAGGGACGAGGCGCCATGTCGGGGCCGACCCGGCTGGTCAGGGGTTGCGGCGTTGAGTCGACCAGCCCGACCCGGAATATCTCGCTATCCGGCGCCAGGGTTTCGCGATCGGGACGCCGGTCGGCGGCAAACAGGATGGACTGGCCGTCGGCGGCCCAGGCCAGATCGCCGCTGGCGCCGAGCGTGTCGGACGTCACGGCGCGCGGCTCGCCGCTCGCGATGTCGACCACGAATAATTGCTGCCGGCCGATCGGCAGGGCGCCGATCCCGTCGAAGCGGAAGGCCAGCCGGTTCTCGATCTGGGCACCCGCCGCCCAGGTCATATCGTCCTCGCGTTCGGGCAAATCCGCTGCCGCCATACCGGCCTCACCGACAAAGCCCGCATAGGCCAGGCGATCGCCATCAGGCGACCAGCCAAGGCCGGCCGCGCCGCCCCGAACCTGCGCGACTTCGCGGTCCACTCCGCTGGCCAGCGTCAGGACGCGAATGCTGACATGGTCGGCGCCGGGTTGAATATAGGCCAGTTTCTGGCTGTCCGGAGACCAGCGCGGCGTATGGCTCGAGCCGGACGCGGCGGGCAGGGCGCGATGATCGCTACCGTCCGGATTGATCAACCAGATCGCCGACAGGCTCTGGTCGGTCGCGATGTCATTGGAGCGGCGGACATAGGCGATGTATTGCCCGTCCGGAGATATCTGAGGGTCAGACGCGGCCTCAAGGGCGAAGATGTCGCGTGGCTGCAGCGGCTGTATTGGCTGCGCCAGTGCGCTTCCGGTTGCCGCGCATACCAGGGCGGCCAGCAGGGTCTTGAACACAATCACTCTCCTCAGATGTTGGTCGTATCTGAGCCGGTTTTCCCCGGTAGGCCAAGCCGCAATGTCGCGGGCGGCAATGTGACTGCCCTGCAACAGTGCACGGGAATTTCGATTTTACGGTACGATATCGGTGGATGCGGCGTTTTGACGTTGAGATTTCGCTTCACCTCGTCGTCAAACTCCCGCAATGTACACGGAGAACGCGCAAAGCGTTTTATGTAATCAGCTGAGCGGAAAATCGCCAGCGCTCGGGAGGGAGTTAAAGACTATGCCATCGACCAAGAGAACGATTCTGTTCGCAGCAGCCTCGGTTATCGCATTGACCGGTGCCCAGGCAGTGGCCCAGGAGAGCCGCAGCGTGGACATCATCACGGTGACCGCGCAAAAGCGCGAACAGGGAATCCAGGATGTGCCTGTTGCGGTGACCGCCTATGGCGAAACCCAGTTGACGAATGCCGGCGTGCACGACCTGAAGGATCTGGCGATTATCTCGCCCGGCCTCAATGTCACCTCGACCACCAGTGAATTCGTTACGACCGCACGGATTCGTGGCATCGGTACGGTTGGTGACAATCCGGGACTGGAATCCTCCGTCGGGATCGTGATCGATGGCGTGCCGCGCGCCCGTAATGGTGTCGGTTTCAACGATCTTGGTGAGCTCGAACGCATCGAAGTCCTGCGCGGCCCTCAGGGCACGCTGTTCGGTGCCAACACCACCGCCGGTATCATCAATGTCGTCACCAAACGTCCGGAATTCGAGTTCGGCTATAATACCGAGCTGACCTATGTTGGTGGCGATACTTCCGGCTGGGGCGCTGCTGCCAGCATCACCGGCCCGATCACGGACCGCATTGCAGCGCGCGTCTATGGTGCAACCCGCCAGCGTGACGGCTATCAGACCGTCGAGCCCTTTGGCGGACCGCGCACCCAGACCGAGGACGGTGATCAGAACTTCTTCACCTTCCGTGGCCAGGTCCTGATCGACTTCACGGACCACGTGAATCTTCTGCTCAGCGCCGACATCACCGAGCGCGACGAAAATTGTTGCGGTGCGCCGAGCATCACTTCCGGTGCGACCGCAGGCATCATCAATGCCCTGGTTCCCGGTGGCCGGCCGATGCCGGGCAGCGAAGATCCGTTCAGCCGGACGCTTCAGGCCAACCGTTCCAACGGTCAGGAAATCACCGACCAGGGCTTCAGCGCTCAGCTGAACTGGGAGTTCGATAATTTCGACATGACAGCCATCCTGTCGGATCGGACCTATGAGCTTCGTTCCGGTCAGGACACGGACTTTACCGGTGCGGACATCGTGTTCCGCGACATCAGCAATAATACGTTCGACTTCGGCAATACGACGTTCGAACTGCGCTTCTCCGGCGCGACCGAGAATGTCGACTGGATGTTCGGGTCGTATTATTCAAGCGAAGACCTGGTCCGCCGGGACGCGATCCAGATGGGCGCTCACTTTGACACCTATCTCTCGCTGCTCGGTTCAGGCGGGGCGTCGATCTCGACGGTTGTCGATCTTGCCAACGGTCTGGCAGGGCTTTCAGCCTTCCTCGGCAATCCGGTTCCAGGTTATGTGCCGCTCTTCCCGACCCAGGGCGCTCCGCTCGGTGGTGGCAATCCGCTCGGTGATACCTTCGGCCAGGATGGTGAAAGCCTGAGCTTCTTCACCCACAACACCTGGCATCTGACGGACTCGACGGACATCTCCTTCGGTCTGCGTCACACCACGACGCAGAAGACGGCGACCTTCGATTTCGGCGAAAGCTCCGTTCCGGCCTGTGATGTCTGGGAACATGCCTTCGGTGATGCCCTGGACTTCTCGACAGCGGGCAATCAGGCTCTGCTCAGCGCGTTCTCGGGCGCATCCGGCGTTTCGGTTGCGGATCTGGCGCAGTTCGGGACTTTCACCTGTCTGCCATTCTCGCGCGACGTGTTTGCCCGGATCGACAATACGCAAACGCTTGAGGAGAACGAGTTCTCCGGACTGCTCTCGCTGTCGCACCGCTTCAATGACGACCTGTTGATGTACGGTACCTATTCGCATGGCTACAAGGCGGGCGGTTTCAACCTCGACCGCTTCACGCAAGCCGGTGACAGCGCTGTGAACTTCACCTCGGTGCTGGCCAGCCCGTCTTCCTATCCGGCTCGTTTTGATCCGGAAACCGTCGACAGCTTTGAAATCGGTATCAAGACCGAATGGGCGAATGACAGCCTTCTGGCCAACTTCTACCTGTTCCAGTCACAGTTCGACACCTACCAGCTCAATACCTTCAACGGCATTGCCTTCTTCGTGACCTCGATCGATGGCGCGTCGACCCAGGGTGCCGAGATGGAATTGTTGTGGCTGCCGGAATCCATGCCTGGTCTGACCATGCAGGGCGGCATCACCTATGCTGATGCGAGCTATGACGAGTTCGCACCGACCGGCACGCCAGATGTTGACGTCCTGTCCGGCCGCAACTTCTCGCTGGCTCCGGAATGGTATGCGTCCAGCTCGGTGACCTATAACGGCACCTTTGGCGAAAACATGACCTGGCTGGCTCACCTTGATGCCCGCTACATGTCCGAGCAGAATACGGGTTCTGACCTTGATCCTGAAAAGATCCAGGAGGCCTACACCCTGTTCAACGGGCGTGTTGGTATCGGCGCTGCCGACGAAACCTGGTCGCTGGAATTGTGGGGCCGCAACCTGACGGATGAAGATTATCTTCAGGTTGGCTTCGACGGACCTTTCCAGCCTGGTTCGTTCAATGGCTTCCTCGGTACGCCGCGGTCCTGGGGCATCACGCTCCGCGCCCGCCGCTAATCCGGCATATGCATGACGAAGGGAAGGGCCGGGCGGCAACGCCCGGCCCTTCTTTTTTGCTCCGGCCAATCTGCTGGTGTAGGCAGGGGGAAAGGTTCTGTTCCGGGGCCTGGCGCCGGGGCGACTGCACAATATTCACCACGCGATCCGCTTTGGGGTGCCTGCCCTGAATTGGCCGCGATATCATGATCAAAGAAGCCCATATGATTCGGCTTTCCGCTGATCAAAACATTGATGATTTTTGCCATGACGCTGCGCGCCCGAAATATATTGCTGATCGCCCTGGCCGGCCTGCTGGTCGTGACCGGCCTGTTGCTGGCCGTCGGACCGTTTTCCGTCACCAGTTTGCAGGCGCGGCTCGAGACCAATGCCCGCGACGCGCTGGCCCGGCGCGAGATGGATTGGGCCCATGTCCGTATGCGCGGTCAGGAGGCCATCCTCAGCGGCGCGGCGCCCAATGACACGGCCCGGGAAATCGCGCTTGAAGTTGTGGCGGGATCGACCTGGTCAGGCGGCAATATCGCCGGCGGCGTGTCCCGCGTGATCGACGAAACCACGGATGCCCGCATTGACCGCGGCTTTGCCTTCCGTGCCGACGTGGCGTTCAGCGGGCGAGTACTGATACGTGGCGATGCCAGCGACGCGGCCGCACGTGATGCGATTGCCCGTTTTGCAACGGCGAATTTCCCCAATGGTGCCGATTCCGATTTGACACTCATCCCTGGCGGTGCGCCCGCGGCGGAGTGGGAGGAGGCGGCCAAACGCCTGCTCGGTCAGCTGGCGCGTCTCGAGCGCGGTGCCATCGTGCTCAGCGGCCAGCAGGGCGGCCTCTATGGCGAGGCCGAGAACCCGCAAATCGCCCGCTCGGTTGCGAATACGCTGCAGACCATGCCTGCACCCTTCCGGGCCGCCTCGATCGTGATACCGGCTGGCGCGCCGCCGATTGTGAATGTGCCCGATATTGACGCCTGCGCGGCCATAGTCCGCGCGGCTCAGGGCACGGATGAGCTGCGTTTCGAGCCGGGCGGTGCCGGCGCCAGCCCGTTGACAGAGATCGCCCTGCGCCGGTTGGGACGCACCTTTGCCGCTTGCCCCGCCAGTGCCCGGCTCTCTGTCAGGGTCAGTATTGCCGATGGCGGCGCAGAGCTGGCCAGGGAGCGGGCCGAGCAGGTGCGGTCGCTGCTGGCGGGAGGTGCCGTTGGCGAGTCGAGAATTATTGTCGCGCTGGCTGATGACCAGATGCAGGCACTTACATTTTCTATTTCATCGATTGAGGGTTGAGGCATGTTCTGGCTGGTCTGGCAGATTGGGTTCCTGATTTTGGCGGCGTTCGGATTCGGGGTTTTGACCGGATGGAAAGTCTGGAGCGGCGAGGCGCGTAGCGCCGAGGCCGACAAGGCGCTGGCCGATGTCATCGCGCTGCGCCGGGAAAACGAAAATCTCGCACGTCGCCTCGGCGAAGCGGAAACGCGCGCGGTTGCCGCCCGGCAGCAACCGGCCGGGGCGGTCAAGACTGGCCATGCCGACATGCCCGAAAGCAAGGCCCAGCCCGTTTCGGCCAAGCCTGCCGCATCGGCAGAGCCCAAATCTGCGTCCACGAAGTCGGTGGCGCCAAAACCGGCGGCAAAGAAGTCCTCACCGCCCAAGCCAGCGGCGGAGAAACCTGCAGCACCGAAACCCGCGGCATCGAAGCCAGTGGCGCCCGCACCCACGGAGGCCGGCCGGCAGGATGATCTGACCGTGATCAAGGGGTTGGGCCCGAAAGCGGCGGCGAGCCTGAAGGCCGCTGGTGTCGTCAGCCTGACGCAGATCGCCGCCTGGAGTGAGGCCGATATCGCCAGCTGGGATGAGCGCATCAATGGCCGTGGTCGCATTGTCCGCGACGACTGGGTCGGCCAGGCCAAAAAGCTTTCTGCCTGACCCAGGCCTGCCTCAGGGCATATTGGCCAGCACATTGCGGGCATCATAGGCATTGGCATCATCGGATACCGTGCCGGTGCGCACCAGGATTTCGAGCGTAACGGATTTCTGCCCGGCAGAGCCGTCGAAGCGGATGCCCAGTCCGACGCCGCTGCCCGAATAGCCGCGCGAGCCGGTTGAATAGCTTGCCGATGTGCCGAGGCTGACCGGATTGCGATCATTGCCATCGCGGTCACGGCGGACAACGACAAACCAGTCGCCGCCCTGTTCCAGCGTAAATTCGGCTGCCCGGCGCAAAGCCAGGTCTTCCGTTTCCTGAATGCTGACGTCCGGTCCGGCATCGAAGCGGATCATGAAACGATCCTGCTCAATCTGCCGTTCGGAATAGCCGTAGCGGCTATCCTGCGCCGGTGCGTAGAGCGTCGGCCCCGCGGTGGCGCAGGCTGTCAGCGCGAGGGCGGGAAGCAGGACGAGCAGGGGAAGAATGCGTGTCATCGCGGCAGCTCCATAGGTGTGGGTGCACCACGATACGATCATTCACCGTTCTCGACCACCACCTCTTCGATGCCCATCCGCTCCAGCATCACCAGCGCGCTGTCGGCGATCACTGTTCCGGGCGGGAAGACGGCCGCAGCGCCCATCTGGCGCAGCACCGGTTCATCATCGGGCGGGATGACCCCGCCGACGATGACCAGGATATCCTCACGGCCCTGCTCCGACAGCGCACTGCGCAATTGCGGCACCAGGGTGAGATGTCCGGCGGCAAGTGACGAGGCGGCTGCGGCGTGAACGTCTTCGGCGATGGCCAGCGTGGCGGCCTCGTCCGGGGTCTGGAAAAGCGGTCCGATCACCACATCCCAGCCGAGATCGGCATAGGCCGAGGCGACGACTTTCTGGCCGCGATCATGGCCGTCCTGGCCGAGCTTGGCGATCAGGATTTTCGGCTTGCGGCCATGGAGATCCAGGAAGCGGGCGGCGCTGTCGCGCGCCCGGCGGACCTTGTCATCATCGCCGGCGGCAGGGCCGTAAATACCGGTCACAGCCTTGATCTCGGCGACATGGCGTTTGAACGCGCGCTCCATGGCGTCGGAAATTTCGCCGACTGTGGCCATGGCGCGGCCCGCATCAACGGCCAGTTCGAGCAGATTGCCTTGCCCCGAAGCCGCTGATGCCGCCAGCGCCTCAAGCGCGGCCTCGACCCTGGCCGGATCACGCTCGGCTCGCAGACGTTCGAGCTTTTCGATCTGCTGTTTGCGCACCAGATAATTATCGACTTTGAGGACCGGCACATCCTCGTCCTCGTCGAGCAGGAATTTATTGATGCCGGTAATCGTCTGCTGGCCGCTGTCAATGAGCGCCTGGGTGCGCGCGGCTGCCTCTTCGATGCGCAATTTGGGCACGCCGGCCTCGATGGCCTTCGCCATGCCGCCGAGCGCGTCGATTTCGGCGATATGATCCATCGCCCGGGCGGCAAGATCATGGGTCAGGCGTTCGACATAATGACTGCCGCCCCACGGATCGATCGCGTCACAGGCATGGGCTTCGCTGGCCAGAAGGATCTGGGTATTGCGCGCGATGCGGGCGGAGAAATCGGTCGGCAGGGCGAGCGCCTCGTCGAGCGAATTGGTGTGCAGGGACTGGGTGTGACCATCGACAGCGGCGATGGCCTCCAGCGCCGTGCGGCCGACATTGTTGAACACGTCCTGGGCGGTCAGTGACCAGCCGGAGGTCTGGCAATGGGTGCGCAGACAGATCGATTTTTCGCTCTTGGGACTGAAGCGCTCCTTGACCAGCTTGGCCCACAAAAGGCGCGCGGCGCGCAGTTTGGCGATCTCCATGAAGACATTCATGCCGATGCCGAAGAAGAAGGAGAGGCGCGGCGCGAAAGTGTCGACATCCATGCCGGCTTCAATGCCTGTCGCGATATATTCCAGCCCGTCAGCGATGGTGTAGGCGAGCTCGAGATCGGCCGGGGCACCGGCCTCCTGCATGTGGTAGCCGGAGATCGAGATCGAATTGTATTTCGGCATGTGTTTCGAGGTGTAGTCGAAAATATCCGAGATGATCCGCATCGATGGGGCCGGTGGATAGATATAGGTATTGCGGACCATGAACTCCTTGAGGATGTCGTTCTGGATCGTGCCGGAAAGCTGTTCCGGCTTCACGCCCTGTTCTTCGGCGGCGACGATATACAGCGCCAGGATTGGCAGGACGGCGCCATTCATCGTCATCGACACGCTCATCTGGTCGAGCGGAATGCCGTCGAACAGGGTGCGCATGTCATAGATGGAATCGATCGCCACACCGGCCATGCCGACATCGCCGGCCACGCGCGGGTGATCTGAATCATAGCCGCGGTGTGTCGCCAGATCGAAGGCGACCGAAAGCCCCTTCTGCCCGGCCGCCAGATTGCGCCGGTAGAAGGCGTTGGAATCCTCGGCCGTCGAGAAGCCGGCATATTGCCGGATCGTCCAGGGGCGTTGCAGGAACATGGTCGGATAGGGCCCGCGCACGAAGGGCGCCGCGCCGGGGACGGTGTGGATGAAGTCGACGCTCTCGCTATCGGCCGGACCATAGGCGGTGTGGATGGCGATGCCTTCGGCCGGGGTCCAGTCCTCACCCTTTGCCGCGGATGCGGGCAGGGCGGGGCCAAGGTCGAGTGTGGTGAAATCGGGTGTGTGGCTCATGAGCTCGCTCCCTCGAATGGCGTGGCCAGGCGGATGGCGGTGAGGGCGCCCTCCGGTGCGTCAGGTTCCGGCCAGGAGCCATTGGTTTCCACCGGTTTGGGGTGCGGGTCGGGGTGTTGGGTGACACCGAGAATGACATCCTTGCCGTCGGCTAGTCGTTGCAGACGCTTCTCGCGCACCGCCGCGATCTCGCTCTGCAGCCAGCCATCGGCAAAGGCGCCAACCAGCCCGCCGCGCCGTTCGATCTTCTGGAACAGCGACCAGGCAGATTGCGCCAGCTCATCACTCAAGGTCTCGTGCAGATAGGAGCCGGCAGCGGGATCGGTGACCTTGCCGATATGGCTCTCTTCGGCCAGCAGGATATGGAGATTGCGCGCGACGCGGCGGCCGAGCCCGGTCGGGCGGCCGATCGCATCGGTGAAGGGGCGGATGGTGATGGTGTCGGCGCCGCCAGCGGCCGCAGCAAAGCCGGCGCAGGCGGTGCGGATCATATTCGTCCACGGATCCTTGGCGCTCATCATCCGGCCCGATGTCGTGACCTGCAGCGACAGGCGTTGCGCGGCCTCGCTGGCACCGAAACCCTGGGCGATGCGGGCGAAGATGCGCCGTGCCGCGCGCAGCTTGGCAATGGTCAGGTGGATATCTGTATCGGCGGCGAGCCGCGCCTCGACGGCTTGCGCGGCCTCATCAGCGGAGAGGCCGGCCTCGAGCATGACGCGGATATAGGTGGCGCTGGATGCCGCCAGCACGGCGAGCTCCTGCACTTCGCTGCCGCCAGCTTCGAAGGCGAGCGCCGCATCGGCCCGGAAGATCCTGATCTGCGGGAAAGCGGCCTGGGCCAGTTCGGCAAGGCCGCGCGCCTTGGGGAAGCATTGATCGTCCAGCGCAATCCCCTGACGCGCCGCCCGTTCGACCGGCGACAGGCCGAGCCCGCCGTGCAGATGCTCGCCATCGAGGCGGCGGCGGGCGAACAGGGTCAGCAGGAGATGGGCGTGATGGCCCTGGCCATCGAGGCTGTCGAGATGGACCGGGGCGAGGGAGAGGTCGACGCCCGTCAGCGCCGCATCCAGCAGCTCGATCTCATTGGCCTTGAGCCCAAAGCGACCCGTGCTGTCGAGCCGCAAGTCCAGTTCCGACACGCCGCCCATCAGATCGTCGAGCGCGACGGCATTGGCTTCGGCCGGGCAGGCTTCGGTGATCGACTGGCGCATGCCCCAGGGCAGGTGCCCGTCGCGCGGCGCTGTGTCGACGGCGCCTGTGCCGTCTGGACGGTCGAAGAAAACCGGACCACGCTTGAGCCCGTCAACCGTGTGCCGGTCCACCGCGGTTTCGAAATCGGCGCCGCGCAGGGCTTTTTCGGCCAGGACGCGCCAGCTGGCGGCGGTCTGGGCGGGGAAATCCCCGGCGAAATCGCGGATAGTGTCGGTCATGGAAATCCTGTCGCGGCAAGGCCATCAATGTGTCGGGCCGGAGAAAAGGCGCGCGGGGCCCGTACGTCAAGTACGAGCGGCGAGTATGGACAGCGATTCTGCTTATCCCACAGTGCTGCGGTCGGCATCACAATCGAAGCGAGCAGCCATGGAGGCCCTGATGTCCGAGACTACGCCCAATCTCGCCCTGCCGCTGGTGATGCCGGCCCAGGCGCAAAAACATGTCCCTGTGAATGAGAGCCTGCTGCGCCTTGATGCGCTGGTTCAGGCCCAGGCGCAAAGCCGCAGCCTGGCTGTGCAGCCCGGCGATCCCGGGGACGGGCAATGCTGGCTAATCCCCGCTGGCGCCAGTGGCGATGACTGGACTGCGATGACGGCCGGCTCGCTGGCGATCTGGCGCGACGGCTTCTGGAGCGAAGTGACGCCCAAATCCGGCTGGCGCGTTCATGTGCTCGACGAGGCACGTGATGTCGTGTTCGGCGGTTCGGCCTGGCATTTGGCCGGTGCCGACACAGTCCTCGCCGAATCGCCCGGCGGCGCGAAAACCCGGGCGATCCTCATCGCGGACACTGTCACCGGCTTGACCGGCGCCAGTGTTGTCACCGCGATCACCATCCCGGCACGTTCAATCGTCTTCTGTGTCTCCGTCCGTACCGATGAAGCCATCACAGGTGCCAGCAGTTTCGATTGCGGCATAGCCGGCGAAACCTCGAAATTCGGTGGTTCGCTGGGGATATCAGAGGGAGCGAGCAATCTCGGCGTCATAGGCCCCACGGCCTTCTATAGCGACACGCCCATCGTCCTCACGGCCAATGGTGGCAGCTTCGCCGGCGGCTCGGTCAGTCTCGCCATCCATGCCTGGATGCCGGTGGCGCCGGATTAGGGGAGGGCGCGTTCGTCAACCTCAGCCCCCGTGCCCCGGACCGGGTGAGGATCATAAAGCCCCTGGCGGCCCCGCTAGCCCTGGAGCCCCGCCATCACCCCATTCAGCTGTTCCTGCACCGTATCCGTCATTGCATGACCATTGACCGGAACCATGTGCAAGCTCGCATGGGGGCAAGCGGCTGCCAGGCGCAGGGCTCCGCGCGGTGGGCAGACCATGTCATAACGGCTGTGCAGGATATGCATCGGTATATCAGCCAGCCGTCCGGCATTGGCGATCAATTGGTCCGGCTCGAGAAAACAGGCATTGCGGAAATAATGCGCCTCGATCAGCGAATGGGCCGCGACGAATCCGGGCCCGCGTTCGGCCAGACCGTCGCGCGTGGCTTGCGCCGATTGATCGAGCCAGGACAGCCGGTCCTCATATTCCGTCCAGCGATACAAGGTTGATTGGCGCAGCTCGGTCAGGCTCGCCGCCGGATCGGCCAGACGGTTCAGCACCGTAAGGCCATCGGCCTGTTCGCGCTGCATCTCTTCAAAGCACCAGTCCATGATCGTGCGCGGCGTGGTGCGATAGTGCTGCGGCACAGGGGCAATGAAAGCGGCGAAGGCTTCCGGGAAGAAGCGCGGCGCGCCGGCCTCGCCATGCCACCAGTCCAGCTCGTCGCGCGTGCTGAGGAAGATTGCACCGACCACCAGCGTGCTGACGCGCTCCGGGTAGGCCTGGGCATAGGCCAAGGCCAGGGTCGAGCCCCAGGACGGGCCGAACACGATCCAGCGTTCAATCCCCAGATGCATCCGCAACGCCTCGATATCACCGATCAGGTCGGCGGTTGTGTTGGCGTCGAGCGACAAGTGGGGCGTTGAGCGGCCACAGCCGCGCTGGTCCATCAATGTTATCTCGAAGCGCGCCGGGTCGAACATACGCTGGAACCGCGGCGAACAGCCCGAGCCCGGGCCGCCGTGCAGCACCAGAAGGGGGATGCCGTTTGCCCGCCCGCATTGTTCCCAATACAGGGCGTGACCGGCGGAGACGGGGAGTTGCCCGCTGCGAAACGGGTGGATGGGCGGAAATTGCGGGCTCATCGGAAACCTTTGGAGAAAATGCCGGGGGCCGGGACGTGTGAAAATCTGGCCCAACCTGTCAGCGCTCGCCAGGGCCGCGTCAATGCACCTGCGCCGGCAGGAGCGGCGCGACATCGCGGCTGGCGGCTTCGAGGCTGGAATAGGAATGCCCGTCCTGGTCCCGCCGCAACGGGCCGCGTCGGCCATTGAAATAGGCGTTGGCACTCCAGCCGCACACCGTGTTGCTGCCGGCGGGAAGGCGCCGGGCAGCGACTTCCTGGGTCAGCACGCCGGGGCCCTCGGCAATCGGGCTGAAGACCGGCTTGAGTGAATGGGCGCGCAGCCCGGCCTCGACGCGCGCGCGCGCGGCGTCCAGGTCAAGCGGGCAGGCAGACCGGGCGGTCATATCCTCGGTCAGGTTGACGATGGAATAGATCAGCTCGGTCTCCGGCGCGGCTTGCGGCGCCGGGATACTGCCGGTCTCGTGCAGCTGGGGTGCAAGCGCGGTCAGGCCAGTGCCGACACAGGCTGCGAGCAGGACCGCCACCAGGGCGCGTTGCCAGTTGGAATTCATTCTCTCCCAGCCCCCTTGGAAGCGCAGTGGGCAATCTACTGAAACCGCCCGGATCGGTCCAGCGCCCTCAGTGCATTGCGCGAGGGCGTTGACCGATAGACACTATCCAACTAATTGTACAATTAGTTGGATAAATAAAGTGCACAGAGACCGCCATGGCCGAAACCCTCTTCTTCGTCGGATGCACGGCCTTCGCGCCGGGGCCGAAGCCGTGGTCGAAACGGTTGGGTGATCGGATGGCCGTCGATCCGCATCCCGCGACTCGCCGCGCCCTGCCGCGTCCGGAGCACGCGCCGCGAAGGGCGCCAGGCACCGAAGGCGAGTCTCCATTCTCTTTGAGCCACCCTCCCAGTCAGCAAACCGAGGCCAGAGCATGTCAAAACTGAACCCCTTGTTCCGGGCCACAGCCCAAATTATTGCCGCTCTGCTGGCAGTTGCGGTGATGGCCGCGCTGACGCGTCTTGCGCTCCTGCCGGCCCTGCAGGGCCTGCTGCATCTCGACGATAACGCTCTGAGCTATGTGCGGCGTGGTCTGATGCTGCTGGCCTTCGCCCTGGGGTATTGGGGCTATGTCCGTTGGGTCGAGAAACGCCCTGCGTTTGAGCTCTCGCCAGCCCTGGGGACAATCCTGCTCACCGGGATGGGCGGCGCTGCCCTGATCGGCCTGCCGGTAGCTTTCCTCTATCTCACAGGAAACTACCAGCTGGTCGGGACGGGGGGATTCGGCGGCATGGCGGGTGTTGCAATGGTGATTCTGGCGGCCGCGATGTTCGAGGAAGTGGTGTTTCGTGGCATCGCATTCGGAATCGTCGAGCGGCATTTCGGCAGTTGGGCGGCCTTGTTCGTTCCCACGGTCGTGTTTTCCGCCGCCCATATTTTCAACGCTCACTGGGGCGGCTGGCTGTCCTTTGCCACCGGCGTGACGATTGGCGGGATCTGGACGCTGACCTATATGCTGACCCGCAATTTGTGGGCTGTCATGCTCAACCATGCTCTGTGGAATTTCACCATTTTCGCCACCGGCCTGCCGCTGACTGGCATGCAGGACTGGCGCGAGCTGGCACCGCTGCGCAGCGAAGTCAGAGGCCCGGACTGGATGTCCGGCGGCCTGGCCGGGCCGGAGGATACGGTGCTCATGCTGGTGGTCTCGAGCCTGGCCGTTTTTGTTCTGCTGTTGATCGCGCGCCGTCGGGGTCAGTTCAGGCCAGCCGGCAGCGGGGCTGCCATGGTTCAGCACGAATCGCGGACGCAAGCCGGGGCGGGCTAGCTGCAGGGTGCCCACAAGCCTGGAGACAGAATGGGGGTGGAGAGAAATGGTGCCGCCACACAGATTTGAACTGTGGACCTCGTCATTACCAATGACGCGCTCTACCCCTGAGCTATGGCGGCGTCGGGTCGCTTTAGTCGCGACGCGAAGCCGGGCGTATAATACATGGTCGGCCTCCCGCCAAGTGCGTCTTGACGTGACGAGCTGCGTTCGACATGACCAATGACATGAGCAACACACCGACCCCGCCGCGCAAGCCGCCGACTGCCGGCAACCCAGACACGCGTGAGGCAAGGCTGGCTGCGGCCCTGCGCACCAATCTGCGCCGCCGCAAGGCCGAGCGTGCTGCAGCTGTGCCCGCGGCAGATGCGGCCGTGGATAATCCCGGCGATGAGGCCGGTGAGGACTGCACTGCACAAGCTTCTGCAATCCCTGTCACGAAATCTCCCCGGGATGGGTCATAATCCCGCCGGGTTCGACCTGCTGCATGCAGGTTCAACGGATTGAGGAGTGAGAATGGACCGGATCATCATCCAGGGCGGTGCGCGGCTTGAAGGCCGTATCCCGATCAGCGGTGCCAAGAATTCGGCGCTCAAACTGATGGCGGCAGCGCTGCTGACCGATGAGCCGGTGACGCTCGCCAATATGCCGCGCCTGGCCGATTCGCGGTTCATGGGCCATTTGCTCGCCGAGCTGGGTGTTTCGGTCGAGGAGGGCGAGGGCGCCGAGCTGCGCCTGCACGCTGCGACGATTGCCAACACCTATGCCCCCTATGACCTGGTGCGCAAAATGCGCGCCACCTTCAATGTTCTCGGGCCGCTGCTGGCCCGTGAAGGCCGTGCCCGCGTGTCCTTGCCCGGAGGCTGTGCCATTGGCGCCCGACCGGTCGATCTGCATCTCAAGGCGCTCGAGGCGCTGGGGGCCCGCATTGAGGTCTCCGAAGGTTATGTCGACGCCACGGCACCGGCTGGCGGGCTGGTCGGCGGCGAGATCGATCTGCCCTTCGCCTCGGTTGGCGCGACGGAACACGCCATGCTCGCGGCGGCCCTGGCGCGTGGCGAAACCGTGATCGAGAACGCCGCCTGTGAACCGGAGATAGCCGATCTTGCCGCCATGCTGACAGCGATGGGGGCGCCGGTTGAGGGTGCCGGCAGCAGCACGATCCGGATCCAGGGGCAGAACCGGCTGAAGGGCGTGCGTCACCATGTCGTCGGCGACCGTATCGAGACGGCGACCTATGCCCTGGCGGTTGCCGCAACCGGCGGTGACTGCATCCTTGATGGCGCGCAATGGGCTCACAACAAGGCGCTCTGGCGCGCAATGATCAATGCCGGTGTCACCGTCGAGCCGGCCGACCAGGGTGTGCGGGTGGCCCGCAATGGCGCGCGATTGCAGGCCGTTGATATCGAGACCCAGCCCTATCCGGGCTTTCCCACCGACGCCCAGGCGCAGTTCATGGCGCTGATGACGCTGGCCGAAGGCACATCGGTGATCCGCGAGACCATTTTCGAGAACCGTTTCATGCATGCGCCCGAACTGACGCGGCTGGGTGCCGATATCAGCGTTCATGGCAGCGAGGCCGTGGTGCGCGGTGTGCCGCGTCTGCGCGGAGCCCCGGTGATGGCGACCGATTTGCGCGCCTCGGTCTCGCTGGTCATTGCCGGGCTTGCCGCCGAGGGTGAAACCGTGGTCAACCGGGTCTACCATCTCGATCGTGGCTTCGAGCGACTGGAAGCGAAATTGTCCGGCTGCGGTGCCCGCATCGAACGCCGGTCCGACTGACGGAGAATAACGTGAAACGCGCTGTAGCCCCGCTGCGCCTGACGGCGCTGGATGTGACGGATCTGGAGGCGATTTCGGCTGCCTTGCAGGATGCCGTGGCCCAGCTGGGCGATTTCGAATTCTCCAGCCGTCAGCGTAACTTCACCATTGCCTTCAACCGCTTCCGCTGGGAGGCCGGTGGCCGCAAGCAACGTGTGCGCTGCGGGCTGCAATTCGGCCATGTCCGAGCCGCGCGCTCGCACAATCTGCGCAAGGGTGCCGACGAGGCGGTCGTTAATCTGCTCTCCATCAGCTTCGTGCCGGGCGAGGCCCCGTCGGGCGAGGTCGTGCTGGTCTTCTCCGGTGGCGGCGAGATGCGCCTCGATGTCGAATGTCTCGACGCGGCGATGATCGATATCAGCGCACCCTGGCCGGCCACGCGGCGGCCTGAACATGAACTGGATGGGTCATGAGTGGCGATGCCAACCTGCCGGACCGGATTGTCCGGATCGATCTCGACCTGGCCAGTATCGGCCCGACAGACGTCAATGCCGATCATGAGCGCCGTGTGGCCATCGCCGATCTGCTCGAGGGCAACAGCTTCCGCCCGGTCAGCGATGCCGTTGGCGATACCAGCGGCCCCTACGCCCTGCGCCTGGCGATCGAGCATGACCGGCTCCTGTTCGATGTCCGGCTGGAAGACGATACACCGGTCCGTGCCTTTGTTTTCGCGCTGGGGCCGCTGCGCCGCATCGTCAAAGACTATTTCATGATCTGTGAGAGCTATTACGAGGCCGTGCGCGATGCACCCCTGGCCCAGATCGAGGCCATCGATATGGGACGTCGCGGTGTCCATAATGAAGGCTCGACCCTGCTGCGCGAGCGCCTGACGGGCAAGATCGAGGTTGATTTCGACACATCGCGCCGCCTCTTCACCCTGATCTGTGCCCTGCACCGGCGGGCCGCGTCATGAGTGTGCCATCAGTCCTGTTCGTGTGCGGCCGCAATGCGATCCGCTCACCAATGGCGGCTGCCTTGTGGCGGCAGCAATTCGGTGACGCGGCGCAGGCGCGCTCCTGCGGCGTGATCCCGGCTGCCTTTGCCGATGGCTTCATGGTTGCGGTGATGGCCGAGCTCGGCTGCGATCTGGAAGACATTTCGCCGATGGCGCTGAGCGGCGTTACCGATCCGCCCGCCGCCCTTGTCGTCTCGCTCTCGAGCGCCGCTGACCGGCTGGCCCGGCAATACGCGGCGGACAAGTCAGCCGAGTTCCAGGCCTGGCCGATTCCCGATCCCAGCGAGACCGGTGGCAGCCGTGAACAGCGCCTTTCCGCCTACCGGCAAACGCGTGATGCCATCAAGGCCCGCATCGCCGATTGGCACTTGCCGCGAAAAAGCGCCTGAAGCCTCGACTTTATAGGGCAGGCGGGACTATAACGCGCGCCGGGGCGCTATCGGCCCGAGAGTCGGGCTGATCTGTTCAGTTTTTGTCCCGCATTGACGAGTATGAGGAGCCGCATGGCTAAAGAAGAATTATTGGAGTTTCCCGGCGAAGTGACGGAATTGCTCCCGAACGCGACCTTCCGGGTGAAGCTCGAAAACGACCATGAAATCATTGCCCACACAGCGGGCAAGATGCGCAAGAATCGTATCCGCGTTCTGGCCGGCGACAAGGTGCTGGTCGAGATGACGCCCTATGATCTGACCAAGGGCCGGATCACCTATCGCTTCAAATAAGATCGCAAGCGGCGTGGATGCGCGAAACGGATGCCCGCATGGCTGAGCCCCGCCCACGCCTGATCCTGGCCAGCGCCTCACCGCGCCGCCTGGACCTGCTTGCCAGCGTCGGCCTTGTCCCGGACGCCGTTGAGCCCACCGATATTGACGAGAGCGAAATCCCCGGAGAGCTGCCTGGCCCTCTGGCGCAGCGTCTTGCGCTCGAAAAGGCCTCGGCCCACGGCGACACAGAGGCCTACGTGCTCGCCGCCGACACGGTTGTCGGTGTCGGTCGCCGCGTCCTGCCGAAGGCCGAGACCGAGGCCCAGGCGCGCGCCTGTCTTGCCCTGCTGTCGGGGCGCAATCACCGCGTCTATACCGGCATCGCCCTGCGGACACCCGATGGTGAGCTGACGGCAAAACTGGTCGAGACCCGCGTCAAGCTGAAGCGATTGAGCCGGCCGGAAGTGGAACACTATATCGCCAGCGGCGAATGGCGCGGCAAGGCCGGCGGTTACGGCATACAGGGCCGCGCCGGTGCGTTCGTCATCTCGCTGATCGGCTCCTATACCGGCGTTGTCGGCCTGCCTGTGTATGAGACCGTCAATCTGTTGGCCGGGCGCGGCTATCCGGTCTTCGAAGCCCGAAACGAGGCGAAAAACCCATGATCCGCCAGATCCTGATCGAAGAGAATATCGGCGAGACCCGCGCCGCTGTCGCCGAAAACGGCCGTATCGTCGAGCTGCATCTCGACCGTTGGTCGGAGCTGCGCCAGCGTGCCGTCGAGGGCGAGCTCTATCGCGGCCGTGTCCGCCGCGTCGAACCGGCGCTCAATGCCGCCTTTGTCGATCTTGGTCTTGGCGAGGAGGGCTTCATGCCGTTCGGAAAAGCGGGACGGCCCAAGGGCTTGCATGAAGGCGCGGCCATCGGCGTGCGTGTGTCGCGCGAAGCCTTTGCCGACAAGGGCCCGACGCTCAACCTGGTTGAAGTCCCCGCCGGTGATGCGCCGGAATGCCTCGAGCCGGCCCCGATCCTGGCCCAGCGCCTGGCGCAGATATTTTCGGGCGCCGATGTCGTCTGGGCCGACGAGACCGATTATGATCTCGAGGAAGCCTTTGAGCTGGCGATGGACCCCGTCGCTCCCATTCCCGGCGGCGGCTCGCTCTGCATCGAGCAGACCCGCGCCATGGTCACCATCGATGTCGATGCCGAGGGCCGCAAGGGCACCGGCTCGCCGCTGCAGCTGGCCCAGGCACTCAATCTCTCCGCCGCCAAGGAAGCGGCGCGTCAGATCCGCTTGCGCGGCCTGGGCGGTATTGCGGCGATTGATTTCGTCCATATGCGCGGTCAGCCCGAGCGCAAGGCGGTCGAACAGGCCCTGCGCCAGGCTTTCCGCAAGGACCGCGCCAAGGTCGATGTCGCGCCGCTCTCGCAATTCTGCGTCGGCGAGCTGGCGCGTCAGCGCCGCGGCCGTACCCTGGCCGAAATCCAGCTTGATGACACCGGCGCCCCGAGCGTTGAGACCTGCGCCCTGGCCGCCATCAGGCGGCTGGAAGGCGAGGCGAAGGCCCAGCGTTCGCGCAAGCTTATCCTGCAGGTGCCGGCCGAAGTCCACGCCTGGCTGGAAGCCGACACAATCGGCTGGAATGCCGCCCTGGCCGAGCGAATCGGTGCCCGTTTCACCCTCGCGCTGAAGGATGAGTTCCGCCGCGAGGAATGCGGAGTAAAATCCTGATGTCCAAACCCGTTACCTGCCCGATGTGCAAACAGCCGCCCGTCGAGGCCTTCAAGCCCTTCTGCTCGAAACGCTGCGCCGATCTCGATCTGGGCAAATGGTTCACCGGTGCCTATGCCATTCCCGGCGAGCCTGTTGACCAGGCTGACGAGACCCCGCCGGCCGAGCCGGACAATGGCTAGGCAGGTCGCATGGCGGCTTCACTGCAATAATCTGCGATCCAGAGCGCTGCATCGTGGACAGAGGCCAGCGCGCACCTTATAAACCGCGCTCTCGCCAGCGGCCCAAAGCTGCCTGGCGAGCCCGGTGCCCGGATAGCTCAGTTGGTAGAGCAGCGGATTGAAAATCCGCGTGTCGGTGGTTCGAATCCGCCTCCGGGCACCATTTTCCACTTTATGGCCAATCGCTTTGCCCCGGGGTGTCGCTCCGGTGGGCTGGCCTGTTGTTGATCCAGGATGTCGGTGACGGGCACCCGGGACGGAGGGCGGTCCGCCGGGCGGATTGATCCCTTGGACCCTGCCGAACCAGGCGCCAGATACAGCCTGTGCCGCGCGTGTCAGGCGGCCCTGCTGGCGGCGAGCGTTTCGGCGATAATCGCTGTCAGTTTTTCGAGCCGGTAGGGCTTGGCGAGGTGGCCGTCGGCTCCGGCCTGCAGATAGGCATCGATCTGGTCGGCCATGGTATTGGCGGTCAGGGCGATGATCGGGGTTCGTGGCAGGTTTTGCTCCGCCTCGAGCGCCCGCAAGGCCAGGATCGCCGCCGCGCCGTCCATCACCGGCATGTGGATATCCATCAGGATGATATCGGGCCGCCGGCGCTTCCAGGCCTCGATGGCCTGCTCTCCATTCTCGACCAGGGTGATCTCGCGGCAGCGCGGCGCCAGCAGGCTCTGCAGGACCAGCCGGTTGGTCGCCACGTCTTCGGCTACGAGAATGGTGGTGCGGGCCAGCACGGCCTCGGCATCGGGCGTGGCCGCGGGCTCTGTCACCTGGCCGTCGGCAGTCTCGCTGCGGATGGCGGGAATGGCGAAGCTGAACACTGATCCCTGACCGGGCTCGCTTTCGACCCGGATCCAGCCGCCCATCAGCTCGCAGAGGCGTCGGGAAATGGACAGGCCGAGACCGGTGCCGCCGAATTTTCTCGATGTCGAGGCATCGGCTTGCATGAAGGGGGCAAACAGCCGGCCGCAGGTCTCGGCGTCCATGCCGATGCCGGTATCGGATATTTCGAACACCAATTCTTCGCCCTGTGCCCCCTGGTGCACCTTCGCAGTCACCGTGACGCTGCCGGTCTCGGTGAATTTCAGGGCATTGGCGATCAGATTATTGAATATCTGCCGCAGCCTGTTGGCATCGCCAATAAAATTGCCACGTGCCGGTTCGGCGATATCAAACGTGAGCGCAAGGCCGCGATGGGTTGCCATGAGTGTGTGGGCGGAGATCACGGAGCTCAGCAATTCGTCGAGCTGGAAGGGGGCGTGGGTGACCGCCAGCATGTTCGCCTCGATCTTTGACAGGTCGAGAATATCGTCAATGAGGCCCAGCAATGATTCTCCCGATTCCCGGATCGTCCTCACCGTGTCGCGCTGGTGGCCATCAAGGCCGGTCTCCTGAAGCACTTGCGCCATGCCGAGCACACCGTTCAACGGGGTGCGGATTTCGTGACTCATATTGGCCAGGAACTGACTCTTGAGCTGGTTGGCGCTTTGAGCCAGGCGCGTGGCCTCCTCAAGTTCGGCCTCACGGGCATTGAGCGTATTCACCATGCCGCGCAGGGCCTTCGCCCGCCGGTTGGCCACACGGGTTACGGCGGTGACGCTGGTGGCCAACAGGCTGAGCAGCAAACCGATGGTCCAGGTCGCCGACACGGCGTAACGCCGGAAACTGCCAAGCAATTCCGCGGTTGGCTGCACGCGCAACGTCCATTCCACGCCGTTGAACTGGACGAGCGAGGTCGCGGCAGTGCCTTGAGGCCCGGCGGCAAAGTTTCGCGAGGTCCAGATTGTCTCTCCCAATTCCTCGACGGCGATCGAAAACTGGCTCAGCTGTTCAATCTGCAGCAGGTTCTCGATCAGACGCTCTACCGCAAAAACGCCGATGATCAGGCCTCCCGGCGCATCATCATGGCGAACGGGATAATAGGCGACGAGACCGCGCCCGCCCTGTACCAGCTGGAAACTATTGGTGACCATCATCTCGCGGTTGCGCACCGCATTGCTGATCCCGATCCTGCGCCACTCGACGCTGAACAGGTCGAGATCAAGCGCCGCTTCATTGCCAATCAAGGGCTCGATCCAGCGGATGCGATAGCTGGTATCAGCCCATTCGATCGCCTGCATCCAGGGCTTGTCGTCCAGATAGGCCCGGGCGTCGGCCACCCAGACCTCATAGGGCAAACCTTCCGGCTGCACCGCAAAGCGCTGCCCCAGCCGGTCGATTGCCAGCATTTCCTGGACGATCTGGTATTGCAGATGATCGCTGAGGTCGTCGGCCCGTGTCTCGACTGCGAAACGCAGTGCGGCAAGCCGATCGGTCTCGGCGCGGGCGGCCAGCAGGTAAGTGCTGACCAGGCCAGCCAGCAGCACGAGCAGGGGCCAGGCAAGGGTGTCCAGGCTCAGGACCTTGATCTGATTGAGGTCCTGTCGGGTCTTGTCCTGCGTCATGGGCCCACCTTCAAGCTTCGCCTTCCAGAATGCCGGTCAGAGCAAAAAATATGCTTAACACCACTGGATGGAGAGTGTGGACGTCGAGCCGTCCGCGGCCGCGCCGAAACAAAAACGCCCGACCAGCCGGCCGGGCGTTTCCGTGTCACTGGCTGGTGCGATGGACTACACCAGTTCCTTGAGCGTTTCGGCGTTGAAGTCCGCCAGTTCATCAAACCGTCCATCGCGCACTTTCACGGCCCATTCCGGGTCGGAGATGAGAGCGCGGCCGACGGCGACGAGGTCGAATTCGCCGCGCTCCAGCCGCTCGATCAGGCCGTCAAGCGATGAGGCGGGCGAGTTCTCGCCCATGAAGGCACCGATGAAGTCGGAGTTGAGCCCGACCGAGCCGACCGTGATGGCCGGTTTGCCGGTCAGTTTTTGCGTCCAGCCGGCCAGGTTGAGATCCGAGCCTTCAAACTCCGGGATCCAGAAACGGCGCGTCGAGGCGTGGAAGATGTCGACCCCGGCGTCGGAAAGCGGGCCAAGGAAGGCAGCGAGTTCGTCAGGTGTTTCGGCCAGCCGGGCGTTGTAGTCCTGCTGTTTCCATTGCGAGTAACGCAGGATGAGCGGCAGATCGGCGGGAATTTCCGCGCGCACGGCCTTGACGATTTCCTGGACGATCGTGGTGCGCTCGACGAGGCCGCCACCGAAGCGGTCATCGCGCTGATTCATGCCGTCCCAGAAAAACTGGTCAAGCAGATAGCCATGGGCGCCGTGCAGCTCGATCGCGTCAAAGCCGAGGTCTGCGGCGGCCTTGGCCGCCTTGGCGAAGGCGGCGATCGTGTCGGCAATGTCTTCTGCACTCATCGCTTCGCCGACGGTCTTGCCGCCGGGCATAATGCCGGAGGGGCTGTCGGACCTGGCTTCAGGGTGCGGACCAGTGCCCGGCTTGCGAGCCAGGCCGACATGCCAGAGCTGCGGTGCGATCTTGCCGCCGGCGGTATGGACGGCGTCGACGACACTCTTCCAGCCGGCCAGGGATTCGGATTCATGAAAATTGGGTATGGCCGGATCGAAACTGGCACCGGGCCGGTCGACTGTGGTTCCTTCGGTGATGATCAGGCCGACCGCGTTCTCGGCGCGGCGGCGATAATAATCGGCCACAGGCTGGCCCGGAACGCCGCCCGGGCTTTTGGAGCGAGTCATCGGGGCCATCACGATACGGTTGGGCAGCTGCAGCGAGCCGAGCGAGAAGGGCTTGAACAGGGCGTCGGTCGAGGTCATCCGGGTATCCTTGGAAATGAAAACTGTGCCCACAGGTAAGGTGGTTTTTCCAGAAATCGACCCTCGGGTATGTATTTCGGCCATACGCCGGGCGGCATGGGAGCCTGGGCGGGCGGGGTGCGCTCCGGGATAGTGGCGGATATCCCCGCCCTCTGCCACCGATCCCACGTCATCTGACGCAAGTCTGGACCTCGACGTGACAAGTGCGCAGCCCGGTCTATCGAGGTCCTGACTGGAGTTCACCCCCGCGCAGGCGGGGGGCGCGATGACGATAATCTGGCGATGTTATCCCCACCCCCTCGACCTGCGCTTATGCTCACAGCGTTCCGGTCGCACGGGAGGCACGAGCTCAGTCAGTCGCGGCGGTCGGGAGCGTGCAGCCTGTCCGGGCGAAGGGGTGACAACCTGAGCGCTGGCAGGGCGTCCATTAAGGTCTGACGGCACTAAACGACCGACCTGAATACCTTTCTGGATTGGAAACGGCGGTGGAGACGCCACGGGAAAACTGCACGTGCGGGACGTC
>NZ_FNHG01000032.1 GCF_900103475.1 Maricaulis salignorans
AATTACACGCACCACGCCACTTGGCGCTCGCTGCGCGAGCTTCGGCTGGGCAGGCCCAACGCTAGAACGAGCGAAGGCTGTCCCGCCGTAGCCTTGGCGAAGGCGGACTTGCTCCGACGTTTTTCCCGCTATTGCCAGACTTTCGCTGCGCGAGCCCGCTCAGGAACATTTTATGGCAGTAAGGCAAATTGCGCGCTATAATTGCACCATGACCTATGTCTACATTCTCAGATCCGAGTGTGGCCAGCATTTCTATACCGGAATGACCACGGACCTTGAGGCGCGCCTTGAGCGTCATAATGCCGGGCAGGTCAGGCACACGGCCAAGTTCCGGCCCTGGCGGATCCAGACCCATATCGGATTTGATGACTCCGCCCGGGCTCTGGCATTCGAGCGCTACCTGAAAACCGGCTCGGGCCGCGCTTTTGCGCGCCGGCATTTGTGAACGTGCTGATCTGGCGGGGCATCGCTGCTGGCTCGGCTCATGGCTTTGTCCTAGGGTGAACTGCGGTGTGACAGTCGGCGGAGGGCGATATGCGGCGGCGCTTGCGGGCGAGATCGGGACGGGGCGGGGCGAAGCCGACGCGGATGGCGTGGACGACCACGGTCGTGATCCTGACCGCCGCTTTCCTCTGGTATATCCAGCACCTTTTCTCGACCAACAGCCTTGGCTGCGAGGCAGTCATCGCCTGGTGGTTTGAGGGCGACCGGTTCCAGCCGGGTTTGCTGCAGGTGAGCAGCCTGTTCGTCATGACCCTCGCGCTCTGGCTGTATGTTGACATAATCAGGCCGAAACCCGAGCGGGTTCCCGCGGGCATTCGCGTGGTTCAGACCGTTCTGGTCACTGTCATGGTCATGACGAGCGTGTTGCAGTGGGGCTCTTTCAGGCCGCAGTCCGATGAGGGTCGCATCTATGCCGATGCGCTGTCGGAAGCCTCCGGTTGGCCGCTGGCCAGAGCGTTCCTGCCTTTCGCTCAGGGTGGGTATGAGGTTCTGGTTGAGGTGCCCGTTGAAGGGCTGGATGGATCGCTGGTTGCCGCGGCACGGGCGGCGCAGGAGGCCTATGAGCAGGAATTCCCGGCCTTCACCTATCCCTATGAATATGGGCGCGCGGGCGGGCGCTATAACGGGCGGCTGGAGTGCACCGCACGCCGTGAGGTGACCGTGGCGTGGGACCGGGTCTATGAGGCGTATTTTCGGGCACTCGAGGCTGAGGCCGCACAGGACCGGGAGGCGATGCTTTGGAAGGCGTCATCTGGAGCGGGTGACTGATGCCGCCGTGAGGCACCCCGCGCCACCACCCATCCGGCCTCACCCGGAAATCACATCCTCGCCGGCGGTGCGCTCCGTATCCTCGGCGTCCTCGGCCTCGGCTTCGGCCATCTGGCCGCGCAATTGGCGGTCCCATTCCTCGCTGATCTCCTTGACCTTGGCGACATAGGGCGCGTTGAGGTGGGGCGGGGTGTCGAGGCGGTAGAGGCCGGCCAGTACGGGCATTGAGGCGCGGTCCAGGCGTTCAAATTCGTCGGAGATTCGCGCCGCCTGCCGCGGGTTGAGGCCGAGCGCCTGCAATGCTGAGCGGCCGGCGCGAATCGAACTGTCATAGGTTTCGCGCACAATGTCGCGGCAGCCGGCGGCCCATAGCTCATAGACATGATCGCGGTCGATCGCGCGGGCCAGGACGTGCAGGTCGGGATAGGTGTGCAGGGCATAGCGCACCAGCTCGGTGATCTTCGCCTTGTCGTCGATGGCGATGACCAGCAGCTTGGCCTCGGCGATGCCGGCCGCCTGCAGCAGGTCGGGCCGGGTGGCGTCGCCGAAATGGACCTGGAAGCCGAAGGTGCGCAGGGCCTCGAGATGCTCGGAGCTGTAATCGATCACGGTTGTCGCATGGCCGGCCGACGAGAGCATGCGGTTGATGATGCCGCCAAAGCGGCCATGCCCGGCAATGATGATCTTGCCATCGGGTTCGATTGGATCATCGGGCCGTGTCGAACGGGCGAGATAATGCGGCATGACCACCTTGTCGAGCAGGATGAAAAGCGCCGGAGTGAGCAGCATGGAGAGCGCCACGATCAGCGAGATCGGCGCGGCCAGGGCGTCGGGAATGACGCCATTGGCGGTGGTGAAGGCGAGCAGGACGAAGGCGAATTCCCCCGCCTGGGCGAGCCCGAGGGCGAACAGCCAGCGATCGGCCCCCTGCAGCTTGAAAATGCGAGCCAGCACCCACAGCACGCCGGCTTTCAGCGCGATCAGCCCGGCGACAGCGCCGAGAATGGCGGCAGGATTGGCTGCCAGCAGCGCGAAATTGATCCCGGCGCCGACGGTCATGAAGAACAGGCCGAGCAGGAGGCCGCGGAAAGGGTCGATATCGGATTCCAGCTCGTGACGGTATTCGCTATTGGCCAGCACCACACCGGCGAGGAATGTGCCCAGCGCCGGCGACAGGCCGACCAGCGTCATCAGCAGGGCGATGCCGATCACGATCATCAGGGCCGCGGCGGTGAAGAGTTCGCGCATCTTCGCCCTGGCGATATAGCGAAAAATCGGCCGCGTCAGATAGGCACCGATCCCGATGACGGCGCCGATCGCGGCCAGGGTGACGAGGGCACGCTGCCAGCCGCCCAGCCCGTCGACGAGATTGAGATCAAAGCCGGCGCTCTCCCCATGGACGGCGGCCGCTTCGGCGGCATGGCCGCCGGCGAACAGATCGGGCAGGGCCAGCAGCGGGATGATTGCCAGCATCGGGATGACGGCAATGTCCTGGAAGAGCAGAACCGAAAAACTGGCGCGTCCGCCATCGCTGCGCGCGAGGCCTTTTTCGTTGAGGGTTTGCAGCACAATGGCCGTCGAGGAGAGCGATAGCACCATGCCGATGGTCAGGGCGGTCTGCCAGGGCTGGCCGAATGCCATCGCGATACCCGTTACCCCGGCCACCGTGCCGAGCACCTGCAACCCGCCAAGCCCGAGCAGGCGGGCGCGCATCTCCCACAGGAGTTTGGGTTCCAGTTCCAGCCCGACCAGGAAGAGCATCATCACGACGCCGAATTCGGCGAAATGCTGGATCGAGACCAGATCGACGCCGAGCGCTCCGATCAACGGGCCCAGGGCAATACCGGCAATCAAATAGCCCAGTACCGAGCCCAGCCCGAGCCGCGAGGCGATCGGTACCGCGATCACCCCGGCAATCAGGAAGGTGAAAGCGAGCAGCAAAAATCCGGTCATGATATCCCCGTGGCAGCCTGGCGCGTGCTGGCGGGCACACTAGCGGCAAGCAGCGATGCGGTCACGGTGATTGATCCGGGAGGCCGCCGCAGCGGTGGCGGCATTCGCTGTGCAATTGGTGCTGCACTGAGTCTCGACGCCCGCACCCGAAACCGCTAAACGGTTCAGTTCTGGCGCGGGTATAGCACAATGGTAGTGCAGCAGCCTTCCAAGCTGAGGATGCCGGTTCGATCCCGACTACCCGCTCCAGCCTTCGCTCGCTGCGCGAGCTTCGGCTGGGCAGGCCCAACGCCAGAGCGAGCGAAGGC
>NZ_FNHG01000016.1 GCF_900103475.1 Maricaulis salignorans
GACAAAACGATTGCGCCCCAACTCCTCGGTGCCTTGCCGCCCGGATGTGTGATCGCCGACCGAGGTTATGACAGCATGGCGCTCGTGAATTTTGTCCGGGACCGCGGCGGCGAGGCGCATATCCCCACCCAGAGCCGGGTTCGCATCCAGCGCAGCGTCCCTCCGAGCCTTTACCGTCAGCGCAATCTGGTCGAGCGCTTCTTCTGCAAACTCAAACAGTTCCGCCGCATCGCCACACGCTTCGAAAAACACGCCGACAATTTCATGGCCGCCCTCGCGCTCGCCTCAGCCCGAATTTGGATGCGCGCAATTGAGTCCACGCCCTAGGCAAGCGCGGTATCGGTATTAGGGCTGTGCGGGCTCATCGTCCAGCTCGGCCGGGTCGAAGCGGCCGATAATTCCGCCAAAGGCCGAGCCCAGCCATAATACGCCGCCCGGCCCCACCGTGACGCTGGAGAGATAGTTCAGCGCGCTGTCCGGATCGTGGAAGGCGTCACGGATCTGGCCGTCGCTCTCATTGATACGCAGGACGAAGCCGCGTGGCCGCGAATCTGTCGGGCGCAACCATTGTGGCAATTTGATCAGGACTTGCGTCAGGCCCGGATTGCGGTGGGCGGTGGCGAGCAGGCGTGAACGCCGCGTTGCCATCGCCACGATCACATTGCCCTTGCCGTCGACGCTGAGGCCGGTAGGCATGCCGGGCAGGTTCTTGGCGAAAACCTCGATCTCCCCGCGCCGTGGCCCGGCGATCCAGATCCGCTGGATCATGTAGCGGAAGCTTTCACTGACGAACAGGGACTGTCCATCCGACGCAATGGCGATTCCGTTGGGGTAGTAGAGCCGGTCACGAATCTGGATCGCCTCACGCGATTGCGGGTCCCAGGCGTAGACCAGCCCGTTTGGCCGGTTCTCCAGCATGTCATAATAGTAGCCCGGCCGGCGAGACGCATGATCCCACCGCGTCGAAGAATCGGTGAAATAGATTGTCCCGTCCTCTGCAACGGCCAGATTGGTCAGGTGGCCGAAGGATTGGGACGTGCTTCCCGAGCTGAGCGTGCGGACTTCGAGGGTGGTCAGATTGAGCGAATGGAGGCTGCTGGCGGCCGCAATCGCCAACGTCGATTCATCGATCCAGGCCAGGCCGTAGATGGGTTCATCGGTGATGTGAGCGAGATGTTCGGGCTGGATGCCATTCTCCGCAATCCCGGCTCGAAGGCGCATGATATCGCCGTCCACACTGCCGAAATAGACCATGCCATCGGTTGACACGGCGACGCTGCGCGCAGTGCCCGGATCGCCAACCGGGTAGAGCGTCGCAGCGGCAAGATCGTCATCGGGTGCGGTTGGGCCCGACAAGGCCGGGGCTGCCGGTTCGTCCCAGCGGATCGGATCGATGGGCGACGGCCACATCAACCAGAGGATCAAGAAGGTCAATCCGAGCCCGCAGGGGATGGCGAGATATCTCAAAATCATGCGGTGTGAGTCATCTCCATGACATGAGCTGATGATGGACCGGCATCGCCGGCGACTATTCTGCTGGCGTGCAGAGTCCGAAGGCGAACAGCTTCTTCACTGTCTCGCGCCTCTGGTCTTCGTCGAGATCGGCAAAGCTGCTTTCCGAGATCTCGCCTCCATCGAGCAAAATGTGAAGTCCGGGCTCGGCGGCTGCAGGGAAGCGCACTTCGCCGCCCGCGGTGATGATGACGACCTCGTCACCATCCTCGGCCAGACGCCAGGGCACAAGGGGGCGAAGACGATAACGCTGGCCGGCCTTGTTCGGCGTGTCGAGATTCACGATCGTGCCGTGCGTGTTCGGGGTCCGGGACCGGATGAAATTATCGACGAAGATATCATAGGAGGAGTCGAGATCGGCCTCGCTATTGATCGCTGCCATCAATGTCTTGAAGTGGATCGCGCTCTGGGTGCGATCAAAGTCCGGACGCGCAAAGCCGACCGGAAGGGCATGGCGGAATTCCGGCCGTCGCAGGGCGACGTCGGAGACCACTTCGAGCATCAGGTCGGCCCAGGTCTTGACGATGAGACCGACGGTGATGTGCAGGGAAACATCATGACCATGGGTCGAGGCATCATGCATCAGACCGCGCGGTACATAGGCGCATTCGCCGGCGTGCAGGACGAATTCCTGAACGGGCTCGCCGACCTCGTGTGCGCCAGGCTGGAAGCCTTCGCCGCGATACGGGTTCTGGACAGGCGTGTCGTACAGGCGCCAGGATTTCGAACCTTCGACCTGAAGCACAAAGACATCATGGTCATCATAATGCGTTTTGAAGCCCTGGGCCTCGGGCGGGGTCAGGTAGATATTGGTCTGGACATGGCAGGAGAGCAGGGACTCGATCGAACGGGTGAAGCCGGCGAGGGTCGGGTCGACCTGGTGGAGCTGAGGCAGGACGATGGTTGCGCCTTGCTGGAAATTCCGCGCCACGGCACCGCGATCGATCATGCCGCTTTCAAAGCTGTAGTCCGGGCGGGAAATCGGTGGATCCGAGCGCGCCATGTCGAGCATGCCGGGCTGGAAATCCATACCGGAAATCAGGTCATCAATCCGCTGGATCGAGAGGAGGGGGCGGTAACGTTCCGGGTCTTTGCGGTGAGCGATAAAGGCCTTCTTCTCGTGATAGTCGGCCAGGAATTCTTCTGGTTTCATCGGATCCAGCAGGTATCCGAGTACATCCTGCATCCACTGTTGGTCGCTCATTGGTCCCCGCTTATTCCCGCATCGCAGATCGCAGCGGGTTTCTAGATGTTCTGGTGGGCCTGCGTGCTCACCGGGTGATCATGCAGGCTGATCGGTGCAGGCGCGGCGAACGGGCGTGCGGCCCGTTCGCCGGCTGTGCTGGCTGATTGAAGTCAGTTTCCGCGACCTCGACCGATCGGATCGGCGTAGGAGCCGGTATCACTGTCGGTGACATTGCGACCGCGACCGCTGCGACCACGTCCACGGCCAACCGGGTCGGCATAGCTGCCGCTGTCATTGTCGGTGATGCCGCCGCCGCGACCGCGTCCAACCGGATCGGAATAGGCACCGGTATCGCTGTCGGTGATGCCACCGCCGGTATTGCCGCGCCCGCGCCCTGGCGGGTCGGCGTAACGGCCTGAATCACTGTCAGTGATACGGCTGCCGCCGCTACCACCGCGGCCGCGTCCGACCGGGTCGGAATAATTGCCGGTATCGCTATCGGTGATGCCGCTACTTCCACGTCCACGACCGACGGGATCGGCATAATTGCCTGTGTCGCTGTCGGTGACGCCGCCGCCGCGCCCACGTCCGACGGGGTCGGAATAGCTGCCAGTGTCGGCATCGGTTACGCCGCCACCACGGCCATAGCCGGCCTGGTCGGCATAGCGGCCTGAATCGCTGTCCGTGACGCCGCCGGCACCACGATAACCGCCGCCTCCGCCGCCAACGGGATCGTAGGGGTCTGCGTCTGTATACCCTGTCGTCGTGCAGGCCGAGACCACGCCGGTCGCGCCGACCGTCAGTGAAGCCCCGGCAACACGGGTCAGGAAGGATCGTCTGCTCAGTTTACCACGTTTGGCCATTGCAAGATCTCCCTCATCAGAAGGTTTGGCGTCAAGAAATTCGGGCGAGCCGCGTGGTGCGGCTCGCCCGCAAATTCAGTCGCGAGCAAAGGCTCTAATAGCCAGGACGTCCACGTCCGCCCGGATCCGAGCATCCGCCGGAATCACTGTCGGAAGTCCCCTGGCGAACAGGGCCACGGCCGCGTCCACCCGGATCGGCGCAGCCGCCGGTATCGCTATCGGTAAAGTTCTGCGAACCGCGTCCGTTTCCGACCGGGTCGTTTGGATCGGAGTCGGTGAGGCCGGTTCTGTTGCCGCCGCGACCACGGCCGGCAGGATCGGCGTAACTGCCGCTGTCGCCGTCGGTCACGCCGGTCCGTCCACCGCGTCCGCGATTGGCTGGATCAGCATAGCTGCCTGTATCACTGTCGGTGACGCCGGTGCTGCCGCGGCCACGTCCGGCAGGGTCAGCCCAATTGCCGGTGTCATTATCAGTGTAGCCGGTGCTGCCGCGTCCATACCCGCCGCGATCCGCGTTCGAACCGCTATCGCTGTCGGTCAGGCCGGTGCGCCCGTATCCGGCGCGGTCGGAGTAATTCCCCGTATCGCTGTCCGTGCGGCCGGTATAGCGCTGGGCCTCCGAACCGCCCGTCACAACAGCGGCGGCGCCGGTTGCGACTGCTGCACCCGCAACGCTCGTCAGAAACGAACGGCGGCTGAGCTTTCCCTTTTTAGCCATGCCATTTTCCTTTGAGAACTAATCCGACGCCTCCCCAGGGGCCGGCATGTCATCCCTCACAAGATGAACGGGTTCGGACGGAGCACCGCCCGAACCCTATAACTGTCTGGTTTAGCCGCCGCGTCCACGACCGGCTGGATCGGAGCAGCTGCCCCGGTCCGCATCGGTGTAGCCGGTATTGCCGCGACCGTGGCCGCCAGTATCGGCGCAGGCGCCGCTGTCAGCATCGGTATAGCCGGTGCTGCCCGTGCCATGGCCGGCCTGATCGGCGTAGCTGCCGGAATCGCTGTCTGTGATCGCCGTGCGGGCATTGCCGGCGCTGTCGGATGGGTCAGCATCGGTCGTGCGCTGGAGCATGGTCGCTCCGGCGACGGCGCCAACAGCACCAACGGCGATCGTGCCACCAGCAACGCGGGTCAGAAACGAGCGACGGCTCATCTTGCCTTTTTTAGCCATGAAATTATTCCCCTAATAGCGCGGCGAACCCAGCGTTCGCACGAATGCTTATTCAAGGGTCATCCTAGCCGGGCTAACGGAAGGTCGTCAAACGATACCGCGAAATTAAAATGACCGTTATTTCAATGTCTTATGGCTCATTTTTGCGAACAATTCGCACCCGCAATGAGACTGAGAGGCGCTCTCAAACGAGAGCTTCGGTATTATGCGCGCTCTACGGGCATTCCCGGGCGCGGAAAATGCGTTCACCTCTTGTTCTTTTTATCGGACTAGTGCTAACTCCTTGATCAAAGGCGGGCGTTATCGTGGCTGTGACCAGAATCCTTGGAATTGACCCTGGCCTGCGCCGGATGGGCTGGGGCGTTATCACTGTCGATGGGAGCCGTCTCGTGGCCGTCGCGCACGGGGTTGTGACGCCGCCGACCGACGCGCCCCTCGCAATGCGTCTCAATCACATATTTGATGCCGTCAGCGAGCTGGTCCGCATCCATCAGCCCGATGAGTCGGCGATCGAGGAGGCCTTTATGGCGAATAACGCATCCTCGGCGCTCAAGCTGGGCCATGCCCGCGCCGCCGCCCTGCTGGCTCCGGCGCAGGCGGGTCTGCCGGTTGCCGAATACGCGGCCAGGCTGGTCAAGAAGTCGGTGGTTGGCACGGGTGCCGCCGACAAGGCGCAGGTTGCGGCGATGGTCGGCGTGCTCCTGCCGGGTACAAAAGCCACCGCCGATGCGGCTGACGCGCTGGCCATTGCGATCTGTCACGCCCATCATCGCCGGGCACGAAGCATTGGGAGCATCGCATGATCGGCATGTTGAAGGGGATCGTCGAGGCCATCGGCGCTGAGGAGGCGGTGATCGACGTCAATGGCGTCGGCTACCTGGTCGGCGCGGGTACGCGCACCCTCTCGCGTCTGGAGCCGGGGCAGGCGGTCGTGCTTCACATCGAGACCCATGTTCGCGAAGACGCGTTCAAACTCTATGGCTTCACCGAAGATCTCGACCGGGCCTGGTTCGTCCGGCTGCAGGAAATCCAGGGTGTCGGCGCCAAGGCGGCGCTCTCCATCCTTGATGTGCTGCCACCGCACGAACTGGCCAATGCGACGGCGCTGGGAGACAAGGCCGCCTTTGCTCGCGCCAAGGGGGTCGGCCCCAAACTCGCCACGCGGATCGCGACCGAGCTCAAGGACAAGGCGCCGCCGCTGGGCCGTAGTTTCTCGATCGGGCTGCCCGTTCATGGCGATGACAAGCCAGGCATTGATGCCGCCGCGCCGGTCGCCCTGCCGCCCTCGGCCGGAGCCGCGCGCGATGATGCGGTCTCGGCCCTGCTCAATCTCGGTTATCCGGAAAGCATTGCCCGCCAGGCCGTCGCCACAGTGATGCGCGATGCTGGCAGTGACGCACCCCTCTCGGATCTGATCCGGCTGTCCCTGCGCGTGCTGGCGCCATGAGCCGCGCGCACCGCGTCATTGCTGGATCTGTCCGGATCAGGCTAAACCCGGTTCATCATGACTGACGCCTTCAGCGAACCCACTGACGACCGTCTCGTCGACCACGCCCCGCAGCCGGGCGATAGTCGTGATAAGGCCCTGCGTCCGCTCTCCTTCGATGATTTCGTGGGTCAGAAAGCCTCGATCGCCAATCTGAAAGTCTTCGTCGACGCCGCCCGCCGCCGCGAGGAAGCGCTCGACCATGTTCTGTTGTCGGGGCCACCGGGCCTGGGCAAGACGACGCTGGCGCAGATCGTTGCCCGCGAGATGGGGGTCGGCTTCCGCGCCACCTCCGGGCCGGTGATCGCCAAGGCCGGCGATCTCGCCGCCATCCTGACCAATCTGGAACCGCGCGATGTGCTCTTCATCGACGAGATCCACCGCTTGCCGCCCATCGTCGAGGAAATCCTCTATCCGGCGATGGAGGATTACTGCCTCGATCTGGTGATCGGCGAGGGGCCTTCGGCGCGTACGGTGCGGATCGAATTACCGCCCTTCACCCTGGTTGGCGCCACCACGCGCGCCGGACTGCTGGCCAACCCGCTGCGCGACCGGTTCGGCGTGCCCGTGCGGCTGGAATTCTATGACGAGGCCGAGCTCGGCCTGATCGTCAGCCGCGCCGCCAACAAGCTCGGGATCAATGCCAGTCCCGACGGTGCCCGCGAAATCGCCCGCCGTGCCCGCGGCACGCCGCGCGTGGCCGGGCGGCTCTTGCGCCGGGTGCGCGATTTCGTCGAGGCCGATGGCAGCAATGAAATCACGGCCGCAACCGCCGACAACGCCCTGAGAAGGCTCGAAGTCGATGCGCTCGGGCTCGACAGTCTCGACCGGCGCTACCTCAAGGCCTTGATGGTGAGCTTTGCCGGCGGCCCGGTCGGCGTTGAAACCCTCGCCGCCGCATTGGCAGAGGCCCGCGATGCGCTCGAGGACGTCGTCGAACCCTTCCTCATCCAGCAAGGCTTCCTGCAACGCACGCCGCGCGGCCGCGTCGCGACCGCGCGCGCCTGGGAGCATCTCGGCCTGACGCCACCAGTCGCGCCGGCGACCGGTCCGGTCAGCCTGTTCGGGAAATGAGGCCGTGAACGACGAATTGCTGCCCACCTCCGGTGCTTTCGGTGCTGACCGCATCCATCGCCTGCCGGTGCGTGTCTATTACGAGGACACCGACTTTTCCGGCGTCGTCTATCACGCGCGCTATCTGCATTTCTTCGAGCGTGGCCGCACCGACAGCCTGCGCTGTCTCGGTATCAGTCATACCGAGCTTGCCACCCAGGCCGATCCCATCGCGCTGGCCGTGCGGCGGATGAATGTCGAATTCGTGCGGGCGGCCAAGGTCGATGATGCACTCGTGGTCGAGACCATCTATCGGCCGCAGCAGGGCGCCCGGCTGATGCTCGACCAGATCTTGCGCCGCGATGGCGAAATAATCGCCACGGCCGCTGTCCAGGCCGTGTGCATGGACCCGTCCGGGCGCGCCAAACGCCCGCCCAAATCCATGGCGCAGGCCTGGCTGCCCTATGTGATGGCCGAGAACTGAGCCGGCCGGCTGCAGAATTAAATCAGTGATTTTCAAGTTTGCGTCCCCGAAAGGCTTGAATTGGCGGCGTTCTGCGGTGAGGGTCTGCTGCGAAATTGACGGCAGGGACGCGTGATCATCTGAAATTTGCCGCAATCGCGAGCCATAGCGCTCCTATTGCACCGGATGACCCAGCGTCGCTTGGCCTGCAATGTGAATAGTGACGCGAAAGCCAATCGCCCGGCGTGTCGTGCCGGGACGCAAGTCGAGGGAAAATTCATGGATGCAACTGCTGTAGACGTGGCTCAGGCGGTCGAGGGCTTCAGCTTCCTCGCCCTGTTCCTGCGCGCCGACTGGGTCGTGAAGGGCGTGATGTGCATCCTGGCCTTCATGTCGGTCTGGTCCTGGGCGATTGCGATCGACAAGTCGCTGCAATTGCGTGGCCTCCATGCCAAGGCGAAGAATTTCGAACGGGAATTCTGGTCGGGGCGCTCGCTGGACGCGCTGGCGGATCAGTTTGCGAAAAATGCTCGCGAACCGTTCAGCCGCGTTTTTGCCGCCGGGCTGCGCGAATGGAAGGGTGCCCATCCGGGCGGCCGCGTCGCCAAGGCCGCGGGTGCCGAAGCCGGGCGCCAGCTGACAGACACTGAGAGCGGCCTCGGCGTGCTCGCGACGATTGCCTCCTCGGCACCTTTCGTCGGTCTGTTTGGTACGGTCTGGGGCATCATGAATGCCTTCCGGGCCATCGCTGCCTCCCAGGACACCAATCTCGCCGTTGTCGCGCCCGGTATCGCCGAAGCCCTGTTCGCCACCGCGCTGGGCCTGCTGGCCGCTATTCCGGCCGTGATCTTCTTCAACACGCTGTCGGCCAATGTGGCCAAATATGCAGCGCGCCTCGACGGCTATGTCGATGAATTGTCGGCGCTGGCCGACCGCGACGAGCATTGAGCGATGGCTGCTTCTCTCGATAGTGGGCGTTCCGGTCGCGGACGCGCCAAATGGAAGCCGAAGGCGGAAATCAACGTCACCCCCTTCGTCGACGTGATGCTCGTCCTGCTGATCGTCTTCATGATCACAGCGCCCCTGCTGACCGTCGGTGTGCCCGTCGATCTGCCGCGTACTGAAGCGCGCAATCTGCCGGCCGGCGAAGAGCCGTTGACGATCTCCATCACGCTGGATGGCGAGATCTATCTGCAGGAAACCGTGGTGACGCTGGCGGAGCTGGCACCGCGACTGACGGCAATCGCGGGCACGGGCTATACCAGCCGGATCTATATCCGGGCTGATGACGGCGCACCCTATGGCGATGTCGCCCGCGTCATGGCGCGGGTCAATGCGGCGGGCTTCACCAATCTGGGTCTCGTCACGGACCCGATAGAGCGATAGCGGCCGGCGCGTGCGTGGTTTCATCCTCTCCCTCTTTGTTCATGCCGGCATTATCGCCGCGGGCATGATCTATCTGCCCCGCGCCGCGCAGATGTTCGACATCGCGCCGATCATTCCGGTTGATATCGTGACGGTGGGCGAACTGACGAGCGTGCGCGCACGGGCTCCCGAACCGGTGCCGGTGCCGGAAGAGGCGGTTGAGGAAGCCAGAATTGAGGACGAAATCGCCGCGCCGCCGCCCGCGCCCGAGCCTGAAGTTGAGCCGGAACAGGCACCTGAAATCATTGACGAGACACCGCAGAGCGTGCCCGAACCGGTGGCGCCTGAACCGGAGCCCGAGCCGGAACCCGAGCTGGCGCCGGTACGCCAGCCGCCACAACGCACCGTACAGCCACCGCCGACGCGCCCGGCCGAGCCTTCCCTTGCAGATTTGCTAGGCGATCTGGAACGGCAGGTTGCGGATGCGCGGCAGGACGCCGGTGCGCCCGACCAGGGCGCCGAACGTGATGCGGTCGGCAGCGGCGCGACCGATACCGCCGACCTGGCAACCCTGATCCGCTCGCAGACCTATCGTTGCTGGCGTACGGTTGCCGACATGCCAAATCCGGAAAATCTCGGCGTCATCGTCGAGGTGCGCCTCAATCGCGATGGCAGCCTGTCCGGCCCGCCGCGGGTCAAGGATCTGGGCCGCATCCAGGCGTCCGGCAATTCATTCTGGCTGACCGCGGCCGAGCGGGCGCAGACCGCCGTGCTCGATTGCGCTCCTTACAGCCTGCCCGCCGGACGTTATTCACAGTGGCGCCTTATAGAAGTCAATTTTCACGTCGATCTTGCGGCCGGTTGATCCGCAGTCCTGGAGTTTGAGATCATGACCCGACTATTCCGAGCCCTTTCCGCCCTCCTCGTGAGCCTCGCGTTCGCGACCGCGGCAACTGCCCAGGAACCGCTGCGCGTCGACGTCACGCAAGGCAATCTCGATCCGCTGCCGGTGGCGCTGCCCGATTTCATCGGTGCCAGCGACGAGGCTGCGACCCGCGGTAGTGACATCACCCGGGTCATCACCAATGACCTGGCCAGTTCGGGCCTGTTCGCCCCGGTTGATCCGGCCGCCTATATTGAGGCGATCGAGAATATCGATCTGCGTCCGCGCTTCTCCGACTGGCGTGTCATCAATGCCTCGGCTCTGCTGGCCGGCCGCGTCACCATCCAGGAGGATGGCCGCCTTCTGGTCGCCTTCCGGCTCTGGGACACCCGGCTTGAAGACCAGCTGCTGGGTCTGCAATTCGTCACCGCGCCGGAAAACTGGCGCCGCGTGGCCCACAAGGTTGCTGATGCCGTCTATCAGCGCCTGACCGGGGAAGCCGGCTATTTTGATACGCGGATCGTCTATGTCTCTGAAGGGCGCGGCACCGAAGACGAGCCTGTGCGTCAGCTGGCGATGATGGACCAGGATGGCGCCAACCCGTCTTTCCTGACGGATCGGTCTTATATGGCCCTGTTGCCGAATTACTCGCCGACCACCCAGGAGATCACTTATGTCTCCTTCATCGAAGGCCAGGCGACGACCTATCTTTACGACCTTCAGACCGGGCGCCAGGAAGCCTTGTTTGCCTCCAACGGCCGTGGTGCGGCCTCCCAGGTGAATCCCGAGGGGCAAAGCCTGTCGGCGCGTTTCTCGCCTGATGGGTCGCAGCTCGCAGTCTCCATCGAGACCCGTGGCGGCCATGACGTCCACCTGTTCGACCTGCGCACGCGCAATCTCGTCCGGCTGACTGATCACCCGGCCGATGATGTCGAGCCGTCTTTTTCGCCTGACGGTCAACAAATCGTGTTTTCCTCGGCGCGTGGTGGCGGTTCGCAATTATATGTCATGAATGCCGACGGGACCGATGTGCATCGTGTCAGCTTTGGTGACGGCCGCTACACAACGCCGGTCTGGTCCCCGCGGGGCGATCTGATCGCGTTTACCAAACAGAGCGGCAACCAGTTCTCGCTTGGTGTGGTGCGGGCCGACGGCTCCGGCATCGAGCGCATCCTCTATGAGGGTTATTATGTCGATACGCCGGCCTGGTCGCCCAATGGACGCGTGCTTCTGTTCACGCGCGGCGAAGGGCGGTCCAATGGCACGCGCTATGAAATCTGGAGCATTGATCTGGCAGGATTCAACCTGCGGCGGCTGGCCACGGGCGGAATGGCGTCCGATCCGGCGTGGTCGCCCTTGATTGAATAGAGATTTTCTGCGTAACGTTTCGACCGCAGTATGGCGCTGGCGGGATTTCATCCTGATCGCGACGTGTTGTGTGTGCAGGGGAGGACACCAAGCGCCATCATGGGCTTGGTCGGATGAGGGTGTACCGTTATGAAAATGAAGTTGTTAGTTATCGCAGCGCTGGGCGCATTCGCCACGGCGTGTGCATCGACGCCGCCGGTGCAGGAAGCTGCCCCGATCGCGCGGCCGCCGGCTCAGCCGACGGCCCAGCCTCACGAACCAACCGGCCCAGTCGCCGGTTCGATCGCTGATTTCGTCCAGAATGCTGGCGACCGGGTATTCTACGGCTATGACCGTCACGACCTGACCCCTGAAGCTCGCGAAACCCTGCGCCGCCAGGCCGCCTGGCTTGCCAGCTACAGCGGTACCCGCATTCTGGTCGCCGGCAATTGCGATGAGCGCGGTACGCGCGAATACAATCTGGCGCTTGGTGCCCGCCGCGCCAACGCCGCGCGTGACTATCTGGTCAGCCAGGGTGTTGACCCGTCGCGCATTTCCACCGTGTCCTACGGCAAGGAACGCCCGGCATGCCGCGATTCCGGAGAGGCCTGCTGGGCCGTGAACCGGAATGCGACAACCACGATCACCGGTGGTTACACCAACTGATCATGCGTCGAAGTCTGGAATAAAGGAGCGCCCGTGACCGTGATGTCGCGGGCGTTTTCCTTTGATAGACGCGTGTCGCTGAAATAGGCCGAATGCCGTATTTTTGCCGTCCTCTTGCATTAGGTGTGCATCATGATCCGATCTGTTTGTCTTACCGTTCTTGCCCTCGCGATGTTCGCGACCGCACCGGCTCCTGCCCAGTCCCGCCGTGAAATGACCGAGCGCATCGATGCTACTGAAGTGCGCATAGGCCGGCTGGAAGAACGCTTCATGGCCGGTGACCCGGTTGCCGATACATTGATGCAGCGCCTCGATGCGCTGGATTACCAGGTGCGCGAAATGACCGGTGAAATCGAACGCCTGTCGTTTGAAAATCGCCAGCTGCGCCAGCAGATCGAGCAGGCCGAACGTCAGCAGCGCGCCGCACGTGCGGCCGCGCCGACAGCCAATTTGCCCGCTGATGACGCTGCCGCGGCCTGGATGCAGGACGGGATCGGCGAGGCCGGCGATGCGGACACCGCCACCGGTCCGGCCATCGTCAATCCTGACGACCCCTTTGCGCCTCAGCGTGCCGCAGCGACCGGTGTACTGGGCGGGGCGCCGGGCGCGTCAGCCCTGCCGGCGAGCGATCCGGCGGTGCTTTATGAAGACGCCCGCGGGCGTCTGCTCGACGGTGACTTTGACGGCGCCGAGGCCGGATTCGAGCGTTTTGTCGCCGAGCATGGCGATGACCCGCGTGCCGGTGAAGCCTGGTATTGGCTTGGAGAGACCTTTTTCGTGCGCGGCCATCACGCCGAGTCCGCCGACGCCTATATCGCCTCATTGCGCGCCCAGCCTGCCGGTGAGCGCGCCCCTGACGCCCTGGTGCGTCTGGCCGCCTCCCTGCACGGGCTCGGGCAGACCCGCGAGGCCTGCGCTACCCTGGCCCGCTTCGGCGGTCAGTTTCCCAATGCCTCGGCCGCATCGCGTGACCGGGCTGCCCGGGAATCGGCCCGCGCCGGCTGCCAGTGAGGGCGGGCGCAGATTTTCCTGCGCGCCTGAACGCCTGGCTTGATCGCCATCATCCCGGCCCGGAGCCGATCGCCCTGGGCTATTCCGGTGGTGGCGATTCTCATGCCTTGCTTTGCTTGACCGCCAATTGGGCGCGCGCGCGCGGCATCGTTTTGCATGCTCTGATCGTTGATCATGGGCTGCGGCCGCAGAGCGCTGCCGAGGCCCGCCAGGCGATGGTGGCCGCACGGCGGCTGGGAGCCGCGCCGCAGATCCTGCGCTGGAGCGGCGACAAACCTGTGACCGGCCTCCAGGCCGCTGCACGTCAGGCACGCCATGTCCTGCTGGCGCAGGCCTGCAGGGCGCGTGGTATTGATCAATTATTGCTGGCCCATACGGGCGATGACCAGGCGGAGACGGTGTGGATGCGCCTGCAGGCCGGCGCCGGCTGGCGCGGCTGTGCCAGCATGGCTGAGCGGGTGGCGTCGCCGGTCTGGCCCCAGGGGCGGGGCGTCGAGATCCTTCGCCCCCTGCTCGATGCCCGGCGGGCCGAGTTGCGCGAGTATCTGACAGTCTCCGGCGAACGCTGGATCGAGGACCCGTCCAACCAGGACACCCATTATACGCGCATTCGAATCCGGCAACGTCTCGAAGCCCTCGAAGCCGCGGGCTTTGTGCCGGGGCGGTTGAATGAACTGGCCCGGGATCTGGGCGCGATCGAGCGAAGCGAGCGGCTGGCGGTTGCGGCCGCCGCCCGGGAGGCTGTGCGGTTTCACTCCTGGGGTGGGGCGCAGCTGGATATTGACCGCTTGATGCTGGCGGCGCCGGTGATCCGCCGGCGCCTGGTCGAAACGCTCGCCCTGGCAATCTCCGGCCGGGCCGTCACGGCGCGTCAGTCGGGGCTTGATGGTCTGGTAGAGCAGGTGCTGAGTGGCGGGTCCGGCAGCGCCGCCGGTGTGCAATCGACACGCTGGCGCGGTGGCAGCTGGATGTTCCGGGATCCGGGCGCTGTGCTCGGACGGGTCGACCGCCCCGGTGGCAAGTCGCTGGATTTGAAGCCAGACACTGCGCAAGTCTGGGATGGTCGTTACGAGATTGAAACCTCCATCGTGAATATCATCGCCGAACCCTTGGGCAAGGGGTATAAGGGGATTGGAGTGCGGCGCGACCTGGAGACAATCCCGGGCCCGGCGCGAACCGGTCTGCTGACGCTGCGCTGCGAGGGCGAGGTGTTGGCGATTGCCGGTGTGCGGCACCATCCTGATGTCGGGATTGTGCCATTGATGGAGCAGAGATTTCATAGCCGGTTGCTGTGTGATCCGGCCTTCAAGCCGGGTTTGGGCCAGCCCGCTCCGGCCTGACAGGGCTTGCGGGCTGCGCCTGTGACTCGCACTTGCGGCAAGGAATGCCCATATCTGGTCCAAGATGACCGCTAGATTGAACGGATGATCCGCATGCAAATGAGAAATATCCTGATTTGGGCCGTGGTGTTCGTGCTGCTTCTCGCACTCGTGCAGCTTGTCAGCCGTTCCGGCGAAACCGTCGCCCCGACCAGCCAGGTGACCTATTCGGAATTTCTCGGCCGGGTCGAGCGCAATGAGATCTCCTCGGCAACGATCCAGGGCGATATTATCCGCGCCCAGGGCGGTACCGGTCAGGTGATCGAGGCGATGATGCCGCCCCAGGACAACCAGACGGTTGAGATCCTGCGCGAAGCCGGCGTCAATATCGATGTCGAGCCGGTCGATACGGATGGCAATTTCTTCGTCAATATCCTGATCAACTACTTCCCCTTCCTGCTGTTGATCGGGGTATGGATCTTCTTCATGCGCCAGATGCAGGGCGGCGGACGCGGCGGCGCGATGGGCTTCGGTAAATCCAAGGCCCGCCTGCTGACCGAGACCCATGGCCGCAAGACGTTTGAAGACGTGGCCGGTGTCGATGAGGCCAAGGAAGAGCTGCAGGAAGTCGTCGAATTCCTCCGGGATCCGAGCAAGTTCCAGCGCCTCGGCGGGAAAATCCCCAAAGGCGTGCTGCTCGTTGGTCCTCCGGGTACCGGCAAGACGCTGCTGGCCCGCGCCGTCGCCGGCGAAGCCAATGTGCCCTTCTTCACGATTTCCGGCTCCGACTTCGTTGAAATGTTCGTCGGCGTTGGCGCGTCGCGCGTCCGCGACATGTTTGAGCAGGCCAAGAAGAACGCACCCTGCATTATCTTCATCGACGAAATCGATGCCGTCGGCCGCTCGCGCGGCGCCGGTATCGGTGGTGGCAATGATGAGCGCGAACAGACGCTGAACCAGCTTCTCGTCGAGATGGACGGGTTCGAGGCCAATGAGGGCGTGATCCTGATCGCCGCGACCAACCGGCCCGATGTGCTCGATCCGGCGCTGATGCGTCCGGGCCGTTTCGACCGCGAAGTTGTGGTCGGCAATCCCGACATTATCGGCCGCGAGAAGATCCTCAAGGTCCACATGCGCGATGTTCCGCTGTCGACCGACGTCGACCCGCGCGTGATTGCGCGCGGCACGCCGGGCTTCTCCGGTGCCGATCTCGCCAATCTGGTCAATGAGGCTGCCTTGCTGGCCGCGCGCCGCAACAAGCGCGTCGTCTCGATGGCTGAATTCGAGGACGCCAAGGACAAGGTCATGATGGGGCCGGAACGCCGCTCCATGGTGATGACCGATGCCGAAAAGAAGCTGACCGCCTATCACGAGGCCGGTCACGCCATTGTCGGTCTCAACATGCCGCAACATGATCCGCTGCATAAGGTGACGATCATTCCGCGCGGCCGTGCCCTGGGCGTTACCTTCTCGCTGCCGGAATCCGACCGGCTGAGCTATACGCGCCAGTATTGTGTTTCCAATCTCGCCTCGCTGTTCGGCGGGCGGGAAGCCGAGGTGATCGCCTTTGGTCCGGAAAACGTGACCAATGGTGCGACGAGCGATATCCAGCAGGCGACCCGCATGGCCCGGGCCATGGTGATGGAATGGGGCATGTCCGAAAAACTCGGCCGCGTGCGCTATCAGAACCAGTCCTATGAAGCCCCGCAGATTTCGCCCGATACGGCCGAATTGATCGACAAGGAAGTGCGTTCCTTGATCGAGGAAGCCGAGACCACGGCGCGCCGCATCCTCACCGAGCAACGCAAGCAACTCGATGTTCTGGCCGAGGGCCTGCTTGAATTCGAGGTCCTGACGGGTCAGGAAGTCCGCGACCTGCTTGAAGGCAAGCGCCCGACGCGTCCCGACGAGCCGGACCTGCCCAGCTCGCCGCCGCCAACCAGCGCGGTGCCGACAACCGATGACGGCCCGGCCACTGATCCGGAGCCGCAAGGCGCCTGATCCGGGCCTGGGACTGAGACATGACAAACCCCCGGTGCGGCGCACCGGGGGTTTTGTTTTGGCGGCGATAGTGCCGCGCTTGCCCTGCGTCTTGCCATTCCGATCCGGGCGGCTTAGCAGGGTTGGATGCGCAATCATCGATCCCGCCGCCAGCCCGGCATCCCCTTCATCATGGGCGTTCTCAACGTCACGCCGGACAGTTTTTCCGATGGCGGTGATTTCATCGACCAGCAGGCAGCGGTCGCGCGCGGGCTGGAAATGCTCGGCAATGGCGCCGATGTCATCGATATCGGTGGCGAGTCGACCCGGCCCGGCGCCGCTCCGGTCGATGCGGCCGAGGAGATGCGCCGCGTCATTCCGGTCATCAAGGCCCTGCGCGAACAGACGGCGGCGCGGATCTCGATCGACACCTGCAAGCCGGAGGTGGCCCGCGCGGCGATCGGGGCCGGAGCCGATATCTGGAATGACGTCATGGCGCTGCGAGCCGAGGGCGCGATCGAGGCTGCGGCGGAACTCGGCGTCCCGGTCATTCTGATGCATATGGCGGGCACACCCACAACCATGCAGCAGGCGCCGCGCTATGACGATGTCGTCAGCGACGTGTGTGATTTCCTCACCGAGCGCGCTGATATTGCCATGGCGGGCGGTGTCGATGCCGGCAGTATCTGGCTCGATCCAGGGATCGGTTTCGGCAAGTCGCTCGATCACAATCTGGCCCTGATGCATGATCTCGATCAGGTGATAGCGCTGGGTTATCCGGTTCTGTTCGGCGCATCGCGCAAACGCTTCATCGCCGCCATTGATGAGGGCGCAGCCGAGACCGAGCGGCTTGGCGGCTCGCTTGCCGCCGCCCTGCGCGCCGCCCAGGCGGGTGCGTCCATGGTGCGCGTCCATGATATCCGTATGACGCTGCAGGCACTCAAGGTCCAGGCGGCCATTCGTGAGGGCAGGGCATGAGCTATACGCTCTACGGCCAGCAAGGCTTCGGCTCGACCTGTGTCGAGGCGGCGCTGGAGCTGCACGGCATCGATTATGATTTCGAGGAAGCCGACCCGCTTGATGGGGCCGCGGGCCTCGCCCGGGTCAAATCGGTTAATCCGCTTGGCCAGGTGCCGGCGCTGATCCTGCCCAATGATGATGTCATGACCGAAAGCGCCGCGATCCTGATCTGGCTGGGTGATCTCGACGGCCAGTATCGCTGGGCCCCACGCCCCGATGCACCCGAGCGCGCCGAGTATCTGCGCTGGATGATTTTCATGTCATCGAGCTTCTATTCGACCCTCACCATCACCGACGGACCGGCCCGCTTCCATCCCGATCCGGCGACCCATAAAACCCTGCTGCACCAGGCTGTCGAGCGTCGCAAACAGATGTGGCGTATTATCGACACAGCCTTCAAGGGCGCGACGCGGCCCTATCTGCTCGGGGAGACAATGAGCCTGCTCGATGTCTATGTCGCGATGATGAGCCATTGGTCGCCGTGCGGTGGCTGGTTCCTCGAGCATTGCCCCAATCTGGCCGGGGCTGTCCGGGCGACCGAGAAGCATCCGGTGATCCGCGACGTCTGGCGCCGTAATTTTGATCTTGAGGTGCAGGCATGATGGCGTTTCTCACAGGCCCCTGGTCGCTGCTGGTCATGGGCGGGGTCTTCGAGATGGCCTGGGCGCTCGGCTTCAAATATGTCGACCGCCAGGCGCCGCTCTGGCAGCACGCTGCGGTACTCGCCGCCCTGGCGGCCTCCATGGTGCTGTTGTTTGCCGCGATGAAGCATCTGCCCGCCGGCACCGCCTATGCGGTGTGGACCGGGATCGGCACGCTTGGCGTCGCCACCATCGGCATTCTCGTGTTCAAGGAGCCGGTGACGATTGCCCGCATCCTGTTCCTGACCCTGATCATGGTCGGGATATTGGGCCTTCGGCTCAGCGGCGACAGCTCACACTAGCCGAACGGATCCTCGATTGATTTCGACGGCTCGGTAAACCAGCGCGGGCCATCGGCGGTCATGTAGAAATGATCCTCCAGCCGGATGCCGAATTCGCCCGGCACACAGATCATCGGCTCGTTGGAAAAACACATCCCAATGTCGAGCAGCGTCTCGTCGCCGCCGACCAGATAGGGCGCTTCGTGAATGTCGAGCCCGATGCCGTGCCCGGTGCGGTGCGGGATGCCGGGCAGTTGATAGCCCGGCCCGAAGCCGCGGCGTTCGGCCTCGGCACGCGCGGCCGCATCGACGCTGGCGCAGGTCTGGCCCAGCCGGGCCGCCTCAAGGGCGGCGATCTGGCAGGCCTTTTCCGCATCCCAGACTTCGCGCTGCCGCGCCGTCGGCGCGCCGAACACATAGGTGCGCGTGATGTCGGATTGATAGCCATGCATGGCACAACCGGTATCGATCAGCACGACATCGCCTTCATCGAGCGTCTTGGGGCGGGCGACACCGTGCGGGAAGGCGGTGTCGGGCCCGAACAACACGATGCAGAAGGTCGAGCCGCCGGGTGAACCGATCTTCTTGTGGGCGGCATGGATGAACTCGGTCACTTCGGCGGTGGTGATACCGGGTCGCAGGATGGCCGCGGCCGCCTTGTGCACTTCGATCGTTGCGGTTTTGGTCGCCTGCATCAGCGCCAGCTCGGCCGGTGATTTGCGGGCGCGGCCGAACAGGACGACATCGCCGGCATTGCTGGCGCTGCCATTCAGGGCTTCGCTCAGACCGGTGATGGTGAAATAGGGCGCTGCCGGATCAATCCCCAGCTTCGCACCAGACGCCAGGAGGGACGCGACACAGGCATAGGGGTTCTCATGCTCCTCCCAGCCGCGAAGCGGTGCCTCGACGCCCATATAGAGCTTGAGCGTGCCTTCCTCGAAGGCAGGGCCGACATAGGTCACGCCGGCGTCCGCATCGACCAGGGCGCCGACCAGGCGCTCCGAGGCGCGCCATTTCATGCCGGTATAATAGGTCAGATTGCTGCCGGCATCGAGCCAGACCGCATCCAGCCCGGCCTGCACCATACGCTGCGCCAGCCCGGCCAGCCGGTTGCGGTGCTCGTCATGGCTGATCGGCTGGCAATCGCCCAGCATCGGCTTGAGACGGGCAAGTTCCGCTTCGGCGGTCGAGCCGCCAATACCTTTGGTCATCATCGAAGTCATGGTCCGTCTCCTCAGTATGGGAGTTGCTCGAGCACGCTCTCGAGCTGTTTCATATCGTCGGGCAATTCGCTCTCGAAGCGCAGATCGACGCCGGTGACCGGGTGTTTGAAACCGAGCACGGCGGCATGCAATGCCTGACGGCGGAAATCGCGCAGGAAGGGGTCGCATATCTCCGAGCCGAGCAGGCGGCCGCGCTTGGAGCCATAGACCGGATCGCCGAGCATGTGGCAGCCGATATGCGCCATGTGGACGCGAATCTGGTGCGTGCGACCGGTTTCGAGGCGGCATTCCACCTTGGCCGCCAGCCCGGCGCCGACCGAGGCGTGCGGATCCTGGCCATAACGCGCCAGGGTGACGTAATTGGTGATGGCGTGTTTGCCGGCCGTGCTGTTGGGGTCGTGCGGGACTTCAAACTTGGTGCGGTCACGCGAGGAGCGCATCAATTGCGTCTCGATGCGGCCATCCTTCGGATTGGGCGAATGCCGGGTGAAGGCGATATAGGCGCGCTCGACCGTGTGGCGCGAGAACTGGATCGTCATCCCCTTGTGCGCCGCATCGGATTTCGCTGCCACCATCACGCCCGACGTATCCTTGTCGAGGCGGTGGACAATGCCGGGCCGTTCGACGCCGCCAATGCCCGACAGCGAGCCGGCGCAATGATGCAGCAGGCCATGGACAAGCGTGCCCGACCAATTGCCCGGCGCCGGATGCACGGCGAGACCCACCGGTTTGACCAGCACGACCAGGTCATCATCCTCATACAGGATGTCGAGATCCATCTTTTCAGGCACCGGATCGGCCGCGACGGGCGGTGGCACGGTCAGGGCATAGACTGCGCCGGGGATAACCTTGGCGGAGCAATCGGCCAGCACGGCGCCATTGCAGGTCAGCTGACCGCTATCGATCAGGGCCTTCAGACGCGAGCGCGAGAACTCCTCCAGCGCGTCGGTCAGCCAGCGATCAATGCGCTGATTGACCTGTTCGTCGTCAGCGGTGAGGGTGCGGATATCGGGATTTTCAGTGCTCATTCACAAGCGAGTAGCCTTGCTGTCGCGAACACGCAACAATCGCACGCTATGGCGGATGCACAAGAGCGGCTTCGTCGATGCCGGTTTGGGCTTTGGGGAGAGCAAGATGAACAAGATCAATCTGACACGGCGCGCGGCGCTGATGGGCGCTGCGGGCGCGTCTTTGACTGTCGGTGCCTGTGCGCCACAGATCGAGGCATTCCGGCCCGCCAGCGATGATGGCCCCTTCCGCCACGGCATCGCTTCCGGCGATCCGGACCAGACCAGTGTGATGCTGTGGACGGCCCTGACCAATGATGGTGGCGGCTATCGCGGTGTCGAGGTTGCATCAGATGCGGCGTTCGAGACGATCGTGTTCGAGAGCGGCGAAGACATTCGCTATGTCATGATGCAGCCGCTGGGGACATTGAAGATCCTGGCCACCGGGCTGGAGCCGGGCCGCGCCTATTTCTACCGCTTCCGCCTCGGCGAGACCTATTCGCCCACCGGTGTGACCCGCACCCTGCCGGCCGGGGCGCTGGACAGCTATACGATCGGGATCATGTCCTGCTCCAATTTCCCGGCGGGGCATTTCAATGTCTATCGCGAGGCAGCGGAGAATGGCGGTCTCGATCTCGTCCTTCACCTCGGCGATTATCTCTATGAGTATGCGATGGGCCAGTATGCGACCGGCAATGCCGAGGCGCTGAACCGCGTGCCCGACCCCATCCATGAGATGGTCTCGCCGGCCGATTATGTTGCCCGTCACGCCCAGTACAAGACCGATCCCGACCTGCAGGCGCTGCATGCCGCGGCGCCCTGGATCATGAGCTGGGACGATCACGAGACCGCCAATGACAGTTATCGCGACGGCGCCGAGAACCATGATGCGGATGAAGGTCCCTGGGCGGCTCGCCGCACAGCGGCCCTGCGCGCCTGGTATGACTGGACACCGACGCGCGAACCGGAAGGCGATAATCGCCAGCGCTTCGGCAATTACGAAATCGGCGATCTGGCGACCCTGGTCATGCTGGAATCACGTCTGACGGACCGGGACCAGCAAATCTCGCTCGAGAGTTTCCCGGTCGCCTCTGACGCCGACGACAGCGATCCGGAAGTTCTCGCCGCTGTCGCCGCCTGGAAGCGCGATGTGGTCGGCGATGAGAGCCGCAGCCTGATCGGTGAAGAACAGATCGCCGGTATTCGCGATGCCTGCGCGGCCTCGCTCGCGGCGGGCAAGCCTTGGCGCATTCTGGGCAATCAGGTGATCATGGCGCGGGTCAATTTCCCCAATTTCGCCACCGAAATGCCGGCCTGGCTGCGCTGGTATGCAACGCGTGACAGCGAGTTCGCGCGCTCGATGATCATGCGTACCCGCTTTGGTATCCCGTTCAATCTCGACATGTGGGATGGCTATCCCGCCGAGCGCGACCGGCTTTATGCCGCCCTGCGCGAGGTTGGTGCGGATGTCATCACCGTCACCGGCGATGTCCACTCCTTCTGGGCCAATGACCTGCTCGACAAGGATGGTCACCGGATTGGCACCGAACTGGTCGGGGCGTCGGTCTCCAGTCCCTCGCCCTTTTCCGGTTTCGCCGCGCCGGGAGTCGACTATGGCAAGATGATGCGCGAGGCCAATAGCGAGGTCGCCCAGTGCAATATGGTCGATCACGGCTATATCCGCCTGACCCTGACCCCCGACGAGGCGCTGGCCGACTACGTCACCGTCTCCACCCTTGATAGTCGTGACTATCGCGCCGGCCTCGACAGCCAGTGGCGTATCGCCCGCGCGTCAGGCGGTGAGGTGCCGATGGCCGAACGGGTCGGCTAGGGCGTCAAAATATCAGTCTGAAACCGGCTCGGGCCCGGGCGGCGAGATCGTCCGGCACGCCGGCGGCCCGGGCATGCCTGTTCCAGTCTTCTGCCGCCGCGAGAACCTCGCCCAGCATCCGCTTGAGCCGGGCTGGCTTGATATCCGCATAGCGGCCGAAGCGGAGCAGATCATCCAGCTCGAAGCCCTTGGTCTTGCCGGCCAGGGACATCTGATGCTGGTGGGTCCATTGGCCGTCTGGATTGTGGGCGTAGACAAGGTCGAAGGCGGGCGAGAGCTGCCACTGGCCGGTCTTGTCCATCAGATAGGCGATATTCTTGACGTGGTCGTCCTGGTTGCGAATGACGATGTTGAGCAAGGCGCGGCGCACTTGTTGTTCGATCGCATCCGGGCCAAGGCCGAGCAGGCGGATTGTCTCGATTGCCTGTTCATAGGAATAGGCGCGCGGCAGGTTGAAATCGAAATGCCGCATCGCGCAAAGCGATTGCATATGCAGCTTCTCGCCCGTCTCCGTGCGATCAAAGCGCCGGGTCATGAAGTGGGCGCGGCCGCCTTCCTCGTGCAGGCGTGCCGGGCTCATCTCCACGCCGGCCTCGCGCGCCAGTCGATAACAGGCATATTCCAGCCGGCCATAGCCGAGCGGGTCGGCGACTTCCTTGTCGGCATTGCCGCTGACACCGTCGAATTTCATTAGCCAGTGGGTGAAGCCGGATCCGGTCTCGACCTGGCCGGAATGGAATTCGCTGGTGGCTTCATTCCACGCCAGCACCGCCTTGGCGCGGGCGCCGCCGGCCGAGGTGCCGACGCGCAATATGTCGCGCAGGGCGTCGCGATCATCATCGCCCTCAAGCGTGCCGCCGAGGGCTTGGCGATCATGGATGACGCGGGCGGCCAGTTCGACCAGGGGCGCGATATCCAGTGTGCGCCCGGCCTGGCCCGGTGCCGCGCGCGAGGGTTGGAATTCGAGCGCGCCCATGCCGCGTGTGCCCGTATAGCAAAGCCGCTCGACCGGGTTGAAACTGTCAGGCGTGCGGCCCTGTTCGGCCAGCCAGCGGTCGATTAACAGATTGCCGAACTTGTCCGGCAGGCTGTCGGCGAGCAGGCCGGGCAGGCCCTTGAAGGTTTCGCGGGGCAGGGCGGGGAAATCATAGACGCCGCGCCGCAAGGGCATGGTCAGTGGCGCGACCTCGATCTGCGAGGCGGCAAATTCCGGGGTGTATTCGAACACGGCGACATCGCGCCGGGCATCCCAGACGATGGCGCCAATCATCCGGCCCCAGAGATTGACCCGGGCGCGTGTGTTGGGGGTGTCGTTCATTGACCGGGTTCGTCCCCCCAGCTCCAGGCTGGCTGATCAGATTTGCGGTCGCGCACGCGCATGCGGCGCTGGCCGGTCTCGCTCATCGGGTCGAGCGGGCTGAGCGCCGCATCGGGGACGAGGTCGAGGATACGGTCGGTGAGATCGAGTGCTTGCAGGACGCGGACCAGGCTGTCGATCGTGCCGCTGCTGCCGGCCTCGAGCCGCATCAGGGTCGAGCGGGAGATCCCGGCCCTGGCTGCCAGATCCGCCTGCTTGATGCCGCGCGATATCCGGTAGGCTTCTAGCCGGGTGCCGAGTTGTTCGACAATCCGGGCGATCGGTTGGGTGTTCTCGTTTTTATATACCATATTTGCTACATTACGCCGCTTAGCCGCGATAATGTAGCAAATATGCTGCCTTCAATCAACGTGTCGAATGAGTGAAATTTGACGCATTAACGGGGTTGATCCGGTTAATGTGTCAAATATGCAGCTTTGTTGATCAGGCTTTTTCGGCCAGGCGCATGAAGCGGTCGCGCAGATTGGCGTCGGTCTTGAACTCGCCGGTGAAGGTCGAGGTGATGGTCGACACATTCGGGTGATGCACGCCGCGCGTCGTCATGCACTGGTGCTTGGCATCGATCAGGATCGCGACGCCACGTGGGTTCATCGCATCCATCAGCGCATCGGCGATCTGGGCGGTCATCGTCTCCTGCGTCTGCATACGCTTGCAGAAGATCTCGACGACGCGGGCAATCTTGGAAATTCCGACGACGGCGGCCGAAGGCAGATAGGCGACATGCGCCACGCCCATGATCGGCGCGAGATGGTGTTCGCAATGGCTCTCGACATCGATATTGGTCAGCATGACCATGTCGTCATAGCCCTGCACATCCTCAAACGTCTTGCCGAGGGCGGCAGCCGGGTCGGCGCCATAGCCGGAGAACCATTCCTCATACGCCTTGGCGACGCGCTTGGGGGTGTCGAGCAGGCCTTCACGAGCCGGATCATCACCGGCCCAGGCGATCAGCGTGCGCACGGCTTCCTCGGCTTCGTGGCGCGAAGGGCGGGCGGGTTTCGCTTCGGTCAGGCGGGTCGAATCTGTAGTCACAGCGTCCATCTCCATGGATCCTTTCGTTGTCGGGTCGGCCCTGCCATCGGGGCAGAGTCCGTAGTGCCGGTTTCCGGATCGGGGATGGTCCGGTGGGTGCTTTCGCAACCAAATCCGTATACCCACCGTGTCCACGCTTGCGCGTCGGGAAGCATTTAGGCCTTCCCTGCGGCAATTCCAATGATATGACCGCATCCGAACGACAGTTTTTTCAGCACCGACCTATTGAGCGAACGGAAAATTCCCATGGCATCCCTCACCCTTTTCGACACGATGGCCCGTCACAAACGGCCGTTCGAACCGATCGATCCGGACCGGGTGACGATGTATGTCTGTGGTCCAACCGTTTATAATTACGCACATATCGGCAATGCCCGGCCTGTGGTCGTGTTTGATGTCCTGTACCGTATTCTACGTCGGGAATTCGGCGTGGATCACGTCACCTATGCGCGCAACATCACCGATGTCGACGACAAGATTATCGCTGCGGCGCGCGAGCTCGGCGAGCCGATGTCCGAGATCACCGAGAAATTCGCAGCGATCTACAATGCCGACATGGCCGCGCTGGGGGCCCTGCCGCCCACCATCACGCCGAAAGCGACCGAGCATATCGGCCAGATGATCGGCATGATCCAGTCGCTCGTTTATGGCGGTCACGCCTATGAAGCTGACGGGCATGTCCTGTTCGATGTCGATTCCTTCGAGAAATACGGCAAGCTCTCCAATCGCGATCTCGAAGACATGATTGCCGGCGCCCGCGTTGAAGTGGCCGCCTACAAGCGCAATCCGGCCGATTTCGTGCTGTGGAAGCCGGCCGCCGATGACGAGCCGGGCTGGGACAGCCAGTGGGGCCGGGGCCGTCCGGGCTGGCATCTGGAATGCTCGGCGATGAGTGCGGCCCATCTCGGCGACACGATCGACATTCATGGCGGCGGCGTCGACCTGGTCTTCCCGCACCATGAGAACGAGATCGCCCAGTCGGTCTGCGCCCATGACGGTGCGCCGATGGCCAATTACTGGCTCCATAACGGCTTTCTCACCATGGGCACCGACAAGATGTCGAAATCCCTCGGCAATGTTCAACTCGTCCATGATCTCACGGAGCATTATTCCGGCGAGGTGCTGCGCTATGCCCTGCTGACAGCGCATTATCGCGCGCCGCTGACCTGGACGACGGATCTTCTGACCAAGACCCGCCGTGCCCTCGACCGTGTCTATGGCGTGCTGCGCCGGCTTGGCGCTGTCGAGGCTGCCGAGACCGAAGCGCCTGAAGCTTTCCTTGAAGCGCTGTATGACGATCTCAACACGCCCAAGGCGCTGTCGGAATTGTTCCAGATTGCCGGCGAGGCGAACAAGGCCGACACCGACGAAGCCAAGGCTCGCGCCAAGGGCGAATTGCTCGCTGCCGGCGCACTGCTCGGTATCGGCCAGGGCGATCCGGACGAATGGTTCGGTCTCAATGAGCTCGACGCTGCCGAGCGCGCCGCGATCGATGATCTCATCGTCAAGCGCCAGGTGGCCCGTGAGACCAAGGACTGGGCCGCTGCCGACGCGGTGCGCGCCGAGCTGACGGCGCTCAATGTCCAGGTCGATGACGGGCCTGAGGGCTCGACCTGGCGCAAGCTGGAACAGGCCTGATGGCGCTCACCGGCTTCAACGTTCTGGTCCAGGTCGAGGATGCGGTCGGCGAGGGCTTCGTCACCTATGGTGTCGTCGCCGCCGACAAGGACCAGGCCTGCAAGCTGGCCGCCGGCGCAGCGCAGGCGGAAGGCTTCTGGAATGTCGAGATTGACGAGGCCTGGTGTCCCGAGGGCGTCGACCCGGCCGATCTGGGCGATATCCCCGAAGTGCTCGGCCGCACCGAGCCGACCTATCTCGACGAGGATGAGCTCGACGAAGCCGATGAACTCGCCCCGGATGATGACGAGGAATAGCCAGGCCGCCTGAGCGGCATCGCCGCATCTGGCGCTGGCGCGCAAAACCGCTTACATTCACCGCGACATGACAGACGATCTCTACTCCAACGCCGTTCTGCGGCTCGCGGCGGATATTCCGCGCATCGGACGCCTGGCGCGGCCGCAGGCCTCCGTGCGCAAGGTTTCGCGCCTGTGTGGCTCGGAAATCGAGCTCGATATCATCGTCCAGTCCGGCCATGTCGCCGATCTCGCCTTGCGGGTGAAGGCCTGCGCGCTGGGGCAGGCTTCGGCCGCAATCCTGGCCCGCGCCGCCATTGGCGCCTCGCTGCGCGAACTGGAACTGGCCCGCGATGGTCTCAAGGCGATGTTGAAGCAAAATGGCCCGGCGCCGCGGGGCCGTTTCGCCGAGTTGCAATTGCTGCAGAGCGCCCGCGCCTATCCGGCGCGCCACCAGTCGATCCTGCTGGCCTTCGACGCCGCTGTCGAGGCGGTCGGCCAGGCGAGCACGACCCGACTTGCCACCCCGCTGACCGGCTAGGGTTGTCCGCTCCTGCCCAGCCGGCAGGATGGCGCGGACAGCCCGTAAAACGAAGCAAACCCAATCCGAATTTCATGCGGCCGGCTTCGCCCGTCTCATCTCCATGGTGGACAGGGCGCAGTGCGGCGTTAAAAGGCTTGAATCCAAATGCGTTCGAGCGACGGGATAAATCAGGCCAGGGGGCCGATGGGATGGTTGATGGTGGGCGCAATCCGCGTCTATCAATACAGCCTGTCACCGGTTTTCTATGCCTTTGGCGTGCGGTGCCGCCATGAGCCGACCTGTTCGGCCTATGGTATCGAGGCGATCCGCGCCCAGGGTGGCTGGCGCGGCTTCTGGCTGACCTTTGGTCGGCTGGGACGTTGCCGTCCGGGAGGAAGCCATGGCTTCGACCCGGCCCCGATCATTCGCACGCAAGTGCCCTGGTGGGCGGTCTGGCGTTTCAGATCCCGCCCCATCCTCGACGCTTCGGAAAAGCTTCCGCCGGCAGGCCGCGCCGACGACAAGGACGAAGACCAATGATCAATATTACGCTTCCCGATGGTTCCATCCGCGAATTGCCCGAAGGCGCAACGCCGATGGACCTGGCCGAGAATATCTCGAAATCCCTCGCCAAGGTGGCGATGATCGCCAAGGTGAATGGCGATGACTGGGATCTGATGCGGCCGCTTCCCGGCGATTCTTCCGTTGCCCTGGTGACGCGCAAGGATGAGGAGGCCCTCGAGGTCATCCGCCATGATACGGCGCATATCCTCGCCCAGGCGGTGCAGGAGCTTTTCCCCGGCACGCAGGTCACGATCGGCCCCTCGATCGAGGACGGTTTCTATTATGATTTCGCCCGCGACGAGCCCTTCTCGACGGATGATTTCGCCGCGATCGAAAAGCGCATGGCCGAGATCGTCGATGCCGACCTGCCCTTCGAGCGCGAGGAAATGGACCGCGATGCGGCCATCGCCATGTTCGAGAAAATGGGTGAGAGCTACAAGGCCGAACTGATCCGCGATCTGCCCGAGGGCGAAACGATCACGATCTATCGCCAGGGCGAATGGTTCGATCTGTGCCGCGGGCCGCACCTGCCCTCGACGGGCAAGATCGGCAAGGCGTTCAAACTGATGAAGGTGGCCGGTGCCTATTGGCGTGGCGATCATCGCAACGCCATGCTGCAGCGTATCTACGGCACGGCCTGGGCCGATGACAAACAGCTCAAGGCGCATCTCTTCCGCCTCGAAGAAGCCGAGAAACGCGACCACCGCCGTCTCGGCCGCCAGATGGAATTGTTCCATTTCCAGGAAGAAGCCCAGGGCCAGGTCTTCTGGCATCCGGCCGGCTGGCGTCTCTACCGCACGGTGACGAGCTATATGCGCCGGCGTCTGGAAGCCAATGGCTATCAGGAAATCCGCACGCCCCAGCTGATGGACCGGAAATTCTGGGAAGCCTCGGGCCATTGGGACAAATATCGCGAAAACATGTTCATCTCCTCGATCGACCAGGAAGAAAAAATCCTGGCCGTGAAGCCGATGAATTGTCCCTGCCATGTCCAGGTCTTCAACCAGGGCCAGAAATCCTATCGCGACCTGCCACTGCGCCTGGCCGAGTTCGGCTCCTGCCACCGTTATGAGCCGTCCGGCTCCCTGCATGGCCTGATGCGCGTGCGCGGCTTCGTGCAGGATGATGCCCATATCTTCTGTACGGTCGAGCAGATCGTCGAGGAGGTGAAGGCCTTCTGTGAACTGCTCAAGTCGGTCTATGCCGATTTCGGCTTCGAGGAGCCGCGGGTCAAATTCGCCGACCGTCCGGAACAGCGCGTCGGGTCGGACGAGGTCTGGGACAAGGCCGAGGCCGCATTGCGCACGGCGGCCGAGGCCTCCGGTCTCGACTTCGAATACAATCCCGGCGATGGCGCCTTTTACGGTCCCAAGCTCGACTTCGTCGTCAAGGATGCGATCGGACGTGAATGGCAGACGGGCACGATCCAGTGCGATTTCAACCTGCCGGAACGTCTCGATGCCCATTATATCGGCGACGATAATGACAAGCATCGCCCGGTCATGCTCCACCGCGCCATTCTCGGTTCGCTGGAACGCTTCCTTGGCGTCTTGCTGGAAAACTACTCCGGCAAACTGCCCTTCTGGCTGGCGCCGCGCCAGGTCGTGATCGCGACAATCACCTCCGATGCCGATCCCTATGCCGAACAGGTCCTGGCCGCCATGAAGGCCGCCGGCCTGAATGCCGAGACCGATCTTCGCAATGAGAAGATCAACTACAAGGTCCGCGAACATTCGGTCGGCAAGATCCCGGTTATTGCCGTGATCGGACGCAAGGAAGCGGAGGAGGGCACGCTCGCCCTGCGTTTCCTGGGCGAGGAAGGCAATAAGCAGGAAGTCCTGCCGCTGGCCGAGGCCATCGCACGCCTGTGCGATGATGCCCGGGCACCTGACCTGAAACGCGGCTGATCTGAAGCGGGCGGCACTGACGATGGCACAGGGGCAAGACAGGGTTGGTTGGGTTGGTGTCACAACCTTTGCCTTTGCCCTGCCCTGGTGCATCGCCGGTGCCGGCCTGCTGCCGCCCATGGCGGTGCTGATGTCGCTGGCCGCCTTCCCCGTTGATGCGCGCTTCTGGCGGCCTCGCGGGTTCTCGCTGCCACTGGCCCTCGGCGGTCTTTTCCTGGCCTGGGTCGGGATCAGCTATCTGTGGTCGCCCTATGATAATCCGGAACAATTGCCCAAAACCCTGATCGGCGTGCCGCTCTACCTCCTGCTGGCTCTCCGGGTTGGCGGGCTGGACGGGCGCTGGCGGACCCGCTGCGAGGCGTCCATGATCTTCCTCGTCGTGGCGCTGGGTCTGTACCTGCTCGCCGAGACGCTGACCGGCGGCGCCATGACCCATGCGTTCAAGATCGCTGTCGAGGGCTATGACGCCCTGCCTGAGGCGGATGTGATGATCTACGTCAATCGCAATCTGGGGCATGCCGCCGTTCCGCTCATCCTGCTGGCCGGTCCCGCAGCGCTGATCGCCTATCGCGCCGGCGGCCTGATCGTCGGTGTCGCCGTGATCGTACTGGCGGCGATTTCCGCCTTCAGCTTTGGCACTGAAGTCAATGCGGTCGCCTTCACGCTGGGACTGTTGGCGGCGATCTCGACCGCATTCTGGCCCCGCCCGATGATTGCCGGCATTTTCGGCGTGGTTGCCGGCGGTGTGCTGGTCGTGCCGGTGGTCCTGCCGGGCCTGATTGCTGTCATGCCGGAAGGCCTGCGCGACAGCCTGCCCCTGTCCTGGGTCTGGCGGCTGGAGATCTGGACCTATGTCAGTGAGCTGATCAAGGACAAGCCGCTTTTCGGCTATGGCCTGGATGCATCACGGCCCTTGAATGGTGAAATGGAACTTGCCGGCTACCAGATCGAAATGCTGCCGATGCACCCGCATAATGCCAGTTTGCAGATCTGGCTGGAAACCGGTCTGATCGGTGCGACCCTGCTGACCTGTGCGCTGGTCTTCCTCGGCGGGCGCATCGCCAGTGCATCGCGATTGACCCGGGATCAGGCCATGGCGACATCCTGGGTGCTGGTCAGCTATGTATCACTGGTTTTGTTTTCCTATGGCGTCTGGCAAGAGTGGCATCAGGCCGCTGCGGCACTCGCGGTGACGGCTGTTCTGTTCCTGGGCGCCCGAAAGCCAGCGCAATGAGTGAAGTGCGTCTCAGCGTCGTAACCGTATCCTGGATGACCGGGCCGCATCTGATGGATGCGGTCGCTGCCGTGCTGGCCGCGCCGGGCGTCGATGAATTCGTCATGGTCAGTCACGAGAACCCGCCCGCGGCCGTCGCAGCCTTGCGTGAACTGGCAGCGAGCCACGCCAATTTTGTCCTGATCGAGACTGACGCCAATCTCGGTTTCGCCAAAGGGTGCAATATCGGCGCCCGCGCCGCGAGTGGCGATCTGGTACTTTTCCTCAACCCCGACGCCATTCTGGCACCGGGCGCCGGAGAGCAGCTCAAACGATCGGCCCAGATGGCCCTGACGCGTCCCTGGATCATTGGTGCGCGCATTCTCAACCGGGATGGCAGCGAACAGGCCGGCGGCCGTCGCGGTGAATTGACGCCGCGCAGTGCGGCGGTCAGCTTTTTGCGCCTCGACCGGTTGTTTCCGGGCCTGCGCAACCTGCATTGGGAAGCCGACGACGTCCCGGACGACATGACTGAAGTGCCCACTGTCTCGGGCGCGGCCATGATGATGCGCCGTGATGATTTCCTTGAAATTGGCGGGTTTGACGAAAGCTATTTCCTGCACGTCGAGGACATCGATATCTGTCGCAGCGTCCGCATGGCGGGCGGGCAGGTCTGGTTCGAGCCGCGGGTGGAAATTCTGCATTTCGGCGGCACCAGCAAGTCCAGCCCGATGCGCGTCGAGACCCACAAGGCGGCGGGTTTCGTCAAATATTTCTGGAAATTCTATCCCGGCCCCATCCAGCGCATGGCCACCATCCTGCTGATCGCGCCGATCTATGGCGCGATCTGGGCGCGTGTGGTCTGGCTATGGCTGCGCGGGCGTTAGCCTGATCGCTCAGGCCTGGGGCGCGGGAAATCCACCGGCGCGCTTGAGTGCCGAGTCCACCGGATGTTTCAACGCCACATCCTCAAGCCATTTCGCCGTTGCGATCATTCGGCCCAGATCAATCCCGGTCTCGAAACCGCCGCGCTCAAGCATGTAGATCACGTCTTCGCTGGCGACATTGCCGGTCGCCGCCGGCGCAAACGGGCAGCCGCCAATTCCGCCGCACGAGGCGTCGATCACATCAATCCCGGCATCAACCGCCGCGGCGATATTCGCCATCGCGGTGTTGCGCGTATTGTGGAAATGCATCCGAAGCCGCATGTCGCCGCTCTGCGCCCTGACGATATCGAGCGCCTTGCGCACGCGCCACGGATCAGCGACGCCGATCGTATCACCGAGCGCAAACTCGCAGGCCCCGGCGGCTCTGGCCCGCGCGGCCAGCATGCCGAGAATCTTGGGATCAACCTCGCCATCGAAGGGGTCGCCAAAGGCCACCGAGACCGTCACCGAGATCGGCACGGCCTCGTCATGGGCGAGGATGGCGATCTTGTCGAACAGGTCGGCGGTCTGCTCTGGCGTTGCATTCTGGTTCTTGAGGCCAAAGCCGGGCGAGGCGACCATCACATAATTGATCTCGTCGCAGCCCGCCTCGAGGGCGCGGCGCAGCCCGCGTTCATTGAGCGCCAGCCCGATATATTTCACGCCATCCAGCCTCGGTGCCAGCGCCATCACCTCGGCACTGTCGGCCATCGCCGGCACCAGCTTTGGATGGACAAAGCTCGCGGCCTCCATCCGGTTGACCCCGGCATCGATCAGCCGCGAGATGAATTCGAGCTTCATCTCGGTCGACAGCAGGACCGGGTCATTCTGGAGCCCGTCGCGCGGCCCGACTTCAACGATTTCAATCTTGCGGGTCATTGATCCATACCTTCCCGGGCGGCGCCGGTCCCGCAGCGTGTGAACATCAGGACCAGTGTGGTTTCGTCGCCGCGTGAATAATTCGTCCCCGAGGCCAGACCGCGATGACATTCGCCGAGGGCATGCAGGCGTTCGAAAAACTCATATTCACGCCAGGCGCTGTCCGCCGCAATTGTGTCGCCAAACCAGAGCGCGCGCAGATCGGCGTCGCGCGACAGATCGAGCACGATCAATATGGGGTCCGAACGGCTCTCCGCAAAGGCCAGCACTTCCTCTGCCGTGCCCAGCATTGTGTCGGTACCCAGCGAGAAGACCAGGCTCGGCTCGGTATAGGAGGAGGCGGTGGCGATATCCTCCGGCGCGATACCGGCAATCGTCTGCGAATAGCTGCGTGCCGCCCGCACCTGATCGGCCAGTCGAACCGCATAGGCATTCGGTGCCGCGGCTGCGCGCCCCATCACCTGCCAGCCGAGCCCGGCCGCGACCGCGAGGCAGAGCACCATAACCGCAGAGCGTCCGCGCGCGGCCATCAGCGCTGCACCGGTCAGGATCGCGAATAGTGCGGCGGTCAGGAAAACAATCGCTGCTATGGCCGGATCAAGACCGAGTTCGAACCCGCCTTCGAAGCCCGCAAGGGAGAGCCGCACCGCGTCCCAGCTCGCATTATTGCCGTAGACGACAAACAGCACCGGCATCAAAATCGCGAACACCAGGCCGGCGAAGGCGAACAGGGCCCAGCTGGTCCATTTTTGCCAGGCCGCGACCTTGTTCATCTGCATCAGCCCCCAGCCGGCAATCAGGGCCAGGGCGGGATAGGCGGGCAAGACATAATGGGGGAGTTTGGTCGGCAGGAGTTCGAACACGAGCCAGACCGGAATCGCCCAGGCGAGGAGAAAACGCGCCGCGCCGGCGGTTTTCTCGTCGCTCCGGCCACGCAGGGCTGACGTCAGGCAGGCCAGCCCGGGTATAACGGTCAGCGTAGCGGGGAATAACAATAGGGGAGCGAGTAGTAAGTGGTAGCCGAACAGACCACCATGGCGCTCCGCCGCGCCGGCCAGTTTGGGGGCCAGATCATCGCCGATCGCCTGGCGCAGGAAACCACCATCGGTGGCGATCTGGATCGAGATCAACCAGGGCAATATCATCGCAATGGCCAGCAGTGGTCCGGGCCAGAAGCCCAAGGGTTTCAACCAGTTCGCCTTGCGCTCCCAAATCACCAGCACCAGTATGGCCAGGCCCGCAACCATCGGCGTCACCGGTCCCTTGATCAGCGCCCCCAATCCGATGGCAAACCAGAAGAGCAGGGCGGTTTTCTTGCCCTTCCCGGCGCGCAACTGCGCCAGGGCCGCCATCGCCAATGTCGTGCAACCCACCAACATTGCATCGGTTTTCGCGATCCCGCCCTCAATGCCGAGCAGCACTGTCACCGCAAAAAGCGCCGCTCCGGCAAAGGCCGCCTTGCGTCCGACCAGTCTTTGTCCAGCCCAGAAACAGGCCAGCGCCGCCAGGATGGCTCCGAACATGGAGGGCAGGCGATAGGCCCAGATCTCACGCGCTTCAGCGCTCGAGAATGCGGCGACGCTGACGGCCTGAAGCCAATGAATTCCAACGGGTTTTTTATTGCGGGCTTCGTCCAGGAAATTGATCGAGACGTAGTCGCCGCTCTCCAGCATCTGCGCCGTCGCCTGGGCAAAACGGCTCTCATCCCGGTCGAGCGGCGGCAGGGTGAAGATCCCCGCAAGGGCCGCCAGTCCTGCCAGCAGGCCTATGATAATATAGGCGCGAATTCCCTTGGCTAGCTCGGCCATGAAAGTCTCCAATGGTCGCAGGGCTGTGAAACCCCTCGCGTCATGTGCTAGACGCGGTATGTAAAGCAGACCCCGTTTTCCGCAAGCGCAAGCAGAACCCCTTATGAGTCAGACCCCTGATATATCCGTCGTTGTGCCCGCCTATAATGAGGCTGGCAATGTTGTGCCGCTGGCGCGCGAAATCGCTGCCGCACTCGAGGGCCGCAATTTCGAAATCCTGTTCGTCGATGATTGCTCCACCGATGGCACCCGCGAAGAACTGATTGCAGCAAAAGAAGAATTACCGATGCTGCGGGTGGTCGGGCATCGTCATAATGCCGGTCAGTCGCGCTCGGTGCGGACCGGTGTGATGCAGGCCCGCGGCGCGATTGTCGCGACGCTGGACGGCGATGGCCAGAACCCGCCCGACGGTCTGCCGATCGTGATCGAGGCCCTGATGCGCGCCGATGCACCGGAGAATCTCGCCCTGGTCGGCGGCGACCGCAGTCAGAACCGGCAGGATTCAGCCTGGAAGAAATTCGCCTCGCGTTTTGGCAATGGTATCCGCAAGCGCATGCTCAATGATAATTGCAATGATACCGGCTGTGGTCTCAAGGCTTTCAAACGACAGGCTTATCTGGAACTTCCCTTCTTCGATCACCAGCATCGTTTCCTGCCGGCCCTGATGAATCGCGAGGGCTATTTGTGTGAATTCCGCCCCGTCAGCCATCGTCATCGCACCATTGGCGCGTCGAAATATACGAATTTTGGTCGTCTTTTCGCCTCTTTGACAGACATGATGGGAATGATGTGGTTAAATTCACGAGCGCGGAACCCGCGTGGTTCAGACGAATTATAGTGAGGATCTGATTATGTCAGGTGGCGGGGATAATGGTGTAATGTTGGGTATGATGGCTGCCAATCGCGCACAGCGAGGCGGCTCTGCCAAGGGGAAGAGTTCTATGTTCAATGTATTTCCACTGATGATCATTCCGGTCATCGTCTATGTCGTGATCGCCTTTGTACTGGGCGGTCCTGACCAGGCTTCGATGGCGCTGGCGCTCGATCAGACCGTTTTTCAGATCGATATGGTTTCAGGGCCCTGGGCGCTGCCGGTCGGTGATCTCCTGATCATTCTGGGCATGCTCTTCCTGTTCGTCGAGCTGATCAAATCGGCCGGTTCGGGCACAGCCACGATCATTAATCACGGCCTCTCCATGGCCGTATTCGTGCTTTCGATGACGCTGTTTTTGCTGGTCGGGAAGTTCGGCACTTCGGCCTTCTTCCTGATCACCCTGATGACGTTGATGGATACGGTTGCCGGTTTTGTGGTCACGATCATCGCCGCGCGGCGGGATCTGGCGGTCGGCGGCGAAGCCTAGGGGGTTTTCATTGACCTTGAGGTCAGTGAGAACGCGCTAGAACAGCACGAAGACCAGGCCGGCGCCAAAGGCGGCGTCGCACCAGAAGCCAAGACGGCGCAGGATTGCGTCGGTTACCATCAGGCGCGTCGCTCCCATTGCGGGGGCGGCGCGCTTTTTTGTGTCGCCTGATGATAGGCGCGGCGATAGCGGGCCTGCTCGCTGTTCTCGGCGCGGATGCCACGCCGCGGCGTGCCGGCGATGATCTGGACAATAAGTTCAGCCGGGGCGACCTGCGCCCTCACAGACGACTGCGGTTGGGCTGCAGTAGAATGCGGGGTCGGGACAGGAGCGTGGGCGCGGTCCTGCCGCGGCTGGCGATCATTCGACCCGCATGCCGAACCAGCTGGCTCAATACGCCGGCTGGTCAGGGTCGGGACAGGATATGGGCTGCGGATCGTGATCATATCAATACCCTCGCAAGGGTGATGCCAGACTTTAACGCCTCATTAACCATGATTCTGGTCGTAAAAGCGAACCGGATGACAGTTTTCCGTCCGGATCGGGGCCATCTGGCCCGTGCGCTGGTCTGAAATGATACGAAAGTGTTAACGCGGCCCGGCGGTGGCCGGGCCGGTGTCAGCGAGGCACCGCATCAGCGGGAAGAGGCGGTTGCCTATTCCTTGGCCTTGAGGATCTGGTCGAGCTTGGCGCGCATATCGTCGAGCTCGTCGCGCATCCGTGCGATATCGTCTTCGCCCTCTCTCGCCGCTGCGGCGGGGGCGTCAGCCTCATGCGCTTCCGGCCCTGTGGTCGGGACAAAGGGCGTGAACATGCGCATGGTCTTGCCGAAGGCTTCCATATTGCGCCGGGTCTGTTCCTCGATCAGCGCCATGGTGGCTTGCGGCGACATCATCGCCTCGCCGACCTTGGTGCGATATTCTTCCTGCTGCTGCGTGAAATTATTCATCGACATCTGCAGATAGCCGGGGACGACGGTTTGCAGACTGTCGCCATAAAACCCGATCAATTGCCGAAGAAAGTCGACCGGGAGAAGATTCGCGCCACGCGATTCTTCCTCGAAGATGATCTGGGCCAGCACACCATGCGTCAGGTCTTCGCCGCTCTTCGCGTCGATGACCTGGAAATGGACGCCCTTTTTCACGAGGTCCCGCAAATGGTCGAGGGTCACGTATTGGCTGGTCGAGGTGTCATACAAGCGCCGGTTAGCGTATTTCTTGATGATAATTTCCGACTTGCTGCCTTTGGTTTTACTCACAGCGCTTCCCCTATTCGTGTAGAATGCGTGCTCCGCTCTCGATATTCGCTCGACACGGACGCGCACCTATTTCATTAGGGTTTACGCTCAGCAAGTGGTCTGCTGCAAGCGCGAAGACTTAATGCTCAACTCAAGAACAAGAATTTGGGGATTGAATATGACACGCACAGCGCTGGTTACAGGCGGTACCCGGGGTATCGGGGCGGCCATTTGTCTTGAGCTCAAGGCGGCAGGTTATACGGTTGTCGCGAACTATGCCGGCAATGAAGAGGCGGCAAAATCCTTCACCGCGGAAACCGGAATCAGCGCCGTCAAATGGGATGTCGGCGACTATCAGTCCTGTGTCGACGGCATTGCTGCGGCCGAAGCCAAAGCCGGTGCGCCCTTTGACATCCTTGTCAACAATGCCGGCATCACGCGCGACGGCATGTTCCACAAGATGACGCCGGAGCACTGGAATGAAGTCATCCGGATCGATCTGACCTCGATGTTCAACATGACGCGACCAGTCATTGATGGCATGCGCGAGCGCGGGTTCGGGCGCATCATCAATATCTCCTCGATCAATGGCCAGAAGGGTCAGATGGGCCAGGTCAACTACTCCGCGGCGAAGGCCGGAGTGATCGGGTTCACCAAGGCTCTGGCACAGGAGACGGCCCGCAAGGGTATCACGGTCAATTGCATCGCTCCGGGTTATATCAATACCGAGATGGTCGCTGCAGTGCCGGCCAATGTGCTGCAATCCATCATCGCGGGCATTCCGGTAAACCGGCTCGGTGAAGCCTCGGAAATCGGTGGCCTGGTGACGTATCTGGCCTCTGATGCCGCTGGTTTCATGACCGGATCGGTGCTGACGATCAATGGCGGGCAGTACATGGCATGACAGTTGATGTGGCGTCTGCCCAAAAATTGCCGTCTTGCCAGTGTCAATGCTGACCTCGATGACCCGTTTGCTGATTGTAATACTCACCGCGGCCTTGTGCGCGGGTGCCGCCATCGGGTTTCAGAACCCGTTGCGCGATCGCCTGCTTCGCAATGAACGAGCCCAGGAAGTCGTGGGTTGGTATCAGCGCGCCGATACCGGCGAGTTCTTCCTGTTCGACCGGTCGAATACGGTTGCCCTCCTGAGTGAGCGTGATGATCCGACGGGCGAGGTCCTGGTTCTGTTCGCCAACCGTGCACCGGGCGGGGGCACCGCCTATGTGACCGATACCGGCCGCGAAGTTGTCCGTCTGACCGGATTGGGCGGCGCGACCTATTTTCCCACAGATGCGCCCAACGGGGTTATCGCCGATTTCGCCAGCGAGGCGGGCGGGCTTGCCCCGCCGCCGCGCTCGACCGAGGAAGTGCGGTTGCGGGCGGAAGATCTGGCCAATGAGCTGACGGCTGAGCTGGACCGCAGTATTTCTGTTGGTTACGCCCCCGCACCGCGCGCCGGGCTGGGCGTCCAGCACGACAGCCTGCACATGATTGCCCTGGCTTTTCGCTCGCTGCGCAATGAGCGCCGGCGCCTGCGCGGCATCGACCGGGTCGAGATCTCGATCGGTGAGCAACCCGCAGCCTATCGGCGCGGCAACAGCCTGATCGTCGTGATCGCACCGGAATTCGGCTTTGCCGGCCGTTCTTCGTCGGCCTTCATTGCGCGATCCTTGCTGGCCGAAGACCGGCCGACCTGATCAGGTCGACGTCTTGCCGGGCTGCCAGCCCGGCGCGGCCATTTCAAACCCCGAGAACTCGAATCCCGGCGTGACTGTGCAACCGACCAGACTCCACGCGCCGAGGGCATGCGCGCTCTGCCAGACATGTGGCATTACCAGCGCCTGGGGTCGCTGCCCCGTTTCGATATCCGGCCCGAGTGTGAGACCGGTCTGCTGCAGGCCGTCCGTGCTGAGGTCCAGCTGCAGGGCCGCTCCGGCATGCCAGTGCCAGATCTCGGTTGCATCGACCCGGTGCCAGTGTGAGCGGTCGCCTGCTTCCAGCAGATAATAGATCGCCGTGCCGCGTGATCGCCCGTCGGGCCCCGCCGCATCGCGCCAGGTCTCGACATACCAGCCGCCTTCAGGGTGGGGCTGCATGCCGAGCGCCTGGATGATGGCGTTGGCCGCGGCCATCAGAATATATCCTTGCGGCGTCGTATTTCGGCAAACACATCGGTATCGCTCGCATCGGCCAGGCCAAGCCGGTCGCGGATGGCGCGGTCAGCGGGACGCAGGAAGGGATTGGCTGCCTTCTCATGCGCGATTGTCGTCGGCACCGTCGCTTCGCCGCGCGCCCGCCGGGCTTCGACCGTGGCGGCGTAGGCCTGCAGTGCGGGATTATCCGGATCGACGCTCAGCGCGAAACGGGCATTGGCCTGGGTGTATTCATGCGCGCAATAGATCACCGTGTCGTCCGGCAGCATCGCCAGCCGTGACAGGCTGGTCCACATCTGCTGCGGTGTGCCCTCGAACAGGCGGCCACAGCCCAGCGCGAACAGGGTGTCGCCGACAAAGGCGACCTGCTCGCCTGGCAGGTTGTAGACGATATGCCCGCTGGTATGGCCGGGTGTGAAGATCACTTTCGCCTCGGTCTTTCCAAGCCAGACACTGTCGCCGTCCGAGACCGGCTGATCAATACCGGGGATGCGATCACTCTCATAGGCAGGCGCCACGATGCGGGCTCCGGTCGCCGCCTTGATCGCGGCATTGCCGCCGGCATGGTCGAAATGGTGATGCGTGTTCCAGATCTGGGTAATGGTCCAACCCGCCGCCTTCGCCTCGGCGAGGATGCGGTCGGGGTCCGGCGTGTCGATCGTGGCGGTTTCGCCGCTTGCCGCGTCGTGGATGAGAAAGCCGTAATTGTCGGACAGGCAGGGAAATTGCCGGATGCTCAGTTCGCTCATTGTCGATTTCGCCGCTATGGTTAGTGTTGCGCTGGAATCCCCATGATCGGGGTAAAACCGTGGAGTGTGAAGGGTGCGTCGCGAAGCTCTTGAACTGGACCGTTTCTATCGCAGCCGCCAGGGACTGGTGGCACGCGAGATGATCGGCCGCCGTCTGGCTGCGATCTGGCCCGATGCCAGGGGGCTCGACATGCTCGGACTCGGGTTCGCGACGCCGTATCTGGAGGCCTATCGCGACACCGCCCGGCGCACTGTCTGCTTCATGCCGGCCTCCCAGGGCGCGGTGGTGGCCAATACGGGCTGTTCCGGCATCGCGCTGGGCGATGAGACACATCTGCCCTTTCCCGAGGCCCTGTTTGACCGTGTGCTGCTGGTTCACGCCCTGGAAGAGGCCGATTCCCTTCAGGCCACCTTGCGCGAAATCTGGCGGGTGCTGGCGCCGGAAGGCCGGGTGGTGATTGTCACCGCCGCGAGATCGGGCATCTGGGCCTGGCTGGACTCGACTCCCTTCGGCCATGGCCGGCCGTTTTCCCGGGCCCAGCTCTCGCAATTGCTTGATGACGCCTTGTTCGAGCCGACCGCCTGGTCGCGGGCCCTTTATGCGCCGCCCTGGAAATGGAGCACTCATACGCGTATCGCGCGGATGTGGGAGGAGACAGGTGAGCGGGCCTGGCCAGCGCTGGGGGGTGTGGTCCTGGTCGAGGCCGTGAAGCGCACGATGGCACTGCGTCCGCGTCCGGCAACTGCGCCCGTCCGCGCCAAACCCCTTGAAGCACGAACCCGGCCCGCGTTATCCCGTCACGACAACCCTTCCGACCTTTCGGACAGCTGAGGAAATCCCATGGCCATCGAACCGCGCGCCGGCATTCTCGACATCCAGCCCTACAAGCCAGGCGCTGCTGATGCACCCGGTGTGGCCAATCCGGCCAAACTCTCCTCGAACGAGAATGCGCTGGGTTGTTCGCTCAAGGCAGTGAAGGCCTTCGAGACCGCCGCCTCCCGTCTGCACCGCTATCCCGATGGTGGCGCCAGCCGTCTGCGCGATGCCATCGCCCGGGAAGAGGGGATTGATGCCGACCATATCGTCTGCGGCACAGGCTCCGATGAGATCCTGCAATTGCTCGGTCGCGCCTATCTCAATCCCGGCGACAAGGTCGTGCAGTCGCAATACGGCTTCCTGGTCTACCGCCTCGTCGCGATGCAAAGCTGTGCCCGCCTCGTTTCAGCTCCCGAGCGTGGCTATACGACCGATGTCGATGCGGTCATCGCGGCGGCCGGGGACGACACCCGCATCGTCTTCATCGCAAATCCCAATAACCCCACCGGCACCTATATCTCCGACGCAGAAATCCGCCGTTTGCGTGACGCACTGCCGCCGACCACCTTGCTGGTCATCGACGCTGCCTACACGGAATTTGTCGATGCCGAGGATTATGATTCCGGCATGGCGCTGGCGCGCGAGCGCGACGATGTCATCGTGACGCGAACCTTCTCCAAGATTCATGGTCTGGCCGGTTTGCGCCTGGGCTGGGGTTATGGCTCCAAGGCCATTATCGACGTGCTCAACCGTGTGCGCGGCCCGTTCAACGTCAATCTGCCGGCGATCGAAGCCGGGGCTGCGGCGATTGCGGACCGCGATTTCATGCAGCGCTCCGCGCAGCACAACGCGACCTGGGTTGATTTCCTGCGCCAGCAGATTGGCGGACTCGGTCTGGAAGTGACGCCGAGCGTGTGTAATTTCGTACTGGTGCATTTCCCGCAAACGGCTGGCAAGACGGCCGCCGATGCCGATGCCTTCCTGACCCGGAACGGGTTGATTGTTCGCGGTGTCGCGCCCTATGGCCTGCCTGATGCGCTCCGCATCACGGTTGGCAAGGAAGCGGATAACCGGCGGCTGGTGGATGCGCTGACCGAGTTCATGGGGCAGTGATTGCGGCCGGCGGCCAGACCGCCAGTCGTCAATTCTCCAGATCGCCGAGCCTGACCGGTCCGAGATAGACGCCGCCATCGCGAATACGGAAGGGCAGGGCGACGCCGTCCGGGCCGCGCGGTGCCATCATCGCCGCCAGGCGCAGCGCCTGTTCATTCTCGGTCGGCACCAGACGCGCCTGTACCAAGGCGTCGGCGAGCGCGTCCGGGTCGGTGATGTGCAGGGAAAGGCGGCCATCGGGCTCTGCGCTCGCATCGAGGGTGAATTCGCCAACGCCCGACAATTGAGCCGGACCCCATTCCAGGGCCGATTCGGCGATCAGCAATTGCCCGCCGGCACGGCTCCATGCGGCGGCATCGGCATCAATGGCCAGCGTCGCCCATTGCGTCACGGTCAGGTCCATTCGCGCCAGGTCGGCCGAATTCCCGAATGCGCGCTCGATCTCGGGCGAAATAACGGTCGGGCTGGCTGACAGGCCTGTGGCCTCGAGCCGGAGGCGCAATGTGTCATCCTCGGCGACGACGCCGGAAAACAACAGGCTCTCCACGGCTTCGAGGCCGGGCGCCCGACCCGAACGGGTCGCGATCCGCATATCGTTGAATTCGGCCCCGATCCGGACCGTCACGCCGCGGTCATTGCTGGCGAGGCTGACCAGCGCGAGTTCCGCGTCAATTTCCAGCGATGTTGGCGTTTCGGCGTCGTATTCCAGCCAGAGTGGCCCGTCGAATTCAATGATCCAGTGACGGAAGTCGTAGAAGAGGGCGTGCGCCTTGAGCATTTCCAGCCGCGCATTCCAGCCGCCATCGCTTTGCGGCGCCTGCATGCGCGGTGCCGTCAGTTCGACCTGGAAGCGATAGGGGAAGCCGGTGACGCGTACCCGCTCCTGCTCGATGAGATAGCCGGCGCTTTCCTGGCGCGCGATCCAGACGCCGACTTCGCGCTCGATCGTGCTCTTGGCGTGCAGCCAGTAGGCCGTATAGAGGACCAGAACAACCAGAATGCCGAGAACCGGAAACAAAAAACGCTTTGGAATACTCACGCAAGGCTCTCCTGGTCGGCAGTCTCTTCTGGCTGTTCGAGCAGGGCGTCGGCAGCCAGATTGATACGCTCATGCAGGGTTTGCATGAATTGGGCCTTGGGGAGGCCGGGGGCGATCGGCTCGAGAAATTCGACCACGATCAGACCCGGCTTTTTCAGCCCGCAATAGGGTTGGAGATGGACGCCGGAATTGAGCGCTACCGGGACGCAGGGCAGGTTCATCGACCCGTAGAGACCGGCAATGCCGGGCTTGAAATCGGGATGCTCACCGGGATCGACCCGCGTGCCTTCCGGGAAGATCAGGACCTGACGGCCCTCGCTGCCGCGCGTGGCCGCATCGCGCAGCATTTTGCGCAGCGCCTTTGAGCCGGCGGTGCGATCCACATTGATATTGCCCAGCTTGACCGCGAACCAGCCGAAGAAAGGCATGAAGATCAGCGAACGCTTCAGGATGATCGCCGGATCATCGAGAATGCCCCAGAAGGCCAGCGTCTCCCACATGCTCTGATGTTTCGAGGCAATCAGCGCGCCGCCCTCGGGCAGGTGTTCGCGGCCGCGAACCTCGAAACGGACACCGCAGATCCAGCGCAGGCCGAACCAGATGATGGCGAGGTAGAGCCGTAGATAATTGCGCGCCCAGCGCCGCGGACCGAGCAGAAGCGGTGTACCCGCCAAGCCCATGATCGCCATCAGCCCATACATGTAGATCTGGAAGATAATCGAACGGATGGCGGTCATGATGCGGTGTCCTGTGACGGCAGCAGGATGCGGCCAAGCCGGACCGTCGCGTATTTCGCGTATTCCTGCAGCCAGAGCCGGGCCGAACGGGGATTACGCCAGGGCGGGGTTGTGCGGACCGGATAGGCGATGAATTCAACGTCGGGCATGGCCATATCCATCTCGATCAGACTGCGGGGCAGATGATAGTCTGAGGTCACGATGATCAAGCGCCGATAGCCGTTCGTGCGCACCCATTGCGCCGTTTCGCGGGCATTGCCAACCGTGTCGCTCGCCTGGCGGCCGAGCTCGACGCAGCAGGTGAATTGCTCGTTTGAAAGTGTGGTGTGGGCGCGCAGTTGTTCGGTCGTCACCGAGGCATGAACGCCGGAAATCAGCAAATGCGCCGAGCGCCCGTCCTGCAGCAATCGCGCGCCGGCCGTCAGCCGGCCCTGGTCGCCGGTCAGCACAACAATGCCATCGGCGCTGAGGTCTTCATCGGGCAGGGCATAGCTGGAGACGAGTCCGGCATAGGCCGCGAAGCCGATCAGGCTCGCTGCCAGGATCACAAAGGCCAAGGCCCGAAAGATACCGATGCCCTGTGTCATGCGTTCACTCGCTCTGGCGTAAAGGCATGAGCTGACATGCCTGACCCGTCGTAAATATCGACAGACCATTTATTGCTGCGATTGAGGCCGATTTTGGCCATTACCACCGCCCCCGCAAGTCCGAGGCAACAGCAAGCCGGGCCGAAATAGCGGCTGTGGCTCCGGCCAGGACGGGCGCGAGCAGCAGCAGGGCAAGCTCGAACGGGTCCATCGCCCAATGGGGGAGGAAGAAAGCCATGTCGGCCGGGCCCTGGCCAAGGCTCGCGAGCACGGCGACCAGTCCGGCGCAGGCTGCTCCGGCGATGCCGGCCTTCAGCCCGAGCATGAAGAAACGGCGCTCAAACAGACCGGCGACGAAGCGGTCCTCGGCGCCGCAGATATGCAGGGCATCGATCACATTGATCCGGGCCGCCAGACTCGCCCGGGCGGCAAAGGCGACGACCGCAGCGGCAGCGCCAGCCAGCAGGAACATCATTGCGAGGCCAAGCGTCTGCGCAGTTCGCGCTGCACGGCGGACCGCGCCGGCCCAGCGGCTGTTATCATCGACCGATGCCGACAGACCGGCCGCGTCGAGGGCCGCCTGGAGGGCATCGCCCGGCGGCGGCAATTGCGGGTCCAGCTGGACCTCGACCATGAGCGGCAAGGGCAGGTCGTCGGGCAGGTTTCCCGAGCCCAGCCACGGCGCCAACAAGGCCTCGGCATGAGCGCGATCATGCGCTGTCGCGCTGAGAATGCCGGGCACGGTCAGGGCGATTCGGGCCGCTTCTTCGGCATCGAGCTGGGCGTCGCGCAGTTCGACCGGCCGGATCTGGATGGTGATGCTGCTCTCCAGATCCGAGGTCCAGTTCTGGGCCTGCAGCCAGGCGCCGCGTGCGCCGAGGGCCGCAATACAGGCCAGGAAGACCAGGATGGCAGCAACCACGAAAAGCGGACGGTCACGTCCGGAATCGGGGGGCAGCAATGCCCCGGCGCCGCCGGCCGGCGGTGGTGGAACCCGGTTACTCATCGGGCGTCTCCATGGCCGCGGTTTCGGCAGCAGCTTCTTCCGGGGCGGCATTGGCCTGTGCCTGGCGCTGGCTGCGCGGTGCGCGGATATGCAGGTGCCCGTTCGACAGCGACATTACCGGCGCGTCGAGCATGCGCACCAGGGAGAGGTCATGCGTCGCGATGATGATGGTGGTACCCAGCTTGTTGAGTTCGGCGAACAGCCGCAGCAGCCGCATGCCCATTTCCGGATCGACATTGCCGGTCGGTTCATCGGCGATGAGGATTTCCGGTTGCCCGACAACGGCGCGGGCGATGGCGACGCGCTGTTGTTCGCCGCCGGACAATGTGGCGGGCACGACATCCATTTTCTCGCCCAGTCCGACCCAGGCGAGTAATTCGGCGACGTCCTCGGCATAGTCCTGGCGCCGTCGACCGGCGATGCGCAGGGGCAGGGCGACATTGTCGAACACGCTGAGATGATTGAGTAACCGGAATTCCTGAAAGACCACGCCGATGCGTCGCCGCAGGAGGGGCATTTCCTTGCGCGTCAGCTCTGCCGCATCGCGTCCGAAATAGGATATCCGGCCGCTCGATGGTTTGGCGGCAAGATAGATCAGCCGCAAAAGCGATGTCTTGCCGGCACCGGACGGTCCGGTGAGGAATTGGAAAGAACCACGTGGTAAATCAAATGAGAGATCACGCAGCACTTCGGGACCGTGCCCGTACCGCATTCCGACATTGTCGAAGCGGATTACCGGTTCTGCGGCGCTGTTTGGCGATTGTGCAAGGCTCGGGTCGATGGAATGTCTCCATGGGCGCGGATGAACCGGATAAGGCGTAAGCGACTCAGATGAGCATAGTACTCAGCTGCCCTTCATGTTCTACGCGGTATCGCGCCGATCCGCATGCGATTGGCCTGAATGGCCGCCGCGTGCGTTGCGCGTCCTGCGCCCATGTCTGGACCGCCGAAGCCGAGGATCCCTCGGATCTGCCGACACTGCAACCGGCACCCCCAGAAGCCGAGCCCGCGGCCGAGAGCAAACCGCACACAGCTTTTCGTGAACGTCAGGCCAAGAAACGCCGGACCATGTCGGCCGCCGTTGCCGGCAGCGCCTGGGGTGGACTTGCCATTGCCTGTGCCCTGTTGCTGACCGCGTCCTGGATGTTCCGCGTTGATATCGTCACCCTGTGGCCCCGCGCATCCTCTGCCTATGCCGCGATTGGCGCGGAAGTGAATGCCTATGGCTTCACCGTCGGCGAGCTCACCGTCACGCGTGACAACGCCCATGGCGTGCCGCTGCTGGTGATTGAAGGCACGATCAGCAATCTCGACCGCCGGTCGCGGGCGCTGCCCGCCCTGCGCGCCATACTGCGGGACGAAAACAGCGAGTCACTGCTGGAATGGAGTGTGGGCCTGCAGGGCGCTGCTGTCCCGGCCGGCCAGGTCCGCGAATTCCGCACCGTGGTGAGCGACCCACCGCCGGCCTCGGCTGAGGTTGAGGTTGTGCTGGTCGCGGATGCCATGCCGGTTCACCGCGCCACCCCCGAGGGCGCGCATACACCCGAACAGGTTGCCGCCAGCGATACGCACGCGGCACCCGCTGCCGGTCACGCGCCGGAACCGGACACCGGTCACCACTGATTTCTGGTGAATGGATGCGTTCGCCGACGCTAGAAGCGGTCGAGCAGGCGTTCGATATAGTCGAGCTCGTCCTGGGGGCGGCCGGCTTCGGCTGCGCGGCGGCGTAATTCCTCAAGAATGCTGCGTGCACGGGCCCGGGACATTTCCTCGGGAATTTCAACGCCGGTACCGTCGGCAAAGGCGCCTTCCGACGGACGGCCGAGCGGGTCGCGTTCCTGCTCGCCTTCGCCAGCCTCGCCCTGGGCATCCTGCATACGCTCGAGCAATTCCTCGGCCAATTGTTCAGCCCCGGCGCGCAGATCGGCCAAGGCATCATCCTGGGCTTCCAGAGCGGCTGCCGCATCACCTTCGCCGAGTGCATCAGCCGCCGCCCGCATCGCGTCTCCGGCCTGGGCGAGAGAATCGCTGCCGCCATCCGGCAGGGCTTGCTGGGCCTCGGCGAGCTGCTGGGCCAGCGCATCCTGCATGGCGCCGAGCGATTGCGCACTGGCACCGCCGCCATTCTGGTTCTCCGCCAGGCTTTGCGGCATGTTTCCGTCCTGCTGACCGGTCTGGCCGCCCGACTGGGGCTGTGAGGCACCACCGGATTCCTGCTCCTGATTGAGCCCGAAAGTCTGGTCTTGCAAATCGCGCTGGTTGCCGATGACGTCCCCAAGCTCCTCGAGCGCTTGCTGGATCGCCTCGGAAACCGCATCGCTCTGTTCGCCCTCGCCAGAGCCCTGTCCCATTTGCATCTGCATATTGCGCAGCAATTCGCTTAATTGCTGCAAGGCCTGGCGGGCATCGGCGGTGTCGCCAAGCTCGGCGGCTTCGCGCAGGGCATCGAGCATCTCCTGTAGCGCGCTGTCGTCGAGAGACGGGCCTTCGGCATCGTCACTCTCGCCGCGCCGTGCGGCTTCGGCGGCCATCGCCGCCATGTAATTATCCATCGCTTCCTGGAAAGCGTCGAACAGGGCGGCCAGCTCGGTCTCGTCAGCGCCGCGCGCGAGCGCTTCCATCAGGGCACGCTCGGCAGCGCGCAGGGCGGCCTCCGCATCGGCCAGTGAGCCCAGTTCGGCGCGCAGGGCGATCTGCCATAAATCGGCGTCCAGCCCGGTCAGGTCTGCCTGCCGGCGCGAGCGCCGCAGCCGTTGAACGCTGGCGCGCAGGCCAAGATAGACGACGGCATCCTCAAAAAAGCGCGCCGGCGCATCGGTGATGGCATCCAGCGCGCGGGCAGCGAATTGCAGGCCCTCCGGCGCACGCTCAATACGGCGCTCCGGTTCGTCGGCGAGATAGGCCATCCCCGGTGCGATATCCTCGGGATACAGCACAGGCCGGACCGGCAGCGGCGCATAGGCCTGATCGGCCATGAGGACATTGCGGCGTTGTTCGGCAACGGCGCGAGCGAGTGCATCAAGGAATACCCGCGACGGGAGCGTGATCCCCAGTTCCGGCGAGCGGCCGGTATTGCCGCCGGCATCATCGGCGGCGATGCGGATCGTGACCCGGCTGCCGGCCAGTTTGTGCTGTGCGGTTTCAAGCAGGGTGCGTACGCCGTTCTCCGTGTCGAGATTGGTGATGCCGGCCGGGGTAACTTCGATGCGTTCCCAGGGCGCGTCGGGCTCGGTCTCGGGCCGCAATTCCAGCGCATAGGCGGTCGCGCCATAATCATCGACGACGGAGAATTGCAGGTCGATCTCGCCGCTGGAATTGGCGTCGGGCACGGCGAGCAGGCGCACAATGGGCGCGCGGTCGGGGATGACGGTCAGGGTCCAGTTCTGGCGGGTCGGGCCCGCGGCAAGCCGGATGGTCGCATCATTGGTAATCGCCAGGCGGCTATCCCAGACGCTGTCGCCGATCGCGCTGGCAGTGGCACGTTCCGAACCGGCGTCGTCGCGGCGCGTCAGCACCGGGGCGCGGCGGCTGCCGGCGATACGGGCGATGAAGCTCGATCCGGCCGGGACGTCCACCGTGCGGGTTTCCGCCGACAGGAAGATCGGCGCGCGGCCGGTATAGGCCGGCGGATCGATCCAGGCATCTACGCTGACATCCAGCCCGCCGACCTGGATTGGCGCGAGGCTGAAGGCTTCGCCGAGACGGTCCTGTGCTGCCGGTCCGGCCATGAACCAGGAGACCAGCAGGGCCAGGGTCAGGCTTCCGCGCAGCGCCCAGCGGTCCTGTTGCGCCCAGGCAGCCTTGGGCCGACGAGCCCGGGCCAGGTCCAGCCGCCGGGCCATACGGGCCTGGTGTTCGTGCCAGACCTGGAGCGCGACGGGATCATTGGTGGGGGGGGTATCAAGCAGGGCTTCGTGCGGCCGGGCACTGATACCGGAATCTTCTTCAACGCGGCGGGCGAGGTCTTCAACCTGCGGCCAGGCAAAACCATTGAGGCCCTTGCGGGTCAGCCAGACGGCGCCGGCCAGTGTTGCGAGTGCATAAATGGCGCGCCAGGGGTCGCCGATCATTTCCCACAGCCCCAGCAGGGCAAGCACGGCAAAGCTCGCTGCCCAGGCAAGGCCTGGCCAGACCACAGGCACAGCGCGCTCCCACATCAGAGCGCACCATGCGACGATCAGGGACCGACGGTGCATGGATCAAATCTAGCACGCTGCGGCGCGCCGGATAGCGCGGTAAGCATTACGTTTTGTTGAAGTGGGACGTCTGCGGGCAATGCGTTATCGACCGGCACTGTCATCCGGCGTGTCGGCCGCAGTTTCCGCGTCCTGCGGATGGCCCCACATCGGCTCGGGCCGTTCGAGATCGCCGCGCAGGCCGCAGGCCGCCAGCGATGCGGTGCCGAGGAGGATCAGGATCAGGCTATACAGGCGTTTCATCATGCTTTCCTTTATGCCGACAGGCGGGCTTTCCAGGCTTCGACCTGCTCGCGCACCCGCACCGGCGAGGTGCCGCCAAAGCTGGTGCGGCTCTGCATCGAGGCGCGTGCACTCAACACTGAATAGATGCGTTCGTCGAGGCCGGGCTCGACCGATTGCATGGTCTCCAGTGGCAGTTCAGCCAGTGGCACGCCGGCCGCTTCGGCGAGGCGGACAATCGATCCGGAGATGTGATGGGCATCGCGGAAGGGCTTGCCCAGTTCGCGCACGACGAAATCGGCCAGATCAGTCGCATCGGAATAGGCTTCGCCCGCGGCTTCTTCCATCGCATCGCCATAGAAGGTGAGATCGGCCGCCATGCCAGCCATGGCCGCCAGGGCCAGTTCCAGATCATCGACGGCCTGGAAGGCGGGCGCCTTGTCTTCCTGCAGGTCTTTGGAATAGGCCAGCGGCAGGCCCTTCACCACGACCAGCAGTCCGGTCAGCGAACCGATAATCCGGCCCGGCTTGGCGCGAACGAGTTCGGCAGCGTCCGGATTGCGTTTTTGCGGCATGATGGAGGAGCCGGTCGACCAGGCATCTGACAGGGTGGCGAAGCCGAAGCGGCGCGTGCACCACAGCACGATCTCTTCGGCAAAACGGGACAGGTTCACGGCACAGATCGCGGCGGCTGCCATCACCTCCAGCGCGAAATCACGCGCCGCGACACCGTCGAGCGAATTGGCCATCGGCCGGTCAAAGCCGAGTGCCCTGGCGGTCATGTCGCGGTCGATCGGGAAGGCCGTTCCGGCCAGGGCGGCGCAACCAAGCGGACTTTCATTGAGGCGTTTGCGAGCGTCGGCAAAGCGGCCGCGATCGCGTTGCGCCAGTTCGACATAGCTCAGGAGATGATGTGCCAGCGAGACCGGCTGGGCGGTCTGCAGATGCGTAAAGCCGGGCATCACCTGGTCGATATGCTTTTCGGCCTGTTCGACGAGTGCGCGCTGATAGGCCTCGAGCCCGGCATCAATGCGGTCACAGGCGGCGCGCAGCCAGAGGCGGAAATCGGTCGCGACCTGGTCATTGCGCGAGCGTGCCGTGTGCAGGCGTCCCGCCGGTTCGCCGATGATATCCTTCAGGCGGGATTCGACATTCATGTGCACGTCTTCAAGCGCGGCCGACCAGGGAAAGTTGCCGGCGCGGATCTCTTCACGCACTTGTGTCAGCCCGCGCGTGATCTCCGCAGCATCGGCACTTGATATCACCCCGGTCGCCGCCAACATCGCGGCATGAGCCAGCGATCCGGCGATATCTTCTTCGGCCATGCGCTGATCGATATCGATCGAGGCATTGATCGCTTCCATCACCGCCGAGGGTCCGGCCGCAAAACGGCCGCCCCACATGGCGCTCGCACTGGATGTTGGTGTCTTTTTGGTGTCGTCTGCCATGAGCGCCCCGCCGATCAGGAGAATGAAATGCAAATATCGCCCGTCAAAGCCGGTATCACGGCCATGCTCGTCATCGGACTGGTCGGGTTTCTATACGTGTTCATATCCGGCACGGGCAAGAGTGAAACCGGCTCGCTGGACAGCTATGCGCGCGGGGAGATGGGCGGATTCGTCACCCTGGATGATGCGCCGGCCCAACCGGCGATGGTCTATACCGATCCGGATGGCGGTGAGCACTTGCTGTCGAATTATCGCGGCAAGGTGATCCTGTTGAATCTGTGGGCGACCTGGTGCGGGCCCTGCGTCGAGGAAATGCCCGCGCTCAACCGGCTGCAGCAGCAAATGGGAGGCGATGATTTTGACGTCGTCACCATCAGCTTCGACCGGTCCTTTGACCCGATTATCGAATTCTTCGAGCGTGAGGAAATCGATGCCTTGCCGGCCCTGCGCGATGCCAGCTTCACCAGCCATAATCTGGTTGGCGCGCTCGGCCTGCCCATGTCGATCCTCTATGACACCCGGGGCCGCGAGATTGGCCGCATGCCGGCCCCGGCCGACTGGGACAGTGAGGACGCGCACCGCCTTGTGCAGGCGGCGATCAATCGCGGCTAAAAAAAACGGGCCGCCCCGCAGGACGGCCCGAGTCGTGTATCTGGCCCGGAGGGATACCGAGCAGTGAGACTGATCCGGGGAGGGATAGTTTCGGGATCCTGACTAGGCGCGGCGCACGACGGTTTGATGACGACAGTGCGACGCTTTTGCGGCGTATCCAGACAAAATAGGGGCCGTCACGTCAGGTCCGATGCGCCGGATCCGACGATGCAGCGTAGGCCGGGCGCCGCATTCCAGATCCAGCCGGACTGGCGTGGTAGCTGGTGCCCCGGCGGATGTCCTGATGGTCCAGGATGATCAGACCGATACGGGCGGGCAGAGTTTCAAGTTTGTTGATTCGCGGTCTGTGATCGCGGCGATTGAGGCGAGTGCCATCGCGGACTAGACAGTCGGGATGGCCTTGCTCGTCCCGATCGTCCTCGTCCTGATCCTGGTTTTCCTGGCCCTGCGCTATCGCTCGCGCGATAGCGGGCTAAAGGCCTGTCTGTGGCGTATCGAGCAATCCCTGGCCGATACACCGGAGCACGGCGAGACCATGGGCCTGGCGCAGGCCGATGCCGATGCGCTGCGCGAGGCACCGGAACACCTCTTTCGGCTGGTCATCTCGGCGATGGAGGACGGGACCCCTCGCACGAGAGCGCAAACGCTCACCGCGATCCGCGAGTATCGCGAGTTCCGGGGCTGGAAAGTTTGATGGCCGGAGATTGCCTTCGTTCCGGGGGCGGCTAGTCTCTCGTTATGACCCTGTTCGCTGTCAATCTCCTGCAATTTGCCCTGATCGCGGTGGCCGGTCTGGGTGTCGCTCTGACCGTGACCCAGCCGAGATTGCGGGCCGTGTCGGCCGTGCTGGCCATGTCGGCGATCTGGATGGTCTTCAATTTTCTGGAAGAGACATCCGGCTTCCGGCAGATATGGCTGGTCACGCCGGCTTTTCGACTGGCCTATCCGCCTCTGGTCTATCTGCTGGTGCGCGGCGTGATGATTGCCGGGCCGGCCCTGCGCTGGCGCGACTGGCCACACGCCCTGCCATTCCTGGCCGCGCTCGCGCTGACATCGCAGATCGAGCTGGTCGAACACGCTGCCCGGATCAGTCTGTTTGCCTATTCCGCCGCCGCCCTCCTGCTGGTCCGTCGTTTTCACCACGCGACCCGGGACATGCGCTCCGATGCGCGGACCATCCAGTTAAACTGGATGGTCGCGATGATCGCCTTCTACGTCCTGGACGGTGTGTTTGATATTTTGCGTATGGATGCCCACTGGCTGCACTCCTACTGGCCTTGGCTGGGCACGTCGTCGGCCTATGTTTTCCAGATCGCGGTGTCGCTGGTTTTCGTCGGTGTCCTGGTCGTTCTGGCCGTCCAGCATACCCGCCTGTTTGCGGGCCTCGATGACCGGGTCCTGGAGGCCTGGGCCGAAGGGCGTGCCGCTTCACAATCGCCCGATGACGCGGCCGTTGCCGGCGCGGCTGCGATCGCGGATTTCAAGCGGGTCGAGACCGCAGTCCGCGATGGGGCGCTCTACACCGAACCCCGGCTGACCCGGCAGGAGGTCGCGGCGGCCTCCGGCCTGACCGAACGCGCCGTGACCCTGGCCATCAAGTCGGCGACGGGGCGGAATTTCAATGACTATATCAACTCGCTTCGGATCGAGGATGTCTGCGCGATGATGCAGGAAGATGCCCGGACGGGGACGCGCCAGCGTGTGATTGACCTCGCCTTCACGGCCGGCTTCAGCTCCAAGTCCGTTTTCAACGCGGTCTTCAAGCGCGAGACCGGCCTGACGCCATCGGCCTTCGCGGCCGCCAGGGATGCCGCGCCAACAGGTGCGAAATCCGGTTCGGCCGACAGCTGACGCATTCCGCACGTCCGGAATCCGGATCTCGGGCGATCCGTCCGGATGCCTGTGATCCTGTCATCCCGTCATCAATCGGGAGACAGACATGCTTCGACTTTTTATGGCCTTCGGGCTTCTCGTCAGTATCGCCGCCGCGTTGCTCGTCGCTTGGGCGCATCAATTGCCGGCGGTGATGCGTCCGGATCGTGAGGCGCCGCGATCCTATCTGATCACCAATGCAAGCCTGCTCGACCCCGCGGCAGGGAGTGTGCAGGCAAATGGTCATGTCATGGTGATCGACGGGCGGATCGATCTCGTCGGGACGGGGCCCCTGCCGGCACGGCCCGGCGGTATCGCGCAGATCGATGCAGGCGGGCGCGTCCTGATGCCGGGCCTGATTGATGTGCATGTCCATGTTTTCGACGAGACGGATCTGGCGGCGGGCCTGGCCCGCGGCGTCACGACGGTGCGCAATATGGGCGGCTTTCCCTTTCACCTGCCGCTTGCCTCGCAAGTTGAGCGCGGGGAAATACTGGGGCCGCGCCTGTTGACGACCGGTCCGATCCTCAATGAGGTTGGTGGCCGCAATGGCAATGCCCTGCATGAAGCGGTCGACGGCGCGGACGAGGCGCGGGCCAGTGTGCGCCGGCAATACGCGGCCGGTTTTCGCCATCTCAAACTCTACTCGAACCTCTCCCGGGAAAGCTTCGCGGCAATCCGCGACGAGGCGGCCGTTCTGGGCATGACGATGGGCGGACACCCGGTCGAAGGCACACAGGCCGATCCGGTCGACTTCGCGGCCTCGCTGGATGCGGGTTTCCAGACGCTCGAACACACCGAGTCAATCGTCTGGCACGCGTTGAATGACGAGACTGAGCCGGAGGGCGTTCGACAGCTTGCCGAGCAGATCGCTGCCTCAGGCACGATGATCGATCCGACATTGGTGGTGCATGAAAACCTGGCGCGGATCGTGGAGACCGAGGGGGCTCATATCACCCGCCCCGCCATGGCGAGCTATAATCCGGTGATTGCCGGGTATGAGCAGGAGAATTTCGAATTCTGGTCGCAATACCAGCCGGATGACCGCTCCCGCATGCAGGCCTTCTATGTCGAGGTCACCGGCGCCCTGCACGCCGCCGGTGTGCGCCTGACAGTCGGGACGGATTCCGGTGTCATGGCAACGCCGCACGGCATCTCGACCGTGCGCGAAATGGAGATACTGGTTGATGCCGGACTGACCCCGTCCGAGGCGATCCGCGCCGCGACGCTGAACGGGGCGGAGGTGTTGGGGCTGGACGGGCAGATCGGTTGCCTGGCGCCGGGCTGCGCCGCCGACCTTGTCCTGGTCGCAGGCGATCCAACGCAGGACATCGCATGGCTCTACGAGATCGACGCAGTGATGCGCGATGGGCGCTGGCTTGATTTTGACACGCTGACGGCCCTTGAAGAGGCGGGACATCACCCCTCATCACTGCGCACCTGGTGGCGTCTGGGACAGCACACCCGGGCGATACACTGACGGTAAACCGCCAAGAAAAAGGCCCGGCTGAAACAGCCGGGCCTTGATCGTTTCGATGCGAAGTCGGTCTAGCCCAGCGCCGCGTCGAGCTCGGGCAGGGCCACGAACAGGTCTGCGACGAGGCCGTAATCGGCAACCTGGAAGATCGGGGCTTCCTCGTCCTTGTTGATGGCAACAATGACCTTGGAATCCTTCATGCCGGCGAGATGCTGGATCGCACCGGAAATGCCGACCGCGATATAAAGGTCAGGCGCGACGATCTTGCCGGTCTGGCCGACCTGGTAATCATTCGGCACGAAGCCGGCGTCGACCGCAGCGCGCGAGGCGCCGACGGCGGCACCGAGCTTGTCGGCGATGGAATCGAGCAGGTGGAAATTATCGCCCGATTGCATGCCGCGTCCGCCGGAGATGACGATCTTGGCCGCGGTCAGTTCCGGACGGTCCGATTTGGACATTTCTTCCGAGACATATTCCGATTTGAACGGGCCGGAGGAGGCCGCCATATTGTCCTGGGCCGCCGAACCGCCATCGCCAGCCTTGGCGAAATTGGTTGGGCGCACCGTGATGACTTTCTTGGCGTCGCTCGATTTGACCGTCATCAGCGCATTGCCGGCATAGACCGGGCGCACAAATGTGTCCGGGCTGACGACTTCGATGATTTCGGAAATCTGCATCACATCGAGATGGGCCGCGATGCGGGGCATGAAATTCTTGCCCGTCGTGGTCGCAGCGGCGAGCACCGCGTCATAATCGCCCATCATCGGGGTGATCAGGGCGTCGAGTGCTTCCGCAGTTGGCTTGGCGAAGACATCGGCTTCGGCATGGATCACCTTGGTGACGCCATCGAGCTTGGCAGCGGCATCGGCGACGCCCTGCGCGCCGGAACCGGCCACGAGGACATGAATATCCCCGCCCAGGGCCGCGGCGGCGGTGACGACGGCACGGGTGGCGTCATTGAGCTCTTGATTGTCATGTTCGGCAAAAACGAGAACAGCCATATCAGATCACTCCCGCTTCGTTTTTCAGTTTGTCGACCAGTTGAGCGACGGATTCGACCTTGATACCGGCCTCGCGCTTCTTCGGTTCGGTCACCTTGACCACTTGCAGACGCGGCGCGAAATCGACGCCGTAATCGGCCGGGGTTTTCATGTCGATCGGCTTGCGCTTCGCCTTCATGATATTCGGCAGCGAGGCATAGCGTGGCTCATTGAGGCGCAGGTCGGTGGTGACGATGGCTGGCAATTGCAGCTTCACCGTCTGCAAACCGCCATCAATTTCGCGGGTTACGCTGGCAGCACCATCGGCAATCGCGACTTCCGAAGCGAATGTGCCTTGCGGCCAGTCGAGCAGGGCGGCGAGCATCTGGCCGGTCTGATTGCTGTCATCATCAATCGCCTGCTTGCCCAGGATCACCAGTTCCGGTGATTCTTCCGCGACAACGGCTTTCAGCGCCTTGGCGACGCCGAGCGGTTCGACCAGATCATCGGTCTGAATCAGAATGCCGCGATCGGCGCCCATGGCAAGCGCGGTGCGGATCGTTTCCTGCGCCTGGGTCGGTCCGACCGAGACGACGATGATTTCTGTCGCGACACCCTTTTCCTTGAGACGGATCGCTTCTTCGACCGCAATCTCGCAGAACGGGTTCATGGACATTTTGACGTTGGCGAGGTCAACACCTGACTGATCAGGCTTCACGCGGACCTTCACGTTGTAATCAACGACCCGTTTGATGGGGACGAGAATCTTCATGCCGGAGCTCCGAATTTGGACGCGCACGGGGAGGGGCGCACCTTGAAAGGACAGGCGCCGAACCTGCCTATGCCTGCGCTTTAAGTCAATGTGACGCGTTGGCTGACGTGCGCGTCAAATCACAGCAGGTCTCAATCCTTCATCCAGGCCGAAACCGCGCCTCCCGGCGCAACCGCGAAACGCCACAGGGCGTAGAGCCCGGCCGAGGCGATGGCACATATTGTCAGGATCGCCGGGATGAACCAGGCGCCGAGCACTTCCTCGGCACCGTCCTGCGCTTCGTAGGAGAGGGCCCAGTCGCCGCTCGCGAAGTGCCACAGGCCGACGCCCTGCGCATTGAAGATTTCCATCACCGCCATATGGAGAAAGATCAGCACGAAGATCCCGGCGACGCCGAGCGCCAGGATTGAGCCGTAGTGGAGGAGAATGGCGGCCGGGCGGCGCCAGGTCGGCGGCGCGGCAGGCAGATCGCCATAGCCGGCGATGGCGGCCTGAAGCCGTGTAAACTCGTCACCCTCGGTCAGCTCCGCCATCGCGTCGCGGATATGGGTGGCGGCTTCGGCGCTGATGTCTGCGCGGTCGGCGGCGTCGAGATTGCGATTGGCCCAGCCGAGACGGCGCTGGAAATCCTGCCACAGGCGGCGGGCCTGCGGCGTTGAGAATGCGAGAAGCCCGGTCATGATGTCACCTCCTGGGCATCCAGCGCGGCACTCATCGCCGCCCAGATGGCCTTCATCTCGGCGAGCACTTCGGCGCCGAATTGTGTGGTTGTGTAGTATTTGCGCGGTGCGCCGCTGTCCTCGGCCACCCATTCGGCGGTGACCAGCCCGTCATTGCGCATCCGCGTCAGCACCGGATAGACCGTGCCTTCGGCGAGGTTTTCGAAGCCGGGCACCTGTTTCAGGCTGGCGACGATCTGATAGCCATAGGCGCGGCCGGCCTGCAGGCGGGCCAGCAGCAACATCTCGAAATACCCCTTGCGGGCCTGGGAAATCCAGCGTTCCAGCACGCCTGCCTTATCCGTCATGTCCGCCATGAATGCCTCGCCGATCTAGTTCGCCCATTGGTATCCCTTGTATTCCCTTATAGCAAGATATATAGCAATGCATAGTAGTTGCTATAACCAAGGAATAGACCAATGCGCACACTCAACCTCGTCCGCCTCGTCGCGGGATTAGCGGCGCTGGGCTGGGTCGCCTTCATTGCGGCAGACCTGCGCCCCTTCACCGGCATTGATCCGGACGCCTCGCCGGCAGAGATGGCGGCGGAGCTCGACAGCGTGCTCGACCGGGCGATGCGGCAATATTCGATCGCTGGCGTCGCCGCCGGTGCGCTGCGCGATGGGGAGGTCATCTGGTCGGCCCGCCGCGGCGCGGCGCGCGAAGACGGCTCGCCCGTGACCGGCCAGACCGCCTTCAATCTCGGCTCGATCTCCAAACCGGTCACGGTCTGGGCCGTTCTCACCCTGGCTCGGGACGGACGCATCGATCTAGACGCGCCGGTCCAGTCCTACCTGACCCGCTTCACCCTGCCCGAAAGTGAATTCGACCCCTCGGGTGTGACCATTCGCCGGCTGCTGCAGCATGTCGGCGGCATCAATATCCATGGCTATGGCGGCTACAGCCCCGAGGAGGACCAGCCCGCCGATATCGTCGAGCTGTCACAGACCTATGAGCCGCTCCAGCTGGTGCGCGAGCCGGGTAGTGCGCCGAGTTATTCCGGCGGCGGCTATGTCATGCTGCAGATGATGATCGAGGATGTGAGCGGGCAGGGCTTTGATGCCTATGTGCGCGAGCAGGTCTTCGCGCCGCTGGGCATGAACGATAGCGGCTTCATCGAGGCCGATCTTCCCACCCGATCGGCGGCGTTCAATTATTATCGCCGGGAAATCGAGGATTTGCGCGATGTCGCGCTGGCGGCCGCCGGTGTCTATGTCTCGGGCGATGACCTGGAGGCTTTCCTGCGCGCCCATCTCGATGGCGGCGGTGTGCTGTCCGCTCTGTGGCTCGACCAGGCCTTCGCCCCGTCGGAAGGTACGCCCGGAATCGGCATGAGCTATACCCGCCTCGAAACACCGGCCGGACTACTGATTGGCCATGGCGGCAATAATTCCAGCTGGAATGCCCAGATCTATGTCCGTCCGGCAACCGGCGACGCCTTCTACTTCATGACCAATGCGACCTCGGGCGCCCAGCTCGACTTCGATCTCAGCTGCACCTGGTTGTCAGCGGCCCGCGAGATGGATGTGGAGGCGGTCTGCGCCGAGGCTCTCGAGCTGACGCACCAGATCAGCCTGGCGGCAGGCCTGACCGGCCTGGGCGCGATCGCGGTTTTCTATTGGTTGCTGGCTGGTTTCGCCGCGGGGCGACGGCGCTTCAGTGTTCCGCCAAAGGGTCGCGGTCCGCTGCGTTTGACCGTGCGGCTGGTTCTTTGCGCGGTGTCCGTGATCGCCGCGAGCGTCGCTGCTTGGTTCTTCTACACCAACTCAGTGATGTGGCGTACGCAGGTCATCCTGATCGACGAGATGCCGGTCGATGAATTTGAACGCCTCTTGCCGATGGTTCTCGCCTTGCTGACCGGTTTGGCCCTGAGCCTGTGGTCCAGTCCGGTTCCGCGAGCTGTCAGCGGCGCGGGAAAAACGCGGCAGGCCTGAGCCTGACCTGATGCTGCAGGCGCGCCGGGCGCGTCTGCAGCATCTGCGTCAAGTCGCTATTCGGCTGGCGCGGGAACTTCCATCTCGGTCGAGATGAAAAGGTCGATCTCGTCGGAGACATAAGGGACGGCATAGCCCATATCCCATTGCGAACGGACCAGCATGCCAGTGGCGGTGAAACCGAGCTTGGAGCGGCCATCGCGGGTTTCGCCGGCATTATTGAGCGTGACATCCAGGGAGACCGGGTGGGTCTGGCCATTCATGGTCAGATCGCCGGTCATCACGCCGGTCTCGCCATCTTCGGTCTCAAAACCGGTGCCGACAAAATGCGCCGTCGGGGTGAGAGCCGTGTCGAAGAAGTCACCGGAATTGAGATGGCCGATGAAAGCGTCCTGCCCGGCACCCGCCCACAGGCCGCTGATCAGGTTGAAGGTGATATCGACCGTTGAATTCGCCGGAGTCTCCAGGTCGAGATCGAGCGTGCCGTCATAATCGGTGAATTGCAGAGACTGGCGTGAATAGCCCTGGTGGTCCCAGCTGGCGCTGACGACGGTGTGGCTGCGGTCGAATTCATAGGCGACAGGCTCGGCTGACGCGCTGGAGAAAGCCAGCAGGGCAGCCGGGGCAGCGGCGAGAAAAAGGCGGAACATGCGGTCACTCCCAGGTGATTTGAAAACAGTGTGCATTGAAAACTGTTCGCAACACATAATGCGTCTGGCGGGGAAATCGAGCCCGCTCGCGCGAAGTTGATGTTTCCATGCCGGAAAGAATGCGCGGCCTCAGCGTTCGCCGCCGGGCACCCAGAGCACATCGCTGCGCCCTTCATCATTGGTGATGCGGGCCATCACGAAAATCAGATCGGACAGGCGGTTGAGATATTTCAGCGCTGCCGGATTGATGCGGGCGCCACCGGCGATAAGGGCGGAGAGTTTGCGTTCGGCGCGGCGGCAAATGGTGCGCGACAGGTGCAGACGTGCGGCCGCCTCGCTGCCGCCGGGCAGGATGAAGGAGTTCAGCCGCGACAGGCGCGCATTGAGCGCGTCGATCTCGGTTTCCAGACGGGTCACCTGGCCCTCGGTGATGCGCAGGGGCTCGAAGCCAAGCGGTTCATCGCTTTCAGGCACACACAAATCACCGCCCAGATCGAACAGGTCATTCTGGATCCGCTTCAGGGCCGCATCGAGTTCATGCCCGCCGCCGAGTGCGGCGCGGGCAAGACCGAGGGAGGAATTCGTCTCGTCAACATCCCCGTAGGCATCGACCCTCGGGTCATGCTTCACTGTCAGGGACATGTCGCCGAGACGGGTTTGGCCGGCGTCGCCGGTACGGGTGTAGATTTTGTTGAGCTTGACCATGATGTCTGTCTAGCGCTTCGGCGCGCGCGGCGCGAGCCCCGCATCAGAGACAGGTGCCTGGCCAATCGCGCAACAGTTCAGGGAGATGAGATGATGATCCGCAATGTCGCAATCGCGTTGGCCGTACTGGCCAGCCCTACAGCCCTCGCACAATCCGCAGCCAATGATGCCAGGCTCGCGGCCCTGGCGCAGCAGGCGCGCGCAGCGAGCGGATCGCCGGCGGTTGCGGTGATGCTCTGGCAGGACGGCGAGACGCGCATCGGTGTGGCCGGCGTTCGTGCCGAGGGCAGTGATGTGGCGGTTACGCCTGATGATCTCTGGCATATCGGCTCCGACACCAAGGCGATGACGGCGATGCTGGCGGCGCGGCTGGTGGAGGCAGGTGTCATCAGCTGGGACGACACGATTGGCGAGCATCTTGGCGGTGTGATCGAGGACATGGACCCGGCCTATCCGGCGCTGACCTTTCGCCATCTTCTCAGTCATCGTGCCGGACTGCCGGCCAATATAGGTCTGGTCGACATGATCCGCTTTCAGATGGAAGGCACCGGTGGCCGGTCCATGCCGGAGCAGCGGCTGGACTACGCTCTCAGAATGTTGCGCACGGCACCCGCGGCCGATGCCGAAACCGAATTCCTCTATTCCAATGCCGGCTATGTCGTCGCCGGTGCCATGCTCGAACAGGCCACCGGGCAGAGCTGGGAAAACCTGATGGCGGCCCAGGTATTCGAACCACTCGGCCTGGCCTCGGCCGGTTTCGGACCTCCGGGCAGCGCCGACGAACTCGACCAGCCGCGCGGTCACCGCTCCGGCCTGCTCGGCGGTTTGACGGCCGTGCCGCCGGGGCCGCGGGCCGACAATCCGCCCGTGCTCGGACCGGCGGGAACCGTGCATGTCTCGCTGGTGGATCTTGGACGCTATCTGGGCGCCCAAATGGCGGGTAATCGTGGAGAGGCGGGCGATTACCTGACGGCAGACAGCTGGCAGACCCTGCACACGCCGCCCTTCGGCGGCGATTATGCCCTGGGCTGGGCGCTCCAGAATGGCCGCCTGATCCATGCCGGGTCGAACACGATGTGGTTTGTGCAGATCGTGATGGATCCGCAGCGCGACCGTGCTGTGGTCATTGCCTTCAATGATGGCCGGGTGGACAGGGTCGCGCCGACGATGGCGCCGGTTTTCGAGGCCTTGCTGCCAGAGGCCGACTAGCCGCCCCAGTGTTCCTTGGCGAAATAGATCAGCCCGATCAGCACGACCGCAGAGAATTGCAGCACGATCCGCAGCCGCATCAGCTTGTTGGAGCGCGAACGTGCCTCATCGCCGGAGCGGTAGAGGGTATAGATGCCGAAACCAAGCACGATCACGACAGCGAGCATGGCGATGTAGAGCAGTCCGGTTAGCAGATCGACGGCCATCAGCTTCTCCAGCGTAGGGTGGCGGGTTTGACAGGATTGACGAAAGCCTCGCCGGTTTCGCGATGCTTCGTCCAGGCGCGTTTGAGCGCGAAATACCATTTCGCCTGCACGTCGGCATCGTGGATCAGCATCAGGTCCGGATCATAGGCGAGCCCGATCTGTTGCGCATTCACAGCCTCGCGATCCTGGCCGACGAAAATCTCGATCCCCTTGCGGATCAGGAAATTCGGCGTGATGTGCAGGAGCGGGTGATCCCAGTAGACGACGATGGTGATGGCGGTCGAATTCTCATTGGTCGGCGTCACCGCGGTGAAGCCGGTGAAATGCTTGCCGCCCGCCTTGACGTATTCGGTACGCAGGCCGGGAATCTCGAAGCGGATCTCGGTCTGCGGCTCACCGAGCAGGGCGTAGAGATAGGAATTCTTCGACGGCACGTGCGGCAGCATGGAAAAGCCGCGTCCGACGGGCCCGAACTGCTTGGCCTTGTCGTGTACCGACTTGCCCGAGCGCCACCACCATTGCCGGTGGATGAAGGGAATGTGCGCCGGGTCCATCAGGCCGATCACGGCATGGTCGACATGGCAGTTGAAGACGTCATGGATCACCATGCGCGGCTTCTCGCCCTCGGGCAGATCCAGTTTCGGCGGCGCGATCGTCGGCTCGGGATTTTCGTCGGATCCGTAATAGATCCAGACCAGGCCCTGGTCCTCATGCAGCGGGAAGGTGCGGGTGCGGATCTTGGTGAGGTCCATCGCTTCGGTCTGGTCGGCGGTCAGCGAGGGAATGGCGGCGCAAGAACCGTCCGTGCGGAAACGCCAGCCATGATAGGGGCATTCCACCTGGCTCTCGCCGTCATGGCATTGCATTTTGCCGCCGGAGAGGAGAATGCCGCGATGCGGGCAGACATCCTTCATCGCGAAGGCGCGGCCCTCATGGTCGCGGCCGAACAGGATCGCCTGGCCCAGCAACTCGCGGTGGAGATGCTGGCCCGGTTTGAGCTCGCTCGAAAGCGCCCCGAAATACCAAAGATCGCGCAAAAACATGTTCGCGTGATAGCGGCTCAGACGGCGCTTGCCTAGTTCCGGTGCCCGGCACCGGCTGCGACATGATCGCGGGGCCGGGTCTAGCGGCCGAGAAAGGCTGAGACCACGGCGTCCGACGCGACCAGGATTTCCGGCTTGTCAGTGCGCAGCGCAATCTGGTCGCCGGGGAAGAATTCCAGGCCGGGCGGCACGGCGGCGGCGGGTTCGCCATACTGCGCGGTGAGCATGTCGCGCAGCCGCGCTTCATCACCGACACCGGTGAGGATCCAGGCCAGGGCAAGCCGGCCATCGGCAAATACGAATTCAATCTTCCGGTCGAAGCCGGCGACGTCATAGCCGAAACAATCAATCTGGGTCTGGGTCGTATTGCCGGTCGGCAGGCCGGGCTCGTCGTCGAAGGTTCGGGTAAAGGCGCAGGCGGCCTCGATTTCCGGCGCCAGAACCTCCAGCGTTTCGCCCAGACGGATTTCAGCAGGCATTGTAAAGCTCAACGCCTGCGCCGCAGGCAGGGCGGCCCCGTCGAGGGCGGGATGGCGCCACATGAAGAGATTGGTGTGTAGCCCGTCGGGATTGAGCACCCAGACCGTGTCGCTGGCACTATCAATCAGCACGCCCGCGTCCGGCCAGACGGTGAAGTCGCGAAACTGCTGGGCCTCGCCTTGCTGGGTCAGAGCCCCGGCGCCGCCCGTGGCATTGAGCTGAACCAGGGCGCCATCGCCGAGGGTGAAGACGGCCCGGTCGAGGCGCGCGCCGGAGGCCATGTCGAGCCCGTCGCAGACGAAATGCGTTTCGCGTTCGGCCGCGAGCGGGAAGCGCGGCGTGGCGACATCAATCCGCTCCAGACCCTCGCAACGTTGCTCCAGCAGTGTTTCCAGCGCTGCATCCCCGGCGCCCATGGCGAGGACCGGATCGATGGCTTCCAGCGGGTCGGCGAGGGCCGGCGCTCCGGCAAGGGCAAGGCTGAGCGCGGCAGCGGCGAGCAGGCGTTGGCGGATTGTCTTTGTCATGGCATCGGGTCCCGGATTTGCGTGTCTTCCAGAGTCTGGATGCGTGGGAGTGCGTCTCTGGATGCATGACAAATCAGTAAGCTCAACGCAGAAAGATCGAGCGCAGCCCCTCCGAGGTCGCGCCACTTTCGCGCATCGCCTGCAAGGTGGCCGCCTGGTCGCGCTTGGCGAAGCGCTTGCCGGTCTCGTCCAGCAGAAGACGGTGATGGCGATAAATGGGGGTGGGCAGGTCGAGCAGGGTCTGCAGCAAGACGTGCAGCGGTGTCAGCTCGAACAAATCCTCGCCGCGGATGACATGGCTGATGCCCTGCAGCGCATCATCATGCACGACGGCGATATGATAACTGGTGCCGACATCCTTGCGCGCCAGCACGACATCGCCGAGCGGGGTTGGGTCGGCCCCCACTTCGCGCGGGCCCTGGCCTTTCGTTGCGCTGGGGCCTTCCTCGACAAAGCGCATCGCACCAAACCGCTCCCCGAGATGATCGCGGCAGCGATCCAGCGACAGCCGCCAGGCATAGGCCTCGCCGGCTGTCAGCCGCGCCGCTTCCTCATCCGCCGACATCGGCGTGTCAGGTCCGCGATAGACCTCGCCGACACCGTGCGGCGCGCGGGCGATATCCTCCAGGATTTCGGTTCGCGTCTTGAAGCAGCGATAGACGAGGCCGAGCGCCTTGAGCCGTTCCAGCACAGCGGCGTATTCATCAAAATGCTCGCTCTGGCGCCGCACCGGTTCTTCCCAGTCGAGCCCGAGCCAGATCAGGTCGTCAAACAGCGGCGCCTCGAATTCGCGTTTGCACCGCGTGGTGTCGATATCCTCCAGCCGCAGCAGGAAGCGCCCGTTATTATCACAGGCCGCACGCCAGGCGGTCCAGGCCGAGAAGGCATGGCCCAGATGCAGATAGCCCGAAGGCGAGGGGGCGAAACGTGTGACGAAATTCATGGCGCTATCGCAATGCCAATTCGCGGCACTTGTCAAAGCCAGCGCCGCGCGCAGCCCTCACGCGTTGACAGCACCGGCGCGAATGCTGACTTTCCGCCCGGTACCGAGCAGGAGAACCGCATGACCCCGATTGATGGCCCCCGCCTTGCCCCGCGCGATGGACAGCCACCGCGCAAGCTGGTGATTTTCCTGCATGGCTATGGCTCCAATGGCGATGACCTGATCGGGCTGGGCCAGCATTGGGCGCCGGCCCTGCCGCATGTGCAATGGGTCTCCCCGAATGCGCCTGAAGCCGTGCCGGGTGCGCCCAATGGCTATCAATGGTTCCCGATCTCCAATCTCGACCCCGACCGCATCGAGGCCGGCGCCGCCATCGCCGGGCCGATCATTGACCGTTTCATCGACCAGGAATTGGCGCGCTACCGATTAACCGAGGCCGATCTGGTGCTGTGCGGTTTCTCGCAAGGCACCATGCTTTCCCTGCAGGCCGGGCTGCGCCGCGAGCGGCCGCTGGCCGGCATTCTGGGCTATTCCGGTGCCCTGCCGGGCGGGCCGAAGCTGAAGCAGGAAATGCGCTCCAAACCGCCGGTGATGCTGATCCATGGCGATCAGGATCCGGTCCTGCCGCTCGGTTTCATGTTCGATGCGCTGGAAAATCTCGCCGCCGCCGGTCATGGCGCGCAATGGCATATCTCCCAGGGCCTGCCGCATTCGATCGGCCAGGACGGGCTGGAGATCGGCGCGCATTTCCTCAAGACGGCCCTGTCCGGCGGCTATCGCTGAACCAGCCGGCGCGTTCAAGCGCGTTACCACGTGTCGCACCTGTTGTGGCAGCGATGTCATAGGAGCGTCACCGAAACGGGTCTAAACTCGCTCCAAGGACGTTCGATCCGATTCGCTCATCGGGCGGAGGGTCGGTCCAGGGAGGTGCGTTTTCAGGACGTTTGTCCGCGATACATCCTGCCCTCGCGGCTTTCGGGCCGCCGGTCACAGGGGAGGCGGCCATGCAGGTGCTTGCTAAAGCCCCGCAGGGATGGCCCTGTCTGGTGCTGAATGCGGACTTCCAGCCGCTCAGCTATTGGCCGCTCTCGACCTGGCCGTGGCAGGAAGCGGTCAAGAATGTCTTCCTCGAACGCGTTGCCATCGTCTCCAATTACGAGGATGTGGTACACTCCCCCACCTTCGAAATGCACGTCCCCTCGGTCGTTGCCCTGCGCGATTACGTCGCCCTCGACCGCACCCCCGCCTTCACCCGCTATAATGTCTGGCTGCGCGACGGTTTCAAATGCGCCTATTGCGGCGCCGGCGGCCATGGCGGCAGCGAACCGGGCACCGAACGGCTGACCTTCGACCATGTCATCCCGCGCCGCGCCGGCGGCAAGACGTGCTGGGAAAACATCGTCGCCGCCTGCAGCCCCTGCAATCTCAAGAAGGGCGGCCGCAATCCGCGCGAAGCCCGCATGCCGCTACGCCGCCCGCCCCAACGCCCGAGCATGTATGAACTCCAGGCCCAGGGTCGCCGCTTCCCGCCGAAATTCCTGCACGAAAGCTGGCTGGATTATCTGTATTGGGATGTGGAATTGGAGCGGTGAGGGGGAGGGCTCAACTGCCATCCTTCACGGACCCGAGGTCGCTTTTCGGGTCGCGACGGATCGCCCAAATCAGGCTGGCGACGGCGGCGATCATGGAGGACAACGCGAAAATCAGTGGGGCGTCGATGACTATCATTTCGGGGCCTTTCTCAATCGGAACTGGGTTTGTCTTCGGTCCATACGCATACGATTGTGTGGGGTGAGGCAAATGCAAAAAGGTCTACTCGTCCGGTGCGTTCTCAATTGTTTCAGTGCCTTATGTGGAAACTCAGAGGCAAATGGACATTTTCGCCCCATTTAGGTGAGGAAATTCAATGTTGGTGCAGGCATGTTCGCTGCGGTTTGGAGGTTCGCTGGGCCCCGTAGTCCCAAACATTCCCAGTTGCTTCAAATAGAAAAATGACTGCGCGGACTACGATAGGTTTTATAAATCAATTGATTATGGCGTGGTGGGACAATCGCATGGGCATTTTCGCCTCATTTCAAGTGGTTCGAGCCCGATATGGGAGGCAGCCCGCCGCACCAGATCGTCCACGCTGGGTCACAAATCCCACCGGATACGATTAATTCTCTGCGCCTAGAGTTCGGGCATCCACCAGCGTTCCGGGTTGTGAACCTGCGCCAGGTCACGGAATGGGTTTCGCTGTAGGGCCGCCCTGAATTTCACAGGCGTCACTTCGGGGAGGTTTGTCGCTGAGATGATCCTTCGCCAAACGCTAGCTACAGAATGAATGTGGCCGATCGAATGACTGCGCGACGATGGCCAAATAAAATCGCTCGAGATCAAACTTTGGTTGCGTAGTGCGTGGGCTTTCATGAGCCACTCGGCAGCGCGTACAGAAATTCGTTCTGCGGCTGTTGGCTGATCAGACCAACGAAGTTCAACGCTTGCAGCGCGGCTAGTTCGATGGTCCTTCCATTCGTAGTAGATGATCTGATCCCAGCGCGCAGCCAGCAGTCGAGACAGGGGGCACGACGACAGCTCAAAAAATAGGCGAAGGGCATATTTCGGAGCCCAAGGCGCGTCGCACTCAGATATGGCCCACAAAAAATTTTCGACATCGCGGCTCTTCCACGAATCAATCTCGCGTTCGACCTCGAGAGTTGGACGATCAATGCGGAGGTTTTGAATTTGCCTCCGCCAGACCTTCGTGACGTTACCGAGAGTGTTGGCCAGCTCTATCGACCGCCCAAGCAGCCCTCGGAGAATATCGGCGCTCGCTGGCGGAAGCGCTGGTGTGTTCAAGAACTGCTCAATGGCGTCCAGATTTAGGTCACACATTTTCTCCGTTTGCAGAGCTCGTGGGACGTGTCGATAGAAGAGGCTGTCAGCACGATCGACCTGGGCTGTATCCAGTCCAGCGCGTCTCATCCCATTTAGTTCCAAAGCCACCACTCGCTCTAGGGAGCTGTTGGCAAGCTCATCGCGGCGGCGGGCCCGAAACTCGGCTTGAGCCCGTTCTTCATCCGCAATGGTTGTCTCTCCCCGGATGCCTCGAATTTCTTCTCGTGCCCAGGCCCGCGCAAAACCCAGAAAATCCTCGATCTGGGGAAGCTTGGTGCGTTCCTCCCTTCGCAATAAAAATGGGTCTCGCTCGGTCCTCCACTTGGAGTAACCCATCCGAAACGTGAAGCTTCGCCGGATGCTCTTTCCGTCAGCATCTTTCGTTCTGATACAATAAGCCTTGGAGGTGTTTCCTTGCGGGGTCCTCCAAACACGGAGGCCGAACCGCCGAATCTTGAGGTCCGCGATCCAGAGCTCGCCCTCGGCAGGTGCTTCAGCGTCACGCACGAGTGCGGGTGTCAAGACGGTTCGTTCAACCATTGGTCCACACTACTCCAGGCGCAAGCGATTTCCATATAGATACTCCAACCGCCGACTCGACCTCGCTGCCCAGTCCCCCCCTTAAACCCCTTGCCAAGCAGTGCGCCAGAGTGGAGTTGAGCCGTCAAGGGCGCCTCCGGCGCCGCTTTGCGGGCATGCCCCTTGACGGCTCAACTCCACTCTGGCTGGGTCTCGGCATGGGTTTCAGGGCAGGGTGTGTCCCTGCGGGACCGCCGAATTATCAAAAAAACAACCAACCTTGTCATCCCCGCTCTGCGTCCGGCTCAAGGCCGGACATCCGGCGGGGATGACAAATGATTGGGTGGTTTGGGGGGGGGGGGCAAAATGCGCCAGCGCTACTCCCGCCGCAATATCCGCAACACCCGATCATAAACCACTTCCGTCGCCGTCCAGGAATTCCCGCCGCTCGTATTCACGAACTGCACCACCACGGCGTCGATATCGGCGTGATAGCGGGCAATGCTGGAATAGCCGGCGAGCAGGCCAGTATGGCCGTATTCATAGACCGATGAATAGATCGCCTGTTCCTCATCGGTGAAGAGCGAGCCGTCATTGAGGGCGCGCAGGAAGATGCCGGTGTCTTCGGCGGTCGCGACCATGGAGCCGCCGGGGACATGGTGGACGCGTGAGCGGAAATTCTCCTGCGGCCAGCCTGGATCATAGCCGCCGGGGATGCGCTCGATGTCAACATCATCCACAGAGGCGAAGGTGTTGGTGAGACCCAGCGGGTCGAGGATTTCGCTGCGGATGAATTGCTGGTGCGGATAGCCCAGGGTCTGGTCGAGAATATTGCCGATCAGCAGGTAATTCGTGTTGGAATACTGATAGCGCGCATCGGGCTCGAATTCGGCCGGATCATCAAACACCAGCGCCAGATAATCATTCACCTCGCCCGAAGTGATCGCCCAGCGATCCGGATCCTCGACCCAGTTGGGAATGCCGCTGCGATGCTGCAACAACATGCGCAGCGTGATCCGGTCGGCATAGTGGATCTGGTCGACCAGTTCGGGGAAGAAGTCCGCGAGTGTAGTGTCGAGATCCAGCTGGCCGTCAGCGACCAGCATGCTTGTTGCCGCCGCGATATAGAGTTTGGAGATGCTGGCGATCTTGAACAGGGCGTGCGGATCGGCGCGGATTTGAAGCTCTCGGTCAAACCACCCGCCGGCATGGAATTCCGGCTCATGCCCGGCCCTGTCGATATAGAGGATGACCCCGTCCAGCCCGTAATCGAGGACATGCTCGACCTCGTCCTGCACGCTGGCGGGCAGGGGGCGCAGGTAGGAGACCGCTTCGCGCCAGGGGGCGAAGAGATAGAGGCTGCCGGCTGTGACGGTGGCCGCGGCCAGCCGCAAGCCCCAGATCGTTGCGCGTGTTGTTTTCATGTCTCGAACTCTCGATATTCTCCGATGGCCCGGTTGAAGGACAGGCCGTCCGTGTTCAAAGCGGTGAAGCGACGCCGCGCTCAATCATCCATATATCGGGTGATGAGCTCGATGGTCACGACGATCGCGGCATGGGCAGCGAGGCCGACCGTCCACCAGATCAGCGCCCACTTCATCACAAAACTGCCGACAGCCAGACAGATGGCGGTAAACAGGACAAGACCCAGGCCATAAGCGGCGCAATGGATCCAGAGAACCAGACGCGCCCCCGCCCGGACCTTCACATTGCGGCGCTGGACGATCCCGCTTGCCTCGACTTCCGGGTCAATGACCAGCGCGATCGCTTCGACATTGAAGGCGGCGGCCAGGGCCGTCAGCGAGTCCCGCGAGGCCTGTTCGCCATTCTCGATCCGCTGCACGGTCCGAAGGCCGATACCGGCCAGTTCGGCGAGGTGTTCCTGTGACCAGTGACGCTCTTCGCGCCAGCGTTTGATCTTGTCCGCGTCGGTCTTGTAAGCCATGAATTGCTCCTCGGTGGCAGGGGTGATTTGAAGCCGTCCCAAAACCACACTTACCGGATGTCGAGCCACGTCAGCTCCGCGCCACAGTCACGTCATCAGCCCGCCACGGACCCGCCAGGCGCCGGCCGATACCCAGGCTGACCCCATTTAAGAGCCGAGCCGCGAGCCTGTCCAAAGCAAAATCCGGAACGCCCCCCGATCCCGGGCCCGGTTTCATCCTTGCCCGATTTGCCATAGCCCCGCCTGTCCTCACCGGGTGACCAGCCGCCAAACTGCGGGGGATATAGTATGGAATTCGGTTCGGTCAGCGAAATTGTGACGGCGATTGCCTCGGTGGTGATGGCGCTCAGCGTGATTGTTGCGGCGCTGCAGCTGTCGGAAAGCCGGGCCAACTGGGTTGCCGGGAACAAGCGGCTCAAGAAGCAGGCGGCGATTGATGCGGCCAAGATCTATATCGACAATAAACGGCCCGAACTCGGCTTCCTTGCGGAGCCAGGGACCTAACGGCCTCCTTCGCGCAGTCATTCTAACTCATCCGCGGTACACAGGGGACCTCAGCGTTAGCGCTGGCCGTGTGTATCAGCAGAGCGCGCCGGCCAGCCGCATAGCTGAGGTCCCCCGGACACTCAGCCGCGCACAGCGCGGCCGAGCACCGTGGGATGATGGTGGGGTGGGGTGTTTGGTGCGGGTGATTATTCGGCGCAGACGGGGCTTATCCAGCATGGCCGTCAAATATTTGCGTCACCCTGACGAAGGTCAGGGCCCAGTTCATCGAGCGGCAAGGCACGGAAATCTGGCGCCAATTCAATTCCCGTCGAGTTTGAAACTAGGTCCCGACTTTCGTCGGGATGACGAGTTTTGAGTGATGTTATCCCCACCCCTCCAACGTGCGCGCATACTTCAGCCGTTCCGGTTGCACGGGAGGCGTGAGCTCAGTCATTCGCGGCGATCGGGAGCGTGGAGCTCGTCCGGGCAGAGGGGTGACATCCCGCGCTCTGGTGAGGCCATGA
>NZ_FNHG01000013.1 GCF_900103475.1 Maricaulis salignorans
AGGCCTTCCCCTCTCTGTTCTGACCCGATTTTCTGGGCCGTCCCGTTGAGGAGGGCGGGGTTTAAGCCGCCCGGTTTTTGAAGTCAATTCGCTATTCTCAGGAAGTGCAGAAGATGTTTCAGCGGCCAAAACCGGCGAAAAAAATTCCCGACCGTCACACCCGAAGGGCGGAACGAGTCATCTGAAAAAAGCGACAAGACCTCACATAATAAACAAACGGCGCTGAGGCGCAAGTGGTAAACCGCTGCGCCGGCGCCGTTGGTGAAGCGGGTTCTACAGGATGGCGGGTTTGGCGCAACCCCCTGCCCGCGTTTTGAGTCAGTTTGATGACAGTGCGGACCGCAATTGGCCTGCCTGGCTGGGGAAGTCGCGACTGCAGCAAGGCAGCAGCGGGTGCATCAATCTCGAATATAGCTGCGCAGGGCCTCGGTTTCCGCTTCAACCGTCGCGATTTTTGACTTCACGAGATCGCCGATCGAGACGATTCCCACGACCTGGCCGGCATCCAGCACCGGTAGATGGCGAACACGGCGATCCGTCATGCGGACCATGACGGTATCAATCAGATCGTCCGGGGCTGCCGTCAGAAAGGCCGGAAGGATGGCGCTGGCGGCCGGCCGGCTCAGGGCGGCGGTGCCATTGAGGGCAATTTCGCGAATAAGATCGCGTTCGGACAAGACACCGACCGGCCTGTCATGACCATCACAGACCAGCAGCGCCCCAATCCCGTGGGAGTCCATCAGATTGGCGGCCTCCTGCAGGCTGCGCGCTTCGTCGATCATCACCACATCGCGGCCCTTGCCGCGCAGTATGAAGTCCATATTCATCGCAGGCCCTCCTCGCAGAGCTGGTTGTTTGATACCACAAAACAGCTCGTGACGCATGGAATTCGTCGGGCTCCCGGCCTGTGGGTCGATGTGAATCAAAGAAACATGGACAAGGCCCGGGCCGGGAGGCAGGGTTTTCCACCTGATCGCAGCGGAGTGGCTTGATGGGATATCGCACCAGACTGACCGATGACCTGGAGCGCTGGATTGCAGCGGGCTGGGTCGATGCGGCACACCGCCAGGCCATACTGGGCGATGTCGCCAGCCGGCCCGGCCGCTGGAACGCCGCCGGTGCGCTGGCCATTCTCGGTGCCACCCTGCTCGCCATGTCGGCCTTGAGCTTTGTCGCCGCGAACTGGGATGCGATGCCGCGACTGATCCGGTTCGCAACCATTGTGCTGGCGCTGTGGGCCTCGCTGCTGGGAGCCGGACGCGCCTTTGATCGCGACGCCCCGGTCATCGGCCACGCCCTGGCGCTGCTCGGTGCCGCCTTGTTCGGGGCGGCGATCATGTTGACGGCCCAAACCTTCAATATGACGTCCTTCCGCAATACCGCCCTGCTTGTCTGGGCCGCGGCCGCCGGCGGTGTCGCCCTGGCCCTGCCCTCGCGGCCGGTCCTGATTCTCGCCACCGGCCTGGGGGCGCTCTGGGCCGGGATGGAAGCTTTCAACCCCAATGCCCCCGGCGTGGTCTGGGCCTATCTGCCGGTCTGGGGCGCGACAGCCCTGCTCGCCCGACGACTCGGATCGCGGGTCAGTTTCAACTTGCTGGCGCTCGCGCTCTTTGTCTGGATCTCACACATCATGTGGTCTCAGGCAGCCGCCGACCGGCTGGGCCAGCTGGAGGCGCTCGATGCGGTAATCCTGATTGCGGGCGCGATCGGCCTGCTCGCGGCCTGGCTACGTGACCGCGCCATAGCCGGCGGCGGCGTGCTGGCCGCCTGGGCCATCGCCCTCGCCGTTCTGGGCGCGCATCTGCTGCAATGGCCGCTGGACGAGATTCGCGATGCCGATGCCGGGGCTGGCTCCGGCCTGCACACCGCCATCGCCACGATCACCCTCCTGATGATGGCCGGTATCGCCTGGCGCCGCGTCGCCGACGGCAAGGCGAGTCGTGTCGCCGCCCTCACCTATCTGGCTGCGGGCCTGATGGCCGCCGCAATCCCGGCGCTGGTCCAGGCGGCCGGACCGGACCTGATGATCTGGGTCCGGATCCTCATCGGTGCCGTCTTCTATGCCTTGTGCGCGGCGATGATCGTCCAGGGTACACGGCCGGATCAAAGCATTGTCGGCGCGCTCGGCATTGCCGGTTTCGTGCTGCAAACCCTTTATGTGTATGCGGAGACCTTCAGTGGCCTGCTCGATACGGCGCTCTTCTTCTTCGTCGGCGGCGTGATTCTCTTCGTCATCAGCCTGGCGCTGCTGCGCCTGCGCCGCGGGCGATCCACGGCGCCGGGCACAACCGGCCGGGAGGCCAGCTCATGAGCCATCTTGTCCGCCTCGGCATTGTCGCCGCCGCGATGACGGCCTTCCTCGGCTATCTCGTCATCAACCATGCCAACGCCCGGGCCAATGGCACCGAGGTCGTGCTCGATGTGCGCGGCTATGATCCGCGCGATATCTTCCTGGGACATTACAGCCTGATCGCAACCGAGCTGCAGCGCCTAGATGCCGCCGCGCTGGCCGGCGAGGACGAATTCGATCGCGGCGATTCCATTTATGTCGTGCTGGCGCCCGGCGATGACGGCGATTGGCGGCCTGTGTCGCTACACAGCCAGCGCCCGGATGCCGGCATTTTCATCCATGGTTTCGTGCGGTCGAGCTATCGCACTGAGTCCGGGCCAACCGATCCGCTCAGCGATGAGGCCAGCGCCGACGCGGCGGCGGCGCCCGAGATATGGATCCATTCAGCCTTCAATATTGAACGGTATTACGCCTCACGCGACATGGCACAGCAATTCGAGACGCGTCTGCGCCAGCTCGATCCCGATGGTGGCAATGGTGTACGGCTGATCCTGTCGCTGCCGCCCAATGGCGACGCCATTATCAAGGGATTCGAGATTGACGGCGTGCGCCGGATTGACCGGCTCTGGTGATCAGGCGCGGAAGCGGCGGCCGCGGCCCTCGCCGAACACGGCCAGCACCAGCGGGAACAGACAGGCACCGGCCACGACGCCGCCAATATGCCCGGCCCAGCTGATCGGGATGGGCAGGACCATGCCGGTCAACGCGATCACCACATTGAAGCCGATCCACGGCAGCGTCAGACTCAACATCCCGCGATAACCACCCCGCACCCAACCGGCCGCGGCGATCAGGCCGGAGACGCCGGTCGAGGCGCCGCCCATCTGCACGATCTGGTCGTGCGGCAGCAGGATTTCGAGCCCGGCACCGGCGATCGCGCAGACGAAGAAGAAGACGAAGAAACCGGCCGTCCCCTTCACACCATCACCGAGTGCCAGCCCGGCCGCGCGGCCGGCGCCGATCAGCACCGCCAGATTCATCACCAGGTGGAACCAGCCGAAATGGATGAAGACGTGCAGCACCAGCGGCGCGACATGGCCCAGCGGCTGCGCCGGCAAGCTCATGCCGGCCGGTCCACCAATCACCAGGGAGGCGGCAAAGATCCAGCGTCCCGTTTCGGGTAGGAATGTGGTGATCATGGCGACGGCGGCCATGGCGATGGCCAATATCAGGACAGCGGCCGGCATGGCGTTGAATATCGGGGTCCGGACCTGATCGTCCCGCTGCGGCACACTCACCAGTGATTCTCCTCATTCCAGTGCCCCAATCGGGCACTTTCAACATCTTAACAGATAGTTTCCCCCAACAGGCGAACGCAAATAGCCCCGCTCGCCCGCTGGCACGCCCATTGCACATGACCGGGGGAGAGTTGCGTTTTGAAGGACGTGAGACAATGAAAACCCGCAGGATCACGATCGCCCTTGCAATGTCCATGACCGTTCTGGCCCCGGCCAGCGCGCTTGGTCAGTCCGTCTCGACGACGGCGCAATGGGAACGCCCCTATGGTGTTGCCGGTGGGCAGGAAACCCAGGCCTGGTCGGGCGCCTCTGCCAGCGCAGGCGCAGCGGCCGGTGCCGGTGCGGCCAGCCGCTCGACGGCCGGTAATCGCGTGATCATTGACGGCGTCATCCAGACCGGCGTCGGCGTTTCGAGCCGTGGCGGCCTGTTCGGCGGCGGTGTCGGCTCGGGTGCCACAGCGATCGGCAACCAGCTCAACGTCAATGTCTCCGGCCAATATAACACCGTGATCATCAATTCGAACCAGATCAATAATGGCGACATCAACGCCAATGCCCAGTCCGATGGCAATGTGAGTAGTGATAATGATTAAAGCCAAAATCCTCCTCGCCTCGCTGGCGAGCGTTCTTGCCCTGACCGGCTGCGCGTCGACCGACCGCTCCGGAGCTGACGGCAATTACGTGACGCCGATCGGCAATTCGCCGGTGACGCCCAATCCAACGCCCTATTCGGAAGCGCTGGTCTGCCTGGCCAATTATGCCCGCGCCAATAATATCCGCTCGCCGCGTGTCGCGGTCGGGCGCCTGTCGGATTATACCGGCCGGGCTTCGCTGGAAGGCGGCGCCGCGATCACCCAGGGCGCATCCCTGATGGCGATCTCGGCTTTCTCCAAGGCCGGCATCCGCCTGGTGGAACGATTCGACACCTCGATTTCCGAGCTTGAACTGCGCTATGCCAACAACTCGCTGATCGGCAATGATGACGGCACCCAGCGCCAGATCCATGCCGCGTCCCTGCCGGGCTCGGATTATAATCTGGTCGGCGGCATCACCGAGCTCAATTACAATATCCGCTCGTCGGGCGTTGACGTTCTGGCCGGCGACCGCATCGACAGCGATCCGACAGGCCTGTTCTCCCGCCGCATGTGGGTGATGAATATCGGCCTCGATCTGCGCCTCAACGAAACGCGGACGATGGAGACAGTCGACGTCATCTCGTACCAGAAACAGATCATCGGCCGCGAAATCAGCGCCGGCGTGTTTGCCTTCTGGGGCGATGCGGTGGTCGACATCTCCGCTGGCGGCCGCTCGCTCGAGCCGGTTCAGCTGGCTGTGCGCACCGTGATCGAACGTGCCGTGCTTGAAATTTCCGCTCAGCTCTACGGCGTCGATCCATCGGCGGCCTGTGCCTATAGCGACCCCATCGGCGGCGGCGTCAGCAGCGGCCCAACCAATACCACCGGCGGCATCAATATCGCCACGGCCTATGGCTCCAGGGAGACCTCCAATGTCCAAATGCGTGAGAGTGTGGATCATGGCCACGAGCGCCGCGATGACAGTGTCCGCACCTATCTTCGCGGACGATACGACTGAGGTTCTCAACGGCCAGCTCAATCTGGACGCTGCCATCTCTGTCGTCGCCAATGGTGACACGGCCACGGCCAATACCGCAGCCATGACGGCTGTCGGCATGGCCAACGCCCTGACCGGCGATTTCGAGTCCGCCCATGATGTCGCCAGCGACCAGACCTTCTCCGGCTCGGTCGCGACCTCGGCCACGACGACCGCCGGCATCATCCATGGCAGCGCGATCACGACCTCTTCGGCGATCGGCAATTCGGCCAATCTGATCCATGACGAGACCATGGATGCCGCCCTGGCGCAAACCGCGCTCGACGGTTCCAGTGTCGCGTCCGAGGCCAGCCTCAATGTCTCCAGCTATGCGATGAGCTCGGTCACCACGGCAACGGCCACCGCCAATGCCTATGGCTCGGTCTCTTATGGCGGCGACAATACGCTCGATCTGCGCCAGGATTCCGGCGCCGATGTCTCCGCCGACAGCTATGTCCTGGCCCCGACCGGCGGTCTGGGCTGGTCGGCCTCGACGGTCGCGGCGGCGAACGGCAATTCGGCCTCGATCGAGGGCTATTACATGTATCCCTCGCAACTCGTCGATCTCGACCAGGACAATCGCGGCTCGGTTCGCGCCAGCGCCAGTCTGGAAGCCGGCGGCGGGGCTGAGGAGACGCAGGTCATCGCCTCGGCCAATGGCAATTCGGCCTGGATGCAGAATGAGAATGGTTATGCCCATATGCAGGGCAGCCAGGATAATGACGGCCAGGTTGATGCCGAAGCCAATGCCGATATCGGCAATTTCGACATTGATGTCGTGACGCTCTCGGCCGAGGGCGTCGGCAATTCGGCGATCATCTCCAATATCGGCGCCGACGCCTATATGGGCCTCGACCAGACCAATAATGGCGCCGTCAACGCGACCACGAATTTCACCGGTGGCGCCGGCGGCGTCGCTCTCGCTTCGGCAACGGCCTTCGGCAATGCGGCGACGACCTATGTCTGTTCGGAATGTCCGGTCACGGCCTATGGCAATATGAACCAGACCAATAATGCGGCGATCAATTCGCGCGTCACCGGCCAGATGACCACAGGCAGCCTGCTCTCGGGCACGGCGACCGCGATCGGCAATAGCGCCACATTCCAGAGCGTCGATCCGTATTCGGGCAATTGATTTCGTCATAGCGCCGGGGGGCGGAAAGTCCCGGATCCTGATGGCGGGGTCCGGGGCTTTTTGATATCCGCCGGCACGAAAATCTCCACGCGGCCTGCCGCTGGAGGTTTGAGGGTCCCTTCCCGGTCCGGGAGGTGTGTGGGACGCCGGCGAATGCCGGTTCTTGAGTAAGTTTTGGGGGCATCCGTGACGTCCCACACGTGGAGTTTTACTCAGGCCCCTCACGGGTCCTGCCTCGAAATGACCGTGGAAGATTGGTCGAGCCCTAATGCCTCACTTCCCCGATCATGGCCCCACCGGAACTCGGGCTGTCACACCGTCGTGCGGATGGGCTCCACACTCCCGATCGCCGCGAATGACTGAGCTCACGCCTCCCGTGCGACCGGAACGGGGGGATTATGCGCGCACGTTGGAGGGGTGGGGATTAGTTGGGCGACTTTTCGTCATTCCAGCGTAGGCCGGAACCCGGTTCGGAGAGCGGAAGCGGGCGGAAAACTAGCGCTAAATCCGCTAGATGCCGGCGTGTAAATCTGGATCCCGGCCTTCGCCGGGATGAGGTGGGACAATTGGAGCCGTTGGGGGATAAGTCGCCAGAGCGAAACCCGCCGCCCCCCTCATCCTGCCCCGAATTGACGCGGCCGCCGCGCTCGGGCACGGCTGGTGCCGGAAGATCCAACCGGCAGCCACGAGGCAAAAGATGATGGATGAGCTCGATATCGCACTGCCCGACGACCTGCACCGCGCCGGACGCGAGGACAGCGCCCTGCTCGGCGCGATCACGGCGGACGCGTTTCGCGACGATCCGGTCAATGACTGGATTTTCGGCAATGAGACCGCGATGCGCCAGACATTCCGCAGCCTCGCCCGCCGGGTCTATACGCCGCGCGGCTATGCCTGCCTCGCCGGGACCGACGCCGCCGCCATGTGGCTGGGCCCGGGCGCCAGCAAGGAATTGCCCTTGTATGCCCTGCCCGGCCTCGCCGCCTCGCTGCTGGCGACCGGCGGCCCGCGCGCCCTGATGCGCGCCCTCGCCGCCGACACCGCGCTTGCTGCACACAAACCGAAAGCACCGCATATCTACCTGTTCACGATCGCCGTGCGGCGCGGCCGCCAGGGCCAGGGCCTCGGCCGCCGCCTCATCCTCCCCACGCTCGCCGCCTGCGACCGCGCGCAGCGCCCCGCCTATCTGGAAAACTCCAACCCGGCCAATGACGGATTCTATCGCTCGCTCGGCTTTGAATCGATCGGGGAGATCCTGATCGCGCCGGATGCGCCGCCACTGGAAGCGATGTGGCGGGAGCCGCGATAGCGGGGAGGCACGGGCGAGCGACCGGCACCCGCATTTTCATCCAAAATATCAAATCTTTGTCATCCCCGCTCCGCGTCCGGCTCAAGGCCGAACATCTGGCGGGATGACCAGACGTGGGATCTATGGGTGAAAGACGGGATCCCCGTTTGCAAACTTTGGTAGATCAGGGACAACACCTTGGCCACGGGCTTAAACGCTCTGACCGCTCATCAAGAATCGCGGGTTTCTGACCGATGGGCTCCGCCAATAAGCCCGAATATCGCACCGACACCGAAGGTAAAAAGCCCCGCAGCCGCGTTAAACAATGGCTCAAAAAATGGTGAATCGAGAAATATCGCGAGGATCGCGATTGCGAACGCACCGGCTCCGCAAGAAAGCGACACCAACAAAACTGTATTCACAAGGAAAGTGAAGCTATTTTTCATCTTCTCGAGCCTCAATCAATGCCAAGGGTCGAGAGATCAACTGCGTGCAGAGGAACACCTCGACCACTAAGTGGTCAATTCGCTCCTCAGACTGCTTGGGCTCTGCCTGAGATAAAATAAAAGAGCACGCAACCTTCTTGCGGCCGGGTTTACAATAAAACGAACGCGCCCAAGGAGCGCAAATTACACAAGCGAATCATTTAGCACACCTTTTTAGATATGTAAATTTGCAAACGCCCCAAACGGTCAGTTGGCGTTTAGAACTGTAGAGCAATGATCCCCAATCCAAGTTGTTCTCAACTGATTTTCATTCGAATAACTGTTTGTCAGAATCGAGAACACAAACGGTTTATGCAAAAGGGGAGAAGTCCCGGACATCTGCAAATTGCGCCAAAAATTACAGTCCCCTGCGTCGCCTGACAGATGCCCCGCGGATGCGGGGCGCAGATCAGGGACCCAGACGTGCCATGGTGAAAAAACCCGAGTCAAACCGGGCAAATGATCGGCGCCCAGGCTGGCACAGGCCGGGCATCTGGGTCCCCGATCTACGCCCGGACCGCTTCGCGTCCGGGCATCCGTCAGGGATGACAACGCGATGTTGTTCTGGCTAGAAAATGAGGCCATCGCGCCGGCCAGACCCCGCCCTGAATTCCATGCCGAGACCCGGCCAGAGCGGAGTTGAGCCGTCAAGGGGCATGCCCGCGAAGCGGCGCCTCCGGCGCCCTTGACGGCTCAACTCCGCTCTGGCGCACTGGCTGGCAAGGGATTTAGGGATTGTTCTGTCCCGCAATGGCGACAGAAACATATTTGCCCACACCCAGGCTTCGGGTTTGCGCCCCACACTCAGGGCATTTCAACCACGATAACGTCGGACCGAAACAACACTTGATCGAGAGAGCCCGTCGTGTGCCCCGCGATCGGGTATGGCGGCGGCATATCGAGGATCTGGTCGCAATAATATCCTGGCACTTCAAGCGAGACCTGATAGCGGCCTCCGGCCACCAGCCCGTATTGCTCAGCCATTACTGGCCTGATTGGCATGGCCATGCCCGGCTGCAGGACCACAAACCGTTCCGGGCCGGGCAATGGGAGGCCCGGCGTCAAGTCGACGTCTCGCCCGGTTTCATCGACCACGACCAAAATATCGGATTCGTGGACACCAATGGGCAGCATGTCGTTGGGGACGCAAACAGCTCGATGGTCTGAATTGCTGATCGTCGCCGAAAGTACCACCCGCCCCGGCGCGACGCGAATGACTTCAAACCGGGCGATGTCCTGATTCACGACTTCAGGGTCCCGTGCCGGGGCACATCCGGCGACTGCTACAGATCCGCAGGCCAGTGCAAGGGCCAGAAGGAATGTAGACTTGCTCACTGGCAACACCCCGCCATAATCTCCAGCGACCGTAGCCGCGCCGCGTGCTCATAGACATCCGACACCACAATCAGCTCATCCGCGCCCGTCCGCTCGACAAGCGCCTCGATCCCGGCCTTGACCGTCTGCGGCGCGCCAACAATGGAACAGCTCATCATCTGGCTGACATGGGCCTTTTCGGCGGCGGACCAATAGGTGTCGATATCGTCGATCGGCGGGCGCGAGAGGCCGGGGGCGCCGCGAATCAGGTTGGTGAAACTCATCTGCTGGGTCGTGGCGAGGCGGCGCGCCTCTTCGTCGGTGTCGGCGGCGACGATGTTGACGCCGACCATGGCGTAGGGCCTGGCCAGCTGGCCCGAGGGCTTGAAGCGGTTGCGGTAGGTTTCCAGCGCCGGGATCAGTGAGGCGGGGGCGAAATGGGAGGCGAAGGCGTAGGGCAGGCCGAGCTCGGCAGCGAGCTGGGCGCCGAACAGGCTCGAGCCGAGGATCCAGAGCGGCACCTCAGTGCCGGCCCCGGGAATCGCCTGGACGGCCTGGCCGGGCTGGGCCGGGGCGAGCCAGGCCTGCAGCTCCTGCACATCCTGGGGGAAGCGGTCATCGGAGCCCGGCGCGCGGCGCAAGGCCTGGACGGTGCGCTGATCGGTGCCGGGTGCGCGGCCCAGGCCGAGATCGATGCGGCCCGGATAGAGGCTGGCCAGCGTGCCGAATTGTTCCGCAATGATATAGGGCGCGTGATTAGGCAGCATGATGCCGCCGGCGCCGACGCGGATCGTGCTCGTGCCGGCCGCGATATGGGAAATGGCGAGCGATGTGGCGGCGCTGGCAATACCCGCGAAATTATGATGCTCGGCGACCCAGAGCCGCTCGAAGCCCCATTTTTCGGCATGGACTGCAATATCGCGCGCCCGGTCGAGGGCGCTGCGGATATCGCCGTCCTGGGTGACACGGGCGAGTTCGAGGATGGAAAGCGGGATCATGGGGCGGGCCTTGTGCGCGGTGCTGGTCAGGGGCGGGAGCTAACCACCATTTGGCCGGCGGGTGAAGCGGCCGCACCGGGCCCGAATGACGGGGCTTTCTTGTACTGTTGCGGGCACATGCCGGATCAGCAAGTGGGGACTTGAACGGCTGCTGGCGAAGTGACAACGATATCTGTCTTCAACACTGAGAGTCCGCCTGATGCCCCTCTCCCGCCCGGTTTACCGTTTCAATGCCGCCCTTGTGCGCGAGCCATCGCGCTCCGTCGTGCGCGGGCTTCGTGCTGTCGATCAGGGTGATCCCGATTATGACGGCGTCGCGGCGGAACATGCCGCCTATATCGACGCGCTGGAGGCCGCCGGGCTGGCGGTGACGGTATTGCCGCCGCTGGAAGCCTTTCCCGATTCGGTCTTCGTCGAGGATCCGGCCCTGGTGTTCAGCGCGGGCGCCATCCTGCTGCGGCCGGGCAATGCGACGCGGCGCGGCGAGACGGCGCAGATCGCCCCGGTGCTACGGCGACGATTCGAGACCGTGCTGGAGATGTCCGGCACCGGCTATGCCGATGGCGGCGACATCCTGGTGACGCCGGATCATGTGATGATCGGCCTGTCAGCGCGCACCAATGCCGCCGGGGCCGGCGCGCTGGGCGCCTGCCTGACCAAGCTGGGCCTGGCCTCGAAAACCGTCACCACCCCGCCCGGCGTGTTGCATTTCAAGACAGACTGCTCGCTGATCGAGGAAAATTGCGTCCTCGTCACAGCGCGCCTGGAAGCCTCCGGCGTATTCGAGGAATTCGAAACCCTGATCCTGCCACAAGGCGAAGAGGCGGCGGCGAATGCCCTGCGCATCAATGATGTCGTGCTGGTCGGGGCGCAATTCCCCCGCACGATCGAAATGCTCGACCAGGCGGGCTATAGCGTGGTGCCGCTGGCAACGGAGCAGATCGGCCGCATCGATGCCGGCCTGTCCTGCATGTCCCTGCGCTGGTTTGACGAAACGCTGGACGGCTGAGCCGCAGGCAAAAAAAAGGCCCCGGTCTTGTGAACCGGGGCCAGGACATGCCGAGTGGCATGTGAGTGTCTTGTTCTGGATCAGCGGTAGCCGCCAACCCCGCCATCGAGCATCAGCGTCATCGAGGTCAGGCGCGTGGTTTCGCTCTCGCGCTCATACCGGACCGATTCCATGTAGTGTTCCTCGCGGCGCATGAAGACCAGCTTGGCGCCGGGGCCATACATGCGAAGCAGGGAGCGCTCATTACAATTGCGGCGCGGCTCCTGGGTGGCGCAGGTCAGGCTGCCGCCCGGGCTGTGGCGCAGGGCCTCGCCCTTGCGGCACATGATGGTCGGCGCATCGGTCCAGTTATCCTGTCCGTCCTGACGCCAGCCGATCGTGACCTGCATCGCCGTCCCGGCAACACAGCGATAGACCTCGCCATCAAAGGTCGCGGCAACGCGGTCACCATTATCGACGCGTGAAGCGGGATGCGGTGTGCCGGTATCATCGACGCAGACCGCGCGCACCAGGCGCCATTCCTCGACCCAGCGCGAACGCTGTTCCTCACGGAATTCATATGCGGCTTCGCGTTCGAGACCGGCGACATTGAGGCCGGTGATCGCGGTCGCCGCTGGCGCCGTAGTATAAGGTGTATAGCTGCCGCCACCGATATAGGTGATCGCACCGGCTCCGGCGCCCGCCCCGGCCCGTGCACCGGCCGTGGCATTGGATGAGGCATCAACATTGGTCGTCACATTGGTCGTGACATTGACGCGGCTCGAGACATTGACGCCGACATTGATATTGCCGCCATGAATATTGATGTTGGGCACATTGACCGTGTGACCGCCGCCATGATTGCAGCAGGAGGGCGGCGGCGGAGGTGGCGGGGTGCAACAATCCTGCGCAATCGCCGCAACCGGCGTGACCGGAGCGATACACAAAACGATTGCCGCACTCGCCAGGGCGAGAAAACCGTGCCGGACTGATACGCGCATGGCCATACTCCTTCTATCCTGAGCCGGGTCTTGCAATCACCGGGCCGTTTTCCCCGCTCAGGCGATTCCCGCCAATGGGGAGCGCGATCGAAGTGTTTCGCCACGCGCTTGCATGGCCCCGTTCTTGAAACTCCCCCGACGAGCCGGCGTGGCAATCGAGCCGTCCGGCGCTATGACCGCAGTGTCTGGAGAGTGGAATGCGCCACGCGCAATCGAAAGCCCTACATGCCTATTGGCAGGCGCGCCGCCTGGGTGGCGCCGCGCCCTACCGGGCTGATATCGAGCCGCAGGATATTGCCGCCCTGCTCGGTCATGTCTTCATTCTGGGACGTATCGATCCGCAACATCACGTCTTCCGGCTCGCCGGCACCGGCCTGTGCGAATTGTATCAACGCGAGTTTCGCGACCAGAATTTCCTCAGCCTGTGGCGCGGCCATGACGCGGTCCATATCCAGGCCACGCTGGAAGCCTCGCTGAGCGGTGTCTCGCCGGCCTCGGTGATTGCGCGTGCCACGACCATGGAAATGCAACAGGTCCAGGTCGAGATCAGCTTCCTGCCGCTGCGGGGCCCGGAAGGTCTGGTCGACCGGACGCTGGGCCTGTTCCAGCCACTCGAAGCGGTGGAGTGTCTGCGCGGACGGCCGATCATCCGGACCAGCCTGCGCGAAGTCCGGCCGCCGGCCAATCCCGGCTTCCTGTTTGCGCAAAACGCCCGGCCCGATTCGCAGCGCCCGGTTATGATCGCAAACGACCAGTAGTTGAAAACACTTCTTAACCGCTTCGTCCTATCCTCCGCGCTTGCAGGAGGTTGTCGTCATGCAGCAGGACTCAGGCCGGTTGGACCGCCGCAAAATCAGGATCGCCGCACGCGGTGCCCAGGAAAGGCGCCGGCATACGCGCGTTCCACTCCAGCTGCACGGCCGTTTCTGGTCGGAGACGCTGGGTGAACATGCCTGCCGCCTGCTCGATATTTCACCGGGCGGCGCCCGCGTCGCCTCGCGCAGCACGCCGCCAGCCAATGCCCGCATCATCCTGATGATTTCCAGTATTGGCCGGATTGAAGGCACGATTGTGCGCGTCGAGGGCGAGGAATTCTCCGTCCGCTTCAACGCGACCTCGCGCAAGCGTGACAAGCTGGCCGACACCATCACCTGGCGTTTCAACAAGGATCGGCTCGGTCTCGAGGAAGATCGCGCCGCCGTGCGCAAGCCTGGCCGCGGCCGGGCGCGGATCCTGCTCAATGACGGTGTGGTGATCCAGGCCAATGTGCTGGACGTATCCGTGACCGGTGCCGCCTTCGAATGTCTCGAAAGGCCTCGTCTGGGCGAATTGCTACGTGTGGGTGAAATGACAGGATGTGTGGCTCGTATTCTGGACAATGGCTTCGCGGTCGTGTTCGATCCACCTGAGGCCGCGAAAAAGAGTAGCGAAGCAGCCTGATCCGCGCCTCGGCGAGTTTGAGTCGTGTTTCCCCGGTAAAATCACCGTGTCGGCCTGATTCTTGCCCTATACGGGCTATAGGAAGTAGTTGTGCAAGTGCGAGAAAGAACCGAAATGCCTCGCGATGACGGAATTGCAATGTCTTGGTTTGTGAAAGTCGAAGGCCGTGTCTACGGCCCCTACACCCCGCCGCAGATGAAGGCTTTCGTCAGCGAAGGCCGGATTGCGGCCCATTCCCAAGTCTCCAATGCGCGGGATGAGGGCTGGTGTGCGGCGTCCGAGGTCGAGGAATTTACCGGCTGGCTCGCCGAAAACGCCGGCGGCCCTGCCCCGGAAAAGCGTGTCACCGCAGGTGTGCGCCCGGCCAATTTCGTGATCGTTACCGAAATCCAGTCCGAAGCCGGACCGGAATTTCGCAATGCGCTGACTGCCTATGGCGAGCTGGAACAGATCACGCCCGGCACCTGGCTGCTGCGCGGCCCGACGACGGCCGCCGTCCTGCGCAATGAGCTCAGCCATATCCTGGATCGCGATGATCGCCTGCTGATTATCGACGCCACCCATGATCGCGCCGCCTGGTTCAATCTGGGACGCGATGCGGATGAAAACATCCGCAATCTGTGGGGCCGCGCCAATTAGGCACGGCCTCCGGCACGCAATACGGCCTGGCTAGTCGATTCGCCGCAGCTCCCGGCTGTGGCGCTGCCAGTTCTCGACATAATGATCGGCAGAGGCCTTCAGGATCTCTGCCATGTCCGCGCCCAGCGTCTTCATGACCCGGCCCGGCGAGCCAACAACGAGTGAATTGTCGGGAATCACCTTGCCTTCGGTAATCAGGGCATGGGCGCCGATGATGCAATTCTTCCCGATCACCGCCCCGTTGAGGATCGTCGAGCCAATCCCGATCAGGGAGTAATCGCCGATCGTGCAGCCATGCAGCATGGCACGATGGCCGATCGTCACGCCCTTGCCGATCTTCAACGGCGCACCGGCGTCGGTGTGCAGGACGGACAAGTCCTGGACGTTGGAATCCTCACCGATTTCAATGGGATCATTGTCACCCCGCACAACAGCGCCATACCAGACACTGGCATTGCGGCGCAGAATCACGCGGCCGATCACGGTCGCATCCGGCGCGACCCAATACTCGCCTTCAGCCGGCAGTTCCGGCCGGGAATCACCCAACGCATAAATGGCCATCTCTGTCTCCGTGTAGAATTCCATGAATTTTTAGCGACGCGGGCGTTGAGAGTCTGTTCACCGCGCTACACTCACATTGTAGCGGCGATTCGGGGTGCTGCCCCGTATCGTTTCGGCAACTCCGGACGGAAGGCCCGATCAGGCGTCATGGACAGTCTGCACCCAAGCCCACCCGAAATTGGCGCCTGCGGGCGCCATCTGCCGGTTTTTTCCGAATCGACCCCATCGCAACAATCCTGTCGCCCCTCTGCCCTTGGCCGAGGGGTTTTTCATGTGTGGAGCCTCGAACCATGACCAAGCGCATCGCCAAACGTCGCACGCGTACCGGTGAATTCAACGCCGCTCACTATCAGACAGAGGAGACCAAGGTTCGCGCCCTCTTCCCCGGCACCAATTGGAGCCCGGAGACACGCGATCCCATGCGCGACCAGAGATACGTCAAGAATGTCAAACCCCGCTCGGAGGGCCAGGCTGTGCTGATGCGCGCCGTCGACGAGCATAATCTCGTGCTGGCGCTCGGCCCGGCCGGTACCGGCAAGACCTATCTCGCCGTCGCCAAGGCGGTCGAAGCGCTCGAAGCCGGATCGGTCAGCCGCATTGTGCTGTCACGGCCCGCCGTCGAGGCCGGCGAATCAATCGGCTTCCTGCCCGGCGCCATGGAAGAGAAGCTCGCCCCCTATCTGCGCCCGCTTTACGACGCCCTCGCCGACCGGCTCTCGCCGAAACGCCTGCAGGCGATGATGGCCGAGGGCCTGATCGAGATCGCCCCGATCGGCTATATGCGCGGCCGCACGCTCAATAATGCCTTCGTCGTCGTCGACGAGGCGCAGAACTGCACCTATGTGCAGCTCAAAATGCTGCTCACAAGGCTGGGATGGAACGCGACCATGGTGGTCACCGGCGATCCGGCACAATCGGATCTCCTGCCCGGCATGTCGGGGCTGGGAATCATCGCCGACAAGCTGGAACCGCTTGAGGATATCGCCGTCTGCCGCCTGGCAGCGGAAGATATCGTGCGCCATCCGCTGGTGGCGACGATGCTGACGGTATTGTAGCTCGCAGACCGGACCGGAAATGCAGGCGGCGCGGCTCGAAAGGGGCGCGCCGTCTTGATTCGCGGTTCAGTGAATTGTCACCGGCATTTTCCGGTATTTCACCAGCATCCGCAAAGTGAGGCTGTTTTCCTCGCCCGGTTGCAGGCCCAGCCGCAGCATTTCCCGCGTCGCGCGCTCACGCACCCGGCGGGCGCGCAGATACTGGACCGCGATGAAGCCCGCGATCACCGTATAGGCCGCGTATTCCATGATGCCATACCAGTTGGGCATGAATATCCAGACCAGGAAGGCGGCAATCGCAGCGAAGATTATATCGACCGGCCAGCCCTCCGAGGCGGTGAAGAAGGCGAGCATCGGGAAGATGGAGCGATCAATATCGCCCTCCGGATCGATTTTCGCCAACAGGGTCTCGAATTCGGCCGACTGGGTCGTGTAGGACCGATTCAACTCGGTTTCCGGCGTGTATTCCGGCGCATGCGGCGGCAGGTCGTGATTCATCAGGACGCAGGCACGCATCAACCATTCATCGTCCTGCAAACGGCCATGGCCGACATATCCTGCCATTATTCGTCCCCACCAAGCCGTGTCGCGAGCCAGGCGGCAGCCTGGACCGGCGTCTGGTGTTCCAGATCAACCAGGCGATTGGCACCGCGCATGGCATCGGCGTCAATCGCCCCGACCAGTGGCGCCAGCGCCTCGGCGAGGCCCGGCAGGGCAGCGGCGCGCGGTGACAGCAGAATCACCGCGTCATAGGGCGGCAGGATATGGGCCGGATCCTCCAGCACGACGAGGTCATAGGCTGCAATGCGGCCATCGGTGGTGTAGGCGCTGATCAGATCGACCTGGCCATCGCGTACCGCGCCATACATGAAGGTCGAATCCATCGCCCGCGTGCGCATCGCGCCCAGCCCATAGGCGTCGCGCGTGCCGATCCATTCGGACCGGACAAACACTTCCGGATCGCCGCCGACCGATAATTCACTGGCATGAGCGGCCAGATCCGCCAGGCTGACGACGCCCAGAGCGGCCGCACGCTCGCGCGTCATGGCAAAACCATAGGCATTTTCAAAGCCGAGCGGCCCCAGGGTGAGGATGCCGTCGCGCGCATGCAGCCAGGCCGTCATCTCCGCGAGCATCACATGACGCTGCGCTGCCTGCGGCCGTTCCATCAGCGTCGCCCAGATCGTGCCGGTATAATCGATATAGACATCAATCTCGCCGGAGCGCAGCGCGTCATAGGCGATGGTCGAGCCGAGATTATCGCGGCGCTCGACGACAGCGCCGGCCTCTTCGAGTACATCCTGCATCAGGGCGGCGAGGATATATTGTTCGGTGAAAGCCTTGGCACCGATGCCGATCGTCTGGCCCGCCAGGCTGGCCGGCGCATTGCTCGCGCTTGAATTGGTCGCCGCCGGCGCCGAGGCCGGAACCAGTACCGGCAGGAGCGAAAGCCCGACCACCAGCGCCAGCGCTATTGCGACCCCGCCCGCCAGTCCGCGCCGGCGCGTCCGCGCCGCAATCTCGAGCAGACGGATCATCTGGTCGAACAGAATGGCGAGGCCGGCCGCGAAGACGCAGCCAAACAATACCGAAAGCCAGTTGCGGGTCTGCAGACCGGCAAAGATATAATTGCCCAGGCTGGATGCCCCGACCGGGGTCGCCAGCGTCGCCGCGCCGACCACCCAGACGACCGAGGTGCGCAGTCCGGCGACAATCACCGGCAGGGAAAGCGGCAGTTCGACCCGCCACAGGCGCTGGGATGGGGTCATGCCCAGGCCGCGCGCCGCTTCGCGCACACCGGGCTCGACGCCTTGCAGGCCGACAATCGTATTGCGCAGAATGGGCAGGATTGAATACAGCATCAGCGCCAGGAAGGCCGGCCAATAGCCGATCATCCCGCCCAGCAACGGCACCATCAGCGCCAGCAGCGCCAGGCCGGGAATCGTCTGGATCACACCGGCGATATTGAGCACCGAGCCGGCCAGGCGCGGCCGCGGCGCGGCGTAGATACCGAGCGGGACGCTGATCGCCATGCCGACGAAAATCGCCGCCAGCGACAGCAGGACATGGCCGGAAAGAAGATACGGCAGTTCAGCCCAGCGCTCGGCGAAATTCTCGCTCATGCCTCCAGCTCCGCAATCCGGCGCATCTGGCGGCGCGGGGTGTCCAGCAGGGCGGCGACATAATCATCGGCCGGCGATTTGAGCAGTTGTGCCGGGCTGCCGCACTGCACGATCAAGCCATCCCGCATCACCGCGACCTGATCCGCCATGATCAGCGCTTCGGCCATGTCATGGGTGACCATCAGGGCGGAAAAACCGAGCCGGGCCTGCAGCGCCATGAAATCCTGTTGCAACCCGTCACGCGTAATCGGGTCGAGCGCGCCAAACGGCTCGTCCATCAAGAGAAGGTCCGGCTTGCCGGCCAGGGCGCGGGCAAAGCCGACACGCTGGCGCTGACCACCCGACAGGGCATCGGGATATCGAGCGCCAAATTCGCCATGGTCGAGGCGCACCAGTTCGAGCATTTCGCGCACGCGGGCATCGATCGCGGCCGGCGCCCAGCCTAGCAGGCGCGGCACAATGGCGACATTGGCGGCGACGCTATAATGGGGAAACAGGCCATCGCCCTGCATCACCCAGCCGATTGTGCGGCGTAGCTCGACCGGATCGAGCGTGGTGATGTCGGCACCCTCATACAAAATCGAACCGCCCGAAGTTTCCTCCAGGCGGTTGATCAGTTTGAGCATTGTGGTCTTGCCGCAGCCCGATGTACCGGCCAGGGCCAGCAATTGGCCGCGCTGCAGGCTGAGATCGACGCCGGCAACCGCCTGAACACCGCCGGGATAGGTCTTGGTGACCGCCCGGGCTTCAAGCACGGTCGACGACGGCTCGATCAAAGCTCTTCCAGGTCAATGTCCAGAATGGTGATCTCGAAGGAATAGGAGGTTTCACCCTCATCGATGATCTTGGCGACGACACCGAGACATTCATCGCCGATGTGGATTTCAGCGCATTCATCCGGGCGATTGCGGCATTGAACCGCCATTTCCGGATTGAGTTTATTGCGCAGGAAGCGTTGCAGTTTCGCGGCTTCGCCGGCGGTCATATTCTTGTTCACGATGTCTCTCCGGTCGGGGGATTCGAATTGGCGACAAATAAGCCCATGCGAGGGGGGTGCGTCCAGTGCAGGGCCTGCGATCATCCGCGCTGATGGCGAATGCGGCGCAGACCCGGCGGTCTATTTCCCGTCGGGGAAGGTCTGGTCCATGCTGCGCGCCGGTTGCGGACAGCAATCGCCCACCACCTTGGCCGGCACGCCGGCCACCGTGCAGCCGGCCGGAACCGATTTGAGCACCACCGAGCCGGCCGCGATGCGGGCCTGGTCGCCCACTTCGATATTGCCGAGCACCTTGGCGCCGGCCCCGATCATCACGCCGCGTCCGATCTTGGGGTGACGGTCTTCATGCGCCGCGCCGGTACCGCCCAGCGTCACCTCATGCAGCAACGAACAATCATCACCGACCACAGCCGTTTCGCCGATCACGACAGCGGTCGCGTGGTCAATCATCACGCCCTGCCCGATCCGGGCCGCCGGATGGATATCGACGCCGAAGCGCTCCGACACCCGGCTTTGCAGATGGAAGGCAAGATTTTGCCGCCCCTCACCCCACAGCCAGTGGGCAACGCGGTGCAATTGAAGCGCCTGATAGCCTTTGTAATAGAGGAAGGGCTGCAGCACGCTCTTGCAGGCCGGGTCCCGTTCTTCAACCGCGACCATGTCGGCGATCGCCTGGGTGACAATGCCCGGATCACCCTTCAGGGCGGCCTCGGCGACATCGCGCGCCAGCATGGCATCGAGCTGGGCATCGGCCAGCTTGCTTGCGAGGCAATAGGCCAGCGCGTGGGAAAACTCGTCGTGACGCAGCACGGCAGCATTGAGAAAACTGGCGAGGATCGGCTCTTCCGCAGCCGCTGCGGCGGCTTCGACGCGCAGACGCGCCCAGACGGCCTGGGTTCCGGTGCGCGCGGCAATCGGCGCTTTGGCCTGGCTCTGTGACATCACATTCTCCTGCCTTCAACGATTCAGCATGACACCGGAAAGCTCTGACGCCAACAGGCCCTGTTGCGCCATATAGTGAGCCCGCATCAGCATCGCCACCGTCAGGGCATCGCGAATCTGCCCCGACATCGCCTCTTCGAGCGCGTCGAGGAAATGAACGCGGCGGGTCTGCAGCACTTCAGTCCCCTCCGGTTCCGGCGCACCGTCATGCAGGCCGGTGGCGAGATAACCGATGGCGCGCTCATCGGTGATCGAATTGGACAGGTCCAGCTGCAGGATCTCGCTCCAGTGATCGGCTGTCAGTCCGGTCTCTTCCTTCAGCTCACGCCTGGCATCGGCGAGCGGGTCGCCGTCGAGCTGACCGCCGCCTGCGGGGATTTCCCAGCTATAGCGATCCAGCGCGAAGCGATGCTGGCCGACCAGTGTGACCGAGCCGTCGGCATGGATCGGCAGCACGACCAGCGCCAGATTGCGCGGCGACATCACCGCATAGACGCCCGGCTTGCCGTCGGGCTGGGTGATGTCGAATTCGTGCACCCGCATCCAGGGGCTTTCAAACGCGATGCGCTCGGAATGAATGGTCCAGGGACCGCGTGTTCGAGACATGTCCTGCTCCCGTGTCTGGAGCGCTCTAAGCCTGTTTCGCACGCGTCATCAAGTCACCGCGCCGCTGTTTGTAATTGCGGACCTTCTCGGCAATGCGCCGCTTGCGATCCTCCAGCCGCGCCAGAAGCGCGAAGGCAGAGGGGGCAAAGACCAGCGCCAGAATGGCCGAACCGGCGACGCCGCCGACCATCGCCGCAGCGAAAGGCAGCCAGAAGGCATCGCCCGACAGGAGAAGCGGCACAAAACCGCCGATCGTCGTCAGGGTCGTCGACAGGATGTGACGCGTCGCATCCATCACGGTCGCCTGCACAGCGCCAGGCTGCATCGCGACAGCGGCCGGATTGGTGCGCAGCGCCGACAGGACAACGATTGCGCCATTGATCGACAACCCCATCAGCCCCATCGAGCCGACAATCGCGTTGAAACCGAGCGGCGTGCCAAACAGCCAGACGCCAAACATGGCCAGCCCGACCGAAAGCACCGCGACGACCAGGATGATCCCGGCATAGCGGAAACTGTTGAAGGCGAGCACGACCGAGCCGATCATCAGCACCATCAGCGGGATGGCGGTACCGAATAGGCCCGCCATCGCATCGCCGCGCTCGGCGGCTTCGCCGGCGATCTGCAATTCATAGCCCGGCGGCAGTGCGATATCGGCCGCCTCCAGCGCCGTGAAGAAATGCTCCAGCGCCGGTGCCGGCAGGGTATAGGGCTCCAGATAGCCATAGATCGAATTGACCCGGCGGCCATCCTCATGCGGGATGATGGACACTTGCGGTGCCAGGGTCACGTCGCCCAGTGATGCGAGCGGCGCGGCAAAGACATTGCCACCGCTCGAGCGAAGTGGCGCGCCGGCGACAGAGGCGAGGTTGGATCGCCGATTATCCCGTGTGATGACGCGAACGGGGAGTTCCTCGACACCTTCCAGGACGCTGCCGCCGACGACACCATCCAGATCGCCGCGCAAGCGGTCGGCGAGTTCGGAAAGGCGCATGCCGGAGAGTTCAGCCGAAGCTTCATCGGCCATGATGCGGGCGACGGGTTCGCCCATTTCAAGCAAGGCCAGGGTATGGGTAATAGTGGGCGTTCTGGCCAGAACGCTGCGGATCTCATTGCCGAGCCGGTTGAGCTCGGTCAGTTCCGGTCCGACCAGGACCAGTTCGATCGGTGCCGGGATCGGCGGGCCCTGCTCAAACGGCAGGCTGAGAAAACGCGCCTGCGGGAAGGCATTGAGCATTTCCAGCTGCAGGGCCGGCAGGATACGCCGCGTCACGGCGTTCGACCGGGTGTGCACGAAGCCGGAGGCGTAATTGGACACGCCGGACTTGTTGCTGATCGCATTGTAATAGGTGCGCGGCGCGCTTTGCCCCAATACCCAGGTCACACGCTCGACGCCGTCATAGCGTTCGATGATCTCGCGCGCCCGTTCGGTCTGGCGCCGCGTCTCCTCGATCGATGCGGAGGACGGCAATTCCAGCTCGATCTGGAACATGTCGCGATCGGTCTGCGGGAAGAATTGCACCGGCAGGGTCGAGGCCGCCGCAAAGCCGGCGATGGGCAGAAGTATGCTGCCGAAAATCCCGATCCAGGGCCGCGCCGTAATCGTGTCGAGCAGACGGCGATAGAGCGGTGCGAAGGGGCCGGCACCGAGGCCATGGCGCCAGAAACGCCTGGGTTCTTCACTCGCCCCGGCATCATCAAACCAGGCCGCGAAGGCGCCAACCACCGTCATCGCCAGGATGAAGGAGGAGACGACGGCGAAAATCACCGAAATCCCGATCATCGAGATGAATTCACCGGCCGCGCCGGGCATCAGGGCAATCGGCGCGAAGGCGAAGACCGTCGTCATGGTCGAGGCCAGGAGCGGCGCGAAGAGATGTTTCAGCGAGGCATCGAGGGCATCGATCGGCGAGCGGCCACGCGCCCGGAACAGGCGGTATTCATCGACCACAACAATGGCATTATCGATCAGCAGCCCCAGCGCCACGACCAGTCCCGTCACCGACATCTGATGCAGGGGCTCGTCATAGATGCGCGTCAGCAGCAGCACGGCCAGCACGGTCAGTGGCAGGGCCGTGCCGACAATCAGCGCCGAGCGCCAGCCCATCATGACGAACAGGACCGCGAACACGATCAGGCCGGAATAGCCAAGATTCTGGGCCAGCCCGTTGAGCCGGGTCTCGACATAATCGCCCTGGCGGAAAATCGTCTCGACCTCGACACCCGGTACTGAACCGGCAAAATCGGCGACCACCGCGTCGGCATCCCGCGACCAGAGGTCGGCGCGCAATTCGGGCTGTAGATAGGCTGCGACCAGCACCGTCCGGTGCCCGTCCATCATCGCCATGGCCGAGGCCGGTGTGCGCGATCCCTTTTCCACCTCGGCAACATCGCCAACGCGAATGAATTCGCCATTCGGGCCCTGCCCCAGCGCAATGGCGCGGATGCGGTCAATACTGTCGAACTCGCCATCGATCTCGATATTGAGATCAACCGTGCCCGAGCGCAGCTCGCCGGCCGGAGCACGGGCGTCGGCGCTGGCCGTCAGCCGGGCGACATCGGCAACCGTCAGGCCCAGCGCTGCCAGCGTGTCGGGGTCGGCAATAATGCGGAATTCTTCCTCGACCTCGCCGAAGATCGCGGTCTCTTCCGTGCCCGAAAGATTGCGCAAACGGCTTTCGAGATCGGTCGCCAATCGGGAGAGAATAGGGAGGTTTTCCTCACCCTGCTCGCCCCAGGACAGCGCGACAATCATGGTCGCAGCACCGAGATACTGACGGCGCACATCGGGCGCTCCGGCCCCGGCCGGCAGCGTCGGGCGCACACTCTCGACCTGTTCGCGGATCTGCGTCCAGGCCTGGTCGACCTGGGTAGCGGTGAGATCCTCGCGGATCTGCAAATGGATGATCGATATCCCGGACCGCGAGGAGGAGGAGGTCGAATCGACTTCGGCCAGTTCGTGGATCGCGTCCTCGAGCGGTGTGGTGATCAGGGCTTCGACGCGTTCGGCTGAAGCGCCCGGAGCGGCCGTCACCACCAGGCCATAGCGCTCGACGAGTGAGGGGTCTTCCTGGCGCCCGAGCGACATGAAGGCACCCATACCCGCCGCCACCAGCAGAATGACGGCCAGAATGGTCAGGCGGGAATAACGAAAGAAGATCGTGCTCATTGCGCGCGCGCCTCGAGCACGGCCGGTGTCACGCGCAGGCCGGGCGTGATACGCTGGATACCGGAGGCGAGAACCAGCTCGCCATCGGTCACGGCGCCGCGCACAAAGACGCGGTCGGCCTCGATGCGCACGGTCTCGACGACCCGCGCCTCCAGCCGGTAATCGCCTTCATCGGGATTGAGGACATAGACCGTCCACAGACCGCGGCGCCCTTCAGCGAGCGCCGATGTCGGCACCCAGAAACCATCAGCTGTGATCGGGGTCGCCATGGCGAGACGGACAACCTGACCAACAGCGACAGCGCCGGGATCAATGTCGAACAGGACGGTGACGGTGCGGCTATGCTGGTCGACCACGCCGGTCGAGGCGCGGAAACGGGCATTGATCGCGCCGCTATCGGCCAGAAAGCGGTAATTGCGGTCCGCGCTCAGGCTGGCGGCCAGCGCCGGCGGCAGGCCGACCCGGATTTCCAGCGAACCGCTCTCGATCAGTTCAAGCAGGGGCTGGCCAGGCGCGGCGATCGTGCCTTCATCGGCGAGGCGGGCCGTGACCACCCCGTCGAAGGGGGCCGTCATCCGGGCGAGATCGAGCTGGACGCGGATCGCGTCGGCGGCAGCGGCGGCGGCATTCTGGCGTGCCCGGGCAGCGCGGGTGGATGTCCGCACCTCATCAAGGCGCTGCTGCGAGACATGGCCGCGCTCGAGCAATTGCGCCTGGCGCGCCTCGGTCTCGGCGGCCAGCGCTGTCTGGGCCACGGCCTCGGCTGTCTGGGCATCGGCGGCAGCGATCTGGGCCGTCACGGCACGCGTATCGAGCACGGCCAGAACATCACCGGCGCGAACCTGGTCGCCGACATCAACCCCGATCGCATCGATACGGCCGCCGCGTTCAAAGCCGAGCGAACTCTGCCGCCGCGCCGCGACAAGCCCGGGAAAGAATTCCTCGATACTGGCATCGCTGGCATATTCAGCCTCGATGACCGCGACCGGCAGAGGTGGTGGCGCACTGATCTGCAGCGTCGCTTCCGCGCGCAGTGCCGAGACCCCGAATACCAGTATGGCAACGCCGATCGCGGCCAATGCCACGCTCGTTCTCGCACCCAGCCGCCGACTTGTTCCGGACATGTGTCCACCCTTGCTGTAAAGTTACAGCTCCATATAGGGCGTCAAATTCCGTTTGAAAAGTAAACAGTGTTCACTAATTTATGCATGGCTGGTATGCGCTAGGCCCGGAGCCCGCGCAGCATCATGTCGGTGTGGAAGTCGATCACCGCATCGGCGGTGACATGTTCCGAGCCCGGCATGCCGGCCGGGAAGCCTTCCATCGAGACCATCAGCGTCGTCAGCCCATGCAGGCTGGCCCAGACACTCTTGGACGCCAGCTTGGGATCGACCGTGCGAAACACGCCCTCTGCCATGCCAGCCTCGATCATGCCGACCAGGGCATGTTCGGCCTGGAAGGCGACATCCTGTTCATCATGGACGTGGGGGGCAATCTTCTTGCCGGTCGAGAAGGCCATCATATAGTGATTGGGCTCTTCAATGCCGGTTTCGATATAGGCACGCATGCAGCGGGCACACAGGCTGGGCGTCTCGCCACCGACTTCCTGGGCGCCGCGAATGCGTTCCATCAGGCGTTCGAAGAAGGTGTCGCGAATGGCTTCGAACAAATCATCCTTGGAGGCAAAATACTTGTAGATCGCCGCCGGGCTGTAATCGATCGAATCCGCCAGACGGCGCATGGAAATGCCTTCTTCGCCCTCGGCGGTAAAAATGACTTCGGCCGCGTCGATGATCGCATCGCGCACCTTGCGGCGGCGGCGATCGGCGGGCGTGTCATCATCGATAGCGATTTCCACAGTCATTGGTACATTTCCCTCCCGCAGCGACGGGGTGACATCACACTGTTACCCGATAGATATAACGATCCCCGAGCCCAAACGTCAAAGCGACAATCTCTCACCCCCCATGAGGCGCCCGATGAACGACAAGATTTCTCACGATTTTCCGGCGCCCGGCGAGCCGCTCGCCCCATCACACGCCAGTGCCGACACGCTGACCCTGCTGACCCGCCGCCGCTCGACCCCGGCCATCGGCCTGGCCGAACCCGGACCGGATGCGAACCAGGTCGAGCATTTGCTGGGGATCGCCTCGCGCGTTCCGGACCATGGCAAGCTCGCCCCCTGGCGCTTTATCCTGTTCGAAGGCGAGGCCCGCTCCAGTTTCGGCATGATTCTCGGCAAGGTCTGGGCGGTGAAGAATCCGGACGCGACCCCGGACCAGATCCGCTGCGAGCAGCAACGCTTCGAACGTGCGCCGTTGGTGATTGCCGTGATCTCGACCGTGACCGAACACCACAAAATTCCGCTCTGGGAGCAGGAGCTATCGGCCGGCGCCGCGTGCCAGAACCTTTTGATTGCCGCTTCGGCGATGGGCTTCGGGGCGCAATGGCTGACCGAATGGTATGCCTATGACTGCGACATCAAGGATGCCCTCGGCCTGCGCTCCGGCGAGCGCATCGCCGGCTATATCTATATCGGCACAGCAAGCGAAGACGTCATGGAACGGCCCCGGCCGCGCGCCCATGTCGGACGCTGGAAGGCCTGACGTCAAACAAGGTTAAGGGACAACTAAGGACGTCAAGATTTCATAATACTGTCCAACTCGCATTCTTCCCGCCAGAACCGGTTCTGAAGTCTCGGGAAATGCGCCTGGGCATCGGGCCTGCCGCACGTGTGGCAGCCCCGCCCTGCTTTCCCGGATCGGTCAACGCCTGACAGGGGCGAAACGGGGAAGACGAGTGACATGAAATCCTTGAAGCTTGCAGCTGCAATCCTGGGCCTTTTTGCGACGACGGCACCGGCCGCCCTGTCGCAGGGCTGGGAATTCTCCATGAATCCCGGACCGCGTTGGGACAGCCCGACGACGAGCGATTACTTCAAGTTCCGCGGCCGCGCCTATTTCGACATCGCCGATGTCGACTGGTCGAGTCCGCTCAGCGCGGCACCCGGTGATGATGAAGAATGGCGCACACTCTGGTTTGGCATTGAAGGCCAGATCGGCAATCTCAAGCTTGTGGCTGAATATGACTGGCTGCCCGACGATCCGGCGCCGACCGATGTCCACCTGACCTACCGCCTGCCCGAGGGCAGTGTCCGGGTCGGTAATTTCAAGACCATGAACTCGATGGAGGAACAGACCTCCTCGCTCAATATGAGCTTCATGGAGCGCGGCCTGCTGACCGATATTTTCGGCATCGACCGCCGTCTTGGCGCCGCCTATTTCTGGTCCAGTGATAACTTCACGGCCTCGGCCGGTATCTATGGCGGCAAGATGGAAGACAATTTCCAGCTCGCCGAAGCCGATGATTCCAGCGCCTTCGCGGGTCGTCTCACCTGGCATACCGAGACTGACGCCGGCACCACTCTTCATCTGGGCGCTTCGTTCCGGAGCCTCGATTATGATGGCGGCACGCGTCTGCGGGACCGGCCACAGGCTCACCTCGCCAATAATTTCGCCACCGCCGACTATCGCACCGGCCAGCCCCTTGGCGAAGCCGACAGCTCCGATCTGATCGCGCTTGAAGCCGCCATCATCCGCGGCCCGTTCTGGGCCCATGGCGAATTTGCCCGCATGACCCTGGATGGTCCGGCTGGCGACCCGGCCTTCGATAGCGGCTTCGCGTCGCTGGGCTATATCCTGACCGGCGAAACGCGCGGCTATCGCGGCTCGTCCGGCGTGTTTGGCGGCATCTCGCCGAACTCGGCGCTGTCCGCAGGCGGACATGGCGCCTGGGAAATCGCGGCACGGGCCGATTACGCCGATATGGGCGATGCCGGCCTGGGCACGATCGAAACCCTCACCCTGGGCATCAACTGGTATGTCGAACGCTATGCCCGCGTGATGTTCAACTATGTCTCCGGCGAACACGACGCGCCGACTTATACCGAGACCAGCGACGTGGCCCAGCTGCGGCTGCAAGTCGGCTTCTAGAGACCCCACACCCCGCCCGATCAGCACCCCCCTGCTGATTCGGCACTGGCGCTGTTCCTCCCTCCCCCCCCTCGAGGAACAGCGCCTATTTTTTTGTCTGTCACCCCGGCAGCCGGACGGCGTCGCCTGACGCAACGCGGTCTGATCGCGGCTTCAAGATATCCGGGAAGATCGGCGTCCGTGGAACGGGCTCAGCCGCGACCGCGATAGCTGGCGACGCCCTGCTCGGGGATCCAGACGCCAGCCGGCGCCTCGCCCGTTGCGAAGAAAACGTCGATCGGTATGCCGCCGCGCGGATACCAGTAACCGCCAATGCGCAGCCAGACCGGGTCGAGTTCCTTGACCAGGCGCTGGGCGATCTGCGTCGTGCAGGCCTCGTGAAACGCCCCGTGATTGCGGAATGAGCCGAGAAAGAGCTTGAGCGATTTGGATTCGACGATCCAGTCACGCGGCACGTAATCAATCACCAGATGGGCAAAGTCAGGCGCGCCGGTCACCGGGCAGAGCGAAGTGAATTCCGGCACGGCGAAGCGGATCATATAGGGCGCATCGCACGGATTGGCGACGCGCTCGAGCGCAGCGGTGTCGGGATGATCGGGCAGCGGCGTGGTGGCGCCGAGCTGGCCGAGGTCTTGATAGCGGTTATCGGTCATGGCGCGCAATTAGCCCCGGCGCGGCCGCGATGCAATCGCCAAACGCCCTCGCCGGCCCGCTTTTCCTCGCCACAGGACCGCTAGACCCGCAATTCCTCGGGCACCGGCATGGTCGTGCGCGAGAACACGCGGCGGATGGTGAAAGAGGAGACCAGCCGCGCCACGCCGGGCAGGCCCGACAGGATCTCGCGATGCACGTGCTCATAATCATTGGCGTCGCGCACCAGAACCCGGATGAGATAATCGGCATCGCCGCTCATCAGATAGCATTCCATCACTTCAGGCACCGCTTCGACAGCGGTCTCGAAGGCGACCAGCGTCTCGCGTTTCTGATTGTCGAGTGTGACCTGGACATAGACGGTGATGCCGCGGCCGAGCGCCTTCTCCGACAGGATGGCGACATAGCGATCAATCACGCCGCTCGTTTCCAGCGTCTTGACCCGCCGGTGGCAGGCCGAAGCCGACAGGCCGGCACGTTCGGCCAGCTCGGAATTGGTCAGCCGGCCATGCTCCTGCAATTCGGTCAGGATCGCGACATCAACATCATCAAGACGCACGGAACACTCTCCTTGCAGGCAGGCCTTGCAGACCGGGTCTGCCCTGGCCTGGACGGCGATAATTCGGGCGAGCGCAAAATATTCTGGATTTACGCCCAATCAAACGATATATGACGCGCTTTATGGCGTGACGCGCACGATAACTCAAGCGAAATGCCGTAAATCTTGAAGATTCTTCTATTTCTGGATCGCAGGCACGCCTTGAACGCCGGATTCTCCACATCGAGCACTCAGAAGCGGAAAACATCATGCGTATCGGGGTCCCCACAGAAATCAAAGTTCGCGAATATCGCGTCGGCCTGACACCGGCCAGCGTTGGTGAGCTCGTGCTCGCCGGCCATGAAGTCGTCATTGAAAGCGGCGCCGGCGAAGGCATTGGCTGCAGCGATGAGGATTACGTCTCGGCCGGTGCCGGCATCGTACAGACAGCGCAGGATGTGTTCGATTTCGCCGAGATGATCGTCAAGGTGAAGGAACCCCAGCCGTCGGAAACGGCGATGCTGAAGCCGCATCACACGCTCTTCACCTATCTCCATCTGGCACCCGATCCGGTCCAGGCCGAGGGGCTGCGCCAGTCCGGCTGTACCGCCATCGCCTACGAGACCGTCACCGATAATGAGGGCCGCCTGCCCCTGCTCACGCCGATGAGCCAGGTCGCCGGGCGGATGTCGGTCTCGGTCGCCGCCCATTGCCTGCAAAAATCACAGGGCGGGCGTGGCCTGATGCTCGGCGGCGTGCCGGGCGTGCTGCCCGCCAAGGTCGTCATCATCGGCGGCGGCGTCGCCGGCAGCCATGCTGCGGAAATGGCGATCGGTGCCCGCGCCGACGTCACCGTGTTTGACCGCTCGGCCAAACGCCTGTCCGAACTCGATGCGCAATTCGCCGGCGCGGTAAAGACCGCCTATTCCACCCAGGTTGCGCTCGACCAGGCGGTCCTGCAGGCCGACGTGGTGATTGGTGCCGTCTTGATCCCCGGCGCCGCCGCGCCGAAACTGGTCACCCGCGACATGCTCAAGGAGATGAAGGACGGCGCCGTGCTCGTCGACATCGCCATCGACCAGGGCGGCTGTTTCGAGACCTCGAAAGCCACCACCCACAACGACCCGACCTATATCATTGACGGCGTGGTGCATTATTGCGTCGCCAACATGCCGGGTGCCTATTCGCGCACTTCGGCCTTCGCGCTCAACAACGCCACCCTGCCCTTCGCCCTGGCGATCGCCAACAAGGGCACGCGCGCCGCGCTCAATGCCGACCCGCACCTGGCGCGCGGCCTCAATGTCGCCGATGGCCAGATCTGCTGCGAACCGGTCGCCCGCGATCTCGGCATGCACTACATCAAGCCCGACTGGCTGACATCCATTTAAGGGTGCAAGCGCCAGAAGAATCTGCAAGCCTTAAGGGGTCAGCGCCAGCTGGCCCCTTTTTGCTGCCCGCCGGAGTTTGGATTTGACCTTGCGTTACGACCTTGTCGTCTTCGATTTCGACGGCACGCTGGCCGACAGCCTGACCTGGTTTCGCACCGCGCTGTCCGACGTCGTCGAAAAGCATGGTCTCAGCCCGATCTGCGAGGAACGCGCCGAAGCCCTGCGCGGCATGACGCCCAAAGCCATCATGGACGAGCTGCAAATCCCGGCCTGGAAACTCCCTTTCATCGCCGCCGATGTGCGCGACCGTGCCGCAAGGAATGTCGACCAGATCACCCTGTTCGACGGGATTGCCGACCTGCTGCGCGAACTGTCCGCCGCCAAGGTCTCGATCGCCGTCGTCAGTTCCAATGGCGAGGACGCGATCCGCCAGGTCATGGGGCCCGACCTGGTCGCCCTGGTCAGCCATTTCGCCTGCGGCGCGGCACTGTTTGGCAAGGCGGCCGTGTTCCGCAAAGTTATCCGCAAGGCTGGAAGCACGCCGGAACGCACCCTGTGTATCGGCGATGAAGTGCGCGATATCGACGCCGCCCGAGAGGCCGGTTGCGGCTGCGGTGCGGTCACCTGGGGTTTCGCGACGCCGGAGATCCTTGCGGCCAGCGAGCCGGACCATCTCTATAAAACGCCCGGCGACATCGCGCGCTGCATTGCCCCGACAGTTGCGGCAACACAGCGCGCCTGATCGCTCTAGCCGCAGATTTTCGCCTTCGCAGCGGCATATTCCGCCGCCAGCTGATCGATATATTCACCCGCCGTCTGCACCGACTTGATCGAGCCGATGCCCTGGCCGGATCCCCAGATATCCTTCCAGGCCTTGGCATCGGAACCACCGCCGGACCCGAAATTCATGGCCGAAGGGTCGCTCTCGGGCAGATTGTCCGGGTCGAGCCCGGCTGCGGCGATCGACGCCTTGAGATAATTGCCGTGAACGCCGGTGAAGAGGTTGGTGTAGACGATATCCTCGGCGCTGCCCTCGACAATGCCCTGCTTGTAGGCCTGGTCGCAGCGGGCCTCGGCGGTCGCGATGAAGGCCGAGCCGATATAGGCGTAATCGGCCCCCATCGCCTGGGCTGCGAGCACGCCGCCGCCGGTCGAGATGGCGCCGGAACACAGGATCGGCCCGTCAAACCAGGCGCGGGTCTCGGCCACGAAGGCGAAGGGCGAGAGCGCGCCGGCATGGCCGCCAGCCCCGGCTGACACGCAGATCAGGCCGGTTGCGCCCTTCTCGATCGCCTTGTGGGCAAAGCGCTGATTGATCACATCATGCAGGGTGATGCCGCCCCAGGACTGAACCGCCTGGTTCAGCTCGGCCTGGGCGCCCAGCGAGGTGATGACGATCGGCGCCTTGTATTTCTCGCACAGCGCCAGATCTTCCTGCAGGCGCCCATTGGAGCGATGCACGATCTGATTGACGGCAAAGGGTGCGGCCGGCTTGTCCGGATTGGCGCGATTATAGCTGTCCAGCTCGGAGGTGATCTGGTCGAGCCATTCATCGAGCTGACTGATCGGGCGCGCATTGAGCGAGGGAAAGGATCCGACAATCCCGGCCTTGCACTGGGCAATCACGAGATCAGGGTTGGAGATGATGAAAAGCGGTGCGCCAATCACGGGCAGACGCATCTTGCCCTTCAGGATGTCCGGTTCAGCCATGATGTATTTCCCTGTTTTTAAAGGCTCTGACACCCTTAACTTCATCGACCTTCACGGTCGCCGGTTCTGTCGCCAGCCACTCGTGAACAATGTTCACAAGGTTAGTTTGGGGTTTGCGGTATGTCGAGGCCGTGATGGAGCGGCCGGATGCTTCGCGCCAGGTCCCGCCGCAGCCCAGGTCAATCCGGAGCCGGCGCCTCACCGCCGGCAGCCGGTGGACACGCCGCCGCCCGCTCGGCCTCGTGGACATGAGCCGACCAGACACTGTCGCGCGGCCCCTTGAGCGCGCGTTGACGGGTCAGCCGGGCGAAGGCGGCAAACAGACCTGCACCAATCGCTGCCACGCCGTCGAGCAGCAGGACCGGACCGGACCAGGTCCACAGCCCGCCATTGAATGGCAGCAGGGCGATCAGGCTGGTGACCGGGATGAGCAGCGTGGTGAAGGCGCAAAGCCAGAGCAGATCGGCACCGCCCTGCCCGGCCCCGCGCCGGAAGGCCCAGCCGATCGAGGCGAGAAAAACCAGATAATAGATCCAGCTATGAGCCATGGCGAGATTTTCGACATGACCGGCCATCCATTTCGCCGCGACCAGAGTGGTCGAAATGCCGGCAATCGAACCGAGCGCCACACCGACCGTCAGGGCGCCAAGGATATGGGCGGAACGCGATTGGGCCCTTACACCATGACGCTTGGTGAGACGTTTCCGGCGGGTCTCGATCCACAGGAGATTGCCGGAATAAAAGAGGAAGGCGCCGGCCAGACCAAACAGAAAATAGCCCCAACGCACCGGCTCACCGCCATAATTGCCGAAATGCAGCGCGAAGAAGCTGGTGACCAGTGCCGCCCAGCCCGACTGGTGGCCCGGCAGATAGGCGGCATCAGTGATCTCGCCCGTATAGACATCGAAACCGACCAGGCCATAGGTCGGGCCGCGCATGCCCCAGCGCGGATCATAGCCCATCATCCGCCCGCCCAGACGGCCATCCGGGCCGGCGCGGTATTCAAGTGTCGTGACGGTGAAGCCGGGCGCTTGCGTGGCTGCGCGTGTCACAATCTCGGCCGGCGGCAGCGGCTGCGCCTGCGGGTCAAAGGGCTCGGGCGCGTTACCGTCCTGGCTCCACTGCGCCTCAAGCTCACCCTGATAGACCACCACATTCTGGGCATCGTAGAACTGGTCGTGAAACGCAAAAACCACCGCGCTCAACGCCATCACGATGTGAAAAGGCAGGCTGAAAATGCCCAGCGCATTGTGCACGTCCAGCCACATGCGCTTGAGATTCTTGCCCAGGCGCAGGGCGAACATGTCCTTGACCAAGCTGGGAATAATGATGATCAGACCGGATACCAGGGCGATGGCGTAGAGCAGCGACACTGCGCCCATGATCGGCATCGAAATCTCGTGATCGAAGGGCAGGCCGACCTGCTGGTGCAGCACATCGATGAATTCGCCCACCGGCGAGGCATTCAGCCGGGCGGTCTCAAGCGCGCCAGCCGCGTCCAGGGCCGTGCCATAGACGGCATCGGGTCCGTGCTCACGATCACCGCCGACATCCCAGCTCAGCCGCGCCGGGTTTTCCGGTCCGGTCTCGACATGGATGCGGTAACTCCGCGCACTTTCCGGGTGGGCCGCCCGGGTCGCGGCGATCAGCGCGGGAACAGACTCCAGCGGCACCGGTTCTGCGAGGTCGGCAGGCGCCGAGGCCCAGCGCTGAATCGGCTGTTCGAACATGGTCAGCGCGCCGGCATAGAAGGCGATGAACAGGGCCAGGCCGCTGACAATCCCCACCCAGGCGTGGATATCCTTGTACATGCGAACGATATCGGTGCGCATTACAGCCCCCCTGAAGTGATCATCCAGCGTCCGCCATAAAGCAGCGCAAACGCCAACAGCGTCGCTGTCCCGAGCCATATCCAGGCGGCGCGGCCCGATCGGAACAGGAAGCACAGGCTCAGCACACCGCACCAGATGGGCGAGATGAGCCACATATTCACCTGGGTCTTGCCGGCACCGTCGAACAGCCCGCCCGGGCCAAACCAGGCGAACAGACCGCTGACCGCCAGGGCCAGGGCGAAACCGAGGACAAGCCCGGCACTGGCTTTCGGCAACCAGTTGCGGCTGGTCAGCGCTGCGGCGGCGCGCGCCCGGCTCATCGCGACCGCTCCTGCAGTGGCAGGACGAGTTTGAGAAAGGGCAAGGCGGAAAGCGTCATCATCAGGGTCAGAACCACGCAATAAATCGAGACCGCCAGGCTGACGACGCATGCCAACGCAGCGATGGCCAGCGCCGTGCCCGCCAGTCCGGCAGCGATGGCGATCCGGCCGGGCAGCGGGCGCCGCAGCAGGCGCTGATTTCGCCCGCCCAGATAAAAGGCGAAGGAGGCCAGGACCGCCAGGACAGCCCCCGCCCCACACAGCAGAGGGGCCATCATGATGCCCCGCCCGCCACGGCTCTGTGACCGTCCCGCCAGCGATGGGAAAATGTCGAACCCATAACGCTACCAACGATATTGCAGGCGCAAATTCACCGTGCGCCCGGATCCGTAATAACAGGACGCCACCGAGCCGCAGGTCGCCACATTGGTCTCGTTGGCGAGGTTACGGGCATTGATGGACAAGACGAGGTTATTCCAGTCCGGCCGCGCCGCGCCCAGATCATAGCGCACCATCGCATCGAACAAATGATAGTCCGGTATCACCAGTGTATTGGTGCTGTTGCCGTAGGATTCGCCGACATAGCGTGCCCCGCCACCGAGGCCGATCCCGTTGAGCGGACCGTGCTCGAAGCGGTAATCGAAGAAAAGCGAGGCCATAGCTTCCGGCACGCCCGGCAGGGCATTGCCCAGTTCGGCCGGCGTATTGGTCTGGGTGATTTCAGCCTCGGTGAGGGTCGCGGTGGCAATGACGGCGAGGCCGAAAGGCAGGGTCGCCCGCGCCTCCGCTTCCAATCCGGAGATCACCCCTTCGCCGGTCTGTACCTGACAGGAACGCCCACCACACAGATGCGCGGGATCGGGATCGATCGTCGTGACGTTCTGCTGGGTGATCTCATAGGCCGACAAGGTCATGAAAACGTTCGATCCCACCGGCTGGTAGCGTAGACCCACTTCGTATTGCTGGCCTGTCGTCGGATCAAAGGGCGTACCGTCGAAATAATTGCCCGCCGAGGGGAGGAAGGATTCCGAATAGCTGGCATAGGGCGCCAGGCCATTGTCGAACAGGTAGACACCGCCCGCCTGCCAGGTCAGCGCCTCGGCCTCGGTGATGCGCAGCGTGTCATTGAGCAGGTCGTAGGTCTCGTCCTCGGCCCAATCCTGCCGGGCGCCCAGGGCGAAGCGCCAATTGCCCGCAGCGATCTGGTCCTGGATATAAATGCCGGACTGTTCGGAGACGGCCTCGGTATAGATTTGAGGGTTGAGATTATCGGCAAAGCTCGCCGAGCCGCGAGATTGCGGATTATAGATATCATACAGCGGCAAGACTTCGGCGCCCGCCACCAGGTCGCGATAATGCTCCCACTCGGTGCGGAAATAGTCGAATCCTCCCAGCAGAGTGTGTTCGACCGCACCGGTGGAGAAGCGATATTCCAACTGATTGTCGACCGCCCAGCCATCGGTTTCGCCCTGGCCCTGTACGGCGCGGCGATTGATCGTCTGACCGGGGATGCACATCGGGTCGCCACCGCACACGGTCACCGTATCACCGGCCAGCACCACAACGCGGTAGAGCGATTCAATATGGGTGTAGCGCAGATTGACGCTATAGCGCAGGGCGTTCGAAAAGCGGTGTTCCAGGAAACCGGCAGCGAGATACTGGGTCCGGTCAAACTGGTTCCAGTCCGGCTCTCCGAGATAGGCGTCCAGTTCGATATGGCGGCCATTGCTCTCATACAATGTGCCGGTGGCGGGCAGGAATTGATAGGTCGAGCCACCTTCATCGCGCTGATACTGTGCGAGCAGGGTCAGCGAGGTGTCCGGCGTGATGTCCCAGTTGAGACTGGGCGAGAGGTAGAGACGGTTATTGGCCGTCTCGTCGATCTGGGTGTCGCCATCGCGATAGAGGCCCACCAGGCGGTACTGGAAATCATCACCCGCGCCGGCAATCGGCCCGCCGATATCGCCGGCGATCTGATGCTGCCAGTGGTTCAGCCCGGTAAAGCCGGCTGTCTGCAGCATGATCTCGCCCATTGGCCGGTCGGTCGGCCGTTTGGAGACCAAATTGACGATACCGCCCGGAGCAACCTGGCCATAGAGCACGCTGGACGGGCCCTTGAGGACCTCGACCTGCTGCAGGCCGAAGGGATCAAAAGCGGGACGCGTCCACTGCCCGCCCGTGGGCAGGCGCAGGCCATCGACAAAATTGTTATTCGAGGAAAAGCCCCCGGCTCCAAAGCCTCGAACCGAGACCTCGTCAACGCGGCTGTCAATGCCTGACGCCTCGGCCTGGATGCCGGCCGAATAGGACAGCGCCTCGGCCACTGTGTGCACGCCTCGAATATCCATTTCCTCGCGCGTTATCAGCGAGATTGATTGCGGCGTCTCAATCAGCGGCGCGTCGCTTTTGGTGCTCGAAAACGCCTGCGACAGGCCCGTGGCCGTCACCACAATCACATCGACGCCGTCATCCTGTGGCGTATCCGCCGGGCTCTGCCCGATAGCCTGGCCGGAAAACATGAACGGCAAGGCGCTTGCGAAAGCCAAATAGCGAAAATTCATAACTGGTGTCCCCACACGCTGGCGAGCCAACCCGGCTCGGCTGGCGCTTCTTGAAAGTGTGGGATTTGGTAATGAGAATCATTCGCAGATGCAAACTCTAAATGCGAACAATTCTCATCTGCATCAAAATGTCGCATTTTCCGGGATTTGGCGGAGATGCTTCGCGCTGCCGCGGGCTTATTTGACCGCCTGCCCGTCCGGCGGTGCGTCGGCATGGGCCCACATGTAGAGCGCCAGCCAGGAACGCCAGGGCTTGAAACGTTCGGCAGAGCGCACCGTCTTGCGGCGCTTTGAGGTCAGGCGTTCCAGCGTCTTGCGCGCGGCGACATCGCCATCGGGCCAGATGTCGGGCTCGCCGAAATAGAACATATTCATCATGTCGGCCGTCCACTGGCCAACGCCCCAGATCGCGGTCAGCCGGGCCGTGCGCTCGGCAATGCTCATCGCGCGCAACTCGTCGGTATCAAGCCCGACTTCCCTGTGGGTCTCGGCGATGGTGATGATGGTTTTCGTCTTGGCACCCGACAGGCCGCAGGCGCGCAGGAGGTCCGCGTTGCCGGCGACGAAATGGTCGAGCAGCGGCGTGCCGTCAGCGCTGTCCTCGACACGTTTCCAGATACTCTGCGCCGCCTTGACCGAGATCTGCTGGCCGGAGATGGCGCGGCACAGATAGTGCGGGAATGACTGGCTGTCGCGGCGTGGAAATTCCAGCGGCCCGAGCCGGATGAGCGCCGCCTCAAGCGCGGGCGAAAGATCGCCGGCGGCAGTGACGAGGTGGTGGTGCACGGCGTGGTGGGTCATGGCGGCCACGCTAGCGTGGCGGGCGCAGGCGCGAAAGCCCGATGACGCGTTTGTCGCATGGCAGCGCCGGGATCACCATGCTACCCGGCAACCATGCTGACGATGCTGCGCCAGGGCCGGACATTGTGGGCGCAAGGGATTCTCGCCCTTGCGCTGCTGGCCGCTGGCATCCAGGCCAGCCTGCCCCAGGGCTTCATGCTCGACCGCGACGGCGCCTCGGGCGCGATTTCCGTCGTCTTCTGTACCGGTCATGGCGCCGAACAACGCTGGATCGACCTGGCGACCGGTGAGACCCGGACCGGCAGCGATCTGCCCCGCGACGATGCCGGCACGGGCCAGCCTTGCGCCTTTGCCAGCGCCAGCGCAGCCATTGGCGCCCTGCCGCAAACGCCATCCATCCTGGTGCCGCCCCTGCCCCTCATCCGGGTGGCCGAGTCGGCTGACACGATTGCCCCGGCTGCCTATCGCCGTCCCGGACCGCCTGTCCGGGCTCCGCCTGCACGTCTCTGAGTTTCCAAACCCTTCAGATTGACCGTCAGAAGGCGGCCCGCGCGGGCCGCCGCGGAGCTTTTCATGTCACCTATCCTCCTGAACTCGGCGAGCGCGCTCGCCCTGTCCTGCCTGTGCGCCATGCCGGCACTCGCCCAGGACGCCTCTCCCCTCACCGACATCATCACCGTCTCGGGCCATCAGCTCGACACCGGGCGGGTTGACCGGCTTGACCCGGCCACCCTGCCGCCGTCCGGACCGGATGCCGCGGTCCTGATCGCCCGCCTGCCCGGCGCCGCTGCGCTCGGCAATGGCGCGCTGTCCAGCCAGGTCCAGTACCGGGGCCTGTCCGGCGGGCGCATCAATTTGCGCATTGACGGCCAGAGCTTTGACTCCGGCGGCCCCAATCTGATGGACCCGCCGCTGCACTATGCCCCGATCGCCCTGATCGAGCGGATCGAGGTCGACCGCAGCGTCAGCCCGGTGCGCAGCGGCCCGGGTCTCGCCGGCGGCGTGAACACGGTCTTCAAACAGGTCGGGTTCGCCGAGACGGAGCAGTGGCAACCCCGCTATGAGCTGACCCTTGCCGGCCGGACCGCCGACGACAGCCGCTCGATTGGCGGCGTGGTCGGGATCGCCAATGACCAGATCCGCGTCCAGCTGCTCGGCTCGAGCGAGACCGGTGATGATATCCGCTGGCCGGGCGGCACGATTGGCGGTTCGGCCCATGACCGTCTCGTCTACGGCGCCGGACTGGGCTTTCGCACCGGCGTGCATGAGTTCAGTCTCGACCTGAGGCGTCAGGAAACCAATGCGACCGGCAACCCGCCCTTCGCCATGGATATCCGCTATTTCGACACCGATTTCGCCCGTATCGGCTATCGCGGTGACTGGGATGGCGTGCAGGTCAGTGCGCATCTCGCCTCGGCCGAGATCGCGCATGCCATGAATAATTTCGACCTGCGGCCCGCGCCGGTGATGCCCGCAATGTATCGCGAATCCCTGGCGACGGCGCAGACCGTGTCCGGCGGCGGCGATGCAGTCTTCGCCGCACCGGGTGGCTCACTGCGCCTCGGCTTCGACGGCGAACAGGCCGAACACGACCTCGCCATCACAAATCCGAATAATGCCGGCTTCGTGCTCAATTCCCTGTCCGGCATCACCCTGGAGCGCACCGGCGCCTTCGCCGAGTGGACCGGCGCTGTCGGCGGCTGGGAGGCCGAGCTGGGTCTGCGCGCCGACCGGCACAGGGCAGAGGCGGGCCCGGCCTCGGTTGGCTCGGCCGTGCCCGCCATGCCGGGCATGCTGGCGATGGCCTTCAATGCGACGGACCGGCGCCTGGACGACACCACGCTCGACGCCGTCGCGCGCCTCTGGCGTCCGGTCAGCGCGACCACAACCCTGCGCCTCACCTTCGCCCGCAAGACCCGCGCGCCGGGCTATGTCGAACGCTTTGCCTGGCTGCCGACCGAGGCCTCGGGCGGACTGGCTGACGGCAATACCTATGTCGGCAACCCGGAACTGGTGCCGGAAACCGCCTGGATCGCCGAGGCGGGTCTGGACTGGGCCTCAGGCTCTGCCTATGCCCGGCCGACCCTGTTCTATCGCTCGGTCGATGATTTCATCCAGGGCGTGCCGTATGACACCACGCCAGGCGTGATCGACACACCGGTCGAGATGGTCTCGGCCATGAATGGCGATCCAACACCGCTTCGCTTCGCCAATGCCGATGCGCGGCTGTACGGGCTCGACCTCGATTTCGGCTACCGCTTCAATGCCGCCTGGCATCTCGACGGCACCGCGTCCTGGGTGCGCGGCGAACGGCGCGATATCGACGATAATCTCTACCGCATCGCCCCGCCCAGCCTGCGGCTCGGCCTGACCCGCGATGCAGCCGTCGGGTCGGTCACGCTGGAGAGCGTCGCCGTGGCGCGGCAGAACGAGGTCTCGCTGAGCAATTCGGAAGCGGAGACGCCCGGCTTCGTGCTGGTCAATCTGTATGCCAGCTGGACAGTTCGCGACGGGGTCAGCCTGTCGGCCGGGGTCGAGAACCTGTTCGACCAGACCTATCGCCAGCATCTGGGCGGCTATAACCGCAATGCCGGATCCGATGTCGGCCTGGGCGAACGCCTGCCGGGCAGCGGCCGGTCGCTGGGCTTGCGGCTGAGCCTGCAAGGCTGAGACAGACCGCGCGTCAGAGCGGACCGCCAGCACCAACAAGCTGGCGGTCCACCGCGCGATCAAGGGTAATATTCCCGGTCGGAAACAGGCAGACCCGGGACCGCAGGGCCTCCACCCAGCCCCGCACCCGGCTCAACTTCAACTGATGGGTGTAATGGCAATTCGGCATACACGCCGGGCGCGAGGCGTGGCGTTAATACTCCCTACGGGTGTTTTTGCGAGCTATTATAATAGATTACGGGAAACAATCGGCCTCGAATGAAGCATTCCGTTAACCATGATGGATGCTTACTTTGCCCCAATTGCCCGGAACCGGGCCTCGTCGGGGAACGCAAAATGAAATCCTTTCTGAAGCTTGGCGGCGGCGATGCCCGCGCCACACTCGAAGCACTGGGCCGGTCGCTGGCCATCATCGAGTTCAAACCAGACGGCACCATTCTCACCGCCAATGCCAATTTTCTCGACGCCATGGGATATGGCCTCGCGGAGATCGCCGGCCGGCATCACAGTCTGTTTGTCGACCCGGCGGAGCGGGAATCCGACGCCTACCGCCAGTTCTGGGCCAAGCTGGGAAAAGGTGAGTTCAACGCCGCCGAATTCAGGCGTGTCGCCAAGGGCGGCAGGGAAATCTGGATCCAGGCCAGCTATAATCCCATCCTCGACGGGTCGGGAAATGTCTGCAAGGTCGTCAAATTCGCCACCGACATCACCCAGCAAAAGCTCAACGCGGCCCATGCCCAGGGGCAGATCGACGCGATCCATAGCTCCCAGGCGGTGATCGAATTCGAACTCGATGGCACCGTTCTGACCGCCAATGAAAACTTCCTCGGCGCGCTCGGCTATCGTCTCGATGAGATCGCCGGCAAGCATCATTCGATGTTTGTCCCGGTCAGCGAGCGTGACAGCGACGCCTATCGCAAATTCTGGGACGAGCTGCGCGCCGGCCAGTTCCAGTCCGCCGAATTCCTGCGCATCGGCAAGGGCGGCCGCGAAGTGTGGATCCAGGCGACCTATAATCCGATCCGCGACATGAATGGCAATATCTACCGCGTCATCAAGTTTGCTACCGACATCACCGCGCAGGTCGAGTTGCGCCACCAACGGGCCGCGGCGCAGAAAAGCATTGATACCGACCTCGATGGCATTGCGGTCAGCGTTACGCAAACCGCCGGCCAGGCGACCACGGTGTCATCCACGTCGGAACAAACCTCCGCTGCCGTCCAGTCCATCGCGGCCGGGATCGAGGAAATGGCCGCTTCGGCCAATGAGATCGGCAGCCAGCTGGTTCGTGCCACCGAGATCACACGCAATGCCGTCAACATGGCCACGCAAACCAGCGATGTCATGGGCGGCCTGGCGGAGTCAGCGGCCCGCATCAATGAAGTCATATCCCTGATCAATGACATCTCGGAGCAGACTAATCTGCTCGCCCTCAACGCCACGATCGAAGCGGCCCGCGCCGGTGAAGCGGGCAAGGGGTTTGCGGTAGTCGCCTCGGAAGTGAAAGGCCTGGCCAATCAGACCGCCAAGGCCACTGACGGGATCGCCAGCCAGATCGCCCATGTCCAGAAAGCGACCAATGACGCGGTCGACGCCATCGCCTCGATCAGCAAGACCATCGCCGAGATCGACGAAGTCGCGTCCTCGGTGGCCAGCGCCGTCGAGGAGCAATCCTGCGTCACCCGGGAAATCTCCGGCAATATGCAGGAAGTCGCGGCCGGCGTTGATGCGATTACCTCGGGGATCCGCGAAATCGCCAATGCCAGCCAGAGCATCGACACGGCAACCAAGAATGTGCGCCAGGCCTCGCAGGCCATGGGCTGAAACCAGGCCCGGCGCAGCGGTCATCAGCGCCGGGCATCAGCCCAGCCGGGCATCGGCAAACAGATTGCGCAGGCGCGCATATTCCAGCAAGTCCACCATCGACAGCGTACCGGCAAAGCGCTCGCCATCGAGCAGATAAACGCGCAGCAAATGATGCTTTTGCATCTGGGCGAAGGCACGGTCAGCGCCGGCCCGGGCGGGCAGGATATCATTCACCCCCGGCTTGATCGCGATGGCCGACAAGCGGGTTGTGGCGCGCGCCTCGAGCGGCACAGCCTGCGCCTCAGCCAGGCCGGCCCGGCCGACCAGCCGCTCACCATCGGTGACGGCAAACCAGTCACGGTGATGACGGACCAGCTTTTCGGCGATGAAATCGGCCACCGTCATCCCGGCATCGGCGGTTTCAATGTCCGGCGTCACCAGATCGATCGCCGCGATATCGCCGAGCGCAAGACGCGTCTCCAGCTCGACGCGCGAGGATTTTGCCGCGCCACGCAGGAAGAAGCCGATCAACACCCACCACAGACCGGCCAGCGAGCCGGTGGAAATCAGCACATAGATACCGGCGAGAATGAAGAAGACCGCGAAGCCCTCCCCGGCCAGACTGGCCCAGCGCGTCGCCTTGCGCCGGTCACCGCCCAGCAGCCAGATTAGGGCCCGCAGCACGCGGCCACCATCGAGCGGAAAGGCCGGCAGCATGTTGAACAGGCCGAGCAGCAGATTGATCAGTCCGAGATAGGCCAGCACCATCGCCAGCGGGGCCTGCGGGCCGCCCGCCAGATCGAGCATGGCCAGCTGGCTGAAGACGAGCGCAAGAAACAGGCTCATCAAGGGCCCGGCGAGCGCCATGACCAGCTCGATCATCGGCGATTTCGGCTCCTCCTCCAGCTCGGCGGCGCCGCCAAACATGAATAGGGTGACGCGATTGATCGGCATGCCGAGGGCGCGACCGACAAAGGTGTGGGCGAGTTCATGGGCGATAATCGAAAACGTCAGTCCGAACACGCCCAATATGGCCATGAAGACATAGGTCGAAGTCCCCAGCGCGGCGTTCTGATCGGGAAAAAAACCAACGGCCAGCGACCAGCCGACCAGCAGAGCCAGAAACAGCCAGGACGGTTCAGCGCGAACCACCACACCGCCGATTTTGAACGAGAAGAGATAGGGGCGCATGGCAGGAACCTTTGAGTGAAGCGGCACAGTGCACCAGTGCGCGGCGGGCCTCAAGGCGGGTGGGCGCGAGCGGCCCGATTCACGGGCGCGGCGCTTCGTCGCCCCGGGTGCGGCATCGCCACTCCATGAGAAGACCTCATATTGAGGCCTGCCCGGCCGTAGCCGAGGGCTGGAGCGCAGCCCTCCTGCGCCAAGGCTTCGGACGGCACCTCTTCGCCCCAGGTGCGCGCTGCGGGTGGCCTGCCACCCGAAGCCCGCAGGGCGGACAAAAGCAGGCATGCGGCGAAAAGAAAAAGAGCTTGGGTTTGATGTCGAGCGCGGCCCTCCTTCGCCCCAGGTGCGCGCTGCGGGTGGCCTGCCACCCGAAGCCCGCAGGGCGGGCATGAGCAAACTTGCGGCGAAAAGAAAAGAGCTTGGGTTTGATCTCGAGCGCGGCCCGCCTGCGCCAAAGGCTTCGGAGGGCACCTCTTCGCCCCAGGTGCGCGCTGCGGGTGGCCTGCCACCCGAAGCCCGCAGGGCGAAGGGTGGTGCGGGCGGCCGGACTCGAACCGGCACGATCTTTCAATCGACAGATTTTAAGTCTGTTGCGTCTACCATTCCGCCACGCCCGCACGGCGCCGAAGCGCGATCCTACACGCGCTTTCCCGGGAGGCCAGCGGGCAATTCACCGGCTTGCGCACCCGCGATCATCGGCGCGAAAGAAGAGAGCCGCACCCATCGGGCACGGCTCGCTTTTATCGGGTCTGCCAGCTCAGGCGGGTCAATTCACCTTCTGGCCATCGGCATTGGCGGCGTAGCGCGCGATGCGGACCAGTTCGAGGAATTCATCGCGATGGCCGTATTCATCCGGCCCCAGCGCTTCGCTGGCCTGGTCGAGAATCTCGTCATAGCCATAACCCTCCCGGATATAGGGATCACCGCGCAGCATTTGCGCAAAGCCGGCCACTTCGATCGAGAAGCGCGTTTCACTATCAGCCGCAGCAAAGTCGGCGACGGCATCTGCCGTTGTGATCGGTTGCTCGATCAGACGGCTTTCATCCTCGCCCGGCTGTTTATAGCGCACGCGCAACAGGCCGTATTCCGACGAGATATCCCCCGGCGCCGGCGGCGCAGCGCCATAGCGCAGCGGCTCGAGCAGGGCGCCTTCCGATCCCGGTGCCGCGATCTCGTAAATGGCGGTCACGGCATGGCCGGACCCGACCTCACCGGCATCGACCGCATCATTGTTGAAATCGGCCCGTTCCAGCATGCGGGTTTCATAGCCGATCAGACGGTATTCAGCGATGCGCGCCGGATTGAACTCGACCTGGATCTTGACGTCATTGGCGATCGGAAACAGCGCGCTCGAACTTTCCTCGACCAGCATGCGCCGGGCTTCGCTGCGGCTGTCGATATAGGCCGCTGTACCATTGCCGGCCTGGGCGATGGTCTGCATCATCTGATCATTATAATTGCCGCGGCCAAACCCCATCACGGACAGGTAAATGCCGCTGGAGCGCTTGCGCGCGACAAAGTCTTCCAGCCGCTCATCCTGGGTGACCCCGACATTGAAATCGCCATCGGTCAGAAGCATGACGCGATTGACGGCGTCCGCGTCGAAATTGCGCTCGGCCAGGTCATAGGCCAGCGCCAGGCCGGCACCGCCAGCGGTCGAACCGCCGGCCTGCAAACGGTCGAGCGCCTCGTGGATCTGACGCGAATCGCGGGCCCGGGTCGGCTCGAGCACCGCCCCGGCCGCGCCGGCATAGACGACGATGGCAACCGTGTCGTCGGGATCGAGTTCGTCGACCAGCAAATGCATCGCCTGCACGGCCAGCGGCAGTTTGTCAGGCGAAGTCATCGAGCCGGAGACATCAATCAGGAAGACAAGATTGGAGCGCGGCCGTTCCTCGGCCACCATCTCATAGCCCTGCACCGAGACATGCATCAGCTGGGTCTGCGCATTCCACGGATTGGGGGTAACCTGCACCCGGGTCGCAAACGGTTCATCGAGACTGTCCGGCAGCGCGTAGTCATAATCGAAATAATTCACCATCTCCTCAACCCGCACAGCGTCCTGCGGTGGCAGGGTGCAGTCATTGAGATAGTCGCGCACGACAGCATAACTGGCCGTGTCGACATCGATGGAAAAGGTCGAGACCGGGTCGTCGACCGTCGCGTGCACGGTGTTGAGTTCGGCATGCTCATAACGCTCGCGGTCGACCTGGCCCACACGTGGACCGACCGGCAGTGGCGCATAGCCCAGCATGTTCCGCTCTTGCGGCGCAGCGAGCATGGCCGTCCGGTCCATCGAAGCGGGCGGCGGCGGCGGTGGTGGCGGCGGGACAGCCTGCGTCGGTGCTTCTGCCCGCACCGCGCCAGCGATCCTCGTACCGGTTACGACAATCTCATCCAATTCATTGCCCCCGCGACCGCGATTGCGGCAAGCGGCGGGTATGGCACCAAGTTGTTCCTGCTTGGCGGCCTCGTCCTGGGCCAGCGCCATCGGTGCCGACTGTATCGAGGTGGCGGCCACCAGCGCCGCGAGCGCGGTGCCCATCTTCAGATTCCGTGTCATGCCTGTCTCCCCTTCCCGTTCCCAGCTGCAGCATTTGCAGCCACGATTTGAACCGTGCGATGGCGAGATCGGGGCCATCTCAAGGCGTTCTCGTTCATCCTGGCGCCAGCCGGCGGCGCGGCCATGCGCCTCAATCCTGCGGGTCGATCCGTCCGGCAAAGCCCAGACCGGCAACGAGGTCCGCGATTTCACGGATGACGGCGTCAAGCACGCGCTCATCAGTGGCGCGGGCAACGAGATGCGTGCCGCGTTTCACCTCGCCATCCTGGACTTCGAGGAAATAGGGATAGCTGCCGATCGAGACCTGCGGGTAGCGGCTCTGCATCTCGCCGAGCGGAATGGCGATATCGCCCTCGCGCAGATTGTCAGCCTTGACCGAGCGCGAACGCGTCACCGCACCGCCATGCAGGCGGTGGGCGACGTCTTCGAGCATGCCGCGGGTGATGGAGGGCACGCCGGCCATCACGAAGACATTGCCGATCTGGAAACCGGGAGCACCGGTCACCGGATTGATGATCAGCGAGGCGCCCTCGGGAATGCGCGCCATGCGCTTGCGGCTCTCGGTCAGCGGTGTCTGGGTCCTGGCATACCAGTGCTCGATCACCTCAAGCGCATCGGCACGGACATCGATCGGCACGCCGAAGGCTGCGGCGATGCTGTCGGCGGTGATGTCGTCATGGGTCGGGCCGATGCCGCCTGTGGTGAAGACATAATCGGTGCGGGCGCGCAGCGCATTGACGGTGTCCGCGATCACACCGGCATCATCAGGGATGGTACGGCATTCCACGACATTGATCCCCAGCGGTGCCAGGAATTGCGCAATCTGGATGAGGTTCTTGTCCTGGGTCCGGCCCGAGAGGACCTCATCACCGATCAACACCACCGCCGCTGTCACGCCAGACGTCTTGCCCATGAGATTGCCCCTCGTTTCCCTGTTCGCCTCGGGTATAGGTGGCACAACAGGAGAATGCCAAGCGATGAAATTTGCCACACCGCTGATCGAGGGCCGACTGGTCTCGCGCTACAAGCGCTTCTTCGCCGATGTCGAACTGCCCGGCGGCGACGTCGTGACGGCGCATTGCGCCAATACCGGTGCCATGGCCGGGATCAAGGATGCCGGCCTCAAGGTCTGGCTGTCGCGGGCCGACAATCCCAAACGCAAACTCAAATTCACCTGGGAGATCGTCGAGGCCCAGGACACCCTGATCGGCACCCTGCCCGGCCGCGCCAATGAACTGGCCGAAGAAGCGGTGCATGGCGGCATTCTCACCGAGCTTGGCGGCTATGCCTCGCTGCGGCGCGAAGTGAAATATGGCGATAATTCCCGCATCGACCTCCTGCTGGAACACGAGGACCGTCCGCCCTGCTGGGTCGAGGTCAAGAATGTTCACTGGATGCGTCAGCCCGGCCTGGCTGAATTTCCCGACGGCGTCACCAGCCGCGGCACCAAGCATCTCGGCGAATTGTCAGCGAAGGCACGCGCCGGCGAGCGCGCCGTCCAGCTCTTCATCGTCCAGCGCAGCGATTGCACCCGTCTGCGCCCGGCCGACGATACCGACCCGGTCTATGGCGAAGCCCTGCGCGCAGCTCATGCGGCCGGGGTCGAGATCCTCGCCTATCGCTGTGAAGTGACGCCGGCTGGAATCGCGATTACCCATCCGATGAGCGTGGAGCTGAGTTGATGAGCGATTTCAAGTGGGACTTGCCCGCCCCTTACGTGCACCGCATCCAGGTCGTGGCCACCGATATCGATGATTTCGGCCATGCCAATAATGCCCGCTATCTGGAATGGGCCGATGCCGCCGCCTGGACACACTGGGCCTCGAAGGGGTTTTCCCGCGAGGTCTGCGAGCGGGATGATCGCGGCATCGCCATCATCCGCACCGAAGCCGATTATCTCGGCCATGTCCGCGAGGGTGACGCGCTCGATTGTGCCGTCTGGATCTCGAAATCGGATGGCCGGCTACGCGCCGAGCGGCGCTATCAATTCGTCCGTCCCAGCGACGGGGTGACGGTGTTTCGCGCTCTCACGAAAGTCGTCTGCTTCCAGCTTTCCACCGGCAAGCCGGCGCGGATGACGGAGATCTTCAAGTCGCACTATTCGGTGCTGCCGTCTGTGGCCGCGGCGCTGGCGGCGCAGGACTAAGCCGGTGCTAGAGCCAGCCCTTCTCCCGCGCCAGCCGCGCCGCCTCGATCCGGTTGCCTGCTCCAAGCTTGGAGATGGCGCTGTGCAGATAATTGCGCACAGTGCCGCGGGCCAGGCCCGTCGCCTCGGCCATGGCCGGACTTTCCAGCCCTGCTTCGGCGAGGCGCAGCAGACGCCGCTCGGCATCGTTCAGCGGATCGACCTCGCTCCAGGCGCGCTCGGCCAGTTCCGGCGCGATGACGCGCTCACCCGCTGCGACACGCCGCACCGCGTCGGCGAGATTGGTCGAGGGGCCGTCCTTGAGAATGAAACCCGCCACACCCGCCTCCAGCGCGCGACGCAGATAGCCGGGCCGGTCAAAGGTCGTGACGATCAGAACCCGCGCCCGCACGCCGGAGCGCTGGAGCAGACCAGCCAGTTCCAGACCGGTCATGTCCGGCATTTCGATATCGGTCACCACGACATCGGGATCATGGCGGCGAACCAGTTCATGGGCCTCGCGGCCATTGGCGGCCGTGCCGACAATCTCGATATCGCTCTCGAGCCCGAGCAGCGCAGCCAGGGCCTCGCGCAGCATGGTCTGGTCTTCGGCCAGGACAAGTCTAGGCATCGCCATTCTCCTCGCCTGCGGGCAGCCAGACGCTGACGACCGTGCCCGCGCCTGCCGGTGCCGCATCAATCGTGAACCGCCCCGACAGCGCCTCGATACGTGCTGCCAGCCCGCCCAGTCCGCCTTCGCCGATGCGCGCACCGCCGCGTCCGTCATCACTGATGGTCAGCGCGACACCCCCCTCATCACATCCCGTCCGGATCATGGCGTGGCGGGCGCCGGCATGGCGCAGGATATTGGTCGCCGCCTCGCGCACCACCATCGCCAGCGCGGTCGACTGGCCCCGCGTCAGCGCGTCGGCGTCCAGCTCCAGCGAGACCGCCAGGCCGGCGGCCTGCAAATGCTGGCGGGCTTCATGGGCGGCGGTGTCGAGGCTGCGACCCCGCAGACCCGCGACCGCTTCGCGCACCTCGGCCAGGGCGGTGCGCGAAATCGACTGGATCTCTGCCAACTCACGACGCGCCCGCTCGGGGTCGGCATCGAACAGGCGCGAGGCCAGATCGGCCTTCAGCGTCACCACAGAAAGCGTATGGCCGAGCAGGTCGTGCAGATCGCGCGCAATGCGCTGGCGTTCCGCTTCGGCGGCCAGGGCGGAGGCCTGGCGCTGGCGTGCCTCGCCATCAGCCTCCTGCCGCTGGCGCCGCGCGCCCATGGCCGCGCCGGCCGCCGCAATTCCGGCCAGGATCAGCAGCGCGATCACATAGACGAGCGGTTGCTGCATCAGCCAGACGGTGGAGAGGATGGCGAGCGCAACGGCGAGCAGACCGGCGGTGCGTCGCCGGGAATGCGGTAACCAGCCCAGCATGGCCGCGGCAAACACCAGATAGACCGCGCCGCCAATCGTCACCGGCATGAAGGCATAACCGAGCACGCCCGCCGCCAGCGCCCCGAGATAGACGGTCCAGTCGCGGCGGCGCAGGCTGAAGATATAGAGGGCGACAAAGCCCGCCATCGCTACCAGCGCGACCAGGGCCTGGTCGGCACCGGGCGGCTGGTAGAGCCAGGCGAAGAAGAAAAAGCCCAGATAGACCAGATGCAGCCAGGGTCGGTTCGGCGACAGCACGCTGCGCATCCGCTCGATCATGGCCGCTCTCCTCACCTGTCCGCTCGCATTGGCCGCCACCTCAGGCCGCGCTCGCCAATTGCCCGCGAAAACGCACCACTTCCCAGCGCAGGCCTGCAGCGGCCAATAGATAGAGGCCCGCGACCACAAACGGAATGGCTGTCAGCCGCAGGTCAGGGAAAGCGATCCAGATCGCCGTCACGGCCGCGACGCGGACCAGGGCATGAACCAGGCTGACCCGGCTGGCATAGGACCAGCCGATAATCGGCCAGTGCAGGCTCATCCCGATAGCCAGGCTGAGCGGCGCCGCCTCCGGAAAGCCGCCGATCAGCAGGAAGTGGATCGGCCAGAGCAGATTGATGGCAATGATCGCCGCCGTGGTGATGCCCGAGAGCGGCGATTTCGCCTTCATGAAGGGAGAACGCAATATCCCCTGCAACAGGATGCCGAGCGGGAAGATCACACCCGACCCCGCCGCCGCGGCGAAGGCCCAGTCGGGCGCTTCCAGAAAGAATCCGGCAATGCCGCCAGCGGTCCAGCAGATCGCGCCGGCGACCGGCAGGGAGATACCGCCGCCCGCGGCGACGCAGAAGCGTTTGCGCTCGTGATCAATCGTCTGTTTCAGATCGGTCATGGTGAGGTGGGTTCCTGTCCTGTTTGTGACCTCACCTTGCCGCGCAGGGCCGCCGGCCGGCAGACACAGGCGTCACCCATCGTCCGTGACAGCTGTCATACCCGCCCGGCTGCGTCGCCCCTCGACCTCACGGATAATTAACATCCGCTCACATTGTGCCCATGCCTGCGCCCGCTATAGTCCGCGCCAACAATCACCGCTATTTTGGGGGAGGCTTCCATGAAGTTTCTGGCACCAGCATTGGCCTGTCTCGCGCTTGTCGCCTGCGGCCCGACCGAGACGACGATCGACAGCGCCATCGAAGCGCCCGCCGATTTCATGCCGAATATCCTCACCGGGAACATCGAAGCGCATATCCGCTTCCTTGCCTCGGACTATCTGCAGGGTCGCGATGTCGGCACTGACGGGTATGAAATTGCCGCCAATTATGTCGCGGCCCAGATGCAGTTGCTGGGTCTGGACCCGGCTGGCGATAATGGCGGCTATTTCGCCCAGGTTCCGCTTCAGGATGTGCGCGCCGACCTGGAATTCGCCGCCTTGACGATCGACGGTGTCGAGGCCGAAATCGGGCGTCAGGCCCTGGTCAGCACCAATCCCAGCGTGCTGGAGTCAGAGGTCACGGCCCCATTGGTCTTCGTCGGTTATGGCGTCTCGGCCGCCAATCGCGACCATGACGACTATGCTGACATCGATGCGGCCGGCAAGATCGTCGTCGTGATGAGCGGCGTGCCCGATGGATTCCCGACCGAAGAACGGGCGCATCACATCTCCGGCCGGACCAAGCTTGAGGTCGCCGCAGCTCATGGCGCCGTCGGGATGATCTCGCTGACCGAGTGGACCGAGGAACAAGTCGCCGGCTTCGCCGAGAATTATTTCACCCTGCCCGCCGTCCAGCTGACCGCCGCCACCGGCCCGTCGGGCTATGACACGGTCACGGTCAGTGCCAGTGTCACCGCGGATCTCGGTGCCAGCCTGTTTGACGGAGCGCCGATGAGCCTGGCGGACGTTGAGGCGGCGATGTCTGCCGAGGACGGCGCCAGCTTCCCCACTTTCGACCTGCCGCACACAGCGACGATGCGCCAGCGCACGCATTCCGAACCGTTCACCGCTCCCAATGTCGTCGGCATGCTGCGCGGCAGCGACCCGGCGCTGGCCGATGAAATCGTCGTGCTGACGGCGCACCTCGATCATATCGGCTCCATCCATGACGATATGCGGGGCCGCGGCGCCTGCCGCTCAAACGATGATGCCGACCCGATCTGCAATGGCGCTGTCGACAATGCCTCCGGTGTCTCGATCATGCTGGAAACAGCGCGGGCCTTCATCGCCCAGGGCACGCCGCGCCGTTCCGTGCTCTTCGTGGCGCTGGCCGGTGAGGAAAAGGGCCTGCTTGGCTCGGAGCATTTTGCCAGAAACCCGACGGTTCCGGCAGACGCCATGGTCGCCAATGTCAATCTCGACATGCCGGTGATCGTGTATGAATTCGATGATGTCATCGCCTTCGGTGCCGATCATTCCAATCTCGGTCCGATCGCCGCACGAGCGGCGGCGCGGATGGATATTGCCGTCAGCCCCGATCCAATCCCGCAACAATCGCTCTTCGTGCGCTCGGACCATTATAATTTCGTGCGCGTGGGCGTGCCATCGCTCTTCCTGATGACCGGCTTCTCCTCGCCGGATCCACGCTGGGATGAGGGCGAAGGCTTTATGGGGTTCCTCAACACCCACTATCACCGCCAGACCGATGAGCTTGATGGTGAACTGGAAGTCCTGTTCGAACAGGGCGCCAAATTCGCCAATATCAACTACATTATCGCCCGCGAAATCGCTGATAGCGATGAGGCTCCGGCCTGGAATGAAGACAGTTTCTTCGGCAATCTCTACGGTCACCCCGCCGAGTAAGTCGTAAGAAAATACCACTAAATCAGGCGCGCGCCGTTCCAAACGGCGCGCGTTTTGGTTATAGGGAGGGATTCCGGAGGAACGCCCCTTGACCACTGCCTATGACAGCATTGCCGATTACGACGCCCCCTCGCCCCGCGATGGCCGCATCAAACTCCACGGCGCAGAGGGTTTCGAGGGCATGCGCAAGGCCGGACGGCTTGGAGCGCAAGTGCTCGACATGCTGGTCCCGCACGTCCAGGCCGGCGTCACGACAGAGCATCTCGACCGGCTGACGCGCGAATTTGTGCTCGATCACGGCGCCACGCCGGCGACCCTGCACTATCGCGGCTATCGCCACTCCCTGTGCACCTCGCTCAACCATGTCGTCTGTCACGGCATTCCCGGTCCCAAACCGCTGCGTGATGACGACATTCTCAATATCGACGTCACCGTCATCGTCGATGGCTGGCATGGCGATACCAGCCGCATGTACACGGCCGGCCAGCCCAAGCGTAAGGCTGAGCGCCTGATCGACATCACCTATGAGGCGATGATGGCCGGCATTGAGGCCGTCAAACCGGGCGTTACACTGGGCACGATCGGCGCCATCATCCAGGACTATGCCGAGGAGCGCCGCTGCTCGGTGGTGCGCGATTTCTGCGGCCATGGCCTCGGCCAGCTCTTCCATGACAGTCCCAATGTGCTGCATTTCGGTACCCGCGGCGAAGGCCCGGTGCTCAAGGAAGGCATGTTCTTCACCATCGAGCCGATGCTCAATCTCGGCCGGCCCGATGTGAAAGTCCTCAATGATGGCTGGACCGCCGTGACGCGCGACAAATCGCTCTCGGCCCAGTTCGAGCATTCCATCGGTGTCACCGCCGACGGGCATGAGATTTTCACCCAATCGCCCAAGGGCCTCGACAAGCCCCCCTACAACATCTGACGCCATGGCCTCACCCGCGCAAAACGATGGTCACCGCGAGCGTTTGCGCCAGAAACTAACCTTGGCGGGTGGGGATGCCCTGCACGACTATGAGCTGCTTGAGCTTTATCTCTTCCGCTCCATCCCGCGCCGCGATGTCAAACCCATCGCCAAGGCGCTGATCGCCCGCTTCGGCGATCTCGGCGGTGTCGCCGCCGCGCCGGTCGAACAGCTGGTCACCATCGACGGCATCTCGGAACGCTGCGCCGCCGAGCTCAAGCTGATCCAGGCCCTATCCGCCCGCCTGGCCCGCGAACAGGTGATCGGCCGCCCCGTCATCGCCTCCTGGGCCGCCCTGGTCGCCTATTGCCGCACGGCGATGCAACACGCCACCACCGAGCAATTCCGCGTCCTCTTCCTGGATCGCAAGAACAAGGTGATCGGCGATGAAGTGCTCGGCACGGGTACGATTGACCACGCCCCGGTCTATCCGCGCGAAGTCGTCAAGCGGGCGCTGGCCAATGAGGCTTCGGCCATCATCCTGGTCCACAACCACCCCTCGGGCGATGCGACACCCAGCCAGGCCGATATCGAGATGACGCGCACCTTGATCGAGGTCTGCAAACCCTTCGAAATCGTCGTCCACGACCATCTCGTGATCGGGCGCGAGAATACGGCCAGTTTCAAGACACTCGGTCTGATGTGAAAGCGCTGGCCTTGGCGCGTCAATCGCCTAGGCTGACCCCATGGTGATCTCGCTTTTGATCTATGGGGACCCGCGCCGATGACACGACTGATCGCCCTTCTCCTCCTCCTGTTGGCCCTCAGCTGGGGCCTGTCCCTGCGGGCACCGGCGGCGGCGCGGCACCAGGTTTTCCAGGGCGGCTCGATCATCACCATGGCCGGTGAGGCCAATGCCGAGGCGGTCTATGTTGTCGATGGAGTGATCGCCGCAATCGGCAGCCGGGCGGAGATTGATGCGCTGGCGCCGTGGAATGCACGCCGCATCAATCTGCGCGGCGGGGCCCTGCTGCCCGGACTGATCGAGCCCCACACCCATCCGCTCGCCTCTGCCCTGCTGGGTGCCGCGACTGATGTCAGCGGTGTGACCCATTCCAGCCGCGATGAATTGATGGCGACCCTGCGCGCCGCAGCATCCAAGCGCGGACTGACGCCGTGGATTGTCGCCTTCGGCTGGGATCCGGCCATGCTTGATCCGCTGCCACCACCGAGCCTGGCCGAACTCGATGCCCTGGCCCCCGAGCGGCCGATGATCATCCTGACCCAGATGATGCATGAGGCCTTCGCCAATTCCGCCGCCCTGGAGGCTGCCGGCATCACGCCATCCACGCCCGACCCGGACCATGGCGCCTTTGAGCGCGACGCAGAGGGCGCGCTGACTGGACGCCTGATCGAGATCGAGGCGATTGGCCATGTCATGGCCGCCATGCCGGAAGCCTCCGACGCTGCGCTGAGCCTGCTCCTCAGCCTGCAATATGATCGCTATGCCCGCGCCGGTTACACTACAATCGGCGCGGCCAGCCTGGTCGGCCGGGCCCGCGACCCGATTGCGCTGGTCCATGGCGTGGCCAGCGATGCGCGCGCCAGCCTCAACACCGTGCTCTACACGGCACCGGACCGCTATGACGCAGCCGCGGCGCTATGGGGCGAGGATGATGCCGCCACGACCACGCTCGCGGGCATCAAGATCTGGATGGATGGCTCGCCCTTTATCGGCGGCGCAGCCCTGGCCGAGCCCTATGCGCGTTCGCCCTTCACCCGCGATGTGCTCGGCCTCGCGCCCGGCTGGAGCGGCGCCGTCAATTACACCCCTGCAGCCGTCAATGCCCGGGTGCTCGACGCCCAGCGCGGCGGTTATCAGATTGCCATCCACGCCCAGGGCGAACCGGCCATCGAGAGGGCGCTCGACGCGATCGAAGCGGCCCAGACGGCAGTCCCCAATGCCGCCCTGCATCACCGGCTGGAACATCTCGCCCTGGTCACGCCGGCCCAGATCGAGCGCGCGGCGCGGCTCGGCGTCAGCCTTGGCTTCTTCGTCGATCATATCTGGTATTACGGCCATATCCTGCCCGATCTCGTCGGCGAGGCGCGCACGGCGCGCTATATGCCGGTCGGCCAGGCGATGGCGAGCGGCGCCGTTGTCACCCTGCATGGCGATCATCCGGCCACCCCGGTCGATCCGATGCGCACCCTGGCGACCGCGATTGAACGCCGCGCCCGCACCGGCGATGCACTGATCGCCGCAGACCAGACCATCACCAACCGGCAGGCGCTGGAAGCGATGACAATCCAGGCCGCGCGCCAGCTTGGCCTTGAGGACGAGATCGGCACAATCGAAGTCGGCAAGCGTGCCGATTTCACCTGGCTCGACCGCGACCCGCTGGACCTGACAGCGCAGGCGATGCGCGAGCTGCAGGTGCGCGGCACCTGGATTGCCGGCCGGCCGGTCGACACCCGCACCATCAGCCTCAAAAATGCCTCCCTGACGCTGGACGCCATCGGATCCAGCCTCGCTCACTGACATCCCAGTCCTGACACCCCTGCCCTTCGGAGCCCGCCTCATGCACCACGATTATGTCACCCATCTGGAATGCTCCGAGACCGGCAAACACTATCCCAAGGACGAGCCGCACAATCTCTCCGAGGCCGGCAAGCCGCTGCTGGTGCGCTATGACCTGGCCAAGGCGAAGGGCGTGATTGATCGCGGTGCTATCTCGGCCCGCGGCGGCGGTTTCTGGAAATGGCGCGAGCTTCTGCCCGTCGCCGATGACAAGGATGTCTGCCGCCTCGGCGAGATCGACACCCCATTGATTGATGTCCCCGCTACGGCGAAAGCATCGGGCGCCACCGGGCGTGTGCGCGTCAAGGATGAGGGCCGTTTGCCGACGGGCAGTTTCAAGGCCCGCGGCCTCGCGCTCGCCGTTGCCATGGCCCATCATTTCGGCATCAAGCGCCTCGCCATGCCGACCAATGGCAATGCCGGCGCTGCGATGTCGGCCTATGCTAGCCGCCTGGGGATGGAGAGCTATGTCTTCGCGCCCGACGATACGCCGGAAGTCAATATCCGCGAGATGGCGCTGCAGGGTGCGCATGTGTTTCGCGTCAACGGCTTCATCCATCATTGCGGCGCCCTGGTCGCCGCCGGCAAGGACAAGATGGGCTGGTTTGACCTCTCGACCCTGAAGGAGCCCTACCGGATCGAGGGCAAGAAAACGATGGGCCTCGAGCTCGCCCACCAGCTCGGCTGGCGCATGCCCGACGCGATCTTCTATCCCACCGGCGGCGGCACCGGCCTGATCGGCATGTGGAAAGCCTTCGACGAGATGGAACGCTTGGGCTGGATCGGCAAACGCCGCCCGAAAATGATCGCCGTCCAGGCCGAGGGCTGCGCCCCCATCGTGCGCGCCTGGGACAAGGGCGAACGCCATGCCGAGGAATGGCTCGACGCCACCACCGCCGCCATGGGCATCCGGGTCCCCAAGGCGATCGGCGATTTCCTGATCATTGATGCCTGCAAGGAGAGCGAAGGCTTCGCCATCGCCGTCTCCGAGGCCTCTATCGAAGCTGCCCGGGTGCGCTGCGCCCGCGAGGACGGCCTCCTGCTCTGCCCGGAAGGCGCCGCGACCCTGGCCGCGATGGAAAAGGCGATGAATGACGGGCTGATCGAGCGCGATGCCGAATGCGTGCTGTTCAATTGCGGCTCGGGTTTGAAGTATGCGATGCCGGATGGGTCGCGGGTGCTGGATCGGAATGCTGAAGTGGATTGGGGGGCGATGTGATGTAGGAATCATCTGCCGCGCACAGATAATCGCGGGGCGGAGCGCCGCCAGCAAAGCGATTTGCCCAGGTCAGGGTTTCCGAAACTTGGCCCAGGTATTCGAAGCGAATCCGATCAGCCGACACATCGGCAAATCGGATGCAAAACCCCCAGAAGTCCAGCGCCTCTCCGAACAATGCGTGTTCAACGACAAGCTCCACTCCATCGTCGCCACGGGGATGCTCGCCTTCAAAATAATTCATGGTGAGAAGCAGTGCTGGTCCAGGAGTGATACTATCCCGGCTGGCATCGATGGCGTTGAGTTCGAACCGGACCCGGCCAAGCTCTTCACCCGACGATATGCGATAGGGGATTGGTACGGCCAAGGCTTGCGGGCCGAAGCCTGAATAGGTAAGCGATGAGCGAATAGCGAGCGTCGAAGCGCGCTCCAAAGCGAAGTCGAACGCACCGTCTTGATCGGCGTCGATCAGACAGGTCGCATCCGGCAAGCGTGAGCGCAGCTGTCCAAGTGCCACTCTACCGCAGTACACAATCCCGGGAATGTCTGGCGCTTCGCTCTGGTAGAGCAATCGCCCGGCGTGAGCGAGGCCCTGTCCGTCTGCTGTCTCGACTTCACTTCCCAGCTCGACATAGGAAGCATAGCGAGCGGACACAACAAGTATCGGGTCTCCCAACGCTGCGCTGGCGATGCCCGCGGAGACAGACACATTTTTGTCGACCAGCTGCGTCCACACTTCGACCCGGCGCAATTCGAGCCAATCGTCACTGGCGTACGCAGGCGAACACCATATCGCCAGCGCGACGCAAGCGTTCAAGATGGAAATGATTGCCGAAACCCGTAGCATGCGCTGTCCTCAAGACCTTTCGCAACGCAACCTTCGGGGTATACAGCGTGTTTGGCAAGTGGATTGCCGCTGGAGCAGCATCGGGATGTGAATCTGCGGGCAAGGTCGAGCCCCACCTTCCCTCTCCGCGAGGAGAGGGTGCCCGAAGGGCGGGTGAGGCGGGCCATGTGCACGGTGCAGGGCTGCCACAACACCGCTTATCACCAACCTCGCTTCGGCACATGCCGGGCGCCGCCACCTGAAATCACCGGAAAACCTGAGTCCTCCCAGGGACGCGTACCAGAGGTACACGTCCCTCTTCCGCAGTACGGCGCCACGCCTGAAGAGGGACAGGTACCTCTGGTACCTGTCCCAGGGAAAACCCGGCTTCGGTGGATGACGGGCGCCGCCGCCTGAAACCGCCGGAAAACCGGAGTCCGCCCCGGGACGCGTACCAGAGGTACACGTCCCTCATCCGCAATACCGCGCCTCACCTGAAGAGGGACTGGTACCTCTGGTACCTGTCCCAGGGAAAACCGGACTTCGGCACATGCCGCGCGCCGCCGCCTGAAACCGCCGGAAAACCTGAGTCCGCCCCGGGACGCGCACCAGAGGTACACGTCCCTCTTCATGCGTATGGATCAATCGCGTGTAGATAACCCCGCCAGTCAGGGATGCGCGACAACATCGGCTCTACCCTGACCAGGGCATCGCTCTGACCGGCGAGATGCGCATGCACGCTCGACCATGGCCAGTCCTGCGCATGCGCGACCAGCCCGGCCCGAACCGGATTGAACTCGATATATCGGCAAACGGAATGAAGCCGCGTCTCATCCATCGGTGATGATTTGAACCGGCCTTGCCAGAGAATTCCGGCGCCGGCTCCAGTGGTGTTGAAATAGTGCGTATAGAGACGGTGTGCCCACGAAAGAGCCCGCGACAGGCCCGCCGGATCGTCCGGCACCAACACCAGATGGACGTGATTGGGCATCAGGCAATAAGCCCAACATCGCACCCGTTCGCGCTTGCAGGATTCCGTCAGCAGCTTGAGGTATTGCGCATAATCGCCGTCGCTGAAGAAAACCTGCTGGCGTCGATTGCCCCGCTGCGTGACATGATGGGGTGCGCCGGGATGAATGATGCGGGCGGAGCGGGGCATAACGCAATTATAACGTGCATGCTTTCTTGTCGCAATATCTTATCCGAAAGCGGGGAGAACCTGTCCCCGGGACAACCGTACTTCGGCACATGCCGAGCTCCGCCGCCTGTAATCACCGGAAAACCGGATCCTCCCTGGGACGCGTACCAGAGGTACACGTCCCTCACGGCCAACGCTGCGCAAGAATGAAGAGGGACAGGTACCTCTGGTACCTGTCCTCTGGGGAAGCCCGGCTGCGATCGATGGCGGGCCCAAGCGCCCGAGATAGCCGGAAAAGTGAGTCCTCCCAGGGACGCGTACCAAAGGTACACGTCCCTCCCCGTCAACGTGGCGCGAGCATGAAGAGGTACACGCCCCTCCCCTTGACCTTTTAGCGCCCTTGCCGCATCTCCCGCGCTTGCTCACAACGCGCCGACGGAGCCGCCCATGATCCCCCGCTATACCCGCCCGCAAATGGCCGCCATCTGGTCGGACCAGAACAAGTACAAGATCTGGTATCTGATCGAGGCGCATGCGACCGAGAAGCTGGCGGAACTGGGTGTGGTGCCGCAATCGGCTGTGGAGGCGGTGTGGTCGGCCAAGGATGTTGAATTTGATGTCGAGCGGATCAATGAGATCGAGGCCGAGGTCAAACATGATGTCATCGCCTTTTTGACCCATCTGGGCGAGCATGTCGGCGAGCAGAGCCGGTTTGTGCATCAGGGCCTGACCTCGTCGGACGTGCTCGACACCTGCCTCGCCGTTCAAATGCGCGACAGTGCCGATCTTCTCCTGCAGGGCATGGACCGGGTGCTCGCGGCGCTGAAGACGCGGGCAATGGAGCATAAATTCACCGTCTGTATCGGCCGCTCGCATGGCATCCATGCCGAGCCGACGACGATGGGGCTGAAATTCGCGCGCTTCTATGCCGAGTTCAAACGCAATCGCGCCCGCCTCGTGGCCGCCCGCGACGAGATCGCCACCTGCGCCATTTCCGGCGCCATCGGCACTTTCGCCAATATCGACCCGCGCGTTGAGGACCATGTCGCGAGCGCGATGGGCCTCGCCGTCGAGCCGATCTCGACCCAGGTCATCCCGCGCGACCGTCATGCCAATTATTTCGCCGTGCTCGGCCTGATCGCCTCGGCAATCGAGAATCTCGCCGTTGAAGTGCGCCATTTGCAGCGTTCCGAAGTGCGCGAGGCGCAGGAATTCTTCTCCAAGGGACAAAAAGGTTCCTCGGCCATGCCGCACAAGCGCAATCCGATCCTGACCGAAAACCTCACCGGGCTGGCGCGCCTGGTGCGCTCGGCCGTCACCCCGGCGATGGAAAATGTCGCGCTCTGGCATGAACGCGATATCTCCCACTCCTCCGTTGAGCGCGGTATCGGGCCGGATGCCAATGGCCATCTCGACTTTGCGCTGCAGCGCTGTGCCGGCATGGTTGAAGGCCTGATCGTGCACGCCGATCGCTGCCAGGAAAATCTCGACGCCCAGGGCGGTATCCATAACTCCCAGCGCCTGCTTCTGGCTCTGACCCAGGCCGGCGTTTCGCGCGAGGACAGCTATCGCCTGGTCCAGCGCAATGCGATGAAAACCTGGGATGAGGGCGGCCAGCTGGTCGATCACCTCAAGGCCGATCCCGAGGTCACCGCCCATATGAGCAATGCGGCGATCGAAGCCTGTTTCGACGAGGCCTATCACCTCAAACATGTCGACACGATCTTTACGCGAGTGTTTGCGGATTAACCGCTTTCCTTCCCGGTTCACCGGGGAGGGGGACCATCCGTAGCCTTGGCGAAGGATGGTGGAGGGGCCGCGCGGCAGCGCGGTGAGCCCGGCTTCGCCGCCCCATCGGCCCGGACGGCGTCCGGCCCACTTCCCCGCCAAGCCGGGGAAGAAAGCGCGACGACGGATGGCAAAACGACGGATCACGTCATAAGCTCTGCCCAACCGAGGGAGACGCTGCATGAGCAAGGTCCACGACAGTATCGACGATCGCGTCACCGCCTTCATCGAAGCGCAGAAAATGTTCTTCGTCGCCACCGCGCCGTCGGGCCATGGCCATGTGAATATGTCGCCGAAAGGCCATGACACATTCCGCATTATCGGCCCGCACGAAGTCGCCTTTCTCGATCTTGGCGGTTCGGGCATCGAGACGGTGGCGCATCTGCGCCAGAATGGCCGCATCACCTTCATGTTCTGCGCCATGGACGGGCCGGCCAATATCCTGCGCCTCTATGGCAAGGGCCATGCCGTGTGTTTCGACGATCCGGGTTTTGCGGAGAAGCTCGCCCTTTTCCCGAAATATCCCAAGGCGCGCGCCGTCATCACGGCCCGCATCTCGCGCATCCAGGACAGCTGCGGCTGGGGCGTGCCGCTGTATGATTTCAAGGGCGAACGCGACCAGCTGATCCGCACCAATGAACACCGCACCGAGGCGGAATGGCGCGAGCGCCGCTATGTCAGCAATGCGCTCTCGATCGATGGCCTGCCGGGCCTGGTGCGGCCTGAGGCGGAGGAGGCATAACGCGAGTGTGATGGCGGCGGGGCTGGCAATTCACCGTCAGCCGCCTATCTTCCCCGGCAGCCACCAAACGGAGCTCCCGCATGCGCACTGCCCTCGTCGTCCTGGCCCTCATGGCTGTGTTTCTCGGCCCCAATTTTATGCGCGGCGACTGGGCGGCGCAGGCCGAAGCGATTGAGGAACGGCCACGGCTGGTGGCGGCGATGTTCCGCTCGTCCTGGTGCGGGGCCTGCCGCATCCTGGAACCGCGCGTCGATGATGTCCGGCCGGATTATGAAGACGCCGCGATCGAATTTGTCCGCTTCGACTTCACCCTCGGCCAGCGCGAGCGCGTGCGCGATCTGGCCGTCGAGGCCGGCATAACCGAGCTTTATGACGAGCTGGTCGGACGCACCGGTTTCCTGGTCCTGATGGACCGTGAAACCGGCACAGTGTTCGAGATTGTCACCACCAATTACGACCGCGACCATATCCGCGAAGCGATTGATCGCTGGCTGTCGGTTACAAGCGGTAATGCGCCAGCCGAGACCTAGGTCTCGGTCTGGATCTGGTGACGGGCTTCGGCCAGAAGCTCGTCCATCTGCTTGCGCAGGAGATGGTCGGAGACATCGACCTTCTTGGCATCGAAGTCGGCGCGCAGTTTGCGGAAGACATCGTCATCGCCGGCTTCCTCGAAATCAGCGATGATCACTGACTTGGAATAGGCCGTGGCGGCTTCGCCATCGAGACCCATCAGTTCGGCAGCCCACAGGCCCAGCAGCTTGTTGCGCCGGGCATTGGCCTTGAAGTCCAGTTCCTGGTCATGGGCATACTTGTTTTCGAAACCGGATTCGCGATCATCAATGCCAGACATGGCGGCTCTCCTTGGGATAATGTGTTGCCTGTTTGGTTAGCTTGCCCACCGCCCGAAATCAATCGCCCCGGCACAGGCCATGCCGCACCGCAGCAAGGGATTGCGAATAACTCAAAGGGCGGATAATTTAGCCCATCAACGCGCGGTCCGGTCTCCGATTCGGGCCGCGTCGCGCATTTTTGGTCCGAACATGACCCGGACCCCGACTGGAGCGCCGCCCATGTCCCGCCGCAAGAAACTCTACGAAGGCAAGGCCAAGATCCTCTATGAAGGTCCTGAGCCGGGCACGCTGGTGCAATACTTCAAGGATGATGCGACCGCGCTGAATGGCGAGAAAAAAGCCACCCTTGAAGGCAAGGGCGTGCTCAATAATCGCATCAGCGAATACATCATGGTCCAGCTGGGCCATATCGGCATCCCGACGCATTTCATCCGCCGCCTCAATATGCGCGAGCAATTGGTGCGTCAGGTCGAGATCATCCCGCTCGAGGTTGTCTGCCGCAATGTCGCCGCCGGTTCGATCAGCAAGCGGCTGGGCATCGAGGAAGGCCAGCAATTGCCGCGCGCCATCGTCGAATTCTATTACAAGAAAGACGAGCTCAACGATCCGATGGTGTCGGAAGACCACATCACCTCGTTCAACTGGGCGACGCCGCAGGAAATCGACGACATGATGGCGCTGACCCTGCGCGCCAATGATTTCCTCTCCGGCCTGTTCGCCGCGGTCAATATCCGCCTCGTCGACTTCAAGCTCGAATTCGGCCGCCTCTATGAGGGCGATATGGTCCGCACCGTGCTGGCCGACGAGATCAGCCCCGACAGCTGCCGGCTGTGGGACATGGAAACCAATGAGAAGATGGACAAGGACCGCTTCCGCCGCGATCTCGGCAATGTCACCGAGGCCTATGCCGAAGTCGCCCGCCGTCTGGGTGTCATGAAGGACATGCCACGCTCGGTGCCCGACGCGCCGGACGAAGCGGCCAAATAGCCTGCGGACACAATCCGCCTGTCAGCGCCCCCGCATCGCCGGGGGCGTTTTCATGTCGACACGGCGCAAGAACCGGCGCTGCTCGATTGCATCGGTCCGCCGCCCGCATTATGCAGGGCGCATCCAAAGCAGGCCTTAAAAAAAGCGAGTCGTTCCCGTGAAAGCGAAAATCCACGTCTACCTCAAGCCCGGCGTTCTCGACCCCCAGGGCGCTGCCGTTGCCGGCGCGCTGCACAATATGGGTTATGACGAGGTCGCCTCCGTGCGCCAGGGCAAGCTGATCGAGCTTGATCTGACCGGCGATGATGTCGAGGCCGCCCGGGTCCGCGTCGACGAGATGTGCGCCAAACTCCTGTCCAATCCAGTGATCGAGAGCTACTCGATCGAGCTGGAATAGGAGCGGCCTGCCCATGAAATCCGCCGTCATCGTCTTTCCCGGGTCCAATTGTGACCGTGACGCCCATGATGCCATCCAGGGCGTCACCGGCACCGCTCCCGCCATGGTCTGGCACCAGGAAACCGCCCTGCCCGAAGGCACGCAATTCGTCATGATTCCCGGCGGGTTTTCCTATGGCGACTACTTACGCTGCGGCGCGATGGCCTCCCATTCGGCGATCATGCCGGCGATCATCGCCCATGCCGCCACCGGCGCGCCGATCCTGGGCGTGTGCAATGGCTTCCAGATCCTGACCGAATGCGGGCTTCTGCCCGGCGCGCTGATGCGCAATGCCCAGCTCAAATTCATCTGCGAAGAAACCCCGATCACCGTCGCCAATACCAATACGCGCTTCACCTCGCGCTATACGCCCAATGCCAAGCTGATGATCCCGATCGCGCATCATGACGGCAATTATTTCGCCGACACCGAGACCCTGATCCGGATCGAAAACGAAGGCCAGGTCGTCTTCCGCTACGGCGCCAATCCCAATGGCTCCGCCAATGACATTGCCGGCCTCGTCAACGAGCAAGGCAATGTACTCGGCATGATGCCGCACCCGGAACGCGCTGTGGATGCCAAGCATGGCGGCACGGATGGGCTGGCGCTGTTTGAGAGCTTGCTGGGGAGCGCTTAGCTTTGCCCCCGGGACATGGTCCGGCGTCCAGCCGGTGCGTGTCCCGACTAGGGTCGGTCCAGGGGTGGAATTGCCGCGACCAGCTCAACAGTAAATGACCCGCGCCATCTGGCGTCAGCCAAACCTTTGTAGCGACAGCACCTTCCCACCAAGTCGGGACATGCACCTGTTTCGCAGAAACAGGACCACGTCCCGGGTGCCCGCATCGCCCGGTGAGCGAAGCTGCAGCCCGACACGCATCTGCGTGCAATTCGCTGATCGGAGCATTGGCGAGTCGGCAGCAGAATGCTAACTCCCATAGACCGAATGCGCGCAGGAGCTGATCTTGGATTACGCCGAAAACATCACCGCCGAAATCGTCAAGGAACACGGGCTCTCGACCGATGAGTACCAGGTCATCCTTGACCGTATGGGCCGGGCTCCGAATCTCGTTGAGCTGGGGATTTTCTCGGTGATGTGGTCGGAGCATTGCTCCTACAAGTCCTCGCGCCTGCATCTGGGCAAACTGCCGACCAAGGGCGAGAAGGTCATCCAGGGGCCGGGCGAGAATGCCGGTGTGATCGATATCGGTGATGGTCAGGCCGCCATCTTCAAGATGGAAAGCCATAATCACCCCTCCTATATCGAACCCTATCAGGGCGCGGCGACCGGGGTTGGCGGCATCCTGCGTGATGTCTTCACCATGGGTGCGCGTCCGATTGCGCTGATGAATGCGTTGCGCTTCGGTGCGCCGGACCATGCCAAGACGCGCCAGCTGGTTGACGGCGTCGTCGCCGGCATTGGCGGCTATGGCAATTGCGTCGGCGTGCCGACGGTGGGCGGGGAGACCAATTTCCACGCCGGCTATAATGGCAACATCCTCGTCAACGCCATGGCCGTGGGCCTGGCCGATGCCGACAAGATTTTCTATGCCCGCGGTGCGCAGCCGGGCCAGCCGATTGTCTATGTCGGCTCCAAGACCGGCCGCGACGGCATTCACGGCGCCACCATGGCCTCGGCCGAATTTGATGATGACAGCGCGGAAAAACGCCCGACCGTCCAGGTCGGCGACCCCTTCACCGAAAAGAAGCTGATCGAGGCCTGTCTCGAGCTGATGGCGACCGATGCCATCGCCGCCATCCAGGATATGGGTGCCGCCGGCCTGACCTCCTCCTCGGTCGAAATGGCCGATAAGGGCGGGATCGGCATCGAGCTCGACATGGACAAGGTTCCCCAACGCGAAACCAATATGTCGACCTATGAAATGATGCTCTCGGAAAGCCAGGAGCGCATGCTGGTCATCATGAAGCCGGGCCGCGAAGACGTGGCGATGCGCATCTTCGAGAAATGGGAACTCGATGTTGCCGTGATCGGCCAGACGACGGACAGCAAGCGCATGGTCCTCACCCACAAGGGCGAGACCGTCTGCGATATTCCGATCGCACCGCTCGCCGATGATGCACCCAAATATGACCGGCCCTGGCACGCGCCTGAAGTGCGCGCCCAGATCACCGCCAGCGATGTCGCCAAACCGGCGCATATGGGCGAGATCCTGCTCAAGCTGATGGGCTCGCCGGACATGGCGTCAAAAGCCTGGATCTGGTCGCAATATGACCGCCATGTGATGGCTGATACTGTCGCCAGTTCACAGGATCCGTCGGACGCCGCCATTGTGCGCATCCACGGCACCAACAAGGCGCTGGCGATCACCACCGACTGTACGCCGCGCTATTGCCAGGCCGATCCCTTCGAAGGCGGCAAGCAGGCCGTCGCGGAAGCCTGGCGCAATCTCACCGCCGCCGGGGCCGATCCGATCGCCATCACCGACTGCCTCAATTTCGGCAATCCGGAACGGCGCGAGATCATGGGCCAGTTTGTCGGCTGTATCGACGGCATGGCGGAAGCCTGTGCCAAGCTCGACTTCCCGGTCGTGTCCGGCAATGTCAGCCTCTATAATGAGACCAATGGCGCCGCCATTCCGCCAACGCCGGCCATTGGCGGTGTCGGCCTGATCCCTGATATCGACAAGTGCGGCCAGTTTGGCGGCCTTCAGGAAGGCGATATCCTGCTGCTGGTCGGCGAGACCATCGGTGCGATGGGCGCCTCGATCTATCTCAAGGAAATCGAGGGCCGCGAAGATGGCGGTTCACCGCATGTCGATCTGTCGGCCGAGAAAGCCAATGGCGATTTCGTCCGCGGCCAGATACGCTCCGGCCGCCTGACCGCCTGTCACGACCTCTCCGATGGCGGACTCGCCTGCGCCGCGGCCGATATGGCCCTGGCCTCGGATATCGGCATCAAGCTGGCCCATGAGGGCGATGTGCCGATGCATGGCTTCCTGTTTGGCGAAGACCAGGCGCGCTATCTGATCGCCGCTGCGAAGGAAGACGCCATCGCCATCCTGCAGGATGCCAAGGCTGATGATATCCCGATCCAGGTTGTCGGCCTGGGCGGCGGCACGGCGATCACCGTCAATGGCGCCCATAATCTCGAGCTTTCGCGTCTGCGCAGCGCCTGGGAAGGCTGGCTGCCCGGCCTGATGAACAAGAGCGTGGTGGCGGCCGAATAGACCGCGAAAGCTTCACAGCGACAGCACAAAAAAACGCCCGGTCTCAAGCCGGGCGTTTTTGATTCTGGAAGGCAGCGCCTATTTCGGTTTCGAGCTTCGCCCGATCAATGGAAACACCATGCCGACGCGTTGCTTGTAGGCGTGATACTGGTCGCCGAACTCGGCGATCAGGTCGCGTTCCTCGAATTGAAGCGCCACCAGGATGTAGGCGGTGGTCACGATCGCGAACAGCAAATGCCCGACGCTCATGTGCGGGGTCGCCCAGAAGGCGATGATGAAGCCTGTCATGATCGGGTGCCGGACCAGTTTGTAGAACAGGTTCTGCGTCAGCACTGATGGCTCACCGCTCGACTTGTCATCGCCTGCCAGCGTCTGCTTCAGACCAAACAGGTGGAAATGGCTGATCAGGAAGGTGGAAACCAGCACGATGATCCAGCCCAGAAAGAACACGCCGTTGAGGGCGTATTGCAGCATCTGCGAATCCGTCGACCAGACCGTGCCGGTCATCGGCTGCCACTGCCAGTAGATCAGCGCCAGGGCCGCGCTCGACAGCAGGACATAGACGGCGCGTTCGATCTGGTGCGGGATGATCTTCGTCCACCAGACCTTGAAAGGCTGCCGCGCCATCACCGTGTGCTGGACCGCGAAAAGGCTGAGCAGGAGGATGTTGATGATCGCCGCCATTAGCAGCGGCGTTGATGCCGCCCCGTCATCAATTCCCTTGGGCACCAGCATATTGCCGACGAAACCGATCGAATAGAGAAACACGATCAGGAAAAACACATAACTCAAAACGCCAAACAGGAAATAGAATGCCCTTGCCATTGCGGCCCCCTCGGATTTCATTGGCCAAAAGCGCGTATTCGGCGAAACAAGGCCGTCAACATATCGCGCGGGTTGGGAGAAAAAACGACCCTGACATGGTCAGATTACTGAATCAAGGGAAAGCGGAGACTTGTAATTCGCGAAACTTTACTCTCGCACGAGCAACATTCTTATGCGCAGACCGTCCCGGTCTGCCAAACATTGATCAAACAAGGCATCCAGACACAATCAGGGCCGCCGCGATATCTCGCGCCGGCCCCGTTTACTGATTGTCGGCTCGCGGCTTACCGCCCGGAGGCCTCGCCGATCCTGTCGAGCTGGCGGTCGGATTCGCGTGCGAAATCGATCACGGTTTCCGACGCGTCCTGGAAGAAATCCAGCGTCATATTCTCATAGATATCGGTCGGCTCGTGATAATGCGGGTGATAATCGACGCCCAGATAGATGAAGGGGATGCCGACCGCGTGGAATTCACCGCTATCGGTCGCATGCGTCCAGTCGGCCCCACGCTCCTCGGTCGGTTCATCATAGCCCATCGGCAGATTGACATTGGAGCGCGCCGCGACCGCATCCACGATCGGGATCAGGAAGGGGTAGTGATAGGTCCCGACCGCCCAGAGGATACGTTCCTGCGACATGGCGAGCATGTCGAGATTGAGGTTGAAGGTGATCGTCTCGAGCGGCACGGGCGGATTGGCAACAAAGGCCTCGGCGCCCTGCAGGCCATGCTCTTCGGCGTCGAAAGCCACAAAGATGATATCGTGCTGCGGCGGTGCGGCGGCAAAGCTCGCCGCCGTGGCCAGCAAGCCGGCAACGCCGGACGCATTGTCGTCAGCGCCATTCCAGATCTCGCCGCCGCGCATGCCCATATGATCATAATGCGCGCTGATCACCATGACGCGTGAGCTGTCGCCCGTGCCGCGCAGACGCGCGATGATATTGGTGCCGGTCGTGGTCGGTGACCAGCCATTGGGCCGGCCAAACTCGAAGCTCGATTCAAAGCTCTCGCCAATCGCTCCAAGCCCGATCTGCTCGAAGCGGGAGATGATATAGGCGCGGGCCCGTTCACTGCCCGCCGTGGCGACCAGACGGCCTTCCATGTCATCGGCCGCGAGAATGCGCAGATCCTCGAGCAATTGCGCCCGGTCCATCGCCGGCGCGAGCGCCGCTTCAGTCCCGACCGACGCCTCGGACGACAGGTTGGCGGATGCGTCGGACGGTGTCTGGCAGGCAATGTTGAAAGCGGCGAAGCCGACGGCGGTCAGCAAGGATAGATAGCGCATGGAATGTCCTCGATTAATACCGGCAAAGCTTGCCACGCGCGCCGCGCCAACCCCACTGAAATATCCGCAATCTCAGAACCAGCGGCTCGGCCGCGCTGCGGGCTCGCTCTCCAGCGCCGGCCAATGGGCCTCCGATTGCGCCAGATAGCCGGGAATATCCTGCTGCCAGCGGCGATGGATGGCGGGCGAGAAATTGAGATAGAGCCGGCCATCGACAATCTGCCAGGCGAGCGGGTCGCTGCGCACCTTGCGGCCATCAGCCAGGGCAAAGGCGCAATGCCCGTCATAGGCGGGCGCAAAGCGCGCGGGATCGGCCAGGAAGCGCGCGCGGCCGGCCTCGCTGGCAAACCACCATGTGGCGCCCGCATGCTCGGCAGTAATCGTGGCCAGCCCCATCACAGGCCCTGTTTCGCTGAAATAGCTCACCGCATCATAGCCGCCCAGGGCCCGCCCCTCGCGATCCGTATAGGGCTCGCCGGCCAGGGCATTTCCGGCGATCAGGATCAGCAGGGCCAGCAGCCCCAAAAGGACGAAAACGCGCCGCACAGGTCGGTTCGCTGCAGGCAATCGGATCATGGGCTTCCCCTCGGCCAAGGTGACGGATAGCGTCGCCTCCTGTATGAGCCGGACGCAGACGCTTGAAAACCGTCGCCGCCCGCCCGGACGGTCACGTCTTGACCGGCCGGATGCAAGATTTCGTGATCACCGCCCCACCAGGATGCCCCACCATGCCCATGCCCGCCGAAGAGATCATCGCCCACATCAAGGCCGGCCTGCCCGACGCCGAAATCGAGCTGGAGGATCTGGCCGGCGATAATGATCACTGGAAAGCAGTCGTCACCAGCGAGGCCTTCCGCGGCAAGCTGCGCGTCGCCCAGCACCAGATGGTCTATGCGACGCTCGGCTCCAAAATGGGTAATGAGCTGCATGCCCTGGCGCTGGAAACCCGCACTCCCGACGCCTGACGCATGAGCGACGCGCCCCAAATCCCGGCGACGCCCTTCTCGCGCCTTGGCTTCGGTGTCACCGGACCGCATGCCTCGCCCGCCGTCTCGCGGCGCGAAACCGCACGGCTGATCGCCGAGGCGATCGATCTGGGCATCAATCTGTTCGATACCGGCCCGGCCTATGGCCGCGGCGAGGGCGAACGCCGGCTCGGCCAGGCCCTGCGTGGCCGCGCGCGTGACCAGCTCTACATCGCCACCAAGGCCGGCATTGATCTTCACCGCCACCGCGATTTCTCGGCCGGCGCGGTGGAGATGTCGCTGCGCGGGTCGCTGGAACGCCTGCAGACGCCCTATGTCGACCTGCTGCTGCTGCACGGCCCCTCGGCGGCCGATATGTCAGATCGCCTGCTGCGTCGGCTGGAGGCCTTGCGCGAGCGCGGCATGATCCGCCAGATCGGCGTGTGCGGCCGCGGACCGGAGCTTGATGCGGCGATTGATGCCGGCGCCTTCGACATCCTGATGGCGCCAGTGAATGCGGGCCTTGATGCCGCCGCCCTCACCCGACTCGCGCGCGCGTCCGAAGCCGGGATGCAGGTGATCGGGATTGAGGCGATCAGCGGCGCAGCCCGTGCGCGCCCCCGCCTGCCAGCCTCGGGCGCCGATCTGTGGTATCTCGCCCGCGCCGCCAAACAGGTGATGACCGGCACGCGAGTCCGGCCCGGCCCCGTACCGTCCGGGGGTGCGCTGAAATGGACACTCGATCAGAACGGCGTGAGTGCGGTAGTATGTCTGACCACAAGATCCGCCAATCTGGCTGCGAATGCGCGGCTGGCCGGACTTGAAGCACGATCGGTGAGCCCCCAGCTCTCCGGCAGGGATTTACCAGGAGCTCAATAATGTCCACCCCCGCCCACGACGCCATCAAGGCCACCGTCGAAAATCACGACATCGTGCTGTTCATGAAGGGCACACCGGTCTTCCCGCAATGCGGATTTTCCTCGGTCGTGGCCCGCGTTCTCGACCATCTCCAGGTCGATTTCGAAAGCGTCAACGTCCTCGAAGACGCTGAAATCCGCCAGGGCATCAAGGACTTCTCCAATTGGCCGACCATTCCCCAGCTTTACGTCAAGGGTGAGTTCGTCGGTGGATGCGACATCATCAAGGAAATGTTCGAGAGCGGTGAATTGCAGACCTATCTCAAGGACAAGGGCGTGCTTGAAAGCGCCTGATCACAAAGGAAGGGCCGCCATGACAGACAATCCAGACCGTCCCGTCCTGCAGCCCGGGATCGATCATCCGCTGGAATTGCGCGAGATCGACCAGCCCGTTCGCATCAGTATCGGCCAGGAGCGGCTCGCCGCCCGGGCCGAAGCGCTGGAACTGCGCGAGCATGTCTACCCGCCTGTGCTTTACGTCCGCCGCATCGATATTGCGCCGCGCTTCCTGCAACGCTCCATGCACACCAGCTGGTGTCCCTATAAGGGCAAGGCGAGCTATTTCCACATCCGGCTCAAGGATGGCACAGTGCTGGAGAACGCAGCCTGGAGCTATGAGGGCCCCTTCGCGCATGTCGCGGCGATCAAGGACCGGCTGGCCTTCTATCCCGACAAGGTGAGCGTGGAATTGCTGCAGACGGCCTGTGCCTAGCGCTGTGTCTGGGCTGTACGGCCGGGCTCATTCCAGTCCCAGGCACGCTGGTCGATCGGGTTGAGCACGATGATACTGCCGCCATTGGGCACACCGAGTTCCTCGAAACCAAAGCCGAGCTGAACACCCCAGGGCAGGTTCTGGCTGCAACGGTCCGGCTCATTGCGGGTCAGGCGCACCGTATAGATATCGCCATCATACTGCTCGACATCGACGGTGAAGTCGGAGCGTACCGTGCAGCCGTGCGTGTCGGCATGGACCACCAGGATATCATCATCAATCACCCGCCAATAGACGACGGCCTCCAGATCGGGATCGACCTGGGGCGCCTGGCGATTGGTGCCCGGCAGGTGAAGATCGGCCAGATTGACGTTGGGCATGTGAATCGTCGGCAGGGATGGCATGGCGGGAAGCGAGGCCATGAAGCCCGTACGCGCCGCCGGCTCCGGTTCGTTGACCGTGGAACAGGCGGCACAGGACAATGCGGCCGTAATGACCCCCAGAAAAAGCACGCGCATGGAATATCCCCCCAGGATCAAGTGGCGGCGGCATCAGCCCCGCCCCGTCCAGCACCAAACTGAAACACTTTGTTCATAATTCGCAAAATCGGGGCCAAAACAACGCGATGCCCCTGTCGCGGCGGGGTCACTCAAACGCCCAGCAAAAAGGCCGCCCGGAATATCCAGACGGCCTGATTGATCATTCGATGATGGTATCGCTTACGAGGAGTAGAACTCGATCACGAGATTGGGTTCCATCTGGACCGGATACGGCACTTCAGCGAATTCCGGGACCCGTACGAAGGTCACCTTCATCGCCTTGGTGTCGAGATCGATATAGTCCGGGATATCGCGTTCCGCGCTTTCCAGGGCTTCCAGCACCAGCGCCATCGAACGCGAACGTTCGCGCACTTCAACCACATCGCCGGTCTTGCAACGGTAAGACGCGATATTGACGCGCTTGCCATTGACCAGGACATGGCCGTGATTGACGAACTGGCGGGCTGCGAAGACGGTCGGGACGAATTTGGCGCGATAGACCAGCGCATCGAGGCGCGATTCCAGCAGGCCGATCAGGTTCTCGGCAGCATTGCCCTTGCGACGCGAAGCTTCGTCAAAGGTGCGGCGGAACTGCTTCTCGGTGATATTGCCGTAATAGCCTTTCAGCTTCTGCTTGGCGCGCAGCTGAAGGCCGAATTCGGAGACCTTGCTCTTGCGACGCTGACCATGCTGGCCAGGACCGTAAGAACGTGAATTGACTGGGGATTTAGGACGGCCCCAAAGGTTTTCACCCATGCGGCGGTCAATTTTATACTTCTGATTATGACGTTTTGACATGTTCTCTCTATCGATGCGGCCCGGTGTACCTCCCTCAAGGTCCACGATTAAAACGGCGGTCCACGCATCGTCCCGTTGGGGTTGATCCACACAGAGCAAGGCTCCGGCGAGGGAAAAGGGGTTCTAGCGGTGTGGGGGTGAATGTCAATGGCTGTAGGCGGCGGCGGGTGCCGCGCCGTCAAGCCCGCTCCCGACAAAGCCACTTTCCCTCTCAGCCCAAATGCGGCACACCGTATCGAGCGCCTGGGGAGACGGCCTTTGCTATTCAATTCGATCGAGTTTCTGTTCCTGTTCCTGCCCGTCACGCTGGTGTTGTATTACACGGCGCGACGCTTTGCCGGCCACCAGGCGGCACTGGCGCTGCTGACACTGGCCTCGCTGGTCTTCTATGGCTGGTGGAATGCGAGCTATCTGGCGCTCCTGCTCAGTTCGATCATCGTCAATCACGGCTTCGGCGTGGTGATCCGGCATCGCGGCTCCCAGCCCTGGCTGGCGATCGGCATGGTCTTCAACCTGGCTCTGATCGGTGTCTATAAATACGCCGACTTCTTCGTCGCCAATACCAATAGCGTCACCGGGCTCGACCTGCCGCTGGCGCATCTGGCGCTGCCGCTGGCGATTTCCTTCTTCACCTTCCAGCAGATCAGCTATCTGGTGGATGTGGCGCGCAATCATGCCAGCCCCGGCAGCGTCGTGAAGCACGCGCTTTTCGTTTCCTTCTTCCCGCAATTGATCGCCGGCCCCATCATCCGCCACCGCGAGATTGCCGACCAGTTCGACGATGCCAGCCGCAAGGACAAGCTGTCCGACAATCTCGGCATCGGATTCACGATCTTCGCGCTCGGCCTGGCCAAGAAAGTCCTGCTCGCCGACAATCTCGAGCCTTTCGCGTCGAGCGGCTTCGATATTGCCGCCCATGGCGGCGAGGTTGGCGCCCTGGCGGCCTGGACCTCGGCGCTGTGCTACGCCTTCCAGATCTTCTTCGATTTTTCCGGCTATTCCGACATGGCGCTGGGTCTGGCGCGGATGTTCGGCTTTCACATTCCGGCCAATTTCAATGCACCCTACCGCGCCACATCCATCGTCGATTTCTGGCGCCGCTGGCACATCACCCTGTCGCGTTTCCTGCGCGACTATCTCTACATCCCGCTCGGCGGCAACCGGAAGGGCGAGACCCGGCGCTGGGTCAATCTCTTCATCGTCATGCTGCTCGGCGGGCTCTGGCATGGCGCCGCCTGGACTTTCGTCGTCTGGGGCGGGCTGCACGGTCTGGGCCTGGCCTGGTGCCACTGGATCGACAGCAAATTCCCGAACGGGTTCTTCCCGAAACCGCTGAAATTCCTCGCGCCCCTGCTCACCTTCGCCTTCGTCACCTTCGCCTGGATCTTCTTCCGCGCCGACAGTTTTGACGCTGCCAGCACCATGCTGGCCGGCATGGCCGGGCTCAACGGGCTGGGCGAAAATGTCGGCGACGAACCCTTCATTGCCATTATTGTCAGCCTGGCGATCATCTGGGGCCTGCCGGACACGATCTCGGCCGTATCGCGCTATCTCGACCCGCGCACGCTGGCGGGGCAGGAAAACAATCTGCAGAAGGGCTGGCGCTGGTCAGCAAGCACGACAAGCGCGATCCTGATCGCCAGCCTCTTCTTCATCGCCATCATCAATTCCTGGACCGTCGCGGAGTTCATCTATTACCGCTTCTGACGCCCCCACACCCGGCGCTGCCAGGCGCCTGGTCCGCTATGCGCGCCTGTTCGCAGTCACGCTGATCGTCTGGCTTGTCGGCTTCGGCGGCTTCACCCTGGTGGTCGATCCCTATGAGATCGCGCCGTGGATTTCGATCGAGGGCGTCAATGCCCGCCGTACCCGCGCGCATGAGGATGGCTATCGGGTCCATGTCGGCCACCGCCTCCTGACCAGCGATGCCGGCACGATCACCCTGGGCAGTTCGCGGGTGATGGACGGTTTTCCGCGCGATTTGCCCGACTGGCCCGGCGGTTATGAAAACCTCGCGATGGCTGGCACCTCGGCCTTTGAACTGGCCCGCGCCAGCGCCCTCGCCGCGCGCAATGAAGCGCTCAATTGCGTCGTGATCGGTGTTGATCTGCGCGAGTTCTCGACCGACACCAATACCCAGGCGACCTACTGGATCACCCCGATGGCGGGCGGCTCCCGTCTGGCGGCGCTGGCCAAGATGGCCTTGTCGACCAGCGCCTTTGCCCGCGCCCTGCAGACCGTCGATGACAATATCTCCGGCGGCTCGGATACGCGCTGGGAGCAGGCCTATAACGAGGCCGGTCTGCCGGATCGTTTCGAGGAAGAACTGGCCAAGCGCTATCGTTATTACGCCTCCTATGAATACGATCCGGAGCGCGTCGCTTTCCTGTTCCGCGGCATTGATGCCCTGCTCGCCTCGGGCAAGCAGGTCGTGGTCTTCATCCACCCGGTCCATGCCTGGTATGAGGAAGCGCGCCAGCGCGCCGGTGCCGGCCCGGCCGAGATTGCCCTGCGCCGCGATATCGCGGCCCAGCTGGCGGCACGCGGCGAAATGGCCGCGGCCGATCAGGCCTGTTTCGACGGACCAGCCCTGCAGGCCTGGGATTTCGGCGGCTTCTCCGCGCCGGCACAAACCGCCCCGCCCGCCGCCGACGGCTCAGCGCCAAGCCCCTGGTATTATGTGCCCTCGCATTATCGCCCGGCGCTGGGGCAGGCGATCCTGGATCGTCTCTCCAGTCGCAGCGGCCCCTATCCGGTTGACGAAAGTTTCGGCCGGCCGCTCTCGGCCGACACGCTGGAGGCCGACCTCGCCGCCTTCCAGGCCGGGCGCGCGGCCTGGCTACAATCGGGCACGCCCTGGCAGCTGCATGCAGCCGCATCCTTCGACGCGCTCGATGCAAACCCGCCGGAGCCTGAGGCCGGCCCGCGCACCTTCCTGACGCGCGGGGACAGGGTCGAGCTGGAGCGTGATGTTCAGCGGATCGAAGAGCAAAACAGCCACTAACGCTCCAGCCATCAGGCGTGTCGCTTTGACCGCAACACCTCACCGATAATCGCGACGGCCCGATCCACATCGGCCGCTTCGGTGGCCCAGCTGGCGACGCTGATCCGGAAGGCCGGACGGCCCTGCCAGACCGTGCCGCCAAACCAGATCCGGCCATCAGCCTGGATCGCTGCCGGCAGGGCCAGCGTCGCCGCGTCGTCTCCGAGGCGGCACAGCACCTGGTTGAACGCGACCTCATTGAGCACCTCGACACCCAGATCGCGCAGCCCGGCGGCAAAGCGCTGCGCCAGCGCCACGCGCGAGCTGATCAACGCATCGAGACCAGCGCGGCCGAGCGTGTGCAAGGCCGCCCAAACCGCAATCCCGCGGGCCCGGCGGGAGAATTCCAGCGTCAGATTCTTCTGGGCCTCGGCGCCGGCCGGCGCATAGACCGCACTGGCATCCATCGCCCGCGCCACATGATCGCGCACGCGGCAAATGCCCATCGCACCGTCATAGGGCGTGTTGAGCATTTTATGGCCGTCCGTCGTCCAGCTATCCGCCCCCTCGACCCCTTCGGTGAGAGGCTTCAGCGCGGATGTCGCCCGCGCCCAGAGGCCGAAGGCACCATCGACATGGACCCAGGCGCCGGCCGCCCTTGCGGCGGCAATCAACGGGACAAACGGGTCGAAGGCGCCGGCATTCACCTCACCGGCCTGTAGACACAGGATCGTATGGTCATCGAGCGGCGGCAATTGTGCCGGATCGATCCGGCCCTGGTCATCGACCGCGGCGCGGACCAGCCGGCGAACGCCAAAGCCAAGCAGGCGCAGCGCCTTGATCACGGTGATATGGACCGTCTCGGAAACCACGACCCGGATTTCCGGCGCACCGACCAGGCCATCGGCATCGAAATCCCAGCCGGCGCGTTCGAGCAAATGCCGGCGCGCGGCGGCGAGCAGAGCCAGCCCACAGGCGGTGGCGCTGGTCCCGAAGCCGACAGCGGCCTCGCGCGGCAAATCCAGCGCTTCGAGCACATAACGCCCGGCCTGGGCCTCGATCGCCGCGGCAGCGGGTGAATTGACCCAGTCGGAGGCGCACTGATTCCACGCCAGCGCGAGACGCTCTGCCGCCATTGCGGCCGGCAGACCGGCACCAATGACAAAACCAAAATAATGGGGGCTGTTATTGCGAACGGTCGCGGGCGAACCGAGCCGGTCCATCAGGGCAATCATTTCGGCCGGATCGCTGGGCGCCGCCGGCAGGGGCTGCTGAAAGCCCGCCAGCGCATCAATCGCTGCCTTCGACGGGAAGGCCGGGGCCTCGCGCTGCCCAGAATAGGCTTCAGCCAGGGCGTCGGCCCGCTGCATCGCGTCTGAATTGGTCATGGCGCATCCCTTTTCCAGTTGCGATCTAGCTGGGTCCCCGGCCGTGCGAATTCAACCCGGCGGGACGCCGCCTTCGCCAGCCGCTATTTGTCCCGCAAGGTCCGCGCCTTGCCGCGCCCCATGGCCAGCGCCTTCACACAGCCGCGAAATGTCCGCACTTCCTGGGTCGTCCAGCGGCCACGAACAAATGCGGTGCGCAGGTTTTGCACCATGAGCGGCGTCTTGTCGGGCGGGTAGAAAAAGCCGGCGCGTTCCAGCTCGGCCTCGAAATGCTCGAACATGCCTTCAAGATCGAATCGCGAAGCGACGTCGGAAACCGGGTCGAACACCGCCGGTGCGCCCTCCTCGGCCATCCACTCATAGGCGGCAATGCCAACGGCCTGGCCCAGATTGAGCGAGGAGAAACTGCGATCCACTGGCAGGGTGATGATCACATCGGCCAGGGCGACGGCGTCATTGAGCAGCCCGCCCTTCTCGCCGCCGAACAGGACACCGACCTTCTCACCGGCAGCGATAGCGGCGCGGACATCGGCCATGCCCTCGCGCGCGGTCATCACCGGCTTCTCCATCCCGCGCGGCCGCGCCGTAGTCGCGTAGAGCCTTGTGAAACCACCAACCCCGGCCGTCAAATCGTCGACCAGCCGGGCATTGTCGAGCACGGGCGAGCCGACCGCCATCGAGACCGCCTTGGGATTGGGCCATTCATCGCGCGGTGCCACGAGCACCAGATCGGCCAAGCCAAAATTCGCCATCACCCGAGCGGCAGCGCCAATATTTTCACCCAGTTGCGGATGAACGAGGATGAAGGACGGTGCGGCATTCGATTGGGTCATGGAGCAGGGCCTTCACCTTGGCGCGCGCCAATGCTAGAGAGCGCGCAAATCATTCGAAGCGCTTTCTAGCGCCTTACACCCCCGTCCGAAAAGAAAGCACAACACCATGGCGAAGATCAAAGTCGATACCCCCGTCGTCGAACTCGATGGCGATGAGATGACCCGCATCATCTGGCAGCTGATCAAGGACAAGCTGATCCTGCCCTATCTCGACATTGATCTGAAGTATTACGACCTTTCGATCCAGAAGCGCGACGAGACCGACGACCAGATCACCGTCGATTCGGCGGAAGCGATCAAAAAATACGGCGTCGGCATCAAATGCGCCACGATCACGCCGGATGAAGGCCGCGTCGAGGAATTCGGCCTCAAGAAAATGTGGCGTTCGCCCAATGGCACGATCCGCAATATTCTCGGCGGCGTTGTCTTCCGTGAGCCGATCGTGATTTCCAATGTGCCGCGCCTGGTTCCCGGCTGGCAGCGTCCGATCGTGATCGGCCGTCATGCCTTTGGCGACCAGTACAAGGCGACCGATTTCCTGGTCCCGTCCGCCGGCAAGCTGACGATGACCTTCCAGCCCTCGGACGGGTCCGAGCCGATCCAGCGCGAAGTGTTCGATTTCCCGAGCGCCGGTGTCGCCATGGGCATGTATAATCTGGATGATTCAATCCGCGACTTTGCCCGCGCCAGCCTGAATTACGGCCTGCAGCGCGGCTGGCCTGTCTATCTGTCGACCAAGAACACAATCCTGAAAGCCTATGATGGCCGCTTCAAGGATCTGTTCCAGGAAATCTTCGACGCCGAGTTCAAGGACGCCTTTGCCGCCAAGGGCATTTCCTACGAGCACCGCCTGATCGACGACATGGTCGCCGCCGCGATGAAATGGTCCGGCGGTTTCGTCTGGGCGTGCAAGAATTATGATGGCGATGTCCAGTCCGACACCGTCGCCCAGGGCTTCGGCTCGCTCGGCCTGATGACCTCGGTCCTGATGTCACCCGATGGCTCCGTCGTCGAAGCCGAGGCCGCCCACGGTACCGTCACACGTCACTACCGCCAGCATCAGCGCGGCGAGCAGACCTCCACCAATCCGATCGCCTCGATCTTCGCCTGGACCCAGGGCCTGTCGCATCGCGGCCGCATGGATGGCAATGAAGCCCTGATGGAATTTGCCGCCAAGCTCGAATCCACCATCATCAAGACGGTCGAGGCCGGCTTCATGACCAAGGATCTCGCGCTTCTGGTCGGTGATCACCAGGGCTGGTTGTCGACCGAGGGCTTCCTCGACAAGGTCGATGAGCGCTTCAAGGCGGCCATGGCCTGATTTAGCGAGCCAATTCAAAGCATCGGGCGGGCGTCGGCACCTTGGTGGCGGCGCCCGTTTCGTATTGTCAAAACACCGCTTGTCAGGCAATGATCGAGCTCAACCCAACAGGCAGGTTCCCGGTTTGGCCGTCTCATACGAATTCTCGCCCGAAGACAATCTTTGCGTCTGGAGCATGAGCGGACGGCTGACCGCAAACGTCATGGTCGGCATCGTCCTGGCCGCACGCGCCGACGCGGGGTGGTCGAATGATTACAACTTCCTGACTATCATCACCAATGCGAGCCTGGCCGATGTTTCCGCCGACGATACCGCCACGCTGGTCCACCAGCTGGCCGAACTCGATACGCCGCGCGCGGACGGCAAACGCAAACGGGCCGCTGTCGTGTGCAGCGATGAAATGGCCGCTGGCCTGCTGGTCTATTACGAACTCCATTCCAGGACCGAACGCATGACCGATGAGCGCTTCTTCCGCTCCGAGGCCGCCGCCCGAGCCTGGCTCACCGGGCCCGCCGACTGACCCCAGCCGGCTTGCCGTCATGCGCCCGTCCTCTCTGGACCGCCGCCGCGCCGGGCCAACAGGCTTGCGCCCTCTCCGGACTCGCGGAATACAGACCGGGTGGGGTTCACCCCGGATCTGCAACCTGGTCGGTCCTGCCTTGGCAGGGGCAAGCCAGTTCGCCTGGAGACGGCATGCACGCGACAACAGAGATCGAACACGAGAGCAATTTCTGTGTCTGGCGCGTCAATGGCCGCGCCGACCTGGAAGCCCTTCAGGCGTCCTATCTGGAACGTTTCGACCTGCCCGGCTGGTGGCCCGGGATACGCAATCTGAGCATATTGACCGACACACGCCTGGACCTGCTCAGCCCCGGTGAAGCGGAAAAGCTGATGCGCTTCATGGCTATCGCCGCCGCCAAACATGGCGTCGGTGACGGCTTCTTCGCAGCCGTTGCCTGCGCAGACCCCGAGAGCCGCACACTGCTGAGCTATTGGGATCGGCGCGCGCCGGCCGGATTGTCAGGGGAAAATCGAACCTTTGGCGATGAAAAGACCGCCCGCACCTGGCTCGCCAGTCAGGACTGACGCTTCAGCGTCACGAAGACTTCAGCCTCAATCACCCAGCGCAGGCCGTCGAACCGCCATTTGGCGAAATAGCGACCGGTATAGCGGATCGAAAACCCTTCGCTCGACCAGGCTCCCCGCCAACGCCCGCTCTCCGCGGCGAGTTCGCCGTCTTCACCGATCTCGATGCGCGACGGCGCCCGGACATAGGTCACATCCGGCATATTGGTGAAGATCGACTGCCAGGCCTGAAGCTGTGCCTCGCGGCCCTCGATCAGAACCGCATCATCACCGGGCACCAGCGTGACCGCCTCGGCCAGGACCGCCGCGATCGAATCCATATTGCGATCGGCCAGTGCCGCGTTGAAATCACTCCGGGCGGCGGCGACAGCGCGCGCGGCAAGCTTGTCGCCGAGCATTTGCACATCACTGCCGGGGGCTGTCCGCGAAGGCCTCGCCATCACGAGGCCAGTGCGGCGCGGATCGCGTCCAGCCCGGCTTGAGCCTTGTCACCATCGGGACCGCCCGCCTGGGCGAAATCAGCGCGGCCACCGCCGCCCTTGCCGCCGACAGGCGCAGCACCGGCACGCACCAGTTCCACCGCCGAGAAGCGCTCGACCAGATCGCCGGTAACTCCGACGGCCAGCGCCGCCTTACCCTCATTATTGGAAATGAAAGCCGCGATGCCCGAGCCCATTTGGGTCTTGGCCTCATCGATCAGGCCGCGCAAATCCTTGCCGCCCACGCCCTCGACCACCCGGCCGATGAACTGGATCCCGGCAATCTCTTCCGGACCGGCCGGAGCGCCTGCGGCACCGCCGCCCATCGCCAATTGCTTCTTGGCCTCGGCCAGCTGCCGCTCGAGCTTCTTGCGCTCATCGATCAGGCTGGCGACGCGGGTCGGCAATTCGGCCGGCGGCGTCTTGAGGGCGTCAGCAGCCGCGCGGCCAAAGCCGATCTGTTCTTCCATATAGAGCCGGGCGGCCTCACCGGTCAGGCCTTCAATCCGGCGCACGCCGGAGGCGACCGAACTGTCGGCGACGATCTTGAACAGGGCGATATCGCCCGTGCGGGCAACATGCGTGCCGCCGCACAGCTCCACCGAATAGGGCTTCTCGCCGCCATCGAGCGCCTGGCCCATCGCCAGGACGCGAACCGTCTCGCCATATTTCTCGCCGAACAGCGCCAGCGCACCGGCCTCGATGGCGGCATCCGGGGTCATTTCCCGCGTCGAGACGGCGAGATTCTGCCGGATCACCGCATTGACCTGGGCCTCTACAGCGGCCAATTGGGCGGCGCTGATCGGCTTGTTCTGGCTGAAATCGAAGCGCAGGCGGTCCGGCCCGACATAGGAGCCCTTCTGCGCCACCTGTGGGCCGAGCACATCGCGCAGGGCGGCGTGCAGCAAATGGGTCGCGGAGTGATTGGCGCGCGTCGTTGTGCGGCGCGCGACATCGACCTTGAGCACAGCGCTGTCGCCGAGCGTGACCTCGCCGCGTTCAAGCACGCCGATATGGGCATGCATGTCACCGCCGCGCTTCTGTGTATCCGTGACGCGGAAAATCGCGCCATTCCCGAACTCGATCAGGCCGCTATCGCCGGCCTGGCCGCCGGATTCGCCATAGAATGGCGTCGCGTCAAACACGAGCTCGCCGACCTGGCCGGATCCGAGCGCCTTGGCCTGTTTGGCATCAGCGACGATCGCGGCCAGCTTGCCGCGGCCTTCCTCGCCGTCATAGCCCAGGAATTTCGAGGCGCCCGCCTTGTCCCGCACGGCGAACCAGACCTCGGCCGGGGCCGCCTGGCCGGAGGAGAATTTGCTGGCGCGCGCATCGCTGCGCTGCTTGTCCATCGCGGTCTCGAAACCGGCCTCGTCCACCGTCATCCCCTTGGCGCGCAGGGCGTCCTGGGTGAGGTCGAGCGGAAAGCCATAGGTGTCGTAGAGCTTGAAGGCGGTATCGCCTGGCAGGACAGCACCGCTGGACAGGCCGGCGGTGGCCTCCTCGAGCAGGCCGAGCCCGCGGCCCAGCGTCGTCTGGAAGCGCTCTTCCTCCATGCGCAGCGTGTCCTCGAGCATGGGCTGGGCCTGCACGAGTTCGGGATAGGCCTCGCCCATCTCAACTTTCAGCGCCTCGACCAGTTTCCACATCACCGGCTCGGTCGCGCCCAGCAGATGGGCATGGCGCATGGCGCGGCGCATGATGCGCCGCAGGACATAGCCGCGCCCCTCATTGGACGGGCTGACGCCATCGGCCATCAGGAAACAGGTTGAACGCAGATGGTCGGCAATCACCCGGTGGCTGGCCAGCGCGGTGCCCTCGGCCTTGACGCCGAGCACGCTTTCGCCGGCGCGGATCAGATTGGCGAACAGGTCGATTTCGTAGTTATTATGCTTGCCCTGCAGGATCGCCGCGATGCGTTCCAGCCCCATGCCGGTATCGATCGAGGGCTTGGGCAGATTGACGCGCTCATCCGGGGAGAGCTGCTCATACTGCATGAAGACGAGATTCCAGATCTCGATGAAGCGGTCGCCATCCTCATCGGGGGAACCGGGAGGCCCGCCGGGGATGTCAGCGCCGTGATCGAAGAAAATCTCGGAACACGGACCGCACGGGCCGGTATCCCCCATCGACCAGAAATTGTCCGAGGTGGAAATCGAGATGATGCGGTCATCGGACAGGCCGGCAATCTTGCGCCAGAGGACGCGCGCTTCCTCGTCCTCGGAATAGACCGTGACCAGCAGACGGTCGGCGGCCAGACCATATTCCTTCGTCACCAGCTCCCAGGCATGATGGATCGCCTTTTCCTTGAAATAGTCGCCGAAGGAAAAATTCCCCAGCATTTCGAAGAAGGTGTGGTGACGAGCGGTATAACCGACATTGTCGAGATCATTATGCTTGCCGCCGGCGCGGACGCATTTCTGTGACGAGGTCGCGCAGGTATAGGGGCGCCGCTCCTTGCCGGTGAAGACATTCTTGAACGGCACCATGCCGGCATTGACGAAGAGCAGGGTCGGATCGTCCTGCGGCACCAGCGGACTGGAGGGCACGATCTCGTGACCATTCGTGCCGAAGTAGTCGAGAAATGTTGCCCGGATATCGCGCAAGCTGGCCATCATATCATCCTGTATCGCATCGTCTTTGCGGCGCCCGGCCGAAGCCGCTGCGTTAGCAGTTTTCAGGAGATATGGAAACGCGGCCGCCTGCGCAAGTCGCGCGCACCAGACGGTGTGGCGCTGTGGCCCGGTTCAGCCCAGCGGCGCGAGATTGCGCAGCGCTGCGACCTGACCGAATTCACGCAGTCCCCGGCCCTGCCGGATATCATCGAGCCAGGATGAAGGGAGATCGTATGCGGCCAGCGCCGCCGCGAAATTGTCCATGTATTCGCGGCTCTTGTGATGGTTTTCCGGCTCACGGGTAAATTCACGCCAGAGCCGGGCATCATTGCGCACATGGTCGGGCATCACCCAGATTGACCGATCGGGCTTGGTGTCATTGCGCGCCCGCAGCGCTTCGAAATAGCTGTCGGCCAGGCCGCCAATATCCTCGGTCTCGATCTGCGCCATCGACACATCGGGGGTGAAGAAGACAATCTCCCGGTCGGTGAAGCGATAGTTCTCGCGATCGCCATAGAGACGCGCAACAAAATCGAAGTCGGCAGGGATCACCGTCTCGCTGAACACGAAGATCCGGATTTCGCGCTCCAGGTCGACCGACATTCCAACAGCCATGGCTCTCTCCTTCAGCAGCGTGCCCCGGACGCAAAAATGGCCCGGTCCCCTTTCAGGAACCCAGCCATTCAGGCGCCATGACGGACACCCTGACATCAAAGGATTAAGGGAGGATGCCCGGCCGGTGCTTTAACAAGACCAGCCGGGCAGTCCCGGTTAGCCAGCGATGGCCTCGTCTTCTTCCAGATCCTTGCCGACCAGAAGGACATCGGCGATCAGCCCGGCATTGGCGCGGACCTTCGCTTCGATTTCCTTGGCCATGGCCTGGTTGGCAATCATGAATTTACGAGCGTTTTCACGACCCTGACCGATCCGTTCGGAATTATAGGAATACCAGGAACCGGACTTCTCGATAATGTCGCCCTTGACGCCAAGATCGATCAGCTCGCCCATTTTCGAAATGCCTTCGCCATAGAGAATGTCGAACTCAACCTCGCGGAAGGGCGGTGCCACCTTGTTCTTGACGACTTTGACGCGGGTCTGGTTGCCGATCACTTCATCACGATCCTTGATCGCGCCGATGCGGCGGATATCGAGGCGAACCGAGGAGTAGAATTTCAACGCATTACCGCCGGTCGTGGTCTCGGGGCTGCCGAACATCACGCCGATCTTCATCCGGATCTGGTTGATGAAGATGACCATGCATTTCGACTTCGAGATCGAGCCGGTCAGCTTGCGCAGCGCCTGGCTCATCAAACGGGCCTGGAGACCGGGCAGGCTGTCGCCCATCTCGCCTTCCAGCTCGGCACGCGGGGTCAGCGCGGCGACCGAATCGATCACCAGCACATCAATCGCGCCGGACCGCACCAGCGTATCGGCGATTTCGAGCGCCTGCTCACCGGTATCGGGCTGCGAGACCAGGAGTTCGGCGACATCAACGCCAAGCTTGCCGGCATAGACCGGATCGAGTGCGTGTTCGGCATCGATGAAGGCACAGACACCGCCGAGCTTTTGCCCCTCGGCGATCGTGTGCAGCGCCAGCGTCGTCTTGCCGGAGCTTTCCGGACCGTAGATCTCGACGATCCGGCCCTTGGGCAGACCGCCAATGCCGAGCGCGATATCGAGCCCGAGCGAGCCGGAAGAGATCGATTCGATCTCCATCGCCGGCTTGGCGCCCAGCTTCATGACCGAACCCTTGCCGAAGGCCTTGTCAATCTGGCCCAGCGCGGCCTCGATCGCTTTTTTCTTGTCCATACCTGAATCGTTCACGAGTCGAATCGCGCCCTTGCTCATATCGATATTCCCTTATTTCACGCCCCTCGGTCACGGGCAACCGAGACACAACGTACCAGCTTTGTTCCGGAACACAAGCGGAACATTTATGGTTAACAAAACGGAACGAAAAGGCATACGGGCGCATTCCACTTGGCGGATGCATGGCAAATGCCTATCTTTGCGGAGATGACCTTGCGCCATAGTCTTCGTCTCATCGCGATCACCCTTGCCCTGGCTGGCTGCAGCGAGGCCACGCGGCCCGACGCAATCGAATCCGTCGAAGCGCTGCAGGCGCGCGGCAGCCTCGTGGTCCTCACCCTGGAAGGCCCGACCAGCTATCTGGCCGGCGATGACGGCCCCGGCGGCTATGAAGTCGATCTGGTGCGGGCCTTTGCGGCCCATCTCGGGGTCGAGGCAGAATTCCGGACGCGCCCCTCGATCACCGCCCTGACGGCAGCGCTCGCCAATGGCGAGGGTGATATTGCGGCTGCGGGATTGACCGTCACGGCCGGGCGTGAAGCGCGGATGCAGTTCGGCCCGGCCTACAAGACGGTGACCGAACAACTGGTCTGCCATAATGGCGGCCCGGCCCCGACCTCGCTGGACGATCTCGGCCGGGCCCGCATCGTGGTGCTGGCCGGATCGAGTTATCTGGAAACCCTGCAGGCCCTGCCCGTGCGCAGCGATGCGGCAGGCTGGACCGAGCGAGACGGCGGCTCCGCCATGCCGCTGCTGGAAGCCGTCGATGCCGGCGAATTCGATTGCACCATCGCCGATTCCCACCTCGCCGACTTCGCCCGCCGCCGCCATCCCGACCTGATTGTCGCAATGGATCTGAGCGAGGAGGAATCCCTGGCCTGGGCCTATTCCGGCCAGGTTGCGGGACTTGGAGATGTGCTCACGGCCTGGTTCAGCCAGATCCATGAAGGCGATCTGCTGGAACGGCTGGACGAAGTCTGGTTCGGCCAGTTTGCCGATTTCAACTATGTCGATGTCTCCAGCTTCGTCGACCGGGTCGAAACCCGCCTGCCACGTTATGAGCGCTGGTTCGAACTGGCAGCCGAGCGGACCACTTTCGACTGGGACCTGCTCGCGGCCCAGGCCTATCAGGAATCGCACTGGGACCCGGACGCCATCAGCGATACCGGGGTGCGCGGCCTGATGATGCTGACCCTGTCGACCGCCGAGCGCGTCGGCGTCGAGGACCGCACCGATCCGCGCCAGAGCATTGCCGGCGGCGCGGCCTATCTTGAAGATCTCTACCAACGCGTCCCCAGCGGCGTCACCGGCGAGGACCGCATCTGGTTCGCGCTCGCCGCCTACAATGTCGGCATGGGTCATATGTATGATGCCCGCGCCCTGGCCGAACGCCAGGGCCTCGACAAGAACAGCTGGGATGACCTCGCCACCGTCCTGCCCCTCCTGTCCGACCCCGCCTATTACCGGGATCTGCGCTATGGCTATGCCCGCGGCCAGGAACCGGTGCGCTATGTCCGCAAAGTTCGCGAATATCGCGCCCTGCTCAACGCGCAGGGGATTTAGGAGAGCGCCTGCCCGCTCCCGGGCGCTGGCCGGGTTGGAATTGCGGAGCCTGACGGCCTCCTTCGCGCAATCTTCCTCGCACACTCGCAATACACAGGGGCCTGCCGGCGGGAAATCCAGCCAGGCTGCCAACCGCAGGCGGACTCCGCAATTCGCTGCGCTCCTCCGGGGGAAGTTGGTGTATCTGGTGATGGCAGGGGCCAGATTTTGACCGCCTATCCCCGCCCTCCGAAAATTATCCCACGTCATCCTGACGCTTGTCAGGACCTAGACGTAGCACATGCGGAGCCCGGTCTATCGAGGTTCTGATATGCGTCAGGATGACGAATTTTGAGCGATGTTATCCCCGCCCCCTCCAGCCGCTTGTATGCTTCAGCCGTTCCGGTCGCACGGGAGGCACGAGCTCAGTCATTCGCGGCGGTCGGGAGCGTGCAGCCTGTCCGGGCAGAGGGGTGACATCCTTAAGCGCTGGCAGGGCGTCCATTAAGGTCTGACGGCACTAAACGACCGACCTGAGTACCTTTCTGGATTGGAAACGGCGGTGGAGACGCCACGGGAAAACTGCACGTGCGGGACGTCTCGAATGTCACGCTACTTACATTACCGGTTACCGGCATTCGCCGGCGTCCCGCACCCTCCCATCCCAGGGAGGCCCACTCAAACCTCCAGCGGCGAGCCGCGTGGAGATTTTCGTGTGCGGTCAGCCTTTTTCGGCGCGCTTGAGCATCTCCTGCTTCACCTTCTCGGCCAGCTGGATCAGCGTAAAGGGTTTGGGCAGGAAGGAGACTTCCTGTTCTTCCGACAGCGTCT
>NZ_FNHG01000019.1 GCF_900103475.1 Maricaulis salignorans
GGTCCGCAGTCGGCACTCTACGGCTTCAATGCCGTTGCCGGCGTGGTCAACATCATCACCCGCAACCCGAACCATGGTGATTACACCCAGCTGCGCGTCAATGCCGGCACGGATGAGTATCAGGGCGTTTCCATCGTTGCCGGCCGTCAGTTTGGCGACCGCTTCTCGGTTCGTGCCAGCTATGGCGCATCGGAAGCCAGTGAATTCGCAGCCTTTGAGGGCAATGCGAGAGCAATTGCCAACGGCATCGCTTCGCCCATGTTCAGCCGCGAGACGGCCTCCCTGGAAGGTCGCTTCCGCCTGACCGACTCGATCAACCTGACGGCTGAGGTCACCCGCGCTGATTCCACGACGAATGAGAACGGCTCGATCTATCTGCCCGCTTATTCACACTACGAACTCGCCTCCTATAAGGGCGATATCGAAGCGGACACAGCCTGGGGCCTGATTACGGCCAGCGCTTACCGCAATGAGACCGAAATCACCTATTCCTTCGGTCCACTGACCTCGACCCTGACCACGATGCGATTGCAGGACCTGTTCCGGATCGGCACCGATGACACCATCCGGCTGAGTGTCGAGTACCGCGATGCCCTGGCGAATTCATTCCCGACGACGACGAATGGCGATTTCGGCTATGAGACGATTGCCTTCGCCGCGATGTGGAACCACAAGTTCAATAGCGCCGTCGATGCCACGCTTGCCCTGCGCTATGACAATGTATCCTGGAGCCGTGATGGTGATCCTGATCCGGCCTTCTATGCTTTCTCCCAGGCTGATTACGATGTCACGATCGAAGAGATCAGCTACAACGCCGCTCTGGTCTGGCATCCGGAATCCGGTGGCGCTGTCCGATTGACGGCCGCACGGGGCATCCAGGCTCCGTCCATGTTCGATATCGGATTCACGCTGGGACTTGGCACAGCGGCCCTGTCAGGGAACCCCAATATCGCTCCGTCCATCGTTACGAATTACGAGCTCGCCTATGATCGTCAGCTGACGCCGTCGACGACGCTTCGTACGGCGGTTTTCTATCAGGAAACGCAGGACGTGAAGGGCAGCTTCGGAAACTTCCCGGATATCTTCGCGCCAGTTCCAACCTATATCTACACCAATCGCGGTGATACGGCGGTTTCCGGTGCCGAGATTGCGCTCGCCGGCCGTCCGGAAGGCGCCTGGTTGTGGGATGTGAACTACACCTACAAGCAGGTTGAAGATGATCTCACCACCTTCGCCCTGACCACTGCGCTGGATTTTGAGGCGTCCACACCGGCCCATATTCTCAATGGCCACCTGGGCTGGAGCGAAGGCCGCATCACCGTCGATGGCTATGCCAATTACACGTCGGCGATCGACATGCCGATGCAGGCGGTCTTCGGTAGCACTACACAGGTGCCGATCGATTCTACGCTGTCACTGTCGCTGCGCGGTGCCTATGAAATCAACGATCATTTCGATCTTTCGGTGAATGCCCAGAATGTGAATTACGGCGATGGTGAAGTCACCAACTCCGTGTTCCAGACAGAATCCCGCGTCTGGGTCTCCATCAGCGCCGGCTTCTAGCAGAAGCGTACCGCCCCGGTGCAGACGCACCGGGGCGATACGCGTCATGTTAACCATTCAGGTGGACTGTTAACGCCACCAACCAATTGTCGCCGACCGGTTCGCAGGAGGGCCCCATGGCCAAGGGAACAAAATTGTTCAATCTCACCATCGCACGGTCGTTCGCCGTGGCGCCCATCGCTGCCATTCTGGCCCTTGCCGCTGTTGCCGGCCTGGGCACCTGGTCCCTCATGCAGGCGTCCGCCAGCCAGGGCCGCGTCATTGCGGGCATGGAGGTCGGTGTCGACCTGACCCGCATGCAGACGACGCTGGAAACCATCAATGCCGATGTCTTCCAGATCATTACATCACAGGCTGCCGGCCAGGGTGTCGATGTCATGGCCGCTTTCGAGCCCGTCGCCGTGAATATCAACAGCCTTTCTGCACAGGTCGAGACCTTGCGCCCCTTTGCCGATGAAGCCGGCCGCGGCGAGACAATCGATCGTTTGACCGAACAACTGGCCCTCTACCGCGACGCGCTGGATTTTGTCGGCCAGATGCTGGAGCTCGATTTCGCCAGCTCGGTTGCTTTCCTGACGCCCTTTGATGAGGTGTTTACCGAGTTGAGCGGCGACCTGACTGAACTTGCCGATACGGCTGCCAGCCTGTCCCGCGCCGATGCTGAGGCGGCCGACGCTGCGGCCCGCACCGCCATCATGGTCTTTATCGGCCTGACCGCACTGGTCGCAGTTGGCCTGATCTCCCTGTCCATCTTCTTCGGAACCCGGATTTCCAAATCCGTCCGTTCGATCGCCGATGCGACCGAGACGCTGGCCAATGGCGATTATTCGCTGGATATCGTCGCGCTTGAGCGCACCGATGAGCTGGGCGCCGTGGTTGAAAGCCTGAAGCGCTTCCGCGAAAGCGGCATCAAGGCCGAGGAACTCGAACAGGAGCAACGCAATGCGACCGAGCTCCAGGAGCGCCGGGCGACCCAGATCAATGATCTGGCCAAGGCGTTCGACACCGAAGTCATGACCCTGCTGGGCGAAGTGACCGAGGCGTGTTCCTCGATGTCGGCAATCTCGGAACAATTGTCGACCGCCGCGATCGAAGGGTCGACCAAGAGCGGTATGATGGCGACATCGGCTGCTGAAGCCTCGAGCAATGTGGAATCCGTTGCCGCCGCTTCCGAGGAATTGTCGGCGTCGATCCAGGAGGTCACCCAGCAGATCCAGAATTCTTCCAATATGGCGGCTCAGGCCGATGAGCGTTCCAAGGCTGTCCAGGCCGTGGTCGATAATCTCGGCTCCGCGGCGCAGCAGATTGGCAATGTTGTCCAGCTGATCAATGACATTTCCGAGCAGACCAATCTGCTGGCTCTGAACGCGACCATCGAAGCCGCCCGCGCTGGCGAAGCCGGCAAGGGCTTTGCCGTTGTCGCTTCGGAAGTGAAGTCACTGGCGGCCCAGACGGCCAAGGCCACCGGCGATATTCGCGGCCAGATTGAAGCCATCCAGGAGGCTGCAGCCTCCTCATCGGCCTCCATTGGCGATGTGACCAAAGCCGTTGCGGAAATCAGCCGTGCATCGGCCGCGATTGCTGCGGCCTCCGAAGAGCAAAGCGCCTCGACCCGCGAAATTTCCGGCTCGGTCGCTCATGCCGCGACCAGCGCGCGCAATGTGTCCGACAATGTCGACTCGGTGTCGCGTTCGGCAATGCAGACCGGTGAGGCTTCCCAGGAAGTGCTCAAATCGGTTCGTGCCGTGTCGGAACGTGCCGACCGGCTTAACAAGACGGTTGAGACCTTCCTCAATGAAGTGCGCAAGGCCGGCTGATTACGCCGCCACGACGTCAAGCGAATTGCACGGCGCCCGGACTGTCATGGTCCGGGCGTTTTGCTGTGTGCGCTCGGGTGGCGGGGGCGACGGGGCGGATCGCCTGGGACCGAAGTGAAACCCGGATCTGGCCAGTCGTGATTTGCCCGCCCGGTCAGACGCGGGGGGCGTCGACAGGGCTCTTGGCCTAAACGTTCCGGTTGCCACTTTATTAATGCAACCACATCGGGTATAGGGGGAGGTCCCGCCCTTCGAACCAGGGCGGAGTGTTGTGTGCATCCATGGCGCAAATTGCGAGCGGGTGTGACCCTCGTTTTCGCGCCGCAACAATCAGCCCTGCTTGGCGGGCCGTTCTTTCTCAAACTGTGCTGGGGAGTAGCACAATGAAGATTTGCGAATTCGAGGTGCCAGCCCCCGGAGGCCGGCACAGCTACAGATTCAGCTATATTTGGCAGGATATGGGGTGGGTTAATGACGGCGTGATCTCCACGGAGATTGCTGTTGTCCGGATCAACGCAGACGGACATGAAGATGCGTCCATAACCGCGACGGTCGCGGTTGATGTGGACAATAACCAGATCATTGTGACTTTGCCCGGCGGCACTGAGCTGGTCGTTGATCTGCTCGATTACAATTTGGCCGATGTCGACCACCGGGCTGATGGGCTGATGCCCGGGGACGAGGGCGAGCTGGACGGGTATTGGAACACCATTGTCGAGGCCAGTAGTGCGAATGCCGAAGCGGTCGCGGCAGCCATCGATGCCATCCCTGTACCTGACCCGTTGATCGGCTGTGTCCTTCGCGCCGGCATTGCGACAGTTGTCGGGCAGGCCGTTGCCTGCAACGAACAGGTCGGTGGCGGCGGGGAATTGTACGCGCGTGTTCGTGCTGTGCTCGGTTGCCTCAGGGGCAATGGGCTGCGGATCCTGGGGCGAACGACGACCCGAACGCTACGCTGCATGGTGATGGGCGGGCTGCCGGCCTGTATCCCCTGGCCCTGATATCGGTGACTGACGAGACCCTGCGAGGGGCGTCGGAGGGGCAAATGTGCTGGCGAACGGTCTGCGGATCAACGGGGGCGCGCAAGCCAGGGCGATCGCCCGCGATGAGGTCGCTGCTCCGCCGGCTGTGCCACGGGTTCCGCCGCATTGATAGACCATGGTGGCGCGCGGGGCGGCGAGTGATCGCGGCCGCTTCGCCGCTCGTGATGTCGTTTTCAGAAGTATGGTGCGCCCACAAGGATTCGAACCTTGGACCCGCTGATTAAGAGTCAGCTGCTCTACCAACTGAGCTATAGGCGCGCCGGGGTGGAGGCGGCGGAACATACGCGAGATTGTTCACAAAGCAAGGGCCTGATTTCAGCGTGCGCGGCCAGAGCGGGAGGCGGGTCTGGCAGCGGGGCGCCGGTCGGCCGCTCGCGCATGGCGGTGGCAAGTCCTCATTTACCCTGGGCCAGGAAAGTGTGTGCCTCGCCCGTGGTGTTAAGCGTGCTGTTAAGACAGGCGTGCGAGCTTGTCGCCATGAAACCAGCCCGGCCCGATTCTTCCGTCAACGTGACGGCACCACTCTTTGATGCCGCGCATCTGGCGCGCTATACCGGCGGCGATGCGGAGCTGAAGGCGGAATTGCTGGCGCTGATGTGTGAGCAGGCGGAGCGCTGCATCGGTCTGATCAGTTCGGCACCCGATCATGAAAGCTGGACCTCGGCGCTGCATACGCTCAAGGGCGCGGCGCGCGGTGTCGGGGCGTTTGCCCTTGGCGAGGCCTGTGAAGCCGCCGAGGAGGCGCCACAAGCGCGCTGGCCGGAGGCGGCGCGATCTGTGGCGCAGGCCTTTGGCGAAACCCGGCGCTGTTTCGAGCGCAGCTGATCGCGGCTAGCTGCCGCGCGTGCGATCCCAGACCTCGAATTCATAGGCAATCGACTGGCGAACCAGTTCGCGCCAGACCGGCTCGGCCAGTTCGGTGCTGAGCCCGACGCGCCGCGATTCGGCGAGAACCTTGCCGATCACATCCTCAATCCGCCAATCATCATGGACAACGGCGCGTGACGGTTTGATCCGGGCCGCGGCTTCCATATAACGCGCGCGCTCGGCGATCAGCGCCACCAGTTCACGGTCGATCGCATCGACCCCTTCGCGCACCTGCGCCATGCTGGTGCAATCCTCCGGGCTGATGCGCGTGCTGGCGGTCTGTGTGCTCATATCGGGTCAACCTGTTGCAGTCCTGCGGCGTTTATAGGCGGCGCGGAGCCATCCCCCAAGGGGCGAGCTGTCACACCCGCATGGTCAAGCGCATTGCCGGTCGACCTGATCGCCAGCCGCGCTATGCTGGCGGCAAAATCTTGGAGACTCGCAATGTCACAGCCGGTCAGAATTTATGGTGATCGCCGCAGCGGTAACTGTCTGAAGGTGAAATGGACCGCCGACTATCTCGCCATTCCCTATCAGTGGATTGAGGTTGATGTGGCCAGGGGCGAGACCCGCACCGATGATTTCCTCGCCATCAATCCGGCCGGGCAGGTGCCCTGTCTGGAGCGCGAGGATGGCCGCATCCTGGCCCAGTCGAACGCGATCATCTTCCATCTCGCCGGCGGCTCCCCGCTGATCCCGGCCGATAGTTTCGATACCGCCAAAATGCTCGAATGGATGTTCTGGGAGCAATATAGCCACGAGCCGGCGATCGCTGTGCGCCGTTACCAGAAAGCGTTCCAGAACCTGCCGGAGGACTCGATTGATCCGGCCCTGATGGCTAAGGGGCGCCGCGCGCTCGGCGTGATGGAGATGCGGCTCCTGTCGCGCGATTTCATTGTCGGTGAGACGATGACGCTCGCCGATATCGCCCTCGTTGCCTATACGCGCCTGGCCGATGAGGGCGGGTTTGATCTCGATGAATTCCTCAATGTGCGCGGCTGGATTGCACGGATCGACCAGGAACTCGGGCTCGACCCCGATGATGGGCGCGTCAATCCGGGCGCCTAGGAAACGTGGAGCTGAGCGAAACCATCGAAGCCATCCCGCAATTCGGCGTCTGCGAGGCCGGAACACCCTATAGCGTGCGCCCCTGCGCCTTCGGCATCGCGGTCAATGACGGCGGCCATATCGCCCTGGTGCGGATTGCACGCGAGACCTATGTGAACTGGGACTTGCCCGGCGGCATGATTGACCCCGGAGAGAGCGAGGCCGAGGCGCTGGCGCGTGAATTTTGCGAGGAAACCGGCTGGACGGTCACGCCCGGTGCCCTGGTGGCGCGGGCCGAACAATTCACCATCACCCGCACCGGCGAGCGCCGCCGCAATCAGTGTGGCTTTTTTCTGTGCGAGCTGGGCGCGATGAATGGCGGCAAGATCGAGGATGATCATGAACTGGTCTGGCTCGACCCGCATGAAGCACTGACGCGCCTGCGCCATCCGGCGGCGGCCTGGGCAGTGACGCAATGGCTGCGGATGGGGCGTGTGTGTGGCTCGCCCTAGCGGGCCAGTTCCTTGCCCCGGCTCGCCCTAGCGAGCTAATTCCTTGATCGCCTCGTCGACGCCTTCCAGCGTCAGCGGGAACATGCGCTGGGCACCGATCAGATCTTGTACCAGCTTGGTCGAATGGGAGTATTCCCACCATTCCTCGGGTTGCGGATTGAGCCAGATCAGATTGGGCCAGGTTTCCACCAGGCGCTTGATCCAGACCGCACCGGCTTCGTCATTCCAGCCCTCGACCGAGCCGCCCGCATGGGTGATCTCATAGGGTGCCATGGCGGCATCGCCGACGATGATGACTTTCCAGTCGTGCGGGTATTTGTGGATCAGATCGAGTGTCGGCACCGTTTCGGCGCGGCGGCGCAGATTGGAGCGCCAGACGCCTTCATAGGGGCAATTGTGGAAGTAGAAATATTCCAGGTTCTTGAAGGTCGAGCGTGAGGCCGAGAATAATTCCTCGCACAGCTTCACGTAAGGATCCATCGAACCGCCGACATCGAACAACGCCAATACCTTGATCGCATTGCGTCGTTCGGGGCGCATCACGACATCAAGCCAGCCCTGGCGCGCGGTGGCGTTGATCGTATTGTCGAGGTCGAGTTCGTCCTGGGCGCCGTCGCGGGCAAATTTGCGCAGACGGCGCAGGGCGACTTTCAGATTGCGCGTGCCCAGTTCGCGATCACCATCGAGATCCTTGTAGCGGCGCTGCTCCCACACCTTGGCGGCACGGTTATGCTTGCCCGGACCGCCAATGCGCACGCCGGCCGGATTATAGCCGCCATGGCCAAAGGGCGATGTGCCACCGGTGCCAATCCATTTGGAGCCGCCTTCATGGCGTTTTTCCTGCTCCTCTAGCCGCTTCTTCAGTGTTTCCATCAACTCGTCGAAGGGCAGGGCCTCCATGGCCGCCATCTCTTCTTCGGTCAGGAGTTTCTGCATCATCGCCTTGAGCCAGTCGTCCGGGATCTCGTTTTCCCCGAACAGGTCGCCCAGCGTCTCGACGCCCTTGAAGACATGCGCGAACACCTGGTCGAACTTGTCGAAGGCTTTCTCGTCCTTCACCAGGGCGGCGCGGCTGACGGAATAGAAATGTCCGATATCCGGCTCGATCACGCCCTTGTCGAGCGCCTCAAGAAGCGTGAGATATTCCCGCGTCGTGACGGGGATTTTGGCGGCGCGCAGCTGGGTGAAGAAGTGATGGAGCATGGCGCCAACCTAGCGAGCTTCGGGCCGCAGGAAAAGGCGGCCATGCGCCCCATGCAAAACGGCCCCGCGCGAGGGCGGGGCCGTCCTGCCGCAGAACGGTCAGGCTCTAGAAGTCGTAGCCGATCTCCAGCCCCAATACCCGTGGTGTCGAGATGGTGACGAAGGGGGTGCCGAGCGTGTCAGCGGTGAGATTGCTGACGCCTTCCACATACTGGTTATCGAACAGATTGTTCGCGAAAGCACTGACGCTCAGACGGTCACCGGGGGCCGTCCAGCGCAGACGCAGATCGGTCCGGTTGCGGGCTTCACCGAGTTCGAAGGCCGCATAGCCGCCACACGTGCCCTGCAGCACGGATTGGCTGTTGCACCGGCTTTCGCCCCGATAGGCGTGATTGGCCTGCAAGGTGAGCTCGCCGCGTTCACGCCAGTTGATGACGTATTCGGCCCCGACGGCGAGGTTCCAATTGGGTTCACCGGTTGGCTCGCCGGCCAGATCAGCGCCATTGCTGTCGACCCGGCGCTTGTGGGTGGAGTCGAGCCATTGTGCATTGCCGTAGAGGCGCAGCGCTTCGGTGGCATTCCAGTCGAGTTCGAAATCGACCCCGATGGCTTCATCATCGGAGGTCTGGACAAGATATTGCGGGATGCCGCCACCCGCGGGGACAACCAGCCGTACCGACTGCTTGCCTTCATACAGGTAGGAGAAGACCGACATGTTGAAGATCAGGTCGGGATTGATGAAGTCGGATTTGAAGCCGAATTCCCAGCTGGTCACGGTCTCATTTTCGAAACGCGACCCCACCTCGACCGAGTTGAAACCGCCGGCCTTGTAGCCCTCACTGAAGGAACCGTAGACCATGACATTGTCGGTCAGCTGATAGTCGACGACGACGCGCGGGCTGAGATTGCTCCAGCTGTCCTGCTGGATGCAGGCGACATTCTCCGCGACGAAGACCCCATTGTCGCAGGCAACGCCCGCCAGCGGGGCGAGGTCAAACACGAAGTCGAACAGGAAGTCCGCCGGAGAGGCGCCCGCCAGGCCCAGAATGCCGGCACCGTCGAGGGCGGCCAGCGTCTGGTCCAGACTATCGGCCTGACGCCCGCCATTGAGCCACTGGAAGCTCTTTTCGTCTTCGGTGTAGCGAAGGCCGACCGAGAGATTCATGCGGTCGGTCACAGACCAGATGGCGTCGGCATAAATGGCGCGGGCTGTGAACTCGCCGCGATTATTCATATTTTCCGACCAGCTGTGACCGAGCATGGTGTAGGGCAGACCGAAGGGGACGAGCAGGCCGTATTCCAGATCGGTAAAGGGAGTGCCCGCGCCCAGATTGCCGAGCACGGTGTTGACGGTATCGGTATAGGTGAAGGTCTCGGACGCCTGCACCGCAGTCTCGTCATAATAGCTCGCACCGATCAGCCAATCGACCGGACCGGACGTGCCGGCCAGGCGGAGCTCCTGGTAGAAAGCTTCATTGTCCTCGACATTGCTGGTGTCGAAATAGGTGTCGATCCGGTTGGTCCCGTCTTCGTCCTCGCGATTCATCGTGCTGAATTCGCGGAAAGACGTGAGCGAAGTCAGGGTCATCGCACCGATATCCTGGTGGATGGTCAGGGTCGTTTCGGCGAGGTCGCGCGACTCGCGATTGATCGCGACATCATTGCGAAGCGGCGCATTGAAGGGGTTCAGATAGGCATTGGGATCGGCCGGAGCTGCCGGTGTGCCCGGATAGGCGGGCAGCTCGACGATCCCGATCGCCGGGCGGGCGTCTTGGCTGATATTGTCGCGGCTGTGACGCAGCAGGATCTCGGTGGTCGGCGTCGCGTTCCAGCGGATGGTCAACCGGTCGGCCGAGCCATTTTCGCGGCGGTAGTCCTCGCCGGTGACCGAATCTGTCAGCCAGCCATCGGCCTTGTTGCTGAGGAAGTTGGCGCGGATCGCCAGGGTGTCAGTGATCGGAATATTGATCATCCCTTCGGTGCGCACCCGGCTATGGCTGCCGATCCGCAGGGCGAGGCGCCCCTCGAGCTCATCGCTTGGCGCGCGTGTGATAATCGAGACAGCGCCGGCTGCGGAGTTGCGACCGAACAATGTGCCTTGCGGTCCTTTGAGCACTTCGATGCGCTCGACATCGTTGAAGGCCAGCAGCGAGGCGCCTGACCGGGCGGCGTAAATGCCATCGACATAGATGCCGACTGCGGGGTCAGTACCGACACCGAAATCGCTCGTGCTGATCCCGCGGATCGAGTAACGCGGCTGGGTCGGGCTGCCATTGGAGACATCAAGACCGGGCACGAAGGCATCGAGATCGCCCATATCATCGGCGGCAAGGGACTGGATGAAGCCGCTATCGAGAACCTGAAGCGAGATTGGTACGTCCTGGGCAGACTGGGCGCGCTGTTGCGCCGTGACGGTGATGACGTCCTGGGCCTGGTCCCCATCCTGGGCCAGGGCTGGCGCTGCCAGAATACAGGCGGCCGTCGATACGAGCATGCAGCGCAGGCCAGGCCGGCGTGTTGGATTGGTGGTTCTCATGTTCTCTCCGCTGAGCCCTTGGCCCGTCTCCGGCGTGGATGCTCGCATATGCGCACGCCCCGCCGTTTCCCCTTGGATTCTTCAGTTGGTTTCCACTATAAACGAAACAGAATTTTTTTCATGTATTCAAGCGGCCTGCGCGATTGATGGCATGATGGTGTCCGCGTGGCGTAAAATGGTCACACTTGTTTCATCATCCCGATGTGCGATTTTACCGCGAGATATCGAAGAGGCGTAGATTGAACGAGCGTGCCCCCGCAGAAATGGTCGACCTCGAGCGCCGGGCGGCGCCGCAGCAAAAGCGCTCACAGGCCCGGATCGCGCAGATTGTCGCCGCAACCAAGCGCCTGCTTGAGCGCGGTGAGGTCGATTCCATCACGACCACCACCGTCGCTGCGGAGGCGAATGTGCCGGTCAGCTCGGTCTATCGCTATTTCCCGAACATCTACTCGATCCACCGCACCATTCTGGAAGAGTTCAAACTCGAGACCGACCGGATTGTCCTGACCGTGCTGGAGGACCCTGAGGCACAGGACTGGCAGCAAAGCCTGTCGGGTGTGATTTTCGGCTTGCGTGAACTCGTCGCCAGTAATCCATCCTATGGCGCAGTCTTCCACCTGACCCTGATGACGCATGAATTACGGGCCGTGCGAGAAGCCTGGAATCTACGCCTCGCCGATGTCCTCGCGACGCGCTGGCGCCAGGGGAAAGACGGTTTCCATGGTGGCGACCCGGCGATTGTCGCCCGGATGACGGTCGAGATCTATTGTTCGGCCGAGATCCTGATCTTCGAAGTGCGCGATCGTCCGGAGGAGGCCGAGGCCTATTTCACCGAAGCTCTGATGGCGTTGCAGCGTTACCTGGCTGCGTATCTGAAATAGTCAGCCGCAATCGCCCGGCAGGCTCTCGATCCAGTCACGGATCAGCGCCACGCCTTCGCTATGGATGGTCGAGCGGCCGAGTTCCGGCATCATCTGGTCCGGTAACACCGTGTCGAGGCGGAAGACCAGGATGGACTGGTCGGGCTGGCCCGGAAAAATATCGAATAACCGGTCACCGGTTCCGCTGCCCGCCGCAACCGGCGGTTTGCAGAAGCCGGCGGCAGGGCCGTGTGGCACGCCCGGTTCCAGGTCCAGCCCCGAGGTATCCGCTGGCCCCACAGGGCTGTGGCAATGCGAGCAATTGGCGTCGAGATAGGCGCGTGCGCGGGCTTCCAGCGGCGCGGTCACATCTTCCCAGTCAGCATTGCGCGGTGCGATCGCGGCATCCGGTGCGCCGGTGAGGAAGCCCACTTCCGTGAGGTATTCCAGCTGGTTCCGGCTTCCTTCGGGATAGTCGAAATCGCGATTGAGATGGCGCGGTTTCGGCCCGATCGGCGCGATGGCGCGCACATTGGAATCCGGGATGTGGCAGCTGCCGCATTGATTGGTATCGGGCATGACATAGTTGAAGGCGGTCTCTTCGCCGTCCGCATTGACCATCTGCAATGGCACGATATCGCCATAGCGGTGCAGCAAGGCATCGCTTTGATTGGAATTCCAGCGATAGGGAATAGCCGCCCAGCCGGTTTCGCGGTGCACCAGGATCCGGGTCTCGATCAATTGCACGCGGGAGAGGTCGAGGCTGCCATCGGGATTGGTCAGACTGTGCCCGTCACCGGCCGCCACCATGCCGGGCGTGTCAGCCAGCGGATAATAGAAGGTCTTGGTGATCACCGTGCCGACCGGGAAGTCGAGCGCAGCGCCTTCGCGATATGTCGCCTGGGTGCCCGGCGGCATCCAGATTGTGCGGAGTTTGAGGGCATAATCGGTAAAGAGGGGTGTGTTGAGATCATAGGGCACGACGCCTTCGCCGAGGCGTAATTCACCCGTGGCAATGCCCAGCTGCCCCCATTCGGAGAGCAGCCGGGGATTGTCGGTGGCGTGATATTGCGGTGTCGAACCCTGCTCGGCGCAGGCCGCAAGCGTGATCGCAATCAGCAGCAGGGATCCGCGCAACACACCCATGACCATGCTCCTAGTTGGCGAAGGCAAGTTCGACACCGCTCAGCGGCTCGAGGGCGCAGCTGAAGGCCTCGGTGTCGACGCGCGGAGAGGCATAACCATTCGGCCCGTCGGCATTGAGGACATCGACCGCATCGCTGTTGCAGATGCGAAGTTCAGCCGGCATCGCACCATCGACAAGTTTGGCCGCATCGACATAGCCGTCAAACAGGATATCGGGCAGGGCGCCATTGAGTCCGAACATGGTGACTTTCAGGGCCGTCAGCTCGAGCCCGTCGGGCGAGGTTCCACCACCGGTATAGGTGTTGTCATGGATCCAGATCGCTTCGGGATAGGGATCGAAATCCGCCTGCACCGAATAGGAGGAATAACCGGTCGAGTGCAGGCTGGAAATGATGACATTGGCCGTGTTGTTGTCGGCGATCCGGTTGTTGAAGATCTCGACCTGGTCATTGGAATTGATGACGATGCCCGAACCGGCCGGAACGCTGGCGACCGGGGTGCCGGCATGGCCGAAATTCTCGGTATTATTGGCAAAGACGTCATTGTCGTAGACGCGGGTGTGGTAGCCGGGCTGCGGCAGGTTGGGCATGTTGAAGACGAGGATGCCGCCGGTATTATTGGTCGCGATATTGCCATAGACGTCGGCACCGATGCAGTTCTCGATCTCGATCCCGGCGACATTGTATTCGGCGCGGCTGTTGCGCACGATCACATTGCGCGACTGGCCGACATAGATGCCGGCATCCGATGCGCCGATTGCGACCGTATTCTCCACCAGGACATTGGTCGTCTGCACGGGATAAATGCCGTAGGCGCCATTCTCCGTCGCATAGCCATTGGTCCATTCGACACGGACGCCGCGAATGATGATATTCTCGCCACCATTGACTTTGAGGCCATCGCCGATCGTGTCCTCGATGGCGAGGTCTTCCAGGGTGAAGTCGTTGGCGGTGACGATCAGGCCTTCGGCGCCGGCAATCTGGTTTTGAAAGCTGAGAATGGTCTGGTCCATGCCCGCGCCGCGAATCGTGACGCCATCAACATTGAGGCTGAGCGAGCGCGTGAAATTATAGATGCCGGCCGGAATCTCGATCACATCACCGGGTTGGGCATCGATCAGTTGTTCCAGCAGCACGCTCTGATAATCGCTGTCGGCGGCTGAAATATCGCGGGTCGTGTCGACCTGGTTGCCGCAGGCGCCCAGGCTCAGTGCCGCAGCGCCAATGATGATATTGCGTATCGTCGTCTTCATCCCGGTCTCCCCTTGATCCGTCAGCGCAACAGTAACGCACTGCGGACGATAAATGTCATGGGGGCAAAAATTCCACATTCCGGACGCGGATACAATCAGAAACAGAAACACTTTCTATTTATTGGCAGCGAAGCGGCCGGGCCCCGCGCCGGACCGGGCCTCGCATGCGGCGCGGCGCGGGGGCGGCTCAGTCTTCTGTGGGGCGCAGTCGGGTCAAGGCGTCGATATCCGCCTGCATCAGCGCGTCCGATGCCTGCGCAATGCGCTCCACCGGCCAGTCCCACCAGGCGAGCGCCTGCAATTGCGCCGCGACATCCTCGGGCAAACGCCGCTTGATCATTCGCGCCGGATTGCCGCCGACTATCGTGTAGGGCTCGACATCGCGGGTGATGACGGACTTGGCGGCGATGATGGCGCCATGGCCGATGGTCACGCCGGGCATGATGGTCGCGTCCCATCCGATCCAGACATCATGGCCGATAGTGATGCCGCCCTTGTTGGGCCAGGCACCGGGATCGGGTTCGCCCCAGCAGCCGAAGATTGGGAAGGGATAGGTCGAGAGCCGGTCGGCGAAATGATTGCCGCCATTGAGCACGAAACTGGCATCGGCGGCGATCGAGCAGAATTTCCCGATCACCAGCCGGTCATCGATGAAATCGAAGGCGTATTTCACCTGATCGGCGAAGCGCGCCGGATCCGTGAAGGAGTGGATATAGCTGAAATCCCCGGCCTCGATCTTCGGGTGACCGGCAAGCAGGGGTTTGAGATAGGCCATCGACGGCGCGGCCGGCATGGGGTGCAGCGTCATCGGGTCAAGGGCGGGGTGGGTAGACGCAGGGTGTTGGCTGGACTCAGGCATGAGCGGACTCCGGGCGTAGTTTCACAAGGTCTCGGGTGAAATGCGCCTCCGCCTTTGCGGGGCGCGGTCTAGCCGCGCTGGTCCATGTCACTCTCCATTGTCTGGTCGTGAATTATACCCCCGCCCAAGGTTCAGTGCCAGCCTTCCCTAAGCCGCGCCCGGTCCACCACCCGGCCCACGCCCCGGTCCACCGGCCGGCGCTCTGCGCGCCATGAAGGCCAGTTTCTCGAACAGCATCACATCCTGCTCATTCTTCAGCAGGGCACCATGCAGGGGCGGGATCAGCTTACGCGGGTCCTGCTCGCTGAGCACGGCCGGATCGATATCCTCGATCAGGAGGAGTTTCAGCCAGTCGAGCAATTCCGAGGTGGACGGCTTCTTCTTGACGCCGGGCACCGAGCGGATCTCGTAGAACATCTTGAGCGCTTCGGCGAGCAGCCGGCTTTTGAGGCCCGGGAAATGGACGTCGACGATGGCGCGCATCATCTCTTCGTCGGGGAAGGCGATGAAGTGGAAGAAACAGCGGCGCAGGAAGGCGTCCGGCAGTTCTTTCTCATTATTCGAGGTGATGATAACGACGGGGCGCTCGACGGCCTTGATGGTCTCGCCGGTCTCATAGACATGGAATTCCATCCGGTCGAGCTCCTGCAGGAGATCATTGGGGAATTCGATATCGGCCTTGTCGATTTCATCGATCAGCAGGACGGAGCGCTTCTCGGCCGTGAAGGCCTCCCACAGCTTGCCCTTGCGGATGTAGTTGGAGATGTCGTGGACGCGCTCATCGCCGAGCTGGCTGTCGCGCAGGCGCCCGACGGCATCATACTCATACAGACCCTGGCGTGCCTTGGTGGTCGATTTGATGTGCCATTCCAGCAGCGGCATGCCGAGAGACTGCGCCACCTGGCGCGCCAGTTCGGTCTTCCCTGTGCCCGGCTCGCCCTTGACGAGCAGCGGACGCTCCAGAGCAATCGCGGCGTTAACCGCGGCGCTCAATTCGCCGTCAGCGACGTAACTATCTGTACCTTGAAAACGCATGCCACCGACTTAGCGCGATTATGCAAGCGAGGGTAGGGGCGGGTTTCAGCTGACCTGCCTGGCCGGGCCGGGGCGGATTAAGAGTCTGTAAAGCGAATCCCTTCGCAATTGCACCAACAAGGATAAGAGGAGCGTGTCCCATGGCAATCGAGCTTGCCCAGGCCAAGAATTTCTACAGCTTCGGCTGGAAGACCGGGAAGATTGCGGATTGCGATCCGAATTTCCCGACCACGCTTCATGCCTGGGATGGCGAACCGCTCGATCTGCATCAACCTGACACCGCATTCTTCGGCTTCGTGCAGGAAGGCGAGGCCGTCATCGAATGCGCCTCCGGACGGTTCACGCTGAAGCCCGGCATGTATTTCTCCTTCAATGATCGTGGCCAGGTCTCTGGCGGACGCGGCATCGTCATCGCCCGCGATCGCGCGAGCGGCTTCTTCATGATTGGTGGCCCGGTCGAAGAGAAGGGGCGCCTGAAATATATCGATGGCTGCACCGACAGCCTGCTGATCCCGCCAGTGCGGATGGGCGATGCCTGTCTCAACCTGCTCTATTTCCCGCCAGGCATTGATCAGACACCCCATACACACCCGTCCGACCGTATCGGCGTGGTGTTCTCCGGTCGTGGCGAATGCGTGACGCCGGAAGGCATTATCCCGCTCGAGCCCGGCGTGATGTTCCGCATCCCGTTCGAGGGCAATCACAAATTCCGCACCTTCGACAGCGAAATGCGCGTGATCGCCTATCATCCGGACAGTGATTTCGGCCCGCAGGACGAGGATCACCCGATGATCAACCGCACCATGGTTGACGGGGTCTCGGCCAACAAGATCGACAAGATCCGTACCGCCTGATTTTCGCTATTTGTATTGTGGACGCAGCCAGACGCCGTTTGCGGCATCGGTTGGCAGTCCCGTGTCCGGATCATAGACGCCGCGGCGCAGATTATTGCGGCGATTGATCTCGCTGGCCGCCGGGCGCTTTTCACCATCACCGAGCGCCGTGGCGAGCGCGGCCAGGTCGCGGGCCAGATTGGCGAACTCATCCATTTCCATCGCGAACGGGTGGTCCGGCCCGGTGCTGGTCCGGTCGAAAGTGACATGTTTCTCGATCACCGTGGCACCCAGCGCTGCCGCTGCGATCGGCGCGACATGGCCCGGCGAATGATCCGACAATCCCACCGGTAAGCCGAAGGCCGATTTCAGCGTCGTGATGGCGTTGAGATTGAGATCCTCCCAGCTGGGCGGATAGCTCGCCGTGCATTGCAGCACCGTCAGATCGGTACAGCCGGCGGCTTGCACCGTTTTGATCGCCGCCTCGACCTCTTCCAGGTAACTCGCCCCGGTTGACATGATGACGGCCTTGCCGGTGGTGGCGACCTTCTCGAGCAGAGGCGTGAAGGTCAGGTCACCCGAGGCGATCTTGTAGCGTTTGACGCCCAGTGCCTCGAGCTTGTCGACAGCCTCCAGTTCAAACGGGGTCGACATGAATTCGATGCCGTTTTCGTCACAGCAGGCCTTGAGCTCGGGCAACCAGTGATCAGGCAGGCCCTGATTGGTGAAGGCAGCATAGCGTGGGTTGTCGATCCATTCTCCGCTCGCGGCATCCTTCGCCTTGCGGGCGATCAGGCCTTCGCGCGTCAGGGACTGGAATTTGGCGATCTGCGCGCCAGCCTTCGCGCTGGCTTCGATATAGCGCTTGGCCTCGTCGAGGCTGCCGCCATGATTGGAGCCGATCTCGGCGATCAGTGTGATGGCAGGGCTCATGAGGCTGATCCTTGTTGCGCGGACCGGGCAGGCGCGATCTCGGCCAGCAGGGCGCAGATATGTCCGGTATCGACCGGCCAGCCGCGCGCCTCGAGGCTGGAGTGGATCATGCGGACAAAGTCCAGCTCGGCGGCGGTGTCGACCGACAGGTCGTACTCGGGGTGATGCAGCGCTTCCGGGAAGGCGAGGGTGAGGCAGCGATAGGCGTCCGGGTTTTCACGCACCTTGATCGTCACATGCTCGCGCTCGCGGTCCGTTGTGGCGCCGTCGCCATCAATCTGGCGCAGCACGCGCGTCTCGACGATTTCCGCGCGCAGGCCCTTGGGAAGATGACCGGCCTCGGGCCGGGTGTATTCGGCGCCGTGCGCCTGGTGTTCGGCGACGCAGCGCGCAATCACGTCCGGGTCGCGAAACGGGCTGTCCGAGGTGATGCGAACCAGTGTGTCGGCGAGCGTCATATCGGCGGCGAGGACGAAACGGCTCAGCACATCGCGTTCGGAACCGCGGCAGACGCGGATGCCTTCGGCTTTGGCGAGGGCCGCGATGACATTGTCGCGCCGGGCCTGTGTCGTGGCGATTACGAGCTCGTCGACGCCTTCGATCCGGCGCAGGCGGCGGCATTGATAGGCCAGCAGCGACACGTCGTCATGCAGCGGCTCGAGAATCTTCCCGGGCAGTCGGCTGGAGCCCATGCGGGCCTGGATGACGGCGATTGTACGCTTCATGTGATGCCCTTAACACCGAGTGGAACTTCCACGTCCTGCCAGGAGCGGACCATGCGCATTGGAGCATAGGGCGGAATGGTTGACGGGATATGGCCATCCAGATGCTCCGCTCCCGCGAGCATGCGCACCAGCAGGGCCGGGACATTCAGGCCGGCCAGCGTCATCAGATAGCCAAAGCCCCACATGCGCGGATTGATCTCCAGCAGATAGGGCAAGGCGTCCGGCGAGGGGCGTTTCAGCTCGACGGCGGCCAGACCGTGCCAGGGGCCGGTGGCGCGCAGCACGGCGAGGCCGGCTTCTGTGAGGCGGGCATCGACGACGGTTTCGCCGGCAATGGCGGCGCCGCCGCTGGGGGGATTGGTTTGCAGCTTGCGATGCAGAGTGGAGATCACCAGCTCGCCGCGATTCCAGAGCGTGCCGATGGTGTAGATCGTCTCGGGACCGCCGGGGATGCGCTGTTGCACCAGGCTTGGGCCGTGCTCCGCGACGGTCTGCGGCCAGTCGCGTTTGAGTGTTGCCATATCGGCCGGATAGCTCACACCGCGTGCACCGCGCGAGCAGCGTGGTTTGAGCACGCAGGGGAAATCGCCATCCCAGCTGTCCAGATCTGCGGCCGTGTCTGGTTGCAAAGTGCGCGGCAGCGGCAAACCGGCCTCGGCGATGCGGGTGAGCAGCAGGCCCTTATCGATCCCGAAGCGCAAAACCTCCGGGTCAGGCACCGGTACGCGCAGGCCCTGACGCGCCCAATCGCGGGCGACCGGCGCGAGGGCGGCGGCTTCGGCTTCCGAACCGGGAATGATGATGTCGAGCTGGTGAGTTGCACAGATCTCGCGCACGGCGGCGCGATAGGCGTCGGCATTGCCGGCTGCGGGCAGGAGCCGGGCTTCCACGCCCGGTTCGAACAGGCCGGCCGCGAGGGGGTTGAGATCCGCAGCGACGATCTTCAGCGCGCTGTCGGCCAGTTTGAGCGAGCGGACCGTGCCCAGGCCAGGCGGGGCACCAACGCCTGTGACCAGAACGCCGCTGGAGAGCTCATGCAGCATCATGCCGGCCTCCAGGCGTCGAGCGACCGGCCGAGCAGGCGTTCCAGTGCGTCAATTTCCGGTGCGAAGCGAGCCTCCAGCATGGCGCGGATATCCGCATCCATCGGCGGGACCTGCACCGGCGCTGCACCCGGTGGTGGGTAGACGCCATCGGCCGTCGAGGCTGACGATATACCGGTGACCGGCGCCACCAGTTCGGCATGCAGGGCTTCGAAACTCTCCGCCGTGCGGTGGTCGTAGTCGCCTGCGAGAACAGGAAGTTTGGCCGCTGGGATGCCGCCGGTATTATAGCGCTCCTGCAGCGAGACCGGTGCATCGGGATCAAGGTCGAGAAATTCGAATATGCGGCGCATCGTGCCGGGGGCGTCGCGGTCGAGCTCGTCCTGGAGCAGGACAAGACGATGATCGAACCGCTGCATCCAGGGCTGGAGCTTGCCGACATAGCGGCCGGTCTCGGTGTAGAGCCATTGGAAGCCCCAATTCGCCGCCTTGCGCCCGGCTTCGATTTCGAGGGTCTTGGCGAAGGAGAGAAATTCGGCATCGCGTCGGACATTCTGCAGATAATGCGACCAGGCACGATCAACCGGATTGCGCAATATGGCGATGATCCGGGTTGCCGGTCCGCACAGTGACAGCGCCTGCGGTGCGGCGATATCGGCATAGGCGAGATAGTCCGGCGAGACATCGCCGGCGCGGCTCTCATTGCCGCGCTTGGCGAAAAGGGCCTGGTAGTCGGCCGCAGAGCCTGGTGCGTCGAAATGGTAGAAGGCGGGCCAATGGACCGCGCCCTTCCAGATGTCCGAGAAGAAGCGGCCTTCCTTGCGCGTGGGCGAAAGGAAAATATCCGGATGTTGTCGCAGGTAATGATAGAGCGAGGTGGTGCCGGATTTCGGCGCCCCGATGACCAGAAAGTCCGGCCATCCGGTGGGGGGCGGCGCCCCTGGGCCGGGGTGTTGATGTATTGGTGCGTTACCCACCCTGGTCTCCCTCGGAGCGGCCGATTGGCTGCTTCTGTGTTGGCTTGGACTGGAAATACTGCGCCTGATTCAGGCCGCCGGACCAGCCGCCGTCCTTGAAATGGTTGAATTTAGCTGTGTCTGTGTCGCTGAAACGAGATGTGAAATGCGGCTTGCCACACGGTCGGCGCCGCGGCCATCGACCGCTGCCTCGCTGGCCCGGGCAAGGGCCTGGCGCCGGGCCGGTGCTTCCAGCAGACCGCGCAGGGCCTGCCGTAAATCTTCAGCAAAGCCGGTGGCTGTGGGATCCAGGCTGAGCCCGAGTCCAAGCGCCGCGAATTGCCGGGCCCGTTCGCGCTGGTTGGCTGCGATCGGCAGGGCGATGGCCGCGAGACCGGTCGCTGCCGCCTCATGCAGAGTGGTTCCGGCGCCGAGAATGGCAATATCGGCCGCGCACAGCTCGGCCAGAAGACCAGCCTCGGGCAGGGCGGTCGTGCCTGGCGCTGCCCGTTTGATGTCGATCATGACACCTTCGAGTTCGGGCAGGTTATCCAGGGCCGCCAGCACAGCCTCCAGCACCGGTGTTTCGCTGCCCCCGAGCGAGATCAGCAGGCGTCGCGCCTGTGGCCAAATGGTGCGTGGCGGGCGGCTGGCATAGTCGGGGGCGAGGAGAATGTGCTCGCGGCCCTCGCAGACCTGCATCAGCGCACCCGTCTGGGTCGGTTCGAATCCCTGGCGGATGTAGAGATCGGCCTCGGCGTCACCGTGATTGTTGCCGACCAGCGCCAGCCAGAATCCGGCGCGGCGCAGCTGGGCACACAGCGGGGCGTCCGTGATCTGCCAGTCAGCAATCAGGCCGTCGATACGCGCATCGGTGAGGGCGGGAAGCAGGCTCCCGTCCGTGTCACCCCCGGCCGGGATGGGCCGGACTTCAATGCGACTGGCGAGGCTGGCGGGTATGGCATGTGGCGTCTGGCTGAACCAGATGAGCGCATGCCCCGCATCCAGCAGGGCCTGCGCCAGCGCAGCACACCGTATCACGTGACCGAAGCCGAGACGGCTATCGCCATCGGCGCGGATCGCGAGACGGGCGTGCGTGCCGGTCATTTCCGGTCTTTGACGAATTGCTCCAGATCGGATGCGACCCGCGGCATGATATTGTTGAAGTCCCGGAAGCCAGTGCCGAAAAACGACCGGGTTTGGGGATACCATTGCATGTGATCGGTGCCGAGCAGCGGCCAGGCCGTCGACCGCGCGTGAATGAACCAGACGCGGCCACCGGACGCAGCCGCCAGATTGCTGGTCGCATTCATCGGTCCGATCACCAGGTCACAGCTTGAGGCGAAGGCGGCGATATCATCGAGATCCATTTTGAGGTCGATGCCCTGGGGCTGGTGGATGTCGACGCCAAACATGTCCTTGGCTTGCTGAAGTTCCCTGGCGATCTCGCCATATTGAAGGTTGATGAAATTGACGCCGTCGACCGCGAAAATCGGCTTCCAGTCCTCGAACTCGGAGAAGAAGCGCGCTCGCCGGACGGTCATTTTCAATGACTTCCAGAGAATGCCGACTTTCAACCCGTCGCCGATCTGGTCGAGATAGTCGCGCCACACCCCGACGCGCTCGGGATCGGGCGTGAGAAAGGCGGGGCGTTTGGGGAAGCTCTCAAGCGATGGCCGCAGGGCGATCAGGGGATCGCCCATCGGCGTCCAGTAATCGGCCCCGTCATCGAGATGATTGGCGGTGCGCACATCGCGTCCCTCAAGTTTGACGGAGGTGTGGTTGCCGACCCTGGCTTGGGGCAGGGAACGCTGGACCAGTGGCACCAGTCTGTACTCGCAGGCAATTCTCAGCTCGCCTTCCGGGCCGATCGCGTCGATCAATTCCTGCGCGGTATTCAGGAAGAGCACTTCATCGCCGAGGCCTTGTTCGCCGACCAGGACGACGATCTTGCCCTTGATGTCGGCGAGGTCATGGCTCTCCCAGCGCGGGCAGTTCATCGCGAAAATCGTCGCCTGCGCATTGTTCGGGTCAAGACGGCCCTGTTGAGCTTTCCAACCCTCCTCGACGCGCCCGCAGGCCAGCAGGAGCAGGGAGCGGCCATGTTCCATTGTCGCCCGATCGGCTGCGTCCTGAGGGTTTCTCAGGGCGAGTTCAAAATGTTCCACGGCTTCGAACGGCTTGCCCAGCAGCTCATACATATTCGCCATGTTGTTGTGAGCACGGGCGAAATTGGGATCCAGCCGCAGGGCTTCTCTGAAAAAAGTCGTGGCGCCGGCCGGGTCACCGGACTCGGCGAGGACGGTGCCGAGCGAGTTCCACAATTCGATATTTTCCGGGTGCTGGAAAATTGCAGTCCGCAGGATCTCGATCGCATCCTCGATCCGGGCCTGGTCCCGCAAGACGCTGGCCAGATTGGTGACTCCGCTGAGATTGCCCGGATCGATCTGGACGCAGAGCCGGTAGAATTTCTCGGCGGCGTCAAGCATGTCCAGCTTCCACGCGACAATGCCCATATTGAGATAGACCTCGGCATCTTTCGGGTCGAGCTTCCAGGCGCGTTCATAGTATTCGAGGGCTTTGGACAGGCGCCCGACGCGGAACAGGACCAGGCCGACCGCGTGGTTCGTCAGGGCAATGTCCGGAGCCATGTCGAGGGCCCGCAGGACGTATTTCGAGGCTTCCTGGTGATCGCCCGCGTCGGACAGCTTGATCCCGCGGGTGACGAGACTGGTGGCCTTGCGGTATTTGTCGCGCTGCGCTTTCGGCACAACGCCCAGGCGAAGCTCCGTGCTGAGGCGGCCGCGCGATCCGCGCGCGCCGACCGCATCATTCTTTGCGGACTCGGCCTCGGCGGTAAACTCGTCAATCAGGGCAGCGTCGGTCATTCAAAGCCTATCGGGTCTGGTGTGACTGGAATTTCAACCGCAGCTGGACGGGATTCGATTTAAAACTTGCTAACGCGGCCAAGGCCAGACTTGCTGTTGCCCGGATGTCAGCGAAACCTTTTCTTCACCCCGCTTTGCCAACGTGACGTCTGATAGGGTGCGAATCCGCGCTTCGATGACTGGAGAATTCTCATGGCCCTGAAAATCTCGCTCAAACCCGGCGAGAAGTTCGTGCTGAACGGAGCCGTGGTGGAGAATGGCGACCGCCGTGCCACGCTTCTGTTGCAGAACCGGGCTTCGGTGCTTCGTGAGAAGGACATCATGCAGGCCGAGCAGGTCACAACGCCGGCCCGCCACATCTATTTTCCGATCATGATGATGTATCTCTCGGATCAGGCAGATGATCTCCAGTACGAGCAATTTGTGCTCCGGATGAATGAATTCATGGGCGCCGTGACGGCGACCGAAATCCTGTCGAGCTGCGTTACCATCAGTCGCGATGTGATGGCCGGCGAATATTACAAGGCGCTGATGCGCTGCAAGAAATTGATCGAGTTTGAAGAGGAGCGCCTGAAGTAATGTCCTTTCAAGCCTATCAGAAAGCCTCAACCCGGGTGGAAGACCCGCGTTCGACGGAATACCGGTTGTTTGCCCAGGTGACGCGGGCCTTGATGCAGGCGTCGGAAACCGACCAGATCGAGATATCGAGCCGGATCGACGCGCTCGACTGGAATCGCAGACTCTGGTCCAATCTCGGTGCCGATTGTGCCAGTACCGAGAACAAGCTCCCGGAGCAGCTCCGGGCCTCGATCATTTCGCTCTCGCTCTTTGTCTCGAAATACACCTCCCAGGTGATGCGCGGGACCGGCGAGTTTGAAGTCTTGATCGATCTGAACCGCACGATCATGCAGGGCCTTGCGCCACAGCCGACCGCGGCCAACAGCGCCGCTTGACCGGCCGAAAATGGCTGCTGGCATTCAGCCGCGGCTCCTGCTGAACACCTGAAGGCCGGACGCACGCTTGTGCGCCCGGCCTTCCGTCTTCCGGGCGTAGCTGACCGGGCGCCCCGACGCGCGCGGCATGCACGCCGGTCTTCCGGTCAACGGTCGAAAGTCCGGCGCAGGCAGCTTCTGCCGGGTCGGCACAATTGGACTGCACAATCGGGCAAATGCCGGATCCGGCTTCCCGGTGTCTCCAAAAATTCCCATGAAAACAACTGCTTGCCCGCGCTCCGCGTGGCATGGGGATTGCGACTGTCTGGGCAGGACAAAAAGTCCAAGTCAAGAACGACTTCACCACTTCCAGAATGGAGGAACAATTATGCTTTCAGTGAACACCAACGCCGGAGCCATGGTGGCTCTGCAGAACCTGACGAAAACCAACGCTCAAATGACAGAGGTTCAACAGCGGATTAACACCGGCCTTGATGTGGCCGGCGCGAAGGATGATGGCGGCAAGTTCGCCATCGCCCAGCGCATGCGCGCCCAAGTGGGCGGCTATGCTGTTGTGAAGGATAGCCTCAACCGGTCCCAATCTGTCGTCGACGTCGCGCTTGCGGCGAGCGAGGGCATTTCGGATCTGCTCATTGAGATGAAGGCAAAGGCACTGGCGGCATCTGATGTTTCTCTCGACTCTGCGTCGCGAACGGCCCTGAACGAAGACTTCAAGGCCATGCGGGATCAGATTTCGAAGATGGTCAGTACCGCTGAATTCAATGGCACAAACTTGATCAACAATACCGTGACGTCCATCTCTGCCCTGGCAAATGATGACGGTAGCAGCACGATCTCCATCGTGGATGAAAACCTCTCGCTCGGGGGCGGTATCGTGACCCTGGGCGCGACGGCTTCCTTCGCGTCGGCGGGTACTGCTGATACGCTTGCGGGAACGATCTCGACTTCGCTGAATAATCTGAATCTTGCGTTGGCGCGCCTCGGCACGGCATCGAAATCTTTGGAGATTCACGGAGACTTTGTGGTCAAGCTTTCCGACGCCCTCGAAGTGGGTATTGGAAACCTTGTCGACGCGGACCTGGCAAAAGAAAGCGCACGCCTGCAGTCGCTGCAAGTCAAGCAGCAGCTGGGGGTTCAGGCACTTTCGATTGCGAATACGGCGCCGCAGACCATCCTTTCCTTCTTCCAGTAGTTTCGTCGATCGGGGCCGCCTTCGGGCGGTCCCGGTTTTTTTGGTTCCGCACGCGGGGGCCCGTAGGCATGTCCGCAATCCGGCTTTAACCCTTTGTAAATCATAAATCTTTGCCGACGGGCAGTTTTTGCCGGGCATTTCGAGGTTTGAGGCGGCACTTTTTACCCAGCAAATGGTTACCGCGAACAGGTCGATTCAGCGAACATCACCAACGGCACCATCTCTCTCCCGATTAACCTGTTTCAGCCAACCGTTTCTGGCCCGTAGTTTGCGAGGTTTTCCGTGGATCAGAAGGTCCATCGGGCAAAACGCCCGGCATAAACCAGAACGGAAAGGGCCAAGAAATGGCTACCATTAATACGAATTCCGGCGCCATGGTTGCGCTGCAGCAGCTGAACATGACCAATCGCGACCTGGAACAGGTCCAGAGCCGGATCACCACCGGTCTTGCGGTCAGCTCCGCGAAAGATGATGGCGGCAAGTTCGCTATTGCGCAGAAAATGCGTGCAGACGTTCAGGCTTATGAAGTTGTTGGCGGGTCGCTCGATCTGGCAGCATCGACGGTCGACGTGGCCCTGGCCGCCGGCGAAGCTGTTTCCGACATTCTCATCGAGATGAAGTCGAAGGCGCTCGCCGCTTCCGACACCAGCCTCGACTCGGCTTCGCGCTCCGCGCTGAACGAAGACTTCAAGGCACTTCGCGACCAGATCGGCAAGATCGTCTCGAACGCCTCGTTCAACGGTACGAACCTGATCAATAACACCGTGACGTCGATCTCGGCGCTCGCCAATGCTTCGGGCTCGTCCACGATCTCGATCGCTGACGAAAATCTCTCGCTCGGTGGCGGCGTTGTTACGCTGACCGCTACAGCATCGATGGATTCAGCTGGTACCGCCGCAACGCTCGCCGGCACCATCTCGACGTCTCTGAACAACCTCAATAGTTCCCTGGCTCGCCTGGGTACGGCTTCGAAATCTGTGGGTATCCACAAGGATTTCGTCGGCAAGCTGGCTGACTCCCTGACCCAGGGTATCGGCAATCTGGTCGATGCCGATCTGGCAAAAGAGAGCGCGCGTTTGCAGTCCCTGCAGGTCAAGCAACAGCTTGGCGTTCAGGCTCTGTCGATCGCCAACAGTGCTCCGAGCACGATCCTGGGCTACTTCCGTTAATCCACGGAACCGGATGGCGGGCCAGCTGGCCCGCCATCCACCTTCCCGGGATCGCTGACGGAGGATGTTTTGGAGGCGCTGACGCCTCTACGTCAGCGAAAAGAAAATGGCTGATACCAATTATACTCGGCCGCCTCTGGTGGCTAATCCACTTCTGGATTCACGCGATATGTCCGGCGACCGCCCACGGCCCGACCCGACCCGCGTCCCGCCTGTAGAAAAACAGCCTCCGGCCACACAAACCGCCGGGCGCCCCCCCGAAGAACTGGTCGCCGAGCTTGAGCGTCTGTCCCGGGAAATTCTGGGCAATTCCAGGCTCAGCATTCAGCGTGAAGCCACATCGGGCGACTTCGTCTATTTGATGATCGACAAGGATACCGGCGAGACCATCCGTCGCTGGCCGCCTGAAACGCATCAGGATCTGGCGGAATATCTGCGCACCTTCAAAGCCGGCCTCGTCAACAAGACGGCCTGAGCTGCTGGGCAAAACTGACCGGTCTGGCCGTCACGACTCGGCAAAATCCGACTTTTGCCACTTATAGCCAACACCTAAAAGCGCTCTAACTAATGGAAAAGATGCGTTTTTATTATCTTCCGGGAATCGGCACGGCAATTGCGCTCGTAATTTCAAGGCGTCACGAAAGTGTGGCGCGGTGATTTGCGGGAGAATATCGCATGACCTTGAGTGTCCACACCAATACCGCCGCGATGATTGCGCTGCAGAACCTCAATAAAACCAATGACCAGATGGATGGTGTTCAGAACCGGATCAATACCGGCCTGAAGATCTCCGGGGCCAAGGACAATGCGGCCATCTATGCGGTCGCCCAGGGCATGCGCGCCGATCTTGGTGCGCTCAGTGCCGTCCAGACCGGGCTCAACCGGGCCACGACGATTGGTGATGTTGCGCTCGCGGCCGGTGAGACGATTTCGGACCTGCTGATCCAGATGCGCGAAAAGGCGATGGCGGCGATGGACCCGTCGATCGATTCCTATTCGCGCCAGGCCTATGATTCCGATTTCAAGGCGTTGCTCGACCAGGTCCGGGTGATCATCGAGAACGCTGAATTCGATGGCGCCAATCTGCTCGACGGCTCGGTGACAACCGGTGTTGAATTCCTCGCCGACGCTGATGCGGCACGGACGGTCACGCTGAAGTCGCAGGATATGAGCATTGGCGGCGCGATCGTGACGATCCCGGCGACCGCCAGCCTGAGTACCGTCACCCTCGCGACCGCTGTCATGGCCAACATTCAGGCCAGTCTCGACAACGTCAATCAATCCCTGGCCGATCTTGGCTCGGACACCAAGAAGCTTGAGGCCCATTCCGGTTTCGTCAGCAAGCTGGCCGATGCCCTCACCAAGGGGGTTGGCAATCTTGTCGATGCCGATCTGGCGGTTGAAAGTGCGCAATTGCAGGCCTTGCAGGTCAAGCAACAACTGGGTGTCCAGGCGTTGTCGATTGCCAACTCGCAGCCGCAGATCATTCTCAACCTCTTCCAGTAGACCTGTAAGCCTGCCCCACCACGGCCTGTCTTGCTGCGGAACGGCACCCCACGGGGTGCCGTTTTCGTTTTCGCGACTCGCGTCATGATGCAGCGCGTTTTGAGGACACATCATGCCCAGACCCTTTCTGCCCTATGGCCGACAATCCATTGATGACAGCGATATTGAGGCGGTCGCGCGGGTCTTGCGTTCCGACTGGCTGACCACCGGGCCTGCGGTCGATGCCTTTGAGGCAGACTTCGCCGCCTGTACCGGGGCGCAATATGCCATCGCCTGTTCCAATGGCACGACCGCGCTCCACCTGGCGCTTGCAGGCCTGGATGTCGGGCCCGGTGATGTCTGTATCGTGCCGGCCATCACCTTCATGGCGACAGCGAATGCGGCAATCTATTGCGGTGCCGATATCGTGTTCGCTGATGTTGACGCCACTACCGGGCTGATGACCCCGGACACGTTGCGGCAGGCCATTGCGCGTGTCTCCGGCGCGAGATTGCGCGCCATCCTGCCGGTGCATCTGGCGGGGCAGTGCGAGGATATGGCGGCGATGCGCGAGATCGCCGACGCGGTCGGTGCCAGACTGGTTGAGGATGCCTGTCATGCGCTCGGCACGCGCTGGCAGGACCGGCCGGTCGGGGCGTGCGAGCAGTCCGATGCGGCGTGTTTTTCTTTCCATCCGGTCAAGACGATCGCGGCCGGCGAGGGCGGTATGGTGACGACCAGTGACGCGGCCCTCGCGGCCCGGCTGCGGCGCTTGCGCAGTCATGGCATTGAGCGCGATCCGGCGCGGATGGAACAGGGCCAGGATGAGCCCTGGTGGCATGAGATGCAGGAGCTGGGCTGGAATTATCGCCTGTGCGACGTCCAGGCGGCGCTGGCGCGTTCGCAATTGCATCGGCTCGATGCCTTCGCCGCCAAACGCAAAGCGCTTGCAGCGGCTTATGACGCGTTGCTGGCGGGACATCCGCTGGTGAAGGCGCTGGTGCGGACACCCGATTGTGACCCCTGTCTGCATCTTTACCCGGTGCGGATCGACTTTGCCGGGGCTGGAACGGACCGCGCCACGATTATGCGGGCCCTGCAGGAACGCGGGATAGGCTCGCAGGTTCACTATATCCCGGTGCCGTCACAGCCCTGGTATCGCAGGCGTTATGGCGATCAGACCCCGCCAGGCGCGGCTGGATATTATGCCCAGACTCTGAGCCTGCCACTATTCACGGACATGGCGCCGGACGATCCGGCGCGGGTGGTGGCGGCGCTGGACGCGGTGCTGGGCGGCTAGCGGTTCTTCTTGCGGAACAAGACCCAGGTGAGGTCATCAATCCCGGTGGAGCGCTGCCAGAGAAATCCGTCATCCACGATTTCCAGATCGTCGAAGCGGTCGAGGAAGAAACCGCCGAAATCGCGCTTGAACAACAGGTCGTTACGACCGCGATACGGGATGGATTCGGGCTTGGTCGAGAAATATTCGGCGACCAGAATCCAGCGATTTGAAACCCGGTGCATCTCGTCGGCGACGGTGCCGAGATCGTCGGGATGGACGTGAATCAACACGCCCGATGTGAACACCATATCGATTTCGGCCGCGCCAAAGGGCAGTTTCTGCCCTGTCGCGTTATGTAGCCGTTCGTCTGCCACAACCCTGTCGTCAAGCACGCGCTGCCTTGCCTTGGCATTGGGCTCCACCGCGTACAGTGTCGCGGGCGAGAGCCGGTCGATGGCGCGCAGGTTGAGACCGATATTGCAACCGACCTCCAGAATGCTCTCCGGCTCGGCGCCATGGGTGCTTTTGAGCAACTGCGCCCACATCCGGGTCCGCATCCGCAGAGCGTCGGTCAGGGTCTCATTGCGATCGATATATTTGTCGCCGAATTCGCCGCGCCAGGCGTCGAGCTGGGTTGTGTCGGTCATGCTGTCTCTCCAGGGGCGCGCCAGTCGATCATATCCATCGCCAGCGGATCGCCGCGTTTCAGGGCGCGTGTGGCGCGCCGGTCGATGATTTCATCCCAGTGCTTCGGGGCCAGGCCCAGGCCGGGCCGGATCGAGCGGATATTTTCCGCCGTGAAGGCCTCGCCGGGGGCGATGTCGCGCACGACATAGAGCGAGCGGCGGAAATTCATCGAACCGCGCTCACAGCCGGCCAGTTCGTAACGCACCGAGCCCAGGGCGGCGAAGGCGTTATGGCAATCCTCGACCAGGCGTTTGAGTTCATCCGGCTCCAGCGAGAAGGAGCCGTCCGGGCCGCCATCGGCGCGCGAGAGGGTGAAGTGCTTCTCGATCACGCGGGCCCCGAGCGCGACAGCGGCGACGGCGCAGGCGGTGCCCGGCGTGTGATCGCTCAGCCCGGCGACGGCGTGAAAGGCCTCGGCCAGGTGCGGCACGGTGCGCAGATCGGACTGGTCGATCGGTGCCGGGTAGGCGGAGAGGCAATGCAGGACGGCCAGGCCGCCAACGCCGTTTTCGCGGGCGGTGCGGACGGCGTCGTGGATCTCGGCCAGATTGGCCATGCCGGTCGACATGATCATCGGCTTGCCGGTGCGCGCGACGCGGGCAATCAGCGGCAAATCAGTGATCTCGAAAGAGGCGATCTTGTAGGCGGGCGCATCGAGCGATTCCAGCAGATCGACGGCGGTGTGGTCGAAGGGGGTCGAGAAGAGTGGCACGCCGAGTTCGCGGGCGCGGGCGAACAGCTCGCCATGCCATTCAAACGGCGTGTGGGCCTCGCTATAGAGTTCATGTAGTGAGCGCCCGTGCCACAGACCGCCTTCGATCACAAAGCCGGGGCCGTCATGATCAATGGTGATGGTATCGGCGGTATAGGTCTGGATCTTGATCGCATCGGCACCGCAGGCCGCGGCCGCCTCGATCGACGCGATGGCGCGGTCGATGCGGCCGAGATGATTGGCCGAAATCTCGGCGATCACCAGCGGCGGGTGATCGGGGCCAACCGGGCGACCGGCGAAATCGAATGTGGTGTCAGCGGCGGCGGGCATGATGGTCCCCAGGCAGAGCAGTGTCGGGGCGAAAACATGTTGCGTGGCGCATGGCGCGAATCACCCTTGAAGACAGGCTTCGAGCCTCGGTCAGGAGGGTTAATTTGTCGTTCGACCCCGGCCGTCGGCGCCGCCCGCCTCGCCGGGACTGGATGCGCCGGAAAGCAGGCGCATGGCGATGCGCGCGGGGGTGTCCCAGCCCTGCGGCAGCCTGGCGAACAGCTCTGTCTTGTCGGCGGCGCGGTGCATGGGCAGGCAGGTCGTCTGGACCTGGGGCGGCAATTGGCCGCTGGCAATCGCGTCCCAATGGCGTGCGAAAACATCCTCGATTTCCTGGCGCAGCCGCAGATAGCTGGATTTCAGGGTTTCAAGGTCCGGATCGAGTTTGACCTCGCGCTGCACCAGGATCGGGCCGGTATCCATCTCGCCATCAATGAGGTGCAGCGTCACGCCCTTGGGGGTGTTGTCGACCCAGGACCAGAAATTGGGATCGGCACCGCGATTATAGGGCAGGAGCGAAATGTGCAGGTTCACAATCCGGCCCGCATACAGGTCGAGCACCGGTGCGGTAATCAGGCGCCGATAGCCATAACTGACGACCCAGTCCGGGCGGATGGCGGCAAAATCGGCCTCGTTCAGAAGGTCGGAACGCACGGTAACACGATCCCCTCGCGCCGTGATCGGAGCGATCAGGGAGTCGGGATAGGGGGAAAGAATCAGGACGTGCATGCAGCGGACTGTGGTGGTCCGAGTTTAACCAAGTCTTGTCGGTCACGCATTCGCGGGGGTCGGGGGCCGGGCGATGCGCGCCAGCAGGGCAGTAGCGATCCGCTCGGCGCCGCGCCCGTCGCACAGCCGGGCGGCGCTGGCCGACATTTGCGCCAATTGCGGCGGCGAAACATGGCGCAGCAGGGCGGGCAACGCGTCTGCCAATGCCTGGGGCGTCTCGATCATCAGGGCCGCACCGGCTGCGGCCATGGCCCGGGCCGCCGGCCGCTGGTTTTCGGCCAGCACAATGACCAGGCTCGGCACGCCGAGAACGCAGCGCTCCAGGGCGCTGCCGCCGCCGGCGCCGATGGCCAGGTCGGCGGCCATGACACACTCGGCCATGCGGTCGACATCAACCAGGATATGGAACTTCGGGTCGTTTTCCGCCGCCTGCAGCAAGCCGGGCAGGCTCGGCGCAAGCGGGCCGAGAATGACGTCGATCGTGATGTCCGGCAGGCTCTTGCGGGCCAGGGCGACAATTTGCGCGCTGATGCCGCCGACATCGGTCATCCCCATTGAGACCAGCAGGCGCGACAGACCCGGACTGGCCAGCCGCCGGGCCAGCGAGGCGGACCGCAAGCGGGCAAAATCGGGCCGCAAAGGCGTCATGTCCGGCCCGAGCAGGAGGGTCGCGCCGGGCGGCACCCGGTCGGCATAATCGGCCGGTTGGCGGTCAAAGCCCTGATCGCCCAGCAGGTCGCAATCATGGACCCGGTCGGGCAGGTCCTCCAGCACGGCGATGACCGGTGCGATCTGCCGCATCCGGCTCTCATCGGCACGGGTGGAGGTGTAGAGGTCGACGAGGATGGCATCGGCCTGGCCACCCCAGGCCGGCGGGAGGTCGAAATCGGCGGCCGAGCGCGCTGTCATCACCGCAAAACCGGATCGCGACAGGGCCGGGACGAGATCGCTGGAACCGGGGGCGCAGGCAAAGGCGATACTGGCGCCGCGGGCCTTGAGCGAGGCGGCCAGCGCCAGGCATCGCATGATATGGCCGCCGCCCAGCTCAGGCCCGGCATCGGCCCGGACCAGAATGCGTGCAGGCAGGGCCGCAGCCGACATCAGGCGGCGTTCGCTTCGCCTATGAGTTCGCGCAGCGATGGGCCGTCGAGTTGTTCGGCATTATTGTCGGAGGAGTAGGACCAGTCATCGGGGACCCGGTTGGCACCCTGGCCGAGATAGCGCGCCATCAGTTCGCCGGCATAGGCCGGCAGGATGGCAAAACGGTCGCTGAGTTCGACGGTCGAGCGGGCATCGTCGGACGGCACCATGATTTCGTGCAGTTTTTCGCCGGGACGGATGCCAATCACCTTGTGTGGCAGCTTTGGCGCGATGGTGTGGGCGAGGTCGACCATGCTCATCGACGGAATTTTCGGAACGAAGATCTCGCCGCCGCGGGCCATGGCCAGGGTGGAGAGGACGAAATTCACGCCCTGCTCGATCGTGATCCAGAAGCGGGTCATGCGCGGGTCGGTGATGGGGAGGTGGTCGGTGCCCTCATCAATCAGCTTGCGGAAGAAGGGGATGACCGATCCGCGCGAACCCACGACGTTGCCATAGCGCACGACCGAGAAAATCGGGCCGTCAGCACCGCCCATATGCTGGCCGGCGGTAAAAATCTTGTCGGCAGCCAGTTTGGAGGCGCCGTACAGATTGATCGGGTTGGCGGCCTTGTCGGTCGACAGGGCGCAAACATGTTTCACGCCACATTTGATGGTCGCGCGGACAACATTCTCGGCGCCCATGACATTGGTCTTGATGCATTCGAACGGATTGTATTCGGCAATCGGGACATGTTTCAGCGCCGCCGCATGGATGACGATATCGACCCCGCGCATGGCCTGTTCCAGGCGCGATTCATCGCGGACATCGCCAATGAAATAGCGCAGGAAGGGATAGTCGCTCGGTGAGAATTGCTGAGCCATTTCATATTGCTTCAGCTCATCGCGCGAAAAGATGATCAGTTTGCGCGGCTTGTAGTCGCGGCAAATGGTTTCCACGAAACGCTTGCCGAACGAGCCGGTCCCGCCAGTGATCAGCACGGATTTGCCGTCCAGATCGATACGGGGTTCCCGGAAAGTGCGGCTCATCACCATCTGTTCCAGCGCATCTTCTTCGATCGGTGTCTTGGCCATATTGGGTCTCGTGATTCGCCTGTCGGACTCGACGCTGGCGTGCAGCGGTTAACGAGGCGTTAGGAGAGTGCCGCTGACACTGATACTACACTGTTTCATCAGGCTACTCTTCAAGGCTGGTCATGACCCTCGCCATCATCGTTCAAGCGCGTCTCGGCTCGTCCCGGTTGCCGGGAAAAATTCTCAACCCGCTCGGTTCGAAGACCGCGCTGGCGCGAGTGCTCGACCGCTGCGCCCGCATAGCCGGAGCCGATCATGTCATTGCTGCGGTCCCCGATACCGAGGCCGATAATGCGGTCGCGGATGCGGCCCGCGCGGCAGGCTATGCCGTCAGCCGCGGGTCGGAGAGCGACGTGTTGTCGCGCTATGCCAAAGCGGCACGCGATTGCGGCGCCGAATATATTATGCGGGTCACCAGCGATTGCCCCTTCATCGATCCGCAGATCTGCGAACGCGTGATCGGCCTGTTGCATGACACCCATGCTGACTATGCCAGCAATACGATGCCGGCCCTGTTTCCGCACGGGCTCGATTGTGAAGTCTTCCCGGCCGTGTTGCTGTATCGCGCCGACCGTCTGGCGAGCGAAGCGGGCGATCGTGAACATGTCACACCGTGGCTGCGCCAGAACCCGCACCTCCACCACGCCTGCCTCACCGGGCCCGGCCAGGGGCTGGAGCGCTTGCGCTGGACGCTCGATTACGCCGAGGATCTGGAATTCTTCCAGGCCGTCTATGAGGAACTCGGCGAGGCCGCCGCGACCGCGTCAGCGGCTCAGCTGGCAGCCTTGTGTCTGCGCCGTCCCGACCTTGTTGCGATCAATGCCGGCCGGCTCGATACGGGCCGCCTGGACAATCCGCAGCTGGCCGAAATCACCAGCGCGCCCTTCGCCCTGCGCGAGGCCGCCTGAGACCGGCTTTTGATCCTTGCTGGCAAGACTTTATTCGCACTCTGAGCCTAGTCTCGTAGCCTGGATCAGAAGGGTTTTGCATCGTGGCCGTTTACGGGTTGGATTTATCGGTACTGAATGGCTGGTACCAGTCCAGGCTCAGTGCGTCGCAAGCGTCCAATCTCGCGCCCCAGACCCGTACCGCCAATGAACAGGCTGCGGCCGGTGTGACGCCGCCCTGGGATGTTTCCAGCGAATCCGCCTCGATCGAGGAATTGCGCCGTGGCGTATTGGCCAGCGGCGAGTTCTTCGACTCCAAGAAAAGCGCATTCTCCGATCTCAAGGCCCCGGATGATTACAAGGCGCTGTTTGACCTCTATGTCGGGCTGAAGACCCTGTCCTCACTGGCCGAGAAGGCGATGGACAAGACGGTCTCGGAAACCGATCGCAAATTCATCAATACCCGTTTCGCCGAAGGTCTGGCCCAGCTGGACAGTTTCTACGATTCGATGAAGCTGGACGGCCTCACCCTGCTCAAGGGCAAACAACTCTCCAGCGCTGACAGCACGGTGGCGATCAGCCGCGGCGAGTCGGTCTATGTCACCGGCAAGGTGCATAGCGGTGACTTTGATGCCGAGGTGGCGAGCCTGACGGGCGATGTGCAATTCACCGTTTCGGTGAAGAAGAACGGCCTCACGCAGGACATCGCCATCAATCTGGCCGATATGGGCGCCACGACGCGCTCGCTCGACAATGTCTCGGCGCATATCAATACCGCACTTGAGGGTGCCGGCGTGATGACCCGTTTTTCCCGCGTCAAACTGGGCACGCCGGACGAGAACAATATCATTCCCGGCAGCGATTACGGCTTCAAGGTCTCGGGTATTTCCACCGAAGTGGTCAGTTTCAGTGCCGCTTCGGGCAGCCCGGCCATCTATCTCGCCGGCACGTCCGGCCTCAATGACAACGCCGCTGGCCAGGTCATCAAGCTGACCGATCTCGGCGCCGCCGCCCCGACGACCGCCTTTTCGACCCGGCTCGAGGCCGCACCGGACACGAGCGAAGTTGCCATTGTGGGCAGCGAGGACGACGAAACCCGCACCAAGGAAGAGGTCAATCCACTCGAGATCAAATCGAGCGCCACCGCGACGGATGGCAGTGTGTTTGTCGTCGGCACGACCTCGGCCGCGCTGGGCGGTGCCGATATCAAGGGTGAGCACGATATGGTGCTCGCCAAGTATGATTCCACCGGCAAGATGGTGTGGAGCCGCGTGCTCGGTGCTGCCGCCGAAGCCGGCGCGACCAGTGTGGCCGTTGATGACAGCGGCAATGTCGTTGTCGCCGGCATTGTCGAGGGCGGGCTGGGCAGCACGACCGATATCGGCGGCAAGGACAGCTTCGTCGCCAAATACAATGCCAATGGTGTCGAGCAATGGCTGTCGCGTTTTGGCGGCAGTGGTGATGACCAGCCCAATGCGGTGACGATTGCCGGCGATGGCACGATCTATGTCGCCGGCAAGGCCGCGAGCGCCTTTGGCGGCGCCAATCATCTGGGCGGTGCCAGTGATGGCTATCTGCGCGCGATCAATTCCAGCGGCACGACGCTCTCGACCACACGCATTGGCGGCGTTGGCGATGAATCGGTGTCAGCCCTGACCATGGCATCGGACGGCAATCTGATTGTCGCCAGCCAGGAAGACGGCGTCGGCGTGATCCGCAAATTCGACACCGCCGATCTGGCGGCCGGCCCGCTCTGGACCCAATCGCTGGGCGATATGGGCGCGGGCCGTATTGGCGATATCGCGGTCGATGGCAGCAATATCTATATCGCCGGTTCCGCGGGCGGCAGCTTCGCCCCGAGCGCCCCGATCACAGCCCATTCCGGCGGCGACCGCGATGCCGTTCTGATCAAGCTGACCGATGGCGCGGCCGCCACGGTGGATTACACAACCTTCCTTGGCTCCGACAAGGATGAAACGGCCAATGCCATCACCCTGGATGGCTCCAAGGTCTATCTCGCCGGCAAGACCACGGGCGCGCTGCCCGGACAGTCACTGATCGGTGATCGCGACGCCTTTGCGGCCAGTTTCAACGCTGCCGACGGCGCTTTCGACTGGGCCGTCCAGCTCAGCGGCCGTAGCGGTATCAGCGAGGCGACCGGTGTTTCCGTTGTCGCCGGTGGCGATTCTGTGCTCGACGCGATGGGCCTGCCAGCCGGGACGCTGACCTATTCCGACAGCCGTGTCGTTACCGACCGCACCGCCGCGCGCGACGGCGATCATTTCTATCTTTCCGTCAATGGCGGCAGCCGCAAGAAGATCACGATCGACGCCGATGACACGATGCGATCGCTCACCTTCAAGATCAATGGCGCCCTGATCCTCGACGGAACAGCCGATGTCCGGCGCGCCACCAATGGCGATGCCCTGCGCATCTCGCCGAAGGAAGGCTCGACCATCGAGCTCTTCGCCGGCGGTGACGGGCGCGACCTGCTCAAGGCGCTGGGCATGGCGCCCGGCGCGATCGTCAAGAAAGTCTCGGCGCTCGACAAGGATGGTTCGGCCGATGCGCCGCCACTTTTCGCGATGGACCTGCCGACGCTGCTGGAACTGTCGGACAAGGATACGTCCAAGACCGCTTTCGACGCGATCAGCCACGCCATGACGATTGTCCAGCGGTCCTATCGCGAGTTGACGACGCCGGCGGCGCTGAAGAATCTGCTCAATGAGGGCCCGGGCAAACGTGGCGGTACCGTGCCGGCCTATCTGAGCCGGCAATTGGCCAATTACTCCGCCGGGCTGGAACGCCTGGGCGGCTCGTCGAGCGGCGGGCTATACTAGGCCGGACCGGTCTTCGCACTGTGGCATCCCCGACAGGCAGCGCTGTGAGCGCCTAGGCCGTCTGATTCAGGGCGATGGAGAGGCCGCGCGTCTGTTGCGGCCGCTGGGCGGCACCCGGGCCATAGCCATGGCCGGTGCTGCGCTGGCGTTCGGCTTCCTCGGCAATGGCGCGGACAACGCCCTCGGTGATCACCTTCATCGCTGTCACGGCGCGTGAATTCTCGGCCAGGGCAGCATGGAAACTCACCGTCGCCTCGCGCAATGTGTTCTTGAGCGGTGCCGGTGCGCCGGCAAAGCGTGTCGGTTCGCTGCGGGCCCGGGCGACCTCGCTGCGATAGATATTGGCCAGCTTGCTTTTCTCATCCTGCAGCGCAACCGCATCCTGTGGCCGGCGGCGCTGAAACATCTGGGTCTCACTACGGATGAGTTCGGTCAGGCGGGCGGTCAGGCGCAGGAGCGCCTCGGCGCGCTCGGCCCCGTTTCTCGCTGCAAGTTCGGTCATTGGCTCTCTCCACCCTGGCTGTCAGCGGCTTCCTGGTAGCGCAGGATCTCCGAGGTGAGGCGATCGGACAGGCCCAGTCCGCCAGCCTGCGACATGACCTTGGCGTATTCCTCATTGAGCATGCCGCGAAAGGCATTCTCGCCGGGCCCGCCGCCGAAGGGATTATCCTCGCCGACCTGGGCAAACATGGCTTCCATCATCTGCGCCAGGAAGACGGATTCGAAATCCTCGGCCGCAGCGCGGGCCGCATCGGCCGTCGTGCCGCTGGTCTGGGCGGTGACATTGCCCGAACGCGAGGCGCCGAGTGCCTGGTTGAGCTGAAAGTCGAGCAGGCTTTCCATTACAGAACCTCGATTTCTGCCTGCAGCGCACCGGCTGCCTTGATGGATTGCAGGATGGTGATCATGTCGCGGGGCGTGACGCCAAGGGCATTGAGCCCGTCAACGAGTTCGCTGAGCGAGACGCCGCCATTGAGAACGCCGAGCTGGGTATCATCCTCGGTGACCGAGATATCGGTACGGGGCAGGACAACCGTCTCGCCGCCGGAGAAGGGGGCGGGCTGGCTGGCCACCGGGCTTTCGCGGACCGTGATGGTCAGATTGCCCTGGGCGATCGCCACCGTGGAGACACGGACATTCTCGCCCATCACGATGGTGCCCGTGTTTTCGTCGATGATGATGCGGGCCGGCTGGTCAGCCTGGACGCGCAATTGCTCGATCTCGGAGAGGAGGTCGATCATGTCGCCATTATAGGAGGCGAGGCGGGTCAGCTCGACGGTGGCCGGATTGGTCGCACGCGCGGCGCTGGCGCCCATGAAGGCATTGATGACATCGGCCATGCGGCGCGCGGTGGTGAAATCGGGATTGCGCAGCGAAAGCCGCAGGGAGGTGCGATTGGCAATCTCCTGCCAGGGATCCATCCCGGTGCCGTCAAACGGGTTTTCCACCAGGGCGCCATTGGCGATGCGGCCGCTGGTCGGAACACCGCGTGTGACCGAGGCACCGTCGCCGCCGGCGGCAAAACCGCCAATGGTCAGGGTTCCCTGGCTGACGGCCCAGGCGCGGCCATGGCTGTCAAACAGGGGCGTACCGATCAAGGTCCCGCCCTGCAGGCTGCCGGCATCGCCGATCGCCGAGACGGTGACGTCAATGCGTGAACCCTGTGAGGAGAAGGCGGGGAGTGTGGCGGTGACCATCACAGCGGCAATATTGCGCGTGTTCAGATTGGCGTCGCGGGTATTGACGTTGAAATGCTCGAGCATCGCGTTGAGCGATTGATTGGTGAAGCTGGAATTGCGCAGCGAGTCGCCCGTGCCATCGAGACCCACAACCAGGCCATAGCCCACCAGGTGATTATCGCGGACATCCTCGACATCGACCATGTCCTTGATTCGCGACGAGGCGAGGGCCGGGGCCGACAGGAGCAGGGCGGTCAGGACAGTAATGAGCAGACGCATTTTGCGGTCTCCGGAAAGATTCTCCCCAAGCATTGCGAATGGCGTGCCAGAGCCGGTTTGAAGGGATATAAAATTATGCTATTTAAATCAGGTGTTTGCCTCCGGTCATTTTGCGCGGCCAGCCGGTAAAACTCGCCGGTGGCGGCAATCGCCGGGCAAGATCTGCCGGGCGGGGCGGCGGGATTAAGCCTCTGTTAACGGCGGCGGCGCATCCCTGAAGGTCATCGAACAGGAAGCGATTCTCGTTATGAAAGTCACAGGTCCCCGCTCAGCGAGCTCAGTTTCTACCGGCAAGCGCGCCTCCGGCTCGTCTGCAGGCGGCGACAGATTTACGCTTGAACAGGCCACGCAATCCTCTGCGGCGATGGCGAGCGCACCGATGACCGGCGTCAGCTCGGTGGATGCCATTCTGGCACTGCAATCGGTTGGCGACTTCAATGAAGCGCGCAAACAGGCGACCGGACGGGCGATGGAATTGCTCGACGTGCTCGATGAGCTCAAACTGGCCTTGCTGGAGGGCGGGCTGCCGAAAGCGAAGTTGGTCGCGTTGATGAGTCTGCTGCAGACGCGGCGCGATGATACCAATGATGCCGGGCTGGAAGCCGCCCTGGATGAAGTCGAGATCCGGGCAGCCGTCGAGCTCGCGAAATTCGGCTGATCCGGCAGCCGTCTACCGGTTCGCATGCTCCCCATTTCCCAATCTGGTCAGATTTTTGCTAGGTGAGCCCGGTCGGCGAGCAGCGTCACCGCGTTGACTCGGCGTTCACCGTGCATATGCTCCGCCCGCTTTCTGGGGGGAGAGCCTGTAGGCGACAGTTGTTGAGTAGAAGGCGATGATGGAATCTGAACCGATCGAACTCCCCGCGGGCTACCGGCCCAGCGAAGACGAGCCATTCATGAGTGAGCGGCAAAAGGAGTATTTCCGTCTCAAACTGATCGCCTGGAAGGAAGATATCCTGCGGGAGAGCAAATCAACGCTGTCCAATTTGCAGGCTGATCAGGGGGCATTGCCGGATATTGCCGACCGTGCCTCGACCGAAACGGATCGCTCCCTTGAACTTCGCGCCCGCGACCGCCAGCGCAAGCTGATCTCCAAGATCGACAGTGCCCTGCGCCGGATCGAGGAAGACGCCTACGGATATTGCGAAGCCACCGGCGAGCCGATCAGCCTGGCCCGGCTTGATGCCCGCCCGGTCGCCACGCTCTCGCTCGAGGCGCAGGAGCGTCACGAGCGCAAGGAACGCGTCCACCGCGACGACTAGCTCCGGCCGAATACGCCGATAACCCCAAAAAAAACGGGCCGCCGCGATTGCTCGTGACGGCCCAGAGAAGCCCGATGGTGGCGGGATGTCTGCCCGGCCCGCCTGCCGCGATCTCTGTTCGCGCGAGGCCGGCCGGCTGTCGGGTTGCTGATGCCGCCTAGAAAGGCATCAGGATATTGTAGAGTTCCTGGCCATAGCTGGGACGCTGGACTTCGGAGAGATGTCCACGCCCACCGTAGGAAATTCTGGCCTCGGCGATCTGGGTATGGCTGATCGTGTTGTCGGAACCGATGTCCTGGGGCCGGGCGATGCCGCTGATCAGGAGTTCGCGCACCTCGTTATTGACCCGCACTTCCTGGCGGCCTGCGAGCACCAGATTGCCGTTCGGCAGCACCTGGGTGACGATGGCGGCGACTGTCAGCGAAATCGACTCGCCGCGGTTGACCGTGCCGGTCCCCGAGGTTGATGAGGCCGAGCCGAGGCTGGTCAGCGAGCTTGGATCGATCGAGTCATTGAAGAATTGCGTCAGGTCGATCCCGAAGAATTGCGTCAGATCGGAATCTTCTGCCGCCGTGCGCGAACGGCTGGTCGTGTTGTTCAGCTGGGCGCTGTCGGAAATATCGATATTGACCGTCAGGATATCGCCAATGCGTGCCGCGCGCGGATCGCCAAAGAAGGTTGGCGAATTGGCGTTCCAGAGCGAATTGGTCTGGGTGGCCGGCAGCCGCCGCGGCATCACAGGCATCGGGATTTGCGAGGGCCCGGTGCCGGCCAGCACGGCCGGGTTTTCGATGGGCCGCATCGGCGGGGTCTGGCCGACTTGCGACAGGCGGGTGGTGGCACCACAGGCCTGGAGGGCGAGCGCGGCGATGATGATGACGGTTATCTTGCGGATCATGATGGTCTCCAGGGCCTAGAAGCTGGCGGCAGGGCTGGCGAAGACGCGGGCGCGGCCGGGGCCGTCTACCATGGCTTCAACAGTGCGGTTGGATTGCAGATTGACGAAGCGGATCAGCTCGCCATCGGCGGCATTCTCCATGGCGCGGGCGCGCACGCTCAGCTGGATGCCGCGGGCTTCGAACATCAGGGTGACCAGATCGCCGCGATTGACCAGAATGGCCTCCTGCACGTCATAGCCACGCAGGGGTTCGCCGGCCCGCAGGGCGCGGCGGGCCTGGTGACCGATGATGGCCCCCGGGTCGAGTACCGAATCCGGACGGACGCGGTCGCTGCGCAGCGACACCCAGCGAATATCATCATCGCCGATCACCTCGCCGGCCGCGACAGGCTGGACGAGGACAGGGATGTCGATGGTCTGATAGGCCCGGCCGGTCACCCGGACTGTTGCGGCGCCGTCGAACGGCGCGATATCGGCGCTGAGCATGCCGGTGCGTGGATCATAATTGAGGGCACTGATCTGCGGCCCGCCAATTGTACCGACCGGCGCGTGCAGGGCGAGATTGGTATTGGCGAGCTGGACTTCATGCTGGCCGCCTTCGCGGGCAAATAATTCACCCTCAATCATGCCGGTCAGCTCACGGGCGTCGACGACACGGCTGGCGCGGGTCACGGTCAGGCGCAGCAGTCCGGATGCATTGGCCCAGTCAAGCTCGTGATCGGCCGCGATCTGGCGCACATAATTGATGTCGAGCGCCAGGCGCGCACCGGGAGCTGGCGATCGGGCCAGAACGGTGGCGGCCTGTGGTCCGCCGACTTCGAACAGGTCGCCAAGGGTGATTTGTGGCCCCTCGACGACCAGCGTTTCGCGCAGGAAGACGGGCTCTGATGCGAGGGCCGGTGCCGTGGTGAGGCAGGCGAGGGCAAGCAAGCTGGCGCGGATCATCTAACGGTCCTCCTAGCGAAGGTTCGAGGTGGCGGACATCATTTCGTCGGACGCGGTAATGACGCGGGCATTCATTTCATAGGCGCGCTGGGCCTGGATCAGCGAGGTGATTTCGGTCACCGCATTGACGTTGGAGGCCTCAACGAAGCCCTGCATGACATAGCCATAACCCGGTGAGCTCGGGGTGCCGGTTGCGGCCGCGCCGGAGGCGGCGGATTCGAGGAAGAGGTTGTTACCAATGGCTTCCAGGCCGGCATCATTATTGAAGGTCGAAAGCTCGAGCTGGCCGACGGTCTGCGGGTCGGTCTGGCCATCGATCAGGGCCTGGACCTGGCCCTGCTCATTGATGGCCACGCTGCGGGCGCCCTGGGGGATGACGATGCCCGGCGCGACGGTATAGCCGTCGGCGGTGACGATCTCGCCTTCCGGGCTGACGGCGAAGCTGCCGGCGCGGGTGTAGGCGTCATTGCCATTGGGCATCTGGATCCGGAAATAGCCATCACCATTGATCGCCAGGTCGAAGGGGTTGCCGGTATTGGCCAGCGAGCCCTGTTCGGTGATGCGATAGATCGAGGCGGTCTGGACGCCGAGCCCGACCTGGATACCGGTCGGCACGATGGTGCCGGCGTCCGAGGAGCTGACCCCCATCTGCTGGACATTTTGGTAGAGCAGGTCCTGGAATTCAGCGCGCTGCCGCTTGAACCCGGTCGTGTTCATATTGGCCAGATTGTTCGAGATGACCTCGACATTGAGCTGTTGGGCTTGCATGCCCGTGGCGGCAGTCATGAGAGAGCGCATATCGGTCCTCTTTCCCTTTAAACCTTGCCGAGGCGCTCAATGGCGCGACGGTTGATGTCTTCGGCTTGTTCGACAAATTTCGACACAGACTGATAGCTGCGCATGATGGTCATCATGTCGGTCATCTCGACGATGGGCTGGACGTTGGACGCCTCGACAAAGCCCTGGCGCATGACCGGCGACAACATGGATTGCGGGTCATTGCGGCCGTCGGGATTGTCGGTCTGGACGTAGCGGCCATTGCCCTGTTTGGAGAGGGCCGAGAGATCGGTGATTTCGAACACGCCGACCGTTCCGACCGGCACGCCATCCTGGGTGATGGTGCCGTCCTGGGAGATGCTGGTCGATTGCGCCGACGGGTTGAGCATGATCGGACCGCGCGTCGCCGCATCGAGCACCGGCGCCCCGTCATGGGCTGTCAGCTGGCCGGCATTGTCGAGATGGAAGCGGCCATCGCGGGTGAATTGCTCGGCACCATTGACGCTAACAGCGAAGAAGCCATCGCCCTCAATCGCGACGTCGAGATTGCGGCCGGTTCTTTCCAGCGTACCCTGGCGGAAATCGCGGCCCATGCCCCAGACATCGGCGAATTGAAGGTCGGTCGGGCCGTCAGCCTGCGAGGCGGTCGGGGCGGCATTATTCTCGATCAGGAGTGATTCGACCTTGAAGCCCGCCGTATTGGCGTTGGCGATGTTATTCGCCACCACATCCATCGCCTGGCGCAGGGCCATTTGGCGCGACAGGCCGATCATCAGAGTATTATCCATGGGCATATTCCATTCTGGATGCCGGTGTTCGCCACCGTCTGCGGCGTTGCCACAAACCATTGCATCCGGCGTGCCAAGGTTAATATCGCGCAAAATCAATCGGTTGGTCTTGTAGCGGGGTTGGGGAGGCCCTGCGGCAGGGGCAATCCTGTCCGGGCAACTGGGCAGGAATTGCCGGTTCCGGCGGGAAGGCTACGGAGTGTTAACCGCGCTGGCCGTTAATCATGCAAAGCGATTCCCTTGCAGGAGACCGGCATGGCCGACGATCCGGAAGAAAACGAAGACGAAGACGGCGGCGAGGCCAAGGCCAAGCCGAAAATGGGCGTGCTCAAGCTCGGCCTGTTTATTGGCCTGCCGGCGATTATCCTGCTGCTTGCCGGTGTGGCCGGTTTCATGATGTTTGCCGGCGGAGGTGATGAGCCCGTTCTCGAGGCTGTACTCGACGAGCATGGCGACCCTGTGCTCGACGATCATGGCCAGCCGGTGATGGCGGCTGCCGGGGGGCATGCTGAAGCGGAAGAGGAGCATGAGGCGCAGGCCTATTACTTCCCGCTGCGCGATGCCGATGGTGCCGAGGACCCGATCATTACCAATATCCGTTCGGTCGATGGCCGCCCGGTTACGGTGATGCTGAAGATCACCCTGGAATCCTCCAATCCGGATTTTGGCCAGGTCATCGATGCTCATATCGATCCGATCATGGACCAGTTCATCATGTTCCTGCGCGAGCTGCGCGAGGACGATCTCTACGGTTCGGCCGGAATGCACCGTGTGCGTCTGGAATTATTGCGGCGGGTGAATCTGGCTATTGAACCGGAATACGCCGACGCCGTGCTGATTCAAGAATTCATGATTGTCGATTAGGACCCAACTGCATGTCTGACGATATGGACCAAGATGCGCTCGCTGCCGAATGGGAAGCCATGGCCGAGGACGGCGATGATCTCGACCTCGCCTCCGAATGGGAAGCCATGGTCGGCGGCGATGATGATTCGTCCGACATGGCCCAGTCCGGCGGTGCCCAGGAGCGTATCCTCAATCAGGACGAGATCGACAGCCTGCTGGGCTTTTCCCTCTCCGATGATGATGCGGCCGACAAGTCGGGCATTCGCGCCATCATCAATTCGGCACTCGTCTCCTATGAGCGTTTGCCGATGCTCGAAATCGTGTTCGACCGGCTAGTCCGGTTGATGACGACGAGCCTGCGCAATTTTACCTCGGACAATGTCGAGGTCAGCCTCGACAATATTTCCTCGATCCGGTTCGGCGATTATCTCAACTCGATCCCGCTGCCGGCCATCCTGGCGGTGTTCCGCGCCAAGCAGCTCGATAATTACGGCCTGCTGACCGTCGATTCCAACCTGATCTACTCCATTGTTGACGTGCTGCTCGGTGGCCGTCGCGGGACCTCTGCCATGCGCATTGAGGGCCGGCCCTACACCACGATCGAGCGCATGCTGGTCCAGCGCATGATCGAGGTCGTGCTCGGCGATGCCAAACAGGCTTTCCAGCCATTGACCGAGGTTGATTTCGATCTCGAGCGTGTCGAGACCAATCCGCGCTTTGCCGCCATCGCGCGCCCGGCCAATGCCGCCATCCTGGTCAAGCTGCGCATCGATATGGAAGACCGCGGCGGCCGCATCGAGCTCTTGCTGCCCTATGCGACGCTCGAGCCGATCCGGAAAATGCTGCTGCAGCAATTCATGGGTGAGAAATTCGGTCGCGACAATATCTGGGAAGGCCATCTGGCCACCGAATTGTGGTCGACCAAGATGGAAGTTCACGCCGTGCTCGACGAGCAGCGCGTGACGCTGGGCCGGGTGATGGATCTCAAGGTGGGCGACACGCTCTTCCTGGATGCCTCGCCGACCAGTGAAGTGGAATTGCGTTGTGGCAATGTGCCATTGACGCGCGGCCGGATGGGCCGACTCGGACACAGTGTTGCCCTGCGCCTGAGCGGTCCGCTCTCGCCGGTAGCCAAGAAAACAATGATGAGGTTCGCATGACACTCGCAGGTCTGATTTTCGAGGCGCTGGTCGCCGGTCTCTTGCTGGTCGCTGTCGTCATGTGCTGGCGCGTCGATCGCCGGCTCAACGCGCTCAAGCGTGGCCAGGATGGCGTGCGCAGTGCGGTGATCGCGCTCAACGAAGCCACCGACCGCGCCCGTGCCAGCCTGGCGGCGCTCGAACGCGCCACCACGGAGTCCGGTGAAGTACTCGAAGCCCGGGTGCGCGAGGCGCGCGGCCTGTCCGAGGAATTGCGCCTGATGACCGGCCAGGCCGATCGGACCGCCGACACGATCTCCCGCCGGGCACCGCGCCGCCGCGCTTCGGAGATTTTCCCCGAAGGCGCCGGCTCCTCGGTGATCAATGGCCTGAAGGATGTGAGATAGACCATGATGCGTGAACCCATGCGCCTGCTTGCTGTCCTCGCCATCCTGATGGGCGGCCTTTTCGCCCTCAAGACGATCTCGGTCGCCAATGGCGCCGCCGACTGGTGGCAGGCCCATGCTGCAGGCGTGGAGCAGGACACGGCCGCCGCAGCGACGGCTGACACGGATGACGAGCCGGCTCCGGCCGCTGCGGCGCCGATCAGCCTGGGTGACGCCGAAGCGCCGGAGCCGGTGGCTGCGGCCGCGACACCGTCTGCCGAATTCGCCAGCCGCATTGCCAGTGGCGTGCGCACGGCCGATGAGGAACGGGTGATCTATCGCCTGCGCGAACGCTCCATCGAGCTGGACCGCCGTGAAAGCGAGCTGGAGACACGCGAAGCCCTGATGCTGGCGATGGAACACCGCGTCGACACCAAGATTGGTGAACTGACGCAATTGCGCACCCAGATTGAAGGCCTGGCCGGCAATCTGACCGAGCGCGAATCGGAAGACATGAATGTCATCGTGTCCTGGTATGCCGCGATGGATGCCGGCGATGCGGCGACCCGGATTTCGAGCCTTGATCTGGACACCCAGTTGCAGATCGCCTCGCGGATGTCGCAGCGCACCTTTGGCGGCATTCTCGCCGAGATGACGCCGCTGGCCGCTGCCAGCCTGACCGAGCGCATGGCCGCGCGCAGCAATCTTCCCGATACCGTGGCCGAGCTGGAGGCGCGGATTGCCGAAGGCGGCTAGACATATCGGCTTTCTGTCCGGCCTGGCGCTCACCTGTTGTCTGAGCCCGGCCGTGCTGGCTCAAAGTGCCGCCGATGTCCGCGTCGAGCGCGAGGGCGCAACTGCGCGCATTATTCTCGATTATGAGGACAGTATTGGTGATGCCCGCCCGACCGCGACGGCCGGGCTGGAATACTCCGTTCTGCTGATCCGCCTGAGCGAGGCCATGCGCGCCGACATTTCCGGCCTGGCCGACGAGATCGGTGATCTGGCAGCGCGTGCCCGGCTGGATGCGGACGGTGCCACCTTGCGGATCGCCTTGACGCGCCCGGTCGAAACACGCGTATCGGCCAGTTATGACCAGGTCGCGATCGATCTCGCCCCGCCCGGCACGCCGGCGCTTGCGCCACTGGTCTCGCCGCGCGAGCAGGCCGAGCGCGAGGCCGCCGCACGTGCCGCCGAACTCGCCGCCAGCACGCCCGCCGGCCCGCCACCGCTTGATCCGGTTCCGGTCCGCTACCGGATTGGCCAGACCACGGAATACACCCGGCTTGAACTGATCTGGCCGCACGAAGTCCCCTTTACCCTGAGCCAGACGGGCGACACGGCCGAACTGCGCTTCAGCGAACCGGCTGATATTTCGCTCGGGCGGTTGACCGGTTCGCCGCCGGATTTCCTGCGCGCCGCGAGCCAGGAACGCATCGGCAATGACTGGATATTGCGCCTGGATCTCGATCCCGGCGTCCAGGCCCGGGCCTGGGCTGACGGCGCGCGGGTCAATATTGATTTGCCTGACCCGGCCGCTGCCGGTGCCGAAGCCCTGCTGGCACAACTGGCCGGCCTGCGGGCGCCAGACGAACTCGCTGAACCTGCCGTGGAACCGGCCCCCGAGCCCGCTGCGGTGCCCGTCGTCCTGAGCCGCGATGATCCCACGCCCATTGCTGCGGATGTGCAGCCGGACGGGCCGGCACAAATCGCGCCTGCAGCGGACGTAATCGCGCCGGAGGCGGGGCTCGATCCCGTGCCCGAGAGCGGCATTATACCGGTCCTTCTGGCCGAGACGAATGGTGATTTGCGGGCCGAATTCCCCTGGGCGGCGCCCGTGGGCGCAGCGATTTTCCGGCGCGGTGAGGCGATCTGGATTGTCTTCGACGCCGCCGCAGCCTTGCAGTTCGGCGAATTTCCCGGCGGACCGGACCGTCACATCCGTGATTATGAGGTCATGCAGGGCGCCGACTACACGGCCGTGCGGCTGGTGACATCCGGTGTGACGCAAGCGGAGGCCCGGATCGATGGCGGCCGCTGGATCATTGTCTTCAGCGACCGGATCGACGCGCCGCCGCGCCCGATCCAGATCCGCCGTGATGCCCGTCTCAACCGGCCGGGCCGTATTCTGATCGGGCTTGATGGCGCTCATGCCATTCGCTGGGTCCCGGACCCGGTCGTGGGCGACCAGATCGCCGTGGTGACCGCCACCGGTCCGGTACAGGGACTGATATCCCGTCGCGATTTCGTCGGCGGTGCACTACTGCGCTCGGCCCATGGCGGCGCTGTGGAAGTCGTCGCCGAAGATCTCCAACTGGCCCTGATCGGCTCCGGTGCCGCGATTGGCCGCCCCGGCGGGCTCGACCTGACCCCGGCTGCCAGCCTGACCGGCGAAGGCGATGCCAATGCCGCGGCGCTGGCCTCGCCGGCGATGATGGATTTCGCCAGCTGGCACGGGGAAGGGCCTTTCCTTCCGGCCTGGAATGCGCGTTTGCGGCAATCCGCTCTGGAAGACAGTTCGGAGAGCCGTCTTGCGCTGGCGCGCTTCCTCCTGTCCCGCGACATGGCCCTGGAAGCGCTCGGCATGCTCGATTTCGCCATCGATCGCGAACCGCAACTCGCGACCGATTCCCATGTCCGCACCCTGCAGGCCGTCGCCGCCTACGAGATGAACCGGCTCGATGATGCGACCCGCTTCCTGGCTGATCCGTCCTTGCTCGTCGATCCCGCGGCTGATCTGTGGCGCGGCATGATTGCTGTCGGTCATGAGCGTTGGCCGGAGGGGCGCCGGCGTCTGCTGGCTGGCCAGGCTGTGGCTGGCGCCTATTCGCCTGAATGGCAGGCGCGTTTCGCTGTGGCCCAGGCACGCGCATCGCTGGAACTTGGCGACCTCGCTGCGGCGCAGGATTTCCTCTATCGCGTCGACGAAGGCGAGCCCGATGACCGGACCCGGCTGGACGCTGCCTATATCGCCGCCCGGATCGAGGCCGAATCCGGCAATCTGGACGAAGCGATCCGCCGGTTCGAACGCCTCGCGGAATCCGGCGTCCCACCGCTGGAGGCGCACGCGCTTTACGAATTGTACCGGCTGCAGGTCGCCGATGGACGCATGAGCCGCGAAGACGCGATCGACGCGCTGGAAAACCTGCGTTTCCGCTGGCGCGGCGACACAATTGAACTCGACACCGTGCGCCTGCTCGGCGAGCTCTATGTCCAGTCGGGCAGTTTTGCCCGCGGGCTCCAGACCATGAGCACGGCGCAATCACGCTTCCCCGACACCGAGGCCGGGCGCCGCATGGGCGGCGACATGGCGGCGATTTTCCGCCGGCTTTTCCTCGAAGGCGAAGCTGACCGGATGGATCCGGTCGAAGCTGTTGCGATCTTCTACCAATACCAGCATCTGGCGCCGATCGGTTCCGATGGTGACCGCATGATCCGCCGCCTGGCCGACCGCCTGATCGCCTTTGATCTGCTCGGCCCGGCGTCGGAATTGCTGCAACACCAGGTCGGCTGTCATCGCATCAGTACGGGGGCTGATTGCACCTATCGCCTGCGTGAACCGACGGCGCGGGCCCGCGTCGCCACCGATCTGGCCGTGGTCTATCTGATGGATCATCGCTATGAGGACGCCCTCAACACAATCCGTGGCTCGCGTGTCGCCGGTCTGCCTGAAGCCCTGGTTGATGAACGTTATTTGCTGGAGGCCCGGGCCTTGTCCGAGCTGGGGCGTCATGAACAGGCGCTGGAGCTGATCCAGGACGATCAGTCACCGGCTGCGGCCCGCCTGCGCGCCGATGTGACCTGGGCCCAGCGTGACTGGCCCAATACCGGCCGCCGGCTGGAAGCCCTGCTGGGCAATCGCTATCTCGATGCCGCGCCGCTGACGCCATCGGAGCAATCCGATCTGGTGCGGGCCGCAATCGCCTATTCCCTGTCGGGCGATCGCGCAGCGGCCGGGCGGCTCGGCCGCCGTTATGGCGAGGCGATGGCAATCACCGAGGGGGCCGCGGCCTTCGAGGTCCTGACCGATGATGACACGCCGCCGGGCAATGTCCGCTTCTCGGACCTGGCGGCCCGCATCGCGCGCATCGACACGCTTGATGCCTTCATGGAACCCTTCCGGGCGCGCTTCAATAATGGCGGTGGACCGGCCTAGGGCGGGTTGAGCCTCAAGCGTTTGTCTGAACTCTTCCGATCGCGCCATCGTTTGGCACTTGAGCCGGCCGCATTGAGCTGAGTCGTGGCCATGCAGCGGGGTGGTCAAGCGGAGCCGGGATGGGCGCGCGGCTCGCTGCGGGTGTCTCTCAGCGGAAAGTTGCGGGCGCGAGGTCCGCGCCGGAAGCGCCTCTGTCGACAGACCGCCCCTGGTTTCAGGGGCTCGCTAACTGAGCGTGCCGAAACTCTGCACCAGCGCTCCGGTCACCAATCGCCAGCCATCCACCAGCACGAAGAAGATCAGCTTGAACGGGAGTGAGATCACCACCGGCGGCAGCATCATCATGCCCATCGACATCAGGATGGAGGCAACGACCAGGTCGATCACCAGGAAGGGGATGAAGAGCAGGAAGCCAATCTCGAAGGCGCGTCGCAATTCGGAAATCATGAAGGCCGGCGCGACGACAAAGAAAGAGGCGTCGGCGGGGGTTTCGGGCACTTCGCCCTGGGACATGCCGATGAAGAGGCCGAGATCATCCTCACGGGTATGCATCAGCATGAAGGCCTTGAGCGGGTCGGTGCTGAGGTCAAACGCCTCGGTCAACTCGATCTCATTGTTGAGCAGGGGCTCGATGCCCTCATTATAGGACTGGGTGAAAACCGGGGCCATGATGAAGGCGGTCAGGAACATCGCCAGGCTGACCAGCACCGCATTGGGCGGGCTTTGCTGGAGGCCGAGGCCCGTACGCAGGAGCGACAGCACGACGGTGATGCGTACGAAACTTGTCGTCATCACCACGATGGAGGGCGCCAGAGACAGCACCGTCATCAGGGCGATCAGCTGTAGCACGCGCTCGGTCAGCCCGCCTTCAGTACCGGTATCGATCGTGATCGACTGGGCCTGGGCCCCGCCGCCCAGCAGCAGGACCGCGCCGAGCGCAAACAGGCCGAGATAGAGCCAGAAACCCTTTTTCATGTTTCGGTTTCCCTGTTCGCCAACGGGCTTTGCGCCGGCACATCATGGCTGGCCAGAATGGTTTCGCGCTCGGCACCGAGCAGAAGGATATGTTCGCGATTGTCGCAGCGCACGATGACAATGCGGCGGCGTGGATCGACGCTCATGGTTTCGCTGATCGACAGGCGGCGCGTCGTTGCGGTGAGGGCCCGCAGACCGGTCACGCCCTGGAGGATCCAGCCGCGCTGCACCGCATAGGCGAAGAAGCCCATCGCGCCGAGCAGGCCGAGCAGGACCATCAGGGCGAGCAGGTAATGGCTCCAATTGACGAGGTCATTCATGGCAGGGCCGCATTTTGCTTCATCTCGCCTTGTGGGCCGATGCGGTTAAGCCAGCGTTAACCGTGCGGGCGCAGCCTGAACCCTAATCAGAAGGCGATTCGCTCATGCGACCCGAAGACGTGCCCGTACTGGGGCTTTTGACCCAATCGATGAATTTCCACAATCAGCGCCAGCGCGTGATTGCGGAGAATGTCGCCAATGCGAACACGCCCGGCTATGTCGCCCAGGATCTTGATGAAGGCGAATTCCAGCGCAGTCTGCGTGAACAGATGCAGGCACGCTCTGCGGCCCGTTCGACGCAGGGCACCTTGCCGGCACTGACATCGCCGACGCGCCAGTGGCAGACCCAGGATGCGCCGGACTCCGAGACCACCGTCAACGGCAATACGGTCGTGCTCGAGGAGCAGATGATGCGGGCCAATGAAAACCGCATGGAATACGAGAGCGCCTTGAGCCTCTACCAGAAAAGCCTTGGCATGATCCGTACCGCGATCCGCCAGGCTGGCCGCTAGTCGGGAGAGTAAGTTATGGGAAATGCTTCAGATGCGATGCAGGTCTCGGCCTCCGGCATGCGGGCCCAGGCGGCCCGGATGCGGATTATTTCCGAGAATATCGCCAATGCCGATTCGACGGCACGCGAAGCGGGCGGCGATCCTTACCAGCGCCAGATCCCGATCTTCGACACCGAGCTCGACCGGGCTTCCGGCGTCAATCGCGTCCGCATGACCGATGTCGCCCGGGACGAATCCGAGTTCACGCTGGAATATGATCCCGGCCATCCGGCCGCTGACGAGAGTGGCTATGTACGCACCTCCAATGTCAGCATGCTGGTGGAAATGATGGATATGCGCGAAGCCTTGCGCAGCTATGAAGCCAATCTCAACATGATTGAAAACAGCCGGCGCATGCAGGAGCGTGCGCTTGACCTCCTGCGCCGCTAGCCGGTCGCATCACTGACTCAGAACGAGTTTGAAGGATAAATTCAATGGCAGGTGATCTCACCGGGGTACAGGCCTATCAGGCCGCTATCCGTTCCGCCCAGAATGCTGTCGGCAATGGCGGCGAGAAAGTCGATGCCGGCGGATTTGGTTTCGGTGACATGGTCGCCGAGGCGATCAGCCAAACCTCCAATTCGCTGGGCCATGCCGAGCAGATGACCGCCGCGTCGGCCACTGGCGATGCCGAGCTGATCGATGTCGCGACCGCGGTGTCGGCCGCCGAGATCTCGCTGGAAACCATGGTCGCGGTTCGCGATGAAGTGGTTCGCGCCTATCAGGAAATCCTGCGCATGCCGATCTAGCATCAGCCCCGAACGACCGCAGTAATCCGACAAAAAAAGGCCGCCCGATCATCCGATCCGGCGGCCTTTTTCTGGTCTGCTATGCCAGCCCTAGTGCGGCGTGGCAGCGATATAGTCCTGGACGCGCTCTTCCAGGATCGCCAATGGCATGGCGCCCTGGGTCAGGACGACATCGTGGAAGTCACGGATGTCATAGGCCTCGCCCAGCTCGGCTTCAGCGATACCGCGCAGGCGCAGGATCTCGAGCATGCCGATCTTGTAGGCATTGGCCTGACCCGGATAGACGACATAACGGTCAATCGCATTCTCGACATCGCCCTGTGGGTTAGGCGTGTTGGTGGCGAGATAGTCGACCGCCTCCTGGCGGCTCCACTGGTGGTGATGGATGCCGGTATCGACCACAAGCCGGCAGGCGCGCCACAATTCCATCGCCAGGCGGCCGAAGTCGGAATAGGGGTCGGAATAGAAGCCGAATTCGCGCGGCAGCAATTCGCTGTAGAGGCCCCAGCCTTCGGTATAGGCCGTGTAGCCGCCAAAGCGGCGGAAGGATGGAACCCCCTCCAGTTCCTGCATGATGGCCAGCTGCATGTGGTGACCCGGAATGCCCTCATGATAGGCGAGCGCTTCCATCTGATAGGTCGGCATGTCGGCCATATCGCGCAGGTTGGCGTAATAATAGGCCGGCCGTGATCCGTCTGGCGCCGGACGGTTGTAGAAGGCCTTGCCCGCCGAGGCCTCGCGGAAGGCTTCGACCCGGCGCACTTCCAGCTCGGCGCGCGGGAAGGTGTTGAACATTTGCGGCAGTGCTTCGCGCATCGTGTCGATCAGCGCCGTGGCGTCGGCGAGATAGGCGGTGCGGCCGGCCTCGTCATTGGAATACTGGAATTGCGGATCGGTGCGCATGTATTCGAAGAAGTCCTGCAGGGATCCCTCAAAGCCGACCTGCTCCATGATGCCACGCATTTCGTCATGGATACGGGCGACTTCCGACAGGCCAAGCTGGTGGATCTCCTCGGCGGAGATATCCATCGTCGTATAGCCATTGAGCAGGTAATTATAATACTCGCCGCCATCGGGATGCTTCCAGATGCCATCATCGCTGCTGGCGGTCTCGGCCTGTTCCTCGAACAGGGCGATGATCCGGCCATAGGCTGGTGCCACGACGTCGCGCAGGGCCGCTGAGGCGTCGGCCAGCAGCTGATCCGCTTCGTCCTGTGGCAGGCCCAGGGCTGCGACCTTGCCGCGGAAGTCGGCCATGATCGGGCTGTCATCGCCATCGTCGAACGGGGCGCCAGTGATGATGTTCTGCGCCGTGCGGATCATCGGTGGATAGGTCCAGTCCGGCGTCGAGACGCCGAGCTCGAAGGAGCGGCGCGCATTGGCGATATTCTGGTCGAGATAGGGGCCCAGATTGCGCAGGCGGCCGATATAGGCCTCCGCGTCGCTGACATCGTCGATACGGTGATTATTGATCAGGAAGGTCGGCGAATTCATGTGCGGACCGGAGCGCGGCGTGAAGGTATAGCCGTGATCGACCCAGCGCTGGCCGTCGGCGGCCCGCTGGGCATTATATTCAAACAGGCGCCAGGAAAGTTGCGCGCTTTCATCGAGGGAATCGAAGTCGAAATTTGCCAGCATGTAGGCAAGGTCGGCCTGGCCGAGTTCGAAGTCCTCGCGCTCATATTCCGGCGAGGCGTCATTCCACTGATCGTAATTGGTCTTCATGCCGAGGAAGGTCTGGGTCATCGGCGAGCGGGCGACATTGCGCTGGAACACCTCTTCAAACCAGGCATTGAGGCGCACGGTCTCCGCGGACAGGACGGGCTGTTCGCTGCCGGTATCGGCCGGCGCGGACGCCGTATCTGCGGCTGGCGCGGTGCTGGCCGCAGGGGGTGTGCTGGCCGGGTCGGAGCAGGCGGCGAGCAGGGCTGCGCTTGCGGCGCTGACCAGGAAACGTTTCAGATTCGTCATTTCATTCTCCCTCAAGGCGCCGTTTCAGCGCGCTTGGACTCAACATAATCATTCACAAGCTCGGTCAGGACCGGCAGCGGCAAGGAGCCATTCGTCAGCACCACATCGTGGAATTCGCCGTAATCGAAGGCATCGCCCAACTGGGCTTGCGCGAAGTCACGCAGAGCCCGAATGCGTATCTGGCCGATCTTATAGGCGGTCGCCTGGCCGGGCCAGACGATGTAGCGCTCGACCTCGCGCGTGATCTCTTCCTCGGTAAAGGAGGTATTGGTGCGCAGATAATCGATCGCATCCTGGCGCGACCAGCGCATCGAATGGATGCCGGTATCGACGACCAGCCGTCCGGCACGCCACAGCTCGTAGGCGAGACGGCCGAAATCCTGATAGGGGTCGGTGAACATCCCCATATCCTTGCCCAGGCTCTCGGCGTAGAGCGCCCAGCCCTCACCAAAGGCCGGCAGGTAGAGCAGGCGCTGGAACATGGGGGTGTCGTCGGCTTCCAGCGCTAGGGTGAGCTGGAAGTGATGGCCCGGAATACCCTCATGATAGGCGAGGGTCTCCATCTGATAGATCGGCAGATTCCGCATATTCAGCGTATTGGCGTAGAAGGCGCCGGGACGCGTGCCATCCATTGTGCCGGTATTGTAGAAGGCGCTCGGTGACCCGGCGGCCCGGTAGGGCTCGACCTCGCGGACTACCATTTCGCCGCGTGGCACGGTGTCGAAATAATCCGGAAGCACACCGCGCACGCGGTCGAAAATCGCATTGACCCGCGTCATGTATTCGGCCCGGCCCTCATCGGTGCTGGGCAGGTAGAATTGCGGGTCGGAGCGCATGAATTCGAAGAATTCAGCCAGCGTGCCCTCAAAGCCCACCTGCTCCATGATGGCGGCCATCTCGCCATGAATTCGGTCCATCTCGTCGAGCCCGGTCTGGTGAACTTCCTCGGGCGAGAGGTCGTGCATGGTGGTGAAATTGGCCAGCTGGGCCTGGTAATAGGCTTCGCCGCGCGGCAATTTCCAGGCCCCGTCGCGATCATCCGTCATCTCGCGATGACGCTCGAACATGGCGAGCAGATCGGTATAGGCCGGGCCGACCTGTTCGATCAGCGCTGTGGTGGCGCGGGCGATCAGATCAGCCTTGGCGTCGTCATCAATCTCGAGCGCCTCGACCTTGGCTGTGAAATCCGCCAGCAGGGGCGAGACCGTGCCGCTGTCATCGAAAGGGGCACCGGCGACGAGCTGGGCGGTGTTGTCGATCAGATAGGCAAAGGCGAAGCGTGGCGGCAGCACGCCGGCCGCGGCGCGTGTTTCGGCCTGTTCGATCAACTCGCCCAGGATCGGCCCCATGCCGTCGAGACGTCGGATATAGGCTTCCGCCTGTTCGGTATTGGCGACGCGATGCTGGCTGATGAGTGTGGTTGGCAGGCCGGTATGCGGGCCAAACATCTGGGTGAAGATATAGCGCTGGTCGCGGAATTCGTAGTTACGGATCCCGGTTTGCTGGAGGTATTCGAACACGCGGTAGGAGACCCGCGCCTTGGCGTCGAGGGCATCAATATCGAAATTATTGCGCAATTGGTCGAGGCGCTCGATCCGGCGCGCATTGGCCGCCGCAGCATCGGCTTCATCGACTGCATCCCAGCGGCCATAGGCGTCGAGGTCGTCGATACGACCCAGCGCCGTCTGGCCTTCCGGCGAGCGCGCGAGATCCTGTTCAAACAGCTCGGCAAACCAGGCATTGAGCCGGGCTGTTTCGGCCTGTTCGCTGGCCATCTCCTGCACGGTGGCGGTGTTTTCGGCAGGGCTGGCCGATTGCTGTTGCGGCGAACAGGCCGCCATCAAGGCCAGCAGCGACACCGCCATGGGTGTCTGGATCATACGACGCATCTTGTTTCCCCGATGTCTGCCGCCGGCAATCCTGCGTGGCTTGCGCCCGCGTCCGGCTCGATCAATATCCGGGCGGCACCGTCAGCGGATATGCCGGTCCGGTCAAGACCTGCATACGGCAGACGGCCGGAGGGGGCGACGGCCGCCTCCTCCGGCGAGCCTGTGTCAGTCGGCGCTGCGCGCGGCGAGCGTGTCGGCGATATAGGCGTCGACCAGTTCCTCGAGCAGGGTCAGCGGCACCGAGCCATGGGTCAGGACCACATCGTGGAACTCGCCCCAGTCGAAATCATCGCCGAGCTGATCCATCGCCCGCTGGCGCAGTTCCAGAATGGTGAGCATGCCGATCTTGTAGGACACGGCCTGGCCGGGCCAGACGATGTAGCGGCGGATCTCGCTCTGGATATCGGTGTCGGCCATCGGCGTGTTTTCGGTCATGTAGTCGACGGCCTGCTGCTCGGTCCAGTGCAGATCGTGAATGCCGGTATCGACGACCAGACGCGCCGCCCGGAAGACTTCATAGGAGAGACGACCGAAATCCATATAGGGGTCGGTAAAGAAGCCCATGTCCTTGCCGAGATTTTCGGCATAGAGCGCCCAGCCCTCGCCATAGGCGGAATACCAGGTCAGGCGCTGGAACATCGGCGCGCCTTCGAGCTCCTGGGCCAGCGAGCTCTGGAAATGGTGGCCCGGCGCGCCCTCATGATAGGCGAGCGTTTCCATCTGATAGGTCGGGCTTTCGGCCATGTTGGCGAGGTTGATGTAATAGGCACCGGGGCGGGTGCCATCGAGCGAGCCGGGTTCGTAGAAGGCACCGGTCGCGGTGGTGATGCGGTATTCCTCGACGGCGCGCACTTCCAGGTCAGCCGCCGGCAATTGCCCGAAATAGTCGGGCGCCGCGTCCATGACGCGATCAATGATCGCGGTGGCGTCGGCGAGATAGGCGGCGCGGCCCTCATCGGTATCGGCATAGTAGAATTGCGGATCGGTGCGCAGGAAGGCGAAGAATTCCTGCAGCGTGCCTTCAAAGCCGACCTGTTCCATGATGGCGCGCATTTCGCCATGGATGCGGGCAACCTCGTCCAGGCCGGTCTGGTGGATATCGGCCGCGCTGAGGTCGGTGCGGGTGGTGTAATTGGTCAGCTGGCTGCGATAATATTCTCCGCCGTCGGGCAGGGCCCAGGCGCCGTCATTGCGGCCGTCGGCCAATTCGGCATGACGCTCCATCACCTCGATCAGGTGCTGGTAGGCCGGTGCGACACCATCGGTCAGGGCCGTGATGGCCCGATCGATCAGACCGGTTTTCGCGGCATCATCGATTTCGAGCGCTTCGACCTTGGCGCGGAAATCGGCCAGGATCGGCGAATCCACGCCAGTCTCGTCGAAGGGCGCCCCCGTGATGAAACGCTGTGCCGCTCCGATCACGATCGGATAGGCAAAGGCTGGCGCGACAATCCCGGCCTGGGCCTGCTCGTCGGCCTGCATGGTGTGGATTTCGAGCGTGTCGCCAAGGCTCGACAACCGGCTGAGATAAGCCTCGGCCTGATCGAGGTTTTCCACCTTGTGATAGCCGATCAGCAGGGTTGGCATGCCGGTGTGCGGGCCGAAGAACTGGGTGAAGGTATAATTATGGTCGCGGAACTCGCCCTGCTGGGCGTCGTTGGCGGCGATGAATTCGGCGAAGCGCCAGCTGACCTGGGCGTCTTCGGTCAGCGCGTCATACTCGAAATTTTCCTGCATATAGCGCAAGCGATCGGCGGCGCGCTGGAGCCCGGCGCGGAAGGCGGCCTCGGAGGGGTCATCCCATTGGCCATAGGCTTCCAGATCGTCGAGCATGCCCAGATAGGTCTTGCCTTCGGGCGAGAAGGCGAGCTCGGCCGCGAACTGCTCGTCGAACCAGGCATTGAGACGCTCGGTCTCTGTCTGAACCGCAGCGGTCTCGGCGACGGAAGCGGCCGTTGGTGCGGCGGGAGCTTCGCTGGTTTGTGGCGAGCACGCGGCGAGTAGAACCAGTGCGCTGGTGCTGGTTAGAAATGACCGAAATGACATGGCTGCTGATCCCCGGAAAGGTTAAGAATTGACTCTTTCTTAACGTGCCGGGGCCAAGCGTAAAGATAATTAACCGTAACAACGATTCTCTTGACCGGCTGAGGCCTGACACGTGACCGGACCTGAAGTCCTCGACTTTGCACGCGATGCTATCTGGCTGACTCTCGCCATGGCAGGTCCGATCATGTTGACCGGGCTGACCGTCGGTATCGTGATCGCGCTCTTCCAGGCCCTGACCCAGATTCAGGAAATGACACTGGTCTTCGTGCCCAAGATCATCGCCATTTTCGTCTCGATGCTGATCTTCATGCCCCTGATGGGCGCGCTGTTGTCCGCCTTCATGGCCGGGGTCATCGAGCGGATCGTCAATCCATGATTCCTGATCTGCCAGGCCTGGTCTTCGCCGCCGGACTGGTGTTCGCGCGTGTCGGATCAATTCTGATGTTGATGCCCGGCTTTGCCGAACCGAGCATCCCGGTGCGGATCCGGCTTTCCTTTGCCTTGCTGGTCGCGCTGATTCTCGGCCCGATCATCTCGCCCATCCTGCCCCCGATGCCAGCGGAACCTCTGCCGATTGCCGGCCTGGTGATCGGTGAAATGCTGATCGGGCTGATGATTGGCGGCATTGCCCGCATGCTGATGGCGATGGCGGCGATTGCCGGCCAGGTAATCGGTATGCAGAGCGGGCTCGCCTTCGCCCAGACCTTCGATCCCTCCCAGGGGCAGCAGGGCGCGATTTTCGCCACCTTGCTCAACCTGACCTTCCTGATCCTGATGTTCGCGACCAATCTGCACCATCTGCTGCTCCTGACGACGAGTAATTCCTATCTCGTCTTCCCGCCGGGCGAATTGCCACCCATGGCCGATGCCGCTGCCTGGGCGCTGCAGGCCTTCACCGATGCCTTCCGGCTCGGCATCCAGATTGCGGCGCCGATGATCGTGTTCGGACTGGTTTTCTACCTGGCACTGGGCGTGCTCTCGCGCCTGATGCCGCAGGCCCAGATCTTCTTCATCGCCATGCCGTCCAACATCATGGTCGGCCTGTTCATCCTCACGATTTCGCTTGGCGCCATGAGCGCCGTCTGGCTCGACCGCATGCGCCAGTTCGCGATTGATCTGAACTGAGGGGGGCGAGATGGCCGAAGGCGAAGACGAAAGTCAGAAAACCGAGGAACCGACCCAGAAAAAGCTCGATGATGCACGCGAGAAGGGCGATGTCGCCAAATCGCAGGAGATCCCCGGCTGGTTCATTCTGGCGGCCGGCCTGGCCCTGCTCAGCTTCATCTTCCCGTCGATGGCCCGCAATCTCGCCGGCGCGCTGGTCGTGTATCTCGAACAGCCTGACGCCTTCGCGGTGGAGCCACATGCCGTGCTCTCAATGATGCGTCAGACGGCCTGGCATGTCGCGGTGATTGTCGGTGTGCCGATCCTGGTGCTGGCCGGGGCCGGTTTCGCCGGACACTATCTGCAGCAAGGCATGATCTTCACGACCGAGAAGATGCAACCCAAGCTGTCCAAGATCAATCCGGTCGAGGGTTTCAAACGCGTATTCGGGCCGCAGGGTGTCGCCAACTTCCTCAAGGGGATTGGCAAGATGGCCCTGGTCGGGCTGGCGGTGTTTGTCGTGCTGTTCCCGAAGCGCGATCTGCTGGCCGGCATGCCCGCACTCGACGTCTCGGACATCCTGGTTCTGGTGCGTCAGATCTCGATTGAATTGATGCTCGCCTGTCTCGTGGTCTATGCGATGATCGCTGCGGCCGATTTTGCCTTCCAGAAACAGAGTTTCATGAAGCGCAATCGCATGTCGAAACAGGAAATCAAGGACGAGCACAAGAATTCCGAGGGCGACCCCCACGTCAAGGCGAAGCTGCGCCAATTGCGTCATGAGCGCTCACAGCGCCGGATGATGGCGCGGGTGCCGGAGGCGACCGTCATCATCACCAATCCGACCCATTACGCGGTGGCGCTCCTGTATGAGCAGGGCAAGACCTCGGCACCGATCTGCCTCGCGCTGGGGGTGGATGAGGTTGCGCTGCGGATTCGCGAAATGGCGAAGGAGCATGACATCCCGATCGTCGAGGATCCGCCGCTGGCGCGGGCCCTGTTCGCGACCGCCGAGCTGGACCAGGAAATTCCCGTCGACCACTTCAAGGCCGTGGCCAAGATTATCGGCTATGTGCTGTCGCTTTCACGCGGTCGCGCACAATACGCTCCGAGCGAGTAGTCTGTACCCGACGTTTTTTGATTCGTGCTGGAGCCTCCCATGGCTGAACTGCCCGCCCATGATCCCGCCGCCCAGCAAGCCGCTGAGCGCAAGTCCTTCTGGTCGAAGCCCTTTGGCCGCGTCGCCTTCTGGGTCTGCGTCTTCATCGTCGTGCTGGCCGCCCTGGCGGCCCTGTTCGCCGCAGGTCAGGATGGCTGGCAGGGTTTCGTCCTGCTCTCGGGCCTGGCCGCGATCGGTTTCCTGGTGCTCTACGCCATCGCCGCCGGTGAAACCGCCGGGCGCAGCATGCGCAAACGCATCAATCAGAACCAGGCGCCCAGCCCGGCCATGCTGGCCGGCCAGGCGATGGAATCCTTTCCCGATCCGGTCCTGATGACCGATCAACGCGGTGCAGCACGCTGGGCCAATGCGGCCTATCGCGAGCTGGCCAAGGCGACGACCGGTTTCGGCCAAAGCTTCGGCATACCCGGGATTGACCGTATCTGGGCTGGCGCCGGTGGCGGTGATGGCGCGGTCTACCGGCTGGCCCGCGCCGCGGCGCGCGGCGAGGGCGCCTGCGAAATGCTGCCGCCGCTCGACCTCGCCGATGGCGCGATCGGCCAGTTTCACCTCGAAGCCCTGCCGCAGCCCGACCAGATGATCCTGTGGCGGCTGACACCGATCGGCGACCGCTCCATGGGCCAGGCCTCCTCCATGGCGGACTGGTCGCAGCACGCTCCGGTCGGCCTGTTCTCGCTGCGCGCCAGCGGCGAGATCGCGATGGGCAATGCGACCTTGCGCGAATGGCTCGGCCTGATTGATGGCCAGGGATTTCCCATGCTCGGCGATGTGCTGACCGGCGATGGCGCCAAATCGGTGCTGCAGACGCGGGGCGGCGAGGGCGTGACCCGTGTCGATTGCCGTCTGCGGGCCCGCGACGGCATTGAAAGCCCGGTCGTGGTGGCGATTGAATGGGCGCCCGGCGAACCGTCGATCGGCCGTGGCGTGCTCTATGGCATGTCCCCGACCGGCTCGCCGCCGGGTGTGGCCCAGTCGATGGGCGAGGCACGACCCGCCGGCCGCACGCTCGATGACATGTTTGCCAGTGCGCCCTTCGGTGTTGTGCGCCTCGACGGCGCCGACCCGGAAAGCGCGATGATCGAGGACGTCAATCCGGCCCTGGTCCAGCTTTCGGGCGGCAAGGCGATCCCCGGGGTCAAGTTCCGCGAGATTTTCAACTGGGAAGACGGCCGTTCGGCGACTGATGCCTTTGCGGTCGCGATGGCGGGCGGCAAGGAGCCGGCCGAGGCGCGGCTGGCGAGCGAGGCGGCGACCTATGTCCACCTCGCTTTTGCGCCGGCCCGAGGCGGCAAGCGCGTCGCCTACATTATTGATGTGACGGCGTGGAAGGAGCTCGAGCGGCAATTCTCCCAGGCCAACAAGATGCAGGCGGTTGGCCAGCTGGCCGGCGGTGTGGCGCACGACTTCAACAATCTGCTCACCGCCGTGCGGCTCAATTGCGATGAATTGCTCAATCGTCACCCGGTCGGTGATCCCGATTATGGCGAGCTGCAATCGATCAACCAGACCGTGGTTCGCGCCGCCGGCCTGGTGCGCAAACTGCTCGCCTTCTCGCGCAAGCAGACCTTCCGCATGGAAGCGATGGATATTGGCGATCTCCTGTCGGACGTCTCGGTCCTGTTGCGCCAGATCGTCGAAGAGACGGTACGGCTCGACATCATCCATGGCCGCGATGTGCCCCTGATCAAGGTCGATAAGGGCCAGCTGGAAACCGCCATTATCAATCTGGCTGCCAATGCCCGTGACGCCATGCGTGACCAGGGCGGTGGCTCGCTGGTGATCCGCACCTCGGTGCTCTCTGATGAGGAAGTCCGCAAGGCCGGCGGCCCCAATCCGCGGCCGGGTCCCTGGGTGTCGATCGCCGTCAGCGATGAAGGCCATGGCATGGACGCCGAAACGCTGGAGAAGATCTTCGAGCCTTTCTTCACCACCAAGGAGGCGGGCAAGGGCACCGGTCTTGGCCTGGCGACCGTCTACGGCATCGTCAAGCAGTCGGGCGGTTTCCTGTTCGCCAATTCGGAAGTCGGCAAGGGCACGACTTTCACGATCTATCTGCCCGGACATGTGCCGAGCGAAGCGGAGACCGCCGAATTCAAACAGGCCGAAGAGGCGCGCACCGTCGAACCGGCGCCGTCCGACCTCTCCGGCCATGGCCGTATCCTGCTGGTCGAGGACGAGGATGCGGTGCGCAATATCGCCGCCAAGACCCTGGTCAAGCGCGGCTATGAGGTGGTCGAGGCCTGCGATGGCGAGGAGGCCTATGAGATCCTTGAGGATGATGAGGAAGGCTTTGACCTCCTTCTGTCCGATGTCGTGATGCCCGGGCTGGATGGCCCCGGCCTGCTGCAAAAGGCGCGGCATATGCTGACCGATACCCGCGTGGTCTTCATCTCCGGCTATGCCGCCGAGGAATTCTCCAAGACGCTGTCGGAAGAACAGGAAGTCTCCTTCCTGCCCAAACCCTTTACGCTGATCCAGCTGGCCGAGAAGGTGAAGCAGGAGATGCTCAAGCGCGCCGAAAAAGGCTGACCGCACACGAAAATCTCCACGCGGCTCGCCGCTGGAGGTTTGAGTGGGCCTCCCTGGGATGGGAGGGTGCGGGACGCCGGCGAATGCCGGTAACCGGTAATGTAAGTAGCGTGACATTCGAGACGTCCCGCACGTGCAGTTTTCCCGTGGCGTCTCCACCGCCGTTTCCAATCCAGAAAGGTA
>NZ_FNHG01000024.1 GCF_900103475.1 Maricaulis salignorans
CGGACAAAACGATTGCGCCCCAACTCCTCGGTGCCTTGCCGCCCGGATGTGTGATCGCCGACCGAGGTTATGACAGCATGGCGCTCGTGAATTTTGTCCGGGACCGCGGCGGCGAGGCGCATATCCCCACCCAGAGCCGGGTTCGCATCCAGCGCAGCGTCCCTCCGAGCCTTTACCGTCAGCGCAATCTGGTCGAGCGCTTCTTCTGCAAACTCAAACAGTTCCGCCGCATCGCCACACGCTTCGAAAAACACGCCGACAATTTCATGGCCGCCCTCGCGCTCGCCTCAGCCCGAATTTGGATGCGCGCTATGGAGTCCACGCCCTAGCCGGCCGCGTCCGCCGCCAGCACGCTGCGCCATTCGGAAAGTACACCGGCATCCGCCTCATCCCCCGAACCGGCCATGGCGAGCGCATGCGCCTCTTGCGGTGCCAGTTGCGACAGGGCCCAGATGGCAGCGCCGCGCACCATGGCGTCTTCGTCCTGGACGTTGGCGCGCACAGCGGGCAGCAGGGTCAGATCCTGCGAATTGCCGATCGCGATCATCACATTGCGCACGAAGCGGCCCCGGCCGATCCGCTTTACCGGCGAAGCGGTGAAGACCTGGCGGAAGCTCTCATCATCCAGCGCGGCGAGCTCGCTCAGCAGCGGCCCCTTGAGTTCCGGACGCGGATGGAAGGCCATCTCCGCCGTCACCGCGGCGAACTTGTTCCACGGGCAAACGGCGAGACAATCATCGCAGCCATAGATCCGATTACCCATCGCGGCGCGAAACTCGAGCGGGATCGGGCCCTTATGTTCGATCGTCAGATAGGAGATGCAGCGCCGCGCATCGAGTTTATAGGGGCCGGGGAAAGCCTTGGTCGGGCAGATATCGAGACAGGACGTGCATGAGCCGCAATGATCGGTTTCCGGCGCATCGGGCTCCAGCTCGGCCGCCGTCAGCATGACGCCGAGAAACAGCCAGGAGCCGTGTTCCCGGCTGACCAGATTGGTGTGCTTGCCCTGCCAGCCCATACCGGACTTGGCCGCGAGCGGTTTCTCCATCAGCGGCGCGGTGTCGACGAAAACCTTCACCTCGGCACCGGTCTTGTCCACGAAGGCGCGGGCGAAATGCTTCAGCCGCTTCTTCATCAGGTCGTGATAATCGGTGTTTCTCGCATAGACCGAGATCACGCCCTCGGACTTGCGCTCCAGCGCCGCGAGCGGGTCGATATCAGGTCCGTAATTGAGCCCGACCACCACGGCCGATTTCGCGTCTGGCCACATCGCGGTCGGATGCTGGCGCCGCGCCAGCGTATCCTCCATCCAGGCCATTGAGCCATGCTGCCCCTGCGCCACGAACTCCGCCAGCCGCTCGCCGGCGGTCCAGGCATCATCAGCCCGGCAGATGCGCGCTTCGGTGAAGCCCGAGGCGAGGGCGAGGGATTTGACGGTGTCGGCGTCCATGATTGGCTCGCTTAGAAATCCAGATCCGCATAATGCTCCGAAGGCTGGGTGCCGGGAAGCTTGTCGGTAAGCAGGCCGCGGAAGGCGGGGCGGCATTTGACGCGCAGATACCATTGCTTGACCGGCTCGAACTCGTCCCAGGGGACATCGCCGAGATAATCGACGCAGGACAGGTGCGCCGCCGCGGCGATATCAGCCAGCGTGTAGCGCGGGCCGGCGAGGCCATCGCGGCTCTCCAGCAGCCAGGCCATGTGGTCGAGATGCCAGCGCAAATGCTCGCGGCCCTGGCGGATGGCGGCCGGGTCGGGCGAGCCGAGGCCCTGGACGCGTTTTTCCAGTTTTTCGTGCAGGAGATAGGCATTCACCTCGCCGTCGAACTTGCGGTCGAACCAGTCCATCAGGCGGCGCGCTTCGGCGCGGTCGGCTGGCCCGCCGGGCAGGAGGCAGGGGCTCGGCGAGGTCTCCTCGAGATATTCCAGGATCGCGCGGGTTTCGATGATGACGCGGCGGCCGCCGCCGGATTCGTCCACCAGGACAGGCGTGGTGCCGGCCGGGTTGAGCGATTGCAGATGGTCGGCATGCTCCCACGGCGTCTCGAGCTGAAGCTGGTGCTTCAGGGATTTCTCGTCGAGGGCCACACGGACCTGGCGCGAGAAGGGATCGAGGGGCCAGAAATGGAGAACGCGCATGGCGTCAGGTTAATCCGGTTTCACTTAACGACTAATGTTCATGATTGGGTGCAAGCCCGGCGCGGAAGAAAGCGGTGCCGTGCGGCTCGGCGGCTCCGTGCGGGTCGGCATGGATCATGATGTCAGCGGCCGGGTAGACCGCCATCAGGCGCCGCTCGCACTCGACCTCGATTTCGTGCGCCTCGCGCAGGCTGAGATCGGCGGGCAGGCCGAGATGGAACTGGATGTGCACCAGGGGCCCCGAAGCCCGCGTGCGCAATTGATGCAGGTCGATAATGCGCGGATCCTCGCCGAGCGCGATCTGGCGGATGCGCTCACGCTCCTCATCGGGCAATTCGCGGTCCATCAACTGATCGAGCGCACCCTTGGCGACGCCCCAGGCGGTGATGCCGAGCCAGAGGGCAACGCCGAGCGCCACAGCCGCGTCGAGCCAGAGCCAGCCGAGATAGACCGAGCCGGCAATACCGGCCATGACGGCCAGATTGGCGCCGAGATCGGAATAGTAATGCGCCCGGTCGCCCTCGACCGCGATCGAGCCGGTCTGCTCCACCGCCCGCGTCTGGATGATGACCAGGCCGATGGTCAGAACGATCGACAGGACCATGACAGCCAGCGCCCAGCCACTGGCCTCGATCTGCACGGGCTCGAATACGTGTTGAATGCCCTCGCGGAACAGCAACGCGGCCGAGGCCGCCACGAAAATTGCCTGCATCACGCCGGCAAAAGCCTCCGCCTTGCCGTGCCCGTAACGGTGTTCGGCATCGGCTGGTTCGGCGGCATAGCGCACGGCGAACAGGACGGTCAGCGAGGCGGTCAGATCCAGCGCGCTATCGGCCAGTGAGGCGAGCAGGGCGACCGAGCCGGACAGATACCAGACCACTGCCTTGGTCACGACCAGCACCACGGCGACGGCCACGGAGGCCGAGGTCGCCAGACCGGTGACGCGGCGCGCCTCGGCTGGTGCCAGGCGGCCGGGACCGCCGGAATCGTGGGAAAGATCGTGGGGCATGATGTAAAACCTCTCAGCCAGCTTTATGGCGCACTGACAAGGCGCGTCAATGCGGCGCGGGCGCGCAAATACACGCCTCGATCCAGTCCAGCGCCGCGCGCTGATCGACCCTGGTCGCGATTTGTACGGACCGGCCCTGGCCGCTTTCGCGCAACAGGCCGGGAAAGCTGGCATCATCAGACAATTCCAGCGCCAGGGTCTGGAAGCGGAACATGCCGGGCGCGGCCACTGCCGCGATGGCGAGCGTATCATGCGGGTAGCAGCCATCAATGCCGTCACTGGCGCGGTAGCGGTCCATATAATGGTTGTGCGCCCGTTGCAGGAAATGCGTCAGCGGTGACCCCGAACGCTCGGCTATCACGGCCAGACGCGCCCGGCGCAATACGACCTGGCGGCAAGTGTCGAGGGGAATCACGGTCAGGCGCGGCGCGGCCGCCAGCACACCACGCACCGCTTCCAGGTCTGAGCCAAAATTGAACTCCACCGTGCCGCGCCGCGAGCGCGGAATGCTCAAGGCGCCGCCCATACAGACGATCTGGCCGAGCCCGGCAAAGGCGTCGGGCTCCCGGCGCAGCGCGATAGCGAGATTGGTCAGCGGACCGAGGCAGACCAGCGCGCCGTCCGCACCGGTCCTGCGGGCAAAGCCGGCGATATGCCGGGCGCAGATCTCCGGCCCGTCCTCATGCACATGGCCGATTTCATAGCCCAGTACATGGCCGGAACTGGCACCGCCCAGCCCGTCCTCGCCATGGATGATGCGGGCATCGCGCCAGTGTCCGGTCAGGGGAGCAGTCGCCCCGACGCTGATGCCGACATGTGGCGGCTCGAAGAAGGATTGCACCAGCGCCGCATTGCGGGCCGCCTTGCGCGGCGCAACATTGCCGAACACGGTCGAGATCCCGGCCAGTTCAAGGCGCGGCGCGGCGAACGCACAGGCCAGCGCCAGCGCATCATCGATGCCGCCATCCGTGTCGATCCAGACCTTCATGCTGCCACCCCCACCCGCGCCGGACGGACGCGTGACAATCCACTGGCCAAGTTACCGCAAGTGATCGAATATGCCGCCCAATCCAGCAAAACGGCCCTCATGACCCTGATCCACCTCGTCGTCCTCGCCCTGATTCAGGGTATCACCGAATTCCTGCCGATCAGCTCCTCGGCGCACCTGATCCTGACGCCCACCTTGCTGGGCGAAGCCGATCAGGGGCCGCTGATCGATGTCATGGCGCATGCCGGCACCTTGTTGGCCGTGCTGGTCTATTTCTGGCGCGACATCCGCGATGTCGCGATCGGCAAATTTGCCCTGCTCACCGGCCGGGTCACGCCGGGAGGGCGTCTGGCTCTGCTGGTCGCGGCCTCGCTGCCGCCGGTGCTGATTTTCGGCGGCGCGCTGTTCGCCTTCGATCTGATCGACGCGCTGCGCTCGCCAATGGTGATCGCGATCTCGACCCTGGTCTTTGCCCTGCCGCTCTGGCTGGCTGACCGCTATGGCCGCAGCGTCAAATCGATCGAGACCATGAGTTTCAGGGATGCCGCCCTGATCGGTCTGGCCCAAGCGATCGCCCTGATCCCCGGCGCCTCGCGCTCCGGCGTCACAATGACTGCCGGCCGCGCCCTCGGCCTTGGCCGCAGCGAGAGCGCCCGCTTCTCCATGCTGATGTCAATCCCGGTCATCGTCGCCTTTGCTATCGTCTCCGTCATCCGCCTGATGGCCGAAACTGAAGCCACCACACAGCTCAATGACGGCCTCATCGTCGCCGCCCTGTCCTTCATCTCGGCGCTGGGCGCGATCGCTGTCCTGATGCGCCTCGTCGACCGTATCGGCTTCCTGCCCTTCGTGCTCTATCGCGTCGCGCTGGGGGTTGGCTTGCTGGTCTGGCTGGCGATGTAGCGGCAAAGATGGCGCGGATGACGGGGGGCACGCCCCTTTATCCCCGACCCGCCGGACCCATGCGACAATCCCCAGGCTCTTTGAACCCGTGAACCCCCCACCCCGCCTCCGGCCACGCGCCGGCCCAGACATTTGCCCGCCACTGTGAGCCGGTCATAATAGTCGTCGTAGTAGCAGTCGAATTTCCCGATTTCCGGGAAAAGTCCCGGATGTCCCGCCGCCGCTAACCCGCCGCCATCGCCGGTTGGCGCTCGAGATGCTGGATCAGGCGGATGCCGGCCTCCGAACAGGTCAGCGTGCCGCCGAGATCGCCGGTCCAGTCGCCGGCTTCGTGCATCGCGCCGACGGCCGCTCGCAGGCGGGCTGCGGCTTCGGTTTCGCCCAGTCCGGCCTCGAATAATTGCGCCACGCTCTCAATCGCGCCAAACGGGTTGGCCTCGTCCTGGCCGGCGATATCGGGCGCCGAGCCATGGATCGGCTCGAACACACCGGGGCGCGTGTCACCGAGCGAGGCCGAGCCGAGCAGGCCGATCGAGCCGGGCAGCATGGAGGCCTCGTCGGACAGGATATCGCCGAACATATTCTCCGTCAGCACGACATCGAATGAGGCCGGGTCGCGCAGCAAATGCATCGCCGCGGCGTCGACATACATGTGGCCGAGCTCGATATCGGGATAGGTTCTGGCGCCCATCTCGGAGACGACGCGCCGCCACAGACGGCTGGTTTCCAGCACATTGGCCTTGTCGACCGACATCAGCTTGCCTCGTCGCAAACGCGCCTGCTGAAAGGCGATATGCGCGACGCGTTCAATCTCGGCGCGGCTGTATGCGCACTCATCGCTGGCATAATCCTCGCGCTTCTGCCGGGCGCCGAAATAAATCCCGCCCGTCAGCTCGCGCACGATCAGCATGTCGACACCGGCGACCAGTTCGGCCCGCAAAGGGGACTTGCCGGCCAGCGCCGGATGCACGCTGACAGGGCGAAGATTGGAATAGACCTGCAAGGCCTTGCGCAAGCCCAGGAGGCCGGCTTCGGGGCGTGAGGCGGCCTTGTCCCATTTCGGCCCGCCCACGGCGCCGAGGAAGATGGCATCGCTGGCCTGGCAGGCTCTCAGCGTTTCAGCGGTCAGCGGCTCGCCAAACCGGTCGATCGAGGCACCGCCAAAAGCGTGCTCGGAGAATTTGAGGGCAAAGCCGGACAGGGCCGCCACGCTTTCCATTGCCGCACGGGCAACGGCGGTGACTTCCGGTCCGATCCCGTCGCCGGGCAGGAGGACGATTGAATAGGTTCTCATGCGCTGCAGGCCTCGTAAGCTGTGATGTCGTCGCTGTGCGAGAGCAGGAATCCGAGCGGATCCGTGCCCTCGATCAGGCAATGCTTGGCGAAGGGTTCGATCTCGAAATGAAAGCCGGGGCCATTGCCCAGATCGACATATTGCCGTTCCAGATCGATCTTCACTTCCACCCCCTCATGCTCGAGCAGCCAGGCATGGGAATGAGGCGGGGCGAGGATGGGGACGATATTATTCTTCGCCGCATTGGAGCGGAAGATATCGGCAATTTCGCTGGAGATGACGGCGCGAACGCCGAAATCATGCAGTGCCCAGGGCGCATGTTCACGCGAGGAGCCGCACCCGAAATTGCGCCCGGCCACGAGGATGGCGAATTCGCCGGTATCGAGCGTATTGAGGGCGCAATCATCGCGCGCCTTGCCGTCCTCGTCATAGCGCCAGTCATGGAAGGCCAGCTTGCCGAGGCCATCCTGTGTCGTGGTCGTCAGGAAACGCGCCGGGATGATCTGGTCGGTATCGATATCCTCCTGCGGCAACAGGAAGGTGCGGCTGTGCAGATGGGCCAGGCTGGCCGGATTGTCAGACATGGGCGGGCTCCATCAGGCTGCGTGGATCGGTGATGAGACCGGTCACCGCTGCCGCCGCGGCGGTCGCCGGGCTGGCCAGCACGGTGCGTGCGCCGGGACCCTGGCGGCCTTCGAAATTGCGGTTGGAAGTCGAGACCACCAGCTCGCCGGCCTCGCCACGATCGCCATTCATGGCGATACACATGGAGCAGCCCGGCTGACGCCATTGCGCGCCGGCGGCGACGAAAATCTGGTCGAGCCCTTCGGCCTCCGCTTGCTGGCGCACCTGGACCGAACCGGGAACAACAAGCGCCCTGACACCGGGAGCGACCTGGCGTCCACGCATGATTTCGGCCGCCTGGCGCAGATCGGTGATGCGCGAATTGGTGCACGAGCCGATGAAGACCTGATTGACCTTGGTGCCGGCAATCGGCTGTCCGGCCTCGAACTGCATATAGTCGAGCGCTTTCTGGTGCGAGGCCGAGCGGGCATCGGGCACGTGGCCGCCAATCGAAATCCCGGTATCGGGCGCCGTGCCCCAGGTGACCATCGGGGCGATCTCGCTGGCATCCATCTCGATCTCGCGATCAAAACGGGCACCGGGATCGCTGGCGAGCTGTGACCAGCGTGTCACCGCCTCGTCCCAGGCGGCGCCCTTGGGGGCGAGCTTGCGGCCTTTCAGCCAGGCAAAGGTTGTTTCGTCCGGCGCGATCATGCCGGCGCGGGCACCGGCCTCGATCGACATGTTGCAGACCGTCATCCGGCCTTCCATGTCGAGCGCCTCGATCGCCTCGCCGGCATATTCGATCACGCTCCCCGTGCCGCCATCAATGCCGAGGCGGGCAATGATCGCCAGCACGATATCCTTGGCCGATACGCCGCGGCCGGGGCGGCCATTGACGGTGACGCGCAGGGATTTCGGCTTGCGCTGCAACAGGCACTGGCTGGCCAGAACATGGCCGACCTCGGTCGTACCAATGCCGAAAGCGAGCGCTCCGAAGGCGCCATGAGTGGCGGTATGGCTGTCGCCGCACACCACGGTCATGCCCGGCTGGGTCGCGCCGAGCTCCGGGCCCATTACATGGACAACACCGCGATATTCGCTGCCCCAGCCATGCAGCGGGATGGAATTGGAGGCCGCATTGACTTCGAGCCTCTCGACCTGCAGCTGCGCCGCCCTGGTGGCATAGGGCGGCGCCTCGCCGGCCTTGAAGTCCAGCGTTGGCGTCGAGTGATCGATCGTCGCCAGGGTGCGGTCCGGACGGCGCACCTTGAGGCCCCGCGCCGCCAGCGCCGAGAAGGCCTGGGGCGAGGTGACCTCGTGGATCAGGTGCAGGTCGATATAAAGCACGCCGGGAGTTTCGGCGGTTTCCGCCTTGACCTGGTGGGCATCCCAGACCTTGTCGAACAGGGAACGCGGCGTGCTGTCGTCAGGCGACATGCTGGACCTCCATGCCATTGCCATGGGCCGGGTGCAGCCAGCCATGACGATCCGGGGTTTCGCCCGAGAACAGGCCGAAGAAGCGTTTCTGCATCAGCTCGGCAATCGGGCCGCGGCCCTCGCAGCGCACGATATGACCATCGACCGAGCGCACCGGCGTGATTTCCGCAGCCGTGCCGGTGAAGAAGATCTCGTCGGCGACATAGAGGCTTTCGCGCGACAGGGTCTGTTCTCGCACATCATAGCCTTCCGCCTCGGCCAGCTTGATCACCGCATCGCGCGTCAGGCCCGACAGGATGGAGGCCGAGGTCGGCGGCGTGCGGATGATACCATCGGAGACGACGAAGATATTCTCGCCGGCGCCTTCGGAGACCAGGCCATTGACGTCCAGCCCAATGCCTTCATCAAAGCCGCGCGAATGCGCTTCATGGCTGATCAACACCGAAGACAGGTAATTGCCGCCAGCCTTGGCGCCGGTCGGGATGGTGTTCGGCGCCGGGCGGTTCCAGCTGGAAATGCAGCAATTGACGCCCTGGGTCAGGGCCTCCTCGCCGAGATAGGCACCCCAGGGGAAGGCCGCGATGCAGACTTCGATTTTGGTGTCCTTGCCCGGCAGAACGCCGATCCCGCCATATCCGAAGAAGGCCACGGGGCGGATATAGGCGTCCTTCAGCCGGTTGCATCGGATGACCTGCTTGCAGGCTTCCTCCAGCTCGGCCTCGGTATAGGGCAGCGGCATGTGATAGACGCGCGCGGAATCAAACAGCCGCCGCACATGTTCCTTCAGCCGGAAGATCTGTGGTCCGTTCGGCGTGTCGTAACAGCGAATGCCCTCGAAAACGGAGGTGCCGTAATGCAGGGCATGGCTGAGCACATGCGTCTGGGCATCGTGCCAGTCGACCAGCTCGCCATTGCGCCAGATGAAATCGGTTTCCTGAATTGCCATGATATTTCTCCTGGTCAGACGGCGATTGCCGGTTGGGGGTGAGCTTCGCCGGTCGTGTCAAAGGCTTGACCCCGGTCGAGCGTAAACAAGAAGGCATCGATTGCTGCGGTGACGACATCCGGGCCGCGGGCACGACCGGAGACGTGTTTGCCGTTGAGATCGAGCCGGATTTCGGCAACGAAATCGCGGCCGGCCGGCGAATTCACCAGCCGCGTTTCCAGGCCGATGACTGTGGCGGTCGTGCCGGTAATGCGCTGAACGGCGGCAAAGGCCGAGGCCATTGGCCCGTCGCCGGACGCAATGTCGGAGACGCGGCCGCGTTCGGGATGCTCCAGCTCCACGCGGGCGAATTGCTGCGGTTTCGGCCCCGTCGTCGTGCGCAATTCGGTGCGCAACACCGTCCATTGGCAACCGCTTTGGGAGCGTTGCTCCATCAACGCCACCAGATCGGCATCGGTCGCTTCGCCATGTTCATCGGCATAGGCCTTGAAGGCGATGAAGGTGGTGTTGAGCGTGTCCGGATCGGGCTGATAACCCAGTTGTGACAGGCGTTGGGTCAGGGCGTGCTTGCCTGAATGCTTGCCCAGTACCAGGGCGCTGCCCGGCGAGCCAACGCTCTCCGGTGTCATGATTTCATAGGTGCGCCGGTCCGACAGCATGCCGTGCTGGTGAATGCCGGCCTCATGGGAAAAGGCGTTCTTGCCGACAATCGCCTTGTTCGGTGACAGGGCCGCACCCGTCACCCGGGTCAGTTTCTGGCTCGCTGGCCACAGACCGGTCGTGTCCAGATGCGTGTCGACACCAAAGATATCGGCGCGCACCCTGAGCGCCATCACGACTTCCTCCAGCGAGCAATTGCCGGCGCGTTCGCCGATGCCATTGATTGAGCACTCGATCTGACGCGCCCCACCCTGGACGGCGGCGAGGCTGTTGGCGACGGCCAGGCCGAGATCGTTGTGGCAATGGGCCGAGAAAATCACATGCTCGGGCCGCACGACTTTTTGGGCCAGGCTGGCAAACAGGGCCCGGATCTCGCCGGGTTCACTGACGCCGACCGTGTCGGGCACATTGAGAACATCGGCGCCGAATGAGGCGGCGCAGCTCATGGCCTCAATCAGGAAGTCAGGCTCGGTGCGCAGCGCATCCTCGGCGGAAAATTCAATCTCGTCGAAACGGCCGCGCGCATGCACCAACGCTTTCTCGATCGCGCGCAGGACTTCCAGCCGGGACATTTTCAGCTTGGCTTCGCGGTGGATCGGGCTGGTGGCGAGGAAGACGTGCAGGCGTTTGCGCCGGGCCGGCTCCAGGGCCCGCGCGGCTGCATCGACATCAGCCTCACCGGCCCGGGCCAGCGAACAAATGGTTGGCCCGGTGATTTCCGAGGCGATCAGGCGGATGGCTTCGCTATCACCCGGCGACGCAGCGGCAAAACCGGCCTCGATCGTGTCGACGCGGACGCGCTCCAACATGCGGGCGACCTCGAGTTTCTCCGAGGGCGACATCGAAAAACCGGGGGCCTGTTCGCCATCGCGCAGCGTGGTGTCGAAGATATGGACACGATCCTGCGCCTTGGGCGCGCGCATCAGGGTTGGCTTGGACATTCTGCCCTCCATTCGCTTGCAGTGGCAGGTGCCAGGCCGGCAGCAAAGTCCAGGGCTTCGGCGGCGGGGGTGCGGGAAACAGCGTGCACATCGAACAGGCGTTCGATCTGCCGCGTCAGCACATCGATCTGGCGTGCACCGCCGCGGGCGTCGACATCGACCGTGACCCGCGCGCTGCCATTACTCGGTGCTGACATCGCCATGGAGGAAATGACGAAGCCACGGCGCTCGATCAGTCCGATAAGCCGCACGAGCGCACCTTCGGTTTCGAAAATTTCGATGTTCAGCGTGTTGCTCATGGTCAATTCTCCATCATGTCAGCATTGGATGCGCCGGGCGGCACGAGCGGCCAGACGTTTTCGCGGGGATCGATCAGGACATGCGCCAGGATCGGGCCGCGTGACCGCAACAGGCGGTCGATGGCGCCGGGCACTTCATCGCGCGAATGCACGGTGAAGGATTCAACGCCGAAAGCGCGGGCGACTTCGGCGAAGTCAGGATTGTCGTAGAGGTCAATCTCGGAGAAATTCTGCTCGAAGAAATACTCCTGCCACTGCCGGACCAGACCCAGCGTGCCATTGTCGAGCAGCAGGATCCTGATCGGCACGCCATAGCGGCGTGCCGTCGCCAATTCCTGGATATTCATCATGATCGAGCCATCGCCGGTAATGGTGACGACCTTCATGTCGGGCCGTTCCATTGCCGCGCCGATCCCGGCCGGCAGGCCATAGCCCATCGCGCCCAGTCCGGCGCTGGTCAGATGGCTGGAAGGCTGTGCGAAGCGGCAATGCTGCGCCACCCACATCTGGTGCTGGCCGACATCACAGGCGGCGATGAATTTATCGCCGGCGGCTTCGGATAATTGCTTCAACAGGGCCGGTGCGAAAATGCCCGAGCCAGGGGCGTCGTAATCGAAGGCGAAGGCGGTCAGCCGGGCCGCACAGGTCTGGCGCCAGTCCTCGATAGCCAGATAGCCCGGATCGAGACGCGTCAAAGCATCGGCGATATCGCAATTCATGGCGACATCGGCCCAGCGCAACTTGCCGATCTCCGCCGGATCGCCATCGATATGGATAATGCGGGCATCGGGCGCGAACGTGTCCGGCTTGCCGGTGGCGCGGTCGTCAAAACGGGCGCCGACGCAGACCAGGAGATCGCTCTCATTGACCGCCATATTGGCCGTCCGCGTGCCGTGCATCCCGAGCATGCCAAGGAAGTTCAGCGCATCGGGGTGAGGTGTGCCCAGTCCTTTCAAGGTGGCGACGGCGGGAATGCCGGTGCGGGCCATGAAATCGCGCAGGGGCTCGATTGCTCCGCCCAGTCCGACGCCGCCGCCGATATACAGGACCGGACGTCGGGCCTGGGCCAGCAAAACCGTTGCCGCGTCCAGTAAGGGGGTGGAGGCAAGCAACGGCTTTGCTGCAGGGCGAGGCGCGCCGGGGGAAGGCGGAAATGCCTCGGCCTGTAACACATCCTTGGGCAAGTCGATCAGCACCGGGCCGGGGCGGCCTTCTTCGGCGATCCGGAAGGCTTCCTCGATCAATTCGGGGATACGGTTGGCGTCCCGGATGATGATGGAATGCTTCACCACCGGCAGCGTCATGCCGAAGACATCGACTTCCTGGAAGGCGTCCGTACCCATCAGGCCGGAGGGAACCTGACCGGTCAGAATGACCATCGGAACGGAGTCCATATAGGCATTGGCGATGCCGGTCAGCAGATTGGTCGCGCCTGGCCCTGACGTGGCGAGGCAGACGCCGGCCTTGCCGGTGATGCGGGCCTGGGCGTCAGCGGCAAAGGCCGCCGCCTGTTCATGGCGGACCAGAACATGCTGCAGGCTTGAGCCTGTCAACGCGTCGTAGACGGGCATGATCGCACCACCCGGATAACCGAAAATCCGGGTCACACCGAGTTTTTCCAGTGTCCGCACCACCAGGTGCGCACCGGTATTACGGGTGCGTTCCTGGGCGGTGGTTTCGGTCTTTGGCAGGGTCGACAGCATAGTCATTTTCAGGTCCAGACAGGGGTGTTCAGGTGTTGGAGCCGGCTTGCAGCCACGGCATTTCCGAGCGCAGCGCGGCCCCGGTTTTTTCGATCGGATGTTCGAGATCCTTGCGCAGCAGGGCGTTGTATTGCGGCTTGCCGGCCTGGTTCTCCATGATCCAGTCGCGGGCGAAGGTGCCGTCCTGGATGTCGGTGAGAACCTCTTTCATTCGCGCCTTGGTCTCGGCATTGATGACGCGAGGGCCCGAGCGCAGATCGCCATAGATCGCGGTCTCCGAGATGAATTCATGCATCTTGGCGAGCCCGCCCTCATAGAGGAGGTCAACGATCAGCTTGAGCTCGTGCATGCATTCGAAATAGGCGACTTCCGGCTGGTAGCCGGCCTCGGTCAGCGTCTCGTAACCGGCCAGAACCAGTTCAGTGGCGCCGCCGCACAACACGGCCTGTTCGCCGAACAGATCGGTCTCGGTCTCTTCGGCGAAGCTGGTCTCGATCACGCCGGCGGTGGAGCCGCCGATACAGGCGGTATAGCTCAGGGCGCGATCCCGCGCCTTGCCGGTGGCATCCTGATGGATGGCGAACAGGCAGGGCACGCCGCGGCCGCGTTCGAATTCGCGGCGCACCAGATCGCCCGGGCCCTTTGGTGCGACGAGGATAATGTCGACACCGTCGGGAGCCTGGATGCGGCCGTAATGCACGGTGAAGCCATGCGCGAACAGGACGGCATCGCCGGCACTGATATTCGGTGCGATTTCGTCGCGGAAGATCGCCTCATGCGTCATGTCGGGCGTCAGAATGGCGATCAGCGAGGCGGCCCTGGCGGCTTCGGCAATCGGTGCGGTGCGCAGGCCATCGGCCTTGGCGCGGATGTCGCCCTTGCCGCCGGGGCGGACGCCGACGATCACATCGCAACCGCTATCCTTCATGTTCAGCGCATGGGCACGGCCCTGGCTGCCATAGCCGATGACGGCGACAGGTCTGGACTTGAAGTCGGCCGTGTCGATCTCGAACGCCATGCGGCGGGTCGGTGTCTGAGGGGTGGTCATGCGCTTCTCTCCTGGGTGGTCTCGGACTGTTGCGAGGATGATGTGGTGGTGGGGTCAATCGTCACGGCTCCCTGGGAGGCCGATGAAACGAGGCGGGAATATTTGGTGAAGACGCTGCCCATCGGATTGGGCAGGGGCGGGGTCCAGTTCTGGCGGCGTGCGTCCAGATCGGCATCGCAATCAATGCGGCGGGCGGCGACGTCGATGCAGATGGTGTCGCCTTCACGGATCAGGCCGATGGCGCCGCCCTCGACGCTTTCCGGGCAGACATGGCCGATGACGAAGCCCTTGGATGCACCGGAAAAACGCCCGTCCGTGATCAGCGCGACATGTTCGCTCAGGCCCTGGCCAACCAGGGCGCCCGTGATGCCCAGCATTTCGCGCATCCCCGGGCCGCCGCGCGGCCCCTCATTGCGGATGATGATGACATCGCCGCGTTTGATACGGTTGTGCTCGACGGCGTCGAAAGCATCTTCCTCGCGTTCGAAAACGCGGGCCGGGCCCTCGAACCGGGTATGGGAGTGGCCGGACAGTTTCAGCACCGAGCCCTCGGTCGCCAGGTCGCCATAGAGGATGCGGAAGCCGCCATCGGGTTTGACCGGATCGGCGACGGTGCGAACGACGCGCTGTCCGGGCGATTCAACCGCGCTGGCGAATTCCTCGAACAAGGTCTTGCCGGTCACGGTCGGTGCGTCGCTCAGGCGGCCGCCTTCCATCAGGCGCTGGCCGAACAGGCGTGTGCCGCCCGCCAGGAAGAGGTGATGCGCCAGAAAGCGTCCGCCCGGCTTCAGATCCGTGATGACCGGCGCGGTGGCGGAAACCTCGTCGAATACATCGATCGAGAAGGGCACGCCGGCCTCTGCCGCGATGGCCGCCAGGTGCAGGATGGCATTGGTCGAGCCGCCGCTGGCGGAGGCCGCGATGGCGCCATTGCGCAGGGAGGTTTCGGTGATGAAGCTGCGTGGGCGTGTGTCCGATTTAACCAGATCGACAACCAGCCGGCCGCAGCGCGCGGCCGCTTCAGCCTTGTCGGGGTGGGGTGCGGGAATGTCATTGGCTCCCATCGGCGACAGGCCCATGATCGACAGGATCATCGCCATCGTATTGGCCGTGAACTGGCCGCCGCAGGCACCGGCGCCGGGGCAGGCGGATTTCTCGACTTCGGCCAGGCCGGCATCATCCAGCGACCCACAGGCATGGGCGCCGACCGCCTCGAAAACATCCTGGATCGACAAATCCTTGTCGCCCTGGCGGCCTGGCATGATCGTGCCGCCGTACAAGACACAGCCGGGGATATCCATCCGCGCCAGCGCCATTGCGGCGGCCGGGATGGTCTTGTCGCAGCCAACCAGCACGATCACCCCGTCCAGGGAATGACCGCGAACCGCCAGTTCTATGGAGTCGGCAATCACTTCGCGTGAGATCAGCGAGGCGCGCATGCCCTGCGTGCCCATGGAAATGCCGTCGGAAACGACGATGGTGTTGAAGTCGACCGGCACACCGCCAGCCGCGCGGATCGCCTCGCGAACCGGTTCGGCCAGGTCGGCCAGATGCATATTGCAGGGCGTGACCGTGGTCCAGGTGTTGACCACCGCGATCATCGGCTTGTCGAAATCAGCGTCCGACATGCCGGTCGCGCGCAACATGGCGCGAGCCGGAGCGCGCGCGGCGCCGAGCGTGATGGTGTCTGAAGTCTTTGGTCGTTCGGTCGACATCGGAATTTCCCGTGTGACAAACACGAAAAACCCCGCTCCGGGTTCCGGGAGCGGGGTTTTTCATGTCTGCCGAGTTTGCGTTTGCTAACTGGCAGGCGCGGAAACCGCTCCCGTTATGGAGGTAAGAATAAGTACAAGTACGAGGAGGAGTGCGCTGACGAGCACCCGCGCGTCCGGCAGGACGGCGGCCGATGAGATCGGCTGATGGGTGATCTTGTTACGCATGACGCGGGCAGTTCCTGACTTGTGTTGCAGTGCAAGGTGGCGCGATGTTTCCGCTATGGCAAGCATAAATGTGCACAAAATGTGTGTTCGGCCTCAGCGCGGCGTTCAGCGCTGCAATAATTTGCCCTGATCGGAGGGGCGATGTTTTTTGGCGCCAGGGGCGCGAGGGTGCCAGATTCTGCCACAAAACCGGGCAAGCCTGCCCATTTTCGGGCGTCGGACACAGGCTGTCAGTGAAACCCGAGATTCAGGTTGACCTTCATTTGTGCAGCTGCAGCAATTTGACGGCGGCATCCTTTTTGTCGCGACTCTGTGGATTAAACTACTGGCGGCGGCCGACGCCAGTCTTTTCGAAGTTCGCAGAAGATAATTGCGCATTTGCGTCAAAAACTATCCGTAATCGGTGATTTTTTGACAAATTATGGCAAGTTGAAGAAAAATGTTGCGATGCAATATTTCCTGTTCTAGCCTGACGAGATCAAGAGGTGCACCAACGCACCCGACCACAGATCGCACACATGGGATCCGCCGCTGCCAACCGGCAGTGCGGATCATGGGTAGATGCCTGGCGAGCGCCAGGGCCGGGCCTGCAAGGGCCCAGGACGACCCGAGATCCAAGAGAAATTTTTGTTCTGCCATGGGGCAGGCCGGTCACCGGCGTGAATCCGTCACGCCGATCGGGAATTTCACACCTGGAAGGGGGATCGCCATGCGTGGCACCAAATTGAAATACGGAGCGATGGGAGCTATCGCCTGCGCCGCAATCGGCGCGGGTCTGGCCTTCACGGCACCGGCTGCGGCCGAGGTGAGTGAGGAGACCGCGTTTGTCTTCAACACGCTCCTTTTCCTGATCGGCGGCTTTCTCGTCATGCTGATGGCGGCCGGTTTCGCCATGCTTGAGGTCGGTTTCGTCCGTACCAAGCACGCCGCTGCAATCTGCCTCAAGAATATCGCGCTCTACGCCATTGCCGGGGTGATGTTCTACCTTGTCGGCTATCAGGTCATGTATGGCGGGGAGACCGCATTTTTCGGCATGCCGGCGGTCTGGGCCCCGTCTGAACTGACCGGTGACGCCGAAATCGATCTTTCAACCGGTTATGCCTCGGCCTCCGACTGGTTCTTCCAGATGGTCTTCGTTGCCACCACGGCCTCGATCGTCTCCGGCGCCGTCGCCGAACGCGTCAAGATCGGGCCATTCTTCCTGTTTGTCGTTGTGCTGACGGCGGCGATTTATCCGATTCAGGGCTCCTGGGAATGGGGCGGTGGCTGGCTTGATGCCGAGTTCGGCTTCTCCGACTTTGCCGGTTCGACGCTGGTTCACTCGACCGGTGGCTGGGCCGCCCTGGCTGGTGCGATCCTTCTCGGCGCACGCTCGGGACGGTTCGGACCCAATGCCAGCCCGATGCAGCCCTCTTCCCTGCCACTGGCAACCCTGGGCACATTCCTGCTCTGGTTCGGCTGGTTCGGGTTCAATGGGGCGTCCCAGCTCGCGCTTGGCTCGGCCGCCGACGCCGTCGCCATCAGCCAGGTCTTTGCCAACACCAATATGGCCGCCGCCGGTGGCGTCGTGACCGCCTATGTGCTCTCGCTCATCCTCGGTCGCGGCAAAGCCAATCTCGCCTATTGCCTCAATGGTGCGCTGGCCGGTCTGGTCTCGATCACGGCAGAGCCGCTCACGCCAACCATTATGGACGCCATCCTGATCGGTGCGGTCGGCGCGGTCATCGCCACCTTCGGTGCCAAATTGCTCGAACTGGTCCGGATCGACGATGTCGTCGGTGCCATCCCGGTGCATTTGTTCGCCGGCATCTGGGGCACGATGGCGGTGCCGCTGACCAATAGCGATGCGAGCTTTTACGGCCAGGCCGTCGGCGTCGGTGCCATCGGAGCCTTCGTCTTCACCGCCAGCTTCGCTGTCTGGTTGATCCTGAAAATGACTGTCGGAATCCGCCTCTCTCCGGATGAGGAGATTGTCGGTGGCGATCTGTCCGAACTTGGACATGCCGCAGGCAGCATTTTCGCATCGCCTGAGGGAAAGGATCCGGTCCCGGCACACTAACGGGGCGAGCGAGCGTGTCCGGCACCCTTGCGGTGCCGGCCGCGACTCGCGAACCCGGGACCGCCTCCGCCCAAACGCCCACCAGCAGACGCCTGCCGCTCAGGCGGTCCCGACCATCTGACGGGCCCGGCCTGAAATCGCCTCCGATCGCCCTGCGCGCACCGGAGACACCCCGATCGCGACCGCATCAGAGGCGGCCGCGAGCCAGTACAGAAACCCTTGAGGAGTAATTGTCATGAAAACCGCCAACGCAAAATTCGCCGGCCTGGCCCTCGCGGCCCTGTTGGGCACGGCTGCTGCCACCACCGCCTCGGCGCAAACGGTCGAGGGCAATGTCGCCCTGACGTCCGACTACATCTTCCGTGGTGTCACCCAGACCGATGGTGGCCCGGCCATTTCCGGCGGATTCGATGTCGCTGATGACAGCGGCCTCTATGCCGGTATCTGGGGCTCGAGTGTCGATTTCGGTGATGACACCACGATGGAGCTCGACCTCTATGGCGGCTATGCCACAACGCTCGGAAGCTGGGATATCGATGTCGGTGGGATCCTCTATGGTTATCCCGACAGTCCCAGTGCCGGTGGTGACCAGAATTTCTGGGAATTCTATGCCGGTGTCGGCCACACACTTGGTCCTGTGGCCTGGGATGCCAAACTGTCCTGGTCGCCGGATTTCTATCTCGAAAGCGGCCCGGCGGCTTATATCGAGACCGGACTGGCCTATGAATTTGCTGCCGGTGTGGCCCTTGATGCCCGCATCGGTGCCAGCCGGTTCGACGACATCCCCGCGGCGGACTACGAGGACTATCAGATCGGGATATCGGGCACGGCCTTCGATACGGTCAGCTGGGATGCGCGCTATCACGCCCTGTCTGACGATGGCGATGACAGCTTCGTCTTCACCATCTCCCAATCCTTCGGCGGCTAGCTGAAGGCGGCAGGACGGCCCGTTGCCTCCCCATCGGGTCGTCCTGTCTCTATTCCAGGCCGCGGCGTATCGTCAGGCGCGCGATCTTGCCGTCGGTGCCGACGGCCCAGCCCGTCAGGGTGCCCGGAGCGAAGGCGACGGCATTATAGCCCGCCTCGGATATGCCCTCCCAGACACGCCCGCCATCGCGGCTCAGATCGCTCCCATTCGGCCCCACGGCCAGAAAATGCCCGCCCAGCCCCGGGATGGACGCTACCGCCGACCGGTAGCCTGCGGGGGGTGTCTCCGGTTCGAACCAGATATGACCGCCATCGAGCGAATAGGCGGCGACACCCGCCCGCGCATCGGCGCGGGTATAATCTCCGCCAACGGCAACCAGCGTATTTCCGGCCGCAGCGATCGAGAATATTCCGGCGCCTGCTTGTCCGCTGGCGAGGGGGGCGTTGACGACGCCCCAGCTGGCACCGAAATCCGGGCTCGACAGGATACGGGCCCGCGCCGCGCCCCCCGTCCCGATCCAGACGCGGCCTGCCTCGCCCAGCGCAAGGCCGGTGTCGGAGGCAGCAAATCCGGCTTCACCATCGAGCGGTGCGGGCAGATTGGCGGCAGTGGTCCAGCTCCGGCCGCCATCGTCGGTCAGCAGGATGTGGAATATTCCGTCGACCGGATCCGAGAAGGCGATGCCGCGCATCGCGTCCCAGAAACCCAGCCCGTCGAAGAAAGCGGCATCGGAGCCGTCTTCATAAAGCAGGGTGAATGAGGTCCCCCCATCGCGGGTCTCGAACAGGCGGGCCGGACTGCCGGCCGTAAAGAAGAGGGCATGATGGGCGTCAAAGCCGTGGGCTGAACGCAAATCCAGCCCGGCAGCGGCCTCGATGCGACTCCGGGTCCAGTTCGTGCCGCCGTCCACGGTGCGCAGGACAACCCCGTCGGGGGCGCCGATCCAGGCGATATCGGAATCAACGACAGCGAGCCCGCGCAAGCTGCTCTGTACGCCGCTCTCCTGCATCGCCCAATCAATGCTGGTCACAGTGTGGCGCGGCACCGGCTGACAGGCGCTGAGCGCGATCAGGCCGGCGGCCAGAGTGGCTGTGCCCAACTGTTTCACTGGCCGAGGCCGAGGATGTCGGCGCTGTCGCAATGCCAGCAAGTCGCAGCTCCGATCGGGCTGCCGGGCGGGATTTCAGTTTCGAAACCGCCAACCTCTTCACCGCGATCGATGCGGGCCAGTCCGGCCTCGATCTGCCGTGCCAGGCCGAGACGGTCTTCGCGTGGACCGGCGGCGGTGGCGCGGCCGCTCGGCAAGGCCGCAGCGAGCGCTTCAAGCCGGGCTCTTGCCTGGCTGGAAGCGGCGCGGGGCCCGTTCGCGGTCACGGCCAGCAATTGGGCGACATATTCGCCCTGGATGGCGCCGCGCAGCGGGACCAGGCGGGCAGCCTCATCGCGCGGCGCGGTGAAGATGGCGCGTTCCAGCGTTTCAAGTACCTCGCCCGGAGCAAGCTGATCCGGATCGCGGGCGCTTTGCTCGCCGATCCGCGCGAGGCGGGCGGGTGAGAGCATGGCCTGGAGTGTGATCCGGGCCGCTGCCGCGGCCGCATCGCTACGGCTGAAGGCCGGGTATTGCGAGGAGGCGAAGATTTCGCGCGTCGCTGCCGCGTCGTAGTCCACATAGGGCGACGGGGTCAGCTGCGACAGGGTGGTGTCGTTGATGTCCAGCACGGCCGGATCGAGCGTCGCGGTCAGCGCGTTCAGGGCCCGGCGCTGGTCCGAAGCCGGTGCCGGGCTGAGGCCTTCAACCCCGGAACCATTGAGCGCGTACTCGAAATACACCCCGCCCAGAGTCTTCGCGGCCGCTTCCACCTGGTAACGGTGATAGAGATAGATCGGTGAAAAGACGGCGCGCAATTCGCTTGCGGGCAGGCCCGGGGCGAGGGCGTGCGGTCCGAAATTGGCCAGTGCGGCGGCGCGTACGGCCATGATCTCGTCAAGCGTCTGGATCGGGTCGCTGCCATTGTCCCAGAGATTGGCCAGTGGATGGCCGGAATCATTGCCGCGTGCATGCCGGTCAGAGATGAAGAGCAGGCCGTCGGCGCGGGCTGCGGCGAGGATGGCCTCCTGTCCGTCGGCCTCGGTGGCCGGGTCGGCATATTGGGCGTAGAGCCAGCTGATCGCGGCACGGTCCCAGGCGGCAATGCCCTGTGAATAGGCGTCGCTGACATCGATATTTCCATCGGCATCGAGCGAGACGAGCGGCACCGGATAATCCATCACAGAGGCGCGATCATTGGCGCTGGCGGCGAAATTATGCATCAGGCCAATCGTGTGCCCGACTTCATGCGCAGAGAGCTGCCGGATCCGCGCCAGGGCGAGCTCGAGCGGGTCGCTGGCACTGCCGCTGCCGGTCTGGTCCGTACCCAAAAGTCCTTCAAAGATGATCCGGTCCTGGCGGATGCGCTGGCTGCCCAGAATAACATGGCCCTTGAGGATCTCGCCCGTGCGCGGATCAATCACGGCACCGCCATAGGACCAGCCGCGCGTCTGACGGTGAACCCACTGGATGATGTTGTAGCGAAGATCGAGCGGATCAGCCCCCTCGGGCAGAAGCTCGACCCGGAAGGCGTCTTCGAACCCGGCGGCGGCAAAGGCGTCGGACCACCAGTTCGCTCCGTCGATCAAGGCGTCGCGGATCAGCGGCGGGGTGCCGCGTTCGACATAATAGATAATTGGTTCGACGACCGGACCGGAAGCCGCTGTCGGGTCCACCCGTTCCAGCCGGTGGCGCACGGCGAGGTATCGGCGCACAGGCGCATCGAGCGGTGCGGCCATGTCATAGATCTCGGTTGTGATCGCGCCGGCGCGGTCGTCAGCCTCCCGGATTTCATAGCCGGGCTCGGGCAGGGCCGCGAAGGAGTGATGAACGGTCAGCGTCACGGAATGGGCGGCTGGCGTCACGGCGCGGACTTCAGATCCCGGATCGTTCGATGTCAGGGTCAGGAGGGCATCGATTTCGACATTCAGCGGGAAGGCGCGAACGCTCTCGGTCAATGCCGCGCTGCGATCCGCATCAATCGAGAAGCTGCCCTGTTCCGCGGCGGCCAGCTGGCCGATGGTCCCGACCGGGTCGCGGGTGAGAAATCCGGCCAGATCGACCAGCACGCGGTCATCCTGTTCAGCGACAATTTCGCCGCTCCAGACGATGGAGCGGGCGAAGGATTGTTCCGTCGCCTGGCGTTCGTCGGCTTCGGCACCGATCGCGCGATAGCGATTATTCTCGAACTCGGCGAAGACCCGGTCATTGACCCGGAAGAAGCGCAGGATTTCTGAATCCGTGCCGAGACCGCGATCCAGCCCGACCGGGTTGGAGCCGAGGCCGGAGGCGAGCCAGGCGGTGTAGATCATGCGGCCGAGCGAGCCGTCATCCTGCGGCGTCAGTTCCGCGAGGATCCGGCCGTCGCGATGGTCGACATGAAGGGTCAACAGGCCGGAGGCTTGCGACAGGCCAGCAGTTGATTCGGAATAGCTGGGCACCGGGTCCTGGGACAGAGCTCCGGCAGATGTGATCAACACGACCAGGCCGGCCGCCAGATTGCGCAAACTTGTCATGATGTAACCCATTTCGCTGATCCTGTTTGGCGAGACGCTAACCCGCCGGCGGCGGCCTGTCACCTCGGCCGGAGCCGACCCTCATGCCCCTGCAGGGGCTGTCCTTGAACGGCAGATCCCGGCGGCAGTTTGCAGCGCGACTTCTATTGCAATGCAGCAAAATTCTTGAGCCCGAAATCGAGGCAAATCATCCCAATATTCATCCATGTTTTTGCTAACATGATCTGAAAATGCTATAATGACCCGATCAAGTGAAAAAATTTACCCAATCTGGCCGTAAGCGGGCTCTTGAGTGACGATCGAGAGTGTGCTGCACTGCGGAAAAGGTATGCGGTTGCGAGGTCATCCATTGCTGCGATTTGTCGATATCGATCAGGCCTATCCGGGGAAGCGGGCGGAAACCGAGCGCCGCACCGATTTTCTCGAGATCTATCAACCTGTTGAGATTGAGAAAGTCACGGGACAGGCCTCCCGTTGCTCGCAATGTGGCGTGCCGTTCTGTCAGACCGGATGCCCGTTGCAGAACAATATTCCCGACTGGCTGATGCTGGCCGGTACCGGCCGGATGCAGGAGGCCTATGAGGCCTCAGCCGCGACGTCGACCATGCCGGAGATCTGCGGCCGTATCTGCCCCCAGGACCGCCTGTGCGAAGGCAGCTGTGTTGTCGAGAAGTCCGGTCATGGCGCGGTGACGATCGGTGCTGTCGAACAATTCATCACCGACACGGCCTGGGATGAGGGTTGGGTCACCCCGATCGTGCCAGGCGCACCGCGCGGCCAGAGTGTCGGCGTGATTGGTTCCGGCCCCGCCGGGCTGGCCGCAGCCGAACGGCTGCGCGAAGCGGGCTGCGTCGTTACCGTCTATGAGCGCGCCGATCGTGCCGGCGGCCTGCTGATGTATGGCATTCCTGGCTTCAAGCTCGACAAGCACGTCGTTCAGCGCCGACTCGACCGGCTTGCGGCGGGCGGTGTGGAGTTCAAGCTGAATTTCGAGATCGGGCGCGATGCCTCGCTCGGCGCGTTGCGCTCACAGCATGACGCTGTCCTGATCGCGACCGGTGTTTATGCGGCTCGCCAGCTCGTCTGCCCGGGCGCCGGCGAGGAGGTTGTCCAGGCGCTCGATTATCTGGTCCGCTCCAATCGCGACGGGCTGGGTGATCCGAAGGCGACCGATGAGCGGCTATCGGCTGAGGGCAAGGATGTTATCGTGATTGGCGGCGGAGATACGGCGATGGATTGCGTTCGTACCGCGATCCGTCAGGGCGCCCGCTCAGTCACCTGTCTCTATCGCCGCGACCGCGCCAATATGCCGGGCTCCGCTCGCGAAGTGCGGCATGCCGAAGAAGAGGGCGTGGTCTTCGAATGGCTTTCAGCGCCGCTTGCCGTTCTGAGCCACGGCGCGGATGTGACCGGTGTCCGCGTTCAGCGGATGCGGCTTGGAGCGCCCGATGCCTCCGGACGCCGCATGCCCGAGGCTGATAGCGGCAAGACCGTCGATTTGCCTGCGAATATGGTGATTTCCGCGCTTGGCTTTCAGCCCGAGAATCTCAGCGAACAGTTCGAAGCGCCCGAGCTGAACCTGACCGAATGGGGCACGATCGAATCCGATCCCGATTCCAGCATGACCAGTCTGAACGGTGTCTTCGTGGCCGGCGATATCCAGCGCGGTGCCTCGCTGGTCGTCTGGGCGATCCGCGACGGGCTCGATGCGGCCCGTTCGATTGAAAACTATCTCGATAATCGCCTCGCCGTGCTCGGAGCCGCCGAATGACACATTCAAACTGGTCTGAAGCCCGGCACCGCAAGGGTCTGGAGCTGCTTGAAACCTCCGGCCTCTACCGTCCGGAAGACGAGCGTGATGCCTGCGGCGTCGGCCTGATCGCCGACATGAAGGGGCAGCCGCGGCGCGAGATCGTCGAGCTTGCGATTCACGCCCTCAAATCCGTCTGGCACCGTGGCGCTGTCGATGCCGATGGGCGCACCGGCGACGGTGCCGGACTGCGCCTCGGCGTGCCGCAGGACTTCTTCAAGGCCGCCGTCGCGCGCACCGGTCATGAGCCGCAACGCGGCGATGTCATTGTCGGCATGATCTTCTTGCCGCGTACCGATTTTGCTGCCCGCGAACGCGCCCGCGCCATCATCGAGGCGGAGATTCTGGGCCAGGGGTTCAGCTTTTATGGCTGGCGCCAGACACCGACCAATATCTCCGTGCTCGGCACCAAGGCGCGCTCGACCTTGCCCGAAATCGAACAAGTCCTGTTCCGCGATCCGCAGGGCCGTGATGCGGCCAGTGTCGCCCACACGCTCTACATCATCCGGCGTCGCATCGAGCGACGTGCCCGCGAAGAGAATCTGCGCGAGCTCTATGTCTGCTCACTTTCGCCGCACGACATTATCTACAAGGGCCTGTTCCGCGCCGAGGATATCGACGCCTTCTATCTCGATCTGAAGGATGAGCGCTTCATCTCGCCCTTCGCGATATTCCACCAGCGCTATTCGACCAATACATTCCCGGAATGGCGTCTGGCGCAGCCCTTCCGCATGCTCGCCCATAATGGCGAGATCAATACGATTCGCGGCAATACCAACTGGATGAAAAGCCACGAGATTCACATCGCTGACACCGCGTTCGAGGACGCGCGCCAGGATGTAACACCGGTGATCCAGCCCGGCGCTTCGGACTCTGCAGCGCTCGACCAGGTGTTTGAAATCCTCGTCCGCGCCGGCCGTAATGCGCCGATGACCAAGACCCTGCTCATTCCCGAGGCCTGGTCGAAACGCTCCGACGTCATGCCCGATGGCTGGAGCGCGATGTATGAGTATTTCAATTCGGTGATGGAGCCCTGGGACGGCCCGGCTGCCATCGCCGCCTTCGACGGACGTTGGGCGATTGCCGGGCTGGACCGCAATGGTTTGCGGCCGATGCGCTATGCGATCACCGATGACGGGCTTCTCGTCGCCGGCTCGGAAACCGGCATGGCGCCCATCGCGCCGGAGCGCGTCATTGAACGCGGCGGTATCACGCCGGGCCGCCTTATCGCGCTCGACCTCGAAGAGGGCCGTTTCTATCGCGAGCACGAGATTCTCGACACACTCAGCGAGACCCATCCCTATCAACGCTGGCTCGGCGAGGTCGAGGATATCGAACCGGCCATCGGACTGGGGCCGGAACCGGTCAAATTCAGCGCTGATGAACGCTTGCGTCGCCAGGCCGCTGCCGGTTTCAGCTTCGAAGCGATCGAGCTTGTCCTCGCCGCCATGGCTGATGATGGCAAGGAGGCCGTTGGCTCGATGGGCGATGACACGCCGCTCGCCGTGCTGTCGGAAACCTACCGGCCGCTGTCACACTTCTTCCGGCAGACTTTCGCGCAAGTGACCAATCCGCCGATCGACCCCTTGCGTGAAGGCCGCGTGATGGGGCTCAAGACGCGTTTCCGAAATCTCGGCAATATCCTCGCCAAGGGAGAAACCCGGGCCAATGTCCTGGTGCTCGAAAGCCCGATCCTGACCAATGGCGCCTATTGGCGCTGGCGCGAAATGATGGGCGGGGGCGTGAAGGAAATTGATTGTCTGCTGCCGGTTGCCGAGGCGACGGGCGACGGGCATGCGCTCGGCGCCGCGATCGACAAGGTGATCGAGGCCGCGGTCTATGCTGTGCGCGATGGCGCTGCCCATCTCGTGCTCACCGATCACAATTCTGATGAAAATCACTGTGCCTTGCCGATGATCCTGGTCGCCGGCGCCGTCCATTCGCGCCTGACCCGCCACGGCCTGCGCAATGCCTGTTCGATCAATGTCCGGTCGGCCGAATGTTTTGATCCGCACTATGCCGCCGTTCTGATTGGTCTCGGCGCCACGACCGTCAATCCATACCTGGCCTTTGAAACCGTGACGGCTGGCCGCGACCATCCCGGCGAGGACAGCATGGCACGACGCCGGGCCAAACAGCTCAAGCTGGCGCTCGACGGTGGTTTGCTGAAGATCATCTCCAAAATGGGGATATCGATCATCTCCTCCTATCGCGGCGGCTGCAATTTCGAAGTGCTCGGCCTGTCGCGTGCGCTGGTCGAAGCCTATCTGCCGGGCGTAGTGAGCCGGATATCCGGCCTCGGCCTGCCGGGCCTGGAAGCGCGCACCGTCGACCTGCACCGCACGGCCTGGCGCGGCGATGCCCGTCTGCCGGTCGGCGGCTTCTTCCGCCAGAGGTCCAGCGGCGATCGGCATGCCGTAACCGCCAGCTCGATCACCGAGCTGCAATCCGCCGTCAAACACAATGATCCGGCAGCCTGGAAACGCTATCGCGAAGCGCTTGACGCGCAAGGCGCGATCCAGTTACGCGATTTGCTCGACATGCGCGCGCTGGGGCCCGCCCTTGCGGTCGACAGTGTCGAGTCGATCAATGGCATTCGCCGTCGTTTCGTGACGCCGGGCATGTCGCTTGGTGCCCTGTCGCCGGAAGCCCATGGCGCGCTCAATGTCGCGATGAACCGGATCGGGGCCAAATCGGTGTCCGGTGAAGGGGGTGAAGATCCGCGCCGCTACAAGCCGCTGCCCAATGGCGACAACATGAATTCGGCCGTCAAGCAGATTGCCTCGGGGCGTTTTGGCGTCACGGCGGAATATCTCAATCAGTGCCGCGAGATCGAGATCAAGGTTGCCCAGGGCGCCAAGCCCGGCGAGGGCGGGCAATTGCCCGGCTTCAAGGTCACCGACTTCATCGCCAAAATGCGCCTGGCCACGCCGGGCGTGTCGCTGATCTCGCCGCCACCGCACCATGACATCTACTCGATCGAGGATCTGGCCCAGCTCATCTACGACCTCAAACAGATCAATCCGCGCGCCCGTGTCGGCGTCAAACTGGTTGCCTCGGCCGGGGTCGGCGCGGTCGCGGCCGGCGTCGCCAAGGCCAATGCCGATATCATCAATATCTCCGGCAGTGTCGGCGGCACCGGTGCGGCCTCGTTGAGCTCGATCAAATTTGCGGGCGGCCCGCTCGAACTCGGCCTTGCCGAGGCGCACCAGATGCTGTCGCTCAACGGGCTGCGCGAGCGCATTACGCTGCGCGCCGATGGCGGTATGCGATCGGGCCGCGATATCGTCATTGCTGCGATGCTCGGGGCCGAGGAATTCGGCATCGGAACGGCATCCCTGCTGGCACTGGGCTGTCTGATGGTTCGCCAATGCCATTCCAATACCTGCCCGGTCGGCATCTGTACCCAGGACGATGATCTGCGCCTGCGCTTTGGCGGCGCACCCGACTACGTCGTCAATCTGATGACTTTCCTGGCCCAGGACGTGCGCGAAATTCTCGCGGGCCTCGGTGCCAGGGATCTGGAGGATGTGATCGGCCGCACTGATCTGCTCGACCAGGTCTCGCGCGGGTCCGAAGCGCTCGACGATCTCGATCTCAGCGCCATCATGGCGCGCGCCGATGCAGCGGAACGTCCGGCCCGTTCGACGCGGGAACAACGCAATCCGGTGGCGCCGAGCCTGGATGAGCAGATCATCCTCGATGCCGCCCCGGTCTTCGCCCGCGCCGAGAAGATGCAGCTCGACTATGCGGTCAAGAATACGGACCGCGCGGTCGGGACGCGAACCTCGTCGGAGATTATTCGCGTGTTTGGCGGTGCCGGTCTGGCCGATGATTATCTGACGCTGAAACTGCGCGGCTCGGCGGGTCAGTCGCTGGGGGCATTCTCGACCGCCGGTTTGCGGATCGAGCTTGATGGCGACGCCAATGATTATGTCGGCAAGGGGCTGTCGGGTGCGACCATTCTGGTGCGACCATTCGGCGGTTCGCGCGAGCAGACGACGGGCAGTGCCATTATTGGCAATACCTGTCTTTACGGCGCGACGTCCGGGCAATTATTCGCCGCCGGTCTGGCCGGACAACGCTTTGCCGTCCGCAATTCCGGCGCCGTGACTGTGATCGAGGGCTGCGGCGCCAATGGCTGCGAATACATGACCGGTGGCACCGCCGTCATCATCGGCCCGGTCGGCGATAATTTCGCCGCCGGGATGACGGGCGGCGACGTGTTTGTCCATGATCCGGAGCGCCGTCTCGATGCACGGCTCAATACCGATACGGTTGTGGCTTTCGCCCTGGCGGCTGAATCGGAAGCGCGATGCCGCGAGCTGATCGAGCAACACGCGCAGCAGACCGGTTCGGCTCGGGCGCAGCGCCTGCTCGCCGACTGGGAGGTCGAGCGTGGGCATTTTGTCCATATTCGCGGCGAGGAGGCCGTGCGGCGTGAGACAGTGGCCGAGCCCGGTCTGCCGGCTTCGAGCGTCGCCTGATGCCCAAGGGGCGTGTTGCGGTGCAGCACGGGATTGGATCGCGGGCCTTATCAGCGTAAGAGGTCGCAAAATCCTCGCGCCAGGAGCATGACTATGCGGATCGACAAAATTGCCGCGGGTGTGAACCCGCCTGAAGACATCAATGTCATCATCGAAGTTCCCGTTGGCGGTCAGCCCGTCAAATACGAGATGGACAAGGAGGCGGGCACCGTCTTCGTCGACCGCTTCCTGCACACACCGATGAGCTATCCGTGCAATTACGGCTTCATGCCGCACACCCTGTCGGAAGATGGTGATCCGATTGATGTCATGGTGCTGGGGCAGACGACCCTGATGCCGGGCTGCGTCGTTCGCGCCCGCCCGATCGGTGTGTTGTTGATGGAAGACGAGAGCGGCATGGACGAGAAAATCCTGTGCGCACCGCATCACAAGCTGACGCCCTTCTACGATGATATCCTTGACTATTCTGACGTTCAGAAGCCGCTCATCATGCGCATCACGCACTTCTTCGAGCACTACAAGGATCTCGAACCCCATAAATGGGTCAAGGTCGAGGGTTGGGGCGATGCCGCACGGGCTCGCGAACTGATCCTGGAAGCGATCGAGCGTGAGAAGGCGGGCAAGGCCTGATTTCTGCCTAACGTCGCTTGAAATCCTTGAGGATTTCACGAGCCGCATTATGTCCGGGCGCGCCGGTGACCCCGCCGCCCGGATGCGTTCCCGATCCGCATTGATAGAGCCCGGCGACCGGGCTGCGATGATCGGCATGTCCGAGTACCGGGCGCGCGGAAAACAGCTGGTCCAGGCTGAGGGCGCCGTGGAAGATATCACCGCCGGTGAGGCCGAATATCCGTTCGAGGTCGAGCGGCGAGAGGGCCTGGCGGCCGAGCACTGATTTCTTGAAGCCCGGCGCCCATTTATCGACCGTTTCGATCATAAGATCAGCGACTTCCTCGCGGTGATCATCCCAGCTGCGACCGCCCGGCAGAACCGGCGCGACGTGTTGGCAAAACAGGCTGGCGACATGCTGGCCCGGTGGGGCGAGACTGTCATCCTGGGTTGAGGGGATGAGCATTTCGATGATCGGTTCGCGCGACCAGCCATGGCGGCGGGCATCGCTCCAGGCGCGGTCCATATAATCCAGTGAGGGCGCCATGATGATCCCGGCCGAGAGATGGTCACCGGGGCCTGGCAGGCACGTGAAACTGGGCAGTTCCGACAGCGCGAGATTCATCCGGAATGTGCCGGATCCGCATTTGTAATGAGCGATGCGTTCGTTGAAATCTGTTGGTAAAACAGTGGGATCAATCATCGAGCCGAAGAGGAGTTTCGGGTTGAGATTGGACACGACCGCGCGGGCATAGAGCACTTCGCCGGACTCCAGCAGCACGCCCTGGGCGGTGTGGCCGTCGGTGAGGATTTCCTTGACCGGAGCGTCTGTTCTCAGCTCGACTCCGCGTTCCCGGCAGGCCGCGGCCATCGCCTGGGTGATCGCACCCATTCCGCCAAGTGCATGGCCCCAAACGCCTTTTTTGCCGTTCACATCGCCGAACACGTGGTGGAGCAGGACATAGGCACTGCCCGGCGTGTAGGGGCTGGCATAATTGCCGACAATGCTGTCGAAGCCGAAGAGTGCCTTGACCGGCTCGCTCTCGAACCAGCCATCGAGCCAGTCGCCGGCGGATTTCGAAAATAAATCAAGCAGATCGCGCTTGGCGGTGAGGTCGAGACTGCCGAGCTTGCCGCTCAGATTGAGGGCCTTGAACACTTCCGGCATGGCACCGGCCCAGCCGCCTTCGCGCAAATTTGGCGGTGTTTGCAACACCATGGCGCGTAGCGTGTCGGCGATGGTTTCGAGTCGCGCTTCATACGCGTCCAACTGCTGTGCATCACGCGCTGAGTACTTGGAAACCTGCTGTTGGGTCACCCCCTCGCCTGCCAGTAGATAGCCGTCCTCGCGCGGCAGGAAATTTCCGAGCTTGCGCTCGATGATTTTCAGACCATGGCGGTGCAGCTCGAGGTCGGCGATGACTTTCGGATTGAGCAGCGACACCGTGTAGGCGGCGACCGAATTGCGAAAGCCCGGATGGAATTCCTCGGTGACCGCAGCGCCGCCCAGAACATGCCGGCGTTCGAGCACTGTGACCTTCAGACCGGCCCTGGCGAGATAGGCCGCGCAGACGAGCCCGTTATGGCCACCGCCGACGATGATGATGTCCTGGTTGGGTGTGGGGTGTGAGGCCGATTTGCGTGGAGCTGACATGGCCAGCAGTTTCCACATGAAACCGAAAAGGTAAATGCAAATCGCAGGTTGTGGCTCAGGCAAAAGCCCCGGCGACATCACGCGCCAGCACCAGGGCGCGGCCGCGTGCGATCAGCGCCCCGGAAGGCGAATGGCATGTGGTGGCAAGGTCGACCAGATGTTTCTCCGGACGCAGGCGGGTGATTTCAACGCGTGCCGTCAACGGCTCACCGATCGGCGCAGCCTGCAGGAATTCTGTCTCCTGCTTGAGATAATTCGTGCCCTGGCCGGGCAGGTCGACGCCGAGCAGGGATGAGAAGAGGCCGTTGATCAGGGCTTCCGGTACGGCATCCTGGCTCAGCGGGGCGCCGGACACGGCGTGAAGCGCCTGGATATCGGCCGGGTTGAATGTGCGGGTGATCTGCGCCGACCGGCCGGTCGTCAGGGGCTGTCTGGCGGTGTCGGTCATGCCTCGACCTCCGTCTCGCCACTGCAGGTAATGACCATGTCCGACAGGCGCATCACCTGGAGTCGGATCCTTGCCACCGAACCGTTTTCGGCGACCATTTCTGCGTCGAAGCGCAGCCGCTGATCGACCGGTGACGGGGCGGAATACTGGGTCGCCTGCCGGATCTGCCGGCCGCCGGGCACCAGCTCCTCGACCAGGCCGCGCAATACGGCACAGAGGAGCGCGCCATGGGCAACGGTCTGGCCAAAGCGGGTGCGGGCGGCGAATTCCGGATCGACATGGATCGGATTATTATCGCCGGAGACGTGGGCGAAGGCATCGAAATCGGCTTGCGAAAAACTGCGTTCGAGCGAGGCTGTCCGGTTCATTCGCGATCCCCCGGCTGCGGCAGCAAATGTTTCTGGACCTTGCCGGCGGCGGTGCGCGGGAGGTCGTGCGCGAACAGGACATGGCGCGGCACCTTGTAGGCGGCGAGGCGCTCGCGGCACCAGTCAGCCAGCGCCTCGGCATCACGGCCTGCCCCCTGGCGCAGGATGATATGGGCGCAACCGACCTCACCCCATTTTTCGTCGGGCACGCCGGTGACCGCAGCTTCCTGCACGGCCGGATGGTCGGCCAGGACATTCTCGACTTCGGCCGGATACACATTCTCGCCGCCGGAAATATACATCTCCTTGATGCGTCCCGCGACGAAGCAATAGCCATCCGCGTCGAAGCGGCCGAGATCGCCGCTCTTGAGCCAGCCATCACGGGTGAAAAGCTCCGCGGTCTCCTGCGGGCGTTGCCAATAACCCGGCGTGAGGCCCGGGCCGTGGAACTGGATCTCGCCGGTTTCCTCGGCGGCCAGGACGGCGCCATCGGGGCCGGCGATGCGGGCCTCGACCAGGATCTGGGTCTTGCCCACCGAACCGATTTTCTCGAGCGCGTGGGCCTCGTCGACCAGGAAGGCGGTCGGACCGGTTTCGGTCATGCCGAAGCCATTGCAGACGATGGCGCCGCGCGCGGCGAAGGTCTCGACCAATATGTCCGGCAGGGGCGCGCCGCCACAGGACCAGTGGCGCAGCCGGGTCAGATCGGTCTTGGCAAAATCGGGATGCAGGGTCAGTTCGCGATAGACGGCCGGTACCCCGATGAAGACATCCAGCGCTCCGGCATTGATCAGTTCGAGCATCGGACCGGCCTCGAAACCGGGCAGGATGTGAATCGTGCCGCCACCGAACAGTACGGGCAGAGTGTGCAGATTAATGCCGGCGGTGTGGAAAAGCGGCAGGAAGTTGAGGGTGGAATCCGTGCCGCGCAGACCGATCGCCTGACCGATATTGATCGAATTGACCAGCGCCATGCCATAGGTCTGGATCACGCCCTTCGGCTTGCCCGTCGTGCCGGAGGTATAGATCAGATACCAGCATTCCTGGCCCGGCCAGCTGTCACGGCCCGGATGCGGCCGCGCCGCATCGCGTAAACGATTATAGTCATCGTCAAGATCGAGAACGCGCATCGCCATCGGGTCCGACGCGGCGTGTGCCGTGTCACGGTCTTCCGCACCGGTGACCATCAGGACCGGCGTGCAATCCTCGAGCAGCTGGACGAGTTCGCTCGCCGGCATGCGCCAGTTCAGCGGAACCAGGATGGCGCCCAGCTTGGCGCAGGCGAACAGAAGTTCGAAAAACTCGACGCGATTGCGGCACAGGATCGCCACCCGGTCACCGGCCGCAATGCCGCGGTCCTGCAACAGGCTTGCGGCGCAGGCGCTGCGTTGTTCCAGCTTGCGATAATCGATCTGTTCGCCGGTCTCGACGACATGGAAGGCGATGGCATCCGGTTCGATGGCGGCGCGGCGGGCGGTTATGTCGAGCAGGGAATTCACGCGTGCGCCTCCACCTCGGCCGGTTTGGAGGAGCCGCCGAGAAAGCGGTCCATCCGGACGCGCGTTTGCGGGCGCGCAACCTGTATCAGAAAGGCCTGGCGTTCGGCGTCGAGCCGGCCGGCCAGCCCGCCGGGTCCGGCCTGGGCATCGAGCAGCTGCCGGCTGGTCGCGATCACGCTGGCATCATGGGCTTCCAGCCTGGCCAGCATATCTGTCAGTGCCTGGTCGAAATCCGCGGGCTCGGCGAGCTGGTCGATCAGACCCATTTCCAGGGCCTCATCCGCGCTCACCCGCTGATCGAGGGCCAGCCAGCGCGCGGTGCGGGCGCGGCCAATTCGATCCGGCAGCAGGGCGGTCCAGCCGCCATCGGGGGCAAAGCCCATCTGCGCGTAATAGGGCTGGATGAAAGCTGTGCGCACCATCAGCGACAGGTCGGCGGCGAGCACCAGTCCAAGCGATCCGCCGGTCACCGGTCCGTTGACCGCGGCGATGACGGGGCAGGGCAGGGCGCGCAATTGCAGCAGGACGCGGTTGAGCCCGCCGACAAGGGCGTCGCTATAGGTTTGCAGGTCTTCAGCGCTCGTATTGTGTTCACGGATCGCCGCGACATCGCCGCCGCTCGAGAAACAGGAGCCGGTGCCGGACAGAACCACGGCCCGCGCTGTGCCTGCCGCATCTTGCAGGGCCTGGCTCAATGCGTCGAGCAGGCCGGGTGTCAGGCTGTTGCCGCGCCCGGGCCGATTCAGCGTGAGCCGAGCGACGCCATCCGTGTGGCTCACCAGAATCCCGGATTGGGCAGCAGCGGAGACGATCACGGCGCGAGCCCCCTGGAGATCAGGTCGGAGGCCTCGCGGGCGATTTCGTCGGCACTGCGTGCCGGCTCCCATATGCCGAAGCGAAGGCCGAGAAACACGCTCATCCCGATCAGGGCCCAGGCGCGGGTCTCCTGATTGCCATCGCTGATCTCGCCCCGTTCGGCGGCCTCTTCCAGATTGCGCCGGTAGCGGTCGGCGAAACTGTCATAGTGTGCCTTGTATGCATCAGGGGCGACGAATTGTGCCTCCTCGATGATGCGGTAGAGATTGGGGTGGGCACGGGCGAATTCGATATAGGCAACCAGCCCCTTGTGCTCGGCGTCGAGCCGGTCGGTGGCCCCCTTGACGCGTTCGGCGATCCAGCTTCGGGTCATCTCACCCATATGCGCGACAAGTGCCCGGAATATCTCATCTTTTGAATCGAAATAGACGTAGAATGTGCCCAGGGCGACCGAGGCGCGGCGGGTGATATCGCCGATCGAACTCGAGTGAAATCCGTTCTCCCCGAAGGATTCCTCGGCGGCATCAAGCAGACGATTTCGTGTCCGCTGGCCGCGCGCGGTTTTCGGGCTTTTCGGAGAAGTCGAAGAAAGTGAAGTTGACATATGATTCAGTTTTCACAAAATTGCCGATAACGCAATATGGCATGAAAGCCACGGCGTGTGATGCATCCGGGAGAGATCGCCACAGTGCTCAACATCCGATCAGACAGCGCCCAGGGCGCGGAGACGACGCTGCGATCCTGTCGCATGAGCGACGGATCCGTGATGCGTTATCGTGATCTTGGCGCCGGGCCTGTCCTGTTGCTGGTGCATGGCTGGGCCGCCTCGGGCGATTTCTTCGATACGATTGCTGATCTGCTGGCCACCGAATTTCGCGTTGTCATTCCGGATCTGCGCGCCCATGGCGAGACGCCGGCCGGTGAGGCTGCGCTCGATATAGACCTGCTGGCCAATGATCTTCAGACGCTGATCGACGCGCTGGAGCTGGACGATATCACAGCCCTGGGCTGGTCGATGGGCGCGACCGTGCTGTGGCAGCTGATCGCCCGCAATGGCCATGCCCGTTTCGCTGGTCTGATCATCGAGGATATGAGCCCGCGCATTCTCAATACCGAGGGCTGGGCGCTGGGCATGGCGACCGGAATGGATATTGCCGGAAGCGGCCGTGCGGTCGAGGCAATGCGCAATGACTGGCCCGCCTATGCGGCGGCATTTGCGCCCAAGATGTTTGCCCGCGGCCGCGCGGCCCGCGAACCCGAAATGATTGCCGATATTGTCGCTCGGCTCAGCCAGCGCCATGGCGGTGCGATGGCAGATTTCTGGCTTTCCATGGCCAGCCAGGATCTGCGCGAAGCCCTGCCCAGCATGAACTTGCCGACGCTCGTCATTTCTGGCGCGCGAAGTGAAGCCTACGGCCCGGAGACGAGCCGGTATCTCGTCGACTCATTACCCGAAGCGCAATCGGTGACGTTTGCGAACTCGGGACATGCTCCGCACCTGGAAGAACCGCAAGAGTTCGCCAGTGCGGTCACACAATTCGCCAACCGCGTGCATGCGGCGGCGGTCACCCACCATAATACCGAGGGAAAAGCATCATGAAACCGACCCAGAAAATGACGCGGGCAGCGCTCCTGCTCAGCACGATCGCATCGACCATGCTCATCGCGGCACCTGTCCAGGCCCAACAGGCCGGCGACACGGCCACCTCTGACGTCATCACCGTGACGGCCCGCCGCCGCGAGGAATCGCTGCAGGACGTGCCGCTGGCGGTCACCGCCTATACCGGCGACCAGCTCGAGGCGATGGGCGCTGTCGACATCCTGGCGATTGCCGAGACAACACCGAATGTGACGCTCGAAGCTTCGCGCGGCACCAATTCGACCCTGACCGCTTTCATCCGCGGCGTCGGCCAGCAGGATCCGGTTGCCGGCTTTGAAGCCGGCGTCGGCATCTATGTCGACGACGTCTATTTCAACCGCCCGCAGGCCGCCGTGCTCGACATTTATGATGTCGAACGGATCGAAGTTCTGCGCGGTCCCCAGGGCACGCTCTACGGCCGCAACACCATTGGTGGCGCGATCAAATACGTCACCCGCCGCCTTGACCCGGACGCGCCTGCCCTGTCGGCGCGCCTGAATGTCGGCTCTTTCGGCCAGCTCGACCAGATCGTCTCCGGCAGCGTGCCAATGGGCGACACTTTCCGCCTCGGCGCGGCTGTGGCCAATCTCCAGCGTGACGGTTTCGGTACCAATCTCACCACGGGTGAGGAAAATTACGACAAGGACGTGCTCGGCTATCGTGTCAGCGCCGAATGGGAACCAAGTGCCGACCTCTTCTTCCGTCTCGCCTATGACTCGGTGGAAGACACATCCAGCCCGCGCGGCGGACACCGTCTGATCCCGAGTGCTCCGGGCTATCCGGCCGCCTATGGCGTGCTCGACGATGTTTTCGACACCCGTGCCGGCCTTGATGTGGTCGCGCAGAATGTCCAGAGCGATGGCCTGTCCCTGACGGCCGAGTGGAATCTCAATGAAAACTGGACCGTGCGGAACATCCTGTCCCGGCGTGAAGACGAATCCACCACGCCGATCGACTTCGACAACCTGCCTGAAGGCGATCTCGACGTTCCTGCGATCTACACCAATGAGCAGACCTCCGAAGAGTTCCAGCTCCTTTATGAAGGTGATCGTCTCGCCGGTGTGATGGGTTATTACTCGCTTGAAGCCAACGCGACGACGGTGTTCGACGTTCTGCTCGACACGGTCCTGACCGGCCTCAACGCCCAGACCTTTGGTGATGTGGATACCAGCACCTGGTCGGTCTTCGCCAACTTCACCTATGACCTGACCGATACGGTCAGCATCACCTTGGGTGGCCGTTATACCGAAGACGAGCGTACATCGCGCGTCCTGCGCCGGACCTATCTGGGCGGCTTCTCCGAGTATTTTGGCGGCGCCGGTTTCGCAATCGCGACCACGTCCGACTTCCTCGGCACCAATTCCTGGGATGATTTCAGCCCGACGGCGTCGATCTCCTGGCAGCCAAGTGCCGCCAATAATTTCTACTTCACCTATAGCCAGGGCTTCAAAGGCGGCGGCTTTGATCCGCGGGCCCAGACCACCGGCACCCCGGACTTCGACCTCAGCGGCACGATTACAGCCGACGAAGTGTTTGAGTTCATGGCCTTCGATCCGGAATCGGTCGACAGCTTCGAGCTGGGTTGGAAATACCAGGGCGAACGCTACAGCCATGCTGTTGCGCTCTTCCACATGGATTATACCGACATCCAGGTTCCCGGTTCGGTCGGCATCGATACCGATGCTGATGGCATCAACGACACCTTCACCGGTGTGACCACCAATGCCGGTGCCGCAACGATTACCGGTATCGAATATGAAGGTACGCTCGACCTCGGCCGTGACGTCTTCACCACTGGCGATGCCCTGAACTTCTCCTGGGCACTGGGTATCCTCGACGGCAATTACGAGGAATTCATCAATGCTTTCGGTGTTGATATCTCCAACCAGGTCCAGATCCAGAACACGCCGGATTCCACCCTCAGCGCGACGCTGAGCTATCTGACCTCGGTCTATGGCGGCGATCTCAACGCCTCGATCACCGGCTCACACCGCGGCGATTCGAGCCAGTTCGAAATCCCGTTCCCGGCCCTCGACCAGGCAGCCTACACGCTGTGGAATGCGTCGATCGTCTGGGACAGCGAAGATGGTGCCTGGCAGTTGGGCCTGCATGGCCGCAATCTGACCGACGAGGAATACCGGGTCTCCGGCTATGACTTCGTCGACAACACGACCTTCGCTCCCGAGCTCGGTACTTCGGGCACGCTGGTCGGCTATTACGGCAATCCACGTACCGTTACGGCAACGCTGGCTTACCGCTTCTAGGCTGAAGCATGAGAGCGGACGCGAACCTCCCGTGTCCGCTCTCGACCGACTTGACCGGCCGGCGCTTCCTGAGCATCAGGGATCGTCGGCCGTTTTTATGTGAAACCGAGGAAATCCCATGTCCCGCACTGTGATCGCATTTATCGTCCTCGCCGCCCTGATCGTGATCGGGGCCCTGGCCTGGATGCTCACCCGTCCCGCTGCAGAACCGGCGCTGGATCAGGCCGCGCGGCTGGATTCACCCTACTGGACCGACGCTGACCGCCTGGTTGATATCGATGGCGTGATGGCACGCGTGCGCAGCGAGGGGCCGGCCGATGCGCCCGTCATCGTCATGGTGCACGGGTTTTCCTACTCGCTGGAAAGCTGGGACGGCTGGGCGGCCGATCTGAGCAGCGACTACCGCGTTATCCGCATGGACCTGCCCGGCCATGGCCTCACCGGTCCCGACCCGCAGCAACGCTATTCCGTCCCGCAGACCGTTGAATTCCTCGGCCATCTGCTCGATGAGCTCGGCCTCGACCATGTCACCCTGGCGGGCAATTCCCTTGGCGGTCTGGTTTCCTGGCGTCTCGCCGCCGAGCGCCCCGACCTGGTCGAACGCCTCGTTCTGGTCGCGCCGGGTGCCTATTCCATCAATGGCGTCACCGAACAGCCCGTCGCCGTGCCGATGGGGGTGAGCTTCTATCTCACCAGCGCGCCCGAAGCGATGGTCGCCGCGGCCTCCGCCGGCCTGTTCGGCGATATCAGCCGCATGGACCCGGCCCTGCCCGGCCGCGTTCACGCCCTGATGCAGACGCCTGGCGTCGGTCAGGCCCTGGTCGAGCGGCTCGAAGTCTTCACCCTGCCCGACCCGGCTGCCGATCTGGCGCGGGTACAGGTGCCGGCACTGGTGCTGTGGGGCGGGCGTGATGTGATGATCCCGGTGGAACAGGCGGCACGCATCGCCGACGATCTGCCGCAAGCCGAACTGATCATCCATGACGATCTTGGCCATATCCTGCACGAGGAAGATCCGGCGCGCACCATCGCCGATGTCCGGGCCTTCCTGGCGCAATAGGCGCGGATCAGCGGTTGGATCTTGCGGCGTTTTTCGCGGCGATTTCCGCCTGCAGATCGGCCCAGTCCTGCGGGTCGACATCGCTTTCGCGCAGCACCACCACACCGAGACCGGTGCGGTCATCGCCCGCCGCTTCCGACAATAGCCGGCCGAGCGTATGCGTCGGGGCCGTCTGGCGGTTGAGGCGCGGCAGATAACGGACATCCCGTCCGCTCTGCTGGCGTTCGACCGCCCCCTTGCGGCGCAGGCGCTGCAGGATGGACAGTGTCGCGCTGGCCGGCTGCCGGCTCGCCCGGGCCAGTTCCGATACCGACGCGCCACCACGATCCCATAACAGGCGCATGGCGTGGGCTTCGTCTTCGCTCAGGCTTTGTGGCTTGCTCATGACAACTCCCAATCTGCTGCCGGTTGACCCGCTTCGCAACAGGTCCGGCATGTTAGGGTTTTGTTTGCAATTGGCGCGCCGGAGGGCTGAAGAACCGGACCCGAAGCCAGGGGAAGATCGCAAACATGCACTGCCCCGCCAGTCCGATGACATGGCTGGGCTGGCGGTAGAGGGCCAAATGCTCTTGCAGGCTCAAGCCATTCAGTCCCACCGAAAGACCGGCCTCGGCCACCAGCAGCAGCGCCAGTGCGAATGCGCCCATCACGCTCGCCGAACGCTCGCCACCGGTGAGCGACAGGCGGGCGATCAGGGCGCCGCAAATCAGCCAGGCAAGGGCGAGGATGACCGGGATTTCGACCAGGACCACGCCCAGCCGGGTCAGGTTCGGGAAGGCTTCCAGAGCGAGTGTGCGCAAAACGCCGAACCCGAAACCAAGCGCGAAAATGGCAGAAAAATACAAGCACCCGGCCCATGCAGCCTGAGGCAGGCCGCCGCTGGACGTGTGCTGGCTGGTCGCCGTGACGCGGGCAGAACGGGACATGAACCGAGTATTTCTGAAACATGCGCTGCTATGCAAGCGCGGAGTGGTCTACCCGGTGCGCGGGCCTTGGCTCCTCAATGAAAATCCCGGCTCTTCGGCAGCACATCCTCCAGCCGCTCGCCCTGCATGACGCGGCGATAAATGCCGATCAGGCGGGGATCGTCCTGCGGGCGGGCGATTTCGTCGGCGTGGGCGAGGGCCTCGGCGAACGCCTCGCCATCGGCGAGGGCGGCGAGGCGCCAGGACTGGTCGGTGATGCGGCTGGCGATGATGTGGATCACCTCACCTTCCTTTTGCAGCCGTCCGGTGACGCTCATCAGTTTGGAGCGCATCACGATCTTGCGGTGACGTTCGAAGCATTTCGGCCAGACAATGATATTGGCCACCCCGCTCTCATCCTCCAGCGTCGCGAAGATCACACCCGAGGCCGAGCCGGGGCGCTGGCGCACCAGCACCAGGCCGGCCAGCGTCACCCAGCGGCCATCGCGCATTTCGCCCAGTTGTTCAGACCGCACATGGCCGCTTTCTTCCAGCTCAGACCGGAAAAAGCTCATCGGATGCGCCTTGAGCGAGAGGCGCAGCGCCGCGTAGTCCTGGGCGACCTCCTCGCCGGCGCTCATCTGCGGCAGGGCGGTGGCAGCCTCATGGCCATATTCATCGGCATGCTCGAACAGGGGCAAGGGCTTGCCGGCCTGGGCGAGGGCGGTCCAGCCGGCTTGACGGCGGTCGAGCGCGATGGAGCCGAAAGCATCGGCATTGGCGAGCCGGTCCATGGTGGAGCGATCAAGGCGCGAACGGCGGGCGAGATCGGGCACGCTGGTGAAGGGCCCGCCCGCATTGCGCGCCGCAATCAGGCGTGCGGCTGAGGCTTCGCGCAGGCCCTTGATCTGGCGCAGGCCGAGGCGCAGGGCGAAATGCCCCCGCTTCGCGGCCCCCTCCGTCCCGGCCCCCTCCGTCCCGGACCTTGTCCGGGACACCTCCCCCGCCTTGCGGGGGAGGATGGGCGCATCCTTGCTCCCTCGCAGCGCGGGGGAGCTGTCCGCGCAGCGGACTGAGGGGGCCGGTTCCAGCGTACAGTCCCAGTCGGAGTGATTGATGTCGGGCGGGCGCACTTCGACGCCGTGCTGGCGCGCATCGCGGACCAGTTGCGCCGGGGCGTAAAATCCCATCGGCTGGGAGTTGAGGATCGCGGCGGCGAAGACGTCGGGATAATAATGCTTCAGCCAGCAGGAGACATAGACGATCAGGGCGAAGCTGGCGGCATGGCTTTCCGGGAAGCCGTATTCGCCAAAGCCCTCGAGCTGTTTGAAACAGCGCTCCGCGAAATCGGGCTCATAGCCTTTCGCGATCATGCCCTTCATCAACTTCTCGCCCATTTCATGGATCGAGCCGGAGCGGCGGAAGGCGGCCATGGAACGGCGCAGCTGGTCGGATTCGGCTGGCGTGAAGCCGGCGGCGACGATGGCGATCCGCATCGCCTGCTCCTGGAAGAGCGGCACGCCGAGTGTCTTGCCCAAGACCTCCTCGAGCGCCTTTGACGGGTATTCCACCGCTTCAAGCCCCGAGCGGCGGCGCAGATAGGGGTGCACCATATCGCCCTGGATCGGACCGGGGCGGACGATGGCGACCTCGATCACCAGATCATAGAATGTGCGCGGCCGCAGGCGCGGCAACATGGTCATCTGGGCCCGGCTTTCAATCTGGAACACGCCGACCGTGTCGGCCTTGCAGATCATGTCATAAACGGCGCTATCGGCCTGGGGCACGGAAGCCATGGTCAGGCCACGGCCATAATGGCGCTCGATCAGGTCGAAGGCGCGGGCGACGCAAGTGAGCATGCCAAGGCCGAGCACATCGACCTTCATCAGGCCGAGCGCGTCGATATCCTCCTTGTCCCATTCGAGCACGGTGCGGTCGGGCATGGCGGCATTGTGCAGCGGCACGATCTCGTCGAGCCGGCCCTGCATCATCACGAAACCGCCGGGATGCTGGGAGAGATGGCGCGGAAAGCCCATCAGCTCGCGGGCATAATGCAGCGTCATCGCGATATCGGGCGTGTCGGGGTCGAGGCCGAGCTCGGTGCGGATGCGGTTATCGGTGAGATCATCAGTCGACCAGCCCCACAATGTCTTCGACAGGGCCGAGATGACATCGCCGGACAGGCCGAACACCTTTCCGACCTCGCGAATGGCGCCGCGCGGCCGGTAGCAATTCACCGTCGCGGTCATGGCGGCGCGCCGGCGGCCGTATTTCTCATAGACATACTGGATCACCTCCTCGCGCCGCTCATGCTCGAAATCGACGTCGATATCGGGCGGCTCGCCGCGTTCCGCCGAAACGAAACGCTCGAACAGGAGGTCGATCAGGGTCGGGTCGACCTCGGTAATGCCGATCGCGAAACACACCGCTGAATTGGCCGCCGAACCGCGCCCCTGGCACAGGATTCCCTGGCTGCGGGCAAAGCGGACGATATCGTGGACGGTGAGGAAATAGGCCGGGAAATCGAGGCTTTCGATCAGGGTGAGCTCATGGGCGATGGCGGCGCGGATCTTCTCCGGCGCACCATCGGGCCAGCGCCGCTCCAGCCCCTCTGCCGTCAGACGGCGCAGGGTCTGGGCCGGGGTTTCATGGTCGCCGACCACCTCGCTGGGATATTGATAGACCAGTTCTTCAAGGCTGAAATTGATGCTGTCGGCGAGCGCGACCGTATTGGCGACGGCGTGCTCATAGCCGCGAAACAGGCGCGCCATTTCCGCGGGCGGTTTGAGATGGCGTTCGGCATTGGCGGCGAGGAGAAAGCCGGCCGCCTTGATGGTCACATGTTCGCGGATACAGGCGACGACATCGGCCAACGGCTTGCGTTCGGGGACATGATAGAGGGCGTCATTGCTGGCGATGCAGTCCAGACCGAGATCTGTCGCGCACTGGCTGAGCTGGTGCAGGCGTTCACCATCGCGGCCATCGAAGCGGCGGGTGAGTGCGAGGACGTGATGGGCTTTTGAGCGGGCGCAGAAGTCCGCCGCCCTGGCCTGCCAGTCCGCGCAGGGCGGATCGGGCGGCAGGAGGATGAAAACCTGGTCCGTTGAGGCCTCGACAATCTGTTCCAGCCACAGCTCGCATGTCCCTTTCCTCGAGCGGAAATTGGCGTCGGTGAGCATGCGCGCCAGCGCACCATAGGCGTGGCGGTGTCTGGGATAGGCGACCAGTTCGAAACCGCATGTTGTCACCAGCCTCACTCCGACCAGGAATTTGATCCCGGCCTCCTTCGCGGCGAGATGGCCGCGCACCGCGCCGGCAAAGGAATTGCGATCCGCCAATCCGATTGCTGCCAGCCCGAGCGCCCTGGCCTGGGCGACCATTTCATCGCTATGCGAGGCGCCGGTCAGGAAGGTGAAATTGCTGGCGGCGACCAGCTCGGCGAATGCGGTCACCGCTTATCCTTGCTCCCCCGCCTTGCGGGGGAGCTGTCCGCGCAGCGGACTGAGGGGGTGTTTGGCGGTGAGGCCCCCTCCGGCCCGGACTTTGTCCGGT
>NZ_FNHG01000001.1 GCF_900103475.1 Maricaulis salignorans
AGTAGCGTGACATTCGAGACGTCCCGCACGTGCAGTTTTCCCGTGGCGTCTCCACCGCCGTTTCCAATCCAGAAAGGTACTCAGGTCGGTCGTTTAGTGCCGTCAGACCTTAATGGACGCCCTGCCAACGCTCGGGATGTCACCCCTCTGCCCGGACAGGCTGCACGCTCCCGACCGCCGCGAATGACTGAGCTCGTGCCTCCCGTGCGACCGGAACGGGCGGATTATGCGCGCAGGTTGAGGGGGCGGGGATAAGTTTGACGATTTATCGTCATCCCGCCCCCCGCCTGCGCGGGGGTGAACTCCAGTCAGGACCTCGATAGACCGGGCTCCGCGCTTGTCACGTCGAGGTCCTGACTTTCGTCGGGATGACGTGGGATAATTGGCGAGGGCGGGGATAGGTCGCCATACCGGCACCTGTCGCGCCCGTCATCATCACCATCTCCGGCCGCTTCGCGGCCACCTCTTCCATCAAGGAAGAGGAGGGTGCCCGATCTGGTTGGGAGGTGAATCAATAGACGCACGCAAATCAGGTCCACCTGCCAGCCCCTGCGCAACGCCCTCCTCTTCCTTGATGGAAGAGGTGTCGCCGAAGGCGACGGAGATGGTGAGGGCCTCGCGCTTCCGTTCCCGGGCGGCCTCCCCGGCAGGCCTCAGGCCTCGCCGCCCTCTTCCTCGGCTTTTGAACCCACATCTTCCGGCGGATCGATGGTGACCTGCCGGTCCTTCAGCGAGATATGGGGCACGTAGGCCAGGGTGAAGGGGAGATACCAGTCGCCGGTGCGGCCGGGCGTGCCGGTGATTTCCAGCAGATCGCCGGAACCGAAATCATGCACGGCCTTGAGCTTGCCCATGGCTGCGCCATCGAGGCCCTGGACAGCCAGGCCGATCAGGTCGGAATGGTAGTATTCTTCCTCGGCTAGCTCGGGCAGGGCCGAGCGCGGGACGAAGAGCTGGGTGCCGCGCAGCGCCGCTGCGTCTTCGCGGCTCAATTCCTGCTCGAAGGCAACGACCCAGCCATCCTTGACCGGGCGCCAGCGTTTGGCGCGCAGGATTTCCTTGCCGGCCGCGTCGAGGAAGGGGCCATAGCTGAAGGCCGCTTCCGGATCGCCGGTAAAACTCTTGACCTTGCACTCGCCGCGAACGCCGTGCGCCGCCGCGATGGCTGCGACAAAGACGAGATCGGCGGCGGGTTTTGCGGTCATGATTCTGGTCTTTCAAGCCGCCACGCCAAGCCCCGCCCGGCACGAGGCCGGGCGGGGAGGCGAAGGACGGTCTGCAATGCGAACGGGCAAAAGGCCTATTCGGATTTTTCTTCGGCAGCAGCTTCAGCGGCAGGCGCTTCAGCTTCGGCAGCCGGTGCTTCTTCAGCTGGTGCTTCTTCAACCGGTGCTTCCTTGGCGGCCTTGGAGGCAGCCTTGGCTTCAGCGATCGCGGTCTTGCGGGCTTCTTCCTTCTCGGCCTTTTCGGTCGCGAGTTCCTTGGCTTTCTGGCCTGGCTCACCCTTTTTCAGGTTGGAACCGGCTTTCCAGGCCCAGGCGCTGGCATCAGCGTCATGGATGAAACGGCCAACGCGATCGGTTGGCTGTGCGCCCTTGGCGATCCAGGCCTTGGCCTTTTCCAGATCGAGCACGACGCGCTGGGCGTCTTTCGGCAGCATCGGGTTGTAGGAGCCGATCCGTTCGATGAAACGGCCATCGCGCGGGGCGCGGGCGTCGGCAACGACGATACGGTAATAAGGGCGCTTCTTGGTGCCACCACGGGTCAGTCGGATTTTAAGAGACATTACATTGGTCCTTCGGGTTCATGTCTGGTGAAAAACTTGGGGCTATTTCTTCGGCAAGCCGATTGGCAGGCCATCGGGTCCGAGCGGGGTGCCGCCCAGGCCGGGCAGGCCGGACGGCGAAGCGGGTTTGGGCGATCCAAGGCCGGGAAAATCCTTCGGGATCTGGCCGAGCGAGGGTTGCTGGCCGCCCATCGGGCCGCCCATGCCCTTGGGCATGCCGCCGCCCATACCGCCCATCATGCCGGCCAGGCCGCCGCGGCCACCCTTGGAGGCCTTTTTCATCATGTCGGCCATTTGCCGGTGCATCTTGATCAGCTTGTTGACGTCGGCGACATCGACACCGGAACCCGCCGCGATGCGTTTCTTGCGGCTGGCTTTCAGAATTTCAGGCTTGGCGCGCTCGGCCTTGGTCATCGACAGGATGATGGCTTCCTGACGGGTCAGCATCTTGTCATCCATGCCCGAGGCCGCGGCCTGGGCCTTGGCCGCCTTGTTCATGCCCGGCAGCATGCCCATGATCGAGCCGAGCCCGCCCATTTTCTTGAGCTGGCTGAATTGTTCGCGCAGATCGTCGAGGTCGAACTTGCCCTTGGCCATCTTCCTGGCCATGCGTTCGGCTTGCGCCTGGTCGATATCCTGGCTGGCCTTTTCGACCAGCGAGACGATGTCGCCGCGGCCCAGAATGCGGCCGGCGACGCGGCGGGCATCGAAGGCGTCGAGACCGTCGGGCTTTTCGGACACGCCGAGGAATTTGATCGGCAGGCCGGTGACATGGCGCATCGACAGCGCTGCGCCGCCGCGGCCATCACCGTCCATGCGGGTCAGCACCAGACCCGTCAGGGGCAGGCGTTCATGGAATTTCGCGGCCGTATTGACGGCATCCTGGCCGGTCAGCGCATCGGCGACCAGCAGGGTTTCGTGCGGATGGGCGATATCGGCAATGGCTTTCGCCTCACCCATCATCTCCTCATCGATCGAGGTGCGGCCGGCGGTGTCGAGAATGACGACGTCGAAGCCCTGAAGACGGCCGGCGCTCATGGCGCGCTTGGCGATGTCGACGGCTTTCTGGCCCGGCACGATCGGCAGGAAGGCGACGTCGATCTGGATCGCGAGCTGCTGCAATTGCTCCATCGCGGCGGGACGACGCGTATCGAGCGAGGCGAGCAGGACCTTCTTCTTGTGCTGTTCTGTGATGCGCTTGGCGAGCTTGGCTGCCGTCGTGGTTTTACCCGAGCCCTGAAGACCGGCCATCAGAATGGCGATCGGCGGCTCACCCTCGAGATAGAGGCCTTCCGGGGCGCCATCACCGCCAAGCAGGTCGACCAGGGCGTCATGGACGATCTTGACGACTTGCTGACCCGGCGCGACGGCGCGGATGACATCCTCGCCAATGGCGCGTTCGCGGATCTGTTTGGTGACGGATTTAACGACCGGCAGGGCGACATCGGCTTCCAGCAGGGCGACGCGAATTTCGCGCAGGGCCGCATCGACATCCTTCTCCGACAGCGCGCCGCGCCCGGTGAGTGTGTCGAATATACCGCCAAGCCTGTCTGTCAGTGTATCGAACATGCGTTCGGGATCCTGCCTGTTTCCAACATTTCCGCGCCACAAGCGCAAAGCATCGCGACCCCGCTGAGCGAAAACTTCGCCGGGCGGGGATCTCGCCTGCCTCCCCCGGATCCCGGTTAACCGGGGCGGATGTGCAGGTAAGACAAGCGGTAAGGCTTGCGTGATAAGTGGCGGCATTTACGCGCGGGCGGGCGCAGAGTCAAGCTGCGTGAGGGGAAAGGCGGGCCATGCCCTCCTAGCGGTCGGCATTCTCGCCGACAAACTCATTGCTCGCGGTGATCATCGGAGCCGGCGGCGTATCCGCGAACAGGTTACGGGCGCGCGGGTCGGGTGCGGCAGCGAGAACGGCGCCATAAACAGAGGCCAGCATCACGCCGACGGTCAGCCACAGCATGGCCGATTTGATCAATGATCCGTTGTGTTTTGCTGTCCTGCTCATACCGGTCCCCACGACATATCGGCTGATCGAATTCGAACCTGAGTCCGTTAATGAATGATAATGGCCCCAAATTGGCTGAAACTTTGTCCCCAAAAAGGTTCAAATTGGACCTTTCGCCACATTTATTGACGCGCTCGCGGGCGACTTCATAGGGCGATTGGCCCGATCGGGGCGTGATCCTGGACACGCTGGACGCCTGCCGGTTCCGGGCGGGTCAGCCCGAGCGGGCCTGCCCGGTCGCATCGGCAGGGGCCGGGCGCAGCCTTCTGAGCAATTCCGGCCAGCGCCAGACAAACCACAGGCCGGTCCAGACATTGCCGAGCACGAAAACCGGCAGGATCCAGAACAGGGCCGGCAGCCAGCGCCGTTCTGTCGCGCCGATCACCAGCGCGCTCAGGACAAAGCCGAAATAGAGGTCGGTGAGTGTGACGACGCCCCAGGGCTGGCCGGTCAACCAGGCGCCGGCGGCACCGAAATCCCCAGCCCTGACCGCCCAGATGATCAGGGCGGTCAGAACCAGCGTTGGGACAAGCAGGAGCAGGCGCGAGATTGAGGGCAAACGACTTCTCCTGCCTTGGGACGCAGAAGGGATACGCTGCCGGTTTCAGGGCGGATCACCGGAAGGTCGATTTTTCTGGCCGTTCGTGTTGCGCGCTAGATGCCGCCATGACGCGGCTCGCATTGGTCAACGGGAGCACGGTGCTGCTGCGGGAAGCGGGCAGTCCAGCAATCCTCGAGCACCGAGCAATAGCAGATTTCCAGTTCCAGACCGTGGCGTGCACGATTGAATGCCTCCCAGACCGCAAGGCTCTCCGGGTCCTCCGGCTGGGTCATGGTCGCAAATACCACGCGCTGCTGCGGCGCGAAGACGCGGCCGCCAACCACATCCGTGAGCAGATTGAGACGGCCGGTCCGGAACAGGTCACGGATATGGAGCTCGCGCTCGTCCGGGGTCAGGCCTTCGGGGGCGCAGCATTGTGCGATAAAGCGGTCAGGTGCGATGACCGGCTCGCCCTGGTAGGACATTGCCAGATAGTGCACCTGGGCGGGTCCGAGCCCGTTATTGCGCACGTCCAGTTCTATCCGGTTGTCCTGGTGCACGGCGGAGAAATTGCCGGTCGTATAGTCCATGATCGGCATGACGCTGGCCGCCAGAGTCTGATCCATGACCCGGCTCTGATAGACGGCCACGAAAAGCGAGGCGACCGAGATGATGACGACGCTGACGGCGATGACGATTTCGACAAGGCGGTAGCGGGCAATCATCGCGGGTTCCTTGGGTGGATCAGACCTTGGCAGGGGCGCGGAAGACGTCCTCGTCGAGTTCACCTTCCCATTTGGCGACAGCCGTGGCGACGGCGGCATCGCCGGTGACGTTCACCGCCGTGCGGGCCATGTCCATGATCCGGTCGACCGGCAGGATGAAGCCGACAATGATGGCAATATGTTCGGGCGAGACGTCGAAGGTCTGCAGCACGATGGCCAGCAGGAAGAGCGAGGCCGAGGGAATGCCGGCCGCCCCGATCGAGACGACGGCCGCGGTGACCGCGATCATGACGTAATTCATGAAGGTCAGATCATAACCGAAGGCCTGGGCGGTGAAGAGCGCCAGAATACCGAGATAGAGCGCGGTGCCGTCCATATTGATGGTGGCGCCGAGCGGCAGCACCGAACCGGCGACCGATTTTTTGATCCCCAGATTGTCTTCTGCCGCAGCGATCGTGACCGGCAGTGTTGCCGAGGACGAAGCGGTCGAAAACGCGACGGCAATCGGATCGGTCAGGCCGCGGAAGAAGCGGGCCAGCGGCAGATTGAGCACCACCCGGATCAGGATGCCATAGGTGATCAGCGCATGGGTGATCAGGCCGAGATAGACGGCGATAATCAGGATCAGAACGGACTGCAGTGATTCCAGTCCCTGGCTGGCAGCGGTGTAGGAGACCAGGGCGAAAACACCATAGGGCGCCACTTCCATTACGTAATGAGTGATTTTCAGCACGACCTCGGCAGCGGAATTAAACAGGTCGCCCACCGGCTTGCCCGATTTTCCGGTCGCCAGAATGGCGACACCGACGAAGATGGAGAAGAAGATGATCGCCAGGACATTACCGTCCGCGAGCGCCGCGATCGGGTTGGTCGGGATGATCTCCAGCAAGCGGTCGATGATGGATGGCGCATCGGTCGAGACTGGTACGGGGACGACATCGCCGAGATTGGCACCGCGGCCGGGCTGGAAGATTGTGCCGAACGTCAGGCCGATAATATTGGCGAACAGGGTGGTGACGAGATAGAGGCCGATCGTTTTCAGCCCGAGCGTGCCGAGCTTGGATGGCTTGCCCATCGCAATCACACCGGAGACCAGCGTGGTGAAGATGAGCGGGACGATCAGCATCTGGATCAACCGGATGAAGGCGGTGCCGACCGGGTGAACCCAGGTGGAGATCCACTGGGTGGCGGATTCCTGCCCCATGAGTTGCGACGCCGCCAGTCCGAAGGCGACGCCCGCGAACAGAGCAAGCAGAACACGCTGCCAGAGTTTGATCCCGAACCACCAGCCCATGAAATACCCTCCCCGTGGCGCGTCAGCAGACGTCGCCGGACTTTCCTTGATCGCACACTAGTGTCTGTGACGGATCGGTCAATTGTCTGAGGTAGACGGGGCGGCTGGAGCCGGGATGCGCGGCACGCTGGCGGGCGCGCTCAGCGGCCGATCAGTTGCGCTCGAAGCCGAGTGTCAGTTTCGACAGGATACGGTGGGCCGAATAGATCAGCCCGATACCGCCCAGCAGATTGGCCAGTGCAGCGAGGTCGCCGCTCAGCAGGACTTGCCCGCTTGCCACCAGTGCCACGGAGACAGCCAGCGGGACGCAAAGGCAGGTCCAGGACAGGTCAGCGAAATGCCGCGCACGCGAAATCGTCCGATTGGAAAACCACGTCCGGCCCCCCCGGAGCGCATGGCTTTCCGGATTGGTACGTTTGGGCAGGTGGTCGAGGGTATGATCAATCATGGACATAAGCTCATTATACGGAGCTTATAGGGAATTGCAAGGCCTGTGGAAAACTCACAAAAAGCGTACTGCTGCCGGGGGTTTTCGTGAGTTTTCTACAGTATATCGAATTGTGGCGAAGGTGTTAAAAATGCCTAAACGGCACTTTCCGCAGCCAAAACCTGGGCCACAGCATTAACCACAGCAGCAATGCGGACGGCCGCCTGGATCTGCACACTCGTCAGACCGTGCTTGCGCAGTTCCGCCTCATGGCTGTCGATGCACAGACCGCAACCATTCACGGCGGAGACGGCCAGCGACCACAGTTCGAAATCGGCCTTGTCGACGCCCGGATTGGCCAGCAGGTTCATCCGCAGGCGCGCGGGCAAGGTGCCGTATTCCTTGTTCTTGGACAGGTGGATGAAGCGGTAATACACATTATTCATCCCCATGATCGCAGCGGCCGCCTTGGCGGCATTGGCTGCGTCCGGGTCCATCTTGCCTTCGACCTCGGCGCGGATCGCGCGCAGGACGGTCGGCTCACCGACGGCATAGGCCGTCGCGAGGAAGCTGCCCCACTTCTTCTGATCGTCGAGATCGGTTTCGCGGGCGAGTGAGGAGAGGTTGAGTTTCAGATCCTTGGCGTAATCGGGCAAGGCGTTCTTGAGGTCTTCGAGGCTCATCATGATCTCCAAAGCGAATAAGTCTTAATTGCAAAGACGGGGTCTGAAAAAACCCCGGTCTCGCCGCTCGGTGTGACGAGACCGGGGTTTCACAGGCGGCGCTCCGGGGGGAAGAGGCGCTGCCTGAGTGTCAGATTAAAGCGTGTCGCCGCCGACGGGACGGTTGCACGGGCAAAGCTCGTCGGTCTGCAACGCGTCGAGAACACGCAGCGTGTCTTCCGGATTGCGGCCAACATTGAGATTGGTGACATAGACGTGCTGGATGACATTGTCCGGATCGACCACAAAGGTGGCGCGATAGGCGACACCGGCGTCCGAGCGGATGCCGAGCGAATCGATCAGGGACCCGGTCGTGTCGGCAAACTGCCACATCGGCAGCTTGTCGAGATCAGGATGCTCGCGGCGCCAGGCCAGCTTGCAGAATTCATTGTCGGAGGAACCGCCCATCAGCACGGCGTCGCGATCTTCGAAATCGCCATTGAGTTTGGCAAAGGCGACGATTTCGGTCGGGCAGACGAAGGTGAAATCCTTGGGGTAGAAGAAGATCACTTTCCACTTACCGGCAAAGCTCTCCTGGGTGATGCTCTCAAAGGCCGACTCGCCGTTTTCTTCATGCGCGTTGAAACCGGGCTTCACGCCAGTGATTTCGAAATCCGGAAGTTTTTCGCCAATGCCCAACATGTAAATCTCCAATTGTTTCCGCCGGTCATAAGCGCCGGCGTCAGATAGCCCGGTCCTAATGCCCTTGACGCAGACATAAGCCCAATGGATTATCTCTTGCTGATCCATAGGTAATTTCAATACATGTCCCAGCTTCCCACCTTGCGCCAACTTCAATTCCTGCTGGCCCTCGCCGAGCACGGCAGTTTTTCACGTGCTGCCGACGCGGTGTTCGTCACCCAGCCGACGCTGAGCGCGGCGATCAAGGAGCTCGAGGCGATTCTGGGGGTGGTGCTGGTGGAACGCGGCGCGCGCGGCGCCACACTGACACCGGCCGGCGAGGCGGCTCTGACACGGGCGCGCCGGGTGATGACCGAGGCCGAGGATCTGGTGATTGCGGCCCAGGCCGCGGGCGAGCCCCTGTGCGGGCCGCTCAGGCTTGGCGTCATCCCGACCATCGCCCCCTTCCTCCTGCCCCGCGTCCTGCCAACGGTGCGGGAGCAATTTCCCAAGCTCAAACTCTATCTGCGTGAAGATCTGACCCAGCGCCTTTACGATGCCCTGCTCGAGCGCCGGCTCGATGCGGCGCTGGTGGCGCTACCCTTCGAGGCGCCGATGATCGAGACCCATGTGCTCGGGGCCGATGAATTCCTGTTCTGCTGTGAGCCCGCGCATCCTCTGGCGCAAAAACCGAGCCTGAAATCCTCTGACCTGGCCGGCGAACCCCTGCTCCTGCTCGAGGACGGGCATTGCCTGCGCGATCATGCGCTGGCGGCCTGCTCGGCCGGCATGGTGCGCTCTGACTTCGCCGCCACCAGCCTGCACACGCTGGTGCAGATGGTTAAAGCCGGGCTTGGCGCCACGTTATTGCCGCGCATGGCCGTTGCGGCGGGTCTGGTGGATCGGCTGGATCTGACGGTGCGGCCCTTCGATCCGCCCGTGGTGGGACGCGAGATCGGCATTGCCTGGCGCCGCGGCTCGGCCCGGGCCGAGGAAGCGCGCCAGCTGGGCGAGGTGATTCAGGGACTGTTGACGCCGCCGCAATAGGCGCGCGGTCAGCTTCAGGCGTTGTGGATGATCGCCTGCAAAGTGGTGGGTTGAAGCAGATCGAGCTTGTTGACCGGGCCGACGAGCTCGAAACGATAATCGCCCTTCTTGATGCCGGAATCGTGCGCCGTCATCAGCACCACACGCCCCTCATATCCCGCCGAGGCGAGCATGGGCAGGGTTTCGCGATACTCGTCATGGGGCGGGATCCGACGGTCGAGAAACACCAGATCATATTGTTGAGGGCTCGATTCGATGAAATCGCGTACCGTGGTATGGCCCTCGAACTGGAGCGTGTCGTCGAAGCTGGTCGATAGCTCACGCAACAGCATGAGTTCAATCGGGTCATCATCGACGACGGCAATACGCATGATCTCTCCGGACCCATTGGACTGGTGGAGAGCGTGTACTGGTCAGCCTTGCCCGCTCAGGCAATGCATAAATTATAGCGTTAACGCGGCGCCGGACCGGTCTGTGGCGCTTCGGCGCCGCGTTAATGCCTAGAAGAGTTCGAGAACCTGTTCCGGCGGACGACCGATCATCGCGCGCTTGCCGTGGATCACGACCGGGCGCTCGATCAGTTTGGGGTGGGTCGACATCGCCTTGATGATAGCGGCTTCGTCCTCACTCGCCTTGAGGCTGAGATCGCGATAGTCGGGCTCATTCTTGCGCAGCCATTCATGGGCCGAGGTGAAGCCGAGCATTTTCATCACCTCCTTCAGCTCTGCCACGCTTGGCTTGTCTTCCATGTAATTACGGATGGTCAGTGTGCCGCCGCGGGCTTCAAGCAGTGCCAGTGTCTGGCGGGATTTGGAGCACCGCGGATTGTGCCAGATGGTCGTCGAATCGGTCATATGAATTTCCTCAGTTCCGCCAATGAAAGCCGTTCCGGCCTCATTTGTAAAAGTCCAAACCTGCAATTGGTTGCGTTTGCTATAATCTCAAGGGTCGTTGCCGCTGCCCGCCGAGAGCAGGGCGCGCGCCGCATCGAGATGCAGGCGTTCGACCATATCGCCATCGAGATTGATCACGCCCTTGCCGGCATTGGCCGGGTCGGTGAAGGCCGCGACAATCCGGGCCGCCCGTTCAAGCTCGGCCGGGTCGGGCTGAAAGCAGTCATGGGTGGGCTCGACCTGGTCGGGGTGGATCAGTGTCTTGCCGTCAAAGCCAAGCGCGCGGCCTTGACGGGCTTCGCGCCGGAAACCCTCATGATCGCGGAACTGGTTGTAGACGCCGTCCAGCGCGTACAGGCCATTGGCGCGGGCGGCGCACAGGATTTGGGCCAGGTGCGGCAGCAGCGCCATTCGGTCCTGGTCGGACGCACAGCGCAGCGCCAGCGCCAAATCGTTGACGCCGGCCATCAGCCCGCCAAGTCCGGTACCGGTTGCGCCGGCAATGGCGGCGGACTGGAGCACACCGCGCGGTGTCTCGATCATCGCCCAGAGCGGCACGGACGAACCATAGGCGTTGAGTGTCGAGCGCGCCGCATGCAGATCACCGACCTGTTCGACCTTGGGCAGGATGACCGCTTCGGCCTGGCTGGCCGCACGCAGGTCGGCCGCGCCCCAGGCGGTGTCGGCGCCATTGACCCGCACGGCGCGCAGCGACCCGGACGATTGCCAGAGTGAGAGCGTCCCGGCGATGATCTCGCGGGCTGCGTCCTTGTCGTCAGGGCCGACGGCATCCTCCAGATCGAGGACCAGCATATCGGCGCCCAGATGCGCCGCCTTTTCGATTGCGCGCGCATTATTGGCGGGAACAAACAGGGCGGATCGGATCAGGCGCTTCATCTCGGACTTTCGAATGTCTGGGAAAGGGATATAGCATGGAGCCATGCCGATGGCCCTCCTTCTTTCCAGCCATGTTGCCGCCTCCATGGTGGGTGGCAGCATGTCCCGGGCGGTGTTCAACCTGTTCGGGATCGACACCATGCTGGTGCCGACCGTGAATTATGGCCGTCATCCCGGCTGGGGCCCGCCCGGCGGCGGCAAGACCGAAGCTGAAGCCTTCAGCTCGATGATCGATGCCATTGGCGAACAGGGCATGTTCTCGCTCACTGATATCGTGCTGACAGGCTATTTCGGCGATGCCGGCCAGGTGTCCATCGCTGCTGACACGATTGACCGCGTGCGGCGCGCCGGGCGCCAGCATGACGGTGCCCGCGCCTTCGCCGATCATGTGTCGGTCGTGGTCGATCCGGTCCTCGGTGACGCCCCCGGCGGGCTGTATGTCGATCCGTCCGTCGCCGCCGCGATCCGGGACCAGCTGGTCAGCCGCGCCGATCTGGTCACGCCCAATCTGTTTGAACTGGGCTATCTGACGGGACGCAGCCTGACCGACCTGGCCTCCATGGTGCGGGCGGCGCGCGCGCTGGAGCGGCCGGTCCTGGTGTCCTCCCTGCCCCGGCATGGCCAGATCGGCGTTATGTATGTCGATTCCCGTGAGGCCTGGATCGTGACCCATGATCGCAGCCCGGACGCCCCGAAAGGCACGGGCGATCTGCTGACCGCCGCCTTTGCGACGTCCATGCTGCGCGGGGCCAGTGCCCGCGAAGCCCTGGAATTCGCGACCGCCGCCACGGTCAGCGTGGTGATGCGGGCCAATCAGTGGAATAGCCCGGAAATGCCGGTGGTGGCGGCGGCGAGTGTGTTGCAAAAACCGCTGATCACCTTCCAGGCGCAGCCCATATAGGGGCAGGCCGCTTGCCTGCCAGACCCGGAACACGTTAGCCCGAAAGCCATCATGACCGACACATTTCCAGAGATAACGGGCCATATCGCCCCCGGTTTCGAACCGGTCGCCGAAGCTTTTCTGGCCAATTGGGCCGACCAGGATGAGCTGGGCGCCGGTTTTGCGGTGCGCCTCGGCGGTGAGCTGGTGGTCGATATCCATGCCGGCTGGGCCGATCGCAAGAAAACCCGCGCCTGGCAGGCCGATACGCTGGTGCCGGTCTATTCAACCGGCAAGGCCGTCGCCGCGCTGGTGATTGCGCGCCTGGTCGATCGCGGCCTGCTTGATTACGACGCGCCGGTCGCTGATTTCTGGCCGGAATTCGCTGCCAGTGGAAAATCTTCCATCACTGTTGCCCAGGCGCTGTCACACCAGGCGGGCCTGTCGGGCCTGTCGGAAGAAATGGATGCGGCGGACTGGTTCAATGCCAAGCTGATCGAGACCAAGCTCGCCCGCCAGACCCCGCTGTGGGAAATCGGCACCGGCTCGGGCTATCATCCGGTCACCTTTGGCTTCATCGTCGACGCCCTGGCGCGGCGCACTGACGGGCGCTCGATTGGCGCCATCCTGCGCGAGGATATTTGCGGGCCGGGCGGGATTGATTTCCATATCGGCCTGCCGGAAAGCGAACATGGCCGCGTCGCCGAACACGCCATGCCGCGGCAATTGCCCGACCTGGGCGTGGTCACGCCGGCGCGCGAACTGGCTTTTCTCAAGCCCTGGTCCTCCCCGGGCCGCCGCGGCGCATCGGAATGGCGCATGCATGAATTCCCCGCCGCCAATGCGCATGCCAATGCGCGCGCCTTGGTGCGCTTGATGAGTGTCTATGCCGATGGCGGCAAGCTGGAGAACAAGCGCTTCATTTCCGGCGAGACGCTGGAGGCGCTGGTGCGCGAGCGAGTCTGCGGGCCGGACAAGGTTTTGCCCTTCGACCTGTCCTGGGGGGCTGGCGTGATGCGCAACACCCATACCCCATTCTATGGTCCGGAACCGGCCTCGATCGGCCATTCCGGCTGGGGCGGATCCTGCGCCATGGCTGACCCGGTACGCGGGATGAGCGCCGCCTATGTCATGAACCGGCAACAGCACCATCTCGCCGGCGATCCACGCCCGACGCGCCTGATCGAGGCCTTGTACGGCTGTCTATAGCGGCGCTTGCGCCAGCCAGCTTGCCGCCTGCCTGCGGGTCACGAAAACGCCAATCTCGACCGGCCAGTGATCGGGGCTATTCATGGCCGCCCAGAGCTCTGCGATAACCCGTTTGAGGTCGTCCGGGCAGACGAAGGCCGTGCGCGGCCGTGCGCCGGTACGATTGGCCTGGTTCCAGGGCCGCATGAAGGCCTGCAATTCCTCCATCGTCGCCAGCGTGAATGACTCCAGACCGGGGGCATCGCCGATCAGGATCATGATATCGAAGCCCGGGTCCCAGTCTGCGTGATCGCCGAGTTCGCCAAACGCCTGCATGAGGCAGGGAATGGTCGCGGCGCCAAAGACGTCGATCAGGGCGATCTGCTTGGCGGGGTCGACGAGAATGTCACAGGTTTTCGGAGCCATGAGTGCCACCATCCAATGATTGATTGCTTAAGGCAACTTTTTCCCGGACGCGCTGCAGCGGGGCATTCGCGAGTCCTTCCCGACGTCAGCTCCCGTGCGAGTCACTTGCGCCCGAGGCGAGGGTGGCCATGTGATCAGGGCGCGGATTCGTCCATCCGGAAAATAAACTGGGCCACTCCGTGTGTGACCTCGTCGTTCTCGCACAAACGCCATCGCTCCACCGCCCAGACGGCGGCGGCCAGGAATGCCGGCCCATCGGGAAAGCCGGTTGCTTCCGGTTCGATCAATTGCGCGTCGGCCCTGGCGACTGACCCGTCCTGGCGCGCTGTATATGACACTTCGACAATCGCCCGCGCGACGTTCAGGGCGATGATATTGCCAGCCTCATCTATTGGCCAGGATGGCTCGATATTGCGTCCGTGACATCCGTGTCCGCCTCCAACAAGGTTTGGGGTCTCGACCGGTGGCAGGTCGAGAAATGTCCGGTCTTCGCCGATAAAGGACGCGGTCAGTGCCGCGACGCAGGCGGCTTGCTCGGATGTCAGCGCTTGCGGATCGGAAATGTCGCAGGCAGTCACCCAGATGTTCGGCTCGTCTTGCGCCTGGGCCCCAGATACCGTTGATATCAGGATGAGCGCGAGCGTGAATAATGCCGTTGCGGCGGCGCGTGTGCGATGGGCGCTGCGCCCCACCTCAGGCTTCCGGCGTGTCGGCCGTTTTGGCGAGCCAGGCCAGGGCCTCGTTGACCGAGGTGAAAACACCAAACTCGATCGGCCAGTCATTGTCGACCAGAGCCAGCCAGAGGTCGATGATCACACGTTTGAGGTCATCACTGCAGACGAGGGCGGTGCGCAGATTGGGGCCGGTGCGGTGCTGCGCATTCATCGTACGCGCCACGTCCCGCAAGGATTGCAGCTTGGCGAGGTCGGTGTCGTAAAAGTCCGAGTGCGGACTAATTGCTACGATCATGTCGAAATTCGATTGCCAATCGGGGTGTGTGACGATTCTGGAATAGGCCGTCACGACGCTATCGAGGATGAAGGGCCCATCCAGCGTCAGGATGGCGCAGCTACTTTCAGGTCGGACTTCCACCGTGTATTCCAATCACGCCCCCTTCTGAACCGCTTGATTCCCGGGATATCTAAGCCCAGCTCATGTTGCTTGCATCGGCTCCATTCGGCCCGTCCGCCGATGCTCGGTGGCCGCCGGTTCGGGCGAAGCTTGCGATCGCAGCTTCCACCCGGACGAAAATCATGTCCTCGATCCCGCTCGCCATCAGGTGTTTGATCATATTCTGATCGTTCGGCTGGATGATGCTGCAGTGGTGCACGGCTGGGACTTCGATTGGCAGCGGGTCAGCCTATGCGCCTTGCCCATGTTATCTCACATTATGCAATTATTGGTCGAACAACGCAATCCACGATCAGGCCGGGAAGCGCCGTGTCAGCCATTCCAGCAGATGGGCATTGAGCATGTCGGGCTGCTCCCACATCGTCCAGTGACCACAGGACTCGAGAATGTCGATATCGACATCCTTGCACAGGGCCGGCATCCAGGCGGCGAGCTTGGGTGGCAGCATGAAGTCACACTCGGCCGCGACCAGCTTGCACGGCATGGACAGCCGGTGGTCGACCCCGCCCATGCGTTGCCAGTTGGCGTCGAAATTGCGGTAGAGATTCATCCCCGGTCCGAACCCGGTCTTGCGATAGGCGTCGGCATAGACTTTGCGGTCCGCTGGGGAGACCACAATGCGATCCTCATCGCGTCCGGTGAATTGCTCGAACAGACGCGGGATATGGGTAATCTCCGGATAGAGCGCCTCGAACTGCTCGGCCGTCGGCGGCTTGCCGAAGATGAAGGCGAAGAAATCATCCTCGCGGCCCTCAAACCGGCTTTCCGCATAACCGGGTTCCTGGAAACGCAGGATGTAGTGATCCTCGCCGCTAATCTCGCGGAAATAATGCGTCGGCGCTTCGGCCCCGCGCGGCAGATGTGGTGTGTTGACCCCAATCACGCCGGCGACCCGCTCCGGTATCAGCATCGCCGCATGCCAGACGAGAATGCCGCCCCAGTCATGGCCGACAAAGACCGCCGTTTCATGCCCGAGCGCATCGAGCAGGCCGGTGAAGTCGGCCATCAGCGTGTCGACATCATAGTGTTCCGCGCCTTCCGGGCAGTCCGAGCCACCAAAACCGCGCAGATCCGGCGCGATCACGCGATAACCGGCGCCCGCCAGAGCCGGGATCTGGTTTTTCCAGGAATAGGCCAGTTCCGGCCAGCCATGCAGCAGCAGAAGCGGCTGGCCGTCTTCCGGTCCGGCCAGATGCACGGAAAGCTCGATACCATTGGTCTTGATGCGGGTCGGCGCGGGGAAATCGCTCATGAAGCCTCCATTTTGGGCCAGACTAGCGAAGCCTCAGACCTTTGTCGCCACAGCGGCCCGGTCGCGCCGCAACTGGCTCCAGGCGAAAGCTGCCACCCCCGCCCAAATCAGGCCGAAGGTCAGCAGGTGGGCGGAGGTGAAAGTCTCTCCGCGCAGCACACCGATGGCGAATTGCAGGCTGGGCGCGGTGAATTGCAGCAGGCCCATGGTCGAGAGCCGCAGGCCGCGGGCGCCGATAATATAGAGCAGCAGCGGCACGATGGTGATCAGTCCGGCCAGGATCAAAAGCGCGGCTTCCATCGGACCCTGCAGGAAGTGACCGGCGCCCTGGCTTTGCATCCAGATCAGGGCGCCCAGCGCGAAGGGCGTGATGAAGGCTGTCTCCCAGAACAGGCCGATCCGGCCATCCACGGTGACGATCTTGCGCAAATATCCATAGCCGGTGAATGAGAGGGCCAGGGTCAGCGAGATCCACGGGACTTCACCGACCGCGATGATCTGGTTGAGCACACCCAGTGTCGCCAGCACGATGGCCGTGATGCGCCAGGGGCCGAGCGGTTCGCGCAGCACGATCACACCCACGGCAACGCTCATCAGCGGATTGATGTAATAGCCCAGCGAGGCCTGCAGCACCTGGCCATTATTGACCGCATAGACGAAGACCAGCCAGTTGACCGAGATCAGGGCCGAGGTCGCCAGCAGGATCAGCATGACGCGCTTGTCCCTCAGCGCAGCGAAGGCCGGGCGCAATTTGCCGGCAAACCACAGGGCCGCGAACAGCATCGGCAGTGACCAGACCACCCGGTGCGCGACGATTTCCAGCGCCCCGGCGAAATCGACCATCTGAAAATAGAGCGGCGCGAAGCCCCAGATCACATAGCCGGCCAGGCCGGCAAACAGGGATCGGCGGATCTCGTTGGAGTGGCGTTCGGTCATCGGGTCGGCTTTCCTGCCTGGGTGAGAGACGCACATAGGCAGTTCGTCTGACCCTGGCGACCCGATTCATGCGGTTGCCAGCTATGCAGATGCGCCGCAGCCATCGCCCTGCGCCGTCCGGCAGGCCATGGCAGGCGCGGGCGGGCAGGGAGTGGTTTTACAGAAGCCGGAGTCTAGCCCCGCTTCAGCAGGCCGCGATTATTCAGGCCTTCGGCGATCTGCACCGCATTGAGGGCGGCCCCCTTGCGCAGATTGTCGGCGACGATCCACAAGGCGAGGCCGTTTTCAACCGTCGGGTCTTCGCGGATGCGGCTGACGAAAGTGGCGAATTCGCCGACGGATTCGACCGGCGTCATGTAGCCACCATCCTCATGCTTGTCGATCACCATCAGGCCGGGGCTCTCGCGCAGCAGGGCGCGCGCTTCCTTGGCGCTGAGCGGGTTTTCCAGCTCGATATGGGCAGCGATGGAATGGCCGACGAAGACCGGTACGCGGGCGCAGGTCGCGAACAGTTTGATCTTGGGATCGAGGATCTTCTTGGTCTCCATCACCATTTTCCACTCTTCCCTGGTGGAACCATCCTCCATGAAGTTGTCGATATGCGGGATGACATTGAAGGCGATCTGCTTGGTGAAGGCGACCGGGTCGGCATGGTCATTGACGAAAATGCCCTTGGTCTGGGTCCACAACTCGTCCATTCCGGCCTGGCCGGCACCGGAGACCGACTGATAGGTCGCGCAATTGACGCGCAGGATCTTGGCGCGGTCATGCAGCGGCTTGAGCGCCACCATCAGCTGGATGGTCGAACAGTTCGGATTGGCGACGATACGCTTCTTCGTGACCCCGGCGAGCGCTTCGGGATTCACTTCCGGCACCACGAGCGGCACGTCCGGGTCCATCCGCCAGGCGGAGGAATTATCGACGACAATGGCGCCGGCCTTGGTGATTTTCGGTGTCCATTCCTTCGAGACGTCGCCGCCGGCGGACATCAGGACGAGATCGACGGTCGAGAAATCAAACGTGTCGACATTGACGCATTTCAGGACGCGGTCGCCATAGGAGACTTCCTTGCCCATGGATTTGCGGCTGGCGAGGACATGAATGGCGTCGGCCGGAAACAGCCGCTCTTCCAGAATGGTCAGCATTTCCTTGCCGACTGCGCCCGTCGCACCGAATACCGCTACCCGTACACCCATGATGTCGTCCTTTTTCGTGCCCAGATTGATCCATGCCGATCTTCAGGGACATAGACCCGGGATCGCCTTGTGGCTAGGGCGCAATCAGGGTTCAGGCCCGCCGCGCCTAGCGCATCCGCAGCCAGATCCGCCAGGCGACGAAGCCGACAATGACTACGGACAGCAATTCCAGCGCATTGACGCCGAAGAAGAGTGGCGTGATCAACCGCTGCAGCACGCCCCAGCGGCCGTCATAAATCGTCTCGCCCTGCCGGACAAAGCCGACATAGACGCCGCCGGCGATCACGAGCGCGGCGCCGAAGCCGGCCAGGCGGATCATGCCTGCGGGATTATAGCCCTGGCTACCCTCATCGCGGCGGGTGCGATTGCGGTGGGTGCGGTCGAGGAAACGGCGGCGTGTCATGAGCAGGCTCCGGAGTGGGTATCCGTTTGCGGCGTCGAAACCACAGCGTCCAGCCGCGCGGGACGCCGCGCGAACATGATTATGACGAGCCGCCTTGAAATGACCACACCGGATTCATTTGATTTATGGGTGGACGTGTGCGTATAACCCCTTCTAACGGGCGGCCACATAGGCCGGACGGAATACTGATCGCCTATCCGGTGCCTCGTTCATCGGACCATTCGACTTCAGCCTTCCCCGACTTCACGTCCGTAACACCCACACCGGGACGCTGGTGTGTACAATATGGATTGTGCCCGGACGCGGAGCATGCATACAGGGAAGGTTCCCCATCATGGCCACAGGTACGGTCAAATTCTTCAATCAAAGCAAAGGCTTTGGTTTTATTACTCCTGATGAAGGCGGCAATGACGTCTTCGTGCACATCTCTGCCGTTCAAGCGTCAGGTCTGCCGGGTCTCAGCGATGGTCAAAAAGTCGCTTTCGACACCGAGCCGGATCGCCGCGGCAAAGGCCCTAAGGCAGTGAACCTCCAGTTCGCTGACTAAGGTCTGAAAAAAGGATCGCAAGATTCTGTGGCGCGGGAGCTTGGCTCCCGCGCCATTTTCATATCTGCATTCCGGATATCGAGGCGGCTGTCGGCCTATTCGGTCGCCATCGCATCGCGAACCCGCACAGCGGTCGCCGGGAAATCGGTAAACACCGCATCAGCGCCCAGATCATAGATCCGGCGCAACTCCGTCTCGATATCGGCGCCGTCACCGACCGGATCATCATCGCGGAATGTCCAGGGATGGACCGGCAGGCCGAGCGCGTGTGCGCGGGCGATGAAGCCGGTATCATTGCCCTCGCCATCAACCAGCAAAGCCTTGTACGGCCCGACACCATCGGCGAAGGCGATCATGTCCTCCAGCGCCACTGTCGGGATGAGCGGATCAAGATCCGGCTCCAGCTCCTGCATCTGGAAGACCAGCATCAGGAGCGGCGTGTCGATCTCGCCATTCAGCCGGGCCAGGAAATCGGGCTCGAAACACTGGACGGCGATGGACGCATCGGCCGTGTCGAGCCCGCGCAAGCGCAGAATGCGCACCAGTTCCGGCAGCGGGTCGAGCCCGGCGGCGATGAATTGCGACGGTGATTTCACCTCCGGCTCGGTGGCGACGCCGTGCGCTGCGGCCAGATCGAGCACTTCCTCGAAGGTCGGGATCAGGTACAGGCCGTCAAACTCCGTCGGTCGGCCGGGGCGCACCTGGCGCGCCCGCAGGGTGCGGATCTCGGCGAGGGTGAAATCATCCACCCACCAGTCATCCCGCCCGCCCTCAACGCGCCGGCGATCGGCGAATTCCGGATGGTCGGCGACATCGGTACTGTCGGCGAGATAGCGGTCATGGCGCACCACAAACACGCCGTCCGAGGTCAGGACGAGATCGGGCTCGATAATATCGGCACCCTGTTCGATCGCCAGCGTGTAGGCCTCGATCGTGTGTTCGGGCAATTCACCATTGGCGCCGCGATGGGCGATCACCAGGGGTGGTTCTCCCGAAAGCGTCTGCCAGACATGGGTGCCGGGGGTATCGGGCGCCGCGCAGGCCGCCAATCCGGCTGAAATCGCCAGGGCCCAGATTGAGTACCGCATTCGCCTCTCCCGTTTTCCACCGCAACACACTAGCTTGCCTGGACTGAATGCGGGAGAGCGAAATGACCGAACCGAAGCCCTTTGACACCATGGCTGATGCCGCCGAACGCTATGGCCGCTTCAGCCTTGATAATTATGCCCAGATCAGAAATGTCGCCGAAAGCGTTTCATCGGGCTTCTGCCGCTATCTTTCAGGCGGTGCACCAGTCTGCGTCTATCTGGTTCCGCCCAAGGGCGAGTGGGCGCCGCAGCCTTATCAGAGCGGGGCGTTTTCGGTTTCGGGGACCGGTTTCCTGCCCCTCGGACCGATCAGTTTCGGTCTTGCCGTACGGGTTTCGCGCACGGGCGACTGGCTGCGCATAGTGCTGACCTGCACCAAGAAGGGCCCGGAAATGCAGATTGAGATCGAGAATGGCACCACCTTCGCCCTCGAACTCCCGGTCCGCGAGGAGCAGCTGAGCCGGTTGTTCAGTATCCTGTTCGAACATTTGACGGTCTGGTTCTCGCAGCAGGCCGATCTTTACGAAAACGGGGATTATGGCGATCGCGCCATCGGTTTCGAGTTTCTGCACGAGACCGAGGATGCCGCCGATCCGGTTCGTTAGTGCGACAGGCTGGCAAGGAGGCTGGCCGGATCCGCTGCGGGAAGCCCGATCAGCCCGCCGGCGGCAGCGCCGGCATAGCCCAGCAGGCTGAGGCCGAACATGGTGGTCAGCTGGCGCTTGAGCGCGAAACGGGTCGCCAGCCGGGCGATGGTCAGGACGCGTCCGGCGCCGATCAGTGCAACGGGGCCGCCGATCAGGACCGCGGCGGCAAATGAGACCAGGGCTGTCTGGGCCTCGAAGGGCAAGCTCTCCATTTTCACCTCCCTGCGTTTCAGCGCGCCTGGCAGGCGACGTCGTGTCCGAAACGCGTTATCAGATGCCTCATGATAGAAGCTGCTTCTGACCTTCCCCTGACCATCGCGATCATCACCGGTTCAGGTGTCGCGGCCCAATGGCTCGCCTGGCGCCTGCGCTGGCCCTCGATCGTCCTGATGATGGGGGCAGGGCTATTGCTCGGCCCGATTGCCGCGCTGGCATTGGGCCATCCCCTGCTGACACCGGATGAAAGCTTCGGCGATTATCTGCGGCCAATGATTGCCCTGGCCGTGGCGATTATCCTGTTTGAAGGCGGCATAACGCTCAATTTCCGCGAATTGCGCGACGCATCGACCGCCGTCCGCCGGATGGTGATCCTGGCCTTCCCGCTCGGCTGGGGCCTGGCGACGCTCGCCCTCCACTATATTGGCGGTCTGGCCTGGGATTTGTCGGCGATGATCGGCGCCCTGCTGACGATCACCGGACCAACAGTCGTGCTGCCGCTCTTGCGGCAGGCCAAATTGCCATCGCGCATTGCCTCGGTGCTGAAATGGGAAGGCATCGTCAACGATCCGATTGGCGCCCTCGCCGCCGTCTTCGTGTTCGAGGTCATTCATCAGTCCCAGCTGGGTTTGAGCTGGGGGTCGGTCGCGCTGGCGCTGTCGCTTGGCATCGCCATCGGCGCGGTGCTCGGCTTTGCCTCCGGCATCGCCCTGTCCCACGCATTCCGGCGTGGCTGGGTGCCCGAGCCGATGAAGGCGCCCCTGGTACTGGCCGCCGTGCTGGTCTGCTACGCTGTCGCCGACACGCTCGCATCCGAGACCGGACTGGTCGCAGTGACGATTTTCGGTCTCGTCGTGGCCAATTCACGCCTCGCCTCGATCGAGGAAATGCGCCGCTTCAAGGAAGGTATCGCCTCCATCCTCGTCGCCAGCGTCTTCGTGGTTCTCGCCGCCTCCCTGACACCGGCCGCGCTGACTTCACTGGGCTGGCAGCATTTCGCCGCCGTCGCGGCCATTATCCTGGTCGTGCGCCCGGTCGCCGTCTTCCTGTCCACGCTGGGGTCGGGCCTGAGCCTTCCCGAGGTGGGCTTTATCGGTCTGATCGGTCCGCGCGGTGTTGTCGCCGCGGCCACTGCTGGTCACCTCTCCGTCAGCCTGTTGCAGGGCGGGCGCGAGGACGCGGCCGTGCTCGCACCACTCGTTTTTGTTGCCGTCTTTGCCAGTGTGTTTGGTTGCGGCTTCGCGGTCGCACCACTGGCGCGCTGGCTCGGCCTGTCGGAAAGCGGACCGGACCGCTTGCTGATCGTCGGGGCCAATCCCTGGAGTCTGGGCCTCGCCGATGCGCTGAAAAAAGCCGAAGTGCCGGTCACCATTGCCGATACCAGCTGGCGCCGTCTGCGGGCCGCGCGGCTGGCCGGGCATGATATCTATTATGGCGAAGTCCTGTCGGAAACGGCCGACTGGCGGCTGGAGCCTTCGCGCTTTGCCAGCCTGCTCGCTGTGACACCGAACGACGCCTATAACGCCCTGGTCTGTATCGAATACGCGCCGGAGCTGGGGCGTAGCCATGTCTTCCAGCTCTCCGGTTTCGACGAGCCGGTTGACTCAGCCAAGTCCGATGAGGACCCGCGCGCGATTGCCTATACGGCGCGGGGCCGGACCCTGATCCGACGTGGCCGTGGCTATGACGGGCTGGCGCGCGACTGGTGGGGTGGCTGGCGCTTCAAGGCGACACGTCTGACCGACGAGTATTCGCTCGAGCAATGCCTGGAGGATGCAGGCGATGAGGCCGATTTTATCCTCGCCCGGCGGCCCAATGGCCGTGTCGCCCTGCTCGGGGACAATACCAAAATGCCGGACGCTGCCGGCACGGTCCTGATCCGCTTTGCCCGCAAGACCGCAGCGGCGGCCCCGGCGGCTGACGTCACGGCTGACGCGGAACCCGGTGCCGAGAGCGCCTGATCAATCCTGACAGCTGGGCTGGCCGGCTAGCCTAGCGCGGCTGCGATCCGCCGGGCTGGGCGGGTCCGCAATAGGGCCAGTTATCGGCATTCGGGTTGCCGCCAGGGCAAACCGAATCGGTGCCCTCATACAGGCCGATACAGCCGGACAGGCTCAGCGAGCCCAGGATCAGGGCCAGAATGGCAATGGAACGCTTGATAGACATGACAAATCCCCTTTGTGGCCATGTTGGCGTGCGAAGGCTTTTGTAGCAAGTCTGCAAGCGCTGTTCTTCATCGGGAATTAACTCCAATTCCTGCAGATGAAGGCTTCGATATTCAGCAAGGACAGCCCATGGCCCGCAGGCCTGCCACTCCGCTTGAGGCGACGCGCACCAACCGGCCCGGGCCGGGTCCGGCGCGCAAGGCGTCCAGGCGTCGCCCATCGCGCGGCGGCGGGCGGCTGTGGCGGTTTGTCGTCAGCGTCTTCCTCCTGATCGGCCTGGGCATGGCCGGTTGGCTGGTTTCCATCGCCCGCGATCTGCCAGACACATCCGGCCTGATCGAGGTCGAGCGCGCGCCCAGCCTGGCTTTCTATGATCATGAAGGCCGGCTGATCGCCCGGCGCGGCTCGGCGCATGGCCGTCTGGCGGTGATCGAGGAGCTGCCCGACTATGTCACCGACGCGGTGATGGCGGTCGAGGATCGCCGTTTCTACAGCCATTTCGGCGTTGACCTGATCGGTACCGCCCGCGCCCTGCTGGCCAATATCCGCGCCGGACGGGTGGTGCAGGGCGGCTCAACCCTGACGCAACAGCTGGCGAAGAACCTGTTCTTGACGTCTGAACGCACCGTGCGGCGCAAGGTGCAGGAAGTGATGCTCGCCTTCTGGCTCGAGAGCCGCTTCACCAAGGATGAGATCCTCGAGCTCTATCTCAACCGGGTCTATTTCGGCGGGGGTGCCTGGGGCATTGAAGCGGCGGCGACACGCTATTTCGGCAAGACGGCGAGCGAGCTCAATCTTGGCGAGGCCGCCCTGCTGGCCGGCCTGTTGAAGGCACCCTCGCGTTACAGCCCCGTCAATGACGCCCAGCGCGCGGCAGCGCGGGCGACGGTGGTGCTCGACCTGATGGCCCAGACCGGGCGGATCACCGAACAGGAACGCATCGCTGCGGCGGCCACCCCGATCCGGGTTTCGCGCGGCGCCTCCAGTCCGGGCGCCCAGTATTTCATCGATTGGGTCGCGCAGGATGCGCGCGCGCTCGTCGGCAGCCATCATGGCGATCTCATCGTCAGGACCACGCTCGATGTTCATGCCCAGCGCGCCGCCGAACTGGCCGTGTCCGGCATTATGGATGACCCCGACCTGGCGCTGGGGGCGGGCGAGGCTGCGCTTGTGGCGCTGGCTCATGATGGTTCGGTGCGGGCGATGGTCGGTGGGCGCAATTACACCACCTCACAATTCAATCGCGCCGTCCTGGCCCATCGCCAGCCCGGCTCGGCGTTCAAGGCCTTTGTCTACGCCTCTGCCTTCGAAGCCGGCCTGACGCCGGACGATATCCGCGATGATGCCCAGATCCGGCTCGGTGACTGGTCGCCGCAGAACTATAATGACGAATATCGTGGCCCGATGAGTCTGCGCGAGGCCTTCTCACGCTCGTCCAATTCGGTCGCGGTTCGGATCGCGGAAGAGACGGGCCGTGGCCATGTCGCCCGGCTCGCGGCGCGGTTCGGGATTGAAAGTCCGCAGCGGGTGGACCGCTCGCTGGCGCTCGGTGTGCATGAGGTGACGCCGCTGGAAATGGCCTCGGCCTATGCACCCTTTGCCAATGGCGGCTATCGCGCGCCGGCCTATGGCATCGCCTCGATCGAGACGCGTGATGGTGAGGTCCTGTACGCGGCACGGCCGGCCGATGGCGAAGTGGTGATGGATGCCCGCACATTGGGGCAGATGAGCGATTTGCTGCAGACCGTGGTGCGCTCGGGGACGGGACGCCGGGCTGCTGTGGCCGGTATGATTGTCGGCGGCAAGACCGGCACGACCAATGATTTCCGCGACGCCTGGTTTGCCGGTTATGCCGGCGATCTGGTCGCGGTGGTCTGGACCGGCAATGACGACAACTCCCAGACCCGCCGGGCGACCGGCGGCGGCCCGCCAGCGCGAATCTTCAGCGCCTTCATGAGCGGTGCACCGCGCAGTGGCCTCGATGCACATCCTTCCAGCATGCCGCTGCAAGTGGCCGAGCCCCTGACCGAGGCACAGCCCGTCGCCGAACCTGTGCCCGCAGAAGATCCGATCGCGGCCTTCCTCGCCGGGCTTGGCCGCGACTGAGCCGGCGGCCATCCCCTGAAACTCATCAAACTGCCCGCGACTGGCCACATTCAGCCTGTTAGACTGCGCACGGACACCAAGCCTGAGTGAGAGGGACGGGATGAAACGCGTTTTGATGGCTGCCGCACTCGTGGCAATGCTTTGTGGTCTGGCCCCGATCGGCAGCGTGCATGCCCAGCATTTGCCGCGGCTTGCCCGCGCTGACGCAGATGCGGCTCTTGCCGCGATCCGGCTGGATGGGGCGGATAATGAGGTTGTCTCTTTCGAGCGCGCTGTTTACCGGCGCGGGACCTACATTTTCACCAATGTCGTTGTGAACCTGGAGCGCGATGCGGAATCGCCGGCCGGCGTTGTGCATGCTGCCCGCATGATCCTCGATTCCCCGAGGCTCGACAGCGAGGGCAGGCTGCTCCTGCACGCTTTCGTGCTTGAGGAGGTTGAGCAGGTTCTGGACGCGGGGGCGGTCGGTTTCACGCTTGGCCGGGTGATGCTGGAAGCGCCCAATGCGGAAATGTCGGCCAATCTTGGACGCATCCTGCGCGGGGATCATGGCGCGGAAGTCGGCGCGGACAAGGATTTGTACCGCTTTGGCCTGCTTGCCGTCGATGATGCAGCCGAACCGGGTCGGACCTCTGATGCAGGGGCCCCATTTGCTTTCGATCGCCTCGCTTTCATTGGCTATACCGCGAACACGCTGCAACGTTTCGAACTCCTCGGCTTTACCGCCAGGGTCGAGAACGAGGCGGGAGTCAATCATCTGGACATGGCCGAGCTGTCCGTGGACGGGCTGATGATATCAAGCCAGTTCAGCGTGCTGGACGTCTTCAGCGCGGGCCCTGGCGACACGGGTTTCTTTCGGAGTTATTTCGCCATGGAGATGGGCGAGCAGCTCAATCTGTTCGATCGGCTCCGGGTCCGAAATCTCACCGCCACCATTCCCGGTCACCGGGTGACGCTTGATGAGATTGTGATCACCATGGATCAGCGCGATGCCGTGCTGGATACGCGGATGCGTATGGGGTCGCTGCGCATCATGCCCGACCTGGAGGATCCCGCCGGGGCACAGCTCGCCAACAGATTTGACCAGCTCGGCTATGAAAGCCTGGATCTGAGCCTTCAGGGCCATTCCGTCTATGATCCACAGAGCGGACGGGTCTTCACCACGGGCGAGAATTATCTGGCACTGCGCGACGGATTCCGTCTGGACTTCGCCCATGATCTTGGCGGATATCCCGAGTTTCTGGCCAATCAGCGCGGCTTGTCCGAACGTCCGTCAGCGACCGTCGACGGCAAATCTGCCAGTGATGCCGAGGGCGTGTCGTCGGCTGCCGATCCTCTGGTGATCAACCGGATCGCTTTGAGACTTGAAGACCGGTCCATTCTGGAGCGCGGTTTCGCTGCTGCGGCGGCGGACCAGGGGATTACGCCGGAGGCGATGCGGTCCCAGGCCGGGGTGCTGGTGTTGGTGGGATTGATGTCGGCGCCGCCGGAGATGCCACAGACGCTGGTGACGCAGCTGGCGACGGCGGTTTCCGCCTTCATCGCCCAGGGCGGGACGCTGGAGATTGTGATGCAGCCGCCTTCCCCCGTCACCATTGGCGAAATCCGGGCCCGGCGCGAGGCGGGGGCGGTTGATTTCGAGGCGCTTGGATTGGGCGTGACCGCCGAGGCCCCGCGCGGGCGCTAGGACGTGCTGGAAATCATTCCGGCAGACGGTCAGACCGCCTGCCGGAATGTGATCAACGGTTCTTGCGGGCCGCTGCACCTTTTTCGGTCATGAAGCGTTTCATCATGGGCGCGACCTGCTCGCGGAAGCGGCGGCCATTGAAGACGCCGTAATGCCCGACGTCGGGCTGGACCCAGTCTTCTTTCAGGCTGTCGGGCAATTGCGAGCACAGTGTGTGCGCAGCCTGGGTCTGGCCGATGCCGGAAATATCGTCATTCTCGCCCTCGACGGTGAGCAGGGCGATATCGGTAATGCTGGACGGAACGACCAGGCGGCCCTTCACTTCCTGCGTGCCGGTCGCCAGCTTGTGCCCCTGGAAGACATCGCTGATCGTCTGCAGGTAGAATTCCTCGCTCAGATCCATAACCGCGAGATATTCGTCATAGAAGGTGCGGTGGCGGTCGGCTTCATCCCCATCGCCTTTCACCATATTGGCGAAATAGTCCTTGTGGGCGTCGACATGGCGGTCGAGATTCATGTTCACGAAGCCCGCCAGCTGCAGGAAGCCGGGGTAGACGCGGCGCATGGCGCCAGCATTGGGTATCGTCACCGTATGGATGAGATTGTCGGCGAACCAGCTGAAGGGCTTTTCCTGGGCCAGCTTGTTGGGAACAGTCGGCGACAGGCGGGTATCGATCGGCGAACCCATGAAGGTCATGGTCAGGGGCCGGGCGGGATCCTTGTCTTCGGCCATCAGCGCGATCGCGGCCAGGGTCGGCGGGCCGGGCTGGCAGACGGCGACAACATGCGTGTCTGAGCCCAGCTCGGTCAGCATGGCGCGGACATAGGCGGTGAAATCATCAAGATCGAAACGGCCATCGGTGACCGGGACGCTGCGCGCATCCTTCCAGTCGGTGATGTAGACTTCGTGGTCGGGCAGGAAGGCCTCGACGGTACCGCGCAGCAGGGTGGCGTAATGGCCGGACATCGGCGCGACGAACAGGACTTTGGGCTGGGCCTTCTTGACACCGGCCGCCTTGAGGGCGTCCGGATCACGCACGAAGTGCAGCATATTGCACCAGGGCTGGTTCCATACGACGGTCTCGGTGACGGGAACCTTGTGGCCATCGATCTCGACCGGTTCCAGATTCCATTCCGGTTTGACATAACGCCGCGTCATGGTCTCGAACAGATCGGCGGCGGCGGCCATGGTGCGTCCGGCATAGGTGTCGCCCATCGGATTCCAGGGCGCCTGCATCATCTGGCGGGTGGCATTGGCTGCGGCGCGCCATGGCGTCATCGCCAAACGGTTTAACTCGTAAACACTATAGAGCATGAGCCCTCCTGGGACCGGCATTACCGAAACCGGCAATGCTCATGAGGATGAACCTTCTTCCTCAAGGAATTCTTGCAGCCGTTCCGCCATCGATTGCGGGTCGGCGCCATGGGAGAAGACGTCTACGAAACGTCCTTCTGAATCCATCAGATAGACGATGGAGCTGTGATCCATCAGATAGTCATCGCCGGTATCATCCTGGCCGTCTTCACCGACGCTGCGCCGGAAAGCGACGCGGTAGACGCCCGCGACATCGGCGATTTGTTCTTCGCTTCCGGTCAGTCCGACCAGGTCGGGCGGAAAGGCCGGCGAGGCAACGTATTGGGCCAGCTGGTCGACCGTATCGCGCTGCGGGTCGATCGTGATCAGGATTGGCTGGATGCGGGCGCGCTCTTCAGGCTCGAGCTGTTCCAGGGCTGCGGCCATGATCTGCAATGAGAAGGGGCAGACATCCGGGCAATAGGTGTAGCCAAAATAGATCAGCATGGCGCGGCCACGGAAATCGGCTTCGGTGACGGTCTGCCCGGTCTGGTCGACCAGGGTGAAGGGGCCGCCAATCAGGGCTTCGCCACTGGTGCGCGTTGGCGCGCGCCGGGCCTCGCGCTGGCCCGGATCGGTGAGCATCAGCGTGAAGAACCCGATCACCACAATCATGGGCAGGGCAATGATCAACCAGATCCAGGCTCGTTGCATTTGCGCTCCATCAACTATCCGAAGGCAGACAAAGCATGTTATGCCGCCTTCGATGTATTTTGCTGCACATGCGAAGCTAGGACGGCTCGATCCGCCTGTCCATCGACTTCGCTGCATGACCGGAGCCAGCCAATGCTCGATGCCGATTGGGACCCGTATGGCAGTGACGCGCACCTGACACCGGTGTTCGGACGCTTGCGCCTGCGCACGCTGGTCATGCTGCGCTGGCTGGCGGTGGCGGGTCAGACGCTGACCGTTCTGCTCATACATTATGTGGTCGGTTTCAATCTGCCGATCGGCGTCTGTCTCGGCGTCATCATGGCCAGCGCCTGGATCAATACCTGGCTGACCCTGTCTGTGCCGCCGCAGCAATTCGCCAAGGATTGGGAGGCTTTTGCCCAGCTCAGCTATGATGTGCTCCAGCTTTGCGCCCTTCTGATCCTGACGGGCGGCCTGCAAAACCCCTTCATCGTGATGCTGGCCGCGCCCGTCACTATCGCGGTTGCGGCCCTGCCCCAGCGCTGGGCGCTCGGTGTAGCCCTCATCGCGATGGCCGGGACCGGTGTGATGTGGCTGTGGAGCCTGCCCCTGCCCTGGGTGGCGGGCGAGGCGATCCATCTGCCCGACATGTATGTGCTGGGCCTGTGGTGTGCGATCTTTATCGCGGTCGCCTTTACCGCCGTCTATTCCTGGCGCGTCAGCCAGGAGGGCCGCCGCATGGCGACCGCGCTCGCAGCAACCCAGAGCGTCCTGTCCCGCGAGCAGCGCCTGTCGGCCCTCGGCGCGCTGGCTGCCGCTGCAGCGCACGAGCTCGGTACGCCGCTGGCCACGATCCAGCTGACCGCCAAGGAAATGCTGCGCGAGGTGCATGATAATGACCTGCTGCGCGAGGATGCCGAGCTGATGGTGACCCAGGCGCGCCGCTGCCGCGATATCCTCAAGCGTTTGAGCCAGGAACAGGCGGTCACCGATGAGCGCCATGACCGGGTCGAGCTGCTCGCCGCCCTCGAGGAGGCCAGCACGCCTTTGCGCGGCCTGGGTCCGATGCTCGATGTCAGCCTTGCGGAGGCGGGCGGGATGGGACCGGCGCCCGTGCTGCGCCGCATGCCGGAAATGCTCTATGCGATCGGCAATTTTGTCGAGAATGCCGTCGATTTCGCGACCACGCGTGTCACGGTCGAGGGATCCTGGGACGCCGAGAGCCTGCGCGTCACGATTTGTGATGACGGGACCGGCTTCAAGCCCGAGATCCTGTCCAAGATCGGCGAGCCCTATGTCACCACACGGTCGGGTACGCCCGGCCAGGGCGGGCTGGGCCTGGGCGTGTTCATTGCCAAGACAATGATCGAGAAAACCGGCGGCCGGGTGGCTTTCGACAATGTTTCATCCCAGGGCGGCGCCCAGGTCACCATCGTCTGGCCGCGCAACCGGGTAGAGGCACCGCCAATCCTTCGTTAGTAATGTTAGACAGACAGATACCGAATCGCGAGGACGCAGCCGTGGACGATATTGAATACGACATGCCCGAAGACCGCACCCTGCTCATTCTGGACGATGATGCACCCTTCCGCACCCGGCTCGGGCGGGCGATGACCAGTCGCGGTTTTGTCGTTTCCGCAGTGGGCACGGTCGATGAGGCCGAGGAAATCGCGCGCCAGAACCCGCCGGCCTTTGCCGTGCTGGATCTGCGCCTGACCGATGGTGACGGGCTGGAAGTCGTCAAGGCGCTGCACGCCTCTCGTCCGGATTGCCGGGTCGTCATGCTGACCGGCTATGGCAATATCGCGACCGCCGTTGCCGCCGTGAAGGCGGGCGCCGTCGATTATCTGTCCAAGCCTGCCGATGCCGATGATGTCATCAAGGCGCTACTCGCCAGCCCGGAAGACAAGCCACAGCCACCGGAAAACCCGATGTCGGCTGATCGCGTGCGCTGGGAACATATCCAGCGCGTGTTCGAACTGTGCGATCACAATGTCTCGGAAACCGCGCGCCGCCTGAACATGCACCGGCGGACATTGCAGCGCATCCTGGCCAAGCGCGCGCCGCGCTGACGCCATGCTTCAGCGCCGCGGCTCGGCCCGCGCATAGCCATATATCGGGCCGCCATCGGCGCCCTGCACGATCGCGACCGTGCCGTGGCGGCGATAGGCCTCGCCCATATATTCCGCCTCACCGCCCGACCATCGGCCGAGATAGGTCAGGCTTTTCACCATATTGTAGTGAAGCATTTCGACGCCCTCATTCTCGCCGGCGCCAATTTCAAGGCTGGCCCAGCCCGGCGCATAGGCGAGCAGCCAGACATCGAGACTGGCTTCCGGCGCCGCACCATCGAGGCGCACAATATAGGAACCGAACGGACCGTCTTCCAGCTGGATTGAGGGGCTGTCGGGCATCGCCGCCAGGCGGTTCTCTACCGCTTCCGCGACCTTGTCCTGGTTCCAGCCCGGTGCGTCGGTGACGCCATCGACCACGAAATGCGGGGTGTAGAGGCGATTGACGCCGAGGCGCGGCAGATAGGTGCGCTGGCGCTGGACATATTCGGGGCGGGCATAGGTGTCGGTCCAGCCATACATGTCCCAATAACTCACGCCGAAGGCGAGCACGAAGACGTTGTCACGCTGGTCGAGTTCGCCCAGATAGCGATTGGCTTCCGGGCACAGACCGCAGCCCTGGCTGGTGAAAAGCTCGACCAGGACAGGGCGGGTCTCGGCCGCTGCGGCGCCAGGGCTGGCCTGTCCGGATGCGGGCATGGCCAGCAGGCTGGCGGCGAGGATGGAAGCGAGGATGCGCATGCTGACTACATAATCACGCCCGCCCGCATCGGCCAATCAATTGGCTGTGACGCGGGCGGGCCTTGATCATGAAGGTTTATGAGCGGGCGAGATTGCGCAGCACATAGTGCAGGATGCCGCCATCGCGATAATATTCCAGCTCATTCTCGGTATCGATCCGGGCGCGGACCGAAGCGGTCTTGACCGTGCCGTCCGGGAAGGTGATTTCCACGGTCATCAGGGCGCGCGGTTCGATCTCGGCAACACCGAGGATGTTGACGCTCTCATCGCCGGTCATGCCGAGGCCTTCCCAGGATGCTCCATCCTCGAACTGCAGTGGCAGCACGCCCATGCCGATCAGGTTGGAACGGTGAATACGCTCGAAGCTCTCGGCGATCACGGCCTTGACGCCCAGCAGACGTGTGCCCTTGGCAGCCCAGTCACGCGAGGAGCCGGTGCCGTATTCCTTGCCGCCGAAGACGACGAGCGGGATGCCGGCAGCCTGGTAGTCCATGCAGGCGTCGAAGATATCGACCTGTTTGCCGTCCTTCTTGGTATAGCCGCCCTCGACCCCGTCCAGCATCTTGTTCTTGATGCGGATATTGGCGAAGGTTCCGCGCATCATCACTTCGTGATTGCCGCGGCGCGAGCCGTAGGAGTTGAATTCCAGCACCGGAACCTGGCGTTCCTGCAGATAGCGACCGGCCGGGCTATTGGCCTTGATCGAACCGGCCGGGGAAATGTGGTCGGTGGTGATGGAATCGCCGAACAGGCCCATGATCCGTGCATTGACGACATCGCCCGGCGCATCCGGTTCCATCGTCATGCCTTCGAAATAAGGCGGGTTCTGCACATAGGTCGAGGTGTGATCCCAGGCATAGTTCAGCCCGGTGGGAACATCGATGCCCTGCCAGGCCTTGTCGCCCTGGAAGACGTGGGCATAGCGCGTCGCGAACATGTCCGGCGTCACCGAGGTGCGCACGGTCTCGGCGATCTCCGCCGAGCTTGGCCAGATATCCTTCAGATAGACGTCATTGCCGTCCTGGTCCTGGCCGAGTGGTTCCCGGGTGATGTCGATCTGCATCGAGCCGGCGATCGCATAGGCGACGACCAGAGGCGGTGAGGCGAGATAGTTGGCGCGAATGTCGGGGCTGATCCGGCCCTCGAAATTGCGATTGCCCGACAGGACCGAGGTCGCCACCAGATCATTCTCGTTGATCGCCTTGGAGATCGGGCCCGGCAGCGGACCGGAATTGCCGATACAGGTGGTGCAGCCATAACCGACCAGGTTGAAGCCGAGCGCATCGAGATCGTCCTGCAGGCCGGCCCGCAGCATATAATCGGTGACGACTTGCGAGCCGGGCGCCAGTGAGGTCTTGACCCAGGGCTTCACGGTCAGTCCGCGCTTGACGGCATTACGGGCCAAAAGGCCGGCACCGAGCATGACGGACGGGTTGGATGTATTGGTGCACGAGGTGATGGCGGCAATCACGACATCGCCATTGGTGATACGATAATCGGCGCCTTCGACCGGTGCGGATTTGGCCATTTCATTGGCCTTGTTGAATTCCTTGCCCATCGCTTCGGTGAAGGCGGGCTTGGCTTCGGTGAGGATGACGCGATCCTGAGGCCGTTTCGGGCCGGAAATCGCCGGCACAACCGTCGCCATGTCGAGATGGAGTGTGTCGGTGAAGATCGGGTCGGCTTCGTATTCAGGGCGATACATGCCTTGAGCCCTGGAATAGGCCTCCACCAGGGCGACGCGCTTGTCGTCACGGCCGGTGGCGGTCATGTAGGTGAGGGTTTCCTTGTCGACCGGGAAGAAGCCGCAGGTCGCGCCGTATTCCGGCGCCATATTGGCGATGGTGGCTTCGTCTTCCAGCGAGAGATGGTCGAGGCCCTTGCCGTAGAATTCGACGAATTTGCCGACCACGCCGCGCTTGCGCAGCATTTGCACGATCACCAGCACGAGATCGGTCGCGGTCGCGCCTTCCGGCAGTTTGCCGGTCAGCTCGAAACCGATCACTTCCGGGATCAGCATGGAGACGGGCTGGCCGAGCATGGCAGCTTCGGCCTCAATCCCGCCAACACCCCAGCCGAGCACGGCCAGGCCATTGATCATCGTGGTGTGGCTGTCCGTGCCGACGCAGGTATCCGGATAGGCGATGGTTTCGCCATCTTCGTCCTTGGTCCAGACGCACTGGGCCAGGTTTTCCAGATTGACCTGGTGGATGATGCCCGTTCCTGGCGGCACAACGCGGAAGTTTGCGAAGGCAGACGCGCCCCATTTGAGGAATTTATAGCGTTCGCCATTGCGCTCATATTCACGCTCGACGTTTTTCTCGAAACTGTCGGCATGGCCGAAATTATCCACCATCACCGAGTGGTCGATCACCAGATCGACGGGAACCTGCGGATTGATTCGCTGCGGGTCGGCGCCCAGCTTGGTGGCCGCATCGCGCATCGCGGCGAGATCGACCACGGCGGGAACGCCGGTGAAATCCTGCATCACGACGCGGGCCGGACGATAGGCAATCTCATGGGTGGATTTGCGGGTCGTCAGCCATTCGGCCATCGCCTGGATATCAGCCTTGGTGACGGTCTTGTTGTCTTCAAAGCGCAGCAGGTTTTCCAGCAGGACCTTGAGCGAGGCCGGCAAGCGGGAAATTCCGGCCAGACCATTCTGCTCGGCGACCTTGAGATCGTAATAGGCGTAAGTGTCGCCGGCCACATTGAGGGTGCGTTTACAGGAAAAACTGTCGAGAGAAGCCATTGGGGATCGTCCTCAGGGTCGGTGGGGTGTCAAACACCCGGTGGGGAGGGTGGGTCAGCTGGATATGACCACATGTTTGCTGGGGTTCTACCCCTTGTCCCCGTTTGCTGCAATGCGGCACGCAGTCCGTTGACCTTGGGCCCGCATTTGGGCGACATGTCGCCATGACATCGGCCTCGCTTTCCCGGACCGTTACCCCGGCACCGAAATTTCCCGACCTCCGCCTGAGCGTGAGTGATCTGGGCTTGTCGCGCGGCGATATGGTGCTGGCGCGCGATCTGGGACTTGCGCTTGGGCCGGGCGAGGCGCTGCTGCTGACGGGCCGCAATGGTACCGGCAAGACAAGTCTGCTGCGCGCCCTGGCTGGGTTCATCGAACCGGATACCGGCGCGATCCGCCTTAATGATGAGCCTGCCGCCCTGGCTGCCGCTGATACCATCGCCTGGCTGGGCCATGCCGACGGGCTCAAACCCGGCGAGACGCCGCGCAGCGCCCTGCGCTTCTGGGCCGATCTCTACGGCCAGCCGCGCACGGCGATCATGCCGGCCCTGCGCGCCCTCGAAATCGATCATTTGATTGACCGGCCTGCGGCGCGCCTGTCACGCGGCCAGCAAAGGCGCTGTGGCCTGGCGCGCATCGTGCTGGCCCATCGGCCGCTCTGGCTGCTTGATGAACCGGCCGGCCCGCTCGATGCAGAGGGCCGGGCCTGTCTCGCGGCCCTGGTGGCCAGCCACCGCGCCCGTGGCGGCCTGGTGATCGCCGCCACGCATCAGCCGCTCGACTGGCCCGATGCCCGCAGCCTCGACATGGGGGCGATCTGATGGGTGTCCTGACAGCAATCTTTGCCCGCGAAGCCCGTCTTGCCTGGGCCGGCGGTGGCGGTGCAGCCGGACCGGCGGCCTTCTTCCTCGCCGCGATCACCCTCGCCCCGCTGGCCATCGGTCCTGCCGCCGACCTGCTCGCGGCCGCAGGTCCCGGCATTCTCGCCTTTGCCGCCCTGCTCTCTGTGCTGCAATCGGCGGAACGCCTGTTCGGCGATGATTTTTCCGACGGCACGCTCGATCTCTATCTGCTCACCCCGACCAGCCTGGCCGCCTTGTGCCTGGCCAAGGTGATGGGCCAGGCCAGCGCGACCCTGTGGCCTTTGCCGCTGATCGGCGTCCTGGGAGGGCTGATGTACGGCCTGCCGCCGATTTCAGCCCTGGTGCTCGGCGCAGCCCTGCTTGCCGCCATCCCCGCCCTCGCCCTGATTGCCGGTTTCGCCGGGGCGCTGGCCGCCGGCATCAAGCGCGGCGGCCTGCTGATCGCCCTGATCGCGACGCCGATGATGGTCCCAGTGCTGATTTTCGCGGCCGGGGCGGGACGTTCGGCCTTTGCCGGCGATGAGCGCGCCGTGGCCAATTTGTTGCTGACGCTGGCGATCAGCCTCGGCACAGTGGCGCTCGCCCCGTTCGGGATAGCTGCGGCGGTACGGGGGCGGTTGGGATGAGCACAGGCCCTGCGACCACCCGGCAGTTGCCGCCCGGCCTCCCGCAAAGTAAGTGAGCGCCATGCTGTCCTATTTCGCCAATCCGCAACGTTTCGATCAGCTCGCCCGCATCGCCATTCCGGTGTTTGGCGCGGCTACGCTGATCCTGCTCGGCGCGGGCATCTACATGTCCTTCTTCGCCTCGCCGCCGGACTATCAGCAGGGCGACACCGTGCGGATCATGTATGTGCATGTGCCCGCCGCCTATATGGCCTCGGCGCTCTATGCGGCACTGGCCGGGGCGAGCTTTGTCTATTTTGTCTGGCGCCATGCCATCGCCGATGCGGCCGCCGCCGTGATCGCGCCGATCGGGGCCGTGTTTACGGCGCTGGCGCTGGCGACCGGGTCGATCTGGGGCAAGCCGATGTGGGGCACCTGGTGGGAATGGGATGCCCGCATGACCTCGGTTCTGGTGCTGTTTCTGGTCTATCTCGGCTATATGGCGCTGCGCTCGGCGCTGGAAGATGCGCAGCAGGCGGCGCGCGCCAGCGCAATCCTGGCCATGGCCGGGGTGATCAATCTGGTGATCGTCAAATTCTCGGTCGAATGGTGGTCGAGCCTGCATCAACCTGCCGCGGTGTTTCGCGCCGACGGGCCGACCATCCATTCCAGCCAGCTCTGGCCGCTGGGGTTGATGGCGCTGGGTTATACCATGCTCGCCGGCTGGCTGGTCTTCTACCGTCTGCGCACGCGCGCCATCGCCCGCCGGGCCGATGCCCTGATGCGCCAGAAGGAAAGCGGGGGCCGTAAATGAGCGATTTTCTCGCCATGGGCGGCTATGCCGTCTGGGTCTGGTCGGCCTGGGGGATATCGGCGGCGGCGCTGATCGGGCTGGTTGTGACAGCTCTGGCCGAGCGCCGGGCGGCGGCGGAACGCTTGCGGCGGCTCGAGACCGACGAAGCATGATGCAGGCCGTGCGCCTTCTCGCCCTGTTGGGAATCCTCGCGCTGGGCACGGTGTTGGGCCTGCGCTGGTATCAGGATCGACCCGCAGCGCCCGAGCCCCTGCCGACGCTGACATTGGCGGTTCTGGATGGCCGGGCGAGCTTTGACCCGGAGGAGATCGAAGGGCCTTACCTGATCAATGTCTGGGCTTCATGGTGCCCCTATTGCCAGATCGAACACCCGGTCCTGATGGCGCTGCAGGCCGAGGGGATCGCGATCTATGGCATCGCCTTTCGTGATACGGCAGCCGCCGCCAATGCGTCTCTCGATAGTTTGGGCGATCCTTTTGTTGGCGTCATGCTGGATGTCGACGGGCGCTCCGCCCAGGCGCTTGGTATAGCGGGCACGCCGGAAACCCTGGTTGTTGGCATTGATGGCCGCATTCTGGCGCGCTGGTCCGGTCCACTCACCGCCCACGTCCTGCGCAACAGGATCTATCCCGCCCTCGAGCGCGGTGCGTTGCGGGACTAGGTTTCAGGCCGCCGCAGCCTCGCCGGCTTGCTTGCGGGCCTTTTTCTCGGCTTTCTTGGCCTTGAGCCTGGCCTTCTCCTTGGCGCGTTTTTTCGCCTTTTTCTTCTTTTCCTTGTCTTTCGCCTTGGCCTTGATGACCGCCTCTTCGCCCTTTTCCAGGGTCAGGGCGATGCGGCGCAGGGTTTCGAGGAAATTGGCCCGCTTGTTCTTGGGCAGGGCGGAGATGATGGCGCGGTCGGCCTCCATCGCGCCCAGTGTGGCGACTTCAAGCAGGGTGCGGCCGGAGGCGCTGAGATGGATCGCGTTGGCGCGGGCATCATCGGCCAGTTTTTCGCGCTCCAGCAGACCATTGCGCGCCATGCGCGAGACCAGTTCGGCCAGGGTGGAGCGGTCAATTCCGGTTATTTTGACAAGCTCGGTCTGGGTCAGGCCCTCATTCTGGGCGGTGGCGTGCAGAACGGCAAACTGGCGCTGGGTCAGCTTGGCGCCAGCCATCGCCTTGGTGAAACGCTCGGCGGCGAATTGCTGCGCCCGGTGCAGGAGATGGCCCGGCGAATCCGCGAGGTCGAAAACCTTCGGGCTGTGCTTTTCACTCGGCATGGCAGTCTCCGGATGTCGTCTGGCTCATCCTGACTCGGATTTATAACGTAAGAATGACGTTTGTCCGATCACGGAGCGTCGCATTTCTTATGCGGCTTCTCCGGCATCCCCGCCGCCATCATCCTCTGCCCGCTGATATTTGAGCAGGAGCGGCATTTGCAGCGCCGCGAAGATCAGGCTGATCACCATCACGCCGAGCTTGGCATTGGCCCAGAAGGCTTCGCTGATCTCGAATTCGGCAAACCAGCGTGCGGATTCCGGCACCACCGAATCAGTGATGTGCCGCCACATGGCTTCATTGAGCAGGGCGAGAAACTGGAACCAGAGCGCCCAGCGCACGGCCAGCATGGTCCAGGCCTCTTCCGGCAGATTGAAGACGCTCGCGAAGAAAACCTTCCAGACATTATGGCCCAGCGCGACGCTGACCAGGATGAGGAAGGAGTAGAAGAGATTGATAATGGTCGGCTTGAGATAGAGGAAAATCGGATCCTGCAGGATGATGCCGATCGTGCCCATGCCCAGCACGATCACCGTGGTGAAGATCAGCATGGGCGGGAAGCGTTTCTCGACCCGGATCGCATAACCAAGACCGATCACGGCGGCGATCATATAGGCGCCGGTCCCGATATAGATCGCGGCGTCGCCGAAAAACATGCGTGAGAGATTATAGACGACGATCCAGACCCCGATGGGACCGAAATCGACCAGCATGCTGGTGCCTTGTTTGGTCGTGGTTTCGGTCTGGCTCACGGGGTTCTCCTCAAAATTCATAATGTCTGCATCACGACGAGTCCGGTGACCAATAGCACGGCCAGCGCAATACGCTTCAACCCGAAAGGCTCCTTGAGGACCAGCGCGGCCAGCAGTGCGCCGAACACGATGCTGGTCTCGCGCAGGGCTGCCATCGGGGCGACCGGAGCGATGGAATAGGCGTAGAGGGCCAGCCCGTATGTCGTCAGATTGAACAGCATCGAGGTGGCCGCCGGCCGGGTCTCCTGACGCGCGGCCGCCCAGAAGCGCGACCCGCGCCGGATGATCGCCGTGGCGCCGATGGTCAGCCCGGAGAGCACGAAGAACCATCCCGTATAGACCATCACATTGCCCGAGGCGCGCACGCCGGCGGCATCGATCACGGTGTAACAGGCGGTCATGCAGGCGGCTGCGAGGGCGAAGAGCAGGATCTGGGTTTTCGGCGTTCCGTCTTTTTCCGGCCAGGCGAAGCCGACCAGTGCTGATGAGGCAATTGCCAGACCGAGCAGCTGCCAGAGCGAGACCGCCTCATCAAGGAAGATATAGGCGGCGAGCGTCGCCAGGGCCGGCGCACTGCCGCGCATCACTGGATAGACCAGATTCATCTCGCCGCGCTCAAAGGCGGCGATCAAAAGCATGTTGAAGGCCCAGATCGTGGCCGCGCCCAGCAGAAGGAAACGCCAGACTTCCCAACCGGGAATAGGTTGAAATACCAGCCAGGGCAGCATCAACGCGGCGACGAAGACCAGCGACAGGGCGCGGAAGACCAGCCGGTCCTTGGCGCGCTTGGTCAAAAGCGTCATGCCGGCATGGGCCAGGGCCGAGCCGAGCATGGCGAGGGCGCCAGCTGTCAGGCTGGCCTCCACGGCCTAGCCTTCCAGCCCAGCCAACGCCCGCGAGAAGTCGCGCGCATTAAAGGCCTGCAAATCATCCTCGCCTTCGCCAATCCCGATATAGTGGATTGGCAGCTGGAATTTCTCGGCTACCTGGACCAGGGCGCCGCCCTTGGCGGTGCCGTCGAGCTTGGTCATCACCAGGCCGGTGATCTGGGCCGCATCGAGAAAGGCCTGGGCCTGGGAGACGGCATTGGAGCCGACCGTACCGTCGAGTACCAGCACGGTCTCATGCGGTGCCGACGGGTTTTTCTTGCGGATGACACGGACGATCTTGCGCAGCTCGTCCATCAGTTCGGCCTTGTTCTGCAGGCGGCCAGCGGTGTCGATCAGCACGGTGTCGCGGCCCTCGCGCTCGGCCTGTTCCAGCGCGTCAAACGCCAGCCCGGCCGCATCGGCGCCGATCTCGCGCTTGATCACCGGTGATTTGGCGCGCTCGCCCCAGACCGAGACCTGTTCGATCGCGGCAGCGCGGAAAGTGTCGCCGGCAACCAGGATTGGATCGCGGCCTTCGCGCTTGAGCTTGACGGCGATCTTGCCGAGCGTTGTCGTCTTGCCGGAGCCATTGACGCCGACAAAGAGGATCACATGCGGTCCGTCCGTGCCGGTCAGCTGTAGCGGTTTTTCCAGCGGGGCAAGCGTTTCGCAGATCACCTCGGCGAGGGTCTCGCGAACCTCCTCGTCGGTTATTTCCTTATCGAAACGATCGCGTGCCAGCCGGTCGGTGACGCGCAGGGCCGCGGCGGTGCCGAGATCGGAGGCGATCAGCAGATCTTCGAGTTCATCCAGCGCTTCGCGGTCCAGTTTGCGCTTGGTGAAGATGGCGGTGACGGATTCGCCGAGCTTGGATGAGCTCTTGCTCAGGCCCGACACAAGGCGGGAAAAGAAGCCGCGTTTCTTCTCGGCTGGTTTGTCGTCGCTCATGCTGTGAGCTCCCCGTGCAGCTCGCGCCCGTCATGGTGCGTCACCTGGATATTCACCAGTGCGCCGGCGCGCGGAAACTCGGTTTCCGGCAGGCGGATGGCGGCAAAATTACCGGCCCGCGCAAAGCCGGGCTTCTCCATCAAGGCGTCCGTGACCGTGCCGATCATGGAGTCGAGATGGGCAGCCAGGACCTGGTCCGCCTTCTCGCGCAGACGCGCGGCGCGGGCCTTGATTACAGCCTTTTCCAGCTGTGGCATGCGCGCCGCCGGCGTGCCCGGGCGTGGCGAATAGGGGAAGACGTGCAGATAGGCGAGCTGGCACTCATCAACCAGTTTCAGCGAGTTCTCGAACATCGCCTCGGTCTCGGTCGGGAAGCCGGCAATGATATCGGCGCCAAAGGCGATCTCCGGCCGCGCGGCTTTCAGCCGGTTGCACAGGGCGATGGCGTCTTCGCGCGAGTGGCGCCGCTTCATGCGCTTGAGGATCATATTGTCGCCGGCCTGCAGGGAAAGATGCAGATAGGGCGCGATTCGGGTATCGCCGGTGACGGCCTCGAACAGGGCCTCGTCGATCTCGATCGCGTCGATTGAGGAGAGGCGCAGGCGCGGCAGGTCGGGAACCTGTTTCATGATGGCCTGCACCAGACGGCCCAAAGGCGGTGTACCCGGCAGATCGCCGCCCCAGGAGGTCAGGTCGACGCCCGTGAGCACAACTTCGCTATGCCCCGACGCCACCAGCGACTTGATCTGGTTCACGATTTCGCCAGCTGGAACCGAGCGAGAATTGCCGCGGCCATAGGGGATGATGCAGAAGGTGCAGCGATGGTCGCAGCCATTCTGGACCTGGACATAGGCCCGCGCCCGCCCCTCCATGCCTTCGACCAGATGACCGGCGGTCTCGCGCACGCTCATGATGTCATTGACGCGCACCTTCTCGGTACCGCCCAGCAGGGTGACCGGGTCGAAGGTCTCGGCGCGCAGTTTTTCCGCATTGCCGACGACGCGGTCGACTTCGGGCATGGCGGCGAACATGGCCGGATCGACCTGGGCGGCGCAGCCGGTGACGATGATTTTCGCATCGGGATTGGCGCGGCGGGCCTTGCGGATTGACTGGCGCGCCTGGCGCACGGCTTCCGAGGTCACGGCGCAGGTATTGACCAGGATAGCATTGTCCAGGCCGGCCTCGCGGGCATGGGCGCGCATGACTTCGCTCTCCCAGGCATTCAGCCGGCAGCCGAAGGTCAGGATTTCAAGGCCGTTTTCCGGATCCGTCTCACGCGTGGAGGGCGTGTCGGCACCGGAGGCGGCAGGATTGTCTGTGTGCGCGCTCATGGAGCGTGGATAAGTGGTGGAGCCAGGCCTTCAGGTCAAGCGCGGCTGGCAATCACCCGCCGCATGGCTTCGCCGGCGAGTGCCGCCCAGAGCGCCAGGATTGTGTGATAAATGTGCCAGTTGGCGATGCCAAAGCTAGTCAGCTCGCGGCTGGCGCCAATCGCGATCGAGGCGAAGCCCAGCAGGAGCCAGGCGAACAGCCAGATCAGGCCGGCCTGCCATTGGCGATGCACCAAAAGCGCGGCACTCGCCGCCAGTCCCAGCAGCAAAGCCAGTTTGGGCATCAGGGCGAGAACCCCATCGCTGCCCGGCCAGGCCAGCATGACGGCGGTCAATACCGGTATTCCAACCCGCAGATAGCGACCGACACCCGGTGCCATGGCGATGGGGAAGGCTTTCCAGGCCAGGCCGAGAGCGATCAGCACCATGCCGGCCGCCCCGGCGAAGCTGCTGGCCAGGCTGTGCAGTTGCGTCAGTTCAGCGATCTGGCCGCTGGCGAAGCGGGCAGCGCCGATCAGGGCAGCCAGACCGATAAAGGCCAGGCCCAGCCGGACCATGCGGACATCGCCGCGGCTGCGATGCGGCCAGAGCCGCCAGATGCCGAGGCCGCAGCCGATGACGACGAGAAAGTCTGTGAGGGCGAACAACATGGTGATCTAGTTCCGATTCCCGGCTTCTTCTTCGTTGATCCAGCGGCGCATCTTGGCCTCCAGCGTCGAGAGCGGCATGGAGCCGTCGGCGAGCAGGACGTCGTGGAAGGCACGGATGTCGAAATCCTCGCCCAGGCGTTCTTCCGCCTCGCCGCGCAGATCGCGCATCAGTAATTCACCCGTCTTGTAGGCCAGCGCCTGACCGGGCCAGGAGATATAGCGCAGGACTTCGGTGCGGATATTGTGTGGTGCCAGCGCTGAATTCTCGAGGAAACAGGCCTCGGCCTGATCGCGCGTCCAGCCCATATAGTGCACGCCCGTATCGACCACGAGGCGGCAGGCGCGCCACATCTCATAGCTCAACCGGCCAAACTCTTCATAAGGCGTCGTATAGATGCCCATATCGCGGCCCAGTGTCTCCGAATACAGGCCCCAACCCTCGCCGAAGGCGGTGATATAGGTGTTGCGGCGGAAATCCGGGACGTCTTCCAGCTCGGCAGCGATCGAGCCCTGATGGTGATGCCCCGGCACGGCTTCGTGCGCGGTCAGGGCCGGCAGGGTGTAAAGCGGGCGCTGGGTCAGATCATAGGTGTTGACCATATAGCCGCCGGCAATGCCGCGCTCCATATCGCCGGGCCAGTAGCGGCCGGTGGTATAGCTCGGCGCCATGGTGTCCGGAACCGGGCGCACGCCATAGGAGAGCCGCGGCAAGTGGCCGAAATAGGCCGGCATCTGGTCGTCGAGGCGTTTGGCGATCCAGGCCGCATGCATCAGCAGTTCTTCCGCTGTCGTCGCATAGAATTGTGGATCGGTGCGCAGGAAGTGGAGGAATTCGGCGAAACTGCCTTCAAACCCGCTCTCGGCGATCACGGTCTCCATCTCGCCGCGGATGCGGGCGACTTCGGCGAGGCCGCGCTGGTGGACTTCTTCCGGCGAGGTATCGAGCGTGGTGTGGTAGCGCACCAGGGTCTGATAATAGGCGCGGCCCTCGGGCGTTTCGGACACACCCAGGCTGTCGCGGGTTTGCGGCAGATATTCATCGCGCAGGAAGCTCGCCAGCGCCGCGAAGGCGGGTTGGGCGGAGTTGTCGATGGCGGCGGTGGCGGCATCATAGAGACGCGCGCGTTCGGCGGCCGGCAGCGCGGTTGGCAGATTGTCGATCGGCTCGATCAGGATCGCGCGCAGGGTGGCCGCATCGCTCAGGCCCTCGACCTGGGTTGCGGCAGATTCGGTGATGATGCGGGGCTGGGTGAAGCCGGTCTCGAGGCCGCGCCGCATCCAGTCGGTATTCTGCTGGAAATAACCGGCAATTCCGTTGATGCGGGTGATCCAGGCCTCGCCCTCGGCAATCGTGCGCGGTCGCGCCGATGCGGCGGCATAGGAGGGCCAGAAGAAGAATCCGCTGTCGGAATCGAAGGCGATACGGGCCTCGCCAAAGGGCGCCAGCTCGGTGCGGAAGCGCAGGATGTAATCGAGCACCGCATGGGAAACCTGGTCGCTCTGCGACAGGGTGGCGGCATCGATAGCGTCGAGCCGTTCGAGGAAGGCGGCTTCGGCGGCAAATCGCGCCGCCAGGGTCTCCGCCGAGATATCGCCCCATTGCCCGGCGGCTTCCAGATCGCCGCGACGGCCGCGTTCTTCGGGGTTATTGGCCAGTTCGAAAGCTTCAAATTCAGAGACCAGGGCGGCAAAGGCCGCGCTGGCATCTGCATCGGCCGGCGCTTCCGGCGTGGCCGGGCTTTCGGGCGTCGCCGCCGCGTCACTGACCGGCGAAGCCGGCGCTGCCGATGTGGACGGCGCCTCGGCCTGCTGGCCACAGGCGGCCAGGCTCAGCGCCATCAGGCTGGCGATGGATACGTGTGAAAGCGTGCGATAATTCATGTCAGTCCCCCAGGCGCCCGGGCGCCGCGTCTCGGTTCAGATTGCCGTATTCTCGTCCAGGCAGTGATGGCCGGCAAGCGGTGTCGGTTCAGCGTTTGCGTCGCGTCAGGCCCAGGCCTTTGGCCACGATATTATTGACCATGCGCTCGGGCAGCATGCGTGGCAATGACCAGTTGGTCAGGCGTTTGGGCACGATGGCATAGCGAAAGCGTGGCTTGTTTTCGGTCAGGGCGCGGAAGGCGCGGTCGGCGATCACCGAAGGCGGGAAGCCTTCCGGGCCGCTCTTGCTCATGTAATTGCGCAGCCGGGTCAGCGCCTTGTAATAGACCGAGCCTTCATAGGGCGAGATGTCGACCTCATCGGACTTGGCCCAGATCGGCGTCGCTACGGCGCCGGGGCCGAGCACGATCACTTCGATCCCGAACAGCATCATTTCCCGGCGCAGGGATTTGGACAGGCCTTCCACGGCATGTTTCGACGCCGAATAGGGGCCCAGGAAAGGGGCACCCATCTCGCCGGCCATTGATGACATCATCACGATCCGGCCCGGCTCCCCGGTCAGGCTCTCATCGGCGCCCAGCAAGGGTCCGAAAGCCTGGGTGGTGCGAACCACGCCGGTGACATTGACGTCGAGCTGGTGTTCGAATTCCTCGATCGGCACGGTGAGCATCGGTCCGGCGACCGCGATCCCGGCATTATTGATCAGGCCTTTCAGCGTCACCCCGTTCAGCGCGGCGCGGACCGTATCGGCGGCGCTCTGCATGGAGGCCGTGTCGGTCACTTCCATGATCAGCGGTGTCACCGCAGCGCCGAACTCTTCCTTCAACCGGTCGGCATCGGCCGGTTTGCGCACGCCGGCAAAGACATGCCAGCCCCTGGCGGTGAGCTCGGCCGTACAGGCATGGCCGATGCCGGTGGAGGCCCCGGTGACGACGGCGGATGGTGTTGGGTTGGTCATGATCAGCTCCCTGCTTTGGCGACAGGCTAGTCTGCTGCGCAGGTTTTTCCATATCGATTTTGCTTTTTCACCAGCGCGGTTAGTCTGTTGGGCGAATCTTTTGGGGAGAGCGTTATGAATTACAGAACGGGATTATTGTCGGGCGCGCTGGCACTGTGTGTCACCGCCGGTGCGTGGTCGGAAGGCCGTCAGGCGCTTGTGGGCGGTACGCTGATCGATGGTTATGGCGGCCCGCCGATCCATGACAGCGTCATCCTGGTCGAAGATGATCGTATCGTCGCGACCGGCAACCAGGACAATACGCCCGTACCGGATGGGTATGCCGTGATCTCCACCGAGGGCATGACTGTCATGCCCGGCCTGTGGGAAATGCACGCGCACCTGATGCTCAACGGGCATTCCGATTATGATCACTGGGACCGCACCTATCTCGACCGGCTCGAAGACGAGATCATGCCAGCCTCCGCCGTACAGCTCCTGCTGGCCGGGGTTACCTCGGTCCGCGATCTCGGTGCGCCGCTCGAACCGTCCATCTCGGTGCGTGACCGTATCAATGCCGGCGAGTTGCCGGGCCCGAATCTCTACGTCTCCGGTCCTTTCATCCAGCATGAACCCTATCCGGGTACCGAAGCCTTCCGCTGGGGCGTGAGCAGTGTCGGTGAGGCCCGTGCCCATGTGCGCACGCTGGCCGATGCCGGTGTCGACGTCATCAAGCTGGTCAATCAGGACCAGATGACCACCGCCGAAGCCCGCGCGGTTGTTGACGAGGCGCATGCGCGCGGCCTGCGGGTCGTCGGTCACTCCCACCGTCCCGAGGAAATCATGCTCGGCCTGGAAATCGGTATCGATAATTTCGAGCATACCGGCCTGACCACGGCGCCGGAATATCCGCCGCATGTGATCGAGGCGCTGCGGGCGCGCACCGCGCGCGGCCGCATTTCCGGCGGTCCGCTCTACTGGACGCCGACGATTGAAGGTCTGTGGAATTACGGGCGCACGCGCGAGAACTCCGAATTCCTCGATAATGATTGCTGGCATCGCGGGCTTGAGCCCGACACGATCGCCGACATCGCGGCCTCGATCGAGCATCCCGAGCGCCTGTCCTACACCCAGTTGACGCCCCTGCGCGCGCCAACCCTGCGCCGCAAGTTCGAGCAATTGCGTGAAGCCGGCGTGGTGATGCTGATTGGCACCGACAGCGGCATCCCGATGAAATTCCACTGCCAGGCCACGTGGAATGAATTCGACGTCTGGACCCGCGAGCTCGATGTGCCGGTGATGGATGCGATCCGTTCGGCGACCTATTGGCCGGCTGTCTTCATGGGCGTCGCCGATCAGACCGGTTCGATCGCACCGGGCATGACCGCTGACATTATCGCCGTCGATGGCGACCTCATGACCTATCCAAATCTGCTGCAGCACGTTGATTTCGTGATGAAGGGCGGGACGGTCTATGTCGAGGACGGGCAGGTGAATGAGGGCCTGCTTCCGGCGAATATGCGCATGGAATAGGGCGAATCCGGCCGCCTGCGGGCGGCCGGGACCCGGCCGTCACCGGTGGCGGCAGGGTGAAAATGTCTGCAACTTGTCAGCGGTCTGCGCCTGATCGCGTTGACGCTGACATTGTGCGGCCTATTGTGCACTGCGAAACTCAAGGCTGACACGCGTTCTGCGTTCGGCGATACCGACACAGCTTTCGAAAGGGTGCCTCATGGCTTCCGACTGGTCCGACCCGCGGCCAATGTCGCCACACCTCCAGGTCTGGCGCTGGCACGCGACGATGGCGTCCTCCATTCTTCACCGGGCAACCGGTATCGGCAATTATATCGGCGCGGTTGCGATTGCGGTCTGGCTGGTTCTGCTGGCTTTCGGCGCCGAGGGCTCGATTGCCTTCCTGTTCGAGGGCTGGATGGCCTGGGTCACGCGCTTCGGCCTGATCCTGCTGACCTATTCGGTGAGCTATCACTGGCTCAATGGCCTGCGGCACCTGTTCTGGGATTTCGGCAAGGGTTTCGATCCGAAAGGGTCGAACTTCCGCTCCATGGCGATCATGTTTGTCGCCATTATCCCGACTGCCGCCCTCTGGCTTGGTTTCGGGAGCTGATCGATGACGGATTACAGAACTCCAGCCGCCAAGGTGCGCGGCCTCGGCGCCTCCGGACACGGCACGGCGCATTTCATCGCCCAGCGTGTCACCTCGATTGCGCTTTTCTTCCTCGTTCCGGTCTTCGTCTGGATGCTGGCAACGTCCGGTGCCCCGGACCCGGCCGCGACGCGCGCCTTCCTCGCCTCGCCGATGGGCGCGATCGTGACCCTGCTGACGCTGACCGCCGGCTTCCATCACATGCGCTCCGGCCTGCAGGTCGTGATCGAGGACTATGTCCACAAAGCGGGCACGAAGGCCTTCCTTCTGCTCGGCAATACCTTTCTGACACTGGGCCTGTGGCTGGTCACGGTGTTCGCTCTTGTCAAACTCGCGCTGTAACGGACGTTCTTCATGGCCGACTACAAATGGATCGATCACACCTATGATGTCGTGGTCGTTGGCGCTGGCGGCTCCGGTCTGCGCGCTGCCCTGGGTGCCTCGCAAGCCGGTCTGAAGACCGCCTGCATCACCAAGGTTTTCCCGACTCGCTCGCATACGGTCGCAGCCCAGGGCGGGATTTCCGCCTCGCTCGGCAATATGGGCGAGGATGACTGGCGCTGGCATATGTATGACACCGTCAAGGGTTCCGACTGGCTCGGCGACCAGGACGCGATCGAGTATCTTTGCCGCCAGGCACCGGCCGCTGTTTACGAGCTCGAGCACTGGGGCGTGCCTTTCTCGCGCACCGAGGACGGCAAGATCTATCAGCGTGCCTTTGGCGGCATGACCCGCAATTTCGGCGAAGGCCCGGTCCAGCGCACCTGCGCCGCGGCCGACCGTACCGGTCACGCCATCCTGCACACGCTCTATGGCCAGTCCGTGCGCCATGAGACCGAATTCTTCATCGAGTATTTCGCCCTCGATCTGATCATGGAAGACGGCGTCTGCCGCGGCATCACCGCCTGGAAGCTGGATGACGGCACACTGCATCGTTTCCGCGCCCAGACCGTTGTGCTGGCAACCGGTGGCTATGGCCGCGCCTATTTCTCCGCCACTTCGGCCCACACCTGTACCGGTGACGGCAATGCCATGGTGCTGCGCGCCGGCCTGCCGCTGCAGGACATGGAATTCGTCCAGTTCCACCCGACCGGGATTTACGGCGCCGGCTGCCTGATCACCGAGGGTGCGCGCGGCGAAGGCGGTTATCTGACCAATTCCGAGGGCGAGCGCTTCATGGAGCGCTATGCGCCATCGGCCAAGGACCTCGCCTCGCGCGACGTCGTCTCACGCTCGATGACGATGGAAATCCGCGAAGGCCGTGGCGTCGGCCCGAACAAGGATCATATCCACCTGCATCTCGACCACCTCGACCCGGCCGTGCTGCATGAGCGCCTGCCCGGTATTTCCGAGAGCGCGCGTGTCTTCTCCGGCGTCGATGTGACCAAGGCTCCGATCCCGGTCCTGCCGACGGTCCACTACAATATGGGCGGCATCCCGACCAATTATCATGGCGAGGTTCTCACCAAGGTCGGCGATAATGCCGACACGGTCGTGCCCGGCCTGATGGCTGTTGGCGAAGCGGCCTGCGTCTCGGTGCATGGCGCCAATCGTCTCGGCTCCAATTCGCTGATCGATCTGGTTGTGTTCGGTCGTGCGGCCGGCCTGCGTCTCGGCGAGACCGTGACGCCCGGCGCCAGCCAACCCGAGTTCAAGCCGGAAGAAGGCCAGATCTCGCTCGACCGGCTCGACAAATATCGTCATGCGTCCGGCGGCACACCGACCGCCAAGCTGCGGCTGCAAATGCAGCGCGGCATGCAGAATAACTGCGCCGTCTTCCGCACCGGCGAAGTCCTCAATGAGGGCGTCGAGGCGATGCGCGAAGTCTATAAGGGTATGGCCGATATCGGCGTCTCCGATCGCTCCATGGTCTGGAATACCGATCTGATGGAAACCCTCGAACTCGACAATCTGCTCTGCCAGGCCGCCGTCACCGTCAATGGCGCCGTCAATCGCGAGGAAAGCCGCGGCGCGCATGCGCGTGAGGACTTCCCGGATCGAAATGACGAGACCTGGATGAAGCACACCCTCGCCTGGTGCGACGACAAGGGCGATGTGAAAATCGATTACCGGCCAGTGCATGACTACACGATGTCGAAGGATATCGAGTACATCGTGCCAAAAGCCCGGGTTTACTAAGGGAAGACGATCATGGTTGAACTCACACTTCCCCGCGGCTCTCAGCCGACCAAAGGCAAGACCTGGCCCAAGCCGGATGGCGCCAGGAATGTCCGCACTTTCCGCGTCTATCGTTATGACCCGGAAAGCGGCAACCCGCCGAGCTGGGACACCTATAAGGTCGATCTCGATGATTGCGGCCCGATGGTTCTCGATGCCATTTTGTGGATCAAGAACAATGTCGATGCGACGCTGGCTTTCCGGCGCTCCTGCCGCGAGGGCGTGTGCGGCTCGTGCTCGATGAATATTGGCGGGCGCAACACGATCGCCTGTACTTCCGGCATTGACGAGTATGACGGCACGATCACGATCTCGCCCCTGCCACACCAGCCTGTGGTGCGCGACCTGGTCCCTGACCTGACGCAATTCTACGCCCAGCATGCGGCGATCAAACCCTATCTCCAGACCGACACACCGGCTCCGGAGAAAGAGTGGAAACAATCGCCCGAGGAGCGTGCCGAGCTCGACGGGGCCTATGAGTGCATCATGTGTGCCTCATGTTCGACCGCCTGCCCGTCCTATTGGTGGAATGGCGACAAATATCTCGGGCCTGCAGCGCTGCTGCAATCCTATCGCTGGCTGGCCGACAGCCGCGATGAAGCCAAGGGCGAGCGCCTCGACGAGCTCGATGATCCGTTCAAGCTCTATCGCTGCCACACGATCATGAATTGCGCCCAGGTCTGCCCGAAGGGCCTCAATCCGGCCGAAGCCATCGGCAAGATCAAGGGCATGCTGGTCGAACGCGAAAGCTGAGATTAGGTTTGCCCGATAGCTCAAGCCCTGTGGCCTGGGCGTTGAAGGGGATCAAACATGGCACTTGGAGCTTTCTCGATCAGCCTGGCCGTCAAGGATATCCGGGCCTCGAAGGCATTCTATGAAGCCCTCGGCTTTGCCGAGACCGGCGGCAATATCGACCAGGGCTGGGTGGTCTTGCGGCTGGACGACAAGGTGATCGGCCTGTTCCAGGGCATGTTCGACAAGAATATGCTGACCTTCAATCCAGGCTGGGGCCAGCACCGCGAGGAATTGTCGGATTTCGAGGATGTCCGGGCGCTGCAGGCACGGCTGAAGGCGGCCGGGCTGGATGTGGGCGAGGATATCGAGCCGGGCACCGGGCCGGCGCATTTCATGCTCACCGATCCCGATGGCAATCCGATCCTGATCGACCAGCACGTCTGACGGCCTGGTCCGCGGGCTATCCGCCCCAGGCGGTGCGCTCGCAAATCCCGCGCATCATCGCCGTCGCTTCGGCGTCGGTGCCATCATCGGGGCCGATATCCATCGCGCGTCCGAAGGCGAGCCTGTAGCGCGCCTCGGCCTTGCCCATGAAGCCGTGGAAAATGGTCATGTCCTTCAGCTCCTCATTGATCTGCGCGAGGGCGTAATACAGGACGGGCATGCGCTGGCGCACGGCGAGCGGGATGATCGGGGTCTTGAATTTCCGCGCCAGGCTGACGGCGGTCGGGTGCCAGGGCTTTTCGGTCAATTGCCATTTCTTCCAGCTCCATTCCGACATTCGGCCGGAGGGGAAGATGACGATGCATTGTCCGGCCTTGAAGGCCTCGATGGCACGCTTGAGCATATCGCGCGACTGGGTGCGTGAGCGCGCTTCGTCGCGCCATTCCACCGGAATGATGCGTTCTTCCAGGCCGGGGCAGACCTTGAGCGCGTCGCGATTGGCGAAGAAGAGCAGGTCCGGGCGTTTGGCCTTCAGGGCATCCCAGACCGCGACGCCATCGGCGATCCCGCCGGGATGGTTGGAGACGATCACGCAGGCGCCGGTCTCCGGCACATGCTCCAGACCCGTCAGATCGACATCCAGGTCGAGATAATCCGAACACCAGTCCAGACAGTCCGTGCCGGTGCGCTGCGCGATCGCGTCGACCATGGTGACGGCGCGGCGATAGCCGAGCAGCGGATAGCCGATCCACTTGATGACCGGCCAGAGCGGCGTGTGGATCAGCCGCGGCGCGCGATCCTCGATCAGATCGTCGACGACATGTTTCGGTGCGGCCGGCAGCGGGGAATCATCTGTGTCCATGCGCCCAGAGAAGCCCGGCACGGCCCCGGGCGCAATCGACATTTGCCGGATGCGGTGGCGCAAAGGTTAACGCCTTGTTTACGCTTTGGCCCGTCGCTTGCGAGGTGCGTCTCCAAGCTTAACACCTTGTTCACGAATGGGACGCGCCATGATGATGCAAACAGCGATAGCCGCCGGGACGACGCGCAGAATGCCTGCGAAACGGGCCCGTATCGAAGATGACATCATTGCGGACTATCTCGCCATGCTGATCAAGCCCGGTGACAAGACGCTGCAGATCGGCGGCTCCGAGCTGGGGACGGTCTTCCTGCAGCGCGGTGCCTTTCACCAGGTCATCGCGCCGCTGGCGGATATCGACCAGTTGCAGACCCATTGCGAACGCCGCTCCGTCAAGACCGACCGCCTGAGCCAGCAGCCCGGCAAGGCGCCCGAACACGATCGCTCGCAGCTCGACGCGGCCCTGATCGGCTCCGATCTCGGCTTTCCGGCGATGGCCGGGAACTGGCGTCAGATCGCCGGCCGGATGAAACTGGGCGGTGTGCTGGTGCTGATGGGGGCCGGACATGGTTCGGCGGCCCGCCTGGCGGACGCGCTGATGTCCGATGAGGGCTGGACCCTGCAGGAAATGATCGCCGGGGATGTCGCCGTCTTCCGCAAGACCAGCGTGCTGGACGATGCCGAAACCCGGGCCCGGCTGCTGGAAGCGGGCAATCCACGCCGCGTACCGCGTGGCCTCAAGCCGGGACTGGTGGCGGGCGTGATGCGGACCTTGTTCGGCACCCGCCTGAATTCCCGCACCCGAGCACTGGCCCGCCGCAGCCGCTGACAGAGATGACGGCCTCAGCCGCCCGGACGCCCGCCGCTGCCACCGCGCCCGCCGCCGCCTGGCCGTTCACCGCGATCTGAACCATCCCGGCCCCTGCCGCCCTGGCGGCCGGAGCGGGGCGAGCCCAGCCAGGGCGCGCAGGCCGGCGTCGTCGCTATCGCTGCCAGTGGTTCGGCAATGAAACTCGCGGCCTCGGTTTCGATCTGTGCCGACCGGGCCCCATCCATGCGGCTGGAAATTTGCGCCTCAACGCTATTGTCGAGACGATCGAGGCCATAGGTCCGGTCGCGAATATTGCGCCGATAGACGGCGGCCCAATAGGCCGCGCGTTCGGGCGCCTGTTCACTCTCAATCCTGGAAAACTGCACGGCGAGCTCGGCCTGGGCGGCCGGCCAGCCGGCGCGCGCGGCGCGGGTTAAGCGGTCGAGGCCTTCAACCCGCATCTCATCGCGCAAGATGGCCGGCGTCGATTCGGCGGATGCAAGCTGGATGGCGCTATAGCCGGCGAGATATTCGGCGATCTCGAAACCGCTTCCCTGGCCGGCGACGCAGCGCAATATGGGCAGGGCTTGCTCATAATCGCCCTGATCGACGAGCCCGACCGCCATATTGAAGCCACCCGCACTGCCCGGACCGCCGCCGGGTATTCCGTCGCGACCCCGGGGAGAGGGCCCGTCGTGCGAGGCACAGGCGGAGAGCAGAAGCAGAGCGGCGAGGGCGGGGACTGTGATGCGAACCATCCGGTCAGGACTCCGTTGCAGTGCGAGTGACAGGGCATGAACGGACCGGCCGTGCAAATCCGTCGCAGGCCTGCACAATAAAAAACACCCGGGCGCGTCAACGCCCGGGTGTTCACACTTCATCCGTCCGGATTGGACCTAGAAGGGCAGGCTATAGGTCAGCGAGGTGATTTCGTTTTCCACGAAACCCCGATCAATCTGACGCTCATGACTGACCGTCAGCGTGCCGCCGAAGCTCAGATCGGCCGAGACACTGCCCGCCACTTCCCACCAATTGGTGTTCAGGTTGACATCGCTTGGCGCGCTGAAGGCGACCCGCCGGGCGTCATGGAAGTTCGCCGAATAGGTCTCGGCACCATCACCATATTGCTCCGCAGCGCCCATATAGATGCTGGCGGAGATATTCGTCCCCAGATCCAGTCCGAAGGCCGAGCCGATCCGGGCAATGGTATTGCTGCCGGAGCGGGCATTGATGTCCAGGCTACCAATCGCCGAGTAGCTGGTGGTTGCCTGGTAGTTCACCTTGTTGGTCGTCACGCTGGCCATGGGTGTGACCCGCAGGCCGTCAGCGCTGGAGTAGAGGTCGTAGCGGATGGCCGCGTCGACCGACGATTCGTCGGCGGTCGTGCGGGTCTGCGCCGGAACCAGTGAACCGCCCAGATTGATGGTGCGGATGGAATCGCTCTCATGGCCGGTGAAGCTCACCGCCAGGCTGGCCGAGATCCGGCCGCCCGAATAGGAGGCGAAGGCCGTGAATTGTTCCGATTCCGCGCTGACATTGGTGTGACCCAGCGCCGTGCCCGCAGTGTTGTCAGAGCTGGCAAAGCCGGCTGCGACGCCGATGCGGATGGAGTCGGACAGCGGAACGTCGAGACCGACCAGCGAATAATCGCCCTCGATCACGCTATCGGGGCTACCCGCAACAGTCTGAGCGGTTGCATCGATCATCCCGACAGCGCCGAACACACGCCGGGTTGAGCTGTCATCGCTACCACCAGCGGCAGAGTTCGACTTGACGGTCGCACGGGCCAGCAGGCCGAGATCGCTCATGCCAGCCATGCCATTGGCCTGTTTGGCGTCGGCGAGGATGTCATTGCCGCCACCGCCATACAGGGCCAGCGTTCCGATCTGCTCGCGCAGGGTGCGACCGAGTGCATCGGAATGCGACCGGACGGAGCGATCGAACATGACGCTTTCATACGGTGAGAGCGTGTCGAGTGCGACCGTCAGATCGGCACCTTCCAGCAGATCCAGTGCGCCATAGATGTCCGCCAAATCGGAATAGGATCCGGCACGGCCGCCATCGAGGGCTTCGCCCAGGCCAACCTGGAAATTGTTGGTGAAGGTGGCCTGTGAATTGAAGTCTGCGGCTTCAAGCCGGACATTCGCCGTGGTGGCGGTGTAGTAGAGAACCGGCGTCAGCACGCCTGGCAGATCATTGACCGAGCCGAATGTCCCGGCAACCGTACCCGCGGTGAGGAATGTATAATCATCACCAAAGCGCGGCAGATAGCCGGCTGTCGGGCTGAGCAGAACCGTACCGCCAAGCGATGCGGCACCGGTGACAATCAGGCGGTCGGAGATGCCATCACCGAACTCGATGGCCAGCCCGCTTGCCGAGGCAAGTACGAGGCTGCCATTGAGGGTCATGTCCCCGATGGTGCCCAGATCGCCCGGGCCGATCAGGCCCATGATATTGGTCAGGTAAGGCGTGTTGATCGTGCCCGAACCGGTCAGCAGGCCGGACATCAGCAGATAATCGCCGAAGGTCGACAGCGTGCCGTCGACATTGACGCTACCCGCCTGGTGCATGATTTCAACGAGGCTGGTGAGATCACCGGTCGCGCCGATATCGAGGCCGGCAGAGGCGCCGCTAATGGTCAGATAGTCGATTTCAACCGTGCTGTTGAGCGTGGTCGTGCCGTCAGCAGCCAGGTTGACGTCGAAATAACGGGCATTGATGCCCAGCGCGATATCGGGATCGATATTGTCAGGCACGAAACCGGTTGCGCCGGCGAGACCGTTCTCGAGTGTGGCTGCCGGGAGCGGGTCGGAGGTGAATTCACCGGGAACCAGCGCCAGGCTGCCGCTGCCGTCCTGCGGGGCGTCTTCGACCGAGAGGTCAGAGCCTTCAATGGACAGCACGCCGTCGCCGATCGAATCGGCGTTGATGCCCTGGACATCGCCGATCATATTGCCGTCCGCCGCACCAGCCGGTGTCGGGTCTTCATAGGGCCCGACCGCGCCGGTCGCCAGATCCTGGCATTCATGGCCGATGCCGCTGACGCCGCCCGGTGCGAAACAGACCAGGCCCCAGCTCGGGTCGGTGCCGGCAACGCCGACGCCCGGATTGCCCGGCAGGCCATTTACGACATCGCCATTGGCATCAATGATGCGGAAGGCCGGGTCGATTTCGGTGAGCCAATGATTGCCATCTTCCCAGGCCCCATCGCCGGCGGCCGCGGTCGCATAGCGTACCGGGCTGTTGGCGACGATCCAGTCCCAGAACAGATAGAGCGGCTGGTAGAAGCTCTCCGTGCCATAGGAGCTGAAGGCTTGTGGGCCAAAGAAGCGCGAGCCACCGGACAGAACGCCCAGGACCAGGTCTTCATTGACACCGGGATTATTGGCCGCATCAAGGATGAGCGGGCCACCGGAATCGCCGCCAGCGGTGATGCCTTCATTGGTGGCCGCGTTGCCGTAATACAGGTCGAAGTCGAATGGATTGGTCCGCGTCGGGTCGTCGAAATCCAGACGGTAGAGATTTTGCGGCAGATCACCGAACGGGTCGCCAAACAGGAAGGTGTTGCGCTCATCGAATGACGCCAGGGCGCCGATAAAGTTCTCGGCAGCCCGGCGGCGCCAGTCGATGCCGTAGATGGCGCCGGCCGTCGCGGTTCCGCTGCGGCCATAGCCGCTCATGGTGACATGATAGCCCGATCCGGTTTCCGCAGAATAGCTGGTTGGTGCCGGCAGAGCCGAGAAGAGCAGTGCCCAGGTCGGCACTTCGCTCGCCGGGGTGTCGAGCACGGACAGGGCGACATCACCTTCAAGGAAGCCTGCGCCCTCGGGGCGGGCGATCGAGTCCAGATTGTAGATCACCTGGTTGACGTTGAAGACGGCGAGATCCGGATTGGATGCAAAACCGTTATTGATCCAGTCGATAAAGCCGGGCAGCGCATTGGAGCCGAACGACCAGGCGGCCGGGAGGGTGGTGCCAAAATCGCTGGCAGGGTTCGAGTTGACGCAGTGTGCGGCAAAAATCACCGTGCGGCGATTGAACAGGGTGCCCGTGCAGACAAAGCCGTCATTGCGAAAGAACATGCCAACGCCGGTGACATCGGTGGCGGTATCGAGAATCGTGTCGGGCGTTCCTGGATCGGCAGGAACGATGGTTCCCACTTCAGTCTGGGCCATGGCCGTCGGCGCGGCGATAAGCAGTGCGAGCAGCGAGCAGCTGGCCCCCATCGACTGTCTGAATTTTTTCGTGAAGCGCTCGTGCGACATGGAATTTCCCCTTGGCCATTCGGCTGCTGCGATCATCCGGCAATCCCTGTGATTGCAGAAAGGCAGCGTTCATATTTTAGTACCGGACAGGGGAAAGGCCGGTCAAGGATTCTCTTGCCCTACAGCATGATTAGCGGGTGGGTGTGCATTTGAAACCACGCGCGATTTTCAACGTCTGGTCGAATGCCGGCGGCTGGCTGCGCCTGCGCGCCAGACTGGTCCCGGCGGGCCGCTCAGTCGCGCGCGGCCTGCAGGGCGTCATTGATCGCCTGGGCGATGGGCACGTTGAAAGCCCCGCCGAGCGCTTCTGCCCACTGGTAATAGCCTTCATCGAAGGCTGCAGCCGTCTCGGCCTTCTCATCGAGCAAGGTCAGGGCGGAGGCGGCAAAAGCGTCCCGCGTGAAGGGAATGTGTCCGAAGACGAGCAATTCCGGGCCCTCGCCCATATCCACCGTCGCGGCATTGAAGATCGTGCAGTGAAAGACGATCTGGCCATCAAGCTCGGCCGCAGCCTCGATCCGGCCGATCACCGCGCGGGCATCCGGCTCGCTGCTGTCGCGTATGCTCCAGGCCTGACCAACTTTGAACTGCATCGCGCGCTCCATCACTTAGACGGAATGTGCGTAAGCGCGATCGCGGTTTCTGCCAACTCACGAGGGCCGCGACCGAAGGTCACGTCGCGCTGCATCTCATCGCCTCGACACGGCCCGGTCACCGGTTTAAGTCAGCCTTAATGGCATGGCGCGACCTCCGCAGCCATCATCAAGCTTAATCGGGAGCGAGTCACATGACGCGTGAAATCCAACACTTCATTGACGGCAAGGCCTTCAAGGGGAAATCCGGACAGTTCGGCGATATTTTCAATCCCAATACCGGCGAAGTTCAGGCCCGCGTCCAGTTCGCGACCCGCGATGAAGTGGCCGATGCCGTGGCCGGTGCCAAGAAGGGCCAGGCGATCTGGGCCGCGATGAACCCGCAGCGCCGCGCCCGCGTGCTGATGAAATACAAGATGATGGTCGAGGACCAGATGGAGGAGCTTGCCCATCTTCTCTCCTCCGAGCATGGCAAGGTCATCGCCGACGCCAAGGGCGATCTGATCCGCGGTCTGGAAGTGATCGAATTTGCCTGTGGCGTGCCGCACCTGATGAAGGGCGAGTATACCGAGAGCGCCGGCCCCGGCATTGACGTCTATTCCATGCGCCAGCCGCTCGGCGTTGTCGCCGGCATCACCCCGTTCAATTTTCCCGCGATGATCCCGATGTGGTTCATGGGCATGGCGCTGTCGACCGGCAATGCGATGATCCTGAAGCCGTCAGAGAAGGATCCATCCGTGCCGGTCCGCCTGGCCGAAATCATGATCGAAGCCGGTCTCCCGGAGGGTGTGCTGCAGGTTGTGCATGGCGACAAGACCGCCGTTGATGCCCTGATCGAGCATGACGATATCAAGGCCGTCAGCTTCGTCGGCTCCTCCAATATCGCCCATTACATCGCCCAGGGCTGTACCAAACATGCCAAGCGCTTCCAGGCGATGGGCGGGGCGAAGAACCACGGCATCATCATGCCCGACGCCGATATGGACCAGGTCGTCAACGACTTCCTTGGTGCCGCCTATGGTTCGGCCGGCGAGCGCTGCATGGCGTTGCCTGTCGCCGTACCGGTTGGCAAGAAGACCGCCGATGAATTCGTCGCGCGCATCAAGGCGGAAGCCGTCAATCTGCGCATCGGCGTCTCCACCGACGACACCGCCCATTACGGCCCGGTTGTTTCGGCGGCACATCGCAAGACGATCGAGAATTACATCCAGATGGGGATTGATGAGGGTGCCGAGCTCCTGCTCGACGGCCGCGGTTTCCAGTTGCAGGGGCATGAGAAGGGCTTCTTCATCGGCCCGACCCTGTTCGACCATGTCAAACCGGGCATGCAATCCTATGAGGAAGAGATCTTTGGCCCCGTGCTGCAGGTCGTGCGCGCCGATACCCTGGAAGAGGCGGCGGCCCTGCCCAGTAATCACCAGTATGGCAATGGTGTCGCCATCTTCACCCGTAATGGTCTGGCCGCCCGCGAATTTGCCGCCAAGGTCAATGTCGGCATGGTCGGCATCAATGTGCCGATCCCGGTCCCCGTCGCCTATCATTCCTTCGGCGGCTGGAAGCGTTCCGCCTTCACCGACACCAATCAGTACGGCACGGACGGCATCCGCTTCTTCACCAAGATCAAGACGGTGACCCAGCGCTGGCCGACCGGCGATATCGGCGACCAGGCCTTCGTCATCCCGACGATGAACTAGTCACGGATTGTCTGGATTGAATTGTGTTGGCTTCTGCCGGCCCGTGTGGCGGGCAGGAGCCAGCGCCGCAGGTCAGGCCGGTGCGGCCCTGCAGCTTGTTTCATCGCGGAGCCAGGCCGTTGCCGTGCCGACATCCTCGAACACCCGGGATCGGGTGGGGACGTCTTCAATCCCGGTCGTAACCTGGCTTAAATAGGCCTCATCCCAGCAGATTGGCCGCACATAGGCGATCAGGGCACCGGAATCGATGGCCTGAATGAAGCCGGAAATGATCTCGCGCGACAATGATGGCGAATTCTGTTTCTGGATCTGGCTTGAATCGAAAAGAATGGCGGACACGGCGTGTTGTTTTAGCAGCTCCCGGACCCGTTCCGCGCCCCAGCCAGCCTCGCGCCGCAGCAATGCGCCGCTGCTCTCGATCAGGATCAGGCATTCGCTTTCATTGAGGCTGACTTTTATCGGCATACGCTTATCCACACACAGCATGTTTTTATTGGTTGATTTCAAGCTTAGGTCCCGCCCCCCGGGGAGGCCAGTATTTCTTGATGATTCTGGTCTACCTGTCGTGGGATCCGGGGGCATTGCACCTGGGTTATTCTGGCACAGGATCGCGGCCATCCGGCCGGCTCCGGGCTATGCTTGCCTTGAGGATCCAGCCCGGCGAGGATAATGGTGATGACAACCGGCCCATGCGGGCGAATTCAGTCTGAGGTCCACATGCCGTCATTCGATTTTCGCACCGTGCCACATATTCATGTCGGTGCCGGTTCCGCAGCGCGCCTGGCCCGGCTCGCGGCCCCGCTGATCGGCGACCGCCGCCGCATATTTCTCGTCACCGATCCCGGCGTTCGCGCCGCCGGCCTGACCGACGCCGCGGTGGCCGCGCTCGAAGCGGCCGGTCTTTCGGTTTCAATTTTCGACCAGGTCGTCGCCGATCCACCCGAGGCTGTCGTGCTGGCGGCCGAGGATGCCGCGCGGGCTTTCGGCGCGGAACTCATCATCGGCTTCGGGGGTGGCAGTTCGATGGACTGCGCCAAGCTTGTGGCAATGTTATGCGGGTCCAGCCAGAGCCTTGCAGCCATGTATGGCGTGAATAACGCGACGGGTCCGCGACTGCCGCTGATTCTCATACCCACAACGGCCGGAACCGGTTCGGAAGTGACCCCGATCTCGGTCGTGACGGTCGGGGAGAGTTCGAAGATGGGCGTCAATTCACCTGCCCTGTATGGCGATCTCGCCGTGCTGGACGCCGAACTCACCTATGGCTTGCCGCGCGCCACCACGGCGGCGACCGGAATCGACGCCATGGTTCACGCGATCGAGGCCTATACGACCCGCCTGCAGAAAAATCCCGTCTCCGACGCCCTCGCCCTGGCCGGTCTGAAGAAGCTCCACGGCGCCATTGAGCGCGCCTGCACCGATGGCCGCGACACCGAAGCGCGCGAGGATATGTTGCTCGGAGCCTTGCTGGCCGGGCAGGCCTTTGCCAATGCGCCGGTCGGCGCGGTACACGCGCTGGCCTATCCGCTCGGCGGCGTGTTCCACGTCCCGCACGGCCTGTCCAACTCCTTGATGTTGCCCCCGGTCCTGCGCTTCAACGCGCCCGCCGCAGAGCCATTCTATGGCGAGCTCGCCAGCCATCTGGGCCTGCACGCCTCGACCCAGGGTCTGGTCGAGGAGATGGAAAGGATCGCCGCGTCGGTGGGGATAGAAACACGGCTGTCGCAGGTCGGTGTCAGCCATAATGATCTGCCGCGCCTGGCCGAAGAGGCGATGCTGGTGACCCGGCTCCTGGTCAATAATCCCCGCGAAATGACGCTCGATGACGCGCACGCCTGTTACGAGGCCGTCCTGTGACCGAGGCGCGGCCACGCGCCGCCTATCGCCGCTGGAGGGATCTGCCAACCCGTTGGGCCGACAATGATATTTACGGCCACATCAATAATGCCGCCTATTACGGTTTCTTCGATACGATCGTAAACTGCTTCCTGATCGAGGAGGCCGGACTGGACATCCACAACGGTGATGTCATCGGTCTGGTGGTCGAGACGGGCTGTAATTATTTCGCACCACTGGCCTATCCCGACCGGGTCGAAGGCGGCCTGCGCATCGCGAAAATAGGCCGGTCTTCCGTACGTTACGAGATCGCCCTGTTCAAACCCGGTGAGCCCGAAGCTGCCGCCCAGGGCCATTTCGTCCACGTTTATGTGGACCGCGAAACCCGCCGCCCCATGCCCCTGCCCGACGCCATGCGCACAGCCCTGGAGGCGGTGCATGCGTGAGGTGGAAAAACCGGTCTGGCTGGTCATTGCCGGCATCGTGACGGTGGTGTCTCTCGCCGCGGCGGTGATCCGGCTGTGGCCAGCTGGATAGCCGGGCCGACGGCCTTCCCCCATTGACGCCATCGCAACCCCTCGCCATTAGGCTTGTCCCATGGCGACGCCGATTTCATTGTGGCAAGAGCGGGTTGGCTCCGGGGTGCTGTCGGCGGATGCGGACCAGGAGCGGGCCGCGCGCTTGCTGACGGCGCTGTCGCAGCGTCTGCAGGGCTGGACGCCCGGCGCAAAAACACTGTTCGGTAAAACCAAACCGGCGCCACGCGGCCTCTATCTCTGGGGCGGCGTCGGGCGCGGTAAATCCATGCTGATGGATATTTTCGTCGATACCGCACCGGTCGAGACCAGGCGACGGGCGCATTTTCATGAATTCATGCAGGATGTGCATGCTCGCATCGGCGCGTGGCGCGGCCTAAGCGACAGCGAACGCAAACGCCGACCCGAATATGTCCGGGGCACCGGCGATGATCCGATTCCGCCAGTCGCGCGCGCCCTTGCCCAGCAGGCGCGTCTGCTGGCCTTTGATGAATTCCAGGTCAGCGATATTGCCGATGCGATGATCCTCGGACGTCTGTTTGACCGCTTGTTTGAAGAGGGTGTCGTGGTCGTCGCGACCTCCAATCGCCATCCCGACGACCTCTATCTCGACGGTATCAATCGCCAGCTTTTCCTGCCCTTCATCGAGGAGCTGAAATCGCGTCTCGACCTGGTCGAACTCAATGGCGGCGTAGATCACCGTCTGCGGCAGCTCGAGGCGGCACCGGTCTATTATGCCCCGCTGGGGCCCGACGCCGCAGCGGCGATGGATGCGGCCTGGGCGCGGCTGACCCAGGGCGCGACGCCGCAACACTGCGTGCTTGAGGTTTCCGGGCGCCAGTTGTGCGTCGAGCGCGAGGTCGCGGGCGTCGCCCGCTTCAGCTTTGAGGAATTATGCGCACGGCCACTTGGTGCCGCTGACTATCTCGCCATCGCGGCACGGTTTCACACCGTTCTGCTCGATGATGTGCCCGAGCTGCAGCGCGACAAGCGCAATGAGGCCAAGCGGTTCGTGACGTTGATTGATGCCCTCTATGAGGCGAAGACCAAGCTGGTGATGAGCGCCGATGCCGAGCCCGTCGATCTCTATCCGCAGGGCGATGGCGCGTTTGAATTCGAACGCACCGCCTCGCGCCTGATCGAGATGCGCAGCCATGATTATCTTGCCGCACAATGGCAGGTCCGCGATCCCGGGCCGGCCAGCTGATCGGCCTTTCCTTGATGGAGAACGCCCATGTCCTCTTCCTTCGGGCTTGATGCCCGCCTGACCCGCTATGTCCGCGACGCAAACCGGCCGGAACACCCGGCGCAGCTGAGATGCCGGCTCGAGACCGAGGCAATGGGCGATGTGGCGGTGATGCAGATCAGCCCGGAACAGGGCGCCTTCCTGCAAATCTGCGCGCGGCTGGTGCAGGCGCGGACTGCTGTCGAGATCGGCGTCTTCACTGGCTATTCGGCGCTGGCGACCATGCTGGCAATGGTCGAGCTGCACGGTCCGGCGGCGCGGCTCTATGGCTGCGATATCTCGGACGATTACACCGGGCGGGCCCGGTCCTACTGGCAGGAGGCAGGCATTGACGGCCAGATCGAGCTGCGTATCGGTGATGCACGCGAAACTCTCGGCGAACTGATCGGCGACATCGCCGGCAGCGTCGACATGGTCTTCATCGATGCCGACAAAACCGGATATGACGCCTATTACGAAGCGGCGCTGAGGCTCTTGCGACCGGGCGGCCTGGTGTTGTTCGACAATGTCTTGTGGTCAGGCAGTGTCGCCGATCCGCAGCGCTGTTCGGCGGATGCCGATACAGCGGCCCTCAAGGCGCTGGCCGATAAGGTCCGCGATGATGCGCGCGTCGATATGGCGTTCACGACCATTGGTGACGGCATTCTCATGGCGATCAAGCGATGACGCCGGACCGGTCGGGTCCGAGAAGGTCTCTTGCCCGGACGCGCGTGCGGGGTTAGACCGCGAGCCAGCAATTCATTTCCCTCAAGAGGAGCTCTCCCCATGGCCCGTAACAAGATTGCGCTCATCGGATCCGGTATGATCGGTGGCACTTTGGCTCATATCGCCGCGCGTGAAGAACTCGGCGATGTCGTCCTGTTCGACATTGCTGCCGGTGTTGCCAAGGGCAAGGCCCTCGATATCGCTGAAGCCAGCCCGGTTTTCGGCAAGGATTCCAAACTGGCCGGCGCTGACGACTATGCCGCCATTGCCGGCGCCGATGTCTGCATCGTCACCGCCGGTGTGCCGCGCAAGCCAGGCATGAGCCGCGATGACCTTCTCGGCATCAATCTGAAAGTGATGAAGGCGGTTGGCGAAGGCATTGCCAAACACGCGCCCGACGCTTTCGTGATCTGCATCACCAACCCGCTCGACGCCATGGTCTGGGCCCTGCGCCAGTTCTCCGGCCTGCCGCACAACAAGGTCGTCGGCATGGCCGGCGTGCTCGACAGCGCCCGCTTCCGCCATTTCCTCGCCGATGAGTTCTCGGTTTCGGTTGAAGACGTCACCGCTTTCGTGATGGGCGGGCATGGCGACACCATGGTGCCGCTGCTGCGTTACTCCACCGTCGCCGGCATCCCGGTTCCCGATCTGATCGCCATGGGCTGGTCGACCGACGCCAAGATGGAAGAAATCGTCAAGCGCACGCGCGGCGGCGGCGGCGAGATCGTCGCCCTGCTCGGCACCGGCTCGGCTTTCTATGCACCGGCCGAGAGTGCCATTGAAATGGCGACCGCCTATCTGCGCGACAAGAAGCGCGTCCTGCCTTGCGCCGCACATCTGACTGGCCAGTTCGGCCAGGACGACATGTATGTCGGCGTGCCCGTCGTGATTGGTGCCGGTGGTGTCGAGAAAGTGGTCGAGATCCAGCTCAATGCTGAAGAACAGGCCATGTTCGATGTCTCGGTCGACTCGGTCAAAGGTCTGGTCGCGGCCTGTAAGGCGCTCGACCCGTCGCTCGCCTGATCCGGACGCCAGTCTGAGATGAAGAACGGCCGCTGGAGATATCCGGCGGCCGTTCTCGTGTTTCCACGCCGGTCGTGTTCAGAGCCCGCCGACGAATGTCGATGTATTGTTGAGCCTCATGACTTCAAAGCTCAGCGCGACCACGAAGGTCAGCCACGCAAACAGGGGCCAGAGCAACCAGCCTGCCGGTCTTGAGCAGCGTCCGACGATGGCCACGGTGAAAAGCGCGTAGAGCCATAATGCCAGCGCGGCCAGGAAGCCCGACTGAACATCCCGCCCACCAAAGGTGATACACACCTGCAAGGCCAGACCGGCGACGATACCCAGCGTGAGTGCCGCTGCGAGAAAGCGAAAGGCACCGCGCTCGCTGCGCTGTGTGATCCACAGGCTGATCGCGATCAATTGCATGGTGAGAATCGAAATGAGGTTGGGCAGAATTCCGACCGGCGTCCAGTCGGGGGTGTTCAGATTCGCCGTCCACAGCGCCGCTTCGCTCGATTGTACCCAGCCCGCAAATCCACCCGACACGCCCGCCGCGACGAGCATGTAGATCAATAAGCGTATCACTCCGGGACGGTTGCTGGCGTCCATGATGGTTTACACTCTCCTAAAGCCCAGTTTCATGCGCAGCCCTGCAATCGCCGAGCCATCATGCCGCAGAGCTGGCGATCCGCCATGCGGGCGCATTTGCCGCCCTTACCCCTACTTGACGTTTGTGGCGGGGTGGTGTCGCTTTCAGGGCATGACCGACACTGTCCTGGAAACCGAACGCCTGCTGCTGCGACCGCCGAATCTTTCGGATTTCGAGCCGCTCTGCACGATGATGGCCGACGAGGTCACAACCCGTTTTATTGGCGGGGTGCAATCGCCCGCGCTGGCCTGGCGGAGCCTGTGCGGTATTGCCGGCCACTGGCGTTTGCGCGGCTATGGCTTTTTCTCGGTGATCGAGAAGGCAACGGGCCAATGGCTTGGCCGGGTCGGGCCTTGGTATCCGCATGGCTGGCCGCAGCCGGAAATCGGCTGGACGCTGAATCGGGAAAGCTGGGGCAAGGGTTATGCGACCGAGGCCGCGATCGCCTGTATGGATCACGCCTTCGATACGCTGGGCTGGGACAGTGTTATCCACCTCATTCATGCCGATAATCACGGTAGTCAGGCTGTCGCCGACCGTGTCGGCTCGACCAATAGCGGCCAGGAAGTGGAAGTTCCGGGCTTTGGTATCCTGGTGGATATCTGGGGCCAGACCGCCGCTGACTGGCGCGCCAATCGTCAGGAATTTATCGCGGATGTCGTCTAGAGCTTTACCGACAGGAGAATTTCCATGAGGCTTCGTCGTATTGTTATCATGCTCGATGGCTCGCCATCCGATGGCCCGCTTCTGCGGCAGGGTGTGGGGCTTTGCCGCGAGCACGAGGCTCGCCTCGACGCCCTCTTCGTCCGCCGCAACCTGGCCAGCGGCGCCGACTTTCTCGGCGATTCCTTTTCGACCTACGGGATGGAGGCCGTGCTCGAAGCGCTCGCGGATGCTGCAGCGAAGGCCAGCGCTGCCGCGCACGCCGCTTTCGAAACGGTGGCTGACGAGGCCGATGAAGCGGTGATTGGAAAATTCATCGAATACATTGGCTTGCCTGAGGAAGCGCTCGCCGATGAGGGGCGCCTGTGTGACCTGTTCGTCATGGCCAAGCCCGAAGGACGGGCTGGAGCCGCGGCACTGCAATCTATCAGCATGGCGGCGACACGATCGGGCCGCCCCGTGCTCCTGCTCCCGGCGGAGCGGGACCCGGAGGCGGGATTCAAGCGAATGGCGATTGCCTGGGATGGCTCGCTGGAGGCGATGCGCGCAATGGTCGGTGCCATGCCGATGCTGCAGGCCGCCGATGCGGTCGCGGTCTTGCGGGCGGGACGTGGCGCTGAAGCTTCAGACCAGCTGGCGGAGGTCGCTGCCTATCTCGACCTGCATTGCGTGACAGCCGCGACCAGCACGATTGCGCTCGAGGGGCGTAGTGCTTCGGAGGTGTTGATCGATGCAGCGACGGCAGACCATACCGATCTTCTCGTGATGGGCGGGTTTGGTGCGCCAATACTGCTGCGCGCCCTCGGCCGTGATGAAACGACGTCACTGATCGACGGGACGTCCTTCGCTGTCCTGCTGGCGCATTGAGCCTGGACTAGCTGATGAAGGGTGGGAGATCGTCGCGTAGCCAGCCGGTGATCTGGTAACGCCCGGCACCGGCAAAGGGCGAGATCGGACTCACCGAATGGATCCGGTGTCCGTCAAACAGCGACAGCAGATTGAAGCGCGGCATCAAGGCCCGCTCGACATCCTGCTTGTCATCGAGAAACATCAACAATCCGCCCCAATCGGTTTGCCAGTCGCGCGTGAAGCCAAACGTGTACGCCGCGCGGCGTTCGTTATTCATGCCAACATCGCTGTGACGGGTGAGGAAATGGCCGCGCGAATAGAGCGTGGCCTGGCAGTCGGCCTTGGTGATCTGCTTGGCACCGATCACTTCGCAACCGAAGTCCAGAAAGGCCGGGGAGTTCATGAATTCCGTCAATTGATGGATCGGGTGTCCCGGATCCCAGCCCTCGGAATAGGCCTGGATCATCGGGTAGGATGAGTAGAGAAAGCCGATATTCTTGCGCGCCATTTCCATGACGCCGGCGATGATCTGTTGCAGGCCGTCGCGGCCCATGGCCTGCATTTCAGCCTGGTCGAGACAGACTACCGAGCCGTAATCCGCAACCTGTCCGCCCTCCGGCGCGACGAAGACCAGCCGCCAGGAGATCTGCCGGGCGAGCATTTCGTGAACGGCATTGGCCGTGTCTTCCGTCAGTATGTCCGGGATTTGTACCAGGCCGGTCTTGGCATACAGGCGGGCATAATGGGCGACGTCGAGATCCGGGTTCAGCTTGAAATCGATACTGGGGCTCATCGGCGCGGTCATCCTGCAGGCTGGGGTAATCGGGTGGCGGGAGTGTGTGACGCGCAGCGCTGGCGGGCAAGGCCTTGATCAGGCGGCATGCCGCCGCAGGGCGCTGCGGGAATCAATACCAGCCCGCCTCGCGCAGGCCGGGCGCGTGGGTGCGGCTGACAGGGGCCTGCACACCATTGCTCAACGTGAGAACGGCGCGTCCGTCGCCGCGGGAGACGGTGTCGACGGCCTGGCGCGCCACCCACCAGGAGCGATGGGTCTGACGGCCGTCCAGATTCTCGACAGCTGTCATGGCATCGCTCAGCCGCATCAGGACCAGTGCATCGCCGGCAGAGGTGTGGACGCGCAGATAGTGATCTTCCGACTGCAGGGCCAGCAAGGGGGCGCGCTGCAGGCGTGGCGGCAGCTTGTCGAGTAGGGCCCGGCTGATCGCCGGCGTTTCCGGCGGCGCGGCGCGGCGGTCCATCAGCCAGCCCAGCGCGGTCACGGCCGCAGAAATGACCCAGACGAAGATGAAGACGACGGGCAGGGCCTGGACCGCGAAAGGGTGCGAGAGCAGCGCCTGGATGGTGACAACGCCGATCGTGATCGGGATGCTGATCAGGAATGAGGCGAGCGCGTAATGGGCGAGGCAGGGCCAGTCGCCGGTGAGGCGCGCCAGAAACAAGGTCACCAGGGCGTTGGAGGCCCAGCCCAGACTCATCAGGCCGACCCAGTAGAACCAGACGCCGGGAAATCCGAGCTGATGGGTTTGATAGGGTCCGAGTACGGACAGAAAACTGCCCAGCACCACGATAATGGCGATGGTTGGCAGCAGGCCCTTGTTGGAATCATTCGGGGTCATGACGTCCATTCACGAAGCGTGGATCAACACCTAGCGCATTTCGCGAACCGCATCAGCCCGTTTGCGCAATCGCGCTTCAATCCCTGCCGTGATGCGTTTTTGTGTCTCCCACAGACCACGCCATCCGAGGAGATTGCCATGAATACCGAAGCTTTCCTGACCGCCCCCTTCGTCGTCCAGCTGCATGTCTTGAGCGCCGTTGGAGCTTTGCTGATCGGCTCGATCCAGATGTTCGCCCCAAAGGGCAATCTGCCGCACCGCACGATGGGGATTCTCTTCGTCCTGTTGATGGCATCGGCCGCGATCAGCGCGATCTTCATCCGGCAAATCAATGGCGGCAATTTTTCCTTCATCCATATCTTCGTGCCGCTGACGATTATCGGCGTCTTCCGTCTCGTCCTCTCGGCCCGCCGGGGTGACCGGCGCGGTCATCGAGGCCAGGTCATGGGTCTGTTCTATGGCGCCCTGATCATTCCCGGCCTGCTCTCCTTCATCCCGGGGCGCCTGATGCACACGATTGTCCTCGCGGGCCTGTGATCAGCGATCTTTCCGGCCTCACCTGAAGCTGTTGAAGACAGCCGGGATGCGGCGCCGGGTCCGAAGGGGCTGGTGCGGGGAGAGATTTTCCCGGTTGACCTGCGGGATCGTCGCCGCAACCATTCCGGCGGATGGAGAGTGTTATGCGGTCTGGTTTTCTCGGTTTTCTTCTCATGGCCGGTTTCGCGGCGCCGGTTCAGGCCCAGGCGCCGCGCGATGTGCTGCTTGAGGTCTGCAACCAGACCGGATTTGCCGTCGCCGCCGCCGCCGCCTACCGGACGACGCCGGCTCCATCGCGCACCTTGCGCAGCTGGTTCATGATCGCACCGGGCGAATGCCTGAACGGCGCCCTCAATGGTGTCGTCGGCGAAGATCTCGACCTGCATGTGATGTCGGGAAGCTGGGTCTGGCCGGCCCGGGAAACTGCTCAGACCTATTGCGTGCCGGCGGACGCGACATTGACCCTGGCGTCAGTCCCGCCCTGTTCGGCCAATCGCCGGGCCCGGGACTTCACCCGCCTGCCTGTTGAGGCGACAAGCCGGCGCGGGCCGGGCGGCCGCAATTTCGGCCGCGTCGTGCATCGCATTCATTGTGAGGACCTGGGCGCGGCCGATGCCGGACTTTGTCCGGGCGCGCCCGTCGATCCGCGCGGCATGGCCGCCTTCGTGCGTGAGCTGGAGGTCTGTAATAATGGCCGTGGGCCGGTGCCGGTCTCGGCCGGCCAGGTCACGACTTCGGGCGGGCTTGAATTCCAGCCCTGGCAGGCGCTCGCAGCCGGCGAGTGCCGGGTAATCTATCGCGGCTTTCCCCGCGACGGCCAGGTCTTGCTCGCGCCCGGTCCCGACAGTCTGGCCGGCGGCGGCCTGGTCTGCATGACTGACAATGCCGATGGGCCGGTCTTCGCCGCGCCGCGCGCGGGCCGTAGCGAGGCCTGCCCGCAGGAAAGGCCGCTGCCGGGCAGCTATGAGACGGTGGTCTTTGGCGCACAGACGGGCCGGATGACGATGTTCGCCGGCCAGTAGCCAATGCCGCAAGCCGACGCTCGCGCTCAATCACGCCACAGATAACGCATTGGTGAAGCGACCGGACGGGGACGTGAATAGCCTTCCGGCGGCTGCGCGATATGGTCTCCCTGCCCGTCGCACACTTTCTTCCCCCCATCGGCGACCGGCCAGACCCTGGAGACCAAGCCTGATGAAAACCCGTACCCCAAAGGCCAAAATTGCGGCCCTTGCCGCGTCCGCCTTCGCCCTTTCGCTGACCGCTGCTGTCGCCCACGCAGGGACTACGCAGAATGAGCCGCCAATGGAGCATTGCTATGGCGTCGCCCTGGCCGGTGAGAATGATTGCGCTGCGGGCCCGGGCACGACTTGCGCCGGGACTTCGACTGTCGATTATCAGGGCAATGCCTGGACCTCCGTCCCGGCCGGTACCTGCGTCGACATCGAGACGCCCTACGGCAATGGTTCGCTGACGCCTGTTGAACGCCCCTGATTTCCACCACTCCTGAATGCGCCGCCCTCCCCCGGGGTGCCGCATCGCGAGGCGAGGTCGCTTGTCCATCCCTGGAACGCCCCCTTCAGCAGGCCTTGGCCTGAAGCCGGAGCACTATCGCCCGGCCCTGGATGAACAGGCGGCCGGCCTGTGGTTCGAGGTTCATCCCGAGAACTACATGTCGGCCGGCGGCCCGCGGCTGAACTGGCTTGATGCTATCCGGGCGAAGGCGCCCGTCTCACTGCATGGTGTCGGCCTGTCGCTGGGCGGGCTGGAACCGCCCGATCCGGCTCATTTGCGGCGCTGGAAAGCCTTGCTCGACCGCTATGAGCCGGTGCGGATATCCGAACACCTTGCCTGGTCGGTTCATTCCGGCACCTATTTCAACGATCTTCTCCCCACCCCGATGACACGCCTCGCGCTCGACCGTTTCTGTGAACATGTGGACGCGATGCAGTCGGCGCTGGGGCGTTCGGTCCTGATCGAAAACCCTTCGCGCTACTTGCCGATGCGCGAAGAAATACCGGAAGCTGAATTTCTCGCCGAGACGGTCCGGCGCACCGGTTGCGGCCTCTTGCTCGACGTCAATAATCTGCATGTCAGCGCCCGTAATCTCGGTTTCGACATCACCGCCTGGCTCGACACGATCCCGGAAGACGCTGTTGGCGAACTCCACCTGGCCGGCCATGAGGCCGATGCGGAGCTGGGCGATGAATTGCTGATCGACACCCATGGTGCGCCGGTCGCAGATCCGGTCTGGCGCCTGTATGAAGCCGTTATTGCCCGGCTCGGGCCGCGGCCGGTCTTGATCGAGCGCGACAATAATATTCCCGCCTTTGGCGAATTGCTTGTCGAGCGCGAGCGGGCGCAGCGTGTGCTTGAGTGCGCACGCGCCGGAAAGTCTGCTCATGTCTGACCGCTTTCATGACGAACTGGTCGCTGCGATTACGAGCGGCGAGGCGGCGGGGCTCGAGCCCTGGTTGACGACGCCCGCGGCGCTGCGGCGCATGGCGGTTTATCGCAATAATGTCGTTCACGGCATGATTGAAGTCCTGCGCGCCGCCTATCCGGTGGTCGAGCGGCTGGTCGGCGCTGGTTTCTTTGCGCCCATGGCCAAGGCTTATTGGCAGGCAGTGCCGCCGACCGATCCCGTGATGAGTCATTATGGCGAGGCTTTCGCCGATTTCATTGACGGCTATGCCCCTTCCGCCGGGCTGGTTTATCTCGGCGATGTCGCGCGCCTCGACCGGGCCTGGCTTGAGGCCCACCACGCATCAGACGAGCCGGCCCTCGACGCCGGTCAGCTGGCAGGACTGGCACCGGAGGCATTGCCGCAACTGGCGCCGCGCCTGCACCCCTCGGTCCATCTGTGCACTTCGAACTGGCCGGCCTATGCGATCTGGCGCAGCAATCGCGATGATGCCGAGCCGGCGCGTGTCGAGCTCAGGCCGGCACCGGACCATGCCCTTGTCTGGCGCCATCGCGGCACTGTGCGCCATCGCGCCCTGTCATCGGCCGATCATGGCTTTCTGGCTGCGCTGGCGCAGGGGCAGACCCTGCAGGATGCGGCCCATGCCGCCGCATCGGTTGATGCCGGCCACAATGCCGCCGACCTGTTCGGTGAGGCCCTTGCCAGTTCAATCCTTGGAGGATCCCGCTCATGACGATCGCAGCGAGTATCAAGACCGCGCAGCACGCGCACCAACGCCTGATTGAGCTCGTGCAGCGCTATCTGGCCGGTGATGCTCTCAAACTCCTCGCCCGGTTGACGCTGGCGGGTGTGTTCTGGCGCTCGCTCCTGACCAAGGTGCAGACCGTTGGTGTCTTTCCCTATACCGAGATGATCAATGATTTCGCGGTGCAGCGTGCGTATCTGCGCCTGCCGGAATTCCCGCTCAGCCTGAAAGCGTCAACGCTGGCTTTGTTCGAGACTGAGTATGCCCTGCCGCTTCTCCCGATCGAGGTCGCGGCCTGGATGGCAACGCTGGCCGAATTCTCCCTTCCCATCCTGCTGGTGCTGGGTGTCATGACCCGATTGTCGGCGCTGGCCCTGCTGGGCATGACCGTGGTGATCCAGATCTTCGTCTATCCGGATGCCTGGTGGAGCACGCATGCCTTGTGGGTGGTGATGACGGCTTTTGTGGCCGGTTCTGGCCCCGGAAGACTCTCGGTCGATCATTGGGCCGGACGCTATTTCGCGCGTTAGGTGCATAAGATTGCCAGCGCACGGCGCGGCAGGCATGCTTGGCTCTGACGGCCTCCAATGGAGGTTTGGGGATCGGGGACAAGCATGCAGGAAATCACCAAGACCGAGCGCGCCGAACGCTTCATGCCAGACTGGATTGTCGGCGCAGCGCTACGCTGGTCGCTTATACCGGGATTATGGGTGTGGGGCCGTGCCTATGCCGCAGACTGGCCCGATGTGGTGCCGTCTGCCGTCAGTGCGGCCCAGATCTGGGCCGTGCCGCTGGTGGCGCCAGCGCAATTGGCGCAGATCGCGGTCTGGGGTGCCCACCTGGCGGTCGTGATGCTCGCCGTCGGCTTTCTGACCCGGATCGTCGGTCTGGCGCTATTGATCGCAGCGATTGTCTTCGCCTGGTGGATTGCGCCGCAGGCCTGGACCAGCGCAGCGGTCTATGGCGCGCTGGCCTTCTATCTCTGTGTGCGTGGCGGCGGGGGCTTGTCAGTTGACGGGGCGGTCATGGGCGCGCTTCGCTAAGGCAAATCCTGACCGGCGTTCCGAAGGTAAAGTAATTGATAACGATGCATTATTCATGATTTGAATGAATCCGTCTGCAGCTCCAGTATTCAACAAATTCGCCCATTGGTGGCAAGTTGTTGAATTGGAAATGCCATGTCGTCGGGACTTGAAGAGCGTCTGAAAAAAGCCCTGGCGGGGCGCTCTCCGGCGGAAATGAATGAGTTCCAATTCCTCAATCTGGAAATGGTCAAGGTCGAGACCGGTGACCGCTGGATCGAGGTCCGCAAGAAAATCTACAGCGTTGCGACTCATTTCGTCGAAAAGCGGGTGCATCCCGATGATGTTGTGGTGCGCTGCCGTGGGGGCTTCATTCTGATCTTCGCGCATTTGTCGGCGGAAGAATCCCGGGCACGGCTCGAAGTCCTCTCGCAGGAACTCAACGTGTTTTTCCTCGGGGACCAGATTCTCAAGGATCTCGACATCAATGCGAGTGCGCGCAAGGTCAATGCGGCGGAATTCGCCCAATTCATACAGATGAGCGCCCAGGCTGACCCCGGCGAAGCGGTGTCGGGTGGTCGCCGCAGGACAGCCGAACAGCCCGCGGCCCCCTCTGGCAGGGACCGGAAACTGGCCCGGAATGGCAAGCAGGGTCGGGCGCCGGCGCTTGGTCGTGACGCGGGCTCGCCGGTACCCGAGTCCGTTGCCCGGTGGGTTGAAGGCCAATCGGCGTCGTCGGCATCATCTTCCGGTCTCCAGGCGGAGCCTCGAACCGTGCCGCGGCCGGTCGGACGCTGGCAAGAGGCTCCGGTCTCAAATTCCGGTCAGCCAGAATACACCGGCGCCATGGTGCCGGGCCGGGACAAGGCGCGGGCACCAGCTCGTCTTGCATATTCGGCGGCCGACGCGGCTGCGAACGTCATGAGCGAGCCCGCGCTGCTTGAGCCGGTGCCGGTCGATATTACACAGCTGTGGGATGATATCATTTTCAAGCCGTGCTGGGATGCGACCCATAATGCGATTTGCTCCAATATCTGCCTGGCCCGGCGCTTCAAGGATGGTGCTGTCTCCTACGGTCGGGACACGCTGATGGGCAGCCGTGCGCCCGAGCTTCACAGCGCTCTTGATATCGCCGTCGCGATCGCGGCCCAGCGCGGGTTTCAACGCGGATATGCCCGCGGCGACAGTTGCGACATCTGCATCCCGGTCCACTACGACACAATCCGCACCGTGGCTGATCGTGTGAATTACTTTTCGATCCTGCAGGTGGTGCCTCCACATCTGCGGCGGCACTTCTTCCTGAGGGTTGACCATATTCCGCACGATGCACCGCTCGCGCAGATGCAGGACATGTTTCGCTCGATGAAATGGTTTGGATCAAATTTGCTCGCGACCGTCCCGTTCGACCAGACGGATCTGAGCCGGTTTGAGGGGTGTGGGATCGATATTTTCGGGGCCGATATCCCGGCTGCAATCCGTGCGGGGGGCATTTCGGACGAGCACATCGAACTCCTGGGCCGCCGGACCAAGGCGGCGAGCCAGCAGGGAGCCGGAACTGCGCTCAGCCAGGTTGATAGTTTCGAGGCGCTGGTCGCCGGCATCAGCGTCGGCGTGCGGGGTTTTGCCGGTGACGCTATCGGGACGGATGCAGCCTTGCCGATCCCAAACCAGGCGCTTTCCTTCGTCGCCCTGCGGCAGCGAGCCGAGGACATGCGCGATTTCGATTGTGAATTGCTGGGTTATGGCAGCTAGGTGCCCCCCATCGCTTGCCGGCACGGCGGCGCGGTCCGGCTGGCCGGCCTGCTAAAAACACCTGGATCGCGCCTGTCGTAACCGTCTGTTTGCACTCACGGGTGTTCTCTAGGGGTTCGGAGCAGGAACGCGATGCAGCCTGAACTCAAAATGAAGCTCAAACTGGCACTCGCGGGCCGCGCGAATGTCGAGATGGGCCAGCTTCAATTCCTCAATCTCGAGGAGGTGAAGCAGCGAGCGGGCTCTGACTGGCCCCATTTGCGCACAAAAATCTATGATGTCAGCGCTCACTTTATTGAGAAACGGCTCGACGCGGACGATGTCACCTTCCGCTGTCAGGGCGGGTTCTTGATCATTTTCAGTGTTTTGACCGGTGATGCAGCGGCGGAGCGAGTGGCTGAAATCACCGCCGAGCTTTCCGCCTTCTTTCTCGGCGACCAGGCATTGGAAACCCTGAAACTCGCCGCAGAATCCCGCAGTGTCTCGCCTGAGGAGTTTCTCGAAATCATAGCCCAGGCCCAGCCGCAGGAAGCGGAAATCCGGCCGTCAGGGGCGGGTGGCGCGACCCGGGATCCGGGGGGCGATCCGGGCCGGCCAGCCTGGGCTGAGGATGAACCGCTTGCCGAAACCGGCCCGCCTCCGCCGCGCTGGACCCAATCGGCCGCGAAGCCCCGCTCGACGCCCTGGGATGATATCGTTTTCAAGCCCTGCTGGGACGCGCGCACCAATGCCGTCTCCCACCATCTCTGTGTCGCGCGCCGGGTGATCAATGGCTTCCCCGCCTATGGCCGGGAGACGTTTACGGTGCTCGATTCCCGGCCACTCAATCGCCTTCTGGACCATTCTGTCGCGATTGCCGCCCAGCGCGGCTTTCAGCGGGTCCATGCCGCGGGTGGTAGTTGCGGCATAATCATCCCGGTGCATTACGACACGATTTCCTCGCTGTCGGAGCGGATGAGTTATTTCGCCATTCTGCAATCGGTGCCGGTGCCGATCCGGCGGCATTTCCAGTTGCGCATTGACGGAATCCCCGACGGCGCACCGGAAGCGCAGATGCAGGAATTATTTCGCTCGATGATGCCCTTCGGGTCGAAAATCATCGCGCGCCTGCCCTATGGCGTCTCGAAGCTGCGTCGGTTCGAGGGCAGTGGCATCGGTATGTTCGGTACTGAAATCCCCCACCGGCTGGGTGATGGTGAGGTCTCAACCGCGACCGTCCAGGCTGTGCTTGGCCTGGTGACGGCAGCCCAGGATCTCAGGGCCGAGACTTTCCTGACGCAAATCGAGAACACGTCACTGCTCGGCGCTTCGGTCAGCGCTGGCGTGCGTTTGTTCAGCGGCGACCTGATCGGGCCGGACCAAGCTGTCCCGACGCCAGCAAGGCCGCTCGAATTCAATGATATCGCCCACAGGCCCGCACCATCATACGATGCGGCGAATGTGGTTCATATCTGAATGAAAACCCGTCCGTGCGAAGGCGTTGCGCTGAAGCGGGCGGGTGTTATAAGGCGGGTTCCACCCGGCCTATCTGTCGATCTCTCCCCACGCGAGGCCCGCACACATGAATATCCATGAACACCAGGCGAAAGCCGTTCTCAAAAGCTTTGGCGCGCCTGTCGCCGAAGGCGTAGCGATTTTCTCTGTCGACGAGGCCAGGGCCGCCGCCGACAAACTCCCCGGGCCGCTCTGGGTCGTCAAATCCCAGATCCATGCCGGCGGACGCGGCAAGGGCAAGTTCAAGGAGCTCAGCTCCGACGCCAAGGGCGGCGTACGCCTCGCCTTCTCGAAAGAGGATGTGGTCAAGAACGCGAAAGAAATGCTCGGCAATACGCTGGTCACCCACCAGACCGGCCCGGCCGGCAAACAGGTCAACCGCCTCTATATCGAGGACGGCGCCGACATCGAGCGCGAACTCTATCTCTCCATCCTGGTCAATCGCGAAACCGGCAAGGTTGCCTTCGTGGTCTCGACTGAAGGCGGAATGGATATCGAGGATGTCGCGCATTCGACCCCGGAAAAAATCCAGACGCTGAATATCGAACCGCTCGCCGGTGTCACCGACGCCGACGCGGACCGGATTTCCGACGCGCTGAAGCTGACCGGTGCGGCCCGGACCGATATGGGTTCGCTGGCGAAAATTCTCTACAAGGCCTTCGTCGAGAAGGATATGAGCATGCTCGAGGTCAATCCGCTGATCGTCATGGAAGACGGTCATTTGCGGGTGCTCGACGCCAAGGTCTCCTTCGACGGCAATGCCCTCTTCCGCCATCCCGACATCATGGAATTGCGCGACACGACGGAAGAAGACGCCAAGGAAATCGAAGCCTCCAAGCATGATCTCGCCTATGTCGCCCTCGATGGTGATATCGGCTGCATGGTCAATGGTGCCGGTCTCGCCATGGCGACGATGGACATTATCAAGCTCTACGGTGCCGAGCCCGCCAATTTCCTCGATGTCGGTGGCGGTGCCACGACCGAGAAGGTGACGGCGGCGTTCAAGATCATCACTGCGGATCCGAACGTCAAAGGCATTCTGGTCAATATCTTCGGCGGCATCATGCGCTGCGACGTCATCGCCGAGGGCGTTGTCGCCGCGGTGAAGGAAGTCGGGCTGAAGGTTCCTCTCGTGGTGCGCCTCGAGGGCACGAATGTCGCGCTCGGCAAGAAGATCATCAATGAATCCGGTCTCAATGTGATCGCTGCGGACGATCTCGACGACGCGGCCCAGAAGATTGTCGCCGCCGTGAAGGAGGCCAAATAGATGTCGATCCTCGTCAATAAAGACACCCGCATCATTGTTCAGGGACTGACCGGCAAGACCGGCACTTTCCACACCGAACAGGCGCTGGCTTATTACGGCACCCAGATGGTGGGCGGCGTGCACCCCAAAAAGGGCGGCACGACCTGGTCATCCGGCCTCGACGGTGCGGCCAGCCTGCCGATCTTCGCCTCCGTGGCCGAAGCCAGGGACGCGACCAAGGCTGATGCCTCGGTGATCTATGTGCCGCCTGCAGGGGCTGGCGCCGCGATCATTGAAGCGATCGATGCGGAAATTCCCTTCATCGTCTGCATCACCGAAGGCATTCCCGTACTCGACATGGTCAAGGTCAAGGCGCGGCTGGAGACATCCAATTCCCGCCTGCTCGGCCCCAATTGCCCGGGCATTCTCACCCCTGAAGAGTGCAAGATCGGCATCATGCCGGGCTCGATCTTCAAGAAGGGCTCGGTTGGCGTGGTCTCACGCTCCGGCACTTTGACCTATGAAGCCGTGTTCCAGACCACCCAGGTCGGCCTTGGCCAGACCACCGCGGTCGGCATTGGCGGCGATCCGGTCAAGGGTACGGAATTCATCGACATGCTCGAGCTTTTCCTTGCAGACCCGGAAACCAAGTCGATGATCATGATCGGCGAAATCGGTGGTTCGGCTGAGGAAGATGCAGCGCAATTCCTCAAGGATGAAGCCAGGAAGGGCCGTTCCAAGCCTACGGTGGGCTTCATCGCCGGGGTCACAGCCCCGCCAGGTCGTACCATGGGCCATGCCGGCGCCATCGTTTCCGGCGGCAAGGGCGGCGCGGAAGACAAGATCGAAGCCATGAAATCGGCCGGCATCATCGTCTCGCCAAGCCCGGCCCGTCTCGGCACCACGCTGGCGGAATTGCTCAAGGGCTGAGCTTTTGCGCTGACATGAACAAGCCGCGTCCGGGTTCGTCCGGGCGCGGCTTTTTCGTGTCTGGCGTCAGCTGTCAGCAAGTTGGCACCAGTGGCCTGCGCAAACCTTCTGTTCTCCACAGAACGGCCATAGATGGTTGTTAACCGTATCGGCTTAGTCCCTTACGAATCTTTTTGCGATTTCAGGCCTTCCCCCCATGTCTGACCAGACCCGCTCTTCCGACAATCAGTCCTTCCTGGATACGTCATTCCTGCAAGGTGCCAACGCCGTCTATCTCGAGCAGATGGCGGCGGCCTTCGCGGCCGATCCGGCGAGTGTTCCTGACAGCTGGCGACAATTCTTCGCTGCCATGGGGGATGCGCCCGCCGATTCAACGCGCGCCGCCGCCGGCCCAAGCTGGAAGCGCGCCGGCTGGCCGCCGCGCGCCAATGGCGAGATGGTCTCGGCGCTCGGCGATATCGGGGCTGATGAAGCGGCCATGGTCGAGAAGGTCGCCGCGCATGTGACGCGCGCCGCGCCCGATGCCGACCCGGCCGCGATCCGCAAGGCGACCCAGGCCTCGATCCGCGCCATCATGATGATCCGCGCCTATCGCATGCGCGGCCACCTGGCCGCCGATCTCGACCCGCTCGGCCTGTCCGACCAGGGCGCCCAGCCCGAGCTGGACCCGGCGACCTATGGTTTCGACGGCGCGGCGATGGATGAGAGCGTCTTCATTGACGGCTATCTCGGCCTTGAAACCGCAACGCCGCGGCAAATGCTGGAAATCCTGCGCCGCACCTATTGCGGCCCGGTCGGCATTGAATTCATGCATATCTCCAATCCCGAGGAAAAATCCTGGCTGCAGGAACGTTTCGAGGGGCCGGACAAGGAGATCCGCTTCACCATCGACGGCAAGCGCGCCATTCTCGGCAAGCTGATCGAGACCGAACGTTTCGAGCAGTTCCTGCACAAGCGTTATCCCGGCACCAAGCGCTTCGGCGCCGATGGCGGCGAATCCATGGTTCCGGCGCTGGAGCAGATCATCAAGCGCGGCGGCGCCATGGGTGTCGACGACATCATTATCGGCATGCCGCACCGGGGCCGCCTGAACGTGCTCGGCGCCGTGATGGGCAAGCCCTATCACCAGATTTTCCATGAATTCCAGGGCGGCAATACGCAAGGCGAGGAAGAATTCGGCTCCGGCGATGTCAAATACCATCTCGGTGCCTCATCCGACCGCGAGTTTGACGGCAACAGGGTCCACCTCTCGCTGACCGCCAACCCATCGCACCTTGAAGCGGTTGATCCGGTTGTTCTCGGCAAGGCCCGCGCCAAGCAGGAAGAGAATTGCCGCGCCCAGGCCGGTACGCCGCGCTCCAAGGTCCTGCCCTTGCTGCTGCATGGCGATGCCGCCTTTGCCGGTCAGGGCATCGTGACCGAATGTCTCGGATTGTCGGGCCTGCGCGGTCACCGCACCGGCGGCGCGATCCATTTCATCGTCAATAACCAGATCGGTTTCACCACCGATCCCAAGGACAGCCGCTCCAGCCCCTATCCGTCCGATGTGGCGCTGATGGTCCAGGCCCCGATTTTCCACGTCAATGGCGATGATCCCGAAGCCGTGGTGCATGCCACGCGCATCGCGACCGAATACCGGCAGCTCTTCGGCAAGGATGTCGTGATCGACATGTTCTGCTATCGCCGCTACGGCCATAACGAAGGCGATGACCCGACCTTCACCCAGCCGATCATGTATCGGGTGATCAAGGATCTGCCGCCGGTCCGCAAGAAATACCAGGACAAGCTGATCGCCGAGGGCTCGCTCACCGCCGCCGAAGTCGAGGCGATGGAGAATGAGTTCGATCGCTTCCTCGAGGCTGAATTTGACGCCGGCAAGACCTTCTCCCGCGAGAAGGCTGACTGGCTGGATGGCCGCTGGTCCGGTCTGGGTCTGCCCGAGAGCGATGACCGCAAGGGCGAGACCAGCGCGACCATGGAGCGTCTGAAGGCCGTTGGTATGGCCATGACGACGGTGCCGGACGGCATCAATATCCACCGCACGCTGGACCGGGTCATCGGTGCCCGCCGCGCCGCGATCGAGACCGGCGAGGGGATTGACTGGTCAACGGCCGAGCATCTCGCTTTCGGAACGCTTCTGACCGAGGGTTTCCCGGTGCGCCTGTCCGGCCAGGATTGCGGCCGCGGCACCTTCTCGCAGCGCCACTCGCACATTATCGACCAGGAAACCGGCGATCGCTACACCACGCTCAACCATCTCGGTGACGAGCAGAAGAAATACGAAGTCATCGATTCCATGCTCTCGGAAGAGGCTGTGCTTGGTTTCGAATACGGTTATTCGCTCTCGGCACCGAATACGCTGGTGATGTGGGAAGCCCAGTTCGGCGATTTCACCAATGGTGCCCAGGTCATCATCGACCAGTTCATCTCGTCGGGTGAACGCAAATGGCTGCGCATGTCCGGCCTGGTGATGCTGTTGCCGCATGGCTATGAGGGCCAGGGCCCCGAGCACTCCTCGGCCCGCCCGGAGCGCTTCCTGCAGCAATGCGCCCAGGACAATATGCAGGTCGCGAACTGTTCGACGCCGGCGAATTACTTCCACATCCTGCGGCGCCAGATTCATCGCAATTTCCGCAAGCCGCTGGTCATCATGACCCCCAAGAGCCTGCTGCGTCACAAGCGTTGCGTCTCGACGCTCGCGGCGATGGGCCCGGGTTCCTCTTTCCACCGCGTCCTGTGGGATGATGCCGACAAGAGCTCGCGGCTGGATGGCGAGATTTCGCACTCCACCACCGTGCTCAAGCCCGATAATGAGATCCGGCGCGTCGTGCTGTGTACCGGCAAGGTCTATTACGACCTGCTCGAAGCGCGCGAAGAGAAGGATATCGACGATGTCTATCTGATGCGCGTCGAACAGCTCTACCCCTTCCCGTTCAAGGCGCTGCTCGCCGAGCTCGCCCGATTCCCGCAGGCCGAGATCGTCTGGTGCCAGGAAGAGCCGCGCAATATGGGCTATTGGACCTTCGTCGAGCCCAATATCGAATTCGTTCTTGGCAAGCTGGACGGCGTTGCCAAACGCCCGGTCTATGTCGGCCGTCAGCCCTCGGCTTCGACCGCAACCGGTATTGCCGCCAAGCACAAGCATCAACAGGAAACGCTGGTCAACGAGGCGCTGGGTTGATTCCCGGCCGCCGCCTTACCATCCCGTCGCCAACAGGAAAGACATCATCATGACCGACATCACCGTTCCACAACTCGGCGAATCCGTCACCGAAGCCACCGTTGGCACCTGGTCGGTCAAGGCCGGCGACGCGGTCAAGAAAGACGATGTCCTCGTCGAACTCGAAACCGACAAGGTTGCCGTCGAGGTCCGGGCAGAGAATGACGGCGTGGTTGGCACCATCCTCGTTGAGGAGGGCGAAACCGTCGGGATTGGCGCCAAGCTGGCGACGATGAGTGCCGGTGGCGAAGCCGCCGCGGCCCCGGCCGCCGCTGAGCCTGCACCGGTCGCACCGGCCGAAGCGACATCCGCACCGGCCAGCGCTTCGGGCAAAACTGTCGAGGCAACCGTGCCTGTGATGGGCGAATCGGTCACCGAGGGCACGATCGGTGCCTGGCTGGTGAAGGTTGGCGACAGCGTCACCGTCGATCAGGCCCTGGTCGAGATTGAAACCGACAAGGTCGCCGTCGAAGTGCCGTCACCGGCTGCGGGCGTCATTGCCGAGCTGATGGTTGGTGAGGGCGATAGCGTTGCGCCGGGTGATGTCGTGGCGAAAATCACTGAGGGTGGAGCCGCCTCTGCCGCGCCTGCCGCCGCCGCTCCGGCTGCGGCTGAAGCGCCGGCCGCCAGCAGTGACGCCGTGGCCATGCCATCGGCCGCCCGCATTATCGAGGAAAACAAGCTTGATGCCGGCGCCATTGCCGGCACGGGCCGTGATGGCCGCATTACCAAGGGTGACGCGCTGCAGGCTGCCGCTGCACCGGCCGCCGCGCCCGCCACGTCGGCCCCGGCTGCACGGCCCGCACCTGCGGCACCGTCTGCTCCGGCTGCGCCGCGTGAAACCGGCCCGCGCGAGGAGCGCGTGCGCATGACGCGCCTGCGCCAGACCATCGCCAAACGCCTCAAGGATGCCCAGAACGCCGCCGCTATCCTGACGACCTATAATGAAGCCGATATGGGCGCGATCATGGATGCGCGCAAAGCCCATCAGGAAGCTTTCGTTGCCAAGCACGGCGTCAAGCTCGGCTTCATGAGCTTCTTCGCCAAGGCCTGTGTCGCGGCGCTCAAAGAGATCCCATCGGTCAATGCCGAGATTGATGGCAGCGATATCATCTACAAGAATTTCTACGATATCGGCGTCGCTGTCGGCACCGAGCGTGGCCTCGTTGTGCCTGTGGTGCGCAATGTCGACCAGATGTCGCTGGCCGAGATCGAGAAGGAAATCATCCGCCTGGGCAAACGTGCCCGCGATGGCAAGCTGACGATTGATGAAATGCAGGGTGCCAGCTTCACCATCTCGAATGGCGGCGTCTATGGCTCGCTGATGTCGATGCCGATCCTGAATGCGCCGCAATCGGGCATTCTCGGCATGCACAAGATCCAGGAACGGCCTGTCGCCCTCAATGGTGCGGTCGCGATCCGGCCGATGATGTATCTGGCCCTGTCCTATGATCACCGTATCGTCGACGGCAAGGAAGCCGTCACATGGCTGGTGCGGGTGAAGGAAAACCTGGAAGATCCGCAGCGCATGCTGTTCGACCTCTAGGTCGTACACAGGACGCGGGCGGGAACGCCGACACGGCTTTCCGGGCCCGCGCCGAGGTCGGTGTCAAACAAGGAGTATGTGATGCAGGTTGTGCGCTGGATAGTCGTCATCCTTGCGCTGGGCCGCGTCGTCTACAGCTTGCCCTATCTGCTGGCTGCCTGGACCGGCGACTGGCTGGTCCCTCCGCTCGGTGCCAGCGGTCCGGAAATCCTCACAGCGGTGCAGGCCGTCCCCGATTGGCTGCAGGCAATCTGGACCGCTTATATGGCCGGCTTCCTGGCGACGGCCATACTGCTGATCGCTGCCTGGCCGAAAGGCATAAAGCTGGCCCTGCTCGCCGCGGCGGCCGCGGTTTCCCTCGATCTGGGATACTGGATCTGGATCATTGCCGAACCGCTTTACGTGAATATCGACCGGCCGGCCTTCCAGCTTCACGATGTCATCATCAATATCGCCAGCCTTGCGACCCTGCTGGGCGTTGCCGTGCTGCAATACTGGCCGCGACGACCGGGCTGATGGCCCGCAGTGCGCCATGCGCAGCGCCTGGCTGGACCGCAGGCCGCCTCTTACCTTCGATGCCAGAAGGTTGCATATAGAAGACGTGTCCGAATTTGAGCCCTTTACCAATCCGCGAGGCCCCCATGTCCGAACCCTATGATCTTGTCATTATCGGCGGTGGTCCCGGCGGTTATAATTGCGCCATTCGTGCCGGCCAGCTTGGCCTGAAAGTGGCCTGCGTCGAGATGCGCGGCACGCTCGGGGGCACCTGCCTGAATGTCGGCTGCATTCCGTCAAAGGCCCTGTTGCACGCCTCCGAACTGTTCGAGAGCGCGACCAGCGAATTCCCCGCCATGGGCATTGTCACCGGCGCCGTCGAGCTCGACCTGCCGGCCATGCTTGGCCATAAGGACGAGACCGTTGACGGGCTGACCAAGGGCATTGAATTCCTGTTCAAGAAAAACGGCGCCGAATACATTCGCGGCAAGGGCAAGATCCTCGGCCAGGGCAAGGTCCAGGTCGAAACCGATAGCGGCACGTCTGTGCTGGACACCAGGCATATCGTCATCGCCACCGGCTCCGAAGTGACACCCCTGCCGGGCGTGACGATTGACGAGGCGCGGATCGTTTCCTCGACCGGCGCGCTGGATCTCCAGAAAGTGCCCGGACGCCTGGTCCTGATCGGTGCCGGCGTGATCGGGCTCGAGCTGGGCTCGGTCTGGCGCCGCCTGGGTGCCGAGGTGGTCGTGGTCGAATATCTCGACCGTATCCTGCCCGGCATGGATACCGAGCTGGCCAAGGCCGCCCAGCGCATTTTCGCCAAACAGGGCATGGATTTCCGCCTCGGGACCAAGGTCACCGGCGTCGACAGCTCCGATCCGGACACGCTGAAAGTGACGCTGGAGCCCGCCAAGGGCGGTGAGGCCGAGACGATCGAGGCCGACACGGTGCTGGTCTGTATCGGTCGCCGGCCCTTCACCGCCGGGCTCGGCCTGGAAAATGTCGGCATCGAGCCTGATGCCCGCGGTTTCATTGCCAATGATCATTTCCGCACCTCGGCCGAGAATGTCTGGGTCGTCGGCGATTGCACCCATGGGCCGATGCTGGCCCACAAGGCCGAGGATGAGGGTGTTGCCTGTGCCGAGCGCATTGCCGGCAAGGCGGGCCATGTGAATTACGGCGTCATTCCCGGCGTCGTCTACACCTATCCTGAACTGGCCTCGGTCGGTCAGACCGAAGACGAGCTCAAACAGGCGGGTCGCAAATACAAGAAGGGCAAATTCCCCTTCCAGGCCAATTCGCGCGCCCGCGCCAACCACGCCACTGACGGATTTGTGAAGATCCTCGCCGATGCCGAGACCGACGAAATTCTGGGCGCCCACATGATCGGTGCCAATGTCGGGGAAATGATCGCCGAGATCTGCCTGGCGATGGAATTCCGTGCGTCTTCCGAGGATGTTGCGCGAACCTGCCACCCCCACCCGACGCTGACCGAAGCGGTTCGCCAGGCGGCGATGGGCGTTGAAGGCTGGAGCATGCAGTCCTGACCGCGGACGCGCATTCTGTTACCGTCTTTGGCCAGCTTGGGCTTGCCCCCGGCAGGCTGGGATGGCAAGAATCCCGTTAGCGGCGCATGCGTGTTTTCGCAAAACGTGTGAGGACAGGCGTCGCGTGATGCGGCATGACAACCCAAATCGCAGCGCAATATCGACGCCAATGTCTGGCTGGAATGGTGCGCGCGTTGAGTGGATGGAACGCAGTTCAATGTCTGACAGAACCGAAATCGTCTCACAGCGTCTGCGGCTGGTCGCTCTCGACCGGGAATTGGCGGAAATGCAACTCAATGACCGCGCGGCCTTTTTTGCCGCGCTGGGGGTTGAGCGCGAGCCGGCCTGGCCGCCCGAACTGATGGACGCGGCGGCGATGTCGTGGAATCGCGACCAGCTCGCGGCCCATCCCGGAGACGCCGGCTGGTATTCCTGGGTCTATGTCTCGCCGATCATGAACCGGCTCCTGGGCATTGGCGGTTTCCAGGGTGCGCCCACCGCCGAAGGCGAGGTCGAGATCGGTTATTCCATGCTGGTCTCCTACCGCGAACAGGGCCTTGCCACCGAGGCGGTCAACGCTCTGATGGGCTGGGCCTATGGCCATGAGCAGGTCAAACGCGTCATTGCCCGCACCCGAAGCGATCGCAATCCGTCCCACCGCGTGCTCGAGAAAGCCGGCTTCAAGCAGGTGTCGACCCATATGGACCCGGAAGAGGGTTTTGAGGTGACGTTGTGGTCTCACGACCGGGCCCAGCTCGCGGCCTGACAGGCGGAAGCTTCAGCGCGTGCGTGAGCGCGGATGCGCCCCGTCATAAATCGCCATCAGGCGTGTCGCCTCGACATCGGCATAGATTTGCGTCGTCGACAGGCTGGCATGGCCGAGTAATTCCTGGATCGCTCTCAGATCGCCGCCATGGGCGAGCAGATGCGTCGCGAAGGAGTGGCGCAGGGCATGCGGCGTCGCGGTTGGTCCCAGACCGAGCCGGATGCGCAATGCCTCCATCGTTTTCTGCACCGTACGCGGCCCCAGCGCGCCGCCACGCGTGCCGCGGAACAGAGCCTGCTCGGCGGTCAGTTCGAACGGGCAGATCGCGGCATAGGCCGCCACCGCCTCGCGCACGACTGGCAGGATCGGCACCAGCCGCGTCCTGGAGCCCTTGCCGGTGATCTGCATGCTGTCGGGCAGGGCCCTGTCGCGACCGGTCAGGCTCAATGCTTCGGAGATCCGCAGGCCGCAGCCATAGAGCAGCGACAAGACCGCAACATCGCGCGCCTCGATCCAGTCCGTGCCCCGGGCGCGACCGGCCTCGGCGATCAGGTCGCGCGCACCGGTCTCGCTGACGGGTTTCGGCTTGGAACGGCCCAGCTTGGGGCCTTCGATCAGGGCCAGGGCGGCATTCTCGACACCCCAGCGCCGCTCCGCATAACTGTAGAAGGTACGGATCGCCGAGAGCGATCGCGCCAGCGAGCGCGCCGACAACCCGCCGCGTCGCCGCGACGCCATGAAGGCGCGAAAATCGGTCGCTTTCAGCCCGGCCAGATCATCCAGCGTGACACTGCGCCCCAGATGCCCGCCGAGAAACACCGCAAACTGGTCGAGATCACGGCCATAGGCCTCGACGGTTTTCGGACTCAGCCGGCGTTCGCCCGCCAGATGCTGGCCGAACACCATTCGCGCATTGGTGAGGGGGAGGCTCAGCTCGCGTGCAGCCATCGTGTGATCATCCGTTCAACACAGCGGGCGAGGAAGTTGAGCAATTCGGTGCCCTGGCCAGATTCGAACAGGGTGTGGTCGCGCGCCGCCACTGCCATCAGCCCGTCATGGCCGTTGAAATCGAGCCGGACAATCGCTTCCGACTTCACCCGCTTGCCCTGCTGCCCGTAGAGCGCGTGCGCCAGGTCAGGATTGACCGGGCCCAGCCGCTCGACCTTCTTGCCCAGAACTTCGCCGACAAAGCCTTCGGCCGCGCCGAGGATCGATTCCCCCGCCGGCAGCGGCGCGTGCCCCTCGATGAGGACGCGGCAGACATCGACCCCCAGCGCGCCGGTCAGGCGGCTGGAAATCTTGCGGTCGAGCGCGGTCAGATTATCGGTTTCCAGCAGCGCCAGAACCGCCATGTGAATCTGTGACTGGGTCGCCAGATTGGCGCGCGCGGTCTCGACAATGCTGGAATTGAGCGATTTGAGCTGGCGCAATTCGGTCAACAGCTTGGCGCGCGCCGCGGCGCCCAGATCGATCACCCCTTCGCCGGTCTGGCGCTGCGCGATTTGCGCGAACAATTCGGCGTCCTCGCGCACGAAGTCCGGATTGGAGAGCAGGAAGGCGCGGACACGCTCACTGTCCAGCGGCTCGGCAGACATGCCCTCGGCGTTTTCCGTCATGGTGATTCGGCTCCATTGCGATCAGGACGCAGCTTTGCCTGATACGGTTTCCCAAATGCAAACCGGGGCCATGAAATGCAGTGATGGCGGTGTGATCAGACGCTGACGGAATGGCGCGCCGCGGCATTGGCCTGCAGATAACCGTCAAACCGCGCCGCCACGACCCGTGCCAGCATGCGGTAATCCTCGGCGATCGCAATGCGGCTGGCCTGGCGGTTTATCACCCCGTCGCTGACCAGATCGTCGAGGTCGGCCTGCTCCAGGGCGCCGCCAAACTGCGCTGCAATGGCGCCGGGATCGACTTCCAGGTCACACATCAAACGTTCGATGATCTCGCCGCGAATACGATCCTCACCGCTTTGGGCAATGCCGCGCGCTGTCGCCAGATGTCCCGATTCGATCGCCCGGCTCCAGCTGGCGACATCGGCCGTATTCTGGGCATAGCCGGCCGGCATCTGGCTGATCGCCGAGGCTCCGAGACCGATCAGAAAACTCGCCTGGTCGGTCGTATAGCCCTGGAAATTGCGCCGCATTGTCCCGGCCGTCGCCTGCCGGGCCATGTCGTCCCCCGCGCGTGCATAATGGTCGATCCCGATCGGGCGATAGCCGGCTGCCTGCACCGCCTCCGCGATGGCCAGGGCCTGTTCGATGCGGGCCTCGGCACCGGGCAAATCCTCGTCGCGGATCAGTTTTTGATGTCGTTTCATGTGCGGCACATGGGCATAGCCAAACACCGAGAAACGGTCGGGCGCCAGCGCCAGCGCTGCCGTGACGGTCTCGCGGCAGGCTTCGAGCGTCTGGCCGGGCAGGCCGTAGAGCAGGTCAAAGCTGAGATTGGTGATGCCCGCCGCGCGCAGGGCTTCGGTGCAGGCGGCGACGGTTTCAAGCGGCTGGATACGGTTGATCTTCGCCTGCACGCCGGCATCAAAGGTCTGCACGCCAAGGCTGGCGCGGTTGAAGCCCAGGCGGGCGAGATGATGGGCCAGCGAGGCCGTGAAGATACGCGGATCAATCTCGATCGCGATCTCGGCCGTGTCCAGCACGTCAAAGCGCTGGCGCAGGCTTTCCATCACGGCGCTGAGCTGGTCTTCGCTGAGAATCGTCGGTGTACCGCCGCCGAAATGGATGTGGGCGATGCGCGGCCGGCCGGCAAAGCGGCTGGCGACCAGATCGATTTCCTTCAGCAGGGTCCCGGCATAGGTCGCCACCGGTTCATTGCGCGTGGTCGCCCGTGTCGAGCAACCGCAATACCAGCACATCTCGCGGCACCAGGGAATGTGGAGATAGAGCGAACCGGCCGCGTCCGCGTCGAGCGCACCCAGCCAGCCGCCAAACACATCACCATCAATGCCGGCATGGAAATGCGGCGCTGTGGGATAGCTGGTATAGCGCGGCGTGTTCTGGCGGGCATATTTGAGCAGGGTCGGGGAGGGCGTCATGGGTCGGTCCAGCGTGTGCGAAGGGCTGTATTGACACTTATCAAACCTGGCCCCGCAGCACAGGTGACATGGCGCCGCAGCGAGGCCGGCGCGCCTTGTCTATTCCGCGCCAGGGCTGAGCGCTGCGGCCGCATCGATTTCACGCTCCAGAGCAGCAATGACAGACTCGATACGCCGGTTTCCCGGGTCGAGGGACAGGGCGGCCTGATAGTGGCCAAGGGCGGTGAACGGATCACCGCTTGCCCACACAGCCTCGCCAAGGCTGTCATGCACATTGGGCGAGCTGGCATAGCGCTCGACATTGGTGCGGAATGGATCTTGCGCCGAGGCCGGGCCGTAGACGTTGAACAGATTATAGCCGAAGCTGTTGAGCAGGCCCTCCCGGCCGGCGTCGTCGAGACCTTCCGCGTCCGCATAGCGGTCGAGTCGCTCCAGTACGGCGGGCCAGCCCTGTGCGCTGTAGACCGGGGTGAGATCCTCGAACAGGATTTGCAGTCCGGTGGCAATGCCGGGCACAATCTCATTGGCGAGCGCGGCGGTCAGCCGCCGCTGCGAGGTTTCGCGCGGCCCGCCATTGTCGAGATAGATGACGGTGACATTGTCGTCTGGCGCGTCGGTCCGGAAGGCGTGCATCAGATTGACCCGGCCACCGCCGCCATGCCCCACAGACGTGAACTCGCCCAGGCTCTGATATTCCCAGCCAGTCGCATAGGCGCCGGGACGGCCGCTATTGAGTGGCATGGGTTGCCAGTGATCGAGCAGGGTCTGGCGGGCGACCAGTTCGCCCTGCACGAGGGCCCGGGTCCAGGCCTTTAGATCGGCCAGGCTGGTATTGAGCCCGACGGAGGAGTGCACATAGGGCGGGTAGACCGGAAATTCCGAAGCCAGCAACCCTCCGTCCGCGCCCTGTCCGCGATACAGGACGATCCGGTCCTGATCAGCGAGGGCCCGGCCGCCAAAGATCGAATCGTCCAGGCCGAGACGCGCGATCTGGTCGATGCCGACCAGATCGGCATAGCTGCGGCCGCTGACGGTTTCCAGCGCCTTGAGAACGAGCAGGAAATTGGTCTGGTTATAGCGGGACACATCGCCGGTCGGGTTCAAGAAGTCGGCGTTACGCACCAGCGCCATGGCATCCTGTGCATTCGCCGGCACATTCGGGTGGAAATAGTATTCCGGCAGTCCGGATACGTGCTCCAGCAATTCCCGCACGCGAAGCGTCCGCCAGGCCTCGGGAAGATCGGTGACATACTGGCCAATCGGAGCGTCAAGGTCGAGTTCGCCCCGTTCGACCGATTGCATCACCGCAACGAGGAAGAAAAGCTTGGACATCGAGAAGACGGCGTAGAGCGTGTGCTCTGTCGGAACGTCCGGCCGGCCAAGGCGTTCGAGCCCGTCATGGCGCTCAAACACAAGCTGTTCGCCGCGGAAAATCGCCACGGAATATCCGACCGGGGCGTAAACATCCATCATGGCGTCGAGGCGGGCATTCAGTGCCGCTTCAGTCGCGGCCGGCAGCACAGTCTCGGCTGCCGGGGCCGCTTCGGTTTCGGCCGGTTCGCTGCACGCGGCGGTCATCAAACCCAGCACACCTGCCCGAAAGGAAATCCCCATGCTGCAACTCCGATTGCGCTGGCGGTCCTGTTCCGGCCGGGCGCCCCGCCCGGGCTGACAAGTCTGGCCTCTGACCGCGTGGCCTTCAGATCTAGCACGGCGTTTGCGCCGGCACAGGCTGGAAATTCAGCGGGTCCGGCGCAATTCGGCCGTGCGCGCAACGCCGCCAAGTGACAGGCCCCACAAGCCGGTTCGAGCGTCCGGGCTATCGGTGCGTGTGACCTCGAAGTGTTTTGCGTTACATTGCCTGCATCCCACGATCTCACCGAGCAACAGGAGCGCGCCGCATGGTTCTCAACGCGAAACAGAAGGCCTTGTGTGAGGGCCATGATTTCGATTTCTCCTCCCTGTCGGCGCTGTTTCTGAACTGCACCCTCAAGCCGACGGGCACGCCGTCTCACACCGAGATGCTGCTCAATGTCTCCAGCGCGATCATGGCTGCCAATGGTGTCGCCGTGGAGATGCTGCGCCCGGTCGATTTCGATCTCGCGCCCGGCGTTTATCCCGACATGACCGAGCACGGCTTTGCCCGTGATGACTGGCCGCAGATCAGCGCCAGGGTCATGGCCGCCGACATCCTGGTGATCGGCACACCGATCTGGCTCGGCGAGGAAAGTTCGGTCTGCCGCCGTCTGATCGAGCGCCTCTATGCCGAGTCCGGCAAGCTGAACGAAAAGGGCCAGTCGATTTTTTATGGCAAGGTCGGCGGCAGCGTCATCACCGGCAATGAGGACGGTATCAAGCATTGCGCCATGACCATGCTCTACGCCCTCGGTCATCTGGGTTATATCATCCCGCCGCAGGCCGATTGCGGCTGGATCGGCGAGGCCGGACCGGGCGCCAGCTATGGCGATGACGGTGCCGGTTTCGACAATGATTTCACCCAGCGCAACACCACCATCATGAGCTGGAATCTGATGCACCTCGCCCACATGCTCAAAACCGCGGGCGGCCTGCCCAGTCACGGCAATGACCGCAACGCCTGGAAGGCCGGTTGCCGCTTCGATTACGAGAATCCGGAGCATCGCAGCTAGGGGGCAAGTTGAGCGTGGATGGGCTCATGCTCCATCCGGCCGCGCGAACTGCAAAAGCGGGGCGATATCATGCCGGTCTGCGGCCTGGAGCGCGGCGATATAGATCGCGCGGGCGCTGGCCGGCGCAACCAGCTCGCGGCGCCCCCAGCTGAAGCGCGGCCGGCCGAGCCTTACCGCGAGCAGGTCGGCAGCCATACGGGCAAGCCGGCCATTGCCGTTCGGGAAGGGATGGATCGCGACCAGGCGGTGGTGAAAGCGAATGCAGACCTCGTCCGGCCCGTAGGTTTCCGCCGCGACCCAGAAGCGGACATCATCGAGCAGTTGCGCGAGTTCGGCCGGAATTCTCCAGGCTTCGATGCCGATATTGCGTTCAGTGGTCCGGTAGCTTCCGGCCCAGCGCCACACATCGCCGAGCATGCGTTTGTGGAGCCGCAGCAGAAAGCCGGTATCGAGGACGTCGCGCTGGCGCGAGAAGGCCCAGCCATCGGCATCGGAGATATTGACCTGTTCGGCCTCATTCAGCTCGGCCCGGCTGGTGATATAGGTCGGGATGAGCTGCTTGCGCTCGTCTTCCTCGAGGGCGGTGGCGGCGTCGTCCGCTCCGTCTGCGAGGTCCTTGGTCACATCTCATCCTCGTCGGGCCGCCATATCTGCCGCGCATTGTCGCGCAACAGGCCCGCAGCCAGGCGATCCCGCTCGTCGGCAAGATCGTCAACATTCAGGCCCTGGTCTTCGAGCCGCATGGAGTGATGCGTGCGCGTCAGGCGCAGATTGGCCAGGTGCCGGGCTCGCTCCTCGACGATTTGCTGTAGCGGCCGGTTGGGCACCAGCGCATAGACGAGGGTGCAGTCCAGCGCCTCGGCAAGCTCTTTCAGGCGGCCGATTGTGATGGTCCCGTTGACCTCGCCCTGTTCCAGCGCGACCAGGGTCGGTTGCTTGATCCCAAGCCGCGCCGCCAATTGCCGCCCCGTCATGCCCAGCGCATCGCGGATCGCCCGCACCCAGCCCTTGGCAGGTCGCACGAAGGCCGCCTCGCCCCGGATCGGGGCCAGTTTCTGATCGAGCTGTTTGCGCGCGCGGGCGAGGGAGTCGTGTTGATAGGGCATGAACTATCCTTTGAAGGAAATTTGATAGCTTAAAACCGATAAAAAATCAAAGGGAGATCGATAATGGTGATCCTTCTTCCGGTGCCGGCAATGGCGACAGGCCTCTTCTTTCACCGGTCCGCACGGGGCTGTTCTCCAGCCCGCCACCCACGAAAGCCCGACCCAGCATGAATGTCACCGCCGCAAACATGCCCTGCGAGCGGCCTGATCGTGACACAGGCAGCGGGCAAACTCTCATCATCAGCCAGGGAGGCGATGATGAACACCAGACCCGGACACACGCCGCAGGCGACAGAATTCATGCACGGTAGCAGTGCCCCGAATGCGGGCGCGAAGGCGGGCTTCATGCTCGACACCCTGCTGCGCCAGCACAAGGCCGCGCGCCAGCCCCTGCAAACCTGGTTCGACGCCCGCCTGACACGGCGGCGGTGATTTCAGGCCACGAGCCATGCCTGGGTCAGGGGCGGGCTCAAATTTCTCTGTCATCAAATCATATCTTGTCATCCCTGACGGATGCCCCGCGTATGCGGGGCGTAGATCAGGGACCCAGAACCGCCATGGTGAATCCATCGGGGCTGGGGCGGTAAACCTTGTCGCCCGGCGCGTGACTGGCCAGACGTCGGGCGTCTGGGTCCCTGATCTGCGCCCGGATCGCTGACGCGTCCGGGCATCCGTCAGGGATGACAAGGGTTCGGGTTTGGTCGCGCGAGAGGCACTGCTCCCTCCCCGGCGCTATTCCGCTTTGAACTCCCCCGCGCAAACAGGCACACTTGCGCCTGTGTCCTCCGAATCGTCATCTCGCGCCTCGATCCTGTTTCCGCTGCCCTTGCCGGAGGCCTTTGACTATCTCGTGCCTGAAGGGCTCGAGCTGGGGTTGGGCGATCATGTGCTGGCGCCGCTGGGCAAGCGGATGGTGCATGGGGTTGTCTGGGGGCTGAAACCGGGGCCTGGCGAGCGGGCGTTGAAATCGGTTGAGGCGCCGATGGGCGGGGCGCCGCTGCCGGCGGGGACGCGCCAATTCGTTGACTGGCTGGCGCGCTATCTGGTGCAGCCGCCCGGTGTGATCCTGCGATCGGTGCTGCGCAGTGCCGAGGCGCTGAAACCCTCACCCACCGAAACCCTCTACCAGGTCAGCGGCACTGAAGCGCCGCGCATGACCGCGGCGCGTGCGGCAGTGCTCGATGCGGCGCTGGCGCTGGGGGAGGCTTCGGCGGCGGATATTGCGCGTGAAGCCGGGGTCGGGGCCGGCGTGGTCAAGGGTCTGGCAACGGCCGGGGCGTTGACGACGATCAGCCGCCCGATCGATCCACCCTATGGCATTCCCGATCCCGAGGCCGAGGGCTTGTCGCTCACCATGCTGCAGGCCGAGGCGGGCGGTGTGTTGCGGCGGCTGGTGCGGGCGGGTGGATTTCAGGCGGCCTTGCTCGACGGGGTGACCGGTTCGGGCAAGACCGAGGTCTATTTCGAGGCGATTGCTGAAGTCCTGCGCCGCCATCCCGATGGCCAGATCCTGATCATGCTCCCCGAGATCGCCCTGACGGCTGCCGTCCTGTCGCGCTTCGAGGCGCGCTTTGGCTGTGCCCCGGCGATCTGGCACTCCGCCGCCGGGCCCAAGGTGCGGCGCCGCTGCTGGCGTGAAGTCGCCGAGGGGCGGGCACGGATCGTGGTCGGGGCGCGTTCGGCGTTGTTTTTGCCCTTCACCAATCTCAAACTCATCATTGTCGATGAGGAGCATGACCCGACCTATAAACAGGATGAGGGCCTGCCCTATCAGGGGCGCGACCTGGCGGTGCTGCGGGCCAAGATCGAGGGCGCGATGATCGTGCTCGCCTCGGCGACGCCGTCGCTGGAAAGCCTGACCAATGCCCAGGCCGGGCGCTATGTGCATGTGCGCCTGCCGGCACGGCCGGGCTCTGCCGTGCTGCCGCAGGTCGATACGATTGATCTGCGCGAACATCCGCCTGAAGCCGGGCGCTGGATTTCGCCGCCGCTGATCGCGGCCATGGTCGAGACGCTGCAGGCCGGCGAGCAGGTCCTGCTCTATCTCAACCGCCGCGGCTATGCGCCGCTGGTGCTGTGCCGCGCCTGTGGTCATCGCATGACCTCGCCGGATACCCAGTCCTATCTGGTCGAGCATCGCTATACCGGGCGGCTGGTCTGCCATGTCACCGGTTTCTCCATGCCGCGGCCGAAATTCTGCCCCGAGTGCCAGGCCGAGGACAGTCTCACCAGTGTCGGTCCGGGCGTGGAGCGCGTCGCCGAGGAGGCGAAACATCTCTTCCCCGATGCGAAGATCGAGATCTATTCCTCCGACAGCGCGTCGGGTGCCGATCTGGTCGACCGGATGGAGCGCGGCGAGATCGATATTCTTGTCGGCACCCAGATCGCCGCCAAGGGTCATAACTTCCCCAATCTGACCCTGGTCGGGGTGATTGATGCCGATCTCGGTCTGGCCGGCGGTGATCCGCGCGCCGGCGAGCGCACTTTCCAGACCCTGGTCCAGGTCGCCGGCCGCGCCGGCCGTGCCGAACGCCCGGGCCGTGCCCTGCTGCAGACCCACCAGCCCGAGCATGAGGCGATCCAGGCGCTGATTGCCGGTGATCGTGACGCCTTCCTGGAAACCGAGATGATGGCGCGCGAAGCGCTCGGCCTGCCGCCTTTCGGGCGCATGGCGGCGATCAGCTTCCAGGCGCGCGATGTCCAGGCCGTTGAAGCCGCGGCCGGGCGCTATGCCGCGGCCGCGCCGCTGACCGATGGTGTCGAGATCTGGGGACCGGCCGAGCCGCCGCGCGCCCTGGTGCGCGGCTGGCATCGCCGGCGCATTCTGGTCCGGGCCGACAAGGCGATTGATATCTCCGCCTATTTGCGGGCCTGGAAGTCGCGGGTCAAAATCCCGCCATCGATCCGCGTGACGATTGATGTCGATCCCTATAGTTTCATGTAGCGCCTGGCCTGCAGGCCCCACCGGGAAACACCATCATGCTTGAACTCCTGTCTACGCCGGAAATATGGCTGTCACTGGCAACGCTGACTTTTCTGGAGATCGTGCTGGGCGTCGACAATGTGATCTTCGTCGCCCTGATGGCCGCGCGCCTGCCCGAGGCGAGGCGGGCCTCGGCGCGAACGCTTGGCCTGGCCATGGCGCTGCTCTTCCGCATTATCATGCTGATGGGGCTGGTCTGGATGGCGCATCTGGAGGCCGACCTGTTTGCCGTCTTCGATCACGGCGTCTCCTGGCGTGATCTGATCCTGCTCGGCGGCGGCCTCTTCCTGCTCGCCAAGGGCACGCTGGAAATCCACCACACCGTTGAAGGCGTCAGCGAGGCGCCAAGGAATGCGGCCGGCGACGCCTTCCTGATGATCGTCGCCCAGATCACCGTGATCGATATCGTCTTCTCGCTCGATTCGGTCATCACTGCTGTCGGCATGACCGATCATGTGCCGATCATGATCACCGCCGTGGTGATCGCGATGGGGGTGATGCTGTTCGCCGCCGGTACGGTCGCCCGGTTCATCGAGAATCACCCGACCACGAAAATGCTGGCGCTGGCCTTCCTGTTGCTGATCGGCATGTCGCTGATCGCCGATGGTCTCGGATTCCACATTCCGCGCGGCTATCTGTATTTCGCGATCGCGTTCTCGCTCTTCGTCGAAGTGCTCAATATCCTCGCCAAGAAGGCGCGCAGTGCTGGTTCGCCACCATCCGGCAAGGATGTGGCAGGCTAGCCGGTGTCCGCCAGGGGGCGTGCGGCAGGACGGCGGCGGCTCTGCAGCCATTCCAGGCGACAGCATCGCACGGCAGGGGGATTCGCTGTTGTGCTGCGCCTGCCCGCGCCAAATCGCAGGCCGCTCGCCGGACCCGCAAAAATAACTGGCCCGCACCGCGGCTGCTCCGCCGCGGCTGTTATCCCCGCCGGCGGCCGCGGGACTGGCTACCGGGGAACCGCCGAATACCCTGTAACCACAGGGCGCCGGGGGCTTCATGCTCCGATCAGGCCAGGGCCAGGCGGGCCGCCAATCCAGCCTCTCGCGAGGATTTCAGCGCCAGGCACAGGCTGCAGACAGCCGCCCGCCTGCTGAATCGGTACGCGCTCCGGCTTGCTGCGCTGATCACCCTGTGCTATCGCAGCGCCGAACCCCGAGGACGGGTAGCGCAAGCTTGCTCGTCCAATCGTACAAATCGTTGAATTTCAAGTGTTTGCACCTTCCGGTGAATTACAGACACTTCTCCAGCCAGAGAGTGACGTCACGGTGAGCACCGGCGAAGACGCCATCACAGCCAATGCTGCAGGTCGCTACGCGAAAGCAGTATTCGAGCTGGCCAAGTCAAGCGGCAGCCTCGATGCGGTGGCCGCTGATCTGTCGGCCCTGCGCGCAGCGCTCGAGACCTCGGACGAATTGTCCGACGTCCTGACCTCGCCGCTGTACTCGGCCGAGCACAAGACCGGCGTGTTGTTCGCACTGGCCGACAAGGCTGGCTTCAACGAGCTGACAAAGAACGCTTTTGGCGTCGTGGCGGAAAACCGCCGTGCTGCCGAACTCGGCGATATCGCGACGATCTTCGCGGCCCTGCTTGATGCCGATCGCGGCATTGTGCGGGCTGATGTGACATCGGCCGCGGCGCTGACCAAGAAACAGACTGAAGCCCTTGCGGCTTCTCTGAAAAGTGCCTTCGGGCGCGAAATCGAAGTTCGCACAAACGTGCGTCCTGAATTAATGGGCGGGCTGATCGTCAAGATTGGTTCCCGTATGTTCGACTCATCTCTCCGCACCAAGCTGGACGGGATGAAGAATGCGATGAAAGAGGCGTAGGCCATGGACATCCGGGCTGCAGAGATTTCTGCGATCCTGAAGGATCAGATCAAAAATTACGGCACCGAAGCGAAGGTTTCGGACGTCGGTCGTGTGCTATCCGTCGGTGACGGTATTGCGCGCGTTTACGGCCTCGATGAGGTCGCGGCTGGTGAGCTCGTTGAGTTCCCGGGCGGGATTAAGGGCATGGCCCTCAATCTGGAACGCGACAATGTCGGTTGCGTGATCTTCGGTGAAGACCGGGGCATCAAGGAAGGCGACACCGTCAAGCGTCTCGGCTCGATCGTCGACACCTCCGTTGGCAAGGGCCTGTTGGGCCGCGTGCTGGACGGTCTCGGTGAGCCGATCGATGGCAAGGGTCCTCTGACCGATGTCGCCGAACGCCGCCGCGTTGACGTCAAGGCGCCGGGTATCATCCCGCGCAAATCGGTTCACGAACCCATGGCAACGGGCATCAAGGCGATTGACGCCATGATCCCGGTCGGCCGTGGCCAGCGCGAGCTGATCATTGGTGACCGCCAGACCGGCAAGACCGCGATCGCGCTCGACACCATTCTGAACCAGAAGGCGATCAACCAGGGCACAGATGAGGGCGCCAAGCTCTACTGCATCTATGTCGCGATCGGCCAGAAGCGTTCGACGGTCGCCCAGATCGTCAAGACGCTCGAAGAAAATGGCGCGATGGATTACACCATCGTCGTGGCCGCGACGGCTTCGGATCCTGCACCGATGCAGTTCCTGGCACCGTTTACAGCCTCTGCCATGGGCGAGTATTTCCGCGATAACGGCATGCATGCACTGATCGTTTATGATGATCTGTCCAAGCAGGCTGTTGCCTATCGCCAGATGTCCCTGTTGCTGCGTCGCCCACCAGGCCGCGAAGCCTATCCGGGCGATGTCTTCTATCTTCACTCTCGTCTGCTCGAGCGTTCGGCCAAGCTGAACGAAGCGAATGGTTCCGGCTCGATGACGGCTCTGCCGATCATTGAAACCCAGGCCAATGACGTGTCGGCCTATATTCCTACCAATGTGATCTCTATCACTGACGGCCAGATCTTCCTGGAAACCGACCTGTTCTACCAGGGCATCCGCCCGGCTGTGAACGTCGGTCTGTCGGTGTCGCGCGTTGGTTCGGCTGCCCAGACCAAGGCGATGAAGCAGGTTGCCGGCAAGATGAAGGGCGAACTGGCCCAGTACCGCGAAATGGCGGCCTTTGCCCAGTTCGGTTCCGACCTTGATGCCGCAACACAAAAACTGCTGAGCCGTGGTCAGCGCCTGACCGAGCTCCTGAAACAGCCGCAATTCTCGCCGCTGTCGATGGAAGAACAGGTCTGCGCGATCTATGCCGGTACACGCGGCTATCTCGACGGGATCGCAATCGGCGACATTCAGCGTTTTGAGGCAGACCTTCTGCGTCATCTCCATGCCGAGCATGCCACTCTCATGGCGGCGATCCGTGATGAGAAGAAGGTGAGCGACGAATCTGAGGCCAAGCTGAAGGGCGTTCTGGACAAGTTCACCGAACATTTCGCGTGAATTTGAACCGTAACGACCGCTAGGAGTGCCGCATGGCGAGCCTTAAGGACCTTCGAAATCGTATCGCCAGCGTGAAATCCACGCAGAAGATCACCAAGGCGATGCAGATGGTGTCAGCGGCCAAGCTGCGCCGGGCCCAGGAAGCCGCGGAAGCCGCGCGCCCCTATGCCGGGCGCATGGCTGCCGTGATGGCGAACCTGTCGAATTCGATGGCCGGAACCCCGGGAGCCTCGCCGCTCCTCGTCGGTACCGGTAGCGATGAGACACGCTTGCTGCTCGTCATGACGGCCGACCGTGGCCTGTGTGGCGGCTTCAACACCAATATCGCCCGTCTGGCGCGGGCTCGTGTCAACGAGCTTCAGCGTGCTGGCAAGACCGTCAAGATTATCTGCGTTGGCAAGAAGGGCTTCGACCAGCTGAAGCGCCAATTCGCCTCGCTGATCATCAAGATGTTCGATCTCAAGTCCGAGAAGACCCTCAACGGCGCCGTTGCCGGACGTATCGGTGACGAGATCACCCATATGTTTGAAGCCGGTGAGTTCGATGTTTGTGAAATCCTCGCTTCGGAATTCGTTTCGGTGATCTCGCAGAAACCGTATTCGAAAGTGTTGATCCCGGCGATCGATGCGATCGAGGACGGAGCCGATCGGCCGGACACGGATGGCAGCGTTTATGACGCCGAGCCGGACGAAGAGAGCATCCTCAACGCCTTGTTGCCGCGCTATATCACCACCGTAATTCTTTCGACCCTGCTGGAAAATTCGGCTGGCGAAATGGGGGCCCGCATGGCCGCCATGGATAATGCCACCCGCAATGCCGGCGAACTGATCGACAAGCTGAACCTTCTTTATAACCGCACCCGTCAGGCGCAAATCACGACGGAGTTGACTGAAATCATCTCCGGCGCCGAAGCTCTCTAGACGAGGGGAAGACCAATCATGAGCACTCTTAAAGGCCGTATTGTCCAGATCACCGGCGCCGTCGTCGACGTCGAGTTCGATGGTGGACTGCCCAACATCCTCAACGCCTTGCTGTCGACCAATGACGGCAAGCCGCTGACCCTCGAAGTTTCGCAGCACCTTGGCGAGAACACGGTTCGCACCATCGCCATGGACGCGACCGAGGGCCTGCAGCGCGGCGTCGAAGTTGTCGACACTGGCGCGCCGATCATGGTTCCCGTCGGTCCGGGCACGCTCGGTCGCATCATGAACGTCACCGGAGCGCCGATCGATGAAGCGGGCGATATCCCGCACACGATGACGGCCCCGATTCACCGGGCTGCACCATCCTTTGCCGAACAGGCAACGGAAGCTGAGATCCTGCCTACCGGCATCAAGGTCGTCGACCTGCTCTGCCCCTACGCAAAGGGCGGCAAGATCGGCCTGTTCGGCGGCGCCGGCGTTGGCAAGACGGTTCTCATCCAGGAGCTGATCAACAACATCGCGAAGATGTTCGGTGGTTACTCGGTTTTCGCCGGTGTTGGCGAGCGGACCCGTGAAGGTAATGACCTTTACTGGGAAATGATCGAATCAGGCGTCAACAAGGACCCGAAAGAGCATGATGGCTCGACCGAAGGTTCGCGTTGTTCGCTGGTCTTCGGCCAGATGAACGAGCCTCCGGGAGCGCGCGCCCGCGTCGCCCTGTCGGGTCTCGCCCAGGCTGAATATTTCCGCGATGAAGAGGGCAAGGACGTTCTCTTCTTCGTCGACAATATCTTCCGCTTCACCCAGGCCGGTTCCGAAGTGTCCGCCCTGCTCGGCCGTATCCCGTCCGCGGTGGGCTATCAGCCGACCCTGTCGACCGATATGGGTGCACTGCAGGAACGCATTACCTCGACCAACAAGGGCTCGATCACCTCGGTTCAGGCCGTTTACGTGCCCGCCGATGACCTGACCGACCCGGCGCCTGCCACAACCTTCGCCCACCTCGATGCGACCACGGTTCTCAACCGTGCGATCTCGGAAAAGGGTATCTACCCGGCTGTGGATCCACTCGATTCGACCTCGCGTATTCTCGAGCCTCGCATCGTTGGCGACGATCACTACAACACCGCCCGCCGGGTCCAGGAAACGCTTCAGCGCTACAAGGCCCTGCAGGACATCATCGCCATCCTCGGCATGGACGAGCTGTCCGAAGAGGACAAGATGCTGGTGACCCGCGCCCGCAAGATCGAGCGTTTCCTGTCGCAGCCATTCGACGTGGCCGAAATCTTCACCGGCTTCCCGGGCATCCAGGTGCCTGTGGCTGACACGGTCAAGGGCTTCAAGGCGATCTGTGACGGCGAGTATGATCACCTTCCCGAGCAGGCCTTCTACATGGTCGGCACGATCGAAGACGCGGTGAAAAAAGCCGAGAAAATGGCTGCGGAGGCCGCATAAGCGGTCTCCGGCATTAGCCGGAGGAATACCTGATGGCTGACAAGCTGCATTTTGACCTCGTATCGCCTGAGCGCCGCCTGTTTGCGGGTGAAGTCGATATGGTGGTCGTGCCTGGTGAAGATGGCGATTTCGGCGTCCTGCCGAAGCACGCCCCCTTCATGTCTGTGATCCGCTCCGGCGCGATCATTGTGACGACCGACGGCGTTGCCGAGCGCACCTTCATCCATGGCGGTTTCGCCGAGGTGACGCCGGAGGGTCTGACCATCCTCGCGGAAGAAGCGATCCCGGTTTCGGAGATTGATGTCGCCGCTCTCGAGCAAGACCTCAAGAATGCCCAGGAAGACCTGGGTGTGGCCAAGTCCGAGATGGAAGTCGAGCAGGCACAGGGCCGCATCGAGCGGCTGGAAGCGATGCGGACGACGGTCGCCAACTGACCCGTCTGAACTACTGAATCTGATCAAGGCCGTCCCGTTGGGGCGGCCTTTTTCTATTGCGGCAGAGACGAAGGCGGCTGGCGGTTGCGTCTACGCCAGGCACTCGGCGTCTCACCAGTCACACCCTTAAAGGCCTTGTTGAAGTTGGACCGGGTCTGAAACCCGCAATCGAGCATGAGTTCGACCAGCGGCCGGTCCGGTGTGCCCCGCATCAGGCGCTGGGCCTCGGCAATTCGCCAGCCATTGATCCAGCGGCTGACGCTGACCCCAAATTCGTCATTGATGGTCTCGGACACACGCCGTTGCGGCAGGGCGAGTTGCCGTGCGAGCCGGGCCACCGTCAAATCGGGATCCAGCCAGGGCCGTTGATCCGCCATGTGCTGTTCCAGCCTGGTCCTCACCACTTCGTTTCCAGCTGTATCTTCCCGGGCCCGCGTCATGGTCCAGCTGAGCGGACCGCTCTGATGCAGGCTTGTGAGGAGAAAATAGACCAGGAAGAGGAAGAATCCCGAGACAGTGATGATCAGGATGAGCGAATGGCGCAGGTCTTCCCGGCCCAACAGCTCGATCATCACCAGGAGGTCGGCCAGGGCCATCATGAACAGCCAGCCGCAAACCATGATTTTCCAGCGGCGGCCCGATGCATTCCGGGTCCGCAGAGCGAGGACAGCATAGGCACCATAGCACAGCAGGCTGGCGATAATCGCTCCGTCCAGATAGCGGCCATCGCCGAGGAAAAGCCGTCCCAGCAGCAGTCCGGCAGGCGGCGCCAGGTGGAGCAGGTCCCCTGCGGTCAGCCTCCTGCCCGGCTGTGAGGCCGCGCGCAGGTGCAGAAAAAGGGCGGGTGGCAAAAGCATGGCCAGTGTCGGCCGCCACCAGACGAGGGCCGGGCCAAGTCCCAGAATGGCGAGGCTGGTGAGCAGGTGTTGGGCGGCAAACAGTGCGAAGACAAGCGCCAGCAAACGGTGCGCGAGCCGCGGCTGTGACCGCAGATTCACCAGATAGAGCGCCATGATCGCACAGAGCACGGCGGAGATATGAAGAACCGAGGTCATCTCGACTTGATAGAACGTCTCACGCGCCTGTCCAAGATCGCGATTATGGATGTCCCCGATCGCGTTTGAGGGCGCCCGCTTCCTGGATACCGGCTTGTTGGGGCCCTTGTCACAGGAGATCCCCATGCCCAGCCACCCCTTATCGACCTGCTTAGCGTCGGCCCTCTTGCTGGGCGCGGCGCTGAGCCAGCCCGTCTCCGGCCAGCCGGCCCTCCGATCCGGGCTGGCTCCGGATCTGATCATCGTGAATGCGATATTGCTCAGCCCCGAACGGGACGCCCCGCTTGAGGATGCATGGGTGCGGGTCAGCGGCGACCGCATTATCGAGACGGGAAGCGGACCGATCGATGTCGGTGCTGCGCGCATCATCGATGCCGGGCAGGGCTTTCTTATCCCTGGCCTGATCGACAGCCATGTTCATCTCTACCATGCGACCGGGCTGCGTCGCCGCTACAGCGAGGACTACGAGGCGCTATATCAGGACTATATGGCGCAACAGCCGCGCAGCTTCCTGTTTCACGGCTTCACCACCGTGATCGAGCTCAATGCCGACGCGGCGACCAATGCGCGGTTCGAGGCCGCGCCGCTTCACCCGCACCTGGTTCATTGTGGGCAGGGCGTCGTGCTTTCGGATGGCTTCATGGCGCTTGAGCTCGGGGGCGAGCCGGTCTGGGACACCTATCCGGGGTATCTGATCGACACGCATGCCGCGGGCCTCGTTCCCGAGGGGGCAGACATCGCCGCGCACACTCCAGAGGCCGCTGTGGCCTCGGTTCTCGATCAGGGCGGCCAGTGTATCAAACTCTATTATGAGGAGGCTCTGTGGTGGCCTGGTGGGGCACCAGCCTTCCGATTGCCCTCGGTCGATATTGTCCGGGACGTGGTCCGCGCAGCCCATGCAGAGAACTTGCCCGTCCTTTTGCATGCCACAACGCCCGCCGGTCATGCCTTTGCGCTCGAAGCCGGGGTCGATATCCTCGCCCACGGCCTGTGGGAATGGACGGATCAGTCTTTCACCGACCCTCAGCCATCCGCAGAAATAGAGAGCATTGCCCGGCGCATCTCCCATTCACCGATTGCGGTGCAGCCCACCGTCCAGACCCTCCGCAATACGGCCAGCCTGTTTGACGCCACGCTCCTGGAGGATCGAGGATGGACTGATGTCGTCCCAGCCGCCTATCTGGGATATTTGCGTGGTGATGCCCAGGCACAGCGCCAGCACTTCATCGGCATGTTTGGCCAGATGATCGCGGAAGGGGATGAAGCGACCGATATGGCCGCGGCCCAGTCCGCATTTCTCAATCGCTATGAAGACTTGATCTGGGAGATGTCTACCGAACAGGCCCGCTTCCTGTTTGGCTCGGATACGGCGGTTGGTGGTTTCGGCTGGGCTTCGCCGCCCGGACTGGCCGGTTATTGGGAGATGCAGAACTGGATCGAGGCCGGCATCTCGCCGGCGACCTTGTTCCGCAGCCTGACGATCGACAACGCTGTCGCTTTCGGACTGGCCGGGGAGATCGGGACAATTGAAGCGGGCAAGCGCGCTGACCTGCTGATCCTGCGTGCCAATCCCTTGCTTGATGTGACGGCCTATGACCGCATCGATATGGTTCTTCTGGCCGGTCAGCCGCTGGAGCGATCCGTCTTGTCAGCGCGGCAGAGTGAGGCGGCGCGGTGACTAGCGCGCGAATTTCGCGAACGCCGCTACGACCTGCACATAGACATCCCGTTTCCAGGGGATGATCAGGTCCGGGATTTCCGTCAGTTCGCCCCAACGCCAGGCGTCGAACTCGACCTCGGCGTGACGGGCGAGGTCAATATCAGCCTCACAGCCCTTAAAGTGGAAGGCAAACCAGCGCTGTTTCTGCCCGAGATGCCGTTTCTTGTGGAAGCGTGGATCCTCGCGCACATCTGGCGGGTAATCATAGGCGATCCAGTTTGCGATATTACCCAGCGGTTCGACGCAATCGGGCCGGATACCGGTTTCTTCCTCAAGTTCGCGCAACGCCGCGGTCTCGGCGGTCTCCCCCGCATCCATCCCGCCCTGAGGCAATTGCCAGTTCCAGGGCGGCGGTGTGCCTTCGCGGCGACCTAGCCAGACCTGACCATCAGCATTGAAAAGAGCAATGCCGACATTGGCGCGATGGTTCGGCCAGGGGTCGTCAGGCTCCGACATCAATGGCCCGACGAGGCGGCAGGCGCCGCGTGCTCGCCGCCATCCGATGCGTCGGCTGGCGGGCGTGACCAGCGATTATCGGTGACATGTTCAGGCTCGGGCTCCAGCGCCCGGGCTTCGGCCGCAAGACGTGCCTGCAAGCGCCGGCGGGCCATCACGGCCGATGGCGGCGCCAGCTGATAGCCGCGCATGTCGAGGCTGCGGGCCCAGTCACGAACATGCTCGACTGTGGTCGGATAGGAGAAGCCGGCGCCGAGTGATGCACCATTCTGCAACGCCAGCGCCTCCAGCGTCAGCAGATGGTCGTCGATTGCGGTCGGACTCGGGTCTTCGTCGAGCACCCGGTCGGCGATGGCGTATTGGACATTGGTCGCGCGGGCGGCTGTCTCGATCACCGTGCGCCGGCCGGCGCCGTCATGCAGAAAGGCGACGCCCCGGTCCTCAAGGCTCTGCAGCAATTGCGTCATGGCCGGCTCCGACGCCGAGAAGCGGGCGCCGAGATAGTTGGAGACCGCAAAATATCCGGTCGTGCGCCCCAGCACCCATTCCAGGCGCGCCAGATTGTCTCCGGGTGCGGCATCGGCAAGCAGGGTTTGTGGCCCGGGATCATTATTGGGATAGTCGAAAGGCTCCATCGGCGCCTCGATCAGCACTTCATGACCAGCGGCACGCGCCAGGTCGACCCAGGTCTGAAGATCGCGGGTATAGGGCGCGAAGCTGAGGGCAATCTCCGGCGGCAATTCATTGATGGCTGCTTGCGTCACGGCGCTATTGAGGCCCAGTCCCCCGATCACGACTGCGATGGTCGGAGCGCTTGGATCACCATGGAAGGGCCGGGCATAGGCGCGTGATGCCCGCAGCCCATTGGGTGGAATCACGGGCAGCAGGCCATTGGGGCCGTTTTCACTCAGACCGGGAAGCGGGGCCGGTGCCAAGGCCTGCGCCGGGTCAGGCCGCGCCGCGGCATGGCGGGCTTCCGCGTCTGCCGGGTCGGATCCCGCTGCGGGGGCGCGGGGCGAGGCAAAGCGATCCTCAATCCCGGCGAGCTGGACTTCCTCGGCTCCGTCCGGCTCGATGAAGCGGATCACAGGGGGTTCGTCTTCCTCGGGCGCGATCCGCAATTCAGCTGCCGGATAAAGCGCTTCAGCCGGCGCCGGTGTGACGCCGCCGCGGGCGAGTGGGGGCTGCAGATCGGCTTTCCCGAACACGGCAATTGTCAGAATAACGACGGCAAACAGGGCTGCCGCGCCGAGTCCGGCGAAGAGCGGTGCCCTGATTGTGAGCAGGGGTTCGACATGACGTAGGACGGCGCTGGACATGTGAGCAATCTTCGACAAGCGAAATAACCGATCATACGCCCCGGCCGGGCGCACGAATTCACTGTCGAAACTGCCCTGTCCCGGAAAAGAAACGGTTAACGGCCAGCATGCTTGACCCGCCCGCACCTGGCGGTGACGGGCGGGGAATTGGCGTGCTGGTTATTGCAGCGCTGCCTGCTGACTTTCCATCGAGCTGCGCAAGACTTCCTGAGCGCGCGAAAGCTGGAAGTCTTCGTCTTCGGGCCAGTCAGCCGGCGGTTGCTCGATCGCTGCGATATCCGCCTCTGCCCGACCTTCACCGGATTCATTCTCGAGTGCGCCTGGCAGGTCGGCTTCAAGCCTGACCTGGGAGCCGGGAGCATCCTCATCCTCAGAAATCGGGAAGGAGCTGATCTGGAGGTCCGGCACAATGCCTGTACCCTGGATAGAGCGCCCCGCTGGTGTGTAATAGCGGCCGGTCGTCAGGCGCAAGGCGCCGTCACGGCCACCGCGGAGCGGGATAATGGTCTGAACCGAGCCCTTGCCAAAACTCGTCATGCCCACAAGCTCGGCGCGTTCACGATCCTGCAGCGCGCCGGCTACGATTTCAGCAGCACTGGCCGAACCCTCATTGATCAGGATGACAATGGGTGCGCCATTCAGACGGTCGCCGGGGCGGGCATTGTAACGCTGGGTGTCGCGTGGATCGCGATTGCGGGTCGAAACAACCTCGCCACCGTCCAGGAAAACATCGGTCACACCGATCGCCTGGTCGAGCAAACCACCCGGATTATAGCGGACATCGAGGATCAGACCGGGCAGGGGCGCGCCGTATTCTTCTTCCAGATCGGCAATCCCTTCCAGCACCATTTCGGTGGTGCGCTCATTGAAGCCTGCAATCCGCAGATAGGGAATGCCGTCATCAATTCGCGTTGCGACGGTGCGCAGCGGGATGGTGTCACGCACGAGGGTGACTTCGAAAGGATCTTCGCCGGCGCGGGCAATGGTGATCGTGATCGGATCGCCGACGGCGCCGCGCATCAGTTCTACGGCCCTGTCGACCGTGGCTCCGACAATGCTATCGCCATCGACGGCGATGATGCGGTCATTGGTACGCAGGCCGGCACGTTCGGCCGGGGTGTCGCTGATCGGCGACACGATGGTGATAAATTCGTCGCGCTTGGTCACTTCCATGCCCAGCCCGCCATACTCGCCGCGTGTCGTTACGCGCAGGTTCTCGTAGCTGTCGGGATTGTGATAGGCGGAATGCGGGTCGAGCGAAGTCAGCATGCCTTCAATGGCCGCCTCAATCATCTCGCTTTGTTCGGTCTCTGTGACGTAGTCGGACTCGATCCGGCTCAGCACGTCCCCGAACAGCTCAAGCTGCCGAAACGTCTCCGAATGATCCTCTTGCCGTCCTTCGGCAGCGACTGCTATGGCCACTGCCCCGAGCGCGAAAGCCAGGATTGAAGCGAAGACATTGATGCGCATACAAATTCGCGTCCTTTGTGCGCGAGGTCTTATCCGGATTGTGCAGTGGGTCTGAGCCAGGGCCCGGGATCCATCGCATTACCGTCTCTACGTAGCTCCAGATACAATTCTGGGGCCGTTTGCCCAGTATCGGGCATTGCACCAACCGGTTCGCCAGCAAGAACGCTTTGCCCGGCACTGGCATAGGTGACCGCCATGCCCGACAGGACCATATAATAGCCCTCCCCGACATTGAGTATCAAGAGACCGCCATATGTGCTGAACGGTCCGGCGAATTCGATACGGGCGTCGAAGGGAGACACTACCTGCGCTTCGCTGCGAGTCCGAATGAATATTCCTTCAGATGCTGTGCCATCTTCGGCCAGCTCCGCGAAGCGTCGGACCACTTCGCCAGCCGCGGGCGGCCTGAGCCGACCGCGGGCATCGGCGAAACGCAGGGTTTCAAGCGGTTCGGCTGGTGCCCGAGCAGCGATGAGGTCACGGGCCGGGCGCATATGCGGCTCCGGTATCGTGTCCGGAAGTTCGATCCGGCGCGGGTTGAGCGTCGGCATCACAGCCGCCATCTGCGTCAATTCGGACAGGAGCGAGCGGATCGAACGGGCGCGTTCGCCGGCAGAACTGGACGCTTCCAGGAAGGCGACGGCTTCGTCTCGCCGGCGGGCCTCGAGCGCGCGCCGCTCCGCGATCAGCGCCTGCAACTCAAGTCTTTGTGCCGACAAGACATCCTCTGCGCTCGCCAGCACACTGCTCTGGGTTTCGATATCGCTGCGGATCGAGCGCAGTTGCGCCAGCTCGCGCGACAGGGCATCGGCGCGCTCCTGCAGGGCCGGCGCAACCTGGGCCATCAATGCCGCCGCCCGCGCAGCCCGGGCCGCATCGTCTGGCGCCGCCAGTATCGCAGGCGGGGTTTGGGTCTCGATGCGCTGGATGGCTGCGAGAATGTCGATCAGCGATTCGCGCTCTGCCGCGAGGCGGGCAAGGATTTCGGCTTCTTCGCTGCCCAGGCGCGTGAGTTCACCCGATGCCGCCAGCGCCGCTTGTTCGCTATTGCCGACGCGCTGCCCCAACTCCACCAATTGCCGTTGCATCAGTGCGATCTCGGACGCGACTTGATCGGCTTGTTCGCGTGCGGCCTCGGCGCGCGCTGCGGTCTCGCGGGCCTCCCGCTCAAGCTGCTCCGCCGTGGCCGCATCGGCCGGCGGCGCACCGGCAGGCTGGGCCTGCGACAGCAAAAGGGAGAGAAGGAGGAGATACATCCGCTGACGCTAAATCCCTGTTCTGAAAACGGTAGGAACCGGTATTGCCGACCCGATAAATGCGGACACCGGAAATGCTCAATGGCCTTCCCGGCGCAATGTTTACTCTCTGTGATAGGGCGTGCCGGCCAGAATCGACACGGCACGGTAGATCTGTTCGGCCAGCATGACGCGTACAAGCTTGTGTGGCCAGACGGCCGGGCCGAATGCGAGCATCAAATCGGGCGCCGGCAGCGCTTCCCTGTCATGCCCGTCCGCCCCGCCAATGCAGAACACGACTTCGCGGCAGCCGCCATCGCGCCATTGCCCCAGCTTGCGGGCAAGATCAGGCGATTTGAAGGCCTTGCCGCGCTCATCAAGCAATACGAATTTGATATCGCCACCGAGGCTCTCGGCAAGGGCGCGGCTCTCATCGGTCTGTGTCTTGAGACTGCGATTATCGATCTGGGTCTCGGTCAGCGGACCCAGGCCGATGGCACGTCCGGCAACCGAACAGCGGCTGATATAATCATCGACCAGCTCACGTTCCGGTCCGGAACGAATGCGTCCGATCGCTGCGATGCGGAGTTTCACTTAGACTGCCGGGTCTGCCGCAGATGCCGGAGTTTCCGGGTCGACCGACCACATTTTCTCAAGATTGTAGAAAGTGCGGACTTCCGGTCGGAAGAGATGGATGACGATATCGCCAGCATCGATCAGCACCCAGTCACAGGTCTGCAATCCCTCGATCCGTGTTTTCACACGGCCGGTTTCCTTCAACGTATCGATCAGGTGCGTGGCGATCGCGCTGACATGGCGCGATGACCGCCCGGAGGCAATGATCATGATGTCGGTCACCGAAGACTTGCCGCGAAGATCGATCGCTACAACATCTTCAGCCTTGTCGTCGTCGAGAGTTTCGAGGACCAGTGCTTCCATTTCCTCGAGGGGACCGTCTTCTCCGATGACCCGGACGGCCGCAGCCGTTTCTTCCTTGGTCCGGCGCGATGTTTCCGTAGACAGGGCGGGTGTCCTTTCTGACAACCAATACAATATCGTGCCTATATCACGCTTTCGCTTTCGGTTCGAGCCAGTGCAGCGAGAAGAGTTCAGCTGGGTCTGACCAGCTTTCCAGCAGGTCGAAACCGGCCGATTCGGCGAGGGCCTGAAAACTCTCCGGCGTGAACTTGTGGGAATTTTCGGTGTGCAGCCGTTCGCCCTTGGCCAGCGAAAATGACCGGCCAGCGACTTGAAGCTGCTGTGCTTCCCGGGCTTCGAGATGCATTTCAATTCGTGATTTTTCGGCATTCCAGACCGAGACATGCTTGAGCAGGGCCGGGTCGAGTGTGCCGTCGAGTTCGGAATTGATGCGGGCAATCAGGTTCATATTGAAGGCTGCGGTCACGCCCTGGGCGTCATCATACGCAGCTTCCAGCGTTTGCGGTGATTTCACACGATCGGCGCCAATGAGGATAGCGTCCCCTTCGCGCATGCCCTTGCGGAAACTGGCGAGCACGGCGCGGGCGGCGTCAGGTTCGAAGTTTCCGATGGTCGAGCCCGGGAAAAACAGGATCCGCCGACCCTTGGGCAGCGGCAGATGATCCAGCGACAGGCCGGTCGTGAAATCCGCGCAGATCGCGCCGATATGCAGACCGGGATAATCCCGCGCCAGCTCGTCGCAGGAGGCTATGAGATGCTCGCCGGAAATATCCAGGCCGACATAGCCAGCTGGTTGATCGAGCGCACTGAGCAATTTGCGGATCTTCACACTCGAGCCCGATCCCGGTTCGATGACCACAGCACCGGGCCCGGCGCGCTTGGCCAGTTCCGGCCCGATCCGGTCCAGCAGGGCCAGTTCGGTCCGGGTCACATAATATTCCGGCAGGTCGGTGATCTGGTCGAACAGGGCCGACCCCGCAGCATCGTAGAAGTAGACGGGCGGGATGGACTTTGGCGTCGCGGCCAGACCGGTCAGCACGTCTCGCAGGAAATCCCCGGCGGGGGGATGCTGATCGTCGAAGAAATCCAGGGCGGCATGAACCGGGGGTTGGCCGAGGGTGAGGTCGGTCATGGAATCGTCCTGCCTGCTGTGGATCGGGGTTCAGGTTTGCGCGCGAAGCGCGGAAGAGGAATGCCAGTTTAACGGTTCTATCAGATAGGTCCACGCGGGCGCCTTTTTTAGGGGCAGCGTCGCGAGACCCTGGTCACGAAGCCGTGAGTCGGCATGCATCCGGACAGCGGGAGCGAGGCGGGCGCGGACGGAATCCTGTGGCCGCGAAATCACGGCAATCGGGACTGAGCCGAAAATCTGGCGCCATTGCCCCCAGCGGTGGAAACTCCTGAGATTGTCGGCGCCCATCAGCCAGACGAAGTGAACGCCGGGATGGCTGCGCTGCAGGGCGTTGATCAGCTCGATGGTCCGGTTGCAGCCCAGTCGGGTCTCGATGTCGCTGACCACCATTCCCGGCCGGTCCGCCAGGGCTGAAACTGCCGCCATGCGGCTGTCCAGCTCCCCGGCACGGCGTTGCTTGAGCGGGTTTTGCGGCGAGACCAGCCACCAGATCCGGTCGAGGCCAAGGCGCCGTTTGGCCGCCTCGGCGACGTGGAGATGGCCGTCATGGGGGGGATCAAATGTGCCGCCGAACAGGCCGACTTTCATGCCCCGGACGAACGTTTCGCCACGCAGCGCGCGGGCCGGCTTCGGGGCGCTGATCAGCCGGCCTCGCGCCATCGGGCTGGAGCGGCGTCTAGACATTACAGCCGCCATTTGCGCCAGGGCTCGATAGCACGATGTCGTCGGCGTGAACGAGCGCCGAGGCTCGCCGGTATCCCAGCAGGGCTTCGATTTCAGCGGTCTTGCAACCGCAAATCCGTCGTGCGTCGCTGGCATCATAGCCGCTGACCCCACGCGCAATTGCGGTGCCATCCGGCCCGATGATGCGCACGGCATCGCCGCGCTCGAAATGTCCGTCGACCGCGATGGCCCCGACTGGCAGCAAGGACTTGCCGGCCTGAAGCGCCGACGCGGCGCCGGCATCAATCCGGATCTCTCCATTGGGGCTATGGGCGCCGGCAATCCAGGCGGCGCGGGCACTGACGGCCGAGCCGGTCGGATGGAACCAGCTGCCACAACCGGTTTGGCGTAGCCGCAGAATAGGTGTGCGCGCCGATCCCGACCCGATGATTGTCGCACAGCCCGAGGCGGCAGCAATCTCGGCGGCGAGAATTTTCGAGCGCATGCCGCCCGTGCCGACACCGGTCAGCTTGTTGGCATCGCCGGCCATGGCGTGGATGGACGCGTCGATCCGGTGGACTTCCGGGACAAGTCTGGCCTCCGGGTGGCAGCGCGGGTCCCGGTCGAACAGGCCCTCGATATCCGATAGCAGCACCAACAGGTCTGCCCCGACCAGTTGGGCGACGCGCGCCGCAAGGCGGTCATTGTCGCCATAGCGGATTTCGTCGGTGGCGATGGTATCATTCTCATTGACGACAGGAATGGCGCCGAGATCGAGCAGTGTGTGAAGCGTGGCGCGGGCATTGAGCCAGTGACGGCGTGATTCTGTGACGTCGAGGGTCAACAGCGCCTGGGCCGTGGCGCGTCCGTGGCGGGCGAAAGTGCGTTCCCATTCGCCGACCAGGACCGGTTGGCCGGCCGCTGCGGCGGCCTGTTTCTGTTCCAGCGTCAGCGAGCCGGAGCCAAGGCCCAGCCGGGGCCGTCCCAGCGCGACAGCACCGGATGAAACCAGTACGATACGCTTTCCCTGCCCGGCCAGTGACGCAATATCGTCCGCGATCGCGTCAATGACGGAGGGGCCTGATTGCAGCAGGCTTGAACCGACCTTGACCACGATGCAGCGGGCCGCGTCGAAGCCGCGGCGTGTCACGGGGCCCAGCCTTCCTCATCGGGTTCGGCGACGCCGGCACGGACCTGTTGCACGATGCGCCACGCTTCCGAGCAGAGCCGTTTGACGCCGTCGCCGGAGACACCTGACAGACGCATGACCTTCTTGCCGGTCGCCGCTTCCAGCAGCTTCGCCTTCTCCTCGATCTCGTCCTCGGAGATAGCGTCTATCTTGTTCAGTGCGAGGATTTCGCGCTTGTCGGTGATGCCGCCACCATAGGCTGCCAGCTCGTTGCGGACCGTATGATAGGCTTCGACCGGATCGTCCTGGGTGCCGTCGATCAGATGTATGATCGAGGCGCAGCGTTCGATATGACCAAGGAAGCGGTCACCAATGCCGGCACCTTCATGCGCACCCTCGATCAGGCCGGGAATATCGGCGACGATGAAGCGCGAACCCGGACCCAGATCGACGACGCCGAGATTGGGGTAGAGCGTGGTGAACGGATAGGCTGCGATCTTCGGATTAGCCTTGGAAACGACGCTGAGAAAGGTCGATTTGCCGGCATTGGGCAGACCGACCAGGCCGACATCGGCGATCAGTTTCAGCCGCAGCCAGACCCAGCGCTCCTCGCCCGGCCAGCCGGGCGTGGATTTGCGCGGCGCACGATTGGTCGCCGATTTGAAACGGGCATTGCCCTGGCCGCCATCACCGCCGCGCGCCAACAGCACGCGCTGGCCCAGCTCGGTCATGTCGGCGAGCACTTCGTCCTTGTCCTCGTCGAGGATCTGCGTCCCGACGGGAACCTGCAGAATGACATCCTCGCCGCCCTTGCCGGAACGGTCGCGCCCATGGCCATGGCCGCCGGTATCGCCTTTGAAATGCTGCTTGTAGCGATAGTCGATCAGGGTGTTGAGGCCTTCAACCGCCTCGGCCCAGACATCGCCGCCCTTGCCGCCATCACCGCCATCGGGGCCGCCGAATTCAACAAAGGCCTCGCGCCGGAATGACATACACCCCGCCCCGCCATTGCCGGATCGAACATAAACTTTAGCCTGGTCGAGGAATTTCATCGGGTAATCTCTTTTGTGAGCGCCCCTTATACCGCTTTCCCGGGCATAAATAAGCGTTTCTCGTCATTGCAGCGTTCCGCTTCAGGCGGTCACCAGATCCATTGTCATTCCCAGGCAGTTCGCCTTTGCCAGGCGCCCGAGACTGAATTCCTCGCAAGCTTTACCGGTATAGCGAAACCCGAGCTTCTCCAGTACCCGGCCTGAAGCCGGATTGTCGTCATAATGGCCGGCTGTCACGGTTTCGGCCGCCAATTCGGTGCGGGCATAGTCGATCAAGGCTTGTCCCGCTTCCGTGGCGAGTCCACGCCCCCAGAAGGGTTTGGCAATCCAGTAGCCGATTTCCCATTCGCTATCCGGCGAGCGCCGGAAAATCCCGGCCATGCCACACATTTCGCCGCCATCGGCCTCCTGTGTCTGGACGATCAAGTGGCGGTTGGCGGAGCTATCCCAGCCGGCAAGGCGCATCAGGATCCACATCTCTGCCGCCGGAAGCGGATAGGGGTGCGGGATCATCATCGTCATTTTTGCAATGTCGTATTCGCCTGCATGGCACGCGATATCCGGCGCATCGCTCATCTCTGGCGGGCGCAGCAGCAATCTCGTCGTTTCGATCCGCGGACCCATCATGGTCTCCATTGGGCGGCGGGGAGGCAAACAAAAGGGGAGACGGTGACCCGTCTCCCCTGATGCGCTATCGCGCTGTCGAGCCCCGCTGGTAACAGCGAACGGCTCGATATGTGCGAACCGTTTATTCGGCGGCGTCTGCCATCGGCTGAACCGATACATAGGCCTTGTTGTTGGCTTTCTTGGTGAAAGCCACACGGCCTTCGACAAGCGCGAACAGGGTATGATCCTTGCCCATGCCGACATTGGCGCCCGGATTCACCTTGGTGCCGCGCTGACGCATGATGATGTTACCCGGAATGACCACCTGGCCACCGTATTTCTTGACGCCAAGGCGGCGACCTGCGGAGTCGCGACCGTTACGGGATGAACCGCCTGCTTTTTTATGAGCCATTGTTAGCCCTCCGTTCCGGAAGCGAGCGCTTTGGCCGCTTCGATCCAGCCATTTTTCTCAGCCTTGGCAGTGACGCCAAGGGCTTCCATGTCGGCTGCCGTCCAGGCCGCAACTTGCGCGAAGGACGTCACACCGGCTTCATTCAGTGTCTTGGCCAGAGCCGGACCAACGCCCGTCAGCTGGGTCAGGTCGTCATTGGCAGCTGGTGCAGCCTTCTTGGCAGCGGCCTTCTTGGGCGCGGCCGGCTTGGCAGCAGCTTCAGCCTTTTTCGGCGCAGCAGCTTTCGGGGCCGCCTTCGCCTTGGGTGCAGCCTTTGGAGCCTCGACTTCGGCCGGAGCCGCGGTCGTGGTCTTCAGGGCCGTCTTGGCCTTGGCGCCTGGCATCACGATTTCGGCGATGCGCACGATCGTGCCCCACTGGCGGTGGCCCTGGGTGCGGCGGTAATTTTTACGGCGGCGCTTTTTGAAGACGATGATCTTGCGGGCACGGTTGGTGTCCAGCAATTCACCGATCACCTGGGCGCCGTCGATTACAGGTGAACCGACGGTCACACCTTCATCACTGCCCAGCATCAGCACAGGACCGAGTGACAGCGTGTCACCAGGCTGGCCTTCCAGCTTTTCGATACGAATCTCGTCGCCGGCTGCAACGCGGTACTGCTTACCGCCGGTCTTGATCACTGCAAACATGATCTCGGTTTCCTTTGTTCAGCAACGTCCCTCACCGGTTTTTCCGGCATTGGCGTGGCTCTTTTTCTTCACCCCGTATCCCCGGGGCGTTGTTTCAACAAATACCCGCCCGAACGGCGAACCGCACAGACAGGAGCGGGCGTTATACGCATGCCACGCGCAGAGTCAACGCCGGGCACAGCGACAGGCCTGCTGGCATTGGCGGTTTCCGCCTCTTGATTTTGTCATCGGGCTGGTACAGAAAGCGCCTCCCCGCGGAGAGGTGCCAGAGTGGTCGATTGGGGCGGTCTCGAAAACCGTTGAACCGCAAGGTTCCGGGGGTTCGAATCCCTCCCTCTCCGCCATTGTCCTCCGACACATGATCGCCCACACGCAAGTCTCCACGCCGCGAGCGGCAGGACGTCTGTCTCCAGCATTCTGAAGAGGCGCCCAGTGTGCCGCCGATTGTTGCATGGGCCGACATGTGTGTTTTGCCGGGAGTGGCACCCGGTTCGGCCACATGATCGCTTGCATCCGGTCGTCTCTACCTCGGACCCTGGCCGCCGCCGCGCGTCGTACCGCTGTTGGTCGCTGAAACGGCCCCATTCATCGACTTCCTGCCGTTTATCCCCCCGCCATGCAGCCCACCGAATACGACTCCCCTTCCTGACCCGCAGCGCTCCTTATCGGGTTTCGGTGCGCGATCGTGCGCCGGCAAAGGCGTGTGGCTTGCCGCATGCGAGGGAAATCCAAGCCGAGGAGCAAAACGGCATGAAAAATCTAGGATTCAGATCAATCCGGAGCGGTCTGGGACGATCCGCTCTGCTCGGAGCGACGATGCTGGCGGGGCTCGGTGCCCTGACAGCACCCGTGGCGGCGCAGGACGGCGCGGCGGAGGATAATGATGTTGTCATCATTACCGGTTCGCGCATCGCCCGCCAGGACTATGTTGCTGACAGCCCGCTGGTTTCTGTGACCGGCGAACAGGTGGTCGCCAATGCGGACATTACGCTGGACACCTATCTCAACACGCTGCCGCAGGTGAATCCGGCTGGCACCACAACGTCCAACAATCCGGGGAATAATGGGCAGGCGAATATCGATCTGCGTGGCTTTGGCGCCAACCGGAACATCGTGCTGGTTGATGGCCGCCGGGCGATGCCGTCCAGCGCAGGCCTGACTGTTGACCTCAATATCATTCCTGCCGCTCTGGTGGACCGGATCGAAGTCGCAACCGGCGGAGCCGGGGCGGTCTATGGTGCCGACGCCGTGGCCGGCGCGGTCAATGTCATCCTGCAGGATGATTTTGAAGGCGTGGACTTGCGCTTCACCTATGAAAATTCCACCGAATACTGGGATGCCGAGGAGTACGGCGTGTCTCTGGTGATTGGTGGCAATATCGACAATGGCCGGGGCAATGCCGTCCTGGCTTTCGATCGGTCGGTCCGTCAGGGGATGATCAAAAGCCAGCGGCCTTTTGCCGAACAGGCGACATCCACCACCAGCTTCTTCCCGGCCGGCTCGCTGCTGTTTGGCGCAAATGGTCCGACAGAAGCGGCCGTTGACGCTGTCTTCGCTGGCTATGGCGTTGATGCGGCTGATGTGAGCGCCGGAAACCGGTTCGGTTTCAACCTGGACGGTACGATGTTCTCTGCGGGGATTTTCAATCATCCATCAGACGTCGAAAATTTCCGTTATGATATCGACGGCAACGTCAATCAGAACATCTTTCCTGATGCCTATTCCTACAATTTTGACTTCGTGAACCTGCTCACCCTGCCAATGGAGCGCGACAGCTTCATGGCCCGGGCCGACTACGACCTGGATAATGGCGTGAATGTATTCGCGAATGTCGCCTGGACGGATTATTCGTCGGCGGCAGCCCTGGCGCCGACCCCGATTCCGACCGTGAGCATCCGTGCTCCGGGTGAAAACACGCCGACCCAGGCGGTTTCCGCCCTCGTCGAGCCTGGGCGTACGGTTTCCTTCCAGCTGATCATTCCGACGACGAACCCGTTCATTCCGACCGATTTGGCCAGCATTCTGGCGAGCCGGACCGGCGATGACCCGAACCTGGTTGGATCGGGTGCGACCGAGCCGTTCATGATGCGCCAGCGGACGCTCTCTGCCGGTTTGCGCCAGTCGAACTATGAGAACACGGTGACCAGCTACAGCTTCGGTGCGGACGGACCGATCGGCTCCAGCGACTGGACGTGGCATGCGTATATTTCGCGGGGTGATACCGAGATCCAGGAAACCCAGCAGGGGAATATCGATACCGATCGTCTGCAGATCCTTCTGGAAGCTGCCGACGGCGGCGACAGCACCTGCGCTGGCGGGTTCAACCCGTTCGGGCGTCAGCCACTCTCTGCCGCGTGTGTCTCGTATCTGGAAGTCGCGACGACGGCGACGACCGAATTCTCGCAAACGGTGGGTCAGGTCTATGTCACGGGTGACGCCTTTGACATGCCGGCCGGCCCGGTTTCACTGGTTCTCGGTGCCGAATATCGCGGATTCGAATTCGACTATGACCCGGGTGCAGGCGGCGGGCCGATCTCGGGCTTCAATGCTGCGAGTCCGAATTCCGGCACGAACAGCTTCGAAGACATTTTCGGGGAGGCGCTGATCCCGCTTGCCGGTGATGACGCGCCGTTCGGTCCGGTTGACCTGAGTCTGGGCTACCGGGTTTCGCGCAGTGAGTTCCGCGATGGCATTTCCGGTGCCATCGGTGGCTCGAACGACCCGGCCTACAAGGCCGAGCTGAGCTGGGAGCCGCTGGACTATGCACGCTTCCGGGCCTCCTACCAGCACTCCGTGCGCGCGCCGAACTTTGGTGAGCTGTTCGGTGGTGGCGGTGGTGCGCCGCAGTATTTCGACCCGTGCTCGATCACCGGTGACCAGCGTTCCGGTCCAGACGCGACCGAGATGCGGGCCTTGTGCGCGGCCACGGGCGTTGCGTCTCCGGATGCCTATGTCCAGACCCCTGGCACCCAGGCGTCCGTGACCACCACAGGCAATACGGATCTGGATCCGGAATCCGCGAATACCTTCACCATTGGTGCGGTCTTCTCGTCCCCTGTATCCAATCGTTGGCTGGACCGTTTCCAGGGCACGATCGACTACTGGCAGATCGACATTTCCTCGCCGATCCTTGCGCCGGGGGTGAATCAGTTGATTGCGGATTGCTACAACTACTATGGGACCAATCCGAGCTATGATGTGAACCGTGACTCCTGCGCCGGGATCGTGCGCTTCGGGGGCGATATTCTCGGGATCAATTATGTCAATGATCCGAACGGGCTGTTCCCGGGCGTGAATGGTGGTTCGCAACAGGCTTCCGGCTTCGATCTCGCGCTCGGCTGGGGTTTCGACCCGGAATGGCTCGGCGCGCCGTCCTGGACCGGTTCGGTCACCACCAGCCTGATGCTCACCCATCTGATGGAATGGCGTCAGCAAGACCTGGACACGCTTCCGGATCTGGATTTCGCCGGCACAGTGTCCTTCTTTGGTGAAGGCCTGGGCACGTCCTTCCCCGAATGGAAGGCCGTCTGGAATACGCGCTGGAGCGTGTCGGACTTCGCCTTTGATGTCCGCGCACAATACATCGCGTCGATGGATAATCGGGCCAGCGTGATCTTCCCGGTCGAGACCAGCTTCACCGGGGCCGATTCGGTCTGGTACTGGGATGCCGCCGGCACCTGGAATATCACCGACAATGCCACGATCCGGTTCGGTGTGAACAATCTGTTCGACGAGCAGCCGCCGGAATATGCACCCAATGTCCAGTCCGGTACCGATCCGTCACTCTATGACGTTGTCGGCCGCCGCTTCTTTGGCCAGATCGCTCTGCGCTACTAGGGGCATGACTATGAGAAGGGCGGCAAACCTTGGGTTTGCCGCCCTTTTTTATGCCCGGATCAGATGAAATAGCGGCGCCCGGTCAGTCCGTGCCCTGGTCGAGGGCTTCACGCAGGGCCCCGCCATAGGAGCGGCCGACGCGCACTTCCGCCCCGGTATCCAGCCGGACAATACGGCCACCGGTCCCGGTCGTTGACGACAGGACAATGCGCCGCTTGTTGACGATCGCCGAGCGGTGAACCCGTATGAAGAGGCGGTCGCCCAGGGTCTTCCCCATCGCCGAGAGAGTCTCGCGGTGCAGCCAGGATTTTTCCCGGCAATGGAGGCGCACATAATCACCCTCGGCCTCCACCCAGTCGATCGTCCGCTTCGGGATGCGAACCATGCCTTCGCGGCTCCGGACCCAGATGACTTCCTGGCTTCCATCATCGCCGCCGCGCAGCGCAGCCACGACCGATTCCAGTTCGCCAACCCGTGATTGCGCGTCCTTGAGGTAGATCAGATTGCGGACGCGGGCGAGGGCGGTGTCGAGCCGTTCGGGGCTGACCGGTTTCAGCAAATAGTCGATGGCGGCCGATTCAAAGGCGTCGGCCGCATGGTGTTCAAACGCGGTCACGAAAATCACTGCGGGCGAATCCGGCCCGGCGAGTTTTCGCGATACCAGGATCCCGTCTGTGCCGGGCATGTGAATGTCGAGCAGGACGACATCCGGACGGTGCTGTTCGATGGCCTGGAGCGCTTCCTCGCCATCGCGGGCCACGCCGACCACCTCGTATTGTGGCCGCCGGGCCAGGAGAATTTCCAGGCGGCGCGATGCCAGCCGCTCGTCGTCAACGATCAAAATGCGCATGTTTGGCGTCTCCTCCCGCGTCATCATCTTCAGGCGCCAGCTCGATCGGCAGGCGAATGCGCACAGCAAACCCCCCGGTGTCGACTGGGCCAGCTTCAAGCTGTGCCCGTTCGCCGTACAGGACGTCGAGCCGGGCCCGGATATTGGCCAGGCCCACGCCGGTGCTTTCAGAGGGCGGCATCCCGGGGCCACCGCTATCGAGGATTTCCACCAGCAGGTCGTCGCCCAGTCTGCGGGCGCGAATGAGGACTTTCACGCGGGAGCGTGACCGCGAGACGGCGTATTTGACCGAGTTTTCCAGTACCGGCTGCAGGATCAGTGAGGGCAGGAGCGCCCGCTGCACCCCGGGTTCAATCTCGTGCTCGACCTCAAGCCGGCTGTCGAAGCGCGCTTTCTCAATGGCAAGATAGAGCGCCTGGGCTTCCAGTTCCTGTTGCAGGGTGACCTGGTCGTTTGGCGAGGTCTGCAGGGCAAAGCGCAGAAACCCGCTCAGCCGGCCCAGCATGGTTTCGGCCTCGTCATTGCGATTGTCGATCACCAGGGAAGAGATGGCGTTGATCGTGTTGAACAGGAAATGGGGGTTCAACTGAAAGCGCAGCATCTTCAATTGGGCTTCCTGGGCGAGGACCGCGGAATCGAAAATCTGGCGTTCCTGGGCGCGGATTCGACCGAAGGATTCAAGGACCAGATAGATCGCGGACCAGGCGATGAAGATCGGCATGTTGAACACAAACCATCGCGGCGCGATGGCCGTCAGCCCCGCCCAGCCACGAGGTTCCAGCCCGTTGATGCTGAAGCCGGCAGGAAAGACCTCGAACCACATCAGCCACATGACGACGATGTAGAAACAGGTCGCGAGCATCGAACTGCCCAGGGCCAGGCCGAAACGGATCGGCAGATCAAGCTGACGCGTCGGCCGCAGCACGGCGACATGAATCAGAATTGTCACCGCCAAGCCACTGCTCTCGATGATGACATTTCGCCAGAGGTTGGAAAGTTCCTCGACGACGGCGACGCTGGAGAGGAAGGTGAAGAACAGATTGCAGAGCCAGAAGGCCAGCTGAAAGCGCCACAGCGTGGACGGGTTTATTCCGTCATTGCGCCCCGTCATCAGCGGGGCGGGCAGGTCGGTCGAATTCAGCATCCGATGAATCCGTGAGCGGCGGCTCGCCATCGCAGGGCGGTTGGATGTTGCGGCTGCATCATCACGGCGGCCAAGCAGCAGCGCCAGCCCACACCAGGCGGCAAACAGCCCGACCTCGGTCAGCCATTGCTGGCCAACCCGGCCGAGCATCCCGCGATCAAATTCGCCCACGGCGTTCTCGGCCAGGAAAGTCAGTCTGACAATGGAATAGACCAGGGCCGCGACGCAGACGCCCAGCGCGGTCGCTGAAAGCCGTTTGGGCCAGGCTTGGCCCCGGGTGCGGCGAATGAGTTCGGCCAGCAGATAGCAGAGAAACCCGCCTGCGAGCGAAACCGGCAACAGCCTGATCAGCATGGTCGGGGACGCCGAGAACTGGGTCCAGTTCATGACCAGGGACAGGAAGGCGGCGACCCCCCAGAACACGGCCAGCACAATGATCAGGTGTTGGTTGGCGCTCCGCAGGGCGGTCAGTCCCTGCGGTGCGGATTCTTTGAGCGATCTAAGCATAACCGGGACAGACTAGCGGCTCCCTGCCGCGTAGAAAATCAAAACGCGTGTCATTCAGCGGCAGAACCGGGCCGTTCGTCGCGTTCCGCTGCCTTTGGCCGGGCGGTATGTCCGGTGGCCGGATCGAACAGAGTGTCCAAACCGCGGCAGGCGTTATGGCCTGTCCAGATCGCCCTGTTCCTGTACCGCTTTGGCCGCATGGCCTGCCCCGGCGGGCTGGGCTAGACTCGTCAGGTCTACCGGTTTTGTTTGAGGACATGCCATGCCAGCCAGACCACAGCACCATGACAGCGTGGATTCGATTGCCGACGCGATTATCGCCGCGGTCGGGCGCCGGATTGTGCTGGCCCTGCCGCTGGGGCTGGGCAAACCCAATCATGTCGTCAATGCGCTGGTGGCGCGGGCGATGGCCGACCCCGCCCTCGATCTGACCATTTTTACGGCGCTGACGCTGGAAACGCCGGCCCTCGGCAACGGGCTGGAGCGGCGCTTTCTTGAACCGGCGATGGAGCGGCTGTTCGGCGCCTATCCGCCTTTGAGCTATGCGGCGGCGCTGCGCGATGGTTCGCTGCCGGCCAATATCCGGGTCGATGAATTCTTCTTCCTCGCCGGGCGCTGGCGCGGCGTGGCGCGGGCGCAGCAGAATTATATCTGCGCCAATTATACCGATGCCCAGAGCTATATCCTCGATCGCGGCGTCAATGTCGTCGGCCAGCTGGTGGCGAAACAGGCGGGTGATGCCGGGCCGCTCTACAGCCTGGGCAGTAATCCCGACATCACGCCTGACCTGCTCAAGGCGCGGGCTGAGGGGCGGGCCGACTTCATGCTGGTCGGCCAGGTCAATTCGCAAATGCCCTTTATGGGCGGCCAATCTGCTTTGGTGGACGCGCATGAATTCGCGCATATGCTCGATAGCGAAGCGACGGATTTCGAGCTGTTCTCGGCGCCGAAACGCCCGGTCAGCCTGGCCGACCAGGCGATCGGCCTGCAGGCGGCACGCCTGGTGCCCGATGGCGGGACCTTGCAGATTGGTATCGGCGCCGTCGGCGATGCTGTCGCCCAGGGGCTGATCCTGCGCCAGACGCAAAATGACGTTTTCGCGCCGCTCTCCGCGGCCTTGCATGCCGGCGATTGTGAGGCCCTGGCCTGCGAGGACAAGCCCTTCGAAGCCGGTCTCTATGGCGCCAGCGAAATGCTGACCGATGGATTCCTGCAGCTGGAAAAGGCGGATGTGCTCAAGCGCGAGGTTGATGGCGCCGTGCTGCATGCGGCCTTCTTCCTGGAATGCCGCGATTTCTACACGGCCCTGCGCACCATGCCGGAGGACCGGCGACAACGCTTCGAGATGCGGCCAGTCAGTTTCACCAATACGCTCTATGGCGGTGTTGATGAGCGCCGGCGGGCGCGCACCGACGCGCGCTTCATCAATAGCGCCATGATGGTGACCCTGCTCGGCGCCGTCGTCTCCGATGCGACCGGTGACGGCCAGGTGGTGAGCGGCGTCGGCGGTCAGTTCGACTTTGCCGAACAGGCCTTTGCCCTGGACGGGGCGCGCTTCATCATCACCATCAATGCGGTGCGGACCTCGCGCGGCAAGACGGTGTCGAATATCGTCTGGTCCTACCCTCACAACACGATCCCGCGCCATCGCCGCGATATCGTCATCACCGAATACGGAATTGCCGATCTACGCGGGAAATCCGATGCCGATGTCGTCGCCGAGTTGATCAATATCGCTGATAGCCGGTTTCAGGGTGACTTGCTGGCGGCCGCAAAACAGGCGGGCAAGATCGCCGCAGATTATGAAATTCCTGCCGGCTATCGCAACAACACGCCCGAGCGGATCCGCGCCACGCTCGCCCCGGCGCGCGCCGCCGGGCATCTGCCTGATTTTCCCTTCGGCACGGATTTCACGGAGGTCGAGCAGCGCCTCCTGCCGGCGCTGGAGCGGTTGAAGAATGCGTCGGCCTCGCTGGGCTCTCTCCTGCGTCTTGCCTGGAGCGGTGCCCGGCTGTCGGCAAGGGGCAGTGTTGATCAGGCCGCGCTGGAGCGGATGGGGCTGGAACGGCCATCATCCTTCAAGGACAGGTTTTATCGCTGGATGCTGGCAGCGGCGCTGCACGAGGCAGCCCAGGACTGATCGCCTCGATCAGGGCTTCACCTTTGCTGCGAGAATGGCGTCGGCCAGTTCGCCAATCGCGGCCACATCGAGTGTTTCGCTGCGCAGGGTCACGACTGGATCCTCGCCGTGATGCGCGCGGGCGCGATTATAGGCGGCGTCGTAATGGGCTGTGATCAGCTGGCCGGCCAGTTCGCGATAATCGCCGGCGGCATGCAGTGCGCGCCATTCGGCGATCCGGGTTTTGGCGTGGCGGCTGGCGAGCTGGTCAAGCGAGGCGTTCAGCTTGACGGTGTCCGAGACCAGGTCGGGATAGGCCTCAACCAGATATCGCGCGCGCGCCGGCACCGGAGCCGAGATGGCGATACGCGGCGCGGCTTTCATTGCGGTCCAGATGCGCGTCGGGATGTGCCGGCGCCCGACCATGTTGGATTCGGCCTCGAGATAGATCGGCCGGCTCAGATCCATGCCGCGCAATTGCTCCCAGATCAGGGTTTCGAAGCGTTTCTGGCTCGGTTGCGCAATGTCGGCGAAATCCCCGAAGGCCGAGCCGCGATGGCAGGCAAGGCCCTCCAGGTCGAGGATCTGGGCGCCTCTGGCCGCGAGCTCGAGCAGGATGGCGGTCTTGGCCGTGCCGGTCTGGCCGTCGATCAGGATGAAGGGCAGGGACGCCTCTGAGTGCTCCAGCTGTGCCACCACTTCGCGCCGCCAGGTACGATAGCCACCGCGCAGCAGCGAGACCTTCCAGCCCACCGCCGACAGGACCAGCGCCATCGAACGCGAACGCATGCCGCCGCGCCAGCAATAGAGGAGGACCTTCGATTTGCGCGGCAGGCCGGCCAGCGCGGTTTCGAGATGATGGCCGATATTGCGGGTCACCAGGGCCGCGCCTTCGCGGCGGGCATCGAAGGTGGAGACCTGTTTGTAGATCGTGCCGACGCGCACGCGTTCGTCATCGCTCAGCACTGGCAGATTGATGGCACCGGGCAGATGGTCCTCGGCAAATTCCCCCGGCGAACGGACATCGACGATCAGGTCGAAACCGGCCAGGCTGGCGGTATCCGTGTCATCGAGCATCGCATAATCGGGCATGGGCGCAGTATACTCCACTCGATCAATCCCACCGGACATGGCGACAGTCATGCCATTTGCCAGGAATTCCCATGACCGATCTCACGACGCCGCCCCTGCTGACAAGTCTGGCGCACGGCGGCGGTTGCGGCTGCAAGCTCGATCCATCGGTGCTCAACCAGATTATCGAGCGCACGCCGGGCCTTGCCATGCCGGCCGAACTGATCGTCGATGCGGCGACGCGCGATGATGCAGCGGTCTATCGTCTGGGCGATGATCTGGCGATTGTCGCGACGACGGATTTCTTCACCCCGATCGTCGATGACCCGTTTGATTTCGGCCGTATCGCTGCAACCAATGCCCTCTCCGATATCTACGCCATGGGCGCGCGGCCGATCTTCTGCCTGGCGATCGTCGGCATGCCGGTTGGCAAGCTGCCGCTGGAGACGATCCGTACCATTCTCAATGGCGGCCGCTCGGTCGCCGAGGCGGCAGGCGCACCGATTGCCGGCGGGCATTCGATCGATGCGGCCGAACCCTTCTACGGCCTGGTGGCGCTGGGAATTGTCCATCCCGACCGCATGCTGACCAATGCCGGAGCCAAGCCCGGCGATGTCCTCATTCTCGGCAAGCCGCTCGGGATCGGCATTTATAGCGCGGCCATGAAGCGTGGCATTATTTCACCGGAAGACCAGGCCGAGATGATCGCCTCGACGACATTGCTCAACCGGCCCGGCACGGATCTGGCCGGAATTGATGGTGTGCATGCCGTCACTGATGTCACCGGTTTCGGCCTGCTCGGGCATTTGCGCGAAATGTGTGAGGGCAGCGGCGTCGCCGCCGTGCTGACGCGCGATGCGGTGCCGGTTTTCGCTGGCGCGCGGCGACTGGCCGAGGACGGGGTGCGCACGGGCGCATCGGTGAGGGTCTGGGCGTCGGTCGGTGATTTCGTGACGGCGCCGGACGGCTGGCCCGATGCCGAGCGCGATCTGCTCTGCGATCCGCAGACCAGTGGCGGGCTTCTGGTCTCCTGCGCGCCGGAGCGTGCCGACGAAGTGCTGGCGCTGTTTACTCGCCACGGCCATGAGGCCGCGGCCGTGATCGGGCGGACTGAGGCCGGCAAGCCGGGGATCTCGCTGGTCTGATCCTGACCGTCAGAGTGGCAGGATTTGCGTTGTCTCGCCGGCCCGCGCTGCAGGCGCTTCGACTTCGCGCCGGATCAGTGCATTCGAATGCACCAGCGCCGACAAGGCCGAGGAGTCCTGATTGCCGAGCGGATGAACGCGGCCGGTCTGGCAGTCGATGCGGGCGCGGACGAAGTTCTCACGCATGCCATTGGCCGCCAGATCCTCGCCGAGCATGACGGTGGCAAACTCCAGTGATTCCGGCCGCCCGCTCAGAATGGCCAGAGCTGGTTGCAGCAGCAGCCGCGCCATCACCAGCGATGAGACCGGATTGCCGGGCAGACCCAGGAAAGCGGTCTCGTCCAGCCGTCCGAACCAGCTTGGCTTGCCCGGCTTGACCGCGATCTTGCCGAATTCCAGCTGGCCGCCCATGGCGTTGAAGACCTGGCGCAGATGATCATGATCACCGACCGAGGCGCCGCCAATGGTCACGATCAGGTCGAGCCCGCGCGCCGCCTCCAGCTTGGCGCGGACATCGGCCTTGCTGTCGCGGGCAATGCCCAGATAGACCGGCTCGCCGCCCCATTGGCGCACCAGCCCGTCCAGACCCCAGGCGATGGAATTGATGATCTGGTGTGGCCCCGGCGTCTGGCCCGGCTCGACCAGTTCGTCGCCGGTCGACAATATGCCGACGCGCGGACGGCGATGGACGGTGAGGCCTGTCATGCCGGCACCGGCGGCGAGGGCGACCGCGTCGGGGCTCAACAATATGCCCGACGGCAGCAGGATATCGCCGGCACTGAAATCAATCCCCGCGCCGCGAACATTGGAGTTTGGGCGCGGCGTGTCGTCGAGGGTGATGTGGTTGCCGTCGCGCACGACCCGCTCCTGCATCACCACCTGGTCAGCGCCCTGCGGCATCGGCGCGCCGGTCGAGATCCGGATGGCGTGGCCGGGCTTCAAGGCCAGATCGAAACCGTGCCCGGCCGCAGATTCGCCCTGAAGCGCCAGACGCTTGGGTGTGTCGCCGAGATCGCTTGAATGGATTGCATAGCCATCCATCGCCGACGCCGCGAACGGTGGTTGGGTCAGTACGGCGATGACAGGGTCGGCGAGGGTGCGGCCAGGCGCATCGATCAGCGTGCAGGGCTCGGCCTCCAGCGGCAGCAGCGCCGCCGCGATGCGGGCGCGGGCCGCCTCGACGGAGATCATGATGTCAGTCATCGCGTTGATAATCTCCGGATTTTCCGCCCGTTTTCTCTTCCAGCACGATGTCGGAAATGCGCATGGACTTATCGAGCGCCTTGGCCATGTCGTAAATCGTCAGCGCGGTGACAGACACTGCCGTCAGCGCCTCCATCTCGACCCCGGTCCGGCCGCGCGTCGAGACCTCGGCGCGGATAATGAAGCCCGATATCTCGTCGCTCGCGCTGATCGCGACCTTGGCCTGGGTGATGGGCAGCGGGTGGCAGAGCGGGATCAGGTCCGAGGTTTTCTTGGCCGCCATGATGCCGGCCAGCTCCGCCGTCTTGAGCGCATCGCCCTTGGGGCCCTGGCCATCGCGGATCGCCTGATAGGCGGTCTGGCTCATCGTGATGCGCCCCGTCGCGACGGCACGGCGGGTGGTTTCGTCCTTGTCGCCGACATCGACCATGCGGATGCGGCCATCATCATCCTGGTGCGTAAGTTTGGCGCTCATCGTCAGCGCTCCGTCAGGCGGGGCAGGAGGTCGACCAGATTGCACGGCCGGTGGGTGCGGTCGAATTCGTCCTTGAGAATATGGTTCCAGACATCCTTGCAGCCGCCCATCGAGCCGGGAATGGCGAAGAGATAGGTGCCGCCGGCAATCCCGGCCGTGGCGCGTGACTGGATGGTGGAGACGCCGACCGAGCGGAAGCTGACCTGGTGATAGACGGCAGAAAACCCGTCCATCTCCTTGTCATAGAGCGGTTTGAAAGCTTCAGGTGTGACATCGCGGCCGGTCAGGCCGGTGCCGCCGGTGGCGATGACGGCATGGATGGCAGGATCGGCGATCCAGGCCTGTAGCTGGTTCTGGATGGCGTCGATTTCATCGGCCACGATGGCATGGTCGATGACGGCATGGCCTTCGGCAGAGATCTGTTCGCGCAGCCAGGGGCCGGTCTTGTCGGTCTTGCTGTCGCGGCTGTCGGAGACGGTCATGACGGCAAAGCCGATCATGTCTGGAATGGCGCTCATGCTGTGCTTTCCTTCTCGCCGGCCAGCCAGGCCGATGCGGCTTCATCATCGCCGGGGCGTGGTTCGACCCAGTGCGAGCCGCTGCTGGTGTGTTCGCGTTTCCAGAACGGCGCCTGGGTCTTGAGAATATCGATCATGAAGCTGGTCGCCTCAAGGGCGGCGCGGCGGTGTGGTGCCGAGGCGCCGACGAAGACGATCGGCTCGCCAACCGCCATCCTGCCGACCCGATGGATGATCACCGCCTCGCCCAGCGACCAGCGCCGCACGGCCTCATCGGCGATGCGACCGAGCGCCTGCTCGGTGACGCCGGGATAATGCTCCAGCTCGAGCGCGACCAGATCATCGCCGCCGCGCACCTGGCCGGTAAAGCTGGCCACAGCGCCGCAGCTGGAATCCCGGCCTGTCAGCGCATCGAGCAATGCTCCGGCATCGAAGCGTTCCGTCTGGACCTTCACTGAAACCGCCACCGTCTAGCCCCCTGAAAAGGGCGGGCAGAAGGCGATGGTGTCGCCATCCTGGAGGGCTTGGCTGCGCGGCGCGATCTCGTCATTGATGATCAGGCGCACCGAAGGATGGGCGAGCGCTTCTGCTGCCGGATCGCGGGCAATCAGCCATTCGGCGAGGCCGCCACCATTAATGCCGGGCATGTGGTCGACGACCGATTCGGCGGTGCCCATCCTGTCTCGCAGGGCGGCGAAATAGCGGATTGTCAGGGCCATGGATCAGCCTCCGGTATGGGCCATGGTGCGGCCAACTGCGGCTTCAGCCCCGGCGGAGACATCGAAATCATGCGCCTGCGGCTTCAGCGCCATGGCTTCGTCGAGCAGGGCGTCGACCGCATCAAGCCCGCCCTCGCGCAAGGCCGCGCGCAGATCGAGCCGGCCATTGCGGCCCAGACACATATAGAGCTGGCCGGTGCAGGTCAGGCGGACCCGGTTGCAGCCGGCGCAGAAATTTTCGGTCAGGGGCGTGATCAGGCCAAGCCGGCCGCCGGTCTCCTCGACGCGGTGATAGCGCGCCGGGCCGCCGGTATTGTCGGTCAGCGGCGTCAGGGTCCAGCCCTTTTCCAGATCGGCCTTGACCTGGGCCAGCGACAGGAATTGATCCGAACGCGCCGCATCGACCTCGCCCAGCGGCATGATCTCGATCAGCGTCAGATCGAAACCGCGGCCATGGGCCCAGGCGATCAGCTCGCGCAGGGAATGTTCGTTATCATCCTTGAGGGCGACCGTATTGATCTTGATCTTGAGACCGGCTGCATCGGCCGCGTCAATTCCCGCCAGCGTGTCGGCAATCCGGCCGCCGCGGGTCAGGCGTGCGAAAGTCGCCGCGTCGAGCGTGTCGAGCGAGACATTGATCCGTTTGACACCGGCGGCGACGAGATCCCTTGCAAAGCGCGGCAGCTGCGTCGCATTGGTGGTCAGGCAGATCTCCTCCAGCCCGGTCGTACTGAGCCGGGTGCCGAGGTTTTCGATCAAGGTCATCACGTCGCGCCGCACCAGCGGCTCGCCGCCCGTGACACGGATTTTGGTGACGCCGCGGCGGATGAAGGCATCGCTCAGCTGGGTCAATTCTTCCAGCGTGAGCAATTCCGATTTTGGCAGAAAATCCGGCCGCGCCTTCATGCAATAGACGCAGCGCAGGTCGCAGCGATCCGTCACCGAGAGGCGCAGATAGGTGATGTGCCGCCCGAAATGATCGATCAGCGGGCGCTGGCCTGCGGCGGTGCTGGCAGCGTTTGAAATCGAACCGTCCACAAAAACCCCTGTCGCGGCAAACTTGCCGGCTTGATAAACATCAAAAATCGCCACGTGGCGAAGCGGCGTGTGGTCGCAGTCTAGCGCGAAGCGTGATGGTGCGCGAATGCGCAGATACGCCAGTGGCGTGATTGTGATGCGCGACGTGGTCTGTCAGGTATCGCAGCGAAGAGCCAGTTTCGATTTTCGCTTCACGGCGGCTCTGTGTATGGCTCACCATATTGGCTGCCGCGCTACGCGTCGCGGCCTCGATTTCCGGGGGGATTGTACCGTGTTGCTGCCATCCATTGCCGTCTTCCGGCATGATGCCTTCCTACGTTACTGGATCATGCGACAGGCCAATTCAGCGGCTCGCCAGATGATGGCGGTGGCGATTGGCTGGCAGGTTTATGACATCGCGCGCGAAACCCGTTCGGTCGAGGAATCGGCCCTGATGCTGGGTCTGGTCGGGCTGGCGCAATTTGCACCGGTCCTGCTGCTTTCGCTGGTTGGCGGGCAGGCAGCCGACAGGCTCGATCGCAAGATGATCCTGGTGGTCAGCAATATCGGCCGGGGCCTGTGCATGCTGGTGCTTGCGGCGAGTCCCTTTTTCGCGGGCCCGACGGCATTGTGGATGATCTATCTGACCTCGCTGGCGATGGGCGTGATGCATGCGTTTTCGCCAGCCGCTGCCAGTGCATTGTTTGCGCGCCTGATCCCGCGCGATGAATTGCGGCAGGCGATCGCCTGGAATTCACTGGGCTTTCAGGGTGCGGCGATCATCGGCCCGGCGATCGCCGGTCTGCTCTATATCGCCGGTCCGGCGACGGTTTATGTCACCGGTTTTGTCCTGACGGTCATCTCGATCTATGCCATCGCGACGGCTCGCACGCCGCAGCACGAACATGTCCGCGGCGTCAACGGCCGCGCCCTGATCGTCGAGGGCCTGCGCTATGTGCGCAATAACCGCATCGTGCTGGGCGCGATTTCGCTGGATCTGATTGTGGTTCTGTTTGGCGGTGTGACCGCGCTATTGCCGGTCTTCGCGCGCGATATTCTACACACCGATACTGTCGGGCTTGGCCTGTTGCGGACAGCGCCGGCGATTGGTGCGGCGATTGTCGCCTTCATGCTGGCGACCCGTCCGCTGACGCGCCATGTTGGCGGCTGGATGCTCGGGGCGATCGCGGTTTATGGCGTCGCCATGATCGGGTTTGCACTCTCCACCCTGATCATCCTGTCGATGGCCATGCTGGCGATTACCGGCGCCGCCGACATGATCTCGGTTTATATCCGCCAGTCCATCATTCAGCTCTCGACGCCGCAAAGCATGCGCGGCCGCGTCTCGGCGGTCGAGTTCATGTTTATCTCGGCGTCAAATGAGCTGGGCGAGTTTGAATCCGGCGTTGCGGCGCGCTTTCTCGGCCCGGTCGGTGCGGTGTTGATGGGCGGCGTTCTGGCGCTGATCACGGCGGCCAGCTGGTTCAAGCTCTTCCCGGACTTGTCCAAGACTGACGAGTTGAAACCGGCGGACGAAGAATAGACCCGGCGGGCGATGACGGTTGTCCGCCATCGCCCGCAGGTCCGACGCGACTACTCTTCGGACGGCTTGGCTTTCTTCTTGGTCTTCTTCAGCGCGTGATCGGGACCGCCCGGAGCCGGGCTCTCGGTTGGCGAGCGGCGCTTGACCGGGGCCGAGGCGACAACGGCCGGATCCCAGGGCTTGCTCGGACGTGGCGTGCCGGCCTTGGCGCCGGGCTTGCGATCCGCGCTGAACGGTTTGCTGCGCGGCTTGAACGGCGCACCGCCCTCGGCCGCACGAGGCTTGCCTTTCGGTGCGAAAGGCTTGTCGCCATCAGCCTTTCGGGGCTTGGGTGTGTAGGGTTTGTCGCCGTCGCTGGCGCGCGATTTGGCCTTCGGTGCATAGGGCGCGGTGAAGGCTGCATCATCCTGTGACTTGCCCTGATAGGGTTTGTCGGACTTGCCGGCATAGGGTTTCGGACGCGGTGTGAAATTGCCGCCGCCCTCGCCATCGCGAGCCGGTTTCGGACGGCCGGTATAGGCGGCCGGCTGGCGCGGGGTGCGTGGGCGGTCGAGCGGTGCGTCTGCACCGCCCTCATCACGGGTGATGCGGATCGACTTCTCGCCACCACCGGCTTTCTGCACCGCTTCCATGAAGCGATCAGACTCCGAGGCCAGGATCTCGAACCGGCTTTCTTCCTCGCCGATCTGGATCGCCCCGATTTCGCGCTTGGTGATATGGCCAAGACGGCAGATCAGCGGCAGGATCCAGCGCGGTTCGGCGCGATGTTTGCGGCCCGCGGTGAGACGGTACCAGACGCTGTCGCCAAACGGCTCGCGGCGCTTTTCCGGTGCGCCCGGGCCGTCATTGGAATAGGTGCCGGGATTTTCGATCAATTCCTCGGCGGACGGCATATCGGCCTGCCGGCGATTGAGGAAGGCGGCGGCAATCTGTTCGGCCGGATAGCGGGCGAGCAGTTCCTGGGCCATGGCGAGGGCGGCCTCGTCATAGGTCTCCGACAGCGACGGGTCGGACATGACGCGCTCGCGGTCTTTCGCCGTAATGTCTTCCAGGCTGGGCGCATTGCCCCATTCAGCCTGGATCTTGCCATCGCGCAGCAGGCGCTGGGCACGGCCGCGGCGGGTATGAGGCACGATCAGGACGCATGTGCCTTTCTGACCAGCCCGGCCAGTACGGCCCGAGCGGTGCAGCAGGGTGTCGCTATTGGTCGGCAGATCGGCATGGATCACCAGTTCGAGACCCGGCAGGTCGATACCGCGTGCGGCGACGTCGGTTGCGACACAGACGCGTGCGCGACCATCGCGCATGGCCTGCAGCGCCGAGGTGCGGTCTTTCTGGCTCAGTTCGCCGGACAGGGCGACGACGGCAAAGCCGCGATTGCCGAAACGGCTGGACAGCCGGTTGACCGCTTCGCGTGTGGCGCAGAAAACGATGGCGCTCGGGGCGTCATAGAAACGCAGGACATTGATGATGGCGTGTTCGCGATCGCTGGGCGCAACCGAGAGCGCCTTGTATTCGATATCGCTGTGCTGGGCGCGTTCCGAGACCGTGGAGATGCGCACGGCATTGCGCTGATAGCGCTTGGCCATATCGGCAATCGAGCGCGGGACGGTGGCCGAGAACATCAGCGTGCGGCGGCTCGCCGGTGCGGCATCGAGAATATATTCGAGGTCTTCGCGGAAGCCGAAATCGAGCATTTCATCGGCTTCGTCGAGCACCACGGCGCGCAAGGAGGACAGGTCGAGCGCACCGCGTTCGATATGGTCGCGCAGACGGCCGGGTGTGCCGACGACGATGTGGCATCCGGCTTCAAGCGCGCGGCGTTCGGTCCGTGTATCCATGCCGCCGACGCAGGTGACGACGCGGGCGCCGGTCTCGCCATAGAGCCAGACCAGTTCGCGCTGGACCTGCAGGGCCAGTTCGCGCGTCGGGGCGACGACGAGGGCCATCGGTTCGGCGCCGCGTTCGAAACGTTCGGCCTCGCCGAGCAGGGTCGGGGCGATGGCCATGCCGAATGCGGCCGTCTTGCCAGAGCCGGTCTGGGCCGAGACCAGGAGGTCGGCGCCATCGGCTTCCGGTGCGAGCACCGATTCCTGGACTTCTGTGAGGGTGGCAAAACCCTTCTTTTCAAGCGCGCGGGCCAATGCCGGCGCAATTCGGGTGTTCAGTGTCATGAGGTATTCTTCCAATCCGGGCGCGTGTTTGCTCCAGATCATGCCTCATGATGCCAGCTAACTGGCTCGGCCGACTGGTCCGATATTCGGGTGACGCGTCAGCGCCCCGTAACATGGCAGGTCCGGTTATGCACCTTGTTATATTGCGGTGCAGCAGAGCGGGGGTGGTCAGATCCTCTGGCCGGTGGCGTCCCAGTCGGCGAGGAAGCTGGCCAGGCCCTTGTCGGTCAGCGTGTGCTGCGACAGGGATTTGAGTACTTTCGGTGGAATCGTCGCGACATCGGCACCGGCCAGCGCGCAGGCCTCAACATGGGCGGCCGAGCGGATAGAGGCGGCGAGGATTTCGGTCTCGAAGCCATAAATGTCGTAAATCGCGCGGATCTTGTGGATCAAGTCCATACCGTCAACACCGAGATCGTCGAGTCGGCCGATGAAAGGCGAGATGAAGCGCGCTCCGGCCTTTGCCGCGAGCAGGGCCTGATTGGCCGAGAAGCACAGCGTGACATTGGTCGCTATACCTTCATCACTCAGGCCACGGCAGGCTTTCAGCCCGTCCCAGGTCAGCGGCAGTTTGACGGTGACATTGCCGGCAATTGCGGCAAGTCGCCGGCCCTCGCGCAGCATGCCTTCGGCATCCAGCGCCACGACTTCGGCGGACACCGGTCCGGGAATGATGTCGCAAATCTCGGCGATGACCTCCACGAAGTCCCGGCCGGATTGCTTGATCAGCGAGGGGTTTGTCGTGATGCCGTCGACAAGGCCTGTGGTCGCCAGTTCGCGGATTTCAGCTGTTTCGGCGGTATCGATAAAGAATTTCATGACGGCATCACCCTGGCAGATCGCTGGCTCGCACAAAATGGCGAGATGATCAGCCTAGCCGACCGCCTTCAGGCGACAAGCCTGAAGGCCAGCTTTGCCAGGGATGTCACTGAAATCTCACATGGCCTCACTCGGCCGGTGTCTGCGGTTTGACCTTGTGAATGCCCAGCATGTCGAAGGCGGCTTTCTCATAGAAGGGCTCGCCTGTCCCGCTGCGGATCTTGCCGATGAAATAGCTTTCGAAGGCTTCCTTGGCCATGTGGACCCATTTGCCCTCCGCGGCCCAATTGACATTGCGCGGCGGGATTTGCGGCATGGCGACGAAGGCGACGCCGCCATCGCCGAAATCGGCGAGGCAGACGGCATTCCAGGTCGCTTCATGGCGCGGCGCTTCACCCTTCATCACGGCGCGCATATTGCGAGCCGCCGCGACGACCATGGACTCGATCATGAAGCCCGTTTTCGGGACGCCGACGGGGACGGCGTAATTGCCGACGGGCGGAATCGCGATGCAGACACCGATACCGTAGATATTGGGGAAGGTGGGGTTGCGCTGGGATTTGTCGACGATGACGAAGCCACGCGGATTGACCAGGCCCTCAATGCCGCGCAGCGCGGGAATGCCGCGGAAGGGCGGCAGCATCATCGAATACTTGAAGGGCAGTTCGTGGGTCTTGGCGACGGTGCCGTCCTCGGCGACCTGCTCGACATGCATCAGCCCGTCCTCGACCTTGGTGACGCGGGCGCTGGTGATCCATTTGATATGCCGATTACGCAGCTCGCTCTCGAGCATGCCCTTGGTGTCGCCGACACCGTCGAGCCCGAGATGGCCGATATAGGGTTCGGAGGTGACGAAGGTCATCGGCACCTTGTCGCGAATCTTGCGGCGGCGCAGATCGGTTTCCATGATCATGGCGGATTCATAGGCCGGCCCGAAGCACGACGCGCCCTGCACCGCGCCGACCACGATCGGGCCCGGATCGGCGACGAATTTATCCCAGACCTGCTTCGAGGCCGCGGCATGATCGACATGGCAGATGGATTGCGTGAAGCCGCCATGGGGACCCAGCCCCTCGATCTCGTCGAAGGCGAGTTCCGGGCCGGTGCAGATGGCAAGATAGTCGTAGGTCACCGTCTCGCCATTGGCGAGGTCGATGGCATTCTCGTGTGGCCGCAAACCGGTCGCGGCGGCGTGGATGAAATTGATCTTTTTCCGGCTCAACATCGGTTCCAGTTCGACCTTGATCTGGTCGGGCTGGCGCCAGTCGACGGCGACCCAGGGATTGGAAGGCGTGAAGTGGAAGGTCGCGCTGTCGCTGATGACGGTGACCGTATCGGTCTTGCCGGCGTGTTTGCGGGCCTCGAGCGCCATCGGTACGCCGCCCAGTCCGGCTCCCAGTACAACAATATGTGCCATGTCACGCTCCTTCGGGGTTGAGAGGGTCGCTGATCAGCCTGGCAGGCTGTCGGCGGCGGTGCAGAAGTCTTCCTTGAGATGTTTGAGAATGCCGTGGCAGCGCTCGTCTGCGATCGAATAGTGAACCTGCAGGCCCGCCTTGCGTCCGGTGACCAGGCCTTCGCTGCGCATCTTGGCGAGGTGTTGCGACATCGCCGACTGCGACAGACCCGCCATCTCGCACAATTCCGACACCGTGGCCTCGCCGAGCGCCAGGCGGCACAGGATCAACAGGCGCTTTTCATTCGCGAGCTGCTTGAGGAAGGCGGCGGCATCGCCGGCCTGGTGTTGCAGCTCGGCGAAATGGCTGTCGGCTTCGGGCTTGTTCAGGTTTGCGTTCATCGGTGTTCCAAACATTAGTTGACACTAAAATATCTTTCACTACATTAGTTGTCAATTATGTTTTCTTCACCGCCGAGGAGATTCCCCGATGAGCCTGCGTGAGCTGGACCCGAAGACCGCCCTTGAAGCGGTGCAGTCGAAACAAGCCATCCTGATCGATGTGCGCGAGCCGCGCGAATACGCCTCCGAGCGCATTCACGGCGCCTTGCTGTTTCCCCTTTCAACCTTTGACCCCGCCGCCTTGCCTGTCGACAAGACCCGGGAAGTGATCTTTCATTGCGGCTCCGGCAAGCGCTCCGCCGATGCGGTGGCACGCTGCGAGGCGGCGGGCATCCCCATCACCACGCATGTGCGCGGCGGGCTGATGTCCTGGAAACAGGCCGGTCTGGCGACCATCGCGATTGACCCGGCGACCGGTGCCATTTTCGACCCCCAAGCCGTATGAGGCCCCCAATGCGACTGACCGGACTCATTCTCCCGCTAACCCTTGCCAGCCTTGGCCTGCCAACAGCCACGCTCGCCCAGACCGGCGAGACCTATACGGTGGCCGAGCAGCAGATCGTCGACCGCAAGGCGGTTTTCGCCACGGTTGAGAGCGTCGATGTCGTCAGCGCCCGCGCCCGGATTGGCGGCACGATCGGCGAATTGCGGGTCGATGAGGGTGACGCGGTCATCGCCGGTGATATTCTCGCCATCGTGGTTGATGACCGGATTGCGCCACAGATCGGGGCCGTCAACGGTCAGGTTTCGGCGCTGGAATCGCAATTGGCCCAGGCCCGGATCGATCTGACCCGGGCACAGGACCTGTTTGACCGCGGGATATTCCCCCAGGCCCGGCTCGACCAGGCGCGCACGGCTGTCGACGTCCTGGACGGGCAGGTGTCCGCCGCGCGCCAGAACCGCAATGTCCTGGTGCAGCAATCGCGGCAGGGCGATGTGCTCGCGCCGGCGTCCGGCCGCGTGTTGCAGGTTCCCGTGACCTCCGGCAGCGTGGTTTTGCCCGGCGAAGCCGTCGCGATGATCGCCTCCGATCTCTATCTTCTGCGCCTGCGCCTGCCCGAGCGGCATGCCCGCAGCATTCGCGAGGGCGATGCGGTGATGGTCGACGTTTCCGACCTGACCGGCGATGTCTCCCCGTCGGGCTATATCCGGCAAGTCTATCCGCAGGTTGAAGATGGCCGCGTGATCGCCGATGCGGTCGTCGAAGGCCTGGGCAGCTATTTCGTCGGCGAGCGTGTGCGGGTCTATGTCGCGGTGGATGAGCGCGCCGCTATCCTGGTGCCCGCCAGCTATCTGGCGAACCGTTACGGTGTCGATTATGCCCGCCTGCTCCATGAGGATGGCAGCCATTCCGACATTGTCGTCCAGCGCGGTCTCGACACCGCCGATGGTGTGGAGGTCCTCGGTGGCCTCGCCGCCGGTGACCTGCTGGTGCAGCCATGAAGCTCGGCATTTCCGGACACCTCACCAAGGCCTTCATCAACTCGCCGCTGACGCCGCTTATCCTGCTGGCTTCGCTGGCCGTGGGCTTTCTGGCGCTGATGGTGATCCCGCGCGAGGAAGAGCCGCAGATTTCCGTGCCCATGGTCGATGTCATCGTCCAGACCGATGGTCTGCGCGCCGCCGATGGCGTCGAACTGGTGACCGAGCCGCTCGAGGCGATCATTCGTTCGATCGATGCGGTCGAGCATGTCTACTCCCAGACCAGTGATGACCAGGTGATGGTGACGGCCCGTTTCGATGTCGGCACCGACCCGGACGCGGCCATCCTGCGCGTGCATGAACGTATCCGCGCCAATATGGACCGCATCCCGCACGGCATTCCCGAGCCGCTTGTTGTTGGCCGCGGCATTGATGATGTCGCGATTGTATCGCTGACGCTCTCGCCCCGGGCTGATGAGGCCGGGCATTGGGACGACAATGCCCTTTACAATATCGTCGAGGAATTGCGCGCCGCCCTGCTCTCGGTCGAGGATGTCGGCCTGACCTATATCGTCGGCGGCCGCGCCGACCAGATCCGCATCGAGCCCGATCCGGAGCGCCTGTCGCAATACGGCATTACGCTGCAACAGCTTGCCGGCCGCATCGCCGAGGCCAATCGCTCTTTCCCGGTCGGCGATCTCACCGCCACTGACCAGGCCTGGTCGGTCACCGCCGGTCAGACCCTTCAGGGCATTCCCGATATCGGGCTTCTGCTGGTCACCGCCCGCGATGGCCGCCCGGTCTATGTCCGCGACGTCGCCACGGTGGTGGTCGGTTCCATGCCGACCGATGCCCGCGCCTGGATGCTCAATCGCGAGGAAGGCGAGACCGAGTGGAATCGCCTGCCCGCCGTCACCCTGGCGATTGCCAAGCGCGAGGGCGCCAATGCGGTCGTTGTCTCGGAACACATCATCGAGCGTATTGAATCGCTTGAGGGCACGCTGATCCCGCACGGGCTCGAGGTCACCATCACCCGCAATTACGGCGAGACCGCGAATGAGAAAGCCAATGAGCTCCTCTTCCACCTCGCCCTGGCGACTGTCTCCATCGTTCTGCTTGTCACCTTCGTGATCGGCTGGCGCGAGGGGGTGGTGGTGTTTGTCGTCATCCCGACGACCATCCTTCTGACCCTGTTTGCCTCCAATCTGATGGGCTACACCATCAATCGCGTCTCGCTGTTCGCGCTGATTTTCTCGATCGGCATTCTCGTTGATGACGCGATTGTCGTGATCGAGAATATTGCCCGTCATTGGGCGATGCGCGACGGTCGGTCCCGTGTCCAGGCTGCCATCGAGGCGGTTGCCGAAGTCGGCAATCCGACCATAGTCGCGACGCTGACCGTGGTCGCGGCGCTTCTGCCCATGCTCTTCGTTTCCGGACTGATGGGGCCTTATATGGCGCCCATCCCGGTCAATGCCTCGGCGGCCATGATCTTCTCCTTCTTCGTCGCCATGGTGCTCACGCCCTGGCTGATGAAAGTCATCGCCGGCGGCAAGCCCGACAAGCCGGGCGATGATGCCGCCCACGCCCATGAAAGCGAAGGCCCGCTCGGCCGGCTCTATCGCCGCGTCGCCGCGCCGGTGATCGCCACGCGCGGCCGCGCCTGGACGCTTCTGCTGGTGATCGGGGTTTTCACCCTGGGTTCGATGTCGCTCTTCTTTACCCGCACGGTGACGGTCAAGCTTCTGCCCTTCGACAATAAATCGGAATTCCAGGTCGTCATCGATCTTCCCGAGGGTGCCACGCTGGAGCGGACCGAACGCGTGCTGGGCGAGGCGGCTGATCGTCTGGCAGCCCTGCCGGAGGCGACTTCCATCCAGCTCTATAGCGGCACTTCGGCACCGTTCAATTTCAACGGCCTGGTGCGCCACTACTATCTGCGCAACCGGCCGGAACTGGGCGATCTCCAGGTCAATCTGGCGCCGAAGACCGAGCGCGACCGCTCCTCGCACGAAATCGCGCTGGAAGCGCGGCAATTGCTTGCCGGTCTCGACATGCCCGAGGGCACGGTGGTGCGCGTCGCCGAAATTCCGCCGGGACCGCCGGTGATGGCAACCCTGCTGGCCGAGATCTACGGGCCTGATGCCGAGACCCGGCGGGCCGTCGCCACCGAAGTCCGCGCGGCCTTCGCCTCGGTGCCCTATATCGTCGATATCGACGATAGTTTCGGCACGCCGCGTCCACGCCTGCGTATTGCCATAGACCAGGACAGTCTCGAATTCTTCCAGGTCCAGCAAAGCGACGTCTATGACACCATCCAGGCCCTGATTGGTGGCATGCCCGTGGGCTATTCGCATCGCGGTGAGGGCCGTAATCCGATTGATATCTCGGTTGCTCTGCCGCGCGGCGCGCGCAGCTGGAATGAACGTCTGGCCTCGACACCGGTGCCCGCAAACGGGCTTCCCGGTGCCCGCGGCATTGTCGAACTCGGCGATGTGGTTTCCGTCACCGAAGAACCCGGATCCTACCCGATCTATCGCCGCGATGGCCGCTATGCCGAAATGGTGATGGGCGAGCTGGCCGGGGCCTATGAAGCGCCGATCTATGGCATGGGCGCTGTCGCCGATGCGCTCGACGACCGGCCCTGGACCGAGGCCGTGCCGCAACCGGTGATCCGCTTGCATGGCCAGCCAGCCAGCGACGATGAGCCGACCCTGCTGTGGGATGGCGAATGGGAGATCACCTATGTCACCTTCCGCGATATGGGGGCCGCTTTCATGGTCGCCCTGCTCGCCGTTTATGTGCTTGTGGTGGCCCAGTTCGGATCCTTCCGGGTGCCGCTCATCATCCTCACGCCGGTGCCATTGACCTTCATTGGCATCATGTTCGGTCACTGGATGTTCGGCGCCGCCTTCACCGCGACCTCGATGATCGGTTTCATCGCCCTGGCTGGTATCATCGTGCGCAACTCGATCCTGTTGGTCGACTTCATCCGCCACGGCGCGGAGGCCGGCGAGCCGCTGCGGGAAACCTTGCTGCGCGCCGGCGCGATCCGCTTCAAACCCATCATGCTGACCGCAATCGCGGCGATGATCGGCGCGGTCGTCATCCTGGGTGATCCGATCTTCCAGGGTCTGGCGATTTCGCTTCTGTTCGGCCTGGCTTCCTCGACCCTTCTGACGGTCCTGGTGATCCCGGCCATCTATGTCGTTTTCAAGGATCCGGACGTGCCTTACGTGCCGGCAACCGGCGATGAGCCGGTCCAAACTCAAGGGAGTGCATCATGACTGTAGGACGCGGCGTAACCCTGCTTGCGGGCAGTTTTGTCCTGATTTCCATCCTTCTTGCCTGGCTGGTCCATCCCTGGTGGATATTCCTGGCGGTCTTCGTCGGGCTCAACCTGGTCCAGTCCAGCTTCACCGGCTTCTGCCCAGCGGCGAATATCCTGCGCGCGGTGGGGCTTCGCGGCGAAGTCTGAGTGGTTCGGGGCGACCGCATCCGGCGTTTCGTGCCTATCGGTCTGATTTGCCGATTGCCTGATTTGTCGGTTGATTGCGGCCCCGGTTATGCGGTCTGATTGGCGCAAGACAGATTTCGCCAACGTCCCGCCGAAAGACCCAGCGCCATGAACCCAGCTCCGAGCCTGCCGCAGCGTATTGTGATTGTCGGCGCCGGCCATGCGGGCGGCGCCGTCGCGGCGCAATTGCGCCAGAGCGGATTTGCCGGCGCAATCACGCTGATCGGCGAGGAACCGGTCGTGCCCTATCAGCGTCCGCCCCTGTCCAAGGCCTGGCTGGCGGGCACCAGCAGTCTCGATCATGTCATCCTGCGGCCGGAAGACTGGTACAATGACAATGATGTCGACCTGCGGCTCGGCACCTGTGTCGCCCGTATCGACCGAACGGCGCGAGCGGTGATCCTCGGCGATGGCGAGGCTATCGGCTATGACGCGCTGGTCATCGCGACGGGCGCGCGGCCGCGCGTGCTCGGCCTGCCCGGCGAGGGTCTTACCGGCGTGCTCAGCCTGCGCAACCTGGCCGATGCCGAAGCGTTGAAGACCGCGATGATCCCCGGCAAGACCATCGTCTTGATCGGAGCAGGCTATATCGGTCTGGAAGTCGCCGCCTCGGCCCGCAAGGCGGGTTTGAAAGCCATTATCGTGGAACGCGAGGCCCGCAGCGCCGCCCGCGTCGCCAGCGCAACCATGTCGCAATTCCTTGAACGCTATCACCGCGATCATGAGGTCGAGTTCATCTTCAATGCCGCCGCCAAGGGCTTTGCCGGAACCGAGGCCGTAACGGCTGTCGAGCTGGCCGATGGCCGTGTGCTGGCCTGCGATCTGGTTCTGGTCGGTGCCGGGGTCGTGCCCAATGACGCGCTGGCACGGGAGGCCGGGCTGGAGTGCGGCAATGGCATAATTGTCGACGCCGAGGCGCGCACCAGTGATCCGGCGATCTTCGCCATTGGCGATGTCTCCTTCCGCCCGCTGGAACTCTACAACACGCAATTCCGGCTCGAGAGCGTGCCCAATGCGCTGGAACAGGCGCGCTGCGTCGCTCATGTCCTGACGTCGACGTCGCCGCACGCGCCGGAAGTGCCCTGGTTCTGGTCGGATCAATATGATCTGAAAATCCAGCTCGCCGGCCTGCCGCTGGATGCGACCAGCCAGCTGGTGCGCGGCGATCCCGCGACGGGGAAGTTCGCCGTGTTTCACCTGCAGGGCAATCGAGTCCGGTCCGTCGAAGCGGTCAATGCACCGCCGGAATTCATGTTCGGGCGCAAACTGATCGCTGCCGGCACGCCGGTCGACCTGGAGCGGCTGGCCGACATTTCTGTATCGATGAAGCAGGTCGCGATCTGATCCATACGTATATGTTGCGCTGCACAATAGGCGTTGACGGCTGGCGTTTTGACCGCGAATTTCGGCTCCTGGCTTGATTGAGCCGACAAGAAGGACCTGGCCATGCCCGCAAGTGAAACGCCCGAAACCCGCAAGACACCCGCCGAGCTGATCGAAGGGCTTGAGCGTCTGCTGTCGGTCGAGAAGCTGGACACCGATCTTTATCGCGGTCTGCGCAATCCGGGCGGGCAGGGGCGGGTGTTTGGCGGCCAGGTGATCGCCCAGGCGCTGATGTCGGCGACCGGCTCGGTCGAACCCGGCCGGGTCGTGCATTCACTCCACGCTTATTTCATGCGGCCGGGCGATGAAAACCTGCCGATCATCTGCCGCGTCGAGCGCGATTTTGACGGTCGCAGTTTTTCCACGCGGCGCGTCATCGCAATGCAGAATGGCAAGCCCATCCTCAATCTGGCGGCGTCTTTCCAGATCCCCGAAGACGGGTTCAGCCATCAGGCCGAAATGCCCGATGTGCCGCAACCGGAAGACCTGCTCAGCGATGCCGAACTGATCCAGCGCGAGAGCGCCGAACTGCCGGAAGCCTTCGTGAAGGCGATGACGCGGCCACGTCCGATCGAAATGCGGGCGGTCAAGCCCTGGTCATTGCTGCGTCCGGAGCAGAGCGAGCCGGTCCGGCAGATCTGGATGCGGGCAGTGGCACCGATTGCCGGCGATCAGGTGATGCACCGCGCGATCATGACCTATGCCTCCGACATGGCCTTGCTGAGCACCAGTATGCAGCCGCACGGGGTCAGCTGGATCAGTCCCGGCATGCAGTCGGCCAGTCTGGATCATGCGCTGTGGCTGCATGGCGATGTGCGCGCGGATGAGTGGATGCTCTACGTCACCGACAGTCCCTGGGCTGGCGGTGGCCGCGGCTTCAATCGCGGCCAGATCTTTTCCCGCGACGGCCGTCTGATTGCCAGCACGGCGCAGGAAGGCCTGATCCGGCAGCGCCGGACCTAGGGCCGGCGCGTGGCTTTACCGGGTTCGCGCCCTAGTCGACTGCAAAGTCGACGGGGTCCGCCAACAGGCCGTGGGCGACGGTCGAACCGTACAGGCTGATCGCCGTCGGATCCGGCAAGGTGGAGATCCAGCCGCGCAGATCATAGGCCGCGTTGAGCGTGCCCATGACGACCTGGCTGGCGATCAGCGGGTCGAGGGCGCGGACAGAGCCTTCGGAAATGCCATCAATCATCATGCCCGCGAAGCGGCGCGCCAGCCGGGTCGAGCGCTCCAGCATGTCGGTCCGCCATTCGCTTGGCAGGACTTGCAAAGCCGTCGTGCGCAAGAGCGGAAAATCACTGCACAGCTGGACATCCAGCAGGGTGGCGATGGCGGAGGCCAGCCGGTCGCGCTGGCTCCCATTGGCCTCGATGGCGGCGCGCTGCACCAGTTCGATCCGCTCATGGCTGCGCCGGAAGCATTCCAGCACCAGTTCATCCTTGGCTTCCAGATGATGGTAGAAACTGCCCTTGGTGACATTCAGTTCTGACGCGATCTGCTCGACCGAGGCGCCGCGATAACCTTTTTCATTGATCAGGCATGTGGCGGCGCGCGCGAAATTCTCCGGCATGCCCTCCGCTTCGGCTGTCCGGGACGGTGTCTTGACCGGCAGGAGTTGCGGCGTCCATGCAGCATCGGCCGGAGCAATGCCGTGCTCGAAAATCTCGATCATGCGGCGGCTGAGCCGCGGGTAGTCATCGACCGAATACAGGGCCAGCCAGCCGGGCAGCCAGAACATGTTCTGCACCAGGACATGGGCGCGGATCGTGCGCAGGATCTTGTCGCGTGCCGTCAGCGGCGGCGCGAAGAATTCGCGAACCTTGCGCAGCGCCCCGACATAACGGGCCGTCAGATCGGTGCGGAAGGGTTCGCCCAGTGCGCGGATATCCGAGAGGACGGTATAGGGACGTTCGCGATTGAGCTGGATGCGGGCGTGCAGCTCGAAATGCACCTGGACATAACGCGCGACGCGCGCCCGCGGCGTCGGCTGGGCGCCCGCGTCGCGGATCAGCTCCTCGAGCCGGTCGATCGAGCGGTCCAGAACGGCCGCTGCCAGCAATTCCTTGCGTTTGAAATAATAGGTCACGCTGGTGGTATTCAGCCCGACGAGCTCGGCGACATCGACAAAAGTCATGCCCTTGACGCCATGCCGGTTGATCAGCTGCGCCGCGGCATCGAGTATGCGTTCGCGCTTCTGCTGAAAGCGCTGCGTAGTGGCGTCGTCGCCCTGGTCATGTCTGGCATCCATATCATCGGCTTAACAGAGTTTCGCGCGAGCGTCACCGAGTGCGGCAGATTGCACGTCTTGCGGCGCGTCCTGGCTTGGGGTCAAATCGGTTTGTCGCGCCGGTCTGGCGTTAGACGACTGAATTGAAACGGAATCGACAGGAGCGGCCCATGTCTGTGATCACCACCCAACGCCACGGTGAGGTGCTTGTCATCATCTCCGACAATCCACCCGTCAACGCGCTCGGCCAGGCCGTCCGCGCGGGGCTGGCTGCAGGGATCGCCGAGGCGGCCGGCGATGACGCGATCAAGGCTGTGGTTATTCGCTGCGAAGGACGGACCTTCTTCGCGGGTGCCGACATAACCGAGTTCGGCAAGCCTCCGGTCGGCCCGTCATTGCCCGAAGTGGTGGATGCAATCGAGCAATGCCGCAAACCGGTGGTCGCCGCTATTCACGGCACGGCGCTGGGCGGCGGGTTGGAAGTCGCCCTGGGCTGCCACTACCGCATCGCAATTCCTTCAGCCAAGCTCGGTCTGCCGGAAGTGAAACTCGGGCTTCTGCCTGGCGCGGGTGGCACGCAACGCCTGCCGCGCGTCGCCGGCGTGGCTGATGCGCTGACGATGATCGTCAGCGGCAATCCGGTGACCGCAGCCCGGGCGCTGGAGATCGGCCTGGTCGACCGGGTTGCCGATGCCGGCAGTCTGGCTGATGCGGCCATCGCCTTTGCCAGGGAGGTCGCCGGCGCGGCTGGCCACCCGGTCTCGAGCCTGCGCACTGACCGCATTGCCGAAGCGGCCAATCACCCGCAGGTCTTCGATAAATTCATCGCCGAAAACTCCCGCAAGCTGCACGGTTTCGATGCGCCGAAGGCCTGTATCGAGGCCGTCCGGGCTGCGGTCGAATTGCCGTTTGAGCAGGGTGTCAAGCTGGAACGGGACCTGTTCATGAAGCTCGTCTCCGGCACCCAGTCCAGGGCGATGCGCCATCTCTTCTTCGCCGAACGCCAGGCGGCAAAGATCGATGGCATCCCGGCCGACACACCTGTGATCGATATCGCCCGGGTGGGGATTCTCGGTGCCGGCACGATGGGCGGCGGGATTGCGATGAATTTCCTCTCCGCCGGCCTGCCCGTAACCCTGGTCGAACGTGAACAGGCGGCGCTGGATCGCGGCGTTGCCACCATTCGCAAGAATTACGAACGCACCGCAGCGCGCGGCCGCATGACGACAGAGCAGGTCGAGCAGGCCATGGGCTTGCTGACCCCGACGCTGGATTACGGGGACCTCGCCGATTGCGATCTGGTGATCGAGGCGGTGTTCGAACTGATGGAGATCAAGAAAGAGGTCTTTCGCCGTCTGGATGGCATCGTGAAGCCCGGCGCCATCCTCGCCTCCAACACCAGTTATCTCAATATCGACGAGATGGCCGCCGAGACGGAACGGCCCGAAGCCGTGGTCGGTCTGCACTTCTTCTCGCCGGCCAATATCATGCGCCTGCTCGAAGTCGTGCGCGGTGCCAGCACCTCGCCTTCCGTTCTCAAGACGGTGATGGGTCTGGCCAAAAGGATCGGCAAGATTGCCGTCGTTTCCGGCGTCTGCCCCGGCTTCATCGGCAACCGCATGCTCAGCCCGCGTCAGACCGAGGCGCAAAAGCTTCTGCTTGAAGGCGCGACGCCATGGGAGGTTGATGCCGCCCTGACCGAATTCGGTTTTCCGATGGGCCCTTTCCAGATGGCCGATCTGGCCGGGCTGGATCTGGGCTGGACCGCGGAAGGCTCGACCAGTTCGACCATTCGCGAAGTCCTGTGCGAGCGCGGGCGGCGGGGCCAGAAGACCTCGAAAGGCTTCTATGATTACGACGAGAACCGTCGCGGCTCGCCCTCACCTGAGACCGAGACGATAATCGCGGACTTCGCGGCGAAGAGCGGCCTGCCGCAGCGCAAGTTCTCGGGCGATGAGATTCGTGAGCGCCTGCTCTATCCGATGATCAATGAGGGCGCGAAAATCCTCGAGGAGGGCATGGCCCAACGCGCCTCGGACATCGATATCGTCTGGCTCAATGGCTATGGCTGGCCGGCCTTTACCGGTGGTCCGATGTTCTGGGCCGATACGATCGGGCTGAAGGTTGTGCTCGAGGGGCTGGCCCGACATGCCCGCGCGCTGGGGCCGGACTTTACAGTTTCGAGCCTGTTGCGAAGCAAAGCCGAGGCCGGCGAAACCTTCAACTGAACATGAAAACGGCCGGCGGGATTGCCCCGCCGGCCGTTTTGGTCTGTTTGCCGATGGGCGCTATTTCGGCGCGATAACGCCGGTGCGCATGGCTTCCTTCATGGTGTCGAAATCCTCGGTCAGCTCGCTGGTTGGCGTGCGGGTGGCGAAGCCGACCACGAGGGTGACGATCAGGCTGAGCGCGAAGCCCGGCACCATTTCATACATCACGTCGGACGGGCGCATGCCGCCGATCTCGAATGGTGCGTAGATCCAGATCAGCACTGTTGCCGCACCGGTGACCATGCCGGCCAGCGCTGCATTACGGGTCATGCCGCGCCAGAACAGGCTCAGCAGGATGAGCGGGCCGAAAGCGGCGCCGAAGCCGGCCCAGGCATTGGAGACCAGTGAGAGGATGGTGCTCGACCGGTCAAAGGCCAGCGCAATGGCGACCAGGGAGACGGCCAGAACCGAGAACCGCCCGACCAGGACGAGTTCCGTCTGGCTCGCCCCGCGGCGCACGAAATGTTTGTAGAAATCCTCGGTCAGCGAGCTGGAGGAGACCAGAAGCTGGGAGGAGATCGTGCTCATGATCGCGGCCAGGATGGCGGCGAGCAGGAAGCCGCCGACCAGCGGGTGGAAGAGGACCTGGGAGAGCAGGATGAAGATCGTCTCCGGATCGGTCAGGGCGGCACCGGTCGAAGTGACATAGGCGAGGCCGAGAATACCGGTGGCAACGGCACCGATCAGGGTGACGAGCATCCAGCTCATGCCGATATAACGCGCGGCGCGGACTTCCTTCAGCGTGGCGATGGCCATGAAGCGGACAATGATGTGTGGCTGGCCAAAATAGCCCAGGCCCCAGGCCATGCTCGAGATGACGCCGAGCACTGTGACGCCGGTGGTCATCTGCAACAGGGTTGGATCGATACTATTGATTTCCGCCAGGATGGGATCGCTGCCACCCAGCACCATATAGGTGACGATCGGAACCGTGATCAGGGCGACAAACATGATGCAGCCCTGGACGAAATCGGTCAGCGACACGGCGAGGAAGCCGCCGAACAATGTGTAGGCGACGACGACACCGGCGGTGAGGAACAGCCCGATCTCATAGCTCAGCCCGAAGGAAGCCTCGAACAGCTTGCCGCCGGCAACAACACCGGCCGAGGTGTAGAGGGTGAAGAAGACAACGATGACCAGCGAGGAAATGACGCGCAGCAGGCGTGACTTGTCCTTGAAGCGCTTCTCGAAGAAATCCGGGATGGTGATCGCGTCATCGGCAATCTCGGTATAGGCGCGCAGGCGCGGTGCCACGAGCTTGTAGTTGAGATAGGCGCCGATCAGCAGACCCACCGCGATCCACGCACTGCTCATCCCCGAGACATAGATGGCGCCGGGCAGGCCCATCAGCATCCAGCCGCTCATATCCGACGCGCCCGCTGACAATGCCGCCACAGCCGGGTGCAATTGCCGGCCGCCCAGCATGTATTCGGCGACATTGCTGGTCGATTTTCGGTAGGCGTAATAGCCAATCGCCATCATCAGGATGAAATAGAGGGCGAGGGAAATCAGGGCTTCGGTTTGCATGTCACGCTCACGATCATGGATTGGGAGTTGTCTGGGCGGCGGTCAGGGACCTTATGGCCGGGTCTGGCCGTCGCCGAGGACGAGATATTTGTAGATGGTCAATTGCTCGAGTCCGACCGGGCCGCGCGCATGCATCTTGCCGGTGGCAATGCCAATCTCCGCCCCCATGCCGAACTCGCCCCCGTCGGAAAACTGGGTCGAAGCATTATGCATCACGACCGCAGAGTCGATAGTGCGCAGGAATGCGGCGGCAGTCTCGCTGTCTTCGGTGATGATGGCATCGGTATGATGCGAGGAATGGGCCTCGATGAATGTCATGGCTTCGGCCGCGTCATCGACCAGTTTCACCGACAGGATGGCATCGAGATATTCAGTGTCCCAGTCCTCGTCGGAGGCCGGCTTGATGCGGGCGTCGATGGCGATGGATTCGGCCTCGCCGCGCACTTCGCAGGCCCCGAGGGCGTCGAGCAGGCCGGGCAGGTATTGTCCCGCAATCGCCCGGTCGACGACCAGGCTTTCAGTGGCACCGCAAACGCCGGTGCGGCGCAGCTTGGCATTGACGACGACGGCGGTCGCCTTGGCCAGGTCGGCGGCGCTGTGGATATAGGTGTGCACATTGCCATCGAGATGAAGCAGGGTGGGCACGCGCGCTTCGCGCTGGACCAGGGAGACCAGGCCCTTGCCGCCGCGCGGGATGACGAGATCAACATAGTCGGCGCAATGCAGCAGGAATTTCACCGCGTCGCGATCTGTGGTGTCGACCAGCTGGACGGCGTCTTCGGGCAGACCGGCCGCTTTCAGGCCGGCGGCAAGGCAGGCGACGATCTGGCGCGTTGAATTGAGGCTTTCCGAACCGCCGCGCAGGATAATGGCATTGCCCGATTTCAGGCAGAGCGCGCCGGCATCGGCGCCGACATTCGGGCGTGATTCATAGACCATGGCGATGACGCCGATTGGCACGGAGATGCGTTCGACGACGAGCCCGTTGGGGCGTTCGAAGCGGGCCAGCTTGCGACCGACCGGGTCGGGCAGGTCTGCGATCTGTTCCAGCGCCGAGGCCATCGCCTCGATCCGGCCGGCATCGAGCACGAGGCGGTCGATGAAAGCGGCATTCTTGCCTTTGCCGGCAACGCTTTCGACATCCTTGCGATTGGCGTCGAGCAAAGCGGGCATGGTCTCGCGCAGCGCCTTGGCGGTGGCGCGCAGGGCGGTATTCTTCTGTTCTGTGGTGGCTCCGGCGAGAGCGCCGGCGGCTTGCCTGGCCTTGCGGCCCAGCTCATTCACATAGTCTTGCACGGTCTCGGACATTATTTTCCTTGTGGTCTGTCTGGTGGTGATGGGCGGGCAGGCGGCGACTGTTATCGCAGCTCTATGGCCCGCGCGTAAGCGGCCTTGGTGGTGTTTTCGAGCAGCGTGTCGAGCTGTCCGTCCTGCATCAGGGCTTCAAGCCCGGCCTGGGTCGTTCCGTTCTTGCTCGTGACATCCTTGCGCAGGGTCTCGAGCGACTGGTCGGATTGCCGTGCCATCTCGATGGCACCGGCCATGGTGTCGAGCACCAGGGTTCGTGCCGTCGCCGTGTCGAAGCCCAGGGCTTCGGCCGCGGCGACATAGCTGCGGGCAATTTCGAACACATAGCCTGAACCGCTGCCGGCGACGGCTGTGATACGGTCGATCTGGTCTTCATCCTCGACCCAGATCGCCGAGCCGGTTGCGCTCGCCAGTGCCGTTGCGGCCTCGCGATGAGCGGTTGTGCACGTCGCATTGGCGAACAGGCCGTTGACGCCCTGGCCGATCATTGCCGGCAAATTGGGCATCAGCCGGATCACTGGGCTCTCGCCGATCAGGGCGGTTATGCGGGCACTGGAATAGCCCGCGGCAATCGAGACGAGGCAGCCATCCGGTGCCAGATGCGGCATATAGGGTGGCAGTGCCGTATCGATCATTTGCGGTTTCACCGCGATCAGCACCATATCAAACAGGCGTTCACCCAGTTCTGCGGGCGAGCGCACATGCTCGACGCCCGGCGGCACGGAGCCGCCATTGGGTGAGGCGACGGTGAAACGCGCAATATCTGACTGGAGCCAGCGGCGCAGCATGGCGCCGCCCATTTTTCCGCACCCGATCAACAAGATCTGCATCAATAATCCTCTGTCACGACCTGCTGGGCGGCCATCACAGAAGCTGGGCTAGCACTGGCCTGCGGTCATTTCAGAGCGTGTAGTATCTTATAAGCAAAGCGAACGCAAATTTCTCACAGAGTCCAATACCGTATCGAATTTGTGAGTAAGGGCAGAAGCGTTAAAGGGCAAAATTAGGGCAAGAGATGATATAATGTATTTGCCATTACAGGAGTCGGTTGGTTGAAATGCGGTTCGTATTCCCGTATAGACTGATCAACCCACAAAATTTCCCCCTGATATCGAACGGAGACCTGTTTTGAGTGCGCGCAAGAGAATTGTTGTAAAGATCGGCTCGAGCCTTCTGGCCAACAGCAAGCGACTGACCCTGAGATACGCCTTCATGCACGGGCTTCTGAGCGACATCGCCGATCTGCGCGAGCAGGGTTATGATGTTGTGTTGACCTCTTCCGGCGCCGTCGCGCTCGGACTCAATGCCGTGAACAAATCCCCCGAAGAGGCCGATGTGCTCGACAAGCAGGCCGCCGCCGCTTGCGGTCAACCACTCCTGCTGAACGCCTACGGCCAGGTTGCCGCCGAGCATGGCTATATTATCGGCCAGGTACTGGTAACTCTGGGGGATATCGAGGAGCGCCGCAGCTTCCTCAATATCCGCAACACGATCCAGCGCCTGTTCGAGCATGGTGTGATGCCTGTCGTGAACGAGAATGACACGGTTACGACCCAGGAAATCCGGGTTGGCGATAATGACCGACTGGCGGCCAAGGTCGCGCACATGATCCAGGCTGATCATCTGATCATCCTGACCAGTGTCGACGGCCTCTATGATCGCGACCCTTCAGAGCCGGGCGCCCAATTCATCGAAACGATTGATGATGTCAGTTCCTACCTGGCCGTGACCGACAGTACGAGCGCGCTGGGAAGCGGCGGCATGCTGACCAAGATGCATGCGGCCAACATGGCGCAGGATGCCGGTTGCGAGACGCTGATCGCGCGCGGCATTATCGAGCGGCCGATCTCCTCCATCCTTGCCAAGGAGCGCCGTCATACGCGTTGCGTCGCCAAGGGTACGCCGGCCTCCTCCTGGGCTGTCTGGCTGACCAATCGCCTGCAAATGGCCGGCAGCCTGGTGCTCAAGCAGGAGCGGATTGATGCCATGCTCGCCGGCGACCTCGTCGTCGAGCGCGCCGACATCGTCTCGATCCATGGCGATTTCCAGAAGGGCGATGTGCTGCACATCTATAACGAGGCCGACGAGGAATGCGCCCGCGGCCTGACCAATTTCTCGTCCAATGAAACGCTTCTCCTGGCGCGGCATCTCGACCAGCCGATCAGCGAATTGCTCGGCTATGAAGGCGGCACACGCGTGATCAGTCCGGAAAACCTGGTGATGCTGCAAAATCACCATCTGCCCTGGGACGTGCCAACCGACCAGGTCACCCTGGTCGCGTCCTGACGGCATTCAGCCGGAGCGCACCGCGCTCCGGTTGCCGCAGGCTTTTCTTCCCGCATGGATAAAATATGACTGGGGCGGCCGGCACGGCGTAGCCTCCGATTAACCTTGACAATTAATGGTGTCAGTTCGTTCGGCGAACCCGTTTTTGCGGGTCCTCGTCAAATGGGAAGCTGGCCTGCGCAAGACTTCATCGCGTCGACCGGTTGACCTGTCACGCCGCCCGGTCCGGGCCATGGAGTCCCTTGATGCCTGCAATCAACCTGCAAAACATGTCCTTGCGTGGCCGCCTGTCCCTGCTCGCGGTCGCTTCGATCGGCGCCATGCTGCTCTATGTGCTCGTCAACGGCCTGGTGGGCAGTGCGGTGGCGCGGGTCGTCACAGAGTCGCGGCAAACGACCATCGCCAATGTCGCGGCCAATGCGCTGGAGAAGGACATGACCTCCTTCCTGCGTGACACCTACCGCATGCTGGCCCTGCCGACCGATGATTTCATTGCCGATGCGCGCGGAAATCTGACCGATCTGGGGATTGCGATCGAGAATACGCGGGCCACCGGGCTCGATGCCCGCTATCAGGCGACATTTGACGAAATCCAGACCGAATATACCGCGCTGACCGCGTTGTTCGGCGAGCTTGAAGCGCAGGTTCGGAACCTGACGACAGCGGACACCATCGCCTATACTGAACGCTTGGCCGTATTCGACGACGATATGGACACGATGATCGAGAGTGTCCGCGACGGCACGGCCGATGACCTGCGCGCCGGCTGGGCCGAACTCGACACCATGCACACGCTCAGCTTCTGGATCGGGGTCATCGCCGTGCTGGTCGCGGCGGGCGTACTCTATGGGCTGACCATCATGATCGGTGCGTCGATCCGGCGCTCGGTCGCCAGCGTGCAGCAGGTCCTCACGGCCCTGGCCCGCGGTGATCGGCATGTCGAGATCGCCGGCCAGGAGCGCGCCGATGTGTTTGGTGAGCTCAGCCGCGCCCTGTCGCAACTCGACGCAGCCCTGACGGCCGCCGATGAGGTGCGCGCGCGTGATGATGCCGAAGCCGAAACCAAGATGCGTCAGCAGGAAGCGACCCGGCAGGCCGTGGAACGCTTTGAGGATGCGTCTTCCAATCTGATGCAGAGTGTCATGCGTTCCTCGGAAAGCCTTGAGCTGGCCGCCGGCCAGATGCAGTCCCGGTCCAGCGAGGCCGCCGGCCAGTCCAACTCGGCCCGCCAGGCCGCCGATCTGACCGCCAGCAGCGTGCAATCGGTCGCCGCCGCCGCCGAGGAACTCGCCGCCTCCATCGCGGAAGTCTCCAGCCAGGTCGCCCGTACCAGTGAATTGTCGCAGGTCGCCGATCAGGAAACCCGCGTCAGTTCCGAGGTTGTGGAACAGCTGGCGGAATCGGCCCAGGCGATCGGTGCCATTATCGATCTGATCGACACCATCGCCTCGCAGACCAATCTGCTCGCGCTCAACGCGACCATCGAGGCGGCGCGGGCCGGTGAGGCCGGCAAGGGCTTCGCCGTCGTGGCTTCCGAGGTCAAGGCGCTCGCCGAGCAGACATCCGGTGCAACCCAGCAGATCACCCAGCGCATCTCGGCGATCCAGTCCTCGACCGAGGCCTGCGCCAAGTCGACGGCGGCGGCGCTCGCAGCCGTGTCCCAGCTGGGCGAACTGGCAACGGCCTCGGCCGCGGCGATCGAACAGCAACGCGTCGCCACCTCGGAAATCGCCGAGTCGGCCCAGCGGGCCCAGGCGGGCGCGACCAAGGCAGCCACCGATGTCGGCCAGGTCGCCGAATTCACCCAGCAGACCGACCAGGTCTCCAGCGACGTGCTCAATTCCTGCACCGACATGGCCCGCAATCAGGGCGCCTGGAAGGATGAGTTCGACCAGTTCCTGAATACAATCCGCGCCGCCTGACCGCAGACTAGTCCCACAAACGCTCCCGGATCTCGGCGCCATGTTCGTCGAGACCGGGCGAGCGCTGGCCCGAGCCGACATCGGCGCCGGACATGCGGATCGGATTGCGGATGCCGGGAATCCCATCGGCTTCGGTCGCCAGGCCACGATGTCGGGCCTGGACATCCTGGAAGGCCTGTTCGACCGTATTGATCGGCCCGGCCGGAATGCCTTCTTTTTCAAGCGCGGCAAGCAAGCCCTCACGCGTGAAGCGCGCCATGGCGGCGGCGATCTGGGCCACCAGTTCGCTCCGGTTGGCCGCGCGTTCGGCATTGGTGCGATTGCGGGCAAGTACATCCGGCGGAAAGTCCAGCAGGGTGCAGAGGCGTTCAAACTGGCCATCATTGCCGCAGGCCAGGATGATATGCCCATCACTGGCGGCAAACTCCTGATAGGGCACGATATTCGGGTGTGAATTGCCGAGCCGGTGCGGTGTGATCCCGGTGGTCAGATAATTCATCGCCTGATTGCCCAGCACACCCATCATGCTGTCGAGCAGCGCCATGTCGACATGCTGGCCAAGTCCGGTCTTCTCGCGCTGGGCCAGGGCCGCCTGGACACCGATCACGCCATAGACGCCGGTGAAAATATCCGCGAAGGCGACGCCCAGGCGCTGGGGCGGCCGGTCGGGCTCTCCGGTCAGGTCCATGATCCCGCTCATCGCCTGGATCATCAGGTCATAGCCGGCCCGGTGGGCATAGGGCCCGGTCTGGCCAAAACCGGTGACGGAGCAATAGACCAGGCGCGGATTGCGCGTTTTCAAACTGTCATAGTCGAGCCCGTATTTGGCCAGCCCGCCAACCTTGAAATTCTCGACCAGAACATCGGCGCCATCGACCAGTTCCAGCACCAGATCGCGATCTTCCGGCCTGGTGAAGTCGAGCGCGATCGAGCGCTTGCCGCGATTGCAGGAATGATAATAGGCCGCCGCCCGGCCGCTCTCATGCTCGACCCAGGGCGGGCCCCATTGGCGGGTATCATCGCCGCGCGGCGCTTCGACCTTGATCACATCAGCGCCGAGATCGGCCAGGGTCTGGCCGATCCAGGGCCCGGCCAGCACGCGCGCCAGTTCCAGTACCTTGAGGCCGGCGAGTGGCTTGTTGTCGATCGCTTGTGTCATGGGAATTCCTTGAAAAAACCGGCGATGGTCTGCTCATACGCTGTCGCGCCAACGCCGCAAAGCGTCGCCGGACCGGCTGCGACGATCAGCCCGGGCCGCGGTCGAAACTGGCGCTCTTGACGAGGGCATAGACGGCCAGGCCGGGTGCCAGTTGCAGCGCCTCGACCGAGGCGCGGGTGAGACGGGCCTTCAACGGGCTGGTGCCGATCGAGAGGGTCAGATCGGCATAGGGGGAGTTTTCATCGGCGGTGATGCTCGTGATCCGGCCATCGAGCACGTTGCGGATGCTGATCGCCTGCGGTTTCAGCGTGGCGATCGCGACATCACGGGCCCGGATCCGCAGCCTGACCGCATCGCCCGGCTGCAGGGCGGCGGGCATCGGCAATTCCAGTATCTGTCCGCCAATATCGATCCGGCTGAGCTGCAGGCGTTCATCCTGGTCGACCAGATGACCGGCCAGGACCGAACCGGCCTCGAAATCCCGTTCCAGCGGTTCGATATCCAGCCGCGCGAAGACATCCTCGACCGGTCCCATCGCGACGCATTGACCTCGGGACAGGGCCAGAACACGGTCAGACAGGCGCACCACTTCCTCGACGGAATGGCTGACATAGAGCGCGGGAATGCCCAATTGCCGCAAGGTCGTGTCGAGATAGGGCAGAAGCTCGGCCTTGCGGGCATGGTCGAGCCCGGCCATCGGCTCGTCGAGCAGAAGCAGGCGCGGCTGGGTCAGCAGGGCACGGGCGAGCGCCACGCGTTGCGCTTCGCCGCCCGACAGCGAGGCCGGCCGGCGCGGCAATAGCGGCGCCAGGTCAAGCGCTTCAATGATCGTTTCGGGATCGAAACGTGTCGGGCCGGTCGCCGCGCGGCGCTGTGCGTAGTCAAGATTTCCCGCGACGCTGAGATGGGAAAACAGGCGTGCGTCCTGGAAGACCAGACCGACCGGCCGTTGGTGGGCCGGGGTGAAAACATGCCGGGCGCGGTCGACCCAGACTGCCTCGCCCATCGCCAGGCGGCCCTGATCGGGGCGGTCGAGACCGGCGATCAGCCGCAACAGGCTGGTCTTGCCACTACCGCTGGGGCCGAACACAGCGGTAATGCCGGCGAGCGGAATTTCCGCCTCGATATCAAGGTCGAAACCACCGCGCCGGGAGCGCAGCTGCAGGGATAGCAGATCATCCGACATGGACACGGAACCGGCGATTGAGGCTGTAGACGACCAGCAGGGTGATGAAGGAGAAGGCGATCAGCATGCCCGAGAGGATATGGGCGTCCTGGTATTGCAGGCTCTCGACCTGTTCGAAAATCGCAATCGAGATGACGCGGGTCTGGCCGGGAATACTGCCACCGACCATCAGCACGACACCGAATTCCCCGATTGTGTGGGCAAAGCTCAATATCGAGGCGGTCAGAAAACCGCGAATCGAAAGCGGCGCGGCGACGCTGAAAAAGGCGTCCAGCGGCGAGGCGCCGAGGCTCGCAGCGGCTTCCAGGGGCGCGCGGCCGACACTTTCAAAAGCGCTCTGCAGCGGCTGCACCATGAAGGGCAGGGAGTAGATTACCGAGGCCACAACCAGGCCGGTGAAGGAGAAGGTCAGCGTATCGCCGGTCAGGGTCAGCCAGAAACGGCCGACCGGCGAAGTCGGGTTGAGCAGGATGAGCAGGTAGAAGCCGATCACGGTCGGCGGCAGGATGAGCGGCAGGGCGGTCAGGGCCTCGATCGCCGGTTTCAGCACCGAGCGTGTGCGCGCCAGCCACCAGGCCAGCGGTGTGCCGAGCACCAGAAGGATCGCGGTGGTGATCGCCGCGAGTTCGAGGCTGAGCCAGAGTGGGCCGAGATCAGGCATTATTCCTCAACACCATAGCCATGGGCGGAGATGATTTCGCGCGCCTCCGCGCTGGCCAGGAAATCCAGCCAGGCCCGCGCCGCCGGATTGTCCTGCCCGTGCCGCGTCAGCACCGCATCCTGACGGATCGGCGTGTAAAGATGCGGGGGTATCGCCCAGTAGTCGGGGTCGGCGCTCATATCTGTGCCGGCGAATTGCGAAACCGGGACGACGCCCAGATCGGCATTGCCGGTGATTAACATCGCCTGGACGGCAGCTATGCTTTCGCCGGTGACGAGCCGGTCTTGCGCCGGGGACCATAATTCAAGCGCCTGCAGCGCCTCGCGGGCCGCGGCGCCATAGGGCGCAAGTGCCGGGTTGGCGATGGCAAGCGTGCGGTAGCGGCCTTCACGCAGCCTGTCCGCTATCGGGCCTGATGTGTCAGAGCCATTGGTCGACCACAGGGCGATATGCCCCACGGCATAGGTGAATTGCGTGCCGGACACGGTTCGACCCTGCGCCGCAAGGCGGTTTACGGTCTCCTGGTCAGCCGACAGCAGCACATCGAAGGGCGCGCCGTGGAGAATCTGGGCATAGAGCCGGCCGGTTGAGCCCGGCGTGATCAGCACGGTATGCTCGCCTGTTTGTTCGAACCGGGTCTGCAGCGCGCGTGCCGTCGTGTTGAAATTCGACGCAACGGCGATCAGCGCCTGGTCCGCCGCCGCTGGCGCAGGGTGAAACAGCCAGCCAAGCGCCAGCGCTCCGGCGCTCACAATGCTGCGTATCTGATCCGTCCAGGCCAATGAGCTCCGCTCCCGGTGGCTGCCAAGCCCCTCGCCCCATTTGACGGCGGATCGGTCGCGCGGTCCAGAGCCGCGACTCAGGCCGTGGCGGGGTCGGGTTTGCGATAGACGAATTGACCGACATCGCAACGGCCCGAGCGGAAGCCGGCCTCGCAATAGGCGAGGTAGTAGCGCCAGATGCGGGCGAAGCGGTCGTCAAAGCCCAATTCCCGGATCCGGGGCCAGGCCGCATCGAAGTCGGTGTGCCAGCGCTGCAGGGTGTCGGCATAATCTTCGCCAAACATCTCGGCGCCGATATCCTCCAGCCCGGCCCGGGCGGCTTCGCGGGCAAGCGCCTGCGGCGGCGGCAACATGCCGCCGGGAAAGACGTATTTCTGGATGAAATCGACCGTGCCGCGATAATCTTCGAAATCGGCTTCGCGCAGGGTGATAACCTGTAGCGCAGCATGGCCGCCGGGTTTCAGGCAATGCGCCAGCTGGTCAAAATAGACCGGCCAATGCGCCTCGCCGACCGCTTCAAACATCTCGATCGAGACGATGGCGTCGAACTTTTCGTCGATATCGCGATAATCGCGGATCTGCAGCTCGACCTGGCCGTCCAGCCCGGCCTTGGCGATGCGGGCCCGGGCGTAGTCCAGCTGCTCTGTCGACAGGGTGACGCCGGTGACACGGCAACCGAAATCGCGCGCGGCCACTTCGGCAAATCCGCCCCAGCCGCAACCAATTTCGAGCACATGATCGCCGGGCTTCAACTGCGCGGCGACGCAGATCCGGCGATATTTCTCCGCCTGTGCCGATTCCAGGCTCTGGTCTGGCGCCGTGAAACAGGCCGAGGAATAGGTCATGCTCGCATCGAGCCAGAGCGCGTAGAAAGCGTTCCCCAAATCATAGTGGAAGGCGATATTGCGCTTGCTGCCGCTGCGGGTATTGGCGTTGAGCCAGTGCTGGACCTGGCCGATGATGCGGCTCGGCCCGCCCCTCGCCTGGGCGACACTGATCTGGTCGAAAGCGCGGGCGAGCACATCGAGCAGGGCGCGCAGATCGGGCGTGTCCCATTCGTCATTCACATAACCTTCGGCAAAGCCCAGCGCGCCGCTACCCCCCAGCCGCAACAGTGCATTCCAGCGCTTCAGCCGCCATTCGGCCTGGGCACTCGCCGCCGGGTCACCACAGAAAACCCGATAGCCGGAGGGCAATTGGATGACGAGATGTGCGCTGTCCAGACCGGACAGGGCGTGACGCAAACGGTTGGCGATGAAACGGTCCAGCGCGCTGCCGGATTCCGGTTGGCCAGTGTCACCGGCCTGGTCCGAATAGATATCCATCATTGTCTCCAGGGTCTGGTGTCGATGGAGCCGTGCCGGGGAGTATACAGCCTTAGCCCCTTGAGGCGAAGGCGTGCGGCTTCCAGCAGGATGGCGCCGACGATCTTGATTGTATTGAAGGCCAGCGAAAACGGAGCGCGGACAAGATTGCGCGTCGTCAGGGGCTCGATTGTGCATTTCTGGACGGCGCTGAGGACGCAGGCGCCCTCGCGGTAGAGCTGGATCGCCAGGCGCAGACCGGTCTGGTCGCGGTCGAGCCGGAAGCGGTATTCGCCATTCGTGTCATTGAAGGGCGAGACAAAGAAGCGCTTGCTGCTGGAAAAGCGCAGACTTTTCCCCGGGAAGGCCGGCGGCAGCATGAAAGTGTAGGCGCGGCGCCCGCCATGAAAATTGCTGACCTGGAAAATCACGGCCCGCAAGGCCTCCGACCGATCATGGCAAAACAACACCGTCACCGGATTGAAGACCAGGCCGAGCACGCGGGGCGCCGCGAGGATCTGGACCCGGCCGAGCTCGAAGTCCGCTGCCTCACCATCCAGTTGCTCACGCACCCAGGGCCGCAATCTGTCGTCGCCGCGCCCGTGATCGCGGGCCTGGAAGCTGACGAGATTGAAGCGATTGACCGAAAACAGGGGGGAGCGGATCCGGGCCAGCTGCGGCCCGTCGATATCGAGCAGGACGGAGTGCATGCGATAGCGCAGGCTGTGGCGCTTCGGCCCCAGCCGGGTATGGCCGATATCGCCATCGAGAAGTGAGGCGGGCAGCGGCGTCATTGAGCGCTAACGGTCCGGCGAATTCCGGTCTGCGCCGCATTATGGTCCGGCCAGACGATGCGTCCGGTCATGCCCTCCAGGCCCCAGGGGCGCTCCGGGGCGCCCAGTGCCTCGGCAACGGCGAGTCCCGATTGCAGCCCGTCCTCGTGAAATCCCGATCCCAGCCAGGCACCACAATACCAGCTGCGATTATCGCCCTGGATTTCATGGATTTGCCGCTGCGCCGCGATCGCGGCGGCGTCGAAGACCGGATGGGCATAATGGTCCGTGTGCAGGACGAGGTCGGGCGCCGGGGCGAGATCGGGATTGAGGGTGACCAGCACCGGCTTGGCGGTTGCCAGCGGCTGTAGCCGGTTCATCCAATAGGTCAGGCTGATGCGTTCCTGCCCGGTTCTGTCCGGCGTATCGAGATAATTCCAGCTCGCCCAGGCCGATTTGCGCCGCGGCATGAGCCGCGTATCGGTATGCAGGACAGCGATATTATCGCGGTAACGGATGGCCCCGAGCAGGTTGATCTCCTGCGGTGTGGGATCGGCCAGAAGTTTCAGGGCCTGGTCGCTATGGCAGGCGAAAACCACTTCGTCGAACAGCATGGCGTCGCCGTCGACTGGATGCAGGGTCACCGAGTCATTGGAGCGCGTGACCGAGCGGATTGGCGTCGATAACTGCAAGTCGCCGGTGAAGAGATCGATCAGTGCCTCGACATGGTGGCGGCTACCGCCCGTCACGGTGCGCCAGGCGGGCTGGTTGAGCACCTGCAGCAGGCCGTGATTGCGGAAAAACTCGAAGAAGGCGCTGGCCGGATAGCCGCGCATGGTGGCGACCGGTGAGGACCAGATCGCTGCGCACATGGGAAGGATATGGTCGTCGCGGAAGGTGCGCGAATAGCCCTCATCGCGCAGGAATTGATCAAGGCAGCGCGGCTCGGACGCGGCATCGAGCACTTTGGAATGCGCGTGCAGGCGCAAGAGGTCGCGCAGCATGCGCCACATGCGAGGCCGAAGAAGATTGCGCTTTTGGGCGAACAGGCCTTCGGGCCGCGACGAGTATTCGAAGCCATGACCGTCGAGCGAGGCGGCAAATGACATGTCGCTGGGCGCGGTTTCGACGCCGAGCAGGTCGAGCATGGCTGTGAAATTGGGGTAATTGGCCGGATTGAAGACGATGAAGCCGGTATCCACGGCGACCGGCTCGCCGTCGATATCGACCTCGACCGTATGGGCGTGGCCGCCTGGCCGGGAGGCCGCCTCGAACAGGGTGACCTGATGATGCAGTGTCAGACGCCAGGCCGCTGACAGTCCGGCAATTCCCGAACCGATCACCGCGATCCGCTTTTTCTGTTGTAGTGCACCCATTGGCCGCGCCCGATAATTGTGGTCAATGAAAGGGGTTACGAGCGCTGGCCCGGTGTGGATCACTGCAGTCACATGTGATCCATCCCGCCGCGGGCGCCGTAGTCTGGGCATGTACGCTGTCGCTCAGATATTGAATTCGCCCCGGTTGCGCGGGCGGACTGGCCTGGAAAAGGGGCGAATGGGGATGGCTGCGCCGTCGCAGGCAGGGCTGATGGATGCTGCGGAGCTGGCTGGTCTTGTCGAGCGCATTGGCGCCGACCGGGACCGTGAGGCCTTCCGCCGTCTGTTCGATCATTTCGCGCCGCGTGTGCGCGGCTTTCTGGTCCGCCGCGGCTTGCCCTCTGCCCAGGCCGATGACCTGGCCCAGGACACCATGCTGGCTATCTGGCGCCGTGCCGAAAGCTATGACGTCGCCAAATCCGCCGTGTCGACCTGGGTCTATACGATCGCGCGCAACCTCCATATCGACCAGTATCGCAAGCTGGCCCGGGCTGATCGTGTCGACCTGACCGATCCATCCCTGCGCCCCGGCGAAATCCCGGCCGCCGATGAACTCTATGCCCGCGGCCAGGATGCCAGCGCTGTGAGCGAGGCGCTCCAGACCCTGCCGGAGGATCAGCGCAGGGTGCTTGAACTGGCTTTCATGGAAGGCCTGTCCCACAGCGATATTGCCGTCCGCCTGGTTTTGCCGCTGGGGACGGTCAAATCGCGAATCCGTCTGGCGATGGACAAATTGAAACTCAGCCTTGGAGATCTGCAATGAGCCGGAGAGGCTATTTCCTCGAACAGGGCTGGTATCTCGACCATGCCGCCGGTGCCTCGATGTCGCCGGGTCAGGACATGCTGTTGCGTTCGCATCTGGAAGTGTCCGTGCCGGCGCGGGCGCATGCTGTCTCGATGGCGCGGATTGGTGGTGCCATGCTGGAATCGGTTGAGGACAAGGGTGAACTCGCCTTCGATGCGGATGATATTTTCGCCCTCGACGAGGCATTTGATGCCGCCCGGACCCCGCCTGAGCCTGCTGCGGCCATACCGGCGGCCGCGGTCGACCGGCCCGAATGCCTGCCCGCGGTGTTGTGCGATTTCATCGACCGGGAAGGGATCAAATTGCGCTGGGAGTTTCTCGGCCCCGGTCTGAGAAAGGCGATGCTGTGGCATGGCGAGAGCGATGAGCGCCTCTGGCTGCTGCGCGCGCGTCCAGGTGTCGCCATCCCGCGCCATGGTCATCGCGGTACCGAATTGACGCTCGTCTTGCAGGGTTCCTTCCTCGATGGCGATCAGCGGTATGTACGCGGTGATGTCGAGGAGGCCGATCCCGGGGTCGAGCATGATATCCAGATTGGTGAGGGCGAGGAATGCATCTGTCTCGCACTGACCCAGGGCAAGTTGCGCTTTGACGACCCGCTCTTGCGGGCGCTGCAGGTTTTTACCGGCCTTTGATGCCCCGCGGACACTCTGCCGGCCACTGGCGCTGCATGCGGTTTACGGCTTGATCAGGATATCACCCTAATCTGGTTTCGCCTCGCGACTGAAGGCGCGCATCGCCAACCGGGCAGGCTGGCAGAAAATCTCGGAAGGGTATGAATGATGACGGACCAGGCGATGGGTTGGCGCGACTATGCAGAAATCGACGAAACTGCCGTGGGGGCCCTGGTTGCGGCGGTTGGCGCGGACACTTTCGCGACCCTGAAAGCCCAGTTCGTTGCGGACTTCCAATCTCTCGCAGCGACGCATATCCAGGCCCGCCGTGATGGTGACGAGGCCGCCGCGCGCGCGGCCGCGCATGGCCTGCGGGGCGCAGCGCTCAATGTCGGCCTCACACGGCTGGGCCATCTGGCCGGAGCGCTCGAGCGCGGCGAGCATGGCGAGGAGGGCGAACTGCCCGCCGTACTGGCGTCTGCAGTCGCCTGCCTGATGGCGTCGGGCCAGGCCTGAAATCAAAAAAAAAGTCCTTCATTCAGCTAGGGTTCACCCGGAAAACCCTCTAGTATGGAGGTCTGGCATCTGCCGGGGCGGCTTGCACGGGGTGGGCCGAGCCCCCGGCGATCGTTCAAGGGGAAATCAAGATGAAAGCATTTTTGCTCGCAACGGCATCTGCCGCACTGATGGCGGGCGCCGCGCTCGCCCAGGATTACTCGGCGCCGCCAACCTATGGCAGTGTCAATCTCAATGCCGGCTTCACGCCCGATCCGTATAACGTCAACATCACGTCCGGCGGTTCGATCCAGGCCAGCAATGTGTCCTCGTCCTGTCGCGGCTGGGTCGCCAATGCACCCGATTATTCGATCAATTACGCGGCCGGCGGTTATGATCTGACGATCGGCGCGACCTCGAGCTCGGACACGACCCTGCTGGTCAACGGGCCAAATGGCGAATGGTATTGCGATGATGATAGCGGCCAGGGCCTCAACCCGCTGGTTCAGCTCAATAATCCACGGTCCGGTCGCTATGATGTCTGGATCGGTTCCTATTCCCAGGGCGATTATGCCGCCACCACTCTCTCGGTCTCCGAAATCGGCCTGACCCAGGGCACATCCAATGTCCCCAATACCTATGCGCCAGCAACTTTCGGCAGCGCCAATCTGCGGGCCGGATTCACACCCGATCCCTATACGGTGAATGTGACCTCCGGCGGCACGCGCAGCGCCGCTCAGCTGAGCAGTTCCTGCCGCGGCTGGATCGCCGATGCGCCTGATTTCTCGGTCAATTACAGCGCCGGCGGTTATGACACGCTGACCATTGGTGCCGTATCCAGCTCGGACACGACGCTGGTCGTCAATGACGCCTATGGCAACTGGTATTGCGACGATGATAGCGGCAATGGCCTCAACCCTCTGGTGACGCTGGCCAATTTGGCTTCCGGTCGTTACGACATCTGGGTGGGTTCCTACTCCCAGGGCGATTATGCGACCTCGGTCCTGTCGATCTCGGAAATCGGCCAGGTTGCCGGCCAGCAACCGCGTCCCCAGCCTCGGCCACAGCCGCGGTCGGGCATCAATATGGCTGCGCCTGCCGCCTATGGCTCCGTGTCGCTGCGCGCCGGCTTCCAGCCTGACCCATACCGTGTCAGCATCACTTCCGGTGGTGGTTATCGGGCCGATAGCGTCCGCTCCGGCTGTGCCGGCTGGGTCGCGTCTGCGCCTGATTTCGAGCTGACCTATTCGGCCGGTTCCCTGCCGCTGATCATCTCGGCGGCCTCGAGCTCCGATACGACGCTGCTGATCAATGATCCGAACGGCAACTGGTTCTGTGATGATGATGGCGGCAATGCCGGTCTGAACCCGGCCTTGCGCTTCAATAATGCGGCATCCGGTGTCTATGACATCTGGATCGGCTCCTACAGCCAGGGCAATAACGCCACCGCTTCCCTGTCGATCTCCGAGCTCTACAGCGAATAGATCTGACAGCATCGAGTGCATTGAGAGGGCCGTCCGGGAGATCGGGCGGCCCTTTTGCTTGCAAGCCCGGCGCGCTGTGGCACTCTCGCGATCAAACAGATTTTCGGGGGAATGACATGCGTATAATCCTGGCAGTGGCTGCGGCTCTATTGGTGGCTGTCGCCATCGGCGTATTCGGTGTTCTTCCGGCCAAGCTCGACCACGACATGAATGCCGTCACCGCCCACGACCCCTATGCCATATCCACCGAGGCGACGGCCCTGCATGACAGCCTGCGCGTCGCCGACCTGCATTCCGACATGCTGCTGTGGATGCGCGATCCGACGCGCTGGAATGATCGTGGCCATACCGATCTGCCGCGCCTGCGCGCCGGCCATGTCGCGTTACAGGTCTTTTCCAGCGTCACCAAGACGCCGGCCGACATGAATTACGACAGCAATACCGCCGACAGTGACAACATCACCCCGCTCGCCATTGTCCAGCGCTGGCCCCTCGACACCTGGACTTCCATCTATGCCCGCGCCCGCTTCCATGCCCGGCGCCTGATGCGTGTGGCCGAGCGCTCGGATGGTGACTTCATCGTCGCCCTGACCCGCGGGGACCTGGCCGAAGCCCTGGAGCGCCGCGCCGGTGATACCGATGTGCTGGTCGGCATTCTCGCCACCGAGGGCGGACACCCGTTCGAGGGCGATCTGGCCAATATCGACGGCCTCTATGATGAGGGCTACCGGATGATCGGCCTGCAGCACTTCTTCGACAATGAGCTTGGAGGCTCGCTGCACGGCGTCTCGAATGCCGGCCTGACCGATTTCGGCCGCGCCGCTGTCGCCCGCATCGTCGAACACGGCATGATCATCGACCTGGCCCATTCCTCCCAGGCCGTGGTTCGCGAAGTGCTCGACATGACCGATGTCCCGCTGGTCATCTCCCACACCGGCATTCACGGTCATTGCGAAGCCAAGCGCAATATCCCCGACGATCTGATGGCTGAGGTTGCCCGGCGCGGCGGTGTTATCGGCATTGGCTTCTGGGCCGACGTCACCTGTGATGACACGCCGGAAGGCGTCGCCGCGACCATCCTCGCCGCGATCGATTTGCTGGGCGTCGAGCATGTCGCGCTGGGGTCTGATTATGATGGCACGATCACGGCGACGTTTGACGCTTCGGAATACGCGGTGCTGACGGATCGCCTGCTGGCGGCCGGTCTCAGCGAGGCGGATATCCGCGCCGTGATGGGCGAGAACACGATCCGGTTCTTCTTGGAGAATCTGCCGGCGGGGTAGGGCCTGTTCCTCACTCGCTGCATTTGAGGCGGTAATCCGGAAGCGGTGCGCCGGACGCAGTCCGGGGCGGAGCTGGTGAGGATGACGGGCGCGACGGACTGGCCTGCCACCCCTGCCAATAAACCCTCCGTCATCCCACGGCGCGCGAAGCGCGCCCGGGGGACCTCATCGGTAACGCTGGCCGTCAGTAACAGCGGAGCGCGCCGGCCCACCGGATCGCTGAGCTCCCCCGGACACTCAGCCGCGCAAAGCGCGCCCGAGCACCGTGGGATGACGGTGGGGTGGGGTGTTTGGTGCCGGTGTTCGTTCCGCGCTGACGTGACTTATCCAGCACCAGGCATACAAATCATCGTCATCCCAGCGAAGGCTGGGACCCGGATTCACGCACCGACATCTCATTGATTTGGCGCCAGTTTCCGACCCTTTTGCTCTACGAACCGGGTTCCAGCCTTCGCTGGAATGACGATTTATGGGTCAATTTATCCCCGCCCCCTCGCGCCTGACGCACAATCCACCCGTTCCGGTCGCACGGGAGGCACGAGCTCAGTCAGTCGCGGCGATCGGGAGCGTGCAGCCTGTCCGGGCGAAGGGGTGACAACCTGAGCGCTGGCAGGGCGTTCTTTCAGGTCTGACGGCACTAAACGACCGACCCGAATACCTGATTGAATTGGAAACGGCGGTGGAGACGCCACGGGAAAACTGCACGTGCGGGACGTCTCGAATGTCACGCTACTTTCACTACCGGTTACCCGGCATTCGCCGGCGTCCCGCACCCTCCTATCCCTCCAGCGGCAAGTCGCGTGGAGATTTTCCGGCGTGCATAAAGCAAACAGCCCATCCCGCTTGGCCTGATCGCGCGGCAATGCTACCTCCCGCACCATGAGCACTGACCAATCCCTGATCCGCAATTTCTCCATCGTGGCCCATATCGACCACGGCAAATCCACCCTGGCCGATCGCCTGATCCAGTATACGGGCGGGCTGACCAATCGTGAGATGAAGGAGCAAGTGCTCGACAATATGGATCTCGAGCGCGAGCGGGGCATTACCATCAAGGCCCAGACTGTGCGCCTCGATTATCCGGCCAAGGACGGCAAGACCTATATCCTCAATCTGATCGACACCCCAGGCCATGTCGATTTCGCCTATGAGGTCAATCGCTCACTGGCCGCTTGCGAAGGTTCGCTTCTGGTCGTCGATGCCTCCCAGGGCGTCGAGGCGCAGACGCTGGCCAATGTCTACCAGGCGATTGATGTCGATCACGAGATCGTCTCCGTGCTCAACAAGATCGATCTGCCGGCCGCCGATGTGCCGCGCGTCAAGGCGCAGATCGAGGATGTGATCGGTATTGACGCCTCGGAAGCCGTCGAGATTTCCGCCAAGACCGGTTTGGGCATTGAAGACGTGCTGGAAGCCGTCATCAAGCGCTTGCCGCCGCCAGCGGTGGGTGACCCCGATGCGCCGCTCAAGGCGATGCTGGTTGATAGCTGGTATGACCCCTATCTCGGCGTGATCTGCCTGGTGCGGATCATCGAGGGCACGTTGAAAAAGGGCATGAAGGTTCGCCTGATGCGTTCCGGCGGGGCCTATCCGGTCGATGGCGTCGGCGTCTTCCGGCCCAAGAAGGAATCGATCGACAGCCTGGGCCCCGGCGAGATCGGCTATCTCAATGCCTCGATCAAACAGGTTCGCGATGCCCGCGTCGGTGACACCATCACCGATGACCGACGCCCCGCGACCGAAGCGCTCAAGGGCTTTAAACCGGCCCAGCCGGTGGTGTTCTGCGGCCTGTTCCCGGTCGACAGTGCCGAATTCGAGGATTTGCGCGAGGCGATCGAACGCCTCGCTCTCAATGATGCCAGCTTCTCCTATGAGATGGAGACATCGGCGGCACTCGGCTTCGGTTTCCGGTGCGGCTTCCTCGGCCTTCTACATCTGGAAGTCATCCGCGAACGCCTCGAACGCGAATACAATATCGAGCTGATCACCACGGCGCCGTCCGTGGTCTACAAGCTCGAGATGACCGACGACACCACGGTCGATCTGCACAATCCGGCCGACATGCCCGATGTGATGAAGATCCGCTCGATCGCCGAACCCTGGATCAAGGCCACCATCCTGGTGCCGGACGAATATCTCGGCGGCGTGCTCAAGCTTTGCCAGGACCGCCGCGGCAATCAGCTCGAACTGACCTATGCCGGCAGCCGGGCCATGCTGATCTATGAATTGCCGCTCAATGAAGTCGTGTTCGATTTCTATGACCGGCTGAAATCCATTTCCAAGGGCTATGCCAGCTTCGATTATCACTGGGTGGACAATCGCGAGGGCGATCTCGTTCGCATGTCGATCCTGGTCAATGACGAGCCGGTCGATGCGCTCTCCATGGTGGTCCATCGCGGCCGGGCCGAACAGCGTGGCCGTGCCATGTGCGAAAAGCTCAAGGATCTGATCCCGCGCCACATGTTCAAGATCCCGATCCAGGCCGCGATCGGTGGCCGTATCGTCGCCCGTGAAACCCTGTCCGCCCTGCGCAAGGATGTGACCGCGAAATGCTATGGCGGCGACGCCTCGCGCAAGCGCAAGCTTCTGGACAAGCAGAAGGCCGGCAAGAAAAAGATGCGTCAGTTCGGCAAGGTCGAAATCCCGCAGGAAGCCTTCATCGCCGCGCTCAAGATGGACGACAACTAGGCTGGCTCCGCTCACCTTTTGGTGAGCGAGCCGTCTGATTGGCCGCGCGCCCTTGCTTATTTTCCGGCAGGGCGCATTTATGCGCTAGGATATCTCTGCCCAAACCCCTGGAGTTCATCATGCGCCGTTTTCTCGCCAGCCTTGCCGTCACCGCCTGTCTTGCCGCGCCGGCCTTTGCTGCGCCCGAAGTTGGCGACACGGCCCCTCTCTTCCAGGCCGACGGTTTTCTCGGTGGCGAAGCCATCCAGTTCGATCTCGCCGCGGCGCTGAGTGAAGGTCCGGTGGTGATGTATTTCTTCCCGGCTGCTTTCACCGGGGGCTGTAATGTCGAAGCGGCCCTGTTTGCCGAGTCCGCCGCCGAATTCGCCGCCGCCGGCGCCACGCTGATTGGCTTGACCGCCGGGAATACGGACCGTCTGTCCGAGTTTTCCGAAGCGCATTGTGCCAGCGCCTTTCCGGTCGCTGCCGTCGAACGCGAAACGGTCTCGGCCTATGGCGTCGGCTTGATGATGCGTCCGGGCTGGACCAACCGCACCTCCTATGTGATCGCCGCCGATGGTGAGATCGCGTTCAAGCACACCGACAACAACCCGAATGAACACGTCACCCTGACGCTGGACGCCCTGCATGCCCTGGCGGACCCGACCGAGCCTGCTTCGGGCGAATAGGGGTTTTCCCATCCGGAGTGATTGGCTAGCCTGAACCCGTTTTGACGGGAGGGAGACCGAATGGCCACGCCTGACGAGATGCTGCAGAGCATGATTGCCAACATGCCGGAGAAGACCGGCCGTTCGCTCGATGAATGGCTGGTTCTGGCGGGCACTGTTTCCGAGCGCAAGCATGGCAAGATCCTCGCCTGGCTCAAGGGCGAGCACGGGCTGACCCATGGCTATGCCAATCTCGTGGCGACGGTGAGCCTCAATCCCGAAAGGCTCGCGCCGCAGACGGCCGGGTCCGAAGCCGATCTGGTCGAGGCGCAATATGCCGGCAAGGCGGGGTTGAGGCCCATCCATGACCGTCTGATGGAGGTCGCCCGCAGTCTTGGCGATGATGTGGAGCTCGCGCCGAAGAAGGCCTATGTCTCGCTGCGCCGGTCGAAACAATTCGCCATCGTGCAACCCTCGACCAGGACGCGCCTCGATCTCGGGCTCAATCTTGGCGCCATGCCGCCGGCCGGACGGCTGGAGGCGGCAGGCTCCTTCAATGCGATGGTCACACATCGGGTGCGGCTGCAGGGTGCCGATGAAGTCGACGGGGCGGTGATCGACTGGCTCCGTGCCGCCTATGAGGCCAGTTGAGACGATTCTTGCGGCTCCCTGGCCCGTTTGACGCATGATCAGGGTTTCCGGCTGCGAAAAACCGCCGCATGCGTGCAAAATTCCTCCCGTTGATGTTGCGGTGCAGCGAAATCCTCCTAGTCTGGCGCCGAATGCCGAGGAGCGCCCCATGACCGATACCGCCGTCCTGTTTGAGAATCTTCACCCGGTGGCCGATGCACCCTTGCTGGCCGCAGGCTTGCGCATTGAGCGTCATGCCTCGGCGCTCGAGCCGGCGGCGCTGCACGCCGCTCTCGCCGACGCGCGTATCGCCGGGATCCGCTCGCGCACCAGAATGACCGCGACCGCCTTTGACGCCGCGCCGCGTCTGCTGGCACTGGGCTGTTTCTGCATCGGCACCAACCAGGTCGATCTCGATGCTGCCTCCAGCCATGGCATTCCGGTCTTCAATGGCCCGTTCGGCAATACGCGCTCGGTCGCCGAACTGACGCTGGCCTCCGTCATCATGCTGATGCGCGGGGTGCCGCTGCGCGCGTCCGCTGCCAAGCGCGGCGAATGGCTCAAATCCGCGAGCAATTCCCACGAAGTGCGCGGCAAGAAGCTCGGCATTGTCGGCTATGGCAATATCGGATCGCAATTGAGCGTGCTGGCCAGCGGGCTGGGCATGCATGTCTATTTCTACGATGTCGAACCCAAGCTGGCCCATGGCAATGCGCGCTCGGTCGGCACACTCGATGAATTGCTCGAAATGTGTGATGTCGTGACCCTGCACGTGCCCTCATTGCCAACGACCCATAATATGATGAACGCCCAGGCGATTGCCCGCATGAAACCGGGCTCGATCCTGATCAACCAGGCGCGTGGCGATCTGGTCGATATCGATGCCCTGTGCGCGGCGCTGGAAAGCGGCCATCTGACCGGCGCCGCAGTCGACGTCTTCCCGAAGGAGCCGGCCTCGAAGGACGAAGCCTTTGTGACGCCGCTGCAGAAATTCGAGAACATCATCCTCACCCCGCATGTCGGCGGTTCGACGCTGGAGGCCCAGGAGGCAATCGGCGACGATGTCGCGGCCAAGCTGGCCCGCTTTCTCAGCCACGGGGCCACCAAGGGTGCTGTCAATGTCCCGGAAATCGAGCCGGGGGCTATCAAGGCCGGACGCGTTCGGCTGTTGAGCTTCCACGGCAATGCGCCGGGCTATCTGTCGCGGCTCAATGATGCGGTCAGTGCAGCCGGTGCCAATATCGCGGCCCAGCAATTGGAGACCCGCGGTGAGCTGGGCTATGTCGCCGCCGATCTCGAAGGCGATCTGCCCGCGGACTTCCTCGAGCGCATCAAGGCAATGGACGGCACGATCCGGGCGCGCCTGATCCTCGGCTAGGTCTTGAGCAGGCTGGCCAGGGCGTTGACGCTGCGGACATAGCTTTCGCCGGCCCATTCGGCGGCGGCGAGCACGACTTCGCGCTGGGCGATGACCCCGAAGCCGATGAATTTGTCGGCCGCGCCCTGCTCGAAGGCTTCGAAATCGGTCATGCCATCGCCGATGATGATGGTGGTTTTGGCCGGGCGCGAGATCCGGTTGAGAATCTCCGCCTTGCCACCATTGCGCGATAGCGGGCAATCGGGATTGAGCCCGATGACCTGGCCGCCCTCGTAGACGAATTCATTGGCGTGGATCTCGCTGCGGCCAAAGCCGAGATCGCCCAGCACCGGTTCAAGCAGGTCGGCGAAACCGCCGGAGACCGCGTGCAATTCATCGCCCTGGGCCCGTAATTGCCGCAGCAGGGCCGCCATGCCTGGTGTCACGCGCTTGCGCAGCTCTTCGGCGATCCGCGCCACCATGTCGCGGTCGAGCGCGGCCAGTTGCAGGCGTGCCTCGAGGGAATCACGCAGCGCCATCCGGCCGGTCATGCCGGCATTGGTGATGTCATGCAGGCGTTTCTTGGCGCCGGCCGCATCGGGCAGGGCTGACAGGGCAGCCTCCAGCGCCATGTCGAGGGATTCCACCCGCAACAGCGTCGAGTCGACATCGAAGGCGATCAAACGTGCCAAATAACCGGTTCCATGCGTGGACGGGCCCGGCGGACCCGCAGTCTCATCAATCTGCGGCGATTCCCTGATTGCGGCGATGCCACCGCAAGTCCGGCATCAGCCGGGACCGGTCTCAGGCCGCGCCGATCCCGGTGCCGATCGGGCAGACGATGCCGGTGCCGGACAGCCCGCAATAGCCGCCGGGATTCTTGGCGAGATATTGCTGGTGATCGTCCTCGGCATAGAAGAAGGGCCGGTTCTCGGCAATCTCGGTTGTGACCGGGCCGCGACCATGCGCTGCCAGGGCCTTGTTATAGGCGGTCAGGCTGAGCTGTGCTTCCAGCGCCTGCTGCGGCGTCGTGACGTAGATTGCCGAGCGGTACTGGCTGCCGCGATCATTGCCCTGGCGCATGCCCTGGGTTGGATCATGGCCCTCCCAGAAGAGCTTGAGCAGGGCGGAGAGCGAAATCTCCTGCGGATCATAGACCACCCGCACGATCTCGGCATGACCGGTCGAGCCGGAGCAGACCTCGCCATAGGTCGGATTGGGTGTGTGCCCGCCCGCATAGCCGGCCGCTGTGTGCCAGACACCCTCGGCTTCCCAGAACAGGCGTTCCACGCCCCAGAAACAGCCCATGCCGAAGAAGATTTCCTCCATCATTTCCGGCCGCTCCACCTTCAAGGGCCGGCCGGTCACGAAATGATGGCTGGCGGTGGCAATCGCCGTCGGGCGCCCGGGCAGGGCCTGGTCGGCGGTGATGATGGCGGAATTGGCAGCGGGCTGGGTCATGGGGATTTCCTGGACAGGGGCTGCCATCAAAATAGGCACTCCCGGCGCGATTGCCAGAGCCGAAACTGCCGCCGCCTGCTGCGCAGCCGGTCGCAGCTGATTGAGGTCACTTGCTCTGGCCCCCGTGATGCGTATAGTCCGCGCTCCTCGCGGTGAGGTGGCCGAGTGGTCGAAGGCGCACGCCTGGAAAGTGTGTAGGCGGGGAACCGTCTCGTGGGTTCGAATCCCACCCTCACCGCCACTAACCCCCGACACCGGTCTCACCTCACGGGCCCGCCCCGCCAAGGCGCGGTAACATGGCGGGTTTTCCCAACGCCATCCTTATCTGACCCCTGATCTGACGGTGCTGTCAGATTAAAACGGGTTGAGCGCGGCGACGCAGTTCCCTAGCCCCACCCGATGCGTAATCCATTCAAATATTTCAAGACTTCGCCCGAGATCATCCGCCTTGCGGTGATGATGTATATCCGGTTTCCGCTCTCGCTGCGAAACGTCGAGGATCTGCTCCACGAGCGCGGGATCGATATCACGCACGAGACGGTGCGATTTTGGTGGAACAGGTTCGGGACATTGTTCGCAGCGCAGATCCGCAAGAAACGATCTGCCTCAATGCGAGCCCACACTCAATGGCGGTGGCACCTGGACGAGGTTTTCGTGAGCCGAAGGGCGGCAGAGCCAACATAAACGGTGAGCTTCACTATCTCTGGCGCGCCGTCGATCACGAGGACAAGGTGCTTGAGGCCTATGTCACGAGGCGCCGGGATCGCAAGGCAGCGTTGAGGTTCCTGCGTAGAACGAAGAAGCGATAGGGTCATCCGCAAGTCGTGGTGACGGATCGGCTGAAGTCATACAAAGCCGCGATGAAACTAATCGGCAATGCCGGCCGCCAGGAGACCGGGCGATGGCTCAATAACCGCGCCGAAAGCTCCCGCCTTCCCTTCAGGCGAAAGGAGCGTGCGATGGGCAATTTCCGCAGCTTCGAGACACTCCAGAGATTCGTCTCGGCCCAATCATCCGTCCACAATCACTCCAGCCACGAACGCCACCTGAACCGCAGAGAAACATTCAAGCAGAACCGATCCGCCGCCCTGGCCGAATGGCGCCAGCTCCCCGTCTGAGTTAAGGTTGATGGTCGATTTCGGAGACCGGTTCGCATTGGTCTGACAGCGCCTGCGCACCGCCCTGGCATGATCTCGTCATTCTCCTCCATCTTTGCTTGAAATACGTAAAACTGGGCATATTATAAGGCTCTTACAGCAACCCACTTGGTAGGTTTTTCATGAATGATGTCGTTATTGCTGCCACGGTCCGCACGCCGATAGGCAAGGCGTTCAAGGGACGTCTGACGGGCACAGACGGCCCTGGCCTGGGGGCTCATGTGATCCGTGGCTTGATGGACCGCACCGGGCTGGACGGAAATCTGGTTGATGATGTCCTGATGGGGTGCGCCCAGCCTGAGGGGGCGACCGGAAACAATATTGCCCGGGCGTCGGCCTTGCTGGCGGGACTGCCCGACCGGGTCGCAGGATGCACGATGGATCGCAAATGCGCATCCGGTCTGCAGGCGATCGTTACGGCTGCTCACCGCATCCGCGCCGGCGAGGCCGAAATCTGTATCGCCGGAGGGGTTGAGTCCGTGTCGCAGGTTTTGCCACACCGCAATATGACGGGCTATCAATCCGGGGCGCTTTCAGCGGCCCGGCCGGGATTCTACGACTCCATGATCCATACGGCAGAGACCGTGGCAGCGCGCTATCATGTCTCCCGTCAGGCCCAGGATGAATATGCCCTGCTGAGTCAGACACGCCATGCGGAAGGGCGCGCCCGCGGTGCTTTTGACGACGAGATCCTGCCGCTCTCGCTGGCGTCAGAAGAGGGCCCGGTCGAATTTGTGCATGATGAAGGGGCGCGGCCCGGCACAACCGCCGAGGCCCTTGCAGGGCTGAGCCCGATTGAGGCGGGCGGGTCGGTGACGGCTGGTAATTCGAGCCAGCTTTCCGACGGCGCGAGCGCCTGCCTGGTCATGAGTGCCGACGCGGCCGAGCGGGCCGGCCTCCAACCGCTCGGCATTTTCCGGGGTTTTGAGATCATCGGTTGTGCACCGGAGGAGATGGGTATTGGCCCGGTCTTCGCCGTGCCCCGCCTGTTGGCTCGTCACGGGCTGGGGGTCGACGATATCGGCCTGTGGGAGCTCAATGAAGCCTTCGCGTCCCAAACCGTCTATTGCCAGCGCGAGCTCGGCATTTCGCTCGACAGGTTCAATGTCAATGGCGGTGCTATTGCGATCGGCCACCCGTTCGGCATGAGCGGCTCGCGCATGACCGGCCACGCCCTCATTGAGGGCCGTAAGCGCGGCGCACGACATGTTGTCGTGACCATGTGTGTCGGTGGCGGAATGGGCGCGGCCGCCTTGTTTGAAGTCGCCGGCCAAGGCGCTCAGTAACCAGCCTCGCGCCAGGTGGCGACTCCGTCCCGGACCATGGTTTCCAGGAGCGGGGTGGGGCGCCAGCGAGGGCCGTAGCGCTCGCCAAATTCGCGGGCGAGCTCGGCCACCTTGTCGAAGCCGACACTCTGTCCCCAGAACATCGGGCCGCCACGCCAGCGCGGGAAGCCATAGCCATTCACCCAGGCTACATCAATGTCACCGGCCCGGATCGCGATGCCGTCTTCCAACTCCTTCGCGCCCTCATTCACCAGCGGCATGAAGAGACGGTCGCGGATTTCCTCATCGCTGAACTCGCGGGCCGGAATTCCAAGATCGCTGGCGACGCCGGCAATAATGGCTGCGGCCTGCGGGGCGGGGCTGCGCTCACCTCCCTCATAGCGATAGAAACCCTTGCCGTTCTTGCGGCCGAAGCGGCCGGCCTCAACCATCCGCTCCAGAATGGGCGACATGCGTTCGCCCTCGGGCAGTGTCTTCATTCGCTCCTTGCGGACCAGGACGCTGACATCGATTCCGGCCAGATCCCGAAGCGCAACGGGACCCATTGGCATGCCAAATCGTTCGGCCACGGCATCGATCCGCTCGGGGGCGATGCCGTGTTCCATCAGGAATTCAGACTGGCCCGTATAGTATTGCAGCATCCGATTGCCGATGAAGCCGTCACAATTGCCGGCCAGCACCGGCGTCTTTCCCAGACGTGCGGCGAGCGACATCATGGCGGCGATGGCTTCCGGCCCGGTGGTGGTGCCGCGCACCAGTTCCAGCAGTTTCATGATATGAGCCGGCGAGAAGAAATGAGCGCCGATTACGCGTTCCGGCCGAGCGGTTGCGGCCGCGATGCTGTCGATATCCAGCGAACTCGTATTGGTCGCCAGAATCGCCCGGGGCGGCGTGGACGCATCCAGCCGGGCGAAAATTGTTCGTTTCAGCTCCATGATTTCCGGGGCCGCCTCGACCACGAGATCAACTTCGCCGAGGTCCTCATAGCCGCCCAGCTTGATCCGCTTCAGAGCCGCATCGGCCGCGTCCCGGGTCTGGATGCCGCGCGCGGCTGATCCGTCATAAATGCCCTTGATGGCCTCCATTCCCAGCTTGGCGGCGTCTGAATTCGTGTCGACCAGCCGCACTTCGATCCCGGCATTGGCCAGCACGACCGCGATACCGCGGCCCATTGTGCCCGTCCCGATCACGCCGGCCCGTTCAATGCGGACGGCTGCAAGTTCGCCGGGCAGGCCGGGGATCTTCCGGGCCTCGCGCTCGGCGAAGAAATAGTGTGTCAGCGCCTTGTGCTGGTCGCTGCCAAACAGGCCATCAAACTCGGCGCGTTCGAAGCGGAGGCCTTCAGCGGGCGTGAGTTCGCAGGCCTGCTCAATGCAGGCGATGATCGCCAATGGCGCCTCGGCACCGCGCGACTTGCGCGCGGCCTGCTTGCGGGCGGCGGCAAAAATGTCCGGATCGATTCCAGCGATGGCCTCATTGCGGGCGATCACCGGGGCGGGCGCCGGGCGCGCGGCGAAATCCCTGGCGAATGTCAGGGCCGCCTCGTCGAGGTCTGTGACAATCGCATCAATGGCCCCAAGCTGCAGCGCCTCGCTGGCGGGTACCTGACGGCCACTGACGATGATGTCGAGCGCAGCGGCAGGACCGCAAAGCCGGGTCAGGCGCTGGGTGCCGCCCGCGCCGGGCAGGAGGCCAAGCTTGACCTCGGGCAGGCCGATCGCTGCATCATTCAGAGCGATCCGGGCATGGCAGGTCAGCGCCAGCTCATACCCGCCGCCGAGTGCTGTGCCGTGAATGGCGGCAATGCTCGGCTTGCCGGTCTCCAGCATCGCCTGGATCTCGCCGAGGGTCGGGTTTTTGAGGTGCCAGCCCTTCTGCAATTCCTTGATGTCGGCCCCGGCAATAAAGGTCTTGCCGTCGCAGCGGATCAGGATGGCCTTGATATCCGGGTCGGCATTGGCGCGGGCCAGGCTTTCGCCCAGCCCGGTTCGAACCGCGAGGCTCAGCGCATTGACCGGCGGGTAGTGGACGGTAATGACGCCGATTTCGCCGACGGCTTGATAGGATACAGAGTTCAAGGCCTTGCCCCTCTTATTTGATCAAAAAGCCGGCGTCGACGGGCAGGGCGACGCCGGTGATATAGCGCGCCTCGTCCGAGCACAGCCAGAGAATGGCATTGCGGACGTCGTCGACCTCAACCCAGGGAACCGGCAGGACATTCATCCGCCGCGCGGACTTCGCGGCGTCGTCCAGGGTCGGGTTTTCAAGGTCAGGCCGGAATTTGCGGAGGTGGGACGGATTCTGAATCAACGGCGTGTTGACGGTCGTCGTGCAGACCGCATTAACCCGGATCGAATGATGTCCAAGTTCCAGCGCCAATGCCCGCATCAGCCCGACCACGCCATGTTTGGCTGCAACATAGTGAGAGACATCCGGCAAGGCCTTCAGGCCCATCGCTGAACTCGTCAGGATAATCGAACCACCGGATTCTCCGGCGACCAGATGTGGGATGGCCGCGCGGCATGTGCGCCAGACCCCGGACAAATTGATATCGATCATGGTCGACCACTGGTCTTCGCTGAGCTCATGGCTCTTGCCGAAACCGGCGATCCCGGCCTGCGCCGAGACGATGTCCAGACCGCCGAACGCAGCGACGCCCTCATCCAGGACGGCCTCGATGGAGGCGAGATCGCGGACATCGCATTGCCGCGCGAGCACCCGGCCGCCCTGGCCCTCAATGGCGTCGACCATGGCGGTCATATCATCGGGGGCAGCGCCGGGAGAATCCGATGCGATCGGTCGGCAGATATCGGCGGCAATGATGCAGGCCCCTTCACGGGCGAAGGCCTCCGCCGTAGCGCGCCCCTGTCCACGCGCGGCGCCGGTGACGAACACGACTTTTCCGTCGAAACGTCGGGTCATCCGATGCGCCGGTCGTGGCCGGTCCAATAGGCGTCGCGGATCACGCGTTTCAGGATCTTGCCGGACGCGTTGCGCGGCAGGCTGTCGACGAAATCGACGGAGGTCGGGCATTTATAGCTGGCCAGTTCGGCCCGGGTCAGCGCGATCAATTCCTGTTCGGTGACGTGCGCGCCCGGTTTCAGTGCGACGACGGCCTTGATGGTCTCGCCCCACTTCTTGTCGGGAACGCCGACAATAGCGACTTCCGAGACCGCCGGATGGGCGGCGATGAGGTGTTCGATCTCGATCGGATAGACATTCTCGCCGCCCGTAATGATCATGTCCTTCACCCGGTCGGTGAGGAACAGAAACCCCTCGGAATCGATGTAGCCGGCATCGCCGGTCCGCAGCCATCCGTCCGGTGTCAACGCTTCGAGGGATTCTTCGGGCTTGTTCCAGTACCCGGTCATCATGCCGGGGCTTTTGCCCCAGATTTCCCCGACTTCCCCGCTGGGAAGCTCGGTGCCGGTTTCCGGATCGACGACCTTGAGCTCGCCCCAGGGCACAGCGACGCCGGCCGAGCGCAAATACTTGCGGCGTTCGCCGGTCAGTGTGTGCTCTTCCGATCGCAGGATTGAAATCGTGCCATTGACCTCCGTGAGGCCATATCCCTGGATGAGCTCGCAATCGAGCGCTTCAACGACGCGAGCCAGAACAGGTTCGGTGATTGAAGAGGCACCATAGAGGATCGCCCGCAAGTCGGGAAGCGGTGGAAGTCCGCGACCCTCGAGCTCCGACACAATCTGTTCCAGCATGATCGGCGCAAAAACCGAATTGGTGACCCGCAGGCGCATCATCAAGTCGACAAGCTCGGAGGGAATGAACTCGTCGACGATGACAATGCGCCCGCCGAAGGACAGGGTTATCAGGCCCCAGCCAACACCGGCGGTGTGAAATGTCGGCATACACACCAGACTCGTACTGTCCCTGCTGACCCGCCATTCCGCACCCGCACCCGGGAAGATCGACCACAAGCTCTGATGCGTGAATGTGACGCCCTTCGCCCGGCCTGTTGTGCCGGAGGTGTACCAGATCATGCACAAATCCTCAGGCGAGGACCGGCTCGGGACGGATTCCGCATTGCCGTGCGCGACAAGGCCTTCATGACCCAGCGGCCCCGTTTCCCCGAATGTGATAATTTTCGCTTCAGCGGATAGGCCGGTGCAGGCCGCATCAAGGGTCGGCCGCGCGGCAGTTGTGGTGAAAACGGCGAAGGGGCCACAATCGGCAAGTTGCTCCGCCAACTCTCTTTCGCTGAGGCGCCAGTTCAGCCCGACGGCAATCAGCCCGGCTTTCGATGCCGCGATGATCACTTCGAAATGTTCGGGGCGATTGCGACCGATGAACGCAATCAGATCGCCCTTGCGGGCGCCGAGTTGGGTCAGCGAGTCGGCCAGGGCGCTCGTGCGAGCGTCCAGTTCGCGATAACTCAGCGTCCGGTCTTCGAACGTAATCGCTGGCGCATCCGGTGTTGTGGCGACGTTGTGCGCGACAATGTGGTCGATCGTGTGGTGGGAGTCAGCGGTCATCAGTCACCCATATATTTCCGGAACGGATCGAATCTCCGTCGGCGTTGAGATGCGGCGCTGCGCCGAGTGTTGGCAAGCCGGGTAGCGGTGGACGGATCCAGCCATCGGCGCTGATCATACCGCGTTCCGACGCTGATAGCTGGGCGAAGGCCTCCGCCGGCGTGTCGACGCGTTCAAGGGGGATGCCGGCCGTGGTGGCGGATGTGACCCAGTCATCGCTTGTGCGCGACAGGAAGGCATGACTGAGCGCCTCGCCGAGCGGGGCCGCCGCCGCGCGCCGGTCCTGCCATCCCCAGTCCGCAACGCCTGCATCGGCGAACCAGCCGGGCCTTGCCGCGTCGAGCAGGTCCACGAGCTTCTTCCAGAGATGCGCTTCAATGGCGCCGATGACGATGTGGCGCCCATCGGCGGTTTTATAGATGTCGTTGGCCGGCTCGAGGTAGCGCGTCCAGGCGTCCGGGTCAGCCCGGTCTTCTGCAGCAACCCGCCAGGCCATCCAGTGCATCATGACGTCAATCATCGGGATTTCGATTCGGGCACCGCGACCTGTCCGCTCGCGCTGGAACAGCGCCGCGAGAATCGCCTGGGTGGCCATTGCGGCGCCGCCCATATCGGCCACGGGCATGGCGGGACGTACGGGCGCGCGGCCCTGTCCGGACCAGGTTGTTGCGGCCCCCATGGCACCGGACCGGGCCAGGAAGTTCAGGTCATGCGCGGGCCGCGTAGCTTCCGCACCGCTGCCGTATCCGTTGATTGAACAATAGATGAGACGGGCGTTTTCGCGAGTGGCGGTGTCGGCATCTACGCCCAGCCGCGTGGCGACCCCTGGCCGGAAATTCTCGACCAGGACGTCCGCCTCGGCGATCAGCTTGCGCATGACCGCGCGACCGTCTTCTGACTTCAGGTCCAGAGCGATCGACCGTTTGCCGCGATTATAGGTATCGAAAAAGGCGCCATCATAAAGGTCGCGGCCCGGATCCCCGGTCGTGGGCTCCACCTTGATGACATCTGCGCCGAACCAGGCGAGGTGCAGGGCGCAAACCGGTCCAGGTAAAAGCATGCCCAGGTCGAGCACGCGGATGCCCCGCAAGGGTGCGGGGAAGCTGTCGGGGTTTTGTGGAACAGGGTTCATAACCTACTAAGTAGTATGCCGCGCACCTCAACGTCAAGGGGCTTGACCGGCGCCGTTTTGCATACTACCCAGTAGGTTATAAAAATCGACTACTCTCCGCTATCAGGCGCGGGGTAAGGCGAGATCTTGTATAGGGGAGTTTCTACCATGCGACTTTTGACATCAGTTTCCAGCCTTGCCCTTTTGGCCGCCGTTTCGGCGATTGCAGTCACGCCATCGGCCGTGGCACAGGAGGCGGGGGCCTCAAATCCGGACCAGGCGGGCCGCCTCGACGTGGTTGTCGTGACGGCGCAGCGCCGGGCCGCAAGCGTTCAGGACGCCTCGCTGGCGATCAGCGCCTTCGACGGTGAAACGCTCGCCGAAGACCGGATTATGAGCCTTGAAGATGTTGCCAACCGGGTCACTTCCTTGTCGTTTACGGCAATCTCGCCGCTCGACACCGAGTTCAATATTCGCGGTATCACGAATACGCGCCTCGACTCGCCGTCTGCCGACCAATCCATCGGCATCTTTATCGATGACATCTATGCGGGGCGCTCCGGTCTCTTCAACTTCGACCTTTATGACATTGAGCGCGTCGAGGTCGTTCGCGGCCCTCAAGGTGTTCTCATGGGGCGGAATGTTGTTGGTGGTGCGATCAACGTTATCACCGCGGGCCCGGCGTTCGATCCGTCTTCCTCCCTCTCCATGTCCTTCGGCAATTACGATGAAACTGTGGCGCGCGGCCATGTGACCGGTCAGATAGCCGGCGACTTCGCCGGACGTCTCTCGGCCCAGTCGCGAAATCGTTCAGGGTATAATTATGACATCCTGCACAATCGCGATCTGGATGACCTGCGGTCCTTCCAGGCTCGCGCTCAGCTGCTGTGGGCTCCGGACGATTCACCATGGCAAGCCCGCCTGATTGCGGACTTCACCCAGGATGAAAGCAATGGCGGTCATCAGGTGGCAATCGATGGTCCTGACGCGGGGCAGGGTGCCTGGAGCTCGGCACGCGAAGCGATCGGCGTCATTCTTGGCCGGCCATTGAGCGTGCGTGAAAGCCTGCCGCAGCATCCGCTTTTCTTTGGCGACGCGACCGAGACGCCCCAGGGACTCGACCGGGAGGCCTTTGGTATCACGCTCCAGGTCGACCGTGAGATTGGCGATTTTGCTACCCTTAGCGCTGTCGTCGGCTATCGCAATGGCGACGCCGACAGCCTGTATGACCAGACCAGCATCGGGCCTGACAACGGTTATGGCGTGCTCTCGCCACTCCTGTTCGCGACGCCTGTGAACGAGTTCGAAAGCGCGACCCAGTTCTCGCAGGAAGTCCGCCTGGTCTCGACGCCTGGCGAGTCCAGTTTCGACTGGATCATCGGCGCCTACCATCAGCAGGATGATGTCCACAAGTATGACCGCTTCTGGGGCATTGTGCCGCTCGCCGCGCTCGACCTGATCTCCGGCGAGTCCCACTGGGACAATAATTCGCGCAATATTTCCTACGGCATGTTCGGGCAGCTGGGCTATTCCTTCAGTGACCAGCTGCGGGCTGTCGCCGGGGTGCGCTACTCCTACGACGAAAAAAGCGGCGACGTGCTCGCGACTGCGGTGTCGACCGGTGACCGCTTCAACCCGGGCGGCACGGTTCCACTGACGCCGCTTGCCGGCGGATTGACCGAGGGTCAGTCATTCTCGGCAGCCTATTCCGATGACTGGAATGAAATCACGCCACAGGTCACCGTTGAATACCGTCCCAATGACGACCTCATGTTCTACGCAACATGGTCGCGGGGCTATAAGGGCGGCGGCTTTGAAGACACGCCGTCAAACGCAATTGCGGCAACGATCAGCTATGATCCGGAAACCGTCACCAATATGGAATTCGGTGCGAAGATGGATCTCCTTGAAGGGCGCGCCCGGGTCAATCTCGCGGTGTTCTCGATGGATTATGCTGACCTTCAGGTCACCCAGACTGACACCAACTGTCTGTGCAATGTGACCGACAACGCAGCCGATGCAGAAATCCGGGGCATTGAAGTTGAATCCCAACTTCTGGTCACCGACGGGCTCCGGATCTTCGCAAACGCGACCTTCCTCGACACTGAATACATCGACTTCTCCGACTCGCTCGGCAATGTGAACGACGGAAACTTCCTGCAAAGAACGCCGGACTATCAATACAATGTCGGTTTCGATTACACGACCGACCTCGCCGGGATGTCGGATGCGCTTTCTTTCCGGGTCAACTACAACCACCGCGGCGAGATGTTCTGGGGGCCGAACAATGCCCAGTTTGAAGACCCCTATGGTCTTCTCGATGCCCGGGTGGCCTTCACGCCGAACGATGGTGACTGGCAGATTGCCTTGTGGGGGAGAAATCTGGCTGACACGGTGTATCGGACGACGGTCAATTACGCGATCAATGACGAAGTCTCCCGGCTTGGTGCTCCGCAGACCTTCGGCATCGAGTTCTCGATCCAACGCTAGCAGGCAGTATGTCTGACAGGTGGCGCCGGCTTGCACAGCCGGCGTCATCCATTCGGAGGGATGCTGTGCCCAACTTGCTTCAAATCCAGGCCTTGTCGCTTAGCTTCGGCGGTTTGCACGCTGTACGTGACGTCACCCTGGATGTCCGGTCAGATGAAATTCTCGGACTGATCGGGCCGAACGGGGCGGGCAAGACTTCGCTCATCAATTGTCTGAGTGGCCTGTACCGGCCAACCTCGGGCCAAATCCAGTTCGCCGGCCATGACCTGGCCCGGCAGGACGCCTGGCGAATCCGGCGTCTGGGTGTCTCGCGGACCTTCCAGAATATCTCCCTGATCTCCGAGCTTTCCGTGCTCGACAATGTCTTGGTGGGCGGCCACAGCGCTGGCGCTGCAGGATACTGGGCTTCCGTCATTACCTGGAGTAACCGGAAAGAACGCGCGCTCCGTGCCGATGCTATTGCCCTGTGCGAGCGCCTGGGGCTGGCTGACTGCCTCAACGAATTGCCATCCGAATTGCCCTACGGAACCCAGAAGCGAATTGAGCTGGCCCGCGCGCTGGTGCACCGGCCGGACCTGCTTCTTGCAGATGAACCGGCGGCGGGCCTCAGCCATGGCGAAGTCAACGAGTTTGGTGAATTGCTCCGCGATTTGCGCCAGGAAATGGGCCTGACCCTGATCCTCGTCGAACATCACATGGGGCTGATTAATGCGATCTGCGATCGGGTGGCAGTGATGGTCTCCGGCCGGCTTGTCGCACTGGGAACACCTGAAACTATCCGCAATGACGAGGCCGTGCGGGCCGCCTATCTTGGCGGCGCGGGAGAGGCGGCATGAAGCTGGTCGTTTCCGCTCTCAGCGCAGGCTACGGCAATAGCCGGGTTGTGCATGATATCACCCTGATGGTCGGGCCGGGCGAAATCGTCGCCCTGCTCGGGGCTAATGGTGCCGGCAAGACAACCATTCTCCGGGCGCTTTCGGGCATTATTCCACGGGCCGGCAGCATCCGACTCGACGACCGCGAGATGATCGACGTCTCGGCCCGCGATATCGTTCGCGCCGGTGTCGTTCATGTCCCTCAGGGGCGGGGCACATTCGGCGGACTGACGGTCGGGGAAAATCTCTCCGCCACGCAGACCGGTTCCGTGGTCCGAGAAGCCGAATTGCGTGACAAGGTCTGCAGGCTTTTCCCGATACTTCGCGAGCGCTGGACGCAGCCGGCCGGTGAGCTGAGCGGGGGCGAACAACAGATGCTCGCGGTTGCCCGGGCCCTGATGCTCGAGCCGCGGATATTGATGCTGGACGAGCCCTCGCTCGGCCTGGCCCCGCTCATCCGCATCGAGCTGTTCGAGACAATCCGCGCGATTGCAGCAGACGGCATTGGAGTGTTGCTGATCGAGCAGAATGCGGACCTCAGCCTCAAAATCGCCAGTCAGGCGCTGCTCCTGTCCCACGGCCGCGTCGTCGCTTCCGGGCGCCCGGACGAGATCGCAGGGTCAGGCATTATCGAGGAGGCCTATCTGAACCATGCCGGCTGAATTCCAGGTCTTCCTGCAACAGGTCGTCGATGGCATCGCCAACGGGTCGCTCTATGCGGCCATGGCGGTGGCCATCGTCCTCGCTCATCGCACCACCGGCGTGGTGAATTTCGCGCTCGGCGAAATGGCGCTCGTGTGCACATTTCTCGCGTGGCAGCTTGCCGCCTGGGGAGCGCCGCTGCCCGTCGCGATCATTGCCGCGCTGGTCTTTGCCTTCGTGCTGGGGGCCGGGATTGAACGGGTCCTGATGCGGCCCTTGCGCAACAAGCCACCGCTCGCTTCCGCCGTCGTGGCGCTGGGGGTCTTCCTTGTCCTCAACCAGGTCTGTGCGCTGATCTGGCCAGGGGCACAGCGCGAGTTTCCGGCGCTGGTGCCGGCGCTCAATCTTGAATTCGCCGGCGTGCGGATTGGCAGCGAGACGCTTCTCCTCATCGCGGTGCTCGCCGGGCAGGCAGCCTTGTTGTGGTGGTTCTTCCGGCATACCCGCCTGGGTCTGCGCATGCGGGCCGCATCGGATAATCCGGAATCGGCGGTCTATATCGGAATCGAGCCAAACCGTTTGTTCACGCTCGGCTGGGGCCTGTCCGCGATTTTCGCGGCCATGGCGGGGATCCTGCTTGCGCCGTCCATTCTGCTGACCACGGGAATGATGTTCCCGATCCTGATCTATGGCCTCTGCGCGGCGACGCTGGGAGGTCTGAACAATCCATTTGGTGCGATTGTCGGCGGGATACTCGTCGGGGTGACCGAAAACCTCGCCTCGACCTATCTCCCCTTCATCGGCAGTGACCTCAGGATCGCAGCGCCGCTCATCCTGGTCTTCATCGCGCTGCTGTTCCGGCCCCACGGCCTGTTCGGCACCGTCCAGGCGGAGCGCGTATGATGACGCTGAACAACAAGACTATTGCCATGCTTCTGGCCGCCGCTTTTCTTCTCGCGCTCGCGGCCCCCTGGTTGATCCCGCAATACCGGATTGATCGCCTCACCCTGGCACTGATCTACGGCGCCGCGACAATCGGCCTCGTCATCATCACCGGCCGGGCGGGGCAGCTCTCCATCGGGCATTCGGCCTTCTTCGGCATCGGGGCCTATACGACGGGAATCCTGCTCGTGCGCGACATCCTGCCCTTGCCGCTGGCGCTGTTGGCCGGCGCCCTCGCCGGCGGTGTGCTGGGTCTGGTGTTTGGCAAGCCGGCGCTGAAACTGCGCGGGTTTCAATTGGCGATCGTGACCGCGGCGCTGGCGATCGTCTTTCCGCTTATGCTGCCCCGGTTCTCGGACCTGACGGGTGGCCATGCCGGCCTGGCCATTCCGCCACAATTCGCGCCGGAAAGCTGGGGGCTGAGCTCTGTCAGCTGGATGTATATGGTTACCGTCGTGACCATCGCTATCCTCGTCTTTGTGGCCTGGGCGGTGACGCGCAACCGGCTCGGCCGGGCACTCGATGCGATCCGGCTCAGCGAGCTGACCGCCAGGTCGATGGGTATTGACGTCGCCGGCTACAAGCTCGCGGCCTTCACCGTTTCCGCCATCTGTGCGGGTTTGGCGGGAGGGCTCTATGCGGCGGCCATCGGCTTCATCGCGCCGGAGGCGTTTGGCCTTTTGATCAACCTGACCTTCCTGGCTGCACTGATGGTCGGTGGCAGCCGGGTCATCGCGGGGGCGTTGATCGGTGGACTGTTCGTGCAGCTGGTTCCGGAGTTGGCGGCTGGTCTAAGTCAGGCGTGGACACAACTTCTGTTCGGTGCAATTTTGATTGCGGTTGTATTTTTCCTGCCGGGTGGCCTTGTCTCCCTGATTCCGATCATGCAGCGCAAGGTTTCACGTCCGGCCAAAACTGCGGCCACTACCAGTGCCGACACAACGGATTGCGATTGATGAATAAGCCAGTGACCAAGAATGCAGTCAGTGATGATCAATCCGCCAAACCCGCGGCAACGTCCCGGACGCGGGCTCGGCCCAATCGCAATGAGGAAGGGCGGCTCGAGATTCTGCTCGCTGCGACCGAGGCCTTCATGCGGCTGGGATATGCCCGTGCCTCGATTGATGAAATCGCCGACCAACTAAATGCGACCAAGGGGCGTATTTACCATTACTACCGCAAGAAATCGGATATCTTGATTGATATTCACCGGCATGTTCTTGACCTGATGTTGACCCAGGTCGCGCCGCTCGCCCGGATCGAGGGCAGCGCCAGCGAGGCCATTCGGGCGATGTCATTTCGCCATGCCATGGTGATCATGGAAAACCTGGCGCTGACCCGGGTCGCCTTGCTGTCGACGACCGACCTTCTGGTCAACGAGAAGCGTGAGCGTTTCGTGGATGAAATCAGCAATGCCAGGTCAGACTATGAGGGCCTGTTCCGGACCGTCATCGAGGCCGGCATGGCCAGCGGTGAGTTCCGGACGGTCAATCCGGGGCTTTTGACCAAGACGCTGCTGGGCTCGCTGAACTGGACCATCATGTGGTATGTCGAGCGCGGCCAGTCATCGGCCGATACGCGAGAGGAAATTGCCGACGTCATCGCCGATTTCATCCTTCACGGGGTGTCGAAATAGGCCAGGGCCCGTTCGCGCAGCTCCCCTTTTTTGACCTTTGTGCCATTGGCGCCGACCGTCACAGGAATAGCGTCAGTCAGGACGATCCTGTCCGGGATCTTGAAGCCGGCAATCCGCGATTTGCAGAAGGCCTTCAATGTCGGCTCGTCCAAGCCGGGAGAGGATACGCGCACGAAGGCGACGGCAACGTCGCCGCGCGATGGCAGACTGACCCCCACGACATGGACTTCTTCAACGTCCGGATGGGTGCCGATATGGTGTTCGATCTCGGCCGGGTCGATCAGATTGCCGCGTAGCCGCAAGGCGTCACCCAGGCGTGAAATGAAGACGAGTCCGCCGGGCGTCGTGTAGCCAAGATCCCCCGTCCGGTACCATCCGTCCGGCGTCATCGCTGCAGTGCTCGCTGGGCTGTCATTGCGGTAGCCCAGCATGATGCATGCACCTGTCAACTGGAGCTCGCCGCGTTCGCCGTGGGGCAGGTTGCTTCCATCCGGCGACACGGCCCTGGCCTGGGTCATGTCATCGAGATAGGGACCGCCAGCCAGCAGGCGCTCCGGTTCGGGAGCATTGGGAGCGGCACCGGCCACGAAGGCCAGAGCTTCGGACGATCCATAGGCCTGTGCCGCCTGGACCTGCACCGCACCGCTTGTTGCGATCATCCTGATGGTTTCTGCCGCCGGGCTCCCGGTGAAAGCTCCGAAATAGCAGCTGCGCCAATACGGTAATTGCTCGCCCTGGAATGTCGGCGCGTTGAGAATTTCGCGAACCAGATTGTCGCCGCCATGCACATGCGCGATCTGATAGTCGTGCATGGCTTCGGCCGCGCGGCTGGCGGAGAAGACCGGCAGGAAGACACAACTCGCGCCGCGCATCAGGGCGGCGAGTGATATGCCTAGCCCCCAGACGCCGCAAAGTGGCAAGGCGCATAACACCGCATCGCCGGAATTGATGCCGAACCGTTGTGCGGCGGCACTGAAGCGGATGACCAGCGAGGACTGTCGGTGCATCGCCAGTTTTGGCGCGCCGGTCGAACCGGATGTGGAGAAGCAGTTGAGTGCCAGATCGCCGCCAGCGGCCCTGGGTATCCCGGCCTCGGCCCCACTCGCGATTTGCGCGTCGATATCGATCCGCAGGACGTGATCGAGACCGGGCAGGGGAGAAGCCAGGGCTTCGCCCAGAAGCGCGTCGAAATCGACCATGCCGCTGGCCTCTGGAGCGACGAGGCAGCGAAGCCCGGCCCGTTCAAGCAGGGCGCGTGCATCATTGCCGCGAAGGCGCGGGTTTACCGGAACAACCAGCAGGCCGAGCGTCGATGCTGCCAGCTCGATCGCGAGCCAGGGGGCACAATTGGGAAGCCAAAGTCCGATTGCGTCGCCGGCCTCGAGGCCGAGATCGCTCAGTCTCTGTGTCCACGCCCCGGCTTCCGAGAGGAGCTGGCCATAGCTCCAGCGCGTCTCCCCGTCCGTCCCGACGGTGACCACTGCGGTCTGTGATCCCGGGATCGCGGAGATCCGGTCGAGAAGGCGAGGAGATGCGGTCTTGGTCATCAATAGGAGCGTGGCAGGCCCAGCACATGTTGCGAGATATAATTCAATGCCATCTCCTGGCTGATCGGCGCAATCCGCATCAGCCGCGATTCCCGGAAATAACGTTCGACATCATATTCCTTGGCATAGCCATAGCCGCCATGGGTCTGCACGGCGCGGTCGGCGGCGAAGAAAGCCGCGTCGGCACAGAGCACCTTCGCCATGTTGGCTTCGCCGCCACACGGTTCGCCACGATCATAGAGCCAGGCGGCTTTGCGGGCGAGCAATTCAGCGGACTGGAGCTGCGCATGCGCCATGGCCAGCGGGTGCTGGATCGCCTGGTTGGCCCCGATCGGCCGGTCGAAGATCACGCGTTCATTGGCATAGCTGATGGCGCGCTTCAGCGCGACATAGCCGATGCCGATGGACTCGTGGGCCAGCAGGATGCGTTCCGGATTCAAGCCGTCGAGCAGATAGCGGAATCCCTTGCCTTCCTCGCCGATCAGTGCGGATTTCGGTACGTGCAGGTCGTCGATGAAGACCTCATTGGTCTTCACCGCATTGCGGCCCATTTTCGGGATCGGCTTGATGTCGATTTTCGAGCGGTCAATGTCGATCAGGAAGAGGGAGATGCCGTCGGTGGACTTGGCGCATTCCTCACGCGGTGTCGTGCGTGTCACCAGCACCATTTTCTGTGATTCGAGGGCCTTGGTAATCCACACCTTGCGGCCATTGATGACGTAGCCATCATTGGTCTTGCGCGCGAAAGTCTTGATCCGCGAGGTGTCGGTTCCGGCATCAGGTTCGGTGACCGCAAAACAAACATGCAGCTTGCCGGTCGCGACCTGTGGCAGGAGGGATTGGCGCAATTCTTCCGAGCCGTGTTTCGCAATGACATTGACGCCGAAAATACTCAGATGCATCGGCGTGCAGCCATTCATTGCGGCGCCCGATGCTGCGACTTCCTGCAGCAGGATGGCGGCTTCACTGATGCCTAGTCCGGATCCGCCATATTCTTCAGGGATGGCAATTCCGATCCAGCCGGCCTCGGCGAAGGCGTTGTAGAAATCCCAGGGGAAAGTCTCGGACTCGTCGCATTTGCGCCAGTATTCATCGCCGAATTTTCCGGCCAGACTGCGCACGGCGCGCTGGACATCCTGCTGCGTTTCGCTCAACTCGAAATTCATCACATACCTCGGATTTGAATAGTTCAGTCGCCGACAAACATCTTCTGCAGCGTGTCAGGATCGAGTGGCCCGCTGGGGGCGCTCTTGTCGCCCGACACGATCTCCTCCCACCGCGCGTCCAGATCGGCCGGGCCAGGGCGGCCCTCGAAGTGAACGCCGGGCGAGAGTGAAATATGGGCGGAGGAGAACCAGCCGCCGCCGGCGACGATAATGGCGCCGGTTGTCGTGAGCGCGTCTGAGGCCAGTTTGGTCACGGCGGGCGCAACCTCGTCGGGCGACAGTTTCGCTGCAAGTTCGGGGCTCAGGAGGGCTTCAGTCATCGGTGTCGTCGCAATGGGCGCGAGGGAATTGACCAGGATATTCTTCCGTTGCCCCTCGATGGCGAGAACAGTGCCGAGCCCGATAATGCCCATCTTCGCGGCCGCGTAGGACGACTGCGCAAAATTTCCCCAAAGCCCGGAGGGTGAGCTCACGAGGATGATGCGGCCGCGCTGTTGTTCGAGCATGTGCGGCCAGGCGGCATGGCACAGATAATGGGTGCCGGTGAGGTGAACGCTGGTGACGGCCTCCCACTCTTCATCGGTCGACTTGCCGTAGGATTTGTTGCGCTCGATGCCGGCATTGCTGACCAGGATGTCTATGCTGCCGAAATGCTCGATCGCATCGCGAACCATGGCCTGGGCGCCGTCACGCTCGCTGACGCTATCCGTGTTGGCAACGGCTTTACCGCCGGCCGCCTGGATCTCGGCACAGACGGCCTCGGCGGTCGGGCGTCCATCGGGCCCGCGGCCAATATCATTGACGACGATGTTCGCACCCGCGCGCGACAGGGCGAGCGCATAACTGCGGCCCAGCCCCTGGCCGGCGCCGGTGATGATGGCGGTGCGTCCGTTCAATTCATGCGTCATTCGCCGCGCTCCTGCCGGTGAAGTGGCCAATAATCCGTTCAAGGAAGCTCGCCGCCGTGACGCCATCAATGATGCGGTGATCGCTGGCGAGCGTCAGATAGGCGGTCTTGCGGGCCACTACGGCGTCATTGATCACGAAGGGCCGTTTCTTGATGCTGCCCATGAAAAGCAGCGCGGTCTGGCGCTGATTGATGACCGGGAAACCGCTGTCGACATCAAATTTGCCGAGATTGGATACCGTCATCACAGCGCCGTCGAATTCGTCCGGTGCCAGCTTCCAGGCGCGGGCCCGGTCCGCCTTTTCGCGCAGGGCTGCGGCCATCGCGTAGATGTCATGGGTGTGCGCATCTCGGAGAACCGGCGTCATCAGCCCGTTGTCGGTGGCGATGGCGACGGCGAGATTGACTCCGTCACATTGCCTGATCGCCTTGCCGTCGAACAGGACGTTGAAGCGGGGATCCTCGGACAGGGCCCGGGTGACAGCATGGACCAGAAGGTCGTTGATCGTCACCCGCGGCGCATCGACCGGGGCCGCCTTGCGGCAGGCATCAAGCCGGTCAAGAACGGGCTCGGCATCGATCTGGGTGACTTCCGCAAAATGGGGAATCTCGTCCCAGCTCCGCTTCATCGCACCGGCCATCGCCCGCTGGATGCCGGTCAGCCTGGTCCCCTCATCGCTCATCAGGCTTCTTCCGCACGGGCGATCACGGTGCCAACCGGCACGATTTCGTTTTCCGCGACGACGATCTCGACCAGCTTGCCGGAGCGGGTCGCCTCGACTTCGGTGCGGGCCTTCTCGGTCTCGCACTCATAGAGGACATCGCCCTCCTTGAAGCTGTCTCCGACGGCGATCAGCCATTCGGCGACCTCGCCCTCTTCCATGGTCTGGCCCAGCTTCGTCAGCTTGATCTCAAACATCTATTCGACCTCTTTATTGGGTGGATGACTTGCCGGTCGCGGCCAATTTGCGTGCCGCGGCCAAAATGTGTTCCAGGTGCGGAACGATGAAGCGTTCCAGTTCCAGATTTTGCGGGACGTAAGTGTCAGCCCCGGCGACCCGGGCGGGCGGCGCCAATAGTTTGTCGAAACGGGTCTCGACGATCTGGGCGATCAGTTCACCGGCAAGTCCGCCCGTGACCGGGCCCTCATGGGTGACCAGCACCCGCCCGATCCGGTCGACAGAGTTAAAGATGGTCGCCGTGTCCAGCGGGCGTACGCCGCGCGGGTCGATCACTTCAGCGCTGATCCCCTCTTCGGCCAGCGCTTCGGCGGCTTTCAACGCGACCGCGACCATGCTCGACCAGGCGATAATGGTCAGGTCAGTGCCGTTGCGAATGGTCGAGGCCTTCCCGATCGGATCGACTTCCACCTCGTCCGGGACCGGGCCGCGGCGATTGTAGAGCGCCTTGTTTTCAAGGAAGAGCACAGGGTCATCATCACGGATCGCTGCCTTCAACATCGACTTCGCGTCGGCGGGCGTTGAGGGCATCAGGGTTTTCAGTCCGAACGCGTTCCAGAAGTATTGGCCGAAAGACTGTGAATGCTCGGGCCCCAGCCCCCCGAACATGCCTTCGGCGGCCCGGATCACAAGCGGGACGCTCTGACGGTTGCCGTGCATGTAGCGCCATTTCGCGGCCTTGTTCAGGATCTCGTCCATAGCGACCAGGGCGAAGTCGGCATATTGCAGCTCGACCACGGGGCGTGCCCCGGCGAGTGCTGCGCCGACGCCGCCGCCCACGATGAGCGTCTCGGAAATCGGCGTGTCAAAGACCCGCTTCGGGCCGAACTTGTCCTGCAAACCCTTGCTGACAGCAAACACGCCGCCAAATTTCGCAACGTCCTGACCCATCAGGAAAACGCGCTCATCGCGCTCCATTTCCTCGACGAGGGCTTCATTCAACGCCGCCCGGTAGCTGATTATCCGTTCGCTCACGACATGTCCCCCGCCAGCAGGCCTTGATAGATTTGCGCTTCTCCGGCCTTGGCATGCGACATGGCCGTCGCAACAGCGGCTTCCAGATGGGCGCGTTCTTCCTGGCGGATCGCCTCGAGCCGGTCTTCTCCAACTCCGCGGGCCGCCAGTCTTTCCTGAACCAGGATTTGCGGATCCTTGAGCTTCGCTGCCGCGATCTCATCCTTGCTGCGGTAATTTTGCGGATCGCCTTCGTAATGGCCGCGAATTCGGAAGGTCTTGGCTTCGATCAGGGTTGGTCCGCAGCCGGACCGAGCCCGTTCAACGGCCTCCTTCACAGCGCCGTAGACCGCCTCGACATCCTGCCCGTCAACAATGGCCGACGGCATGTCATAGGCCTGTGCCCGCTGGGCCACGTCCTCGATACAGGTCGCCTCGCGATGGGGGACTGATACCGAATAGCCATTATTCTCGCAGAGCCAGATCATCGGGAGCTTCCAGAGCGCCGCGGCATTGGCAGCCTCATGGAATGTCCCGCGATTGGCTGAGCCTTCGCCGAAGAGGTGGATCGAGACGCGGTCATCACCCAGTTTGGCGGCACCGAGGGCCGCGCCGGCGCTGAGCACGAAGCCGCCGCCGAGTGTGCCGCTTGAACCCATCACGCCAAATTTCGGGTCCACAGCGTGCACAATGCCGGCGCCCAGCCCGCCGGTCGCGCCGCCGATACGGCCGAGGAAGTCGCCGATCAACTCGTCCAGCAAGATGCCCTTGGCGAGAATCTGCGCAACCCCGCGGTGGCTGTAGAAGAGCATGTCGTCATCACGCAGCGCCGCGCAGGCGCCAATGCCAATCGCTTCCTGGCCGCGGCCGGAGTGGAGCAAGACACGGGAATCGCCAGCCTCGATGAAGCGCAGGAGGCGCTGCTCGGCCAGAATGGAGCGCTCCATGATGCGGAAGGCGTGAAGTAGCTGGTCGACTGTCATTTCCATTGCGTAGGGCCTGTCTTGGAAATTGCGTATCTGGCCACACTAACGGCCTGCAGTGAGATCACACAAGATGTGTTGACCTACCGAGTAGTATGTGACGAATATGGTTGTCAAGCGCCGGGTCGGCTCGGTGCAGTCAAAACACAGTGGGGGCGCATTTCCATGCTCAAAACAACACCGACACCCGAAACTGACGCTGAGCTTCGTGAGCGAGTTGACCGGCTCTGCGCGGAACGCTTTATGCCGATTGTAAACGGCTGGAAGGATCACGGGCGTACGTGCCGCCCGCTGATCGAGGCGATCGCCGAGGAGGGACTGTTCGGCCTGACCTTGCCGGCAGAGTATGGCGGGGCGGGCAGGGTTGAACGCTATTCCGCGATCCTGTGCCTGTTGCGCGAACGCTTTGGCTATCATGACGCACTGATTGATACGCAATTCGCCATTCAAGGTCTTGGAACCAACGCCATCCTGCGTATGGGAACCGATGATCAGCGTGATCGCTATCTCCCGGGGCTCGTCGAGGGCAAGACGCTCTTCTCCTTCGCCCTGACCGAACCCCATAGTGGATCCGATGTTCTGGGAATGCGGACCAGGGCCCGCCGCGATGGCGATGGCTGGGTCCTCAACGGCTCGAAAATGTTCATCTCCGGTGCGCCGGACTCCGATGTCTACATCACCTTCGCCCGCACGGGCGATGATGACAAACGCTCTGTGACCGCCTTCCTGATGGAGACGGGAATGCCCGGCTTCACGGCGCGCGGCGGCATCGCGCTGCAGGCGCCCCACGCGATCGGCTACCTGGATTTCGATGAATGCCGCATTCCCGACAGCCAGCGGCTCGGCGAAGTCGGTCAGGGCCTCAGAGCGGCCCTTGGCACGCTTGAAATCTTCCGCCCGTCAGTCGGCTCTGCAACCCTCGGCATGGCGCGCCGTGCGCTGGATCTGGCGCTCGCGTTCAGTACCAGTCGTGAGGCCTTTGGCGGCCATCTCAGCGATCTCGACGGCATCCGGCTGAAGCTCGGTATTATGGCCGCGATGGTAGAAGGCGGCGCGGCCCTGGTCGACCGTGCAGCCAATCTGCGCGACTCCGGGCAAAGCACGATTGTCGAAGGTGCTGTGTCCAAAGCTTTTGCCACGGAATCTGCGGTTGAGGTGATCTACCAATCCCAACAGATCCATGGTGGCCGTGGCGTGATCGTCGGCGAGGAAATCGAGATGATTTCCCGCGCTGTGCGCCCGACCACGATCTATGAGGGTGCCTCCGAGGTGCAGCGTTCCATTATCGGTCGCGCCGAAGCCAAACGGGTCAAGGCCGGCGGGGCGCGTCCCGCGATTGCACTCAACACGGCACCGGCTGACCTTCGCGCCCTGCTCGAGGTCTTGCGCACCACCTATGAGAGCTGGATTGGCGCTGCCGGCGAGGCGATCGACACGCCGGCCTTCCATGTCCGGCTGGCCGAAACCGCTATGGCGGTCGAGGCGGCGGAAACCTGCCCGGCCGGTCACGCCCGTTACATTCTTGCGCTGTCAGCGGCCCGGGTCCTGTCGGGCAATATCGCCCGCACCGGTGGAACAACGGACTGTGCCCCGGTTACCCGTGCCGTCCGTGCGATCGAGCGAGGCGAGGACGCATTTGCGCTCGCCATCGCCGAGCAGTTGATTGATGGTTGATCGGATGACCACGCGCACCGCAAATGGCTGGACACGCCGGGCCGCCCTGATCGGCTCGGCCGCAACGCTGGCGGCTTGCGGGGCGCCCGGTGGTGATGTCGGAGGTGGCGCCAATGGCATCACTGACGACACGATCCGCCTCGGTCAGAGCTGGCCGACCTCCGGGGCTGCGGCAGCAGTTTTCGGCCCGATGCTCGATGCCATCCGCGCATGGCAGCAGCACCTCAACGATACCGAGGGCGGGGTGATGATGACTGATGGCAGGCTGCGCCGGATCGATCTGCGCACGGCCGATGATGGTCTCGATCCGAGCCGGGCGATCCAGAATGCCCGCTATCTGGTCGAACGCGAAAATGTCTTTGCCATGATCAGCCCGGCGGGGACGGCCAATTCCACCGCGATCTCGACCTATACCGAGCGCGCCAGCATCCCCTTGCTCTATGTCCTGTCCGGTGCCCGGCACTGGACTGACACGGCGCGCTTTCGCTGGTCGGTCGGATTGCAGCCATCGAGCGCCGTCGAAGGCCGTATCTGGGCGCGTTGGCTCGCCCGTAATCACCCGGGAGCCCGTATCGGTCTCCTGCGCGACAATACCGATTTTGGCCATGACCTTGAGTATGGCTTGCAGGCAGAAATTGATGCGGGCGCGTTGCCTGTGACCATCGCCGGCATCCAGGGTTATCAGCCGACCGACACAACATTGGCATCGCAGATTACCAATCTGAGGGCAGCGGGCTCCAATGTCTTCTTCAACGGAGCCACCCCGCAATTTGCCGCGCTGGGCTACAAGGCGCTGGTGCGCTCCGGTTGGGAACCTGAACTCAACCTGCTGACCAATGCGTCGCCCGATCCGACAACAGTGATTGAGCCGGCCGGCTATGACGCCCTGCAGGGCGTGCGCTGCCTGCTCTTCCTGAAGGACCCGGCCGACCCGCAATTCATCGATAGTCCCGATGTTGTTCTGTGGCGTGAAGTGATGGAGCGCTATTCCCCGCGCACGCCCCGGAACCAGTTGACCTTCTGGGCTTCAAGCTTGCTTCAGGCGACGGTAGAGACCTTGCGGGCCGCCGAAGCTCCGACGCGTCGCGCGGTGATGGATGCCGCCCACACGCTTGATGCGACACTGCCGGCGCTGGCTCCGGGGATCCGGATCCGCAACACGCCGCAAACCAACCGGCCGATCAGCCAGTTCGCACTGGGACAACTCAGGGGCGAGCATTTCCAGGTGGATGGCGAAGTGATTGGCCTTGATGACTGACCAGAAAATGAGGACGAGATGAGCGGGCTTTGGTTTGAACAGTTTACCGTGGGGCAGACATTCCACCACGCCTTGCGGCGTACCGTGACGGAGGCCGACAATATGTTGTTCTCCAACATGACCCTGAATGTCCAGCCGCTGCATATCGATTTCGAATTCGCGAAAGGGACCGAGTTCGGCCGCCCGCTGGTCAATTCACTGTTCACTCTAGGTCTGATGATCGGCATCACCGTGAACGACACAACGCTCGGCACGACGGTTGCCAATCTGGGCATGTCGAATGTGGGCTTTCCCAAGCCAGTTTTTCACGGCGACACGATCCATGTCGTGACCCATGTCACGTCGACGCGCGCCAGCGCGTCGCGGCCGCACCAGGGCATTATCGGCTTCCGCCATGAAGCCTTCAATCAGCGTGACGAATTGGTGGCCGTGTGCGATCGCACCGCCCTGATGCACCGCAAGCCGGAAACCGAAGCGGCATGATCCGCTCCATGCTCTTCGCCCCGGCGAACCGGCCGGATCTGATCGCAAAGTTTGAGCGCATTCCGGCCGATGCCTTTGTGCTGGACCTAGAAGACGGAACGCCGCCAGGCGAACGGGCCGCCGCAAGGGCCGGTCTGCCCGAATTGTATCGCGCCGCCCGCGATGCCAAGCCCGGGGCATTGGTGATGGTCAGGGTCAACCCGATCGGCAGTGCGGATTTCGAGGCCGATTGCCAGGCCCTGTCGGCGGCCGGTACCGAGTATGCTGTCCTGCCCAAGGTGGAGAATGAAGCCCAGGTCGCGCGACTTCATCGCCACGCGCCCTTCATTGTCGTCGGTATTGAAACACCGCTTGGTGTGTTGCGTGCGCCCGAAATCGCCGCTGCTGCCGGTGTGATGGCCCTGTATTTCGGAGCCGAGGACCTCGTCGCCGAAATGGACGGGCTTCGCACGGACGATAACCGGGAAGTGCTCCACGCCCGCTCCCATGTCGCCCTGGCCGCCAAGGCGCATAAGGTGCAGGCGCTTGATCTGGTGACCATCGCGGTGCGGGACGGGGAACAATTTGATCGCGACGTGCAGCAGGGCCGCGAGATCGGCTATTCGGGCAAGATGTGCATCGCGCCGGGCCAGGTCGCCCAGGCCAATGCGGCTTATCAGCCCACAGAAAGTCAGATCGACTTCGCTCGTCGTGTCGTCGCTGCGGCCGAGGCCGGCGCGCGCGATGGCAAGGGCGTGATCTCGGTCGACGGCCGGATGATCGATACGCCACTCGTCCGCCAGGCCCAATCCATCCTGTCCACATTTCGGGGTCAAGATGTCTGAAGCGAGCCGGCTGGACATCGATTTCACGGACTATATCCGCCCCGGCGACCGGGTGTTCATCAGTGAGGCTGCCGGCAGCCCGGTTGCGCTGGTCGACGCCTTGATCGAGCAGCGCCACGCCCTCGGCGGTGTGACGGTCTTCCTCGGATATGACATCCACAGCCGCTTCACCGCCGAACATGCTGACGTGCTTCGATTTGAAAGTTATGGCGCACTGGGCGGCACGGGCGCGCTGTCGAAAGCCGGTTGTCTCGAGGTCTTGCCGGTCAGCCTGGCGCAAATGTCGAACGCCATTCTGGCCGGACAATTCCGCTGTGATGTCGCCCTGCTGTCCGGAGCACTCCGCGATGGCGTGTACGGTTTTGGCCTGTCCTGCATGCTGATGGGCGCCGCGGCCGCGACGGCCCGGCATGTGATCATTGAATGTAATGCCGCCATGCCGGCCAGTGGCGGGGCCATTATTTCACGGGATCGCGTTAGCCGGGTGGTGGAGAGCGATTACCCCATTCTGGAAGTCGCCGGCCGTCCCAGTGATGTGGCCCAGCAAATTGCCGAGCATGCCGCGGCCTACATTGGCGATGGCGCGACCTTGCAACTTGGTATCGGCGCGATTGCCGATGCCATTCCGAGCCGCCTGCTTGACCGTCGCGATCTTGGTCTTCACTCCGGGATGATCGGGGACAGCCTGGTCGAGTTGGCGCAGGCGGGGGTGCTGACCAATGCCCGCAAATCAATGCGGCCCGGCATTGGCGTCGCGTCGATGGCGGTCGGAACCCGCAAGACCTACGATTTTGTCCACCAGAATCCAGACTTGGAAATTCATCCTGTTGCGGTGACGCATGGTGAGGCGCAGTTTCAGAAGAGACTGGTCTCGATCAATGGTGCGATGGAAGTCGGCCTGACGGGCGAGGTGAATGCCGAAACCGCCGGTCGGCACTATTTGGGCGCGGTTGGCGGTCAGCCGGATTTCGTCCGAGCCGCGCAGATTGCGCAAGGTGGGCGGTCGATCATCGCGCTGGCATCAAGGCGCAAGGATGGTGGAAGCCGCATTGTCGCCGGCCCACTGGCCAATGTCACGACGACGCGCGGTGATGTCGACATCATCATCACCGAATACGGGGCCGCTGAACTGCGCGGACAGCCGCTTGCCGAGCGCGTCAGGCGCCTGGTCAACATTGCACATCCCGACCATCGAGAGGCGCTTGAGAGTGGGTTCAGAGGAGTTTGACCTTGAGCCTTGATTCCATCTCAGCATCCTGCCTGCATGCGGGATCCCGACAAAAACTGACTGGGGCGGACACAGTTTACCTCGAAAGGGGCGGGGACACATAGTGAATGGCGACGGGCCCCTATCCAGAGACCGGTTCGCGTTTCTATGAATGCACCGCCGATGGCGCTCTATTCGGTGCTGGCGAGGCTGCGGACGCTCGCCATCAGCGTCCGTCCGATCGCCCGGTCACCGGTAACGGTGCACAGAGTCCCATCGGTCGCCCGGTGATAGATGACGGTGTCGCTGGTCACATCATAGACCGCGCTTGCCGCTTGAAAGAAATCAGCTGCCGCAGCGTCAAGCGCCTGACGGTCTGCGTCCGGCATTTGCGCGATGGAGAATTCGAGGTTCTCGCTACGCCCTTCGACGAGGCTGGAAATGCGGACTATGCCGTCAGGGCCGCGTTCAAGCAGCGTCTGGCCAGGTTCAAGCAAGCTGGCGGGGTGTTCACTGAAACAGGCCTGCGAGGTGGCAAGATGGTCCGCGTCAAAGGCCGCTACGGCATTATTGCCCGCCTCGGGCTGTGTGCATGCTGTGGTCAGGGTGAGTGCGAAAATCGCAAGCAGGGCTTTCATAATTCGCGACTCCAGGCAGCGATGTGCCGGGAGCTATATCGAGCGGCAGGCGGGGTGTGAAATGAAGGTTTTGTGTCGCTCGCGGCCGATCCTGCCTGCGCGAACGGGGCCAGCTTGAGCAGCGCAGCAAATCGCCATCGGCCAGAGCCGGGGCCCGGCCAAAACTCCCCGGGAAGCAGGCGTCAGCCGCCGCCGGGGAGTAGACCAATCTTGCGATAGCAATTTGGCGGACGGGTTAGCTGGTGGGTGTTGCCGCATCCTGCCGGGCGCGAAGGGCCTGTTCGGCCAGCCGGGCGGCGTGCAGCGCTGCGAGGCCGGGACTGTCAACCTGGGCGACGGCGGCCGCCAGAACTTCAGTTTCGCACTGCTCGCTCATCGCGCCGAGGTCAAACTGTTCGCAATACTGTCCGGTTTGCGTGACCAGACGTTCATAGGTTTCCAGGATTCCGGTCTCTGTCCGGAGTGTGGCCTGATCGGTCTGGAAGGTGAAGACATTGGCGGACTGCGCCTGCACAGCAGGCGCGGCGCCCAGCAGCATGAAGACGGCGCCTGCGAGGGCGAACGGCCGGGTGGAATGCATCATGATAATTTGCTCCGTTTCATTGATCCAAACGTCCTGTTTGACATCTAACTGTCGCAATTCTAACGCGTCCGGGTACGGATGAAAAGATGCTCTGTACTATCATTCAAAGTTTGCTATATTTTGTTCTAATTCCACATGTTATGTATTTCAAAACAAGAATGCCAAATTTCCCGAAATAGCATAATTAGTGGCGAAATGAATATTCCAGATTTCGGGTAATTCCGAAATACTAGGAAAACTATCCTGCTTTTTAGTGCAGGTGCGCCAGTTGTCCACAGAGCGGCTTCCGGACCCGGTTGTGCCTGGTGCGGTCAGCGCATGACAGGCGGTCGTGAAGGCGCGATCGATTCGTCTTCCTGCCCGTGAAGCGCCCGGCGGCACCAAACGCAATGACACGTCACAAAAACTTCAAGCACGTCACTCATCCGGGCATCCCTCGGAGGCGCCCGGCTCTCGCGCCATTTCTGGACGCCCTTCTTCCGAAATTTCCGAATTTCCGAACTCGCGGCAGAGTCGGATTTCCCCTGTGCCAGCTGGCCTGCAGGCCCGCAGCCCGTCACGGCACCGTCACACAGCCTCTATAGGGCCAAGGCCGAAACGGGTCGGTCGGGATCGGCCCACATTGCACGGTTTCTTTAGGGGGTCCCTCAAATGTCGAAGCAAGAATTCCGCAAATTTCTGCTGGCCAGTACCGCATGCGTCCTGCTGGCAGCCTGTTCGGATACATCGATCTCGTCGCCCGGCGGCAATAATGTCGGAACACCCCCCGGTGGTGGTGGCGGCGGTGGCGGCACCGGTAATGTGGTGATCGATCTCGTCCCGGCTGGAGGCTGCGGCACCGGCTCGATCCGCGAGACAAGCGTTACGCACGGTACGACCACCATCAATGCCTGTGAGATCACCGGCAATATCACTTCGAATACGACGATCGCTGCCAATGCCGGTGTGATCGTCACCGGACCGGTTTTTGTCGGTCTCGATGATGGCGCCACGGCGCAAAAACCCAATGGCGAGGCCGCTGGCGGCACGCCGGTTACCCTGACCATCAACCCGGGCGCGACTCTGTTTGGCGCTGCCGGCTCCGACTACATCGTCGTCACCCGCGGTTCCCGCATCGAAGCAGTCGGCACCGCCGACTCGCCGATCGTGATGACCTCCCGGTCCGACATTGAAGGCACGGTGGGCGCTAACGAAATTGGTCTTTGGGGCGGTCTGGTCATCAATGGCCGCGCACCGATCAATGCCTGTATCGACGGCACAGCTGTTGGCGGTTCTGCCGATTGTGTGAAGTCCGGTGAAGGCTCTTCCGGCCTGTTCGGCGGCGACAACCCGGCCGATGATTCCGGGACGCTGCGTTACCTCCAGGTTCGCTTCGCCGGCTTCAAGGTCAATAATGAAGACGAGCTCAATGGCATTGCTTTCCAGGGTGTCGGCAGCGGCACGGAAGTCGACTATGTCCAGGTCCACAATAATGCCGATGACGGCGTTGAGATGTTCGGCGGGGCCGTCGATCTGCGCCACCTGGTGCTGACCGGCAATTCCGACGACTCGATGGACTACACCGATGGCTGGCGTGGCCGTGCACAATATGTGCTTGTGCGTCAGTCGGCCGATGGCGACCAGGGCTTCGAGTTCGACAACCGGTCGTCGAACAACACCTTGCTGCCACGCTCCAATCCTCGCATTTCCAACTTCACCCTTGTCGGTCAGCGCGGCGGCACGGGTTCCAACGACTCCGATCAAGGCATGCTGATCCGGGCCGGGACCGCTGGCGAGCTGTATAACGGCATCGTGGTCGACTTCGGCGACAACTGCCTCGACATCGATGACACCGAGACCTTTAACCGGATCGGCGCTACCGGCGCTTCCGGTGATGAAGACCTGGTCATGCAATCGGTCGCGCTTGACTGCGTGGTCAACTTCTCGGAAACGGCCGGCGACCCGGTCGATGTTTCCGACTGGTTCCTCGGCCAGGCGAACAATGCCGAAATCGACAACACGATGTCGGACGTCTTCCCGGGCCCGATCGAACTGGCCGTGGCCACCACCGACGTCAACGCGCTCGACCCATGGTTCGAACCGACCACCTATATCGGTGCCTTCTCCGGTTCCGAGAATGCGGCCTCGAACTGGGCCGCGGGCTGGACCTACAATCTCTTCGCCGATCCGGGCTGTCCGACCGGCACCACCGAATCCGCTGAAGTCATCAACAATCAGCGTATCTGCCAGATCACCGGCAATGTGACTGCCGATCTGCACCTGACGCGTGGCTCGGTCTATGAACTGGTCGGTCCGGTGTTCGTCGGTGTTGACCGAGGTCCCGATGCCGCCAGTCCTGCGCCCTCGGGCATCGAGGTCGAGCTGACGATTGACCCGGGTGTCACAGTGTTCGGTTCGGCAGGTTCCGACTATATCGTGATCGCCCGGGGCTCGAGCATTCGCTCCAACGGTACCCGCACCGCGCCCGTCGTATTGACGGCCCGCTCGGATGTGGAAGGCACGGTTGGCGCCACCGAGATCGGTCTTTGGGGCGGTCTGGTCATCAATGGCCGCGCACCGATCAACGCCTGTATCGACGGTACTGCAACGGGCGGTACGGCCGATTGTCAGAAATCCGGTGAAGGCTCTTCCGGCTTGTTCGGTGGTGCCGATCCGACGGATGACTCGGGCAATATCTTCTACACCCAAGTCCGCTATGCCGGCTTCAAGGTGAATAATGAGGACGAGCTCAACGGTATCGCCTTCCAGGCTGTCGGTAGCGGTACGGAAGTCGATTACGTCCAGGTTCACAATAATGCCGATGACGGTGTTGAGATGTTCGGCGGGGCCGTCGATTTGCGCCACCTGGTGCTGACCGGCAATTCCGACGACTCGATGGACTACACCGATGGCTGGGTCGGGCGCGCCCAATACGTGATCATCCAGCAGTCGGATGATGGCGATCAAGCTTTCGAGTTTGACAACCGATCGTCGAACAACACGCTTCTGCCACGGTCCAATCCCCGCATCTCGAACTTTACCCTGATCGGTCGCCGTAATGGTGCGGGCTCGAATGACTCCGATGAAGGCATGCTGATCCGTGCCGGCACCGCGGGCGAATTCTATAACGGTATCGTGGTCGATTTCGGCAATGCCTGCCTGAATGTCGACGACGCCGAGACCTTCGACCGTATCGGTGCCACCGGCGCCGCGGGTGATGAAGACCTCATCATCCAGTCGACCGTGCTCGATTGCCTGACCAACTTCAAGGAAACCGCCGGCGATCCAGTCGATCTGTCGACCTGGTTCCTGGGGCAGGCTGATAATGCCGAGATCACGAACTCGATGAGCGGTTTCACCTTCATCCCGGGTTCCACCGGTGTTGTTCCCGGTGCCACCGAGCTGGCGGTCAACACGACCGACGTCAATGCGCTCGATAGCTGGTTCGAACCCGTGACCTATATCGGTGCCGTCGAGGACAGCAACGACACTTGGTACCAGGGCTGGACTTTCCAGGTCACTCCGTAACGCACGACCGCTCTCCCGGCCGGCAGATGCCGGCCGGGAACTGGTTCCGTTCAACCGAAGTCTCACGGTGATGAAGATGAAAACGAATCGTATGGCATTCATGGCCGCACTCCTCGCGTCAACGACGCTGGTGCCGGCCGCTGCGTTCGCGCAGGATGCGGAAAGCCCCAGTGATGTTGAAGTCATCACGGTGCGCTATCAGTATATCCCCGAAGCTCGCCGCGTGACCTCCGAGGTTTCGGCGTCCCTTTCGATCGACGACCTGCTCACGACCGGCGATTCTGATCTCGCCGGCGCGCTTGTGCGTATCACCGGCCTGTCGACCACCCAGGGCCGGTTTGTCGTTGTTCGCGGTCTGAATGAGCGTTATTCCAACACGCTGCTCAATGGCTCGCCGATGCCATCGCCGGAACCGTTCCGGCGCGCTGCCCCGCTCGATATCTTCCCGACAAATATCCTGTCCAGTGTTCTGGTCCAGAAAACCTTCTCGCCGCGTTTCCCCGGTGAGTTCGGCGGTGGTGTCATCGGGATCGAGACCTCGGCCCTGCCGGAGGAAGGTTTCTTCACGGCCGGCGTCGATGGCAGTTTCAACACGATCACGACCGGAAATCACGGCCTCACCTATCACGGCTCAGACACGGACTGGATGGGCTATGATGACGGTCTGCGTGACATCCCGGCCGAGCTGGCCTCGGTGTTCGAGACCACACGCGTTGGAAACAATCTACCGGCCGACCAGCAGCAGGCGATCGGCCGCTCGCTCGTCAATTCCGAGCTTTGGGTTATCCAGAATGTCGATACCGACGCCAATGGCGCGGTCTCGTTCAATGCCGGTGACCGTTATGATTTCCAGAATTTCTCGCTCGGCGTGATCGCGGCCTTCCAGTACAGCAATGCATGGGAGACCCGTGAGGGCCAGCGTGGCAAGGGTCGGATCGGCGCAGGCGATGAGCTGGTCTATGAAAACGGACCACCGCTCGCCGACCGTTCGGGCATCGCCCTTCCCGGCCGGGGGATCAATAATTTCCTCGGCACCGAAAACACGATCGATGTGTCCGGAATGGTGTCCGTTGGTGTCGATTTCTACACCAATCACTCGATCAATTTCCTGACCATGGCGCTGCGTTCGACCTCGAAAGAGGCGCGCATAGAGGAAGAGTTCAACGCGGGTGCCAATGGCGTTTTCCGCACCGACAGCACTGAATGGTTCGAGCGGCAGGTTCTGTTCAATCAGCTGACCGGTGAACACTTGTTTGAAAGCCTCGGTGGCTTGTCTGTCGAATGGCGGGTGTCCGATGCGACTGCGACCCGTGACGCGCCCTATCAGCGCAATGCCGAATACGCCCATACTGGGGCTGGCTATGTCTATGAAGGCACGGTCAACGGCAACTCGACCTCCTTCTCCGAGGTTGAAGACAACACCTCCGACTACGGGATCGATCTCGAACTTCCCGTCGAGCTGGGATCGATGGACGTCTCGCTGACGGCCGGTTACGCCAATACCAGCCGCGAGCGTGATGCCTGGACGCGTCGCTTCTCCTTCGCACCGGGTTCGGTCGGCATCCCGTCCGAGCTTCTGAGCAGCCGTATCGACTATATTTTTGCGAACCAGAACATCACGGATGAACGCCTGCGTCTCATCGAGACCGGTGGCCTGTCCCTGCCGGAAGCTTATCACGGCCAGCTTGACGTCGATGCCTATTATGTCGGCGCCGATCTTGAGTTGACCGACTTTGTCCGGGCTGCATTCGGGGCGCGTTTCGAAGACGGTGAGTTGAGTGTCGACACCTTCGCTTTCCCGGCCAGTGCGGCGGACAGCGGCCTGGTCGAAACCCAGCAGCAGGAAGACTATGTCCTGCCAGCACTGACGCTGACCTGGACCTTCGCTGACAATCTCCAGCTGCGCACCGGTTACTCCCAGACGATCGCCCGCCCGCAATTCCGCGAGCTCGCCTTTGCCGAGTTCTTCAACACCGAAACCGATCAGCGTTTCCAGGGTAATCCCTATCTGGAAAACACCGAGATCACGAACTATGACGCCCGCCTCGAATACTATTTCGGCCGGGAACAATTCGTCACGGTTGGTGCCTTTTACAAGGAGCTGACCAATCCGATCGAGGAGTTCATCATCCCGATCGGTGATGGCCTCAATACCTCCTTCATCAACGCACCGAGCGCGACCCTGACAGGGGCCGAGTTCGAGTACGAGAAAACCTTCGATTTCTCGGATAGTTGGGATCAGCCTTTCTTCAATGACCGCGAATGGTTCGTGAAGACCAACTACACCTACATCCAGTCGGAAGTGTCGGGTGAAGGTAGTGTCACTGTCGCCCAGGGTGCCTTCGGCAACCCGCAGGCGCTGGTGCTCAGCGCCGCCGGCTTCATTGAAGATGGCCGGGCCCTGCAGGGTCAGTCTGAGCATTTGTTCAACGTGCAGGTCGGCTTCGAAACCTTCGATGGCCGGGCGCGCGGTGCATTGCTCTACAATTACGTCAGTGACCGGACCCGGGCTGTGGCCAACCTGTCAGACAGTCTCCCCGAGATTGTCGAGCAGGTCCCGTCATCCCTCGACTTCGTCTACAGCCGCACGATCAATGTCGCGGAAGCAGACTGGGATGTGGGCTTCTCGGTTCGCAATATTCTCGGTGATGGCTATAGCGCCACCCAGAATGCCGGCGGCACCGAACTGGCCGTCGATACCTATGATCTGGGTACCACGTTCAGCGTCTCGGTGAGCCGGACCTGGTAGCCCAAACGACCGGGGCGGGCCTCTGTGTCCGCCCCGCACGTCGGCCCCCGGCCGGCCCTCTACCGGGCCATGGAACCCCGCCGGCTCGCCGCCTCCCATTCCCTCCCTTTGAGTCGGCTTTTCGCGGTGTTGCGAAACTGTCATGCGGGTGTCGCAGAACTGTCGGGAGTCACGTGTAATCGAAAGGCCAACAGGGGTCGGCATCGCGACCCTTTTCGCTGGTCCGTGACCCGGATCATGCTGTGGGCGAAGTCGGCATGAGCAAGTTGGCACAATATCTGGTTACAGGATCCGGTCGTCATCGGACGCTATCTGCTCTGGCGAGTGGCTTCGAGATTGTCCTCGTCGCCCTGCTCGGCCTTCTGCTGGCCCACATAATCTGGTTCATCGCCTTTGGCGCCAGTGCATCGAACATGTCGTTCGACGATGCTGTCCAGTCTGGCGGCCGCACCAGAGATGCAAGCTACGCCTCCGAAATCGGCGGCTTGCCGTCGGCGCAATTATTCGCCGATCGCACGGCCTCCCTGTCGAGCGCGGTCGAAATCGCCGCAATCCCGGAATCCCGCCTCAATCTGGTCGTGCGCGGCATCCGCACCGGGCAGACCGCTGCCGGCGGCGTCGCCTTCCTGCAAACGCCGGATGGCCGGGACGGATTATTCCGCCAGGGCGATGAAATCGTCGATGGCGTCACACTGCATTCGCTCGACGAGGATCGCATCATCATTGACCGCCGTGGCGTGCTGGAAGCGCTCGTCTTGCGCGAAACCCGACATTCGGTCGCGGCGGCTGCCCCCGCTGCAGCCCCTGCGTCTGCCGGACGCACACGGGGACGGGCACCTGGGGACATCTTCCGCGTCGAACCGGTGTTCGAGGGGCGAGCGCTGATTGGCTATCGCATGGCGACCGAATCCGATGTCGTCCTCACCGCCCTCGGGCTGCGTCGCGACGACATCCTGCTCGCCGTTGACGGCCAGATTCTGGCCGAGGCGGGCGATGTGGCTGAGCTGTTCGAGAGCCTGCAGGGGCGCGAAACAATCTCTCTTTCAATCCGGCGCGGCGGTGTGCCGCTGACCCTCCAGGTGGATTTGTCCTGATGCTTTCGATCTCAAAACGAGTCGCCGCCTTTATCGCGGTGATGGCTATCCTCATCTCGGGGGCCGATCAGGCCCAGGCCCAGGACAGTATCGTCAATTTCAATCAGGCTGATATCCAGACCGTGATCGACGATGTCTCGGCGGTCACCGGTCACACTTTCATCGTCGACCCATCCGTGCGGGGGCGGGTCACTATCACGTCGCAAAGCCCGCTGACCGCTGATGAGTATTTCCAGGTCTTCCTGTCGACGATGCGGGTGCATGGCTATGTTGTCGTGCCGACGGCCTCGGGCGCCTTCCAGATCGTGCCGGACCAGGCCGGTGCGCGTTCGGTCAGCCCGGTCAATGCGGAAATTCGCGGCGACCAATATGCCACCCAGGTAATCCATCTCCAGCATGCCAGCGCCCAGGATGCGCTTGCCGTGTTGCGTCCGATTATTCACCCGCAGGGCAGCGTCAATGCTGCGCCGGGCAGAAACGCACTCGTCATTGTCGACTTCGCCGAAAATATGCAGCGCATCCGGGAGGTTGTACGTGATCTCGATCGCGATACTGCCGTTTATGAAATGGTCGAGCTGGAGAATGCTTCGGCCTCGGAGATGAGTCTGATCATCCAGCGCTCGAACAGTTCGGGCGGCACGGGCGAGGGGCAAACCCGTAGCGGCGTCACCGTCGCGCCACTCTCATCGTCGAACACATTACTGCTGCGCGGCACCGCAAATGCTGTGCGTGATATGGCCGCCTTGATCCGTCGCGTCGACGGGGCGAGCGTCTCCAACCAAGGCTTCCGCGTCGTTTATCTCAACAATGCCGACGGCGAAATGTTGCTGCCAATCCTTGAGGAAATGGTCGACGCAATGAGCGCAGGGGCGCCGGGCGACCGGCGGCCGACGGTCGCCCACCACGCGCCGACCAATGCGCTCGTCATCAATGCCAGCATCGATGTCCAGCGCGAGCTTGAGCGCGTTATCCGTCAGCTCGACGTGCGCCGCCCGCAAGTCCTTGTCGAGGGGATTATCGTCGAGATTTCTGACAGCGCGGCCCGCGAACTCGGGGTTCAGATGATGCTCGCCGGCGGCGATGACAGCAGTACGCCGCTGGCCCTTACACGTTACTCCGCGTCCAATCCCGATCTTCTCGCCCTTGCCGGCGCGGTTGCGGTGCCCGGTGACAGCGCCGATGCCACGATCGGTGAGCTCAGGGATGCGGCACTGGCCTCTCTGCTGGGCGTGCGTGGTGGCGCGTTTGGCCTGGGGGGACAATTGGGCAATGGCGGACTGTTTGGCCTGGTGCTCAATGCCGTGGAGAATGACGTCGATTCCAACGTGCTCGCGACGCCGTCCATCCTGGCCATGGACAATGAGGAGGCGAGTTTCATCTCCGGTCAGGAAATCCCGATCACAACCGGTGAGGCCCTTGGCAACAACAATTCCAACCCCTTCCGCACCATTGAACGCGAGGAGGTCGGCGTTAAACTCCTGGTCCGGCCGCAGATCACAGAGGGCGGAACGGTTCGGCTCTATATCGAACAGGAAGTCTCGAGTATCGCCGGAACCGTGGTGGGCGACTCCACCGATCTGGTGACAAACAAGCGCCGCGTGACAACCACTGTTCTCGCCGACAATGGCGAAATCATCGTGCTCGGCGGGCTCATACAGCAAGATGATGACGTGAATAATTCCCAGGTGCCTGTGCTCGGCAGCCTGCCCGGGATCGGCAATCTGTTCCGGTCGCGTTCGCGCTCCACGCACCGCACCAATCTCATGATCTTCATTCGTCCGACCATTATCAGAAGCGCGGCCGACATGCGGGCCGTGACCGATGGCCGGTATGATTACATCACGCGCGAGCAGCGTCTGTCCCACCCCGACGGTGCGAGCAGCCTGGAAGCCTTGATGGGCATGATGGATGCGACCTCGACGCGCCTGCCGGAGGTTGGGGACTGATCGTGGCCGACAGCCAGAGCTCCAACTCCCTGCCGCCGGTGCGTTACGCCTTTGCGCGCCAGGCGGGGATCGCCTTCATTCCCGGCGATGCGCCGCGATATGTGGTCAGGACGGGTGCGGACCGGCTGCGCTTGCTTGAGGTGCGCCGGGTGGTTGGAGGCAATTATCCCGTCAGCGAGCTGGGTACGGTCGAGTATGATCAGCTCCTGCGCGATATTTACGCCTATGCCGGGCTCGACGAGACCGAGCTTGAGGAAACCACACGGGGCGAGTCGCTCTCCGATCTGATTGACCAGATTCCCCAGTCGGAAGACCTGCTGGATGACTCTTCCAGCGCCCCGGTGATCCGCCTGATAAACGGACTAATCGCCGAGGCCGTGCGCATGCAGGCCTCCGATGTGCACGTCGAATCCTTCAGTGATCGCGTCGTCATCCGCTATCGTATCGACGGCGTGATGAAGGAGGCGGCCAGCGTTTCTGCGAAACTCTCGAAGCTCCTGGTGTCACGGATCAAGGTGATGGCGCGTCTGGATATCGCGGAAAAGCGGCTTCCCCAGGATGGCCGCCTGTCGCTTTCACTCGGCAGCAAGTCTGTTGATATTCGCGTCTCCACGCTGCCGTCGCGAAATGGGGAGCGGGTCGTTCTGCGGCTGCTCGACAATTCGGATGCGCGGTTCCGGCTCGATGATCTGGGCATGTCCGCAGAGGTGCTCGCCGCGTATGAGCGGGCGCTCGCGCAACCCAACGGCATCGTCCTCGTGACGGGGCCGACCGGTGCAGGCAAGACCACGACGCTGTATTCAGGCCTCAACCAGCTCAATACGCTGGCGCGCAATATCCTTACGGTCGAGGACCCGATCGAATACGCCGTCGACGGGATCGGGCAGACCCAGGTCAACACCAAGATCGGGATGACTTTCGCCGGCGGTCTGCGCGCCATCCTGCGCCAGGATCCCGATATCGTGATGGTCGGCGAAATCCGGGATGCCGAGACGGCAGAAGTCGCCGTGCAGGCCAGCCTGACCGGGCATCTGGTGCTTTCGACCGTTCATACAAACTCCGCCGTCGCAGCGATCGCGCGCCTGCGCGATATGGGGGCCGAATCCTATCTGCTCGCTTCGACCCTCACCGCGATCATCGCCCAGCGGCTGGTGCGCCGTCTTTGCCATGCCTGTCGCGAGCCCTATGCGCCAGATCGGGCCGAGCGGGCCATCCTCGGTCTCGACGAGGCGGAGGATGTGATGCTCTACCGGCCCACGGGATGCTCGAACTGCAAGTCGCTGGGCTATGCGGGCCGCGTCGGGATTTACGAAATCGTCGAGGTCGACGAAGTCCTGCGCAAACTCATTCATGAGGATGCACGCGAAAGCGAGATGGCAGCTCACGCCTTCGCGCACACTCAGACGCTGTTTGAGAATGGTGCGTGTCTGGCCTTGCGTGGCGAGACCAGCCTGGCCGAAGTGCTGCGCCTGTGCCGTGATGACGGGGGCGTACGTCATGCCAGCGTTTGAATATAGTGCGCTTGACGGCCGCGGGCACAAGAAGACCGGCCTGATCACGGCGGACTCGGAACTGGCCGCGCGGCGCGAATTGCGCCTGCAGCACCTGGCGCCGCTGGCCCTGCGCCAGGCCGATTCACGTCGTGGCGTGCAAGCGCCGGGCACTGCGGTTGGCCAATTGATCGAATACGTCTCGCGGCGCGATCTGGGAACGCGCGACCTGATGCTCATCACCCGCCAATTGGCGGCGCTGATCGAGGCCGGTATGCCGGTCGAGGAATCGCTGGACCTGGTTGGACGCCAGCTCGAAAAACATGCGATGCGGCGCATCATCATGGCAGTGCGCGCCCGCGTTACCGAGGGCAGTCGGCTGGCCGACGCGATGGCCGCTGCTCCTGGCAGTTTTCCGCCTGTCTATCGGGCCCTGATCGCTGCAGGCGAGGCCAGTGGCAGCCTCGGCATGGTGCTGTCGCGCCTGTCCGACCATCTCGAAACCGAAGATGCCGTCCGCAACAAGGTTGTCGGTGCGCTGGTCCATCCGGCGGTGCTTGCCGTGGTCGCGATCGGCGTCATCACCATGTTGATGCTTTTCGTCGTGCCCCGTCTCGCCGAACAATTCACCGGCATGGGGGTCAGTCTGCCGACTTTGACCCGCAGCATGATCGCGATCTCCAGCTTCCTCGCGACATCCTGGCCCTGGATTGCCGCAGGTCTGGCCGGCAGTGCGATCGCCTTTATCCTGGCTTATCGTCAGCCCGGCTATCGCCGGATCCATGACGCGGTCGTCGTCCGGGTGCCCTTGATCGGCGCGTTTTTGCGCCAGGTCGAGGCGGCAGCCTTTGCCCGTACCATGTCCATCCTCATCACCTCGGGCACGGTCTTGCCTGACGCCTTGAGGGCTGCAGGTCGGGCCGGTGCAAACCACGCATTTCGGGAGATGATCGCGGTCGTCGTCTCGGACGTGGAGAGCGGTCGCGGTCTGTCCGACGCCCTGACCCGCGGTGGCTGGATTCCGTCGCTGGTGATCTACATGGTCGCGGCGGGCGAACGCTCGGGCCGGCTCGACGAGATGTTCGGGCGTGCCGCCGACCAGCTCGGTCGGGATATCGACAGCTCGATCGCGGTCAGCCTGTCGTTATTGGAGCCGGGAATTATCCTGGTTCTGGGGCTGATCGTCGTCCTGATCGTTCTTTCCATCCTGTTGCCGATCCTGCAACTCAACACGCTCGTCCTCGGTTAAGGAGGCCCTCATGACCCCGTATGATGAAGACACTGATACGACCGGCAGCGAAGCCGGTTTCTCCCTGCTCGAGATCATGATTTCCATCTCGATCCTTGGTCTGCTGGCCACGATTGTGGTGATCAATGTCATGCCAGCTCAGGATCAGGCGATGGTCCAGAAGGCCTCCGCCGATATCGCAGTGCTGGAGCAGGCGCTCGACGCATTCCGGCTCGACGCGCGCCGCTATCCGTCAGTGGAAGAGGGGCTTCAGGCTCTCGTTGAAGTGCCTGCGGGACCCGGCGCGGCCTATCGTGAACAGGGTTATATCCGTCGCCTCCCGGCCGACCCGTGGGGCCATGCCTATCAATATGTCTATCCCGGCCAATACGGCGTGTTTGACGTGTTTTCGCTCGGCCGCGATGGCCGCGAAGGCGGCGAGGGGCTCGATGCCGATATTGGCAACTGGGAGCGCGAATCATGAGCATGAATGCCGAGAAGGAGTCAGGTTTTTCCTTGCTTGAAGTGCTGGTCGCGGTCTCGATCATGGCACTGATGGCGACCACGATCGCGCTCGCCGCCAGTCCCGAGCGCACACCGCTGCGCCGCGAAGCGGAGCGCCTGGTTGTGCGGCTTCACGATGCCGAGCAGGAAGCCGTGATCTCCGGTCAACCGGTTGGGCTGACGCTCACAGATGGTGGCTATGCCTTCACCAATTATGTCGACGGCGAGTGGCGACCGCTGCGCAACCACCCGACCCTGCAGCCGCGCGGCTTTGCCTCTGAGATGACACTGCGCAGCGATACCATCGCCCTGGCCTGGCACCCCGAGGGTGTGGCCGTGTATCCCGCGGCATTCTTCGACCCTGCCGGTTTCAACGATCCGTTCCGGCTCCTGTTGGAGGAGCGGGGTCAGACTTACGCGATCCTGCTCGACGATGCCGGACGCCTGCGTGTGGAAGCCGTCGCGGGATGAAGCCTTGCAGCTCCCATAGCGAGGCCGGTTTCTCCCTGATCGAGGTCATGATGGCGCTGGTGGTCCTGGCGTTGGGCGGGATTGGTATGCTCAGTCTGATGCAGAGCTCGACCCGTAATGCGGCCGTCATCCAGGAGCGCGCCCTGGCGGTGATGGCTGCCGAAAATCTACTCAACCAGGCTCTGCTGGAACCTCGGCTGCGCGGCGGCGATGCGGGAACGTATGAGCTGGCCGGTGGCAGCTATGCCTGGCAGCTCCTGGTCGAGCCGACCACCGACCGCGATCTGCAGCGCCTGATCTTGCTCGTCAATGCGGGCGGCACGGGCAGCGAACTGGCCCGGCTCGAGACCTTTCGGCGCGGGAGCGGCGGATGAGCACTCCCACCAACCAGGCCGGCTTCTCTTTGCTCGAAATCCTGGTCGCGTCTTTTGTCTTTGCCCTGATGGCCAGCATGGCGGTGACCTTGCTTTCGGCCAGCGTGCAGGGTTCGGAACAGGTTGATGGCGCGCTCGACCGTGTGGGTTCGCTCGACCGGTTTCGGGTGATGCTGCGGGACGATATGGGACAGCTGGCGCTACGGCCGGTGCGTGAAGCCGATGGGATGCGCGACCCGGTCGTGTTTGCTGCTGCAACCAATGGCGTCCCGGATCGTCACAAGGCGGTGCCGACCGATCTAGTCTTGCTCGTCTTTACGCGCGGAGGTGCCACCGATACGAGCGTGGGCCGGAGACGCAGCTCCCTGATACGTGTGGAATACGTCCTGCGGGGCGACCGCATCGTGCGGCGGGTGCGAGGTCATCCTGATGCCGGTCTGACAAACGGGTTTCGCGAACAGATCCTGATCGAGGGTGTCAGCGAGGTCGGGCTCGAAGCTCTCGTCGGAGCGGCCTGGGTCGATACGATATGGGTGCCGGCTGGTCCTGCCAACCAGGCCGCCGAACTGCCGCGCGCTGTGCGTTTGCACTACAGCCTCGCCGGTCTGGGCCGGCTGGAGCACTTTGTCCTGACCTCGACTACGAGGGTTGTGGCGTGATCGGGCGCGCGGACAAGCAGGCTGGTGCGGCGTTGATCACGGCGATCCTATTGGTGGCGCTGATGTCGAGCCTGGCGCTGGCCATGACCTCCGGGATGCGTTTCTCGCTGCGCCAGGCCGCCAATATGGAGGTGCGGGATCAGGCGCACTGGTATGTGCTCGGCGCGCGCGATTATGCCGAGGCCTTGCTGCTACGGGCCCTCGACGATCCCAGTCAGGCCTTCCGACCCGATGCCGGCTGGCTCAACACACCGCGCGTTTTCCCGATAGAGGGCGGCCAGATTACCGGCGAGATCCGTGATGCCCATAATTGCTTCAACCCCAACGCGCTGGTGACCGCTGATGCCCAGGGCAGGCTTGCGATCAACGCTGATCAGCAACCCCAGTTCGAGCGCCTTCTGAGAGAGACCGGGATCCCAGCCGGGCAGGCAGTCCAGATTGCCGCGGCGACGGCTGATTGGCTCGATAGCGATCTGCGACCGGTCACGTCCGGCGCCGAGGACGATATCTATCTGCGCGACGGGCGCGCCTACCGCACCGGCAATACCTATCTGTCGGAAGCGGGGGAGTTGCGTGCGGTCGCCGGTGTCACGACCGACGCCTATTCGCGTGTGGCGCCGTTGATCTGCGCCTTCCCCGGCGCTGTACCCCTGGCGCTCGATATCAATACATTGCGGCTCGATCAGGCCCCCTTGCTGATGGCAGCACTGAATGGCGCCCTTACCCGGGCCGAGGCCGAGACCGTTCTGCTACAGCGGCCGGCGGCCGGCTATGCCGATATCGAGGCATTCTGGGCCACAGACATCATGCGCGCGCTCGAGCTCGATGCCGCAGAGCGGCCTGAATTGGGAGTGAGCTCGCGGTATTTCGAGATCGACATCACGGTGCAATACGCGGGCATTCGATACGCGTTGCGCGAGCAGATCGAAGTGAGCGGCGGGCGGCAGATCACGCGTGTGACGCAGCGACATGGAATGTTCCAATGAGTCAGACCCTCGTCCTGTTCCCATCACCGCCGGATGGCCTGCAATGGTCAATCCTTGAAGGCGGCCACGAGGCCGTGGTGCAGGTCTCCTCCGGCGACAATTCGGCTTCGCTCGATACGGCGCTGCTGCAAGCAATCAGGTCCACCATTGTCATCCTTCCGTCCGACGATGTCTTTGTGAGCCAGGCCGTGTTGCCGACCCGGTCGGAGCATGATGCCCGGCAGGCCGCGCCATTCCTCATCGAGGAAGAGCTCGCCTCCCGGCTGGAGGAGGTCGATGTCGCCATCGGTGCTCCGGATGAGGATGGGCAGCGATGGGTGTTCGCCGCGGCCAAATCAGCGGTTGAGGCCTGGCGTGATACCTGCCGGCCCTACCTGCGCGGGAGTGTGTCGACGGTCCCCGATTGCCTGCTTATTGCCGAAGGCGACGCGGCGCTGACCCTTCGCCACGAGCAGGGCCGGGTCATCTATTTCTACGGGGAGGCGTTGCGGCAGCCTGGCCGGGCGATTGGCGGTGCCTGCAGCGGGCGCATGTTCGACTCCTTGCTTCACAGCCTGACAGCATCGGCGAGCGAGGGACGGCTCGCGGTCTCTCCAGCGCTTGGCCTCGCTGGGGAGAGCATACGGCCCCTGCGTGACCGGCCGCTGGATCAGGCGGCTTGCGGCTTGTCGGAGGGGGTGTTGAAACGGATGCCGGCGCTGTTCGGTCAGAGGCTTGGCGCCGGTATAGACTGGTCGCGGACCCTTGGCCTGTTTGCACGCAGCGCTGCCCTCGCGGCCAGCCTTCTGCTTGGCCTGGGGCTCTTCATGATCGGCGAGAGTGTCTATCTGATGCAACGGGCCGACCGTTATGATGCGGCCAGCGTTGAGCTTGTACAGGCGGCTTTCCCTGCTATTTCCGGCTCGCTCGACCCAGTGCGTGCCCGCAGGATTCTCGACGAGCGGCTTGCCGAGCGTCACGGGCGCGAGCGAAGCGGCGAATTCCTGCCACTGCTCGCTGCGCTGGCGAATCTGTCAGACGGGCATGATTCCGTCGTGATCCAGGCGATCCGCTATGATCAGTCTCGTCAGGAACTCAGCGTCTCGGCCCGCTATGACGTTTTCTCCGATTTCGATGCGCTGAGTGAAGATGCGCAGGCGCGCAATATCGAGCTTGTCGATCAGGGCGCGCGCGATGGCCCCGCCGGGATAGACGGCGATTTCACGCTGAGGATCCCATGACCGCCCTTTTGTCGAGCATTCCTGCGCTCTGGGCCGCCCGCACGGGCCGCGAGCAAGTGATGACCCTGGCCCTCGCCGGCCTCTTGCTGGCCTGGCTGGTCCAGACCCTTTTGGTCGGGCCGCTGCTTGATGTTCACGAGCGGGCCCGCCGCGAATACGCAGCGGCTGTCGAACAGCACCGCGAGATTCGGGAAGGCCTGGCCGATTATGCCGTCCTGCCAGCGGCAAATCCCGGCTCGAACGAGGCATCGCGGCCGCTGCGCACAATAGTTGGCGCGGCCGCGACTTCGCGGCGTATCGCCATTGCCGGCATTGTCCCGGGCGTCGACGGACGACTGAGCGTACATATCGACCGCGCTGACTACGGAGCCGCGATGGGTTGGCTGATCGAGATGGAGCGCCGCTATGGCATTGAGGTGATGTCGATCACCATGGCCCGGCTGGGCCGTGACCAGGTCGAACTCAATCTCGTTCTGACCAGGGCAGGGAATTAGGCAAATGCTGCGATTATTGGCTGTTTTCATCATCGCATTGCTGATCGGGCTGATTGCCACGCTGCCGCTGAAGCTGGTGCTCGGACTGACCACCAATGGGGTCGATCTGAGCCGGGCCGAGATACATGGCTCGATCTGGAATGGCACGATCCGGGGCGCGCGCCTCGGTCAGGTCTCCATGCGCCGGGCGCAAATTCACACCCGGCCGTGGACCCTGCCAGGTGGCCGGCCCGCAATCGACTGGGTGCTGGCCGATGCCGGGTTGCGCGGCAGTGGGCTTGCGCGGGTCGATCTGCACGGTAACTGGCAAGTGCTCGATGCCCAGCTCGTCGGCGTACCGGTTCGAATGGGCCTGCAGGAGATCCCCGGCCTCACGGAAGCGGCGGTCATCACGGTCAGCCTCGACCGGCTGGATTTCACCGGTGGCCATTGTGCCGCCGCCAGTGGCGTGATGACTGCGGCTTTCTCGGCCGATCTGTCGCAGGAATTCGGCCTTGCTGTACCCGAATTGAACGGCGCTCTGGAGTGCCGCGGCGGCGAGCTCGTGGCCGCACTATCCGGGGAGACTGCGGATATGACGGTCGCGGCAGACATGATTTTTGGCTCGGCTGCTGTCGCGTGGACGATCGACATCGCAACGACGAATGCCGATCTGGGCAATGCGCTGTCCTATTCAGGCTTCCAGCTCTCGGATGGGATCTGGCGGCAAAACGGGGAGATGGGTCATGCGGATTAAGGCAATCATCGCCCTGGCCGGTTTGAGTCTGTCTGCGACGGCCTGTCAGTCCCTACCGATACCGTCTCCGGCGACCGCGGCCCCGCTGGCCGGGGAGAGGGGCGTGCTGGAGCCGACGACGTCGCTGGGGCCGCAAAGACTTGATTCCGGGGAGTGCGGCGTTTTCCTGTGGCGCGCCGGTGGACCCCACGATTTGCTGGCTTTCGAAAACCTCACGCGCGGTGAAATCAGGTTTCTGGTGGACGCGGAAGCGCTGCGCCGGGTCAGCCCGGGGCTTGCGGGCATGATCGCGGTGGGCGACCTCTATGAGCGCCGCTTTCCTGGTGCCGGCAATGTCCGCGAGATCCTGGTCTCAGGCCGTTTTGACGAAGTCGTTGCGGATGGGTTGCGGATGAACCGTGCTGTTTTGCGCCTGGAAGGCGTTGATGGAAGCCGCAGGGTTATCCCGGTTCTCGGTCACTATTCCTGCCGTCGGGACTAGCCGGTGCCGGGCTGTGCCGAATTCGCGTCGTCGCAAAACATTCACGAAAATTCGATGTGCTGGTCATGCTCGTACCGCAACTTGCCGGCATGACAAATCGAAGAACCGTTACCGCGCTGGCCGGCCTTTCACACCCGGTGCGCCTGGACCTTTTTCGGCGGCTGTGCGCGCGATATCCGATCTCGGTATCCGCGGGTGATCTGGCTGCGCACTATGAAGTGCCGCGATCGACCATGACCGGCCACCTGCAGACCCTGGAACGGGCCGGCTTGATCCGCGCTGAACGACGCTCACAATTCATGTTCTACGCTGCAGACACCGATGGAACGCGCTGGCTTGCCGAGGCGATAATATCGGACATTCTCGGCGATTCTGCCGAACTTACAGGCCGCGCTGAAACAAATTTGCCCTGAGCCTTGAGGGGCGATTTCGATTCAGAGACCGGCCCGCATTGGCCTGACAGCACCGTCACCCCTGTCTGGTCATCGATTTGCCGCTGTCGCGCTCGTCCGGATTTCCTGCGCCAATTCTGATCCATGTCCGCGCAAAACTCATGCCTTGCGTTGTGCGCGGCATTGGCCGCTTTCAACGCGCGGCCGGGTTTGAGTGCGCCATCAATCCGATCATAGCGCGCTGACCCAGGCGGGATAGGGCTGCCTCGATCTGCTGCTCGCTCGCACGTGCCCGACGATCCGCGCGGGTGCGGATCCGGACGGGATCAACGTTGAACTTAAGCGCGGCCGATGATGGAGAGCGGCGCGACGGGCCCCGCTCAGCTCATGGCGCCGTTTTCACGCCTGCGCAGAGGGATCGACTATCTTTGAGTAAATTGGGGCGTTTCGCTGCAGCAACAATCTGTAAATAGTGTAACTTTATAGTTTTGAACTAGATCTGCATGACACAGGTCATGCAAGATCCAATTATAAGCAAGCATTTCCCTAGTCGGTTGGCAGTGGATTTTGGGTGCACACATACGCGCAGTTTGTGATTTGCTCCGGGGGGACGCAAAATGACGAGACTTGTCGCTATAAGACTGTGGGTTCATCAGCTCTCAGGAATCCCTCAATTTTGAGTTCAGCCGAGCGCGGCCGCAAGGATTCGCTGCTCTCGCACACAATACTGAACCGGCTGAGTTCGCTGGGGACGGTTCTGGCGGTCTCCGGGGCGCTGCTGGCGGCCGGAGCCGGACAGGCGTTGGCGCAGAGCCAGGTGGGCGATCAGATCTTTGTCCGCGGCATTGGCTTTCTCACGATCACCGAAGTCCTGGCCGACGGCGGATTTTTGGCCGGCAACCCACTGAACCTGTTTAGTGACAGCGAATACATCATCCTCGGGACCACGGATGCCGGCGTCGTTGCCGTTGGTGACATGATGATCGACCCGACGACGGGTGTGATCGCTGAAGTTACGGCTGTTGTGCTCAACGGTTATGGCGAGCTTGAGAGCGTCACTTTCGATACGGGCAGCATGGTCAATCTTGCCAGCGAACTGGATGTCCGCGGCACCGGGCTCGCCTACTCACTGAATACGCCGACGCGCGGGCCGGGTGATTTCAATTCCGTCGCGGTGCACCGTTTCGGCGCGTCCGGCGGCAATGGGCGCCACGGCTATCCTTTCCGTGAAGCCAATAACGGTGCTGGCGGACAATCTCGCACCGCCAATACCTGGGAAGTGCCGGACACGCATGGCGATTTCGTCACGCACACCGATCTTCTGGCCGGCGTGATCGCGACCAGCCTGGGCGGCAATAGCGGCAATGGTGGTGACGGCTATGCCGGGGCGAGTGCGGCGGCGGGCGGCGCCGGCGGCGCAGGCGGCACGGTCATCCTGACCACGCGGGTCGGAAATCTCACGACCTATGACGTTCAGGCTCATGGTGTCGTGGCACAGAGCCACAGCGGCATCGGCGGCACGGGCGGCGATGTCATTTTGAGCCTGGGCTCTGGCGGAACCGGCGGAGTCGGCAATAGCGGCGGCTCGGCGACGGTCAATAATTACAGCACGATCATCACCCATGGTGAGGGCTCGATCAGTGTGTTCGCCCAAAGCCTCGGCGGTGGCGGCGGCGTGGCCGGCAGCAGTTATGGCCTGCTCGGGGCGGCTGGCGACGGCCATGTTGGCGGCGATAACGCCAAGGGCGCAGAGCTTGTCGTCATGGCCATGCTTGACCCGGGTGTGTCTACAGCCCTGCTCGACGGCGGAGTCGCAGCATGCAGGCTGGCGAGCTTGACGCCTATCAGGCGGTCTTCAGCGAACTCAATCCGGAGGCCCACGTCGCGGCGCTACATGGGCAGCTCACCGCGGCCAATACGATGGCAAGCGATCTGTTCAATTGCGGCACGGTGGTCAGATCACACGATGATCAATGCGTCTGGACCCGCCTTGAGCAATCCACGCGCGACCGCGCGGCCGGCACCGAGGATTTGGGCGTGGGCTCCAATTCCACTCGCTTTAGCGGTGGGTTCCAGCAACCACTCGGCCAGGATTGGTCGCTGGCGTTCGCAATAGCGTATGAGGAAATTAGCCAGACCCCGATTGATGGCAACAGGGCGCGATCCAGTGGTCAGGGGTTCACGGCCGGTCTGGGCATGGAACGCCAGAATGCCGACGGGTATAATTGCGGCTTCTCGATTTCCGGTGGCTGGACCTGGCTGGAAACGGCGCGCTCGGTGGCGGTCTTCGAGACCGGCAGGGGCTTGTCGGAACCCCAGACCGGGCACCTCCGGTTTGACGGGCATGTCGGAAATGTTTTCCGCAATGGCGCTTTCTTCGCCGCACCATCTCTAAACGCAGGTCTGACGGCCTTGCGCCATTATGGCCTGACGGAGACCGGTCTGGACGGACTCGGCGTCCAGGTGGTTCGCGACACCCAACTCATCGCTTCGCTCAATCCAGTCTTGCGTCTGGGTCATGTTTTCCATGAGAGTGAAACGCGCACCGGTACCGTCTCGCTGACGATGGGCGCGCGGCTCAGCTCGACCGGTCGGGTGGACATCCCGGTTCGTTTCGCTGGCGCCAGCGTCAATTCGGATGCGGCAATGATCAGTACTGTTCTCGACCGACGCGTCTATCAGCTCGGTGCTGACATCAATATCGTCGGCAATGAGAGGGTCAGCGTCAGCTTTGGCTACAATGCGGAACTCGGCGACCAAGCCAAGCATCACCGCACCGGCCCGGACCTGCGTCTGCGCTTCTGATCACCTGGCTTTTGCTCGCGATGCCGCCGCGGCCGGGCGGGCGAGGTGAATGCCGAAACCGCAGGACGACATTGTCTGGGCGCGGTCGACGGTCAGCCGAACTTCGTTCGAGTCGTGCGGATCGTGCAGGGCGGGCGTCCGAGCGAATCGATCTGGGCCGTGGAGACCGGGTTCCGTCGCCGCTTCAGGCGCATATTCTGCGCAAACGGCCATGCGACCCCTCAGTCTAGCGAGACGGGTCAAGACAGGACGCGGATCCGGTCTGCCTCGGAAGTCAGCGCCGTGGGCCCCACTCATGCGCGGCTCAGCTGGCGTCCTCTTCCCGAAAGCCGGTGCGCCCGACATCGCCCCACTGCGCGGGCGTGGAGCTGAAATGCTTGATGAGCCCCGTCAGACGCCAGAAATTGTTGAGCTGGCGATAGCCAAAATTTTCGAGCACGGCCGTCCAGGCCAGACTGAGCAATTGCCTGGCTGTGGTGGGGCGTTCGATTGAGCCCTGTTCAAGCACGATGCTCGCCGTGCTGAGAAAAATCCCGAATCCGAACGTCAAAGCCAGATAGGCAAGGAGGAAATCGAGGTCGAGAATGCCCCATAGCGCCAGCGCCGGGACCAGGAAATAGCCCAGGACCTCGACCACCGGTCCGAGGACATCGATGACAATCATGCTCGGCAGGGCCACCAGGCCGATCCGGCCATAGCGGGGGTTGAGGATCATGCCGCGATGTCGCGACAGACTTTCCATCGCTCCGCGCTGCCAGCGAATACGCTGACGGGACAGGCCGCGCAGGGTCGAGGGCACTTCGGTCCAGCACACCGGTTCGGGCAGATAGCGCATTGAATAGGGTATGCCGTCCTGCCGCAGCCGGTGGTGCAGGCGCATGATCAATTCCATATCCTCACCGACCGTCGTGACGTCGAAGCCACCAATTCCAATCACCACGCGGGTCGAGAAAACACCAAAGGCGCCCGATACGAGGGTAAGCGTGTTGGTGCGGCTCAGCGCCAGGCGGGCGAGCAGGAAGGCGCGCGTATACTCCACCGCCTGGACCCGGGCGATGAACTCCTGCGGCAGGTCGTATTGGTCGATCTGTCCGTGCTTGACCAGACAGCCATTGGCGACGCCGACCGTACCGCCGACCGCAACGACATTCTCCGACGGATCCTGGAAGGGCTGAACGGCCCGGACCAGTGCCTCGGGCTGGAGAATGGAATCGGCATCAATGACGCAGAACAATTCGGTGCGGGTGCAGGCGAGACCGGCATTGATCGCGTCGGCCTTTCCGCCATTCTCCTTGTCGACAACACAGAGATTGGGGTAGATCGCCGAGCGATGAATGGCGCGGATCTCGGCATGGACCAATCCGGGGATCGGCGCCCGCGGGATCTCGACCAATTCGAGCGCATCGGCCAGGCGCGTCATGGTTTCGTCGGTCGAGCCGTCATTGACGATGATGACCTGAAAGCCGGAATAGCGCAGCGACAGCAGGGAATGGGCGTTGGCGACGATGGATTTGTCTTCGTTATAGGCGGGCACGATCAGGGTGATCGGCGGCTGATCGCCGCGCCTCAGGGCCTGCCAGGTGGCCTCGTCGTCATGGGCGTTGGCGCGGTCGCGCAATTCGCGCCACGCCGGAATCAGATAGCTGGCATAGATCAGATTCTGGATCAGGCCGACCAGAAGGACGAGCCAGGCCAGAACCAGAAGCGGGATTTCGACCAGACCGATCATGTCGCACGACCTGAAGCGTACAGAACTTCTTCGACAATACGAATTGTCCCCGGGCCCGGATCGGGCAGGTGCCGCAGGACGGCGCGGCCGGGCGGGCCCAGTTCCGCCAGGGCCTGGGCAGCCCGGAACCTCACCGACCAGACCCGGTCGGTGATCAATGCTGTCAGGATTTCGATCAGGTCAGCGCGACGCCGCAGGCCAATCGCAAGGGCCGCACTTTCGCGCACAGCCGGCTCGGGATCTTCGGCCAGCCGCAGCAGGGCCGTTGCTCCGGCCGGGCTCACAATGCCGGCGGCGAGCAGGGCGACGCTGGACCGCACCCGTGGGGAAGCGTGGTTTGCCAGCGTTGTCAGATCGAGCCGTGTCTCCGCAGCACCGATCGCAGCGAGGCCTTCAAGGGCGCTGCGCAAACAACCTTCCATCGCTCCGGCGCCGGCGAGCGCCTCGAGCGCCGATATCGCCCGCGGCCCCTGTCGCCGCAGCGTGGTGGCGAGCAATTGCATGTCGCGAGCACGTGAGCGGTTTGTCAGGTCGACGAGATTTTCTAGCGCGATTTCGGGGTCTCGCCGGACCATTGTCCGCAGAGCGGCCAGGCGAATATGTTGATCCTCGGAGGAGAGTTGCTGACGCACCAGATCCAGTGATGACGGGGTGTCGAGATGCGAGAAAATTGCCAGGATCTGAAGTTTCTGAAGGCGCGGTGACTTGCGGTAGAGGCGCGCCAGGGCGGGTTCGATTTCCCAAACCTCCAGGAGCTGTTTCAAGCGTTGGCGCGCCTCGCCTTCGAGATTGCGGAAATAGCCGATGAGCACTGCGATGCTGGCCCGCACGACGCGATGCTGGAGTTTGGGCAGCATGGCTGGCGCAATCTCCACCCGTGAGGCAAGGAGATTGCGTATGTTGGCGCTGAGCGCATCGGCACAAGCCTGTTCGCGCTCGCGGCCGAGGTCGCGCAGACTGCGCAGAGCCGCCAACGCCAGCAGGGCCAACACGGAAAGGCTCACGAGAACAAGGCTGGCGACCCAGATTGCGGTCAGCAGAACCGTGTCAGAATTGGTAGCTGATTGAAACACTGCACGCCTTCCGGATGTAGGAATTCTCACGGTCATCGCGTGCGCAGTCGAGACGGATTTGCCGGTTCTCGTCGAAGCGGTAACGGACGCCAGCAAACAGGCTGCGTGTGTTGACGGTAACACCGGCATCGGTCTCAGGCGCATCGGCCATGCCGAGGCTGAAAGTGGCGCGCTCGCCAAGCTCGTAGGATCCGCGCAGCAAGGCGCCGTAACTGGCGTCCTCGCCCGCATCCGCAATGGCGATGACCTGGGTTTCCAGACTATAGCCCTCCCAGAACATCCCGATCCCTAGCGAAGCGGATTCCACGGTGACCGCGTTGTACTGATCGCGTCGAAGCCCCAGCGTGGTCCGAACGGCCGGGAGGTCCGTTGAAGGAGGCACCCAGCGCCGGCCTATGGTTATTCCGAGGCTCTGTTCGGGACGGAAAACATTGCCTGGACCCAGATCAGCACTGCCTTCCACATCCCAATCCTCATCGATGCGGTAGGTGAAGCGAAGGCCCAGGCTGTCATTGCGCAGACCAAAACGGTCATAGGTATCGGTGCGAATGCCGGCAGAGAACCGCGGCGCAATCCAGGTCAGCTGCGAGAAAGCCTGGGTCCAGTTACTGTTGGCAGAGCGTGAGAAGCTGCTGACACCCATTCCCATATCAAGACGGAGCCGCATTTCGGTTCCGGTGGTGCCGGCGTCGAGCCGCGCAAGCCCGTCCCGAGCCTCCGCCAGATCCGGGTCCAGCGCCAGCGCGGCGCGAAATGCGGTTTCAGCGTCGTCATTCCGGCCCTGATAATAGGCCAGGGATCCACGTACCGCTTCCAGTTCAGGATTGCCTGGAAAGGCTCGCTCCAATTCGGCGAGTTCGCGTTCGGCACTCTGATAATCATGGCTCCAGGCGAGGACACGAACGCGCATCACCCGGGCCTCATACCCGGACGGTTCCGGTGAGGTTCCAACACGTGCCAGAGCGGCGGAATAGTCGCCTTGATCGGAAAGCCGCCAGACATCGGCACGCCAATCCCCGGTCTCCGCGGGTACGGCCTGCAGGGCCAGCAGGATGGCTGTTACTGTCTCAACGAGCATCGGCGCGCTCCAGAATTCGCAGCCCGCGCAGAACAACTTCGTCCGGATTGAACGGTTTGGTGATGAAGTCGGTCACGCCCCGTCGCAGAAAAGCAAGAGATTCATCGGCCCCGCCCCGCGCCGTCAGAATAATGACCGGAATACTCCGGGTTTGCGGATTGCTCTTGAGGCGGTGGAGCACGGCACTGCCATCAAGGCCCGGCATCATCCGGTCGAGCACGAGCAGGTCGAATTTCTCATTGGCGACCATCTCCAGCGCGGTTTCGCCGTCTGCGGCCTCCGACACCAGACACCCGGAATTGCGAAATCCGTCGCGGAGCAATTGCAGGACCAGAGGGTCGTCATCGATCAGCAAGACGGAGGTGCGCGAATTGTCCAGCCGTTCGCGGATTGTCCGGACGAGCGCGACCGGATCGACCGGCTTGACGAGGTAATCCACCGCGCCGGCCTGAATCGCCCGCAGGACGGAATCCGGGGCGGCATTGGCCGTCAGCATCACCACGCCCATATCCCGTGTCATGCCATCGCGATGCAAGGCTTCGATCAAATCAAGTCCGCGCAGATTCGGAAGTCCGTCATCAAGGAGAAGAACATCGGGGGTCAGGCGGCGCACGGCCGCGACGACTTCGTCGCCGTCATGCACTGTGTGGACATCGATCTCATCGCCGAACATGTCACCGATCAGGGCCGCGAATACGACGTCATCCTCGGCAATCAGGACGCGCCGTTGGCGGGGGGCATGTCTGGCTGGCGCAGATGCTTCGACGGGCGCTGCGTTGCTGAAATCGGGTGTCGTTTGGCTGGCGTGCTTGCCTGCGACGACTTCGCCCAGATAAAGGCTCAGCACCTGTACGGCGTTGATCGACTCCGTGATCGCCTCGGGACCGGCGAGCAGCAGTCTCTCCGCTGTCTTGGCCAGCCGGCTGATTTCTGGAAACCCGAAGGTGCCACCTGACCCGGCCAACTGGTGCGTGTCGTGCGTGAGCGCATCGAGCTGGGTCTGATCGGCATTGCCGCCGGCAAGGTCGGCAATATTGCGATCCAGCTCAAGCCGGGTCGCAGCTGCACGCTCGAGGAATTCCGACAGGGCATGCTGCCACCGCTCGTGCAGCGGTGATAAATCTGGCTTGCCATTGGCCAATGAGAAATCTCCAACATTTGACCTGCCACATGGATGGCCGGGCGATCATGCTTCAGGCTTGGTCTAGCTGACCGCGGGTTGTCGCCGGGGAGTGCGACAATCTCCCGGGTCACCACTCGCATTGCGTGTAATTATGGACTTGCGGGAAGTCTTATCCTGTCAGGGGGCAGGCACAAGGTCTTACTTTGAGATGTCGTGTGTCTGCAAGACTGCTAACCGGGTTGGATGCGACTCAGGGCTCATTCCTTATGAGCGCCGGGTCTGCTTGCTGGAACAATCCGTGGATCGCGGCACCGTCATAACTGTCATAGCCATTGAGCATCGGCTCCACCTCGTCCAGCGTCAGGAATAATGCCGGCAGGTCACCACGAAAACTGACCCGTGATGCCGGCGCGGTCACCGTGTGGCTGTAACGGAAGGCGGGCTCATCTACCGTGCCGGCCACGGTCTCGGCGCGCAAGTGTACTTCCTGAACGGAACCAGATTGTGAAATCTGAAGCTGGCCCTGCGGTGCGGGCCGGTAGACCTGAAGGTGCTCATCCTCAAGCGGCCCGGTTTCAAGTGCGATGACGACCGGCAACTCGTGCGCCTCGCCCCAGATCAGGGATGGTTGAGCTGCAGACAGGATAGACGCCGGCGCCGTCCTATACGCCATGACCGTGAGACGCGCGGCTCGTTCGCGAACGCTGCTCAGGGCCTCCGGTCCGCCGGGGACCAGCGGGAGCCAGAACGGTATGACGATGTCGACATCGGCACCATAAGTCTCGCTCAAAGCAATCACGGATTGTGCCCAGCGCTCGAGCATGTCCTCCGGCGCCAGCGCATAATCGGGTAGAAGATAGGGTTCGATATCGTATTGCAGCCCGTCCAGCGGTGTTGCTGGGTGGTCGAGATTGTATTGCCGGATCGCGAGAGCGCGACCGCGCGCGTACTGCAGGCCGGCGGCTGTGACCATTTCCGGGTCGCCCTCGACCGCTGACACGCCAATTCCGCTGGCATGGGCAATGCTGATCAGGCGTTCCAGCGCGGGCGACGCGTCGACCCGACCCTCCACGATCGGTATCGAAATAAAGACGTGATCAATCCCCTGGGCCATCGCCGACAGAACAAAGGCTTCAGGGTCCTGGCGCCAGGATCCGCTATGCCAGGCCCAGGCGCCACGTTGGAGATCCCGGTCGACTGGTCGGGCGTCGCGCGTGAGATCGAGGTCCGGCGCCGAGCTGCCGGGAGGTGTTTGCGAGACGCAGCCGTCTTGAATGGCGTCGGCGCGCAGATACTCGACAGCATTCTCCCCGACCGGACGCACATAGACATGGATGGCCGATACGCAAGCGGGCCGGGAGCTGGACAGTGGCGAGGTCCAGATTGGCTCTTCCGCATACGCCGGTGCGACCGCTGCGAGACACAGGCCGAGCAGGATACGGAGCGCGACTGGGGGATGGGGGGAGAGCATTGCGGGAAATCTGTCCTTGGTCCTTGGCAGCGGTGGCCGTAACGAAAATGGATTGCGGATCGGATGGGCGTCACCGTGCGCTGCCATCAAAACTGCAAAGTAAGGTCTTGCGGGCCTATTAAAGGACGCGCGAGGATATCGAGGGACGTTATGAACCGAAGTTGGGGTGTAATTGGGGCCATCCTGACCATAGGCCTGATAATCGCGGCAAGTATATGGCTGAGCCGCCCGCCCGCTTTCCTGCGTGGGCTGAATGGACCCGCTGCCGTGAGCGCAGATATCGAAGCCGAGCTGGCGGACTGGCGCGACTACGAGACCGGTAGCGCGTCGCGGTTAGCGATTCTCCTGACCGACGAGGATTCTGCCTGGCTGGGCCTGGTGCACGGGCTGCGCACGATCGGTGTGCCTTTTATCATCACCCGCGATGCTGCGCGTGCCGTTCAGCATTCCACAATTCTGGCCTATCCGATTATTTCTGGCGCCCTCCTCGAGCCGGTCGAGCTCGACAGCTTGCGTCAATATGTGGCCGGCGGGGGCACGCTGATCGCGACCCAGGTACTCGGCGGCGGGTTGCAGGATGTGTTTGGCTTCGAGCGTCTGGAGGAGGGACGTGATCACTATGAGGTCAGCTTCGGGTCGGGTCAGGTCCTCACCGGCTTTCTCACCGGCCCGCGCGAACAGGTTGTCAGGCTGGGCAATCCGGAACGGCCGGAGGGCTGGATCGGCACCCAATCCTTCGTTGGCGCGCAAACCGTGCTCGGTCGTTACCAGGATGGCGCAGCGGCTTTCATCGCCCGGTCCCATGCCGGCGGTGGCCAGGCCTATGCATTGGGTTTTGACCTTGGCTTCTTCATTCTGCGCGCCAATTCGGGTCGCGACGAGGGTGCCGGGCGCGATTATGCCAATGGCTATGAGCCATCAGTGGATGTCTGGTTGCGTCTGGTGCGTGCCATTTACCGGGACGCGCCCGACGCGGTGACCCTGGCGACAGTGCCCGACGGGCAAGCGCTGGCCAGCATCATAACCTTTGATGTCGACTACCAGTACTCCGTGGCGAATATGGCAGCCTATGCCGATGTACTCACGGACCACGGCGTGCATGGCACCTTCTTCATCCAAACCAAGTATTTTCGCGACTATCTCGACCGCAGTTTCTTTGATCAGTCCGCCTTTGCCGCCATTCGGGAATTGCAGCGCCAGGGCATGGAGATCGGCAGCCACTCCGTTAGTCATACCGATGTTTTCTCCGATCTACCGCTGGGGAGTGGCGAGGAGCGATACCCTGGGTATCAGCCGCGGGTTGGCGGCGTCGGCGATACGCGCCATGCTTCGGTGCTTGGAGAACTCCGCGTCAGCCGGTTCCTTCTCGAAGCTCTGACGGGGGAGACCGTCACGTCCTTCAGGCCGGGCTATCTAGCGACGCCGGACAGCTTGCCTGAGGCGCTGGAGGCCAGTGGATACCGCTTTTCGACCTCGATCAGCTCCGGGACAGCGCTCACGCATCTGCCGTACAGGGCAAATTTCGGCCGTCGCTATGCCAGCGAAACCGCGATCTTTGAATTCCCGATTTCCCTAGAGGACGAGCAGCCCGTTCTCGATGGTGACAGGTTGGCGGCCGGGATCGACCTTGCTGCGTCGCTGGCCAGGTATGGCGGGGTCAATGTCGTCCTGATTCACCCCAATGAGACAGGTGAAAAACTGGCCATGCTCGATGGACTGCTAACGGCAATCGGCCCCAATTCATGGATCGGCACTCTCCAGGCATTTGGCGACTGGTGGGCGGTGCGCGACACGGTCCAAGTGGATGTCAGCCTGGGGGAGCAGACGATTGCGCTGGTCATGACGACGGATGCGCCGATCGAGGGCCTTACCGTTCAGATTCCAGAGACCTGGCGGCCGGTCACGCCCCTGCGCGAAGGGGCCAGCCTGGAGGCTGGTGTACTGGTCTTGCCGGCGTTCAATGACCGGCTCGAAATCGAGTTTCGCGACAGCGAATAGGGGATACGGCATTCTGTTCGGTCCAGATTGTGATCTGAAACGCGGCACGGACCGCAGCGCATGCGTCTGATGCTCCGGTTGGTGTCTCCCTGGAGCATGCGATAGGGTTCCGGGCGTGCTGGAGAGCGCAGTGTGGAGCCTGTCAGGTGGCACTCCGCAGGATGGAGCCGGTAGAAAATGCTTGCGAGCCTTCGAATTGCGCTTGTCGATGATCACCGGATGTTTGCCGACGGCTTCAGCGCGCTGCTGTCGAGCATGCGCGAGGATTATACGGTCGAGGTTTTTAGCGAGCCGGTCGAGTTCCTGAAGACGTTCGGCGCGGCCCCAACCTATGATCTGATCATTCTCGATCTGGTGATGCGTTCGATGAACGGGCTCGTCGTGCTCGCCGCGGTCCGCGAGCAAAAACCGCGTACGCCGGTGTTGATGCTTTCCGGCATCGGTGCGGAACCGCCGCTGGCGGAGATGAGAAGGCTGGGCGCGCGGGGTTTCGTCCATAAATCGGCTGACACCGGAGAGTTGATCGCTGCCGTCGATGTCATCCTGGCGGGCGGCACGTGTTTCGACGGGCCGCAAACCCGCGTTATGGCTCGCGCCGGCGAGGCGGCGGATGTCTGGCAATCGAAGTCCGAACGGCAATTGCCCAAGCTTGGGCCGAGGCAGCTGGAAATACTCGATCTCATGGGGCAGGGGGCGACCAACAAGGATATCGCCGGCCGGCTCAATATCAGCGAGAACACGGTGAAGTCCCATATGCGCTCGATCTTCCAGGCGCTGGATTCGCATACGCGGACGGCCTGTATGAGAAAGGCGCAGGCGCTTGGGCTGATCTAGCCTGCCGATGGGCGCAGGATGTCGAGCAGGACGCCATGAAGCTGGTCAGCCTCGGTCGGCTTGGGCAGGACCGTGATGTGCTCCATGCCGGCGATGGCCTCGAATTGATAGATGTCGCCAGTCAGGAGAATGGCCGGGATATCAGCCACAACCTCGGAACGCAGGGCCTTGACCGTCTCCACCCCGTCCTCACCGGCGGCGAGACGCTTGTCGACGATCAACACGTCAGGCTCGGCATCAGCCCAGGATAGTAATTCCAGCGCTTCGCGGCCGGACATGGCGGCGATGACGCGGCAACCCCAATCGGTGAGGAGCATGGTCAGGCTCTCGCGCACGCTGGCCTCATCCTCGACCAGCACGACCAGCGGGCTTTCGGGTATCTTGCCACGCGGTTGCGGATCGCCCGGCGCGTCGGGGAGCGAAGCGGCGAGGGCCAGCACGATGCCGGCGCATGTCCCCTCGCCCGGCGTCGAGTCGAACCGCAGCTCGATATCAAGCTTGCGCGCCAACTGGCGCACGATGGTCAGGCCGAGCCCGAGCCCCACTTCATTGCCGGTATGGCTCGCGTCGAGCTGGACATATTCATCGAAGATGCGGTCTCGCTCGGTTGTCGAAACGCCAGGTCCGTCATCGCAGACCTCTACGAAAAGCGCGCCGTCCTGCAGGGCATGGCGCAGCACCACTTGGCCGCCAGCGGGGGTGAATTTGATAGCGTTGGACAAGAGATTGCGCAGGATGCGGGTGACCAGGAGCGGATCGCTATTCACCGCCAACTTCGCAGGGATAATGGCGAGTTCAACCCGGTTGGCGCGCGCCATGCCCGTAAACTCGGCACGCAAATCCTGCAGGACTTCCTCTAGCGGAAAACCGCGCGTGCGAGCGACAATGGCGCCGCTATCCAGTCGGGCCGTTTCCACGAGCGCCTGCAAGAGCTGCTGCTGGCTGCGCCAACAGGCCTCGATTTTGTCAAGCAGTTCGAGCTGGGTGGGCTGGTCGAGGGTGCGGCGCATGGCGCCGATGAAAAAGCCTTGCGCCTGGAGTGGCTGCGACATGTCATGGCTGGTCGCGGCAAGAAAGCGCGACTTGCTGGCGCTGGCGCGTTCGATGATGCGGTTCTGCTCCTGTAATTGCCGCGTCAGGTCCCGGGTGCGCTCGGCGGCGAGACTGGCGATTGTCTGCACTTCGGCGCGGGCGCTGACCAGCAGGCCGAAGGCGTAATAGATCAGCAGTCCGATCCCGATCAGCCGCAAGGGACCATCGACCGTCAGCAGCCAATAGCCCGCGAAAGGCAGGAGCGTGGCCGAGGCGAGGCTGATGAAGGTGCGCCGGTATTCCGAACTTGGCATCATGCCGCCGACGGTGATCGAGAACACCATATTGGTGGCGATGAACATGTTGAGCAGCGAGCTCGGGTCAAGATAGGCGCTGGCCAGACCGCCCCAGACCAGACCGGTGAGGCCGGAGATGATCGTGTGCCCGGTCAGATAGCGCCGGTAATTGCCGGCATTGATGCCGTGCGGGGCCATCAGTCTCGCATAGGCATAGACCACGCCGATCATGGCGCCGGTGCAGGCCAGCCAGATCGCCGCGAAGCGCAAATCACCGGTCAGGCTGACCAGGACGGCGAGATAGAGCGTCACGCCCGAGACGATCAGGCAGGACAGGCCGGTGCGGGCGTGCAGCAATTGCGCCTGGCCGAGATGGACCTGGCTGAGACCATCGCTCTCATCCGCCATCGAGCGGAGTTTGGCCGGTTGCTCCTGGATTGTCTCGCTCATCTGGGGCCTTCCAGGAGGGATGGGGCGAGCGCTCCCGCCCGTGCAAACTGCGACAATGCCAGCCTGTGCTGCGGCGCTCAACCGCCCGAACGGGTGATGCGCTCAGCTCCCGGTACGGGGCCTGGCCAGATCGGCGACAATTTCACGATGCCGCTCGCGGCTGAGCGGATAGCCCCAGACAATGGCGATCATCGCAGCCATCAGGCCGGCGGGCAGCCAGGAGATCATCGCGATGATCGTCGATTGCGCCACCGGGGTCTGGACGGCATCCGCTGTGTAACCCGACCAGGCGAGCAAGCCACCGGCCAGCAGGGCCGCCAGTCCGGCCGCGCATTTCTGGACGAAGGTGGTCAGCCCGAAAGTGCGTGCCTCGACCCGCACCCCGGTCTTGAGTTCACCGAAATCGATCACATCGGGCACCATCGACCAGAACATGACCGGCAGGGCGGCGCTGCCTATGCCGACCAGGCCGACGCTGACGAGGATCAGGGCCGGACCGGCGGTCGGCGCGATGGCGATCAGCAGATAGCCGGCCAGGGCGGTGATGATGCCGGCCAGCATGGCAAAACGTTTCGAGCTTCGCGCCGAAAGCATCATCCATAGGGGGGCGGTGACGATCATCGCCAGGGCCGGTGTGGCCAGGACGGGCAAGGCGAGCTCGGGCCGGGCCAGTACATGATTGAGGAAATACAGCATATTCTGGGTGAACAGGCCGAAACCGATTGTCGCCAGCAGCATCAGGGCCAGCAGGCGCTGCAGCGGCGGATTGCGCAGCATGCCTGACCAGAGATCCCCCAGATCGCCCAGATATCCTGTTGCCGGCGGCGGTGGTGAGGCGGTCGGGGTTTCGCGAATGCCGAGGCTGGAGAGCAGCAACACGGCGGCGGCGAGCGCTCCGGTGGCGATGGCGGCGAGGCGATAGCCGGCACCTTCGCCGGATTCGGCCGCCATCTGCACGATCAGCGGCGTCGCGATTGCAACAGCCAGCCCGCCAATGGCCGCGCCGACCACGCGCACGGCCGACAGGGCGGTGCGGACATCGCCATCGCGGGTCAGGCGTGCGGGCAGGGCGCTATAGGGCATGGCGGCGCAGGTGAAGGCGGTGCGGAAGGCCAGATGGCTGACCAGGGCCCCGATCGCGGTAACCGCCGCGCCGCCGGCCGGGATCGCAAACATCGCAGCATAGGTGAGCCCGACCGGCAGGGCGGCCCAGCCGATGATGCGGCCATAGCGACCGGTGCGGGCGGCGTGGCGCTCGGCCCAGGTGGCGATCAGCGGGTCGGAGACGGCATCCCAGACCATCCCTGCCAGATAGATCGCGCCCGCGACCCACGGCGCCAGGTGCAGGATGTCGGTATAGAAATAGAGCAGGAAAAGCGCCGCCCCCTGCCAGACCAGCACGAAGCCCAGATCGCCGGCGCCATAGCTCGCGCGGGTCACAATGCTCACCCTGTTTGCGGTCTCGGCTGCCGTTTCAGACGCAGGATCAAGCTCGGACATGGGCAAATCTCTGGGGGACAGGTTTTTTCAGGAAAGCGGTGAGAACCACCCATATGGGTGATTGATGCTGGTGCCAATACATCGCCCAATCAAGTTGAAATCCAACCCTTATTTACGCTCAACCCCAAATTGGGCGTGGAGCCGGGTTGGGGGTGCGCGCGAAGCCCGCAGGGCATTGCGACAGGCGGGTGGCGGCTTCGGGGGGGAGTCGCCGTCCGTCGCGCGCCGGGATTAGAGGGAGTGGCAAGATGATCGGTTTTGGTTCGGCTGCATTTGGCAGGCTCGTCCGCATGTGTCGCGGCACTGGTGCGAAAACGGCGGGGCTGGTGACGGCCATGCTCGCCGCTGCCCTCGTTGCGGGCGCAGGCCTGACGCCCGGCGCCGAGGCAAGCGATCCCGCGCCGCGCCTCTTGTCCACGGGGGGGCCGACCTACACCAATGCCGATTCGTTCACCGCCTCGCTCCAATTCAATGCGAATGTGCGCAATGTCGATCCGTCCGACTTCGAGGTGATCGGTTCGACCGCTACCATCACTGGCTGGACCGCCGTCAGCGCCTCGTATTATTGGGCTGAAGTCTCCGGTGGCGACTTGGCGGATATGAACGGGGAGGTCTGGGTCCGACTCAAGGCAGGTCAGGATATCGAGAGTCTGACCGGGGTTGCGCTGACCGACCTGGCTGCCGTGTCTGAATCGCCCATCACGATCGACAATACCGTGCCGGAGTGCGCCTTTGCCACGACGGCGGCTGCGCCGGTGACCGATGTATTTACCGTGACCATGACCTGTACGCCGCAGGCCGGATGGTCCGACATTATTGTCGCGTTCACCCAATCCGATCTCGTGGTGGGTAATGCCGTGGTAGAGAGTTTTTCCTTTGGGGGGGCGTACACCGCCTCCTTCACCCTCCGGCCGTCCGCCACCGGCACCGTAACGGTCGATCTTCCCGCTGGCAGCCTGTATGATGATGCCAGCAACCCGAATCCGGCCGCGCCGCAATTTTCGATCGCGGCCGATTTGAGCCCGCCAACCATACTCTCGATCGAACGCGCCGACCCTTTGAGCGAGACGACAAACGAGGATTACCTCTGGTGGCTTGTTGCGTTTTCCAAGCCTGTGACCGGAGTGGATGAGACTGATTTCAGCGTGACCGGCAGCACTGCCACGGTTCTCACCGCACAGTCGGCCGGCGGAAATGCCTGGCAAGTCCGGATAGGCGGCGGCGACCTCGCCGGGCTGGAGGGGATCGTGTCCCTCGGCGTCTCTGCTTCACAGGATATCGAAGACACCGACGGCCGCGCCTTGGTCGATGTGACCCCGTCAGGGGCCAATGAAAACTATTTCGATGTTTCGAATACCGCGCCGGTTCTGGCCCATATTCGCCGAGTGACTTCGACATCGGAGCTGACAAACGCAACGGAATTGACGTGGGACTTCCAGTTCTCGAGCATTTCGTCTGGCTACAGTCTTCCACCTGAAGCCTTCAGGGTGCGGAATGTGAACGTGGGGACGATCGAGGTGGAGCGTTATTCGGTCGGCTTCTATGTCACGGCATCCGGCGGCGATCTGCTGACGTATGAGGGCGGCCTCTATATCAGTATTGAGGGTGGCCCCTATCCCGACGAGTATGGCAACAACCTGGGGAGCTATGTTGCCACCGGCACCAAGGAAACTGCCTATACGCTTGATCGCACAGCGCCCGTCGTGGAGTTCATCATCGACACGGATGAGGTTGAGGAGACGGGTCAGCTTACGCTCATTATGTTGTCCAGCGAGCGATTGACCGGGCTTGAGCTGGATGAATTCATAGTCGGAAATGGCACGGCCTCAGACCTCAGGACCTTCGGGAACGGGTATGTCGCCACGATTACGCCAGCAGGCGACGGACTGGTGACGGTTGATCTCGCCGCGGGCGCGGCGACCGATATCGCGGGCAATGGCCATGCGGCGCCGGAGCAGGCCTCCTACCTGTATGACTTTACGCCGCCCAGCGTGACGTCTGTCGAATTTGTCACCACTGGTGGCTCTCCGACCAATTCCGATACCTTGACATGGGCCGTCAGCTTTTCGGAACAGCTCGACAATGTCTCCGAAGACGATTTTCGTGTGGCCGGGACCACGGCGACCATCACTTCTGTGACGCAGTCACAGCCCACGGTCTATGTCGTGGAAGCGGCCGGTGGAGATCTCGCCTCGCTCAATGGACCGGTCGAACTCGAACTGGGCTATGATTCTGACGCCACGGATGCCGGTGGGTTTTGGCTCGAAACGCTCGCTCCGAGCGGCGGGACGGATGAGCGCATCGTCACGGTCGACAATCTCGGCCCGACGCCGCAGCTGTCGCTGGACGACTCGAGTGGCTATTCGAGCGGCGATTTTGTGGTGAACGTCACATTCGACGAGGTGGTCACCGGCTTCACGGCGGCCGATCTGACCCTCACCAATGCCACGGCGGCCATTCTGGCCCAGGACGGCGACTCCTTCTCCTTCACCATCTCGCCGCTGGCCGAGGGCGAGGTGACGATCGCCATCGCCGCGGGCGTGATGACCGATATTGCGGGGAATGACAGTCTGGCCGGGGATGAAACCTTGAGCGTGGCCCATGATCTCTCGGTGCCAGAGCTCGTTTCGATCGAACGCGCCGGGCCCACCGAAATAACCGATTCCGACACTCTCGCATGGATCGTCACGTTCTCGGAACCCGTCATCAACCTGGAAGAATCGGATTTCGCGCTCGATGGCACGACGGCAAGCTTCTACGTCAGGCCTTACGGCTCTGGTGGATTCGCCGGACCTGCGAGAGCCGTCGCGGCGGAGACGGGCCCCGAGGCCTACCGAGTGGTGGCCTATGGCGGTGATTTGCCGTCCCTGAACGGTGTGGTGACGCTGTCACTTCTGGCCGGAAATGATATTGCCGACTATAGCGGGCAATCCTTGGCCAGTCTGACGCCGACCGGCGCCAATGAGACGACATACACGCTCGTCAATGACGTGATCGCGCCGACGGTGGTTCTGTCCTCGGCAGAAACCGGACCGGTTGCCGGCGCATTCACGCTCGACATTGTCTTCTCTGAGTCCGTGAGCCGCCTGGCTCTACAGGACATCGTCGTCAGCAATGGCACCGCCTCGGATTTCTCCGGCACGGCTCTGCCTGAGGAGAACGCGCCCCGTGACGGAACGGTGCACGCCGGCGTCGAACCGAGCCAGGCTGAATATACGGTCACGATCACACCGTCGGCCGACGGCGATGTCACAGTGGATCTCGCGGCAGGCGCCGCGCAGGACCCGAGCGGCAATTCAAGCCTGGCCGCGGCCCAATTTGTCATCGCGGCCGATGTGACCGCGCCGACAGTGGTGCTTTCGACCGAGTCCGCAGACCCGGTCTCGGGTGCCTTCGCGCTGACCGTGACTTTCTCTGAAGCTGTGACCGGCCTGGCCCTCGAGGATCTCGTCGTCGGAAATGGTGCCGCGTCCGAGCTGACCGGTTCCGGCGCGGAATACGCGGTCACGGTCACGCCGGCCGCCGACGGTGATGTCACCGTCGACCTTGCCGCCGGTGCCGCCCAGGATGCGGCGGGCAATGACAACACAGCCGCGACGCAGTTCACCATCAGCACCGATGGCACTGCGCCGACCGTGGTGCTGAGCAGCGATGCCGCCGAGCCGGCGATCGGAGCCTTCACGCTGACGGTAACCTTCTCTGAAGAGGTAACGGATCTGGCGCTCGAAGACTTCGTCGTCGCCAATGCCGAACTCTCCGATCTGAGTGGCAGCGGCGCGGCCTATGAACTCACGGTGACGCCCACGGCCGGCAGCCCCGTCACGGTGGATCTGCCCGCGGAGACAGTCATTGATGCGGCGGGCAATGCCAATCTGGCCGCGGAGCAATTCTCCATCATCACCGACAATATCCCGCCAACCCTGGCGATTACCTTGCCCGGTGAGGAGACAGAGGGACCCTTCACCGCGAGCTTCACCTTCTCCGAGGATGTCACCGGCTTCGAGGTCGATGACATCACAGCCTCCAATGCCGATCTGTCCGAATTCGTGGCGGTCAGTGCGCTGGAATACACCGTGCTGGTCACACCACAGACGATCGGCATGATCGAGATCACGGTCGATGCCGAACTCGCGGAAGATGCCGCCGGCAACGGCAATGTGGCAGCGTACGCCTCGATCGACGCCGTGGCGCAGCCGATTGAAGTCGAAGTGGTTCTGGGCAGCGATGTCGAGGATCCGACGGACGTCACTGCCACAGCCGCGGTGACCAATCCCGGCAGCCAGCCGGTTCAGTTCCGGACCGAGGCCGATGTGGACTGGCTTGATGTCGATCCGCTGACCGGCACGATCCCGGCCTTCGGCGAGGTGGAGCTGACCATCACGGTCAATGAACTGGCCAATGACCTGCCGGCCGGCACCTATACCGGCACGGTAACCGTCATCAATCTCAGCGGCGGCGGTGCCGCGGCCAAGGGGCCCAATGCCGAGACGCGCGCCAGCGGTGACACCATCGTCGTCGCCATCCCGCTCACCGTCTCGATCGCGGAACGCCGTGGCACGATCCAGCTGGTTTCGACCACGCCGGGCGGTCTCCAGCGTGACGAGACCTTCGTCTTCACCTCAAGCGACACCGATCTGGACGCTCTCAGCCTGACCACCCAGGCCGGCTACGCCGCCAGCCCACCGGTGCGCAAACTGCTGGGCACCTATGACGTGATGCAATCAGTACCCGCCGGCTGGCGTCTCGATACCATCAGCTGCGTTGGTGACACAGATGGCGGCAGCGTCATCGATCCCGCTGCGGGCCGGGTCGACATCGATCTGGACGCCAATGAGGTCATTGTCTGCACCTTCGCCAACACCCGTGATGAGGCAGAGGTCCAGCTGGCGACCCAACGCGCCATCCGCAACTTCATGGTCCGGCGCGGCGATCGCATTCTCCAGGCCGCACCGGATCTGACCCGGCGCGTCCAGGATCGCGATACGCGCTCGCCCGGCCAGTTTGCCGCTGACATCAATGGCGGAACGCGCAATGTGTCGATGGTCGCCAGCCTGTCCGGCATGCGCCACGCCGCCCGCGATGCGGCACCGCAGATGGAGGGTGAGGAGGCTCGTATCGACGAAGCCGATAACGGCATCGATATCTGGTTCTCGGCGAATTACTCGTCGATCTCCGATGACCGGGCCGGCGACGCTGCCGATAGCGCCTTCGGCCTGGTGCAGCTCGGGGCTGACTGGATGCTCGGCGAGCAGACGATTATCGGTGTCATGTTCCAGCACGACTGGATGGACGACACAGCCGACGATATCGCCGAACGGGCAGGGGCCATTCGTGGCGCCCGGATTGAAGGCAGCGGCTGGCTCGCCGGACCCTATCTGGTCCGCGAGATCGGTGACGGCCTCTGGTTCGACGCGACTGCAATGTATGGCGAATCCGACAACACGGTCGATCCGCTCGGTCTCTATGAGGATGAATTCACGACTACGCGTTCGCTGGTCCGGATGAACCTCACCGGCGAGTGGCGCTCGGGTAACTGGCGGGTCCGTCCGACCGCTGGTGTGGCGCATTTCGAAGAGAGCCAGGCGGCCTATACCGACAGTCTCGGCATCGATATCCCGGAACAGACCATCGCCATCGGCCGTTTCCAGGCCGGTCCGCAGATATCCTACCGTTTCAACACGCCTTCGGGCGGTTGGTGGGAGCCGAGCGTGGAGCTCACCGGTGTGTGGGATTATGACGCCGCGCGATTGATGGATGAGGACGGTGGTCTGGTTGGCACAGGCGGAGTTCGCGCCGATGCCCGGCTTGGTCTGCGCGGCCAGCTGATGCCGGGAGCCAGCCTTAGCATCGAATCGACCTTCTCGGGTCTGGGCGATGGTGATTTCTCGGCCAATACGGTCCGCGTGGAGCTGCGCTCCAGCTTCTAGCGCCGCGTCGCTCGGCGAAGCTGGAACAGAGAGAACGGGCGGGCCTGCCGGTCCGCCCGTTTTCCTGTGTGCGCCTGTGTGCGCACGTCCGTGGGACGATAGCCGAATGCTCCATCGTGGCCGGTCCAGCGTCGACTCCGCGAGCGCAGGCGGGGCCTTTTACCCACCCGCCTTGCCTCCAGTCGCTCACAGCGTGGAGTTCCTGGCGTCAGCTGATCCGGTGGGCAAGGGTGCCGCCTAGCCGGGCTTCGCGGCGACTTCCTCGCGCTCTTGCTTGCGCAGGGCACGCGAGTCCGCGGACAGGCCTTTCCAGAGACTGACGCAGCAGACCAGCAGGACGATCGTAAAGGGCAGGCCAACGGCGATCGTGCCGGCTTGCAACGCCGTGAGGGCCTGTGCTCCGCCGCCATAGAGCAGGACAATGGCGATCAGCCCCTCGATACAGGCCCAGAAGATACGCTGGGGAACCGGGGCGTGGAGTTTGCCGCCGGCGGTAATGCTGTCGACCACCAGTGAGCCCGAGTCTGACGACGTCACGAAGAAGATCAGCACCAGGATAACCGCCATCATCGAGGCAATCTGGTCGAAGGGCAGGTTTTCGAGCATCTGGAACAAGACGAGTGAGACTTCATCAATCCCGTTGGCCAGTTCGCCGATACCGGTTTCCGCCTGCAGCAGCGCGATCTCGCCGAAGGTTGAAAACCAGGCGATGGTGACGAGGAGCGGAACGAAAATCACACAAAACAGGAATTGCCGCACTGTCCGGCCCTTCGAGATGCGGGCGATGAACATGCCGACAAAGGGCGACCAGGATATCCACCAGGCCCAGTAGAATACCGTCCAGCCGTGGAACCATTCCGTGTCGTCGCGACCGATCCAGTTTGATAACGGGATGAAGTCTCGAACATAATTGATCGTATTGTCCCAGAAGCCGCCCAGGATAAGCAGGGTCGGGCCGACGGCAAAGACGAAGAGCATAAAGAGTGCCGCCATTGCCATGTTGATATTGGACAAGACCTTCACGCCGCCATCGAGGCCGCGCACCACCGAAACGGTGGCGATTAGGGTGATGAAGGCAATAATGGCAATCTGCAAACCGATGCCGGCCTCGATCCCGAAAAGATAGTGCAGGCCACTGGATATCTGCTGTGCACCGAGACCCAGGGACGTGGCCAGGCCGAACAGGGTCGCGATCACCGCGAGCAGGTCAATGATATGTCCCGGCCAGCCCCAGATCCGGTCGCCGAGCAGCGGGTAGAAGGCCGAGCGCACCGTGAGAGGCAAGCCCTTTGAGAAGGCGAAATAGGCCAGCGCCAGCCCCATCACCGCATAGATCGACCACGCATTGAGGCCCCAGTGAAACATGGTCGCGCTTAGCGCCAGATCGTGTGCGGCCGGGGTTTCAGGCTCGACTCCGAGCGGGGTGCCAAACCAGTTCGTGTAGTAGGCCAGCGGCTCGGCGGCCCCCCAGAACATCAGGCCGATCCCGATCCCGGCCGAGAACAGCATCGCAAGCCAGGACGCGGTGGAGAAGTCCGGGCGCGCCTCGCGGCCACCAATGCGCAAACGGCCGAGCGGCGAGACCATGATGAAGAGTGCGAACAGGAAGACAATGTTCACGGTTGACACGAAGAGCCAGTCGAATGTCTCCAGCACCCATGCGCGTGATGCGAGCAGGACGTCCGATGCCGACTGCGGAAACGCCAGCGTCAGGCCGATGAAGGTGACGACGAGCACGGCCGCGATGAAAAACACCGGATTGTGAACATCCAGGCCCAGGACTTCGACATTATCTTCGCCGGTCTTGTGCGACGTTCTGTAAAATCTCCGGGGCATCCTGTCTCCTCAGACTTCGGCGAGTTCATTTCCCAGAGCCGTTTTCAACGGCTCCAGCCAGGGTTCAAAACGGCGCCATTGGGCGACGCCTTGCTTGTAGATCGGCTGGCGGACCTGCTCGGAAGAGGCCGTACGCACCGCACGTTTGGTATGGTGGAAATCAAGGCAGGCCTGCTCGAAGGGCAGGCCGCAGAAATCCAGTATCCGCCGGACCTGGGCTTCGACATCGTCGACGACATCTTCGTGATGCACGCGCAGGATCTGGCCAGGCAGGACCGCGTCCCAATGGTCCATCAAGCGGACATAGGCCTTGTAGTAACGGCCGACTTCCTCGAGCCCGTAGGTGAACTCCTGGCCTTCGGCGAATAATTGCTTGAAGCCGGAGAAACAGCACGCCATGGCCCCGCGGCGTGCATCGATGATTTTCGCATTCGGCAGGATCAGCTTGATCAGGCCGATATGCCGGAAATTATTCGGCATCTTGTCGGTGAAGAACGGGGCACCCTGGCGATGGATGCGCGTATTCTCGATATAATCCTCACCAAGCGCGCGCAGCTTGTCGGCCTCGAGATCATTCAGGACACGCGGATAGAGAGTCCGGTCACTGACCCGCTTGCGGCCGCGCAACCTGTGCGAAAGGGCTAGAATATTGGGCAGTTCCAGCGTGCCATCGACCTGGCTGTGCGAGGCAAGGATTTGTTCGATCAGGGTCGAGCCGGCCCGCGGCAATCCGACAATGAAGATCGGGTCTGGCGCCGGGCACCCGTTGCCGGCCTGTTTCTCGAACATTTCCGATGTGCAGATGCTGGCCTGGGCCTCCAGCTCTTCTTCCATCTGATCTGATTTATAGCGGGTCTGGGCGCGCTTGAGGTCATTGCCGCGCTCATAATACTCGAATGCCGCAGCGTAATCCTTGCGGTCCTCGAGCGCCTTTCCAAGGGCAAAACACAGATAGATCCGGTCCTGAAACCCCAGATCAGGACTGGTTTCCTGCGACCGTAATCTGGCCAGTTCATCATCGGAAAAACGGTAGGTCTTGAGATTGGCGAGCGCATACCAGGCATCGCCCTGGTCAGGCTTGATCCGCGCCGCCGACTGGTAGGAGGCGATTGCCTCATCCTGCTGGCCCAGCGTCTTCAGGGCATGGCCGCGCGAGGTGAGCGTAGCGGGGTCTTCCGGCAAGGCTTGAAGGATTGTTTCGAACAGCGCCAGCGCCTTGTCGAAATCACCCGTCTGCATCGATTCAATCGCCAGATGGGACTGGAATAGCGGATTGTCCGGTTCGCGTTCATGCAGCGCCTTGGCCTGCGCCAGGGCGGCCTCGAACTTCTGTCGTTTGCGCAGCACATCGATGAAGTCCAGCCGGAGCTGGATATTGTCCGGGTCGAGTTCAAGCGCGGTCTCGAGCAGGAAGTCGGCGTCTTCGAGCACGCCGAACCGTTTCCCGATTTCTGCCAGCAGGCGCATGCCTTCAATGTTGTGTGGGTGCTTTTGCATGTAGGCGCGGCAGAGTTGCTCGGCTTTCAGCAGTTTGCCTTCGTAAAGAAGGTGGGTGACGGAAACGAGGTCCTTGGGCAAACTCTCGAGTCGCCGGGCCTGGGCCTCAACCTGATCGGCTTCTGCGGCGCGGCCGAGTGATCGCAATGCGGCCGCCTGGGCTTTCCAGCTGGCCAGCAGGGCGGGATTGAACTGGCAGGCCCGTTGGTAGGCCAGCAGCGCGCGTTTGGAATTGCCGCTATCGCGATGCAGGTGTCCCTCTTCCTGATAGGCGCGGCCAAAATCCGGCGCCATTTGCTTGAGCGCCGCAAGATCGGCAGCGGCGGCAGGAGCGTCTTTCAGATAGCGATGGCAGACCGCGCGCATATAGCGCGCCTCGACGGAAACCGGGTCGGAGTTGATCGCCTCATCCAGCAGGGTGACAGCGTCGCGAAACTCGCCCGCATACATGCGGGCCTGCACGGCCTGCAGCAGATCGGACTGGGTTTCAGTTTCGTCGGGCAAATTGGTATCCGTGGATAAAACTGGGCGTCCCGCAAGAACACAGGACGCCCAGTCTAGGTATTAGCTAAGCTCAGCCAAGGGCGGGGTCAGTACTGGACCCGCACCCGCATGCCCCATGTCCGCGGACGGGCGACGGTGACCCGCTCCCGGTCATAGACAAAGTTGTTGCTCAACTGGGCGCGTTCGTCGGTCAGATTGTTGACGAAGGCTTCGATGCTCCAGCCATCACTGGTCAGGCCGGTTGAGAAGCTGGCCATGGTGTAGGCATCGAGCTCAATCTTGTTGATCTCGATGACGTCACTGACGGAGTCACCGGAATAGATCAGCTGTGGCATGACGTGTGCCGTCAGACCATTGTCCAGCTCCCATTCGTAACGAGCCCGGATATTACCCTGAAAACCCGGAGCAAAGGCCAGTTCCGAGCCGACAAGCACGTCATCGGTGGGGGTCAGGACTTCCGTGATCTCGGTGTCGAGCATCGAGAAGGCCCCGGTGACCGTGAGGCCCGGAATATCCCTCGGCGCCCAGGTCACATCGCCTTCAAAACCCCGGATCTCGGCATTCGCCGCATTGTCCGAGAAGAAGAGATTGACGATGGACGGATCGAAAATCGTGGTTTGCAGCTTCTCGACATCGACGAAGAAGACATTGCCGTTGAAGCGCAGCTGGTTGTCCGCCAGGTCGAGCTTCCAGCCGAACTCATAATTGGTCACCTCGTCGCTCTCGAGCGCAAAGGGAACGGTATATCCGCCCGGGCCGGCTGCGCCGCCTGGACGATTGAGCAGACCGGGGCGGAAGCCCTCGGAATAGGTGGCGTAAAACAGCATGCCATCGCGCGGCGTCCATTGACCGGTCGCCTTGAAGATGAAGCCATCCGTGCGCGCTGCATCGGGAGCGGCGAGGGCCGCAGCCACCGATGCCGGAATGCCGGCAGCATTCGGATCGGTATAGGTGATGTGATCCGCCGTGTTGCAGGAGCCGTGGAAGGTCACGGCGCCATCGCCATTATACAGATCGGAAATATCGGTTCCGAATGCATTGGCGTCCGGTTGGAAGCCGTTACAGAAGGAGGAGTTGGCGCTGCCCTCGAGATCGACTTCGATATCGTAATAGCGCGTTCCCACGGTGATCGAGAACTGATCGTTCAGATCGAAGCTGGCTTCACCGAACACGCCCGATTGAACATCGGTTCTCAGAACATCATTGCGGAAAATGACGCCCGCCGGGAATGGGCCCGGATCGGAAATATATCCGGTTGTGAAGGGATAATTCGGTGAGAAGCCGGTTTGGCCGAACAGCACCGCATTGACCGAGCCAGGATAGGTGAAGTCATTGCGCTCCGCCAGTTCCAGCTCGCTGTAGAAGCCGCCGAATGTTGCGCGGAACCGGCGATCTTCCGGGGTGTTGAAGCGCAGTTCTTGCGTGAAGACCGTAGTGTCCGTTGATGAATCCACAAACAGATTCGGTGCCTGACACGTGCCCGATGGCCCGCCGGCGCCGGGATAGGAGACCGAACCGTCACAGATATAATAGGGCAGGTACTGGCCGACGAAGAGATAGTCGGAATAATCGACCCGCTGGTTGGTCTGGCGGTCGGTATAGGCGCCCGTATAAACCGCATCGAGCATGCCGAGGCGGCCTTCCAGCGTCCAGGCCGTGTTGTGGAAGGAGTCTTCCATTTCATCGGCTTCGTAGCGCTGGATTTCCAGATCGCCGAGCTCCGGGTCAGAGAAGAAGACGCCATCACTATCCAGCTCTTGCCGGGTGTGAGTTACCTGAAGACTGAAATCGGAGTTGATGTCCCACAAGCCGCTGACACGGAAACCCTGATAGGTGGTGTCATTGAAGTCGTCTTCGACCAGTGCGGCGTTATCCGCGTCGATATAGGTGACGTTCGTCGTGTAATCGGCTCCGGCCTGGAAACCGGCGCGGTTGGCGCTCACTGGAACACCGTTCGCGCGCATGGTTCCGGCGGAACGGAAGCGGGCACTTTCAATCGCCGAGCGAGTCCCGGCGACATTGTCGATATATCCACCCTGGTTGTCGTAATAGACCACGCCGCGCAAGGCAAAGTTCTCGGAGACCGGCAGGTTGATGACGGCTTCGACATTATTGCTCATCTCACCGCCTTCGGTGAATGACATGCCGAAGCTGGCAGATGCCTCAAACTCACCGATGACAGGGGCATTGGTGATCATCCGGACGGTGCCGGCCTGCGAGCTGGCACCGTAAAGCGTGCCCTGTGGTCCCGGCAGGACCTCGACGCGATTGATGTCGGCTGCGTAGACATCGAGATTGCGCCCGGGCTGACCCAGAGGCTGTTCATCGAGATAGAAGGCCACATTCGGAGCCAGACCGGCCACGCCGGCTGTGGTGAGGTTTGGCGTCGTCGAAGCAAGGCCGCGAATGTAAATCGTGTTCTGGCCGGGGCCGGAGCCACCGGCGGTCACGCCTGGAAGCTGCATGAGATAGTCGGTGAAAACATTGACGCGAAGTTCTTCGAGCGTGCTTTCTCCCATCGCGTTGACTGCGATCGGGATCGACTGGGTGCTGGCTTCCCGTTTTGTCGCGGTCACCGTGATGGTTTCCACTTGCGCCGCAGCAATGCCGGTCGCAACGGCCGCAAGCAGGGCGGATGACAAAATGGTCGTCGTAAGCGCGCGCTTTTTGAGCATGGCTCTCAGTTACCTCATGATTTTTCTGATTTGAGCTGTTTAGGCGATCCGTCCCGAAATAGCCATATGTATATAGACGTCTAACGACCTTCCGAAGTGGCCGTTCGTCACTTGGTGGCCCCCCGAAGCGAAGATAGGCGTTACATTCCGGTAAGATATGGTTCGCGTTGCATTTTTGAGACGAATTCTGGTGATGATTTCGGGTGCCTCTTTGCTAGTTGAAGGGCTTGGAAAATTCGTTCTCTAAAGACCAGAATGACGAGTTGCGACCGGGGAAAAGGCGGTTAGGTTTAGGGGCTGGCGGCGGTTGATGGAGACACCGGATGAGCAGGCAGGATGATGTGCTGATCGCCGTACGCCGGATCGTCCGGGCCGTTGACCTTCATTCGAAAAAACTGATGAAAGCCAGCGGGCTGACATCGTCACAACGGATTGTGTTGCAGACGCTCTCCCAGAAGGGTTCGGTGACGCCCGGCGTCATCGCACGGGAGGTTTCGCTCAGCCAGCCGACCGTGACGGTGATCCTCGACCGGCTTGAGCAACGGGGCCTCATCTCCCGGAAGCGTAGCCAGACGGACCGTCGAAGTGTCCATATCGAGATATGTGATGCCGGTCGGCAAAGCCTGGCCGATGCACCGCCCGCCCTTCAATCCGGTTTCCTGAAATCATTTGGTGAGCTCGCCGACTGGGAGCAGCAAATGTTGATCGCTTCGCTCCAGCGGCTTGCGGAATTGATGAGCGCGGAAGACGTGGATGCGGCGCCAATTCTCGATGTCGGTGATGTCCGCCGGACCGGGGCGGGTGAATCCGGTTCCGATCCAAGGGTCTGAAACTCAGGTCAGCGAGGGAATCCTGACGCGGCGAACTCCCGTCCAAAGATGCGCGCTCCGTGACAATGCGTCTCATCGGCATTGTGGTGGTTTTGGCTAGGCTTGAGAAATATCAAGTTCACCTGGATCAGAGACACGATAATGGAACGAACCGCCGACCGGGGCGCGCAACGGCGCGCCGCCCCGCCCTTGCTGCAAAACGCTTTCCGCCCCTTCTTCCTGGCCGGGGCGTTCTGGGCTGCAGCCCTGGTTCCCATCTGGGTCTGGGAATTTTCTGGCGGCGGATCAGGCCCCTTCGCATCGCTGGGGCTGACGGGGCACGCCCATGAAATGCTCTATGGCTATCTTGCCGCGATTATCTGCGGCTTCTCTCTGACGGCGATCCCGAACTGGACCGGCCGCGCACCTGTTGCCGGCAATGGGCTTGCGGCGCTCTTCGGGTTGTGGGTCGCCGGGCGAATTGCGGTGTTGGCCGTTGACGGGATGATCGCCGCCTTGGTGGATATCGCCTTCCTCTTCGTTCTCGCGGCGGTCGCCTTCCGGGAGGTCATGGCCGGAAAGAACTGGCGCAATCTGCCCGTCGTTGCACTGCTCACCCTGTTCGCGCTGTCTCACCTTCTGTTTCACGCCCCCGAATACTATCTCGCCGCCATTCGCGGGACATTTGCGGTCGCGGCCTTGTTGATCGCCCTGATCGGTGGCCGCATCGTTCCGAGCTTTACCCGTAACTGGCTCGCATCGGTCACCAGCCCCCACACGGCCACGATGCCTGGCCCGATGAAGGCCTATGACAAAGCCTCCATTGGCGTGCTGGCTCTCGCGCTGCTGGGATGGGTTATCGCGCCGGCCCATCTGTTGACGGGCGGTTTGCTGGTGTTCGCCGGGTTGACGCAGCTGGTGCGGCTGGCCCGGTGGAAAGGGCAGGCCACCCTGGCCGAACCGCTCGTCTGGTCGCTGCATGCCGGATATGCCTGGCTCGGGATTTCGGTTGTCCTGATCGGGGCGGCGATTGCCTGGCCCGCAGCCATTACGGCTTCCGCCGGTCTGCATGCCATGGCGGCCGGCCTGATCGGCACCATGACGCTGGCAGTGATGACCCGTGCGAGCCTGGGCCATACCGGACGCGCCCGGAAGGCCGACACGGTGACGACGCTGATCTATATCCTCGCCCATCTCGGGGCGATTATTCGCGTATGTGCCGCATTGCACGCAAATGACACGCTCCTGCTGGCCGCCGGTGCGACGCTGTGGAGCGGGGCCTTCCTGCTGTTCTGTATCGGCTATGCGCCGATGTTGTTCGGATCGAAGCCGACCAGCCCGGTCAGCGGCTGATCGCGTCCAGGCTGGCGAGGGCCTCCGGTGTGTTGATATTGCTGAACGGGTCGGGCTGGCCAGCGAGTATGGGCGCGACGGCAAGGGGGTTTGCGTCGAGCGTGGTGAGCAAGCGCTTGATGGAATAAATGGCATCGTTCGCCAGGCCATCGCAGGCCGCGACAGGGATTAACGCCGGCAAGGGGTGGCCCTGCCAGCAGTGCGCCCGGCCCGGATGACCTCCGAGCAGCGGGCTGAGCTGGTCCGGGCCCAGGAGTGGCATGTCGACCGGGATGACCAGCATCTGATCGCACCGGTCTCGCAACAGGCCGGCCGCATCGAGAATGGCGCGTGCCGGCCCGGCATGGGGCTCGCTGTCGGGCAGGCCGTCGGGCTGATCCGGGCGGCCGCCGACAAAGATCATATCGACCCCGGCATTGCGCAGCAGGGTGCGTGCGCGAGACAGAAGGGTTTCGCCCTGCCATGTGAGCAGGGCCTTGTCCCGGCCCATCCGACTCGACTGGCCGCCGGCGAGGATCAATCCGGCGATCCGTCCCATATCAACAGCTTGGATCATCAATCAGCGGGGATGGTTTGGCGTAGCGGATGAGGCGTTCCGTGTCTTCAATCGTGATCTGGCGGCCATCAACCGTCACACCATGCGCCTGCAAGGCCCCGAACGCCCGGGACAGATTTTCAGGTGTCATGCCGAGCATGGAGGCCAGATGACGTTTGCCGATCTGCAATTCCATGACATGGGTGCCGCCGGCGCGCGATTGCATGCGCAGGAGGTAGTTGGCGACGCGCTCGACCGAGGTGCGAAGCTTGAGATTCTTCATCGACTTGACGACAGCGCGGTAGCAGCTCGCCAGCTCGGTGACGATGGCGCGCGCGAACTTGTCATCCTCTGCGAACGCCCGGCGGACGTCGTCCGATGGCACCAGCAATATCTGGCTGGCCTCAAGCGTCCGGCCCGACATGAGGTAGGGCGCGTCCTTGATGGTGGCAGCCAGAATGAAAGTCGAGACCGGGCGCACCAGGGCCATGGTCGTCTCGCGGCCATTGGCGGTTGAGAAAAGTTCAACGCAGCCCGCAACGACAATATAGAGGAAATCGGCCGACTCGCCCTCCGTGATCAATTCGATCTGTGCGGGAAAGCGCTGCAGATAGGCGGCGCTGATCAGGCGTTCGAAGACCGCAGCATCCATGTCCTGGAACAGGGATAGTGCCCGCACTGATTCGCAATCTTGTGGTCTCATGGAGGCTCCGGAGCTATGCCCGCAAATCCTATAATGTTTCTTTGACAAACATCAACTGGGGTGTCCGATTCCGGTAAGTCGTCAGTCAATGAATGTTTGGTTGGGTGAGTAATTTTGCTATTTTATTTCAATTAGTTGCGGCGTTGTGACGCGCGTCGCGCTGTCCGGTTGTGGCGAGGTCCTGGCCCCTTTATTGACAGTCCTGCAGTGCAACCACACGGGTTGTGTGAGACGGGGACTGAGACATGAATTCGCTTGAAGGCGTAACGCGCGGCCAGCAAAATCAGGCATTGGGCATGACCACGATCGCCTTTACCGCCTGTTTCGCGGTCTGGACGATTTTCTCCATTATCGGCATCAGCATCAAGCAGGAGCTTGGCCTGTCCGAGACCGAATTTGGCCTGCTGGTCGCCACGCCAGTGCTGACCGGTTCGATCAGCCGGGTCTTTCTCGGCATTCTGACCGAGCAATATGGTGGCCGGCTGATCTTCCCGATCCAGATGCTGACCACAGCCTTCGCGACCGTGCTGTTGTCGCAAGCCAATACCTATCCGCTCTTTCTCCTCGCAGCGCTCGGTGTCGGCCTGGCCGGTGGCTCATTCATCATTGGTGTCGCCTATGTCTCTCGCTGGTATGAGGCGAAGAACCAGGGCACGGCGCTGGGCATTTTCGGCGCCGGCAATGTTGGCGCGGCGGTCACCAATTTTGGCGCCCCCTTTCTGGTGGTCGCGTTCGGCTGGCAACAGACCGCATTGATCTACGCGGCCGTGCTCACGGTCCTCGCAATCCTGTTCTGGATTTTTGCGAAGGATGACCCGGCCCTGGTGGAGCGGCGCAAGACCGGTGCGAAGCCGGTTTCGGCCCTGATGCAGCTGGAGCCCCTGCGCGACCCGCGGGTCTGGCGTTTCGCTACTTATTATTTCTTCGTCTTCGGCGCTTTCGTCGCGCTCGCTTCCTGGCTGCCCCGCTATTATGTGGGTGCCTACGGGCTGGAGTTGCAGACCGCCGGCATGCTGGCTGCGGCCTACTCGCTGCCTGGCTCGGTCTTCCGGGCACTCGGCGGCTGGATGTCCGACAAATACGGTGCCCGCGCGGTGATGTATCTCACCTTCATCGTCTCGCTCATCTGCCTCTTTATCCTGAGTTATCCGGCGACCCACTACATCGTTGACGGGATCCAGGGGCCGATTGAATTCAGCCTCGCGACCAGCGTGCCGGTATTCGCGGTCCTCACGATCGCCCTCGGCTTCGTCATGTCGCTCGGAAAGGCCGCCGTCTACAAGCACATCCCGGTCTACTACCCCCACCATGTTGGTGGCGTCGGTGGTCTGGTCGGCATGATCGGTGGACTGGGCGGTTTCGTCCTCCCGATTTCCTTCGGCATCGTCAATGACCTGACCGGGATCTGGACCAGCTGCTTCATGCTGATGTTCGTGCTCGTCGCTGTCTCGCTGGTCTGGATGCATGTCGCCATTCGCCGGCAGGAGCATCGCAAATTCCCGGCGCTGGCCGGGGAGACCTCCCTGTCCGACTTGCCATCATCCCCCATTCCCGCCTCGGCCCAGCGCTGAGACGGGACCGGACTTCACCGCGTCCATTTCTCTCCCCGGGAATACAGGCGGTGAAGTCCGGTACCAACCACAAGACCAATCAAGGAGCCCCTTATGGGCAAGGACCTGAAGAACTGGAACCCGGAAGATCCCGTGCAATGGGAAGCAACCGGCAAGGTCATCGCCGCTCGCAATTTGTGGATTTCGATCCCGGCCTTGCTGTGTGGCTTCGCTGTCTGGCTCTACTGGGGCATCATCACGGTCCAGATGATCAATCTGGACTATGGTTTCACCCAGGCCGAGCTGTTCACGCTGACGGCGATCGCGGGCCTGTCCGGTGCGACCCTGAGAATTCCATCGACCTTTTTCATACGTCTGGCAGGTGGCCGTAACACCATCTTTCTGACAACGGCACTCCTGCTGATCCCCTCCGCTGGGACTGCTGTAATCCTGCAGAACCCCGAGGCCCCCCTCTGGCAGTTCCAGCTGATGGCGCTGCTGTCCGGGTTTGGCGGCGGAAATTTCGCCAGCTCGATGTCCAATATCAGTTTCTTCTTCCCGAAAAAGGTCCAGGGCTATTCCCTGGGCATGAATGCCGGGCTCGGCAATTTCGGCGTCACCACGATGCAGATCCTGATCCCGCTGGTGATGACGGTCGGCATGTTCGGCGGCACCTCGCTGGTGTTGCAAAACACTTCGGGAACCCTGATCGGCCGCATCCCGGCCGGGACCGAGACCTTCCTGCACAATGCCGGATTCATCTGGGTGGCAATCCTCATCCCGGTCGTGATCGCGACCTGGGTGGGCATGAATAATATCCGCGATGAATATGTATCGCCGAATATCGGTTCCCCGATCGCAGCCTTCGCCAAGATCATTGGCATGCTGGCGATCGGCCTGGTGATGGCGGCGGCGGGCCTGTGGCTGATGCTGCCGGAGAATGCCGGTGGTTCAGGCTGGAATGTGTCGAAATGGCTGGTCCTGCCGGGCGTGGTCGCGGCGACAGTGTTTGCGCTGAAGCTCATCCCCGGACCGATCCACGACAGCCTCGAGCGTCAGTACAAGATCTTCAAAAACAAGCACACCTGGGCGATGACGGTCATCTATACGATGACCTTCGGCTCTTTCATCGGCTTCAGCGCCGCCTTTGGCCTGGCGATCAAGGTCATTTTCGGCTTCCAGCACATCCTGGTCGACGGGGTGATGACCCACACCACAGTCAATGCGGACGGGCCCAGCGCCCTGATGTTCGCCTGGACGGGCCCGTTCATCGGCGCCCTGATCCGGCCGGTTGGCGGCATGATCGCTGACAAGCTCGGCGGCGCCCTGGTGACCCAGATCATCTCCGTCGTGATGGTTGTCGCGGCCATTGGCGTCGCCCTGTGCATGAAGCTCGCCTATGGCTCGGAGACGCCTGAAGAGTTTTTCGTGCCCTTCCTGATCCTCTTCCTGATCCTGTTTGCGGCCACCGGTATCGGTAATGGCTCGACCTTCCGCACCATCGCGGTCGTGTTTGATCGCGAACAAACCGGACCGGTTCTCGGCTGGGCCTCGGCCATTGCCGCCTACGGCGCCTTTATCATCCCGCAAGTGCTGGGCGAACAGATCCGCGCCACCACGCCGGAAATTGCCCTGTACGGATTTGCCGTCTTCTACGGTGTCTGCATTGTTCTCAACTGGTGGTTCTATCTGCGCCCCGGCGCTTACGTGAAAAACCCATAGGAGGCCCTGATGAGCCATTTTCTCGACCGTCTTACCTTTTTCACGCGGCCATCGGAGAGTTTTTCCGACGGGCATGGCATCACCACGACCGAAGGTCGGGGCTGGGAGGATTCCTACAGAAAGCGCTGGCAACACGACAAAATCGTGCGCTCCACCCATGGCGTGAACTGTACCGGCTCGTGCAGCTGGAAGATCTACGTCAAGGGCGGCCTGGTGACCTGGGAGACCCAGCAGACCGACTATCCGCGCACACGGCCCGACCTGCCCAATCACGAGCCTCGTGGCTGCGCCCGTGGTGCCAGCTACTCCTGGTACATGTACTCGGCCAACCGGGTGAAATATCCGCTGATCCGGTCGCGCCTGCTCAAGGCCTGGCGCGCGGCGCGCAAGACCCTGCCACCGATCGCCGCCTGGCGCTCCATCCAGCAGGATGATGCGGTGCGCCAGTCCTATGTTTCCAAGCGTGGCGCGGGCGGTCTGGTGCGCGGTGACTGGGATGAAGTCACCGAAATCATCGCCGCCGCCAACGCCTATACCGCCAAGACCTATGGTCCGGACCGGGTGTTCGGCTTTTCGCCAATCCCGGCCATGTCGATGGTCTCCTATGCGGCGGGCTCACGCTATCTGTCGCTGCTCGGCGGCGTCTGCATGTCGTTCTACGACTGGTATTGCGACCTGCCGCCTGCCAGCCCGATGACCTGGGGCGAACAGACCGATGTTCCTGAATCCGCAGACTGGTTCAATGCCGGCTATCTGCTGATCTGGGGTTCGAACGTGCCGCAGACGCGCACGCCCGACGCCCATTTCTATACCGAGGCCCGCTATCGCGGTGCCAAGAGTGCGGTGATCTGTCCGGACTATTCGGAAGCCTCCAAATTCGGCGATGTCTGGCTCAATCCGAAACAGGGTACCGATGCCGCCCTGGCCATGGCCTTCGGCCATGTCGTGCTGCGCGAATACCATCTTGACCGCCAGGCTGAGTATTTCGACAAATATGTGCGCGAAAACTCCGACTTCCCCAATCTGGTTCGCCTTGAAAAACAGGGCGACCGCTATGTTGCGGGGCGCCTCGTCCGGGCCTCTGACTTCAGCGATGATCTCGGCGAGGATAATAATCCCGACTGGAAGACCGTCGCCTGGGACCGCAAGAGCGGCAAGATCGTCACGCCGCTGGGTTCGATCGGTTTCCGCTGGGGCCAGTCGGGCAAGTGGAATATCGAGCAGAAGGACAGCCAGGGCGAAGAGATAGACCTGGAAACCACCTTCATCCTTGATGAGAACCAGGACGATGTTGTCGATGTCGGCTTCCCCTATTTCGCCAATAAGGGTCATGATGCCTTCACCGGCACCGACCACCCCGATGTGCTGGTGCACAAGATCCCGGTCAAAAAGCTGAAGCTCAAGGACGGCGAGACGATGGTCGCCACCGTGTTTGACCTGTTCTGCGCCAATTACGGGCTGGATCGCGGGCTCGGCGGTGATTTCGTCGCCACTTCCTATGACGACATGATGCCCTATACGCCGGCCTGGGCCGAGGCCATTACCGGTGTGCCGCGTGACCGCATCATCGCCGTGGCGCGTGAATTCGCCAGCAATGCCGAGCAGACCAAGGGCAAGTCGATGGTCATCCTCGGCGCTGGCCTGAACCACTGGTATAATATGGACATGAATTACCGGGGGATCATCAATCTCCTGGTGATGTGTGGCTGTATCGGCCAGTCCGGCGGCGGCTGGGCTCACTATGTCGGCCAGGAAAAACTGCGACCGCAGACCGGCTGGCAACCGCTCGCCTTCGGCCTCGACTGGAACCGTCCGCCTCGCCACCAGAATTCGACCTCCTGCTGGTATGCCCACACCGATCAGTGGCGCTATGAGACGCTCAGCGTTGACCAGATTCTGTCACCCACCGCGCCGGAAGGCTCGTGGGACGGGACGATGATCGACTACAATGTCCGCGCCGAACGCATGGGCTGGTTACCCTCGGCGCCGCAGCTCCAGACCAATCCGCTCTCCATTGCCGCCAGCGCCAAGGCGCAAGGGCTGGAGCCGGCTGATTATGTGATCAAATCGCTCAAGAGCGGCGAGCTGGAAATGTCCTGTCACGACCCGGACAATCCGGCGAACTGGCCGCGCAATCTCTTCGTCTGGCGCTCCAACCTGCTGGGCTCGTCCGGCAAGGGGCATGAGTATTTCATCAAGCATCTGGTTGGCGGCAATAATGGCGTCATGGGCGAGGAAGCCCCTGAGGAGATGCGGCCGAGCGAAGTCAAATGGGTCGCTGAAGCGCCACGCGGCAAGCTCGACCTTCTCGTGACGATCGACTTCCGCATGTCGACCACCTGCGTCTATTCCGACATCGTCCTGCCGACGGCGACCTGGTATGAGAAGGACGATCTCAATACCTCTGACATGCACCCCTTCATCCACCCGCTGACTGCGGCCGTTGATCCGGCCTGGGAAGCGCGCAGTGACTGGGAAATCTTCAAGGGTCTGGCGAAAAAATTCTCCGAAATCGCCCCTGAAGAACTCGGCGTGGAAACCGATGTCGTGCTGACACCGATCCTGCACGATACCCCGGGCGAAATGGCCCAGGGGCTCGACGTCAAGGATTGGAGCAAGGGCGAGATCGAGGCGATCCCTGGCAAGACGATGCCGAATATCACCGTCGTGACCCGCGATTATCCCAATCTGCACAAGCAATTCACCTCGCTCGGGCCATTGATGGGCAAGCTGGGTAATGGCGGCAAGGGGATCGGCTGGAATACCGAGCACGAGGTCCATCTGCTGGGCGAGCTCAATGGTGTCGTCCTCGAGGAGGGTATCAGCAAGGGGCAGCCCAGGATCGATACTGCGATCGATGCCTGCGAGACCTTGATGATGCTGGCGCCTGAAACCAATGGCGAAGTCGCCGTCAAGGCGTGGAACGCCCTGTCGAAGGCGACCGGGCGCGAACATGCGCACCTGGCCTTGCCGAAGGAAGACGAGAAGATCCGCTTCCGCGATGTCGTTGCTCAGCCGCGCAAGATCATTTCCTCACCAACCTGGTCGGGGATCGAGAGCGAGGACGTCTGCTATAATGCCGGCTGGACCAATATCAATGAGCGGATTCCATGGCGTACGCTGAGTGGCCGCCAACAGCTCTACCAGGACCATAAATGGATGCTCGCATTCGGTGAGGGCCTGTGCGTCTACCGGCCTCCAATCGATACCAAGGCCGTGGCGCCGGTGATCAATTCCAAGTCGAATGGTGAGCCGCAGATCGTGCTCAACTTCATCACGCCGCACCAGAAATGGGGCATTCACTCCACCTATACAGACAATCTGCTGATGCTGACCCTGTCACGCGGCGGCCCGATCGTCTGGATGTCCGAGACCGATGCCGCCAAGGCGGGTCTCGAGGATAATGACTGGGTGGAAGCCTATAACGCCAATGGTGCCCTGGTTGCCCGGGTCGTGGTTTCGCAGCGGATCAAGGAGGGTACGCTCTTCATGTATCACGCCCAGGAAAAGACGGTGAATGTGCCCGGTTCGCAAATGACCGGTCAGCGCGGCGGTATCCATAACTCCGTCACGCGGACAACACTCAAACCGACCCACATGATTGGTGGCTATGCCCAGCAATCCTATGGATTCAACTATTACGGCACTGTCGGATCCAATCGCGACGAGTTCGTGATCGTCCGGAAAATGACCAAGATCGACTGGCTCGAAGGTCCGGCCGCAGACGCCATGGAGGCAGCGGAATGAAGATTCGTGCGCAAATCGGCAAAGTCCTCAATCTGGACAAATGCATCGGCTGCCACACCTGCTCGGTGACGTGCAAGAATGTGTGGACCAATCGCGAAGGCGTTGAATACGCCTGGTTCAACAATGTCGAGACCAAGCCCGGCATTGGCTATCCCAAGGATTGGGAGAACCAGAAGCGCTGGAATGGCGGCTGGACCCGCGCCAGCAATGGTTCGCTGCGGCCGAAAATGGGTTCCAAATGGCGGATTCTGGCGAAGATTTTCGCCAATCCGGACCTGCCCGAAATCGACGATTACTACGAACCCTTCACCTTCGATTACCAGCACCTCCAGCGTGCCGGCGAGAGCGAGGCTTTCCCGACAGCACGGCCACGTTCGCTGATCTCCGGCGAGCGTATGGAGAAGATCGAATGGGGTCCCAACTGGGAGGAAATTCTCGGCGGTGAATTCTCCAAGCGCTCCAAGGATGCCAATTTCGAAGGCATTCAGAAAGCCATGTATGGCGAGTTCGAGAACACCTTCATGATGTATCTGCCGCGGCTGTGTGAGCATTGCCTCAACCCGGCCTGTGCGGCAGCCTGTCCATCGGGTGCGATCTACAAGCGCGAGGAAGACGGCATTGTCCTGATCGATCAGGAAAAATGCCGCGGCTGGCGCATGTGTGTCTCCGGCTGCCCCTACAAGAAGATCTATTTCAACTGGTCGAGCGGCAAGTCGGAGAAATGCACCTTCTGCTATCCGCGCATCGAGGCTGGTCAGCCGACCGTCTGCTCGGAAACCTGCGTCGGGCGGATCCGCTATCTCGGTGTCGTCCTCTATGACGCCGACCAGATCGAGGCCGCCGCTTCGGTGCCGGACGAGAAGGATCTCTATCCGGCCCAGCTCAACATGTTCCTCGATCCACATGATCCGGACGTGCAGGCCCAGGCTCGTCTCGACGGCGTGCCCGAAGCCTGGCTGGAAGCGGCCAAACGCTCGCCCGTCTACAAGATGGCGATCGACTGGAAGATTGCTTTCCCGCTCCACCCCGAATACCGCACCCTGCCGATGGTCTGGTATGTGCCGCCGCTCTCGCCGATCAATGCGGCGGCCGAGGCCGGCTCGATCAATATCCAGGACGGCATGCCGGATGTGCGCTCCCTGCGCATTCCGCTGCGCTATCTCGCCAATCTGCTCACCGCCGGTGACGAGGCCCCGATCGCGTCCGGTCTGGAACGCATGCTCGCCATGCGCGCCTATATGCGGGCCAAGACGGTTGATGGCGTGATCGATGAAAGCATTCCTCAGCGCGTCGGCCTGACCAAGGATCTGATTGAGGACATGTATCAGATCATGGCGATCGCCAATTACGAGGATCGTTTCGTGATCCCGACGACGCACCGGGAATGGGCTGAAGACGCCTATGACCTGCGCGGCGAGTGCGGCTTCAGCTTCGGCAATGGCTGTTCGGACGGTTCCACCGTCGGCTCGCTGTTCGGCAAGGGCAAAGCCAACAAACCGATGACACCGATGGAGAAGGCATGATGGCCAAGACATTCAAGGTGATGGCGGCTTTGTTGAGCTATCCGACGGCCGATATCCAGGGTGCCGGACCGGAACTCAAGGCCGTGCTGGCCGAGGAGGGGCTCTTGTCCGTCGGACAGCAGACCCGTCTCGGGCATTTGATCGACCAGCTGGAGAGCCGCGATCTCTATGATCTGCAGGAACGCTATGTCAGCCTGTTTGATCGCTCGCGGACCCTGTCGCTGCACCTGTTCGAGCATGTTCACGGCGAAAGCCGCGCGCGCGGCCAGGCGATGGTCGACCTTCAGAACGTCTATGGCGAGAAGGGGCTTGAGATCAACGCCAAGGAATTGCCGGATTTCCTGCCGCTCTTCCTGGAGTTTCTCTCGACCCTGCCTCTGGCTGAGGCCTCCGACCTGCTCGGTGAGACCTCGCACGTGCTCGAGGCGCTGCGTGATCGTCTGCGCAAACGCAAGAGCATCTATGCCGCCGTCTTTCGCTCCTTGCTGACGCTGGCGACGATGGATGCCGAGGCCGCTCCGGTCGAGATCCAGACCGAGGATGAGGAGGCCGACGATCTGGAGGCTCTCGACAAGGCCTGGGCTGAAGAGCCGGTCACATTCGGTCCCGGCGAAGCAGGCTGCAATGTCGCCGAGAAAATGCTCGAGAAAATGAAATTGCCGACCGCGCCGGCGGTATCGGTGCGTAGCCAGGGAGAGCAAAGATGAGTGAATACCTCAACACGGCCCTGTTCGGCATCTACCCCTATATCGCGCTGTCTGTCCTCGCGATTGGCTCCATCATCCGCTATGATCGCGAGCCCTATTCCTGGAAGGCGGGGTCCAGCCAATTGCTGCGCCGTCGCCAATTGGTGATGGGTTCGGTCCTGTTCCATATCGGTGTGCTGGTGGTCTTCTTCGGCCATCTGGTCGGGCTTCTGACACCGATCGCGGTGTTTGACGCGCTCGGCATTTCGCATGGCGCCAAACAGATCCTCGCCATTGTCGCCGGCGGCGTCGCCGGCACGCTCGCCCTGATCGGTGCGACCCTGCTGATGCATCGCCGCTTCGCCGATCCGCGGATCCGCAAGCATTCCAGCTTTGCCGACAATGCGATCCTGATCCTGCTCTATGTCCAGCTTCTGCTCGGTCTCGGGACGATCTTCATCTCGGTCCAGCATCTCGACGGCCATGAGATGACGACCTTTATGAGCTGGGCCCAGGGTATTTTCACCCTCGATTTCCGGGCCGCCAGCTACATCATGGGCGCGCACTGGATCTTCAAGGCACACCTCGTGCTCGGGCTGACGATCTTCCTCGTCTTCCCCTTCACCCGGCTGGTGCACATGTTCAGCGCGCCGCTGCGTTACATCTTCCGCCAGGGCTATCAGGTCGTGCGCCGCAAGCCCGTTCCCGGAGCTGAAAAATGACCGGACATTCCATCATCACACCCAAGCCACCGACGCCGGAAGTTTCGGTCAATGGTGTCGTCATCCCGGCCAAGGCCATAGCGGCCGAGACCCAGCATCACCCCGCCCGCCGGCCTGAGGCGGCCTGGCAGGCTGCAGCGGAGGCGCTCGTCATTCGCGAGGCCTTGCTGCAGGCCGCCCGGGCGCGCGGCATCGAGGCGCCTGTCGCTTCGGATGCCGATGCGGTCAAGGAGGTCGAGGAAGACGCGCTGATCCAGGCTTTCGTGGATCGCGAGGTGACGACGCCGGATCCGGACGAGGAGTCCTGCCGGCGCTATTTCACCAATAATGCCGACAAGCTGCGTGCGCCCGATCTCTACGAGCCGGTCCATATCCTGCTGCAGGCCAGCAAGGACGATCCCGACAGCTATGAACGGGCCCGGCAGGAAGCACAGACTCTGGTTGAGCACCTGCAAAACCGCCCCGATGATTTCGAACGTATTGCCCGTGACCGCTCCGACTGTTCATCATCAACCGATGGTGGCCGGCTGGGACAGGTGACGCGGGGCCAGACGACGCCGGCTTTCGAGACGGCGATGATGAAGCTGCGCCAGGGCGAAATGACGCGCGAGGCGATCGAGACGCCCTATGGCTTCCACATTATCCGGCTGGATCAGCTGGTGCGTGGCCAGGTGCCCGAATTCGAACTTGCACGGCCCCTGGTCGAAGAGTTCCTGCGCGATGCCAGCTGGCGGCGGGCGGTGGCTCAATTTGTCTCACTGGTTGTCGGTGAGGCGAAAATTTCCGGTGTTGAACTGCACGGCGCGACATCGCCGCTCGTGCAGTGACCCAAACCGGTCAAACGGGCTCCTGACGAGCCCGCGAAAGAGGAAAACGAGATGAGTATGAGCAAACTTGGCCGCGCTGCCCTGTCAGGGGCGGCTGGCCTGATCGTGGGAGTGTGCGCGGTTGCACCTGCCCATGCCGAGGGTCAATTCCTTGTCAACGCACGCCTCCGGACCGAGCTGGTCGACCAGGCCGGCCTGGCCAATGACGCCACGGCGATCACCCTGCGGACCCGCCTGGGTTATGAAAGCGGGGACTTGTCGGGCTTCACCTTCCTGATTGAGGGCGAGCATGTTCTCCATCTGGTCGATGACTTCAACGACACGATCAATGGCCGCCCCGGCTATCCGGTGGTGGCCGATCCGGAAGCGGCGGAACTGAACCGGGTGCAGCTGGCCTTTACCGGCTTTGAGGATACGCGCCTGACGCTGGGGCGTCAGCGCATCATCCTGGGCGATGCCCGCTATGTCGGGAATGTCGGCTTCCGGCAGAACGAGCAGACCTTTGATGCCTTTGTCGCTTCCACGACGGCGATCGAGAATCTCAACCTGACCTATGCCTATCTGGACCGCGCTCACCGGATTTTTGGCGATGATCACCCTGCCGGCGAGCTTGACTTGGATGCCCACGCGATCACCGCGGCGGTAACAGCACCGCTCGGCACCGTGACGGCCTTCGCCATCCTCGCTGACGTGCAGGATGCGGCAGCGCTCTCGAGCGCCACCTACGGGCTGAACTGGAGTGGCTCGGTCGCCCGCGAGGGCCAGGCGACCTTTGGTTACAAGCTCGAATATGCCGTGCAGAGCGATTACGGCAATGCCCCGGCCAGCTTCGATCTGAACATGTTCCGCGCCGAGGCCAGTCTCAGCCAGAACGGGCTCAGCGGTGCCATCGGCATTGAATCACTGGAAGGCAATGGCGTCCGCGGTTTCAGCACGCCTTTGGCGACCCTGCACGGGTATCAAGGCTGGGCCGATGTCTTCCTGACAACGCCGGCCAATGGCATCCGGGATGTTTATGGCCGCGCCGGTTACGCCTTCCCCAACCCGCCACTGGGATCGGCGATGCGCGCGATGGTCGTCTATCATGATTTCGAGACGGAGAATGGCAGTCTCGATCTGGGGTCGGAATTCGATGCCGTGTTGAGTTCGCAGCTGAGCGAGCATGTCGGGCTTGAGTTCAAGGCTGCCTTCTATGACGGCGGCGACAGCGCGATTGCCGACCGGACCAAGCTCTGGTTTGCGATCACCTATAGCCGGTAAAACCGGCCAGATCCGCTCAGACCCGCCATTTTCTGGCATGGAAATTCCAGGCATCGGTGAGGATCTGATCAATGGATGAAAAGCGGGGCTGGAAGCCCAGTTGCGCCTTGGCCAGGCTTGTTTCGGCCAATAGCACGGCTGGGTCGCCGGGCCGTCGCGGGTGGATATCATAGGGTATCCGGGCCCCGGTGATGCGCTCGGCCGCCTGCAAAACCTCCAGCACCGTGGCGCCCTGACCGGTTCCGACATTGCAGAATAGCTGGCTCGGACCGGCCAGGACCCGGTCGAGTGCCGCCAGATGTGCGGCGGCCAGGTCGACCACATGGATATAGTCGCGCAGGCAGGTCCCGTCGCGCGTGTCATAATCCGATCCGAACAGTTTCAACCGGTCCGGACCAAGGCCGGCGGCGACCTTCAGCGCATTCGGGATCAGATGGGTCTCCGGCTCGTGTTCCTCACCGATCTCGCCATCCGGGCTGGCGCCGGCCGCATTGAAGTATCGTAGCGCGACAAATCGGGCATCATCATTCAAGGCCATGTCCGCCAGCAGCAATTCCGCGGCATGCTTGGTCTGGCCGTAGACGCTGACCGGTGCGCGGGTTTCGCTCTCCCGGATCGGGATGCTGGAGGGGGCGCCATACACGGCGCAGGAGGATGAAAACACGATTGGCTTGACCCCCGCGCGGCCCATGGCACCGAGCAGGCTGATCAGTCCGCCGACATTGTTGTCCCAGTATTGCTGGGGTTTTTGCTGGCCCTCACCGACTTCGATACTGGCGGCGAAATGCATGACCGCATCTGGTTTGTATTCTTGAAAAGCCTGGTCCAGCGCGGCCGGCGAGCGAATGTCCCCTGTGACAAGCGGTCCCCATTGCACGGCATGCTGATGGCCGCTGGAGAGATTGTCGAAGGCGACAGGCTGGTCGCCTCGCGCGGCGAGGGCACGGCAGACATGCGCGCCGATATAGCCTGCGCCGCCTGTAACCAGAATCCGTGCCATGCCCGCGCCCTCGTCCGGGTGTTCCCACAGCCTTCAGTCTAGGTTGAAATCCGGAGAAAATACAATGAGTACCGGCTATTCAAGCGGGTGTCGCCAGAGACGTGGCTCAGAAGAGCGCGTAATCGAAGCCGAATGTATCCATCACATCCTGCGACAGCCAATCCAGGCCGGTGAACTCGGCAGCCGACGGAATTTCGAGGCCGTCATGCAGGGCCGCAGCGCCGTAATCCGGCAAGCTGGCTGCGTGTCCCGGCGCATCGAGCAGCAAAGTCAGCTGTACGGAATAATCGTCTGCCGGTGTGAGCATGGCATCCTTGGCCGCAAACCGGTCCATGCCTTCGGCCTGTGCCAGTGCGCCCAGGCATTGGTTGGACATTTCGAGATAGCCGCCAAAATCGATTGGCGCCCCGTCATTGGCAAGCCCGCCCAATTCTACCCCTTCAGGCGCAAATTCGCGGCTGAGGGCGACCGCGTTGTCGCCGGGCGAGTTGGCCTCGACATGTTCCAGCAACAGGGCGAGCGGGACGGAATGCCCGTTGGCATCGATTGCGGTTGCGGTGTCACCGGCAAACAGGTCGGGACCATCCACGCGTCCGATCGCCTCGATGCGTTGCTCGTGGCGTTCCAGATAATCACTGAAATCGAATAATGCTCCATCATCCACCAGGCCAGCCAGGCCGAGGTCAATTCCAGTCAGCTCGACGCCATCGATGTCGGGTGCGGGAGTGTGTAGCGGCGATGGTTCGGCTATCATAGCAAACGAAGCGTCGTTGTCCGCAGCCAGGGAAGCGTCGCCGCGCTCTTGCCAGAGGCGTCGAACTTCCTGTGCCAGTTCTGGCATGGGCGCGAAAAGTGGCAAATCGGATGCGACCAGGTTGGCGGCGACGGGATCGGCTGCAACCGGTTGCGGCGCGTCCCACGGGAAGACGTCGAGGCCTCCCGGCCACAAGCCGGGCTGGCCGTCGTCCAAACCTGCTCTGGATCCCCGCTGCAACAAACCATCCCCACTTTGACCGGAACCCGGCGAACCGCGCTGGATTGTCCGCTAAAGTTAAATGAATATTAGGCAATCCAAGCTTCGGGCACAACTGTAATCAACGTTAACGGAGAGATAATGTTATTGCCTCTCTCTATAGGCCAGTCAGGCACACGCCAGGAGCGAAGAGGTTTTCAAGGCCTCTCGCTCCTGACGCGAATCTCGCGCTGAAAGCAAGGGGCCAATCCAATATGTCCAGCAAATCGGCGCAGGCTTCGGCCTCATCGTCCCGCAAGGAACTCCGGGACAATGACATCGTCAAGGCGGCGTTGGGTGCGGCGCGTGGGAGCGTGATCAATCTCACGATTTTCTCCTTTGGCCTCAATCTGCTCGTCCTGACGGGCCCGATCTATATGCTGCAGGTCTATGACCGGGTGCTCTCATCGCGCTCCATTGATACCTTGCTGGCCGTGTCGCTGCTGGCTGCCGTGATGTATGTCGCCTATGGCGGTCTGGAATTTGTCAGGTCGGCGCTGTTCAGCCGGATTGGTACCGCCGCGGAACGCAAGATGGGGCCGCGTCTGATCGATGCGGTCATGCGGGCCAATCTCGCGGCCGGCAGCCGTTCCAATCAGGCGCTGCAGGATATGCGCACCCTGCGCAATTTCATTTCCAGCCCGGCGCCCGGCGTCATCTTCGATGTGCCCTGGTCGCCACTCTTCATCATCGTGATGGCGTTGATTCACCCGATCCTCGGCGTGTTCTGCGTCGCCTCCATCGTCTTGCTCGGCGGCCTTGCTCTCGCGAACCAGGCGCGTTCGAGAGGCAAGCTGAAGGATGCTGGCCAGGCATCGGCTGCCGCGGACCTGACGGCTGACGCGGCCTTCTCGAGTCTTGAGTCCATCGAGGCGATGGGTATGCGCGGCGAGCTTGAGCGGCGCTGGCTTGAGCGCAATGAAAAATCGCTCGATCTGAACAGTGGCGCCAGCGAGAGCATTGCCCAGTACAGCTCGGCGACCAAGGCATTGCGGGTCGGTCTGCAATCCGCCGTGCTGGGCGTTGGCGCATGGCTCGCCGTTCTGGGCGATATCACGCCCGGCATGATGATCGCCGGGTCCATCCTGTTGGGGCGGGCTCTGGCACCGATCGAACAGGCAATCGGTCAGTGGCGGCCGGCTCTGATGGCCTACCAGTCCTACAACCGTCTCAGCGAATTGCTCGAGGTGGCCCAGGTTCCGAAAGACAAGATGTCGCTGCCAGCTGCCACCGGGATCCTGCGGGTCGAGAAAGTCTATGCTGGCCCGCCCACCGGGCAAACCCATATCCTCAAGGGCGTGAGCTTCGGGCTTGAGCCGGGTGACGGGCTGGGTGTCATCGGGCCGTCGGGCGGCGGAAAATCGACCCTCGCAAAAGTCCTGCTCGGACTCTGGCCCCCACTCAGCGGCGCTGTGCGGCTTGATGGGGCGTCTCTCGAAGACTGGAGTCGGGATGAATTGGGGCCCCAGGTCGGGTATTTGTCGCAGACGGTCGATCTTCTGCCGGGCACGGTCGCGGACAATATCAGCCGTTTTCGCCCGCGCGCCGAGCCGGCGACCATCGTGGAAGCGGCGCGAAAGGCTGGCGCGCATGATCTGATCCTGCGCCTTGCGGATGGTTATGACACCAATGTCGGGGAGGGTGGTCGCAATCTGTCGGCCGGACAGCGGCAGCGCGTTGGGCTGGCCAGGGCCCTGTATGGCAATCCGGTCTTCGTCGTCCTCGACGAGCCCAACTCCAATCTCGACAAGGAGGGCGAGGATGCCCTCCTCAAGGCCCTCGTCGAGCTTCGGAAATCCAAAACAACCCTGGTCGTGATCGCCCACCGCCCCAGCATTCTGGGATCCTGCAACAAGGTGATGGTGCTGGCCGACGGTCAGGTGCGCGGGTTTGGGCCCCGCGACGAAGTGCTTTCCGGTCTGGCAGCAGCAAGCAAGGAAAAGCAGAATGGCTGATGCGACAAGTGCGAATTCCGGAGCCGGCGGGGATCCCAGAATTCAGAACGCAAACCGGCTCGGCTATACAATTATCATCCTGGTCTTTGGCGGTCTGATCGGGTGGTCTGTCTTCGCCCCGATCTCCAGCGCTGTCATTGCGGCCGGTGAGGTTCGCGGACAGACGGAGGTGCAATCTATCCAGCACCTTGAGGGCGGGATCATTTCCGAGATTCTGGTGAGCGAGGGCGATCGTGTCGAAGAAGGCCAGATACTGATCCGGCTGGACGATACCGGCCCGCGTGCCGAGATGGCTCAAATCGAATCTCGCCTGACGGAATTGACGGCCCGGCGCGCGCGCCTCGCAGCCGAGCGCGAGGGCCTGGAGGATATCGACTTCGATCGATATTTTCGTTCCATGACGACCTCTGACGACACTGAGGACATCATTGCAGCCCAGCGCACCGTCTTCATGACGCGGCGGGAAACGCGGGAAACCGAAATCGAGGTGATGCGCAATCGGATCGGTCAGTATCATGACCGGATTGCCGGGCTTCAGGCGCAATACGATTCTGAAACCCGCCAGTTGGCCCTGATTGAAGAGGAGCTGGTCGGTCTGCGGTCCCTCTATGAGCGCGGCCTGACGCCCCGTACGCGTGTCCTGGCCCTCGAGCGAGAGGGCGAGGCGCTGCGCGGGTCACGTGGCTCACGCATCGCGGAGATCGCCGGCACGCAATCAGCGATCGGCCAGACCGAGGTCGAGATTGCTCAGCTGTATAACGCCTTCATCGAGGAGGTCGCGTCCAACGAAGCCGATGTCGGGGCGCAGATCGCGGAGTTGCGCGAACGGCGCGTCGCCGTCGCCGATGCGCTGGAACGTACCGAGGTCGCGTCGCCGAGCTCGGGCTATGTCCTGGGTCTGGATGTGCACACGCTGGGCGGCGTGGTCCGGCCGGGCTTCCCTCTCATGCAGGTCTCTCCGGCGAACCAGCCCATGGTGATTTCTGCCAGGATTCCGCCGACAGAGATTGACCGGATCGCACCGGGCGCTGAGGCCCGCATTCGGTTCTCGACTTTTCAGGGACGTCAGACTCCGGAATGGCCCGGTTCAGTGCTGACGATTTCCGCCGACCGTCTCGTGGAACCCGAAACCGGCATCTCCTATTATCTGGCGCTGATCGCGATGGAGGGCGAGGGGCCGGATATCGAAATCGTCCCGGGCATGCCGGTCGAGGTCTTCATCACCTCCGGCTCACAATCCGCAATCGAGTATCTTTTGCGGCCGATGACGGATCGCCTGGCGCGGGCTTTCCGCGAAGAATAGATCAGGCCGAGCCGTCGCCGGTGAGGACCACACGGACCGTTTTGACCAGGATGGACAAATCCTTCGGCAGCGACTGGGTCTCGACATATTCCCGGTCCAGAGCCACGCGGCGGGCATAGCTGGTCTGGCTGCGGCCCGACACTTGCCAAAGCCCGGTCACGCCGGGGCGGACCGCCATGTAATAGGCGATGTCGGCCCCATAGCGATCGATTTCGTCCGCAATGATCGGCCGTGGGCCGACCAGGGACATGTCCCCCCGAAAAACATTGAGCAATTGGGGCAGTTCATCAAGGCTGGTTTTGCGCAGGAAGCGCCCGATCGGCGTCACGCGTGGGTCATGGCTGAGTTTTTGATGTTCACGCCATTGCCGGGCTGCGGCCGGGTCCTCGGCGAGAATTTGTTCGAGGCGGGCATCGGCATCGAGCCGCATGGTGCGAACCTTGATGCAGCGAAACGGTTGTCCGCGGCGTCCGATCCGTGTCTGGACGTAGAAAACGGGCTGACGATCAAAGATCATCACGGCCAGAACAATCACGCCCAGCAGAAGACCGACCGGAACAACAAGGATAACAGACAGTAAAAGGTCAGCGAAACGCTTAACCTTTTGGCTCACCGCCGAGTGGCCGATCGGCGTAGCGGCGGCCTGTGCCTCAACATCCGCGAAGCTCTGATCGTACCGGCTATTGAATAGCATGCTACCCCCCCCAAGCCTTTACAGGCCATGACTCCCGGTTCGTCCGCTTCAATTCAGGACAATTAACGACAGTCCCGCAAATTGGGGGCCAAAATTGAGTTCAGGGCAAGCCCTAATCGTTAATTTGTGTAGTATTTCTGATAGGATCCGTAATAGGTGTAGTACGCCCCATAGCCATATCTCGCCTGACGGTTGATATCGACGCCGTTCAGAACCACTCCGACGATATTGCCTTTTGCGCGATGCAGCGCATCGATGGAGAGGCGTGCGGCCCCGACCGGACTACGGCCCCATTCCACGGAAAACACGATGCCATCCACCAGGCCCGCGATGGCGCGTGTGTCGGCAACGGCCATGACCGGTGCGGTGTCCAGCAACACCAGATCATAGCGGTCCCGCACGCTTGCCAGTAGCGATTTGAAGGCTTCCGACCGGAACAAATCCTTCGGCGTGAAGGCGCGAACGGTCAGCGGCAGGACGTGAAGCCCCGAGCGCTCGTCGACGATGATGGCATCATCCAGAGAGGCCTCGTTCGCCAGCACTTCCAGCATTCCCGCTGATGCATTGGGAGCGAGTGCGGTGCTCAAGCCGCGGCGTCTCAGGTCACAATCAATGGCGAGCACCCGGTCGGCGGCCTGCGCGGCGATGCGCCCCAATGCGATGGTGGTTGTGGTCTTTCCTTCACCCGGCAGGGCCGAGGTGACGGCAATCACGGTCAACGGCTTGTCGAGTCCGGCGACCTTGAGCCCGGAACGCAGCGTGCGATAGCTCTCGGCGCTGCTCGACAGCGGTTTGCTCAATACATATTCACCGGGATCATGACGCTTTCGCAGAACCCGTCCGAACAGGCCGGTGTTCAGCTTCGGTACCGAGGCGATGTGCGGCACGCCCAGCTTGCGCTCGACTTCCGCCTCGGTTCTCAGGCCCGACTCCAGGATTTCGCGGATCAGGGCGATCATGACAGCCCCGAGGCCGGCGAGCGCCAGGCCAAGTGCAAGATTCAGGATAAGCCGGGGTGAGCTGGGTTCAAGCGGCAGGGTCGCATTGGCAACAACGCGGGCATCTGCCTCGTTGAACTGATCGGCTTCGCCGGTCTGCCGGAAACGGCTGAGGAAGGATTCAAACATCGCGCGGCTGGCATTGGCCTCGCGCTCAAGGGCGCGCAGATTGACGAGGGCGGCATTGTTGGAGCCGAGCTCGTTGCGCAGCTCCTGGAGACTTCTGGAGAGCGAGTTGACGCGTTCGGACGCGATATTCACTTCGCTCTCGAGATTGCTGACAATCCGACTGACTTCCTGGTCGATCTGGACGCGGATATCGGCCAGTTCCCGCTCGACAGTCTGGATTTCGGGGTGACGCGCGCCATAGCGCGACATCAGCTCGCCCCTCTGACGGCTGACCATGGCTTCCTGCGAGCGCAATTCCCGGATCACTTCGGAATTGAGGACTTCAGCAATGGATTCAGGCCCCACGCCCTGTTCCAGCCGCGACCGCACATTGCGCAGGCGCGCCCGTGCTTCTGTCAGTTCGGCGCGTTGGACGATCAGCTGGGCGTTGGTGTCGGAAATCTGTTGTTCTGTGAGGGTGGCGCCTTCGGCATCGAGCAGCCCGTTGGCCTCGCGGTATTGTGCGACGGCCTGTTCGGCGGCCTGAACCTCTTCGCGAAGCGCGGCGACGCGTTCGAACAGCCATTCATTGGCCCGCTCCGTCGCGCGGAACTTGGCTTCAAGCTGCGCCAGGAGATATTCCTCCGCATAGGCATTCGCCAGGTCCTGGGCGAGCTCCGGGCTCTGGGATGTCGCCGAAACCTCAATCACGAAAGTGCCGCCGAGCCGTCGCGCCGAAGTCCGCTGCAGCAATTCCTCGGCGACGCGGTCCATCATCATCTCTGGCGTTTCCCCGCCAGCGGCAGCCGGGTTCGAGGTCGCTACAGAGGTGCCGCCCAGTGCCGTAAACTGGCGCAATAGACGGTCTGCCCAGCTGTCCTCAAGCAATTCGGTGTTGAATTCGGGGATGGTCGCAAGATCAGTGCGCGCGACCACGGCCTGGGCCAGGGAGCGGCTGCGCAGGACCTCGACCTCGGTATCAATGGCGGCGGAGTTTGGCGGCAGACCGGACAGGACTGCCTCGAAATCCACCACGCGGGATTCACGGGTTTCGATCAAGATGCGTGCGCTGGCCGTATAGAGTGGAGTCTGCTGGAAGGTGTATAGTACAACCGCGCTGAAGATCAGAGCCGCAACGAATAACATGCTCCACATGCGTCGGCGGATGATAACGAGAATCAGGCGTAGATCGGCGACATCATTGCCCGGTCCGTCGGGATTTTGATTGTCGAATTCGTCAATTTCCAGTCTTGCCATGGGCCACTCTCGTCATGTGTCGGTTTGGAGATTTCACATGCACGTTCGGGGCCAGAACTCGCAGGATTACATCCGCAGGCTGACAGAGATGCGGGCGACATTACTATCGAAATCGCCTCGGGCTGCAGCTCCGCTGGAATCGACATCGAGGCGGGTCAGGGAGGCCTGCACACCGACGCGCCGGTTCATCAACCAGGTGGCAGAAGCGACCAGTTCAAACCGCTCATCGCTCCGGTCGATGCCCGAATAATCGTCATCCCCAAACGAAGCGCGACCGGACAGGATCAGATTGCGCAGGAGTTCATGATCGACCTGCCCGGATATCTGGGTTTCGGTATAACCGGCGCTGGCTGCGATCGCGGATTCGCGCGGTGCGCGGGTGGCCGAAACCGTAACGGTCGTGAGCTCGGTCGGAAACCATTCCACTTCTGCATTGTAACTCGCGCCGTCGATATCGGCGAAGGATGGATCGTCGTATTTCTGCTCGAGAACACCAGCGGCGACGGAGCCGCGGGCCTGTCCGCCAAGGTCAAAATCAACGCCGACCTCGACGACAATCCCGTCTGAATCACGGTTCGCCAGGCCTGCGGCCGGAGCGTCATAGTCGCGCTGATTGCTGGAAGCGCGGGCGAACACCGCGACAGCCGGGCTCACCGCTCCATCGACACGGGCGCTGATGCGGGTTTCTGTGTAGTCGCGGAAATCCTGGTCAGCGACGCCGCCGCCGGCCAGCGCTGCGTCTTCAAAGTCGGAGGTGTGCACATCAATGGCGCCGTTCACGCGAACGCGGCCCGTCGTGTAGGTCACGCCGGCGGCAATACTGGCCGTGTCGTATTCGATGGGTTCGGCGGACAGCGCCGCTGCGCCGGCACTCGAGCGGTTTTCGGTCAGCATTTCTGCTGATGCCGCGACATCGACAAAGAAGCCGCGCTGGATATCAAGCCGTCCGATAACACCGGCTTCGGCGTTCCAGACGCTTTCCGAGGTGTTGTCGAGATATTCGCGGCGTGTTGCCGAGGCGCTGGCCGTCAACGAATGGCGCGACCAGGTGCTTTCCGCGCCGAAGGAGGGGCGAAAAGAGGCGATCACGTCGGCCTCTTCATTACTGGTTGTCGCGAAAATATTACTGTCCGAGGCGAGGCCCAATTCCGCCTCTGCCTTTACGTGGAATGCGCCGTGCCGGGCTGGTGGGGCGATGAATTCATTTCGCGAGCGCTCAAGGACAGCCGTGTTGCGATCGCGTTGAAAAAACTCACCCTGATTCTGGGCTGAGGCCATGCCGCCGATGAGTGCTGGCACAAGCGTGAGCGCCACAATTAAGGTTTGTATTCCCCGCATTTCCATTCCCCACCTGCCGGCATTTTTGCCGTGCAATAATACTAATAATCAGACCCGCCCCCGCGAGCCAAAGGTGGCGAACCCGGAATAACGAGATCGCCTACGCCGGCTGGCAAGCCGCCGGTATACTCGGCCGTCGCCACATAGCCTTCTTCGGACTCTGGTTGGCGCGACAGGACTGATTCAGCGGCAGCACGGAATGCGCCGGTATCGGTCTCGGCGATCACGAGGCGAAGCGCTTCAGCTTCGACCAGAACGCTCTGGTCCGATGAAACCAGGGCGTTGATCAGCGCTGTCTCCAGCGCCGCCGCGTCCGCATCTTCACCGAATGTTGCAAGAATGGCCAGGAGCTGATCGGCCAGGGCGCGAGCGCCTATGGACGGAGCAGGAGCTTCGCTGTTGGCGGTCGCGTCTGACTGAATTGCGGTCGCCGGCGCGCCGAATACCGCCCCCGACAAGATTGCCGCGACAAACACAGAACGTAATTGTTTCATGAGACACGCACCCCCACTCTCTAAGTGTATGATACGACACTACCTCAATTGAGTAAAGCATGCGCGCGGGCCGGACGAGTCCAGATCGCGCGCAGGAGACGAGCCGGCGCGGGGGCGTGAGGGGGTCAGTCTTCGCCCAGGCCTATGCACGCCGGCTGGCCACCAAGCTCGCAGGCCCGGGTTTGCTCCAGCCATGGGCGGCGCCACTCCGGACGAACCTGACGGAGCTCACGGAGCGCTGCGCGCCGTTCCTCTTCCCCCAAACGATTCCATAGCGAGGCAGAGAGCTGAAGGCGCCAGGTCCGGAAGTCCGGATGGGCATAGGGCCACAGCTGGAAGCTTCGGCTCAAATGATTGGCCGCGGCTTGACTGTCTCCCGCCAATAAAAGCGCGTAGGCCAGGCGTGCCTCGGCGCGACCATCGCGAGGCTCCAGAGCGAGGACGCGATCAAGGGCCGCACGTGCATGGCCCGGGTTGGCCGGCGTGCTGCTGAGCGCGAGATCCGCATGGGCGCGGGCGAGCGCCAGGCCTGACATTTGCGGGAAGGGGGCGGCGAGTATGGCGGCCGCGGGATCCCCGGTTGCGGCCCTCACAGCGTTCGCCCGAAGTGTGTCCACCAGACCAAGCACTGCCCCGGCGGCGAGCAGAAGCATCGCTACCCCCACCGCATGTCGTACGAAAGACGATTGAGCTTTGCCCCTGGGGGCTGAAACTCCGACCGCCAGGCCGGCCAGCCAGGCGGTCATCCAGGCGATTGCGGGGATCTCCAAGGCATAGTCGACCAGGCCGTGCGCGAGAACGAACAGGCCGATACAAACGAGAGTCCGGATCAGCCAGCGGGGTCTGCCCGATTGCTCAAGGCCGGACAGGATTCTTCGGCCCGCCCAGAGCCAGAAACCTGCCAATGTCAGAAGGCCGATGAGGCCAGTTTGAAGTTGCCATTGCAGGACAATATTGTGAGCGGCACGCTGGAAAACGAGGATGGATGCGTTCTCGGCATTTGTGGAGGCCGCGTTGACGTATTCAAACCCGCCGGGACCGGCCCCGAACCAGAATTGCTCGAGCGCGGCACGGCTATAGGCCGTCCACAGCTCGCTGCGCGACCCGGCACCGACACCGACATCTGCGATACGGCTGCCAAAGGTTTCGCCAGAGAGCAAAGCAATGCCGGTCGCTGTGAGCGCGAGTCCCAAACCGGCGGCAGCAAGCGCCCAGAGCGACTGCCGTTCGCCGCGCCGGAATCGCTGTGCCATCTCCCAGAGCAGCAGCAGGCAGGTCACGCTGCCGGTCAGCAGGATCCCGGCGCGCGATGCTGTCAGGACGAGACATGAGAGGCAAAAGAGCAGGGTTGTCAGTGGCAGGATCAAATGTTTCGACCGGGCGCCACCCATAGGCCCCGCCGTTGCGCGCAGCAGTCTTCCGACAGACAGGATAACGCCTATTCCGAAGAAGGTTGCGGCCGTGTTGGCGGAGAGGAAGGGGGAAGACAGCCGCCCGAGATGGTAGGGTCGTTCAAACAGGAAAATTCGATCTGGTGACCAGATGTGATCAAGAAAGGCTATGATCGATGCGAGCAGGAAGAAGCCCAGGAGGACAGCGCAAATTTCAGTCGCTTTTCTGGCCCTGAACGCCAGCGCCCGCGCTGAAATGAATACCGCTGCACAGGCCCCCAGTGCGACAAATTCAGGCGCCCCGCTCAGCAATTGGCCGCGTAGAGCGGCGATCCCGAGAAACAGCGCCATGATCGCGAGCAGAACGGCGGCACCGGTGCCGAGTTCCCGATCTCGCCACGCGACCCATCCACCAATCAATAGAAGCGGGGCGCCGTAAAAATAGCTGGCCATTTCGCTGTCAGCGCCGAGCGCGGTGAAAGCGGCCAGCCCGATCAGGCCGAGGGAGATATAGGCAAACACCGAACTGGCCGGATCAGCTCATCTGCCGCCTCAGAAGAAGCGCTCGCCGATGCGGATGGTATCGCCGGGCTGAACTTCGGTGACGGCCAGCAGCGGCACTTCGATTTCCTGATCGCTGCCGGCGTGCCGGATGAAGACGACGCGACGGTTGGCTCGATAGGTGAACCCGCCAGCTGTTGCCACGGCATTCATCACCGTAAGCCCGTCGGAAAATGGATACTCGCCCGCAGCCTCGACTTCGCCGAGGATATAGTAGGGCCGGAAATTGATGACTTCGACGCTGACCCGTGGATCATTGAGATAGCCATCGCGAAGCGCAGCGGCGAAGGCCTGCTGGAACTCCCGCGGTGTCAATCCACCGGCATCGATTTCGCCAATCAGTGGCAAGGATACCGTGCCGCGGCCGTCGACGACAAACTCGCCCGACAGGTCATCCTCGCCGAACACGATAATTCTCAGCTGATCGCCAGCGCCCAGCCGGTATTCGACCCGATCGAACATGTTCGCGGCTGCATCGGCGGGTGCCGGGCCGGGCGATGTTGACGCGCAAGCCGCAATCAACAGAACACTGAGGAAAGAAACCAGGCGGAACACAGATATCGGTTGCATCTCAGCGACTCCCTATGTGGCACGCGTGTGCCGACTTCCTGTCAGTGTGGCTAGCACACACTATTCAGACTCTCCAGCACACCCGAACGGGCGGCCTGCGATAACTCCCGGGCGCGCTGTCTCATATCGGTGCGCCGTTTCAACCCGTCCTGCAAACTTTTGACCGCCCGTGAGGCATCCGGACTTGCGCCCTGCTGCAACAAGCCGGTTTCTCCGATTAGGCCGAAGAACCCGTGCATCTTGGCGTCCCAGGCGAGGCCGACCGGGACCCCGCCCAGAGCATAGGACAGGATATTGGCATGCAGGCGATGAGCAATGACCCCGTCAAACCCTGCGATAGATTGTGCGAGCATCCGTGGGGAGGTCGGGGCTGGTGCCACCTCAACCCGGCCCTCCAGCGCTTCAAAGGCCGTAGCGTTGAGGGCTTTTGCGAGGAAGGCCTCATCTTCGAAGGCGCCATTCGTGAACAGAACCGGGCAGAAGCCGCAGGCGATGAGGTTTGATGCCAGTTCGGCCAGGGAAAGGATAGCGTCGCGTTCGGAAACTCTTGCGTAATCTCCATGGGCATGGAGCGCAGCAGGATGGGTGACACCGAGCCCGATACGCCCGGTCTCATTCCCGGCAGCATTCAGTCCAAATGTCTCCGCCGCCATGAAGGCGGGGTCCGGAGCCACCCGGATGTCGACGGTGGAGCGCCGCAACCCGTGATCCTTGACGAGCCGTTCGAGATTGTCGCGGGACGCGGTGTCACGCACACAGATCGACATCAATTGTGAGCTGTCGAGGAGATCGGAAAACAGGACGGCCGCTCGACGTCGCCAGTTCTTCGCGACGCCGACGCCGTGAATTGCCATCGGTATCTGACGAGCGCCGGCCTGCGTGCCCAGTTCAGCCAGCTTCACCGGGAAGTTCATATGGGCGTCCGAGAAAAGCTGGCCACCTCCTACCAGTATCGCGCTGGTCGCTGGCAAGATGTGCTCAAGGCGTGGCTTCAGCCGCGCGCGGACTTGATGGCGGATGATTTGTTCGCCGGCGAGCTGGTCAACTGGCGGGGGCAGCAAGTCCAGCAATTGCAGCAGGTTATGCCGGAGGGGCGAATAGGTTCGAGGAATGTCGGCGCGGCCGGCAAGGTCAATCCAGGCGGGCTCGGTCGATGGGTCATGCTGGCGAACAGCCTGGTCCATGCACACCGCAATCGCTCCGTCCCCGAGATTGGGACTGTACATAACCGCGGCGATGGCCAGTCGAGATCGCGTGCTCATGGGCATATCATTTCGGTCGCAACCCGCTCCGCCTTCGCTGACATCCGAGAAGGACAGGATGTAATCAGCCCGTGTAAATTAGGCATTAAGTCTATTGCGACACACAAGGGCTGGGGAAACAAAGACATGAACCAACCAGTCCTGAGCCCAAGGCCTGACGAGGTGCGCGATGTTTTCATCGTGACCGCGCTGTGTCTCCTGATCCAGATCGCCTTGCAGACCACATTTATTGTCACCGACTTGCGGCCTGACGAGTATAAATACATCGGCGCATTCAATGAGTTTTTCTTCGGGACCGATGCCGCTGGGCAGGTTTCGACGGCGCTGGTCAGGCTCATTCTTCTATCGATTTGCGTGGTGCTGAGTCTTGTTTTCTACCGCCTTGGCCTGATCGACAAAAACACGCTGGTGCTGGCCTTGGTCTGGCCGATGACGACCTTCCTCTTCAGCCGGATCCACATCGAATTTCTGGTGTTCCCGTTTTGCCTGATGGCGCTGAATGCCCGGATCTGGGTGGATGTGGCGGTCATTCTGGTTCTGGTCGGGTTGGGTTTGTTCCTGAGAGAAAACAATTTCTTCGTGATCGCCATATTCCGATCGATCATCGTCGCGCAAAAAGTTCGCTTCACCTGGCTGGCGCCATCGGTCTTTCTGGCATTTGCGGTGAGCCTCAATCACTTGCTCAATATGGGAATCGCTCAACGAATTCCCTTGCTGGGTCCCGAGTTGCAGCGGTTCAACTGGACCCGGACAGTCGTCAATCCGGAATATAATCCGCTGGAAACGCTGGTCGTGTTCTTCTCGTCCATGCATTTCTTCACTCGCCATGATCTCGCCTGGTATGTGGATGCCGTATTCACGGCCATGGTCCTGGCAGTCCTCGCTGCAGACCCGGAATCGCGGCGGCGCCTTTTCAAGGTGCGCCACTATGTTTTCGCATTTGCGGTTACACTGATCGGAATGGGTGAAATCACGCACGCCTTTCAGAATGCGCGATATTATTTCTTCTTCATCCCCTTGCTTGCGGTCATGCTGACGCGGCGAAATTTTATCGCGATTGCCTTGCTGGGGTTGGCGCATACGGCGATCAAATCCGTTGAGGCGGCGATCTATTGATTGTCGGGTGCTGCGACACTTTCGAGTGTTTCGCGCCAATCCGAAAAATCCAGGCCGCAGACCTCTTCCAGGCCGATCACCTCGTCATGGAATTGCCGGACCAGATCGGCAATGCGCGGTGTCATACGGGCATCCTGGGATGACGTGCGCGCGCTGCCGCCCTGGAACAGTAGACGCTCAACCAGCGGATGGGATTTGACCGAGCCGACCAGGCTCTGAAGACCGGCATCGCGCAGGCGCCAACCGGCTGATCGCAATATACGCACCAGACCGGCAGACCGCGCAGAGCTTCCTTCAAGGACTCTGTCTTGATAGGGAAGGTCGGCGATGAAGCGGATGCCGAGCGCGTCGGATACGCTCTGGCCAAACTGAAGCGGGTCACTGGCAAGGTCTTCAAATTTCAAAATCTTTATTCGATCCCGGCCCAGCAAGTTGATCGCTTGCTGCACGGGGCGCAGGTAAAGACTATGGGAGGTGAGCCCGGTATGGGTTTCCAGCGCCGCGTCAAGCGAGCGTGTGGTTTTGCCGATGCGCTGCAAATAGCGGTGATGGGAGATCGTTCTCAAATACGGATTGCGCAGGAAAATCAGAAAAACGGCATCATCTTCAAAAAAGTTCGCAATGCGCTCCAATGCCACGGGACTGTAAAGATAGTCGTGACAGATCTCCCCCACTCTCGGCGCATCGAGCCCCTCAAACTGGCGCGTGTACCAGTCGGTTCCGCGCTCAAAATAGCGATCGAAAAAGAAAAGCTCCTTGGAGGTTGGCAGCCCTGTATCGGGGTGAAGTGACAGGAGGCGGTGCAGCCAGGTCGAGCCGCATTTGTCTCCTCCAAGGTAAAGAAAATTCGGCTTCATCGACCCACCCGATCAGATCAACCCGACCCGGATGCCATGGCGTTGCCATATCCGGATATAGGCTGCGAGATTCCACATGATGCTGTGCAAGGAGACGGCCACGGCCACCCCCAGCACGCCGAAAGCGAAACCGAGGATGAATATCAGGATTGTGGAAATGGCCGCCGAAGCGGCGAGAATCACGAAAAGGCTACGCTCATCATGGAGGGATTCCATCATTTGCGCAGTTGGCCCGCAGACGGCATTGGCCGAAAAACCCAGCGCCAGGATCAGCAATACTGGTCCGGAACCGGCATGCTCCTGCCCGAAAATTGACATCACCCAACCGCCCGCCAGTGCAAAAATGACAAGCAGGCCTGCCAATGGTAGGGCGGCGAGCAGAGTGACAAGGCGACTTTCGGTCTGAAGTCGGTCGAGATGGTTTTCGGCCTTCAGCCGGGAGATGGACGGGGCAATGACAAGATTGGCAGCCATCTGGAATATCTGCAGCAACATGGCCGTGCGCAGCGCGGCGAACAGACGCCCGGCCGTATCGACATCAAGGATAAACCCTGCGGCAAGGACCGAGAGGTTGGGGATCAGGGCTTGTATGATCGCAACGCCCCACAGGCCGGTTGAGGCTGTCAGCCAGACACGGGCGCGATCCTCCGCCGCCGGTGTGGCAAATCCCGGTCGCAGGTGCGGGAGCCAGACCTGCTGTGCCAGGAGCAAGCCTGCCAGCGACAGAACGAGAGCGGCAAATATGCTTTGAGCGGACATCCATGTGGCGCCGGCTGCCCCGACGGCAAAGGCGATCACGAGAATCCGCCAGATCAGGTCCCGGGGCGCCAGGGCGCGAATGAAGATCCCGGCCGAGCGTGCTGTGCTTTGCTGATATTCGGCGAGTGCGAACAACCCCGCAGCGGCGGTCGCCCATAGCCATAACCCGGCTGGAAGGGTGGTCGGCCAGACGGAGGTGGCGAGAAAGCCGAGGGCGCCGATCAGGCTTGTCACGAGGGCAAACAGCAGGAGGGCGCGCCGATTCAGGGCTCCGACCGCTGCCTGCTTCCCCGCCGCGAACAGAACGGGCGCGCGTCGGAGGATATAGGCCTTCTGCCCAAATCCGATAATTACGGCGGCCAGTGTTGCGGCGGAAAATGCCAGGCCGAAACTGCCGAACGCCTGGGCGTCCAGTGCGCGGGCGATCGCGATGAACATCGCATAGGACAGCCCGGCTGCGCCCAGCTTGATGAGGAGCACGATAGCGGTGCGACCGATCAATTCAGGTTGGGCGCGGACGCGTTCGCGCAAGGATCTCAGCCGGCCCAGCAACATTATTGCCAATCAGCCCCGTGCGGCAAAGTTTGCGATCTGACGATTGACCACATTTCCTTCGTGAAACGGTCTTCGGTGAAGTTCGCCGCGGCGTCCGTGAATGCCGCTGTGTCGCAGGAGTCGAGACCGCTGGTCTCGAACCGGTCGATCGCGGCATTCAGTCCGGCTGCACTGGGGTCATCATAGAGAATTCCGGTCTGACCGTCGGTCACCGTATCGCGGACCCCACCGCGATTGAAGCCAATCACCGGCCGGCCCGACGCCAGGGCTTCAACCGGCACAATGCCGAAATCTTCTTCGCCCGGGAAGATCAGCGCCTTGCAGCGTGAGAGATGATGTCTGAGCGTGTCAAAATCGGTCTTGCCAAGAAATTCGACCGTTGTTCCGGCTGATTTCTGCAAGTGTGCGACCGCTTTGTCCGGGCCACCGATGACTTTGAGTTTGCGGCCGGACTGCCGGAATGCATCGATGGCGATGTCGGGCCGTTTGTAAGGGGCGAGCTCGCCGAGCCAGAGATAGTAATCGCCACGCTCCTGAGGTTCGACGGGCGAGAATGCGGCTATATCGACGGGCGGGTGAATGACTGAGGCGTCACGACGCCAGTATTTGCTGACCCGATTGGCGACATGGTTTGAATTGGCCACGAAATGATCAACCCGCGCCGCGCTCGTAACATCCCATTGGCGCAGGCGGTGGGCGATGTGGGGCATTGCGATTCCGGCCAGCAGGCCAGCCGATGACTTATAGGCGTGATACTGGTCCCAAATATAGCGCATCGGCGAATGGCAATAGCAGATATGCGGCGTGTCGGGCGGAACGATGACCCCTTTGGCCGGCCCGGACTCGCTGGAAATCACCAGGTCGTAGCCGGTCAGATCGCAGGCCTCGAGCGCTTGCGGCATGAAGGGCAGGTATTTCTGGTAATGACGCTTCGCCCAGGGAAGCCGGCTTATGGATGTCGTCAGAATGCGGTGTTGCTTCAAAAGGGGTGACAATTGCTCGCGGTCCACGACATGGGTGAGGATGTCAGCCTCGGGAAACATCCGGCACAGGGCCTCGAGTACTTTCTCGCCACCGCGCATGCCCACGAGCCAGTAGTGAACCAGGAGGACGCGTGGCTTTCGGCTTGCTGCAGCCATTTGATTTCATCCCCTGAACTGGTGGCACCATCCCTGGACACCGGGGCCATCCACACAAGCGAACGGCGGGTTCAAGGAGAACCCGCCGCACTTAAGTCCAGTTTGGAGCCAGCGTCCAGACCGGGCGGGGCCCGGTCTGGAAACACCTTCATCAGAAGGTGTAATAGTCTGGTCCATCATAATCAGACGAGATCATGTCGCCAACTGAACCAAGGGTCTGGTTCAGTTGTTCGAACTCGATGAAGCCTTCCCCGATGCCCGACTTGAGGTCGAATATCATTGCAGGACTGCCTGCAGCACCGCCGGAAAGTTTGAGCTCAGCCGCTGCTGGCGCAGCAAACAGGAACTCCGACCCGTCCATCTCCGTCTGGTAGTTCCAGCCGGCGATGGTCAGGGTGTCTCCGCCGCCCAGATCGATGACCGTATCGGCACCGTTCAGCGATGCGCTGTTGAAGACGTCCACCGCGCTGGAGACACCGGCAACACCGGTCAGGTCAATCGTGTCGGTGCCATCCTCGAAGTCCAGGATGGTGTCGGCACCATAACCGTCAGCGAAGACGAATGTGTCTGCGTCTGCGCCGCCACTCAGTGTGTCATTGCCGGTTCCGCCATCAAGCGTGTCCGTGCCGGCACGACCATAGATGCTGTCGTCACCTGCGCCGCCGACAAGGACATTGTTACCGCTCAGGCCATCGATGAAGTCATTGCCGGCACCGCCGTCCAAATTTACATCGACACCGTTCCGGCCTTGCAGCACATCGTCGAAGTCGGAGCCGATCACCGCCTCGATATCGCGCAGCTTGTCGCCCTGGGCATCGCCGCCGGAGTTCGCACCCCCGCGCCACAGACGTACATCGATACCTGCGCTGGAGCCGGAATAATCCACCGTGTCGAAACCGGCATGGCCTTGCAGGCTATCGGCACCGGCGCCGCCAATCAGGGTATCGTCACCGTCACCGCCGAGGAGGATGTCATCGCCATCGCCGCCGGACAGTGAGTCAGCGCCTCTGTCGCCCCGGAGCTTGTCAGCGCCGTCGCCGCCGATCAGCCTGTCATTGCCGTTATAGCCCCAGATCTCGTCATTGCCGTCACCGCCATCCAGGGTCACGTCAACGCCATTCTTGCCTTGCAGGAAGTCGTCGAAATCCGAGCCAATCACGGCCTCAATGTCGCGCAGCTTGTCGCCATGGGCATCGCCACCGGAGTTGGTGCCGCCGCGCCACAGACGCACATCAATGCCGGCACCCGAGGCGGAGTAATCCGCTGTATCAAAGCCGCCATGACCCTGCAGGCTATCGGCACCGGCACCACCAATCAGGGTGTCATCGCCGTCACCGCCAAGGAGGATGTCATCGCCTTCGCCGCCAGACAGTGAGTCATTGCCGTCATAGCCCCGGAGCTTGTCGGCTCCGTCGCCGCCGATCAGCGTATCATCGCCGTCATAGCCCCAGATCTCGTCATTGCCGGCACCGCCATCCATGGTGACGTTGATACCATTCTTGCCCTGCAAGAAGTCGTCGAAGGCCGACCCGGTCAGGGATTCAACATCGCGGATGATGTCGCCCTGGGCATGGCCGCCCGAGTTTTCGCCCCCGCGCCACAGACGAACGTCAATGCCCGCATCGGAACCGGAATAATCGATCATGTCGACTTGGGTGCCGCCGCGGATGATTTGTCCGCCAGCGACGGATTCGAAGGTCCGCTCACCGGTGTCGGTGATGTAGGTATTGCCTTCGATCGTGCCGGGCAACGGCGTGTCGACATAGATGGCGCCAGTGTTTGGGCTACCGGCAGTTTCGCCGTCGAAGACGTTGTTGCGGATATCCGTATTGTCTTCACGGGCGCGCAGTGCGGTCGCATAACGGGCGGTGAAGCCGGTGAAGAGGTTATCCTCGATCACTGAGTTTTCGGCATCAATGGTGACCAGGGTATTGCCCTGTTCGCCGCCTGCATTGGTGCCACCGGCCGTACCGGACACCGTATTATTGGTGAAGGTGATGTCGGAAGCATTCTGTCCATTGCCGCCAATCGTGACCAGCTGGCGTGGGACATTATTGCCAACGTCAAACTGCGTCGCAAAACCATTGTCGCTCGGCTGGGCACCTTCAAAGGTCTGACCGGTGAACTCATTATTGTCGATCAGCAGATTGGTGACGGCTGCCGCGTATTCCGACAGCAGGGCCGCATCGCCGCGCGCTTCAATGATATTGCCCTGGATGGTGATGCCATCCTGGTCGCCTTGCAGATAGATGGCTGCATTCTCGATGGCGCCATTGCCGTTATTGCCCTGGACGGTGAAGCCCTGGCCGGTGGCACCGATCTGGACGGCGCCGGCGTTCGGATCAACTTCGATTGCACCGAGCGCACCATTCTGGCCATTGATGATCGTTGTCGCGGCACCATCGGACGACAGCAGGGTGATCGCTTTGTCGATCACGATGTCTTCGTCATACGTGCCCGGGCCCACGATGATGGTGGCACCGGCATCGGCCGCATCGACGGCAGCCTGGATCGACATGCCGGCGTAGACGTAGAATGTGTCGCCCACCGCGCTGGAATCGACATTGTCCGGCGTTGTATCGGTGTAGATGACCGATGATTCAGGATTTGTCAGGGCCAGAGCGAAGGCTTCCGCGTCGGCCGCATTTCCGAACATGAAGTGGAAGTGATCGCCGGTTTCACGGTGGTCTGGATTGAACACCATGTAGACCGTGTCGTAGATCGCGCTGAGGTCGATATTGGTAACCGTGGTGGGAACGCCTTCAAGGAGCTCCTCTTCCATATAGATGCCGGGGGCATCGTCGGTGGTGAATGTGCCGGCGAAGGTGACGTCATCAGTGCCAGGCTCGTAGGAGCGACCGGCAGAATAGAGGCCCACAGCGCCCCAGTTATTCCCCGTCGTGGTGATGTCGGTGAATGTGATGCCGGTGGAATCGGTGACGCCGAAGCCGACGCCGCTGGTGGCGAGGCCATCAGCGGTCACATTGGTGAATGTACCGCCATCGAGGCTGTTCATGTCCACTTCCGAACGGCCAGCGCCGGAAACCGTCATATTCTCCATCGAGAAGTTGACAATCGCATCTTCAAAGACGCCCGAACCCGGGTCGATCTTCACGCCGTAATGGGTTGTGTTGCTGGCATCGATCGACATCTCGGAGAGCGAGACATTATCGGCCGTGACGTGGAGGCCATAGCCCGCGACACCGGTTTCAATAATGGTCGCGCCATCGCCCGCACCGATGATGGAAATCTCCTTGTTGACGTTGAGAACGCCGGTCTGGACATAGGTGCCGGCACCGATGGTCACGGTATCGCCGTCCACCGACGCGTCGATGGCTTCCTGGATGGTAGCGTATGTCGTGATCACGCCGCCCGATACCAGGTTGATTTCGCCAGCGATGTGGGCAAGGCGGCCCAGATCAAGGTCGGCCGGGGAGATGCCTGGAATATTGGCCAGGTCCCATTCAATACTCGCCTTGATGTTGGCGGTGGAATTGCCATCCGGCAGCGGGCGCGCGCCGTAGGCCTGTGCGTCGACCGAGCGGGGTTCGGCGTTCAGATCGCCAATGCCGTCACCTGTGACGTCGACATTGTTGGCAGGGTCATCGCTGCCGAAGCGCCAGGCGATGGGACCATCGCCGAGATTGCCGAGAATGTTGTCGTGGTAGGTTTGGCCAGGCTTTGGAGGGCCGCCGCGATCCTTGGCGATATCCATGATCGGCGGGTTGCCCGCTTCCAGATAGTCGACATAGGCATTGGCCAGCTCAACAAAGAGGGTGTTCACGGCCAGCGCGAGCTGACCCATTGTGGTCGCGCCACTCTGGAGCGTCGCGAAATAGCCGGGAAATTGCGAAAGGACATTGATGAACTCACCGGAAGTTGAGACCGGTGTGTCGTCTTGGTAATTGCCGCCGGTGCTCGCAAGCGACGGAAACGTCACATACGCCGCATCGAGTTCAGCCCACGCGTCAATGAAATCCTGAGATGTTGTGAAAGCCATAACCAGTCCCCTACCCTACTTTTTTTGCATCTTTGCAGCGACAGACCCCCTGACGCTCGTTACTTTTCAGGGAACGGCAACGCACTGCAAGAGTCAATGATTTATTAAGCAATTTCAGGGGCAAGAAAAGCGAATCAGCTTTTTTGGGGAGCTAAGTGGTTGATTTCCTGTCACTCCGGTGCGCAAGTCGAGCGCGCGTCTGGTTAAACCTTACCGGGTGCCAAGCTGATGTTTTGTGTTGACATTTCGCCGCGCAGGCGAGCCCGGGTTTCGGTGCTCGCGCATGGGGGTTGCGGGCATCATTTGCGCGCTAGGGTCGCGCAGGCGGCGTGCTGCCCTGGTGCGGGTGTGCCCGCTGCGGGGTCGCTGTTGAGGCTATAGAGGCGAAATTTTCGTGGGAGCTCGTCCGGGATCGAGCAATCGGACAAGCCGCCCCGACGTGTCGGCGGATGGTGCGGAGTTGTCTGCCGCAGGGGATCGCGACGTCTTGTGGTTTGGCTGAGGCGCCCAAGGTGGCGGTTCCACCAAAGGCGGGCGCCGGGCTTGGGCGATCCTGCGAGGCGGCCCCGGGTGGGCGCAGCCCTACGGCATCAGGGCCAGCGAGCGCCACTCCAGCAGGCTGGGTCCGGACTGCACGGCTCGCCAGGTATAGGGCGCTTCCGTCCACGGGAGGATCCAGGGTGTTTCATTGTCCAGCACCACATCTGCGCCATCCAGGCGGACGATCAGGACGGCGTGGTGGCCCGTGGCGTATGAATCGACAATGGCGATCGCGAGCGCCTCGGGTGGCAGGCCGGCGCGGATGAGGGCGGCCCGCTTTTCCAGCGCATAGTCCTCACAGTCTCCGTAAATCTGACCATCTATAGTGCCGGCCCCGTCGCTCAGCGGCATCGCCCAGCGCTCGGCTTCGCCGTAAATCTCCTGGTCGGAGCGCCAGCGCAGGGCCCGGTTGACCTGTCGGTTGACGCTCTCCAGCAGGGCCATTGTGTCGGCATCCGAGGATATGCGCCGGGTGTTCGAGCTGGCCGTTGAGGCCGGTGTCGCAAGGTCAATCACCGGTGGAGGGGGTGGGCTCGCAACCTGACTTGAATCAGAAAGGCTCTTTGCGTGCGACGGGTCTGAGGAGGCTCGCCCGCCTGTGGCCACTTGGGGCTGCTCCTCGCTGGCCGCAACGGCGATCCCGGAGGATGATCCGCAAACTTCCGGCTGCTCCTGGCAGAGGTGAAGTGCGCCTGCCGGTGGCGTGACGGGGCCTGCCAGCATCATCGGACCGGAGGTTGGGGTTGTGGTTGTGCACGCGGCGCCCAGGCCGGCCATGCTGCATACCGCTAAGGTCAGAAGCGCTTTTCGCCCGCTGGCAAGTATATTTGCAATAACCACAGTCCACACTCCCAATATTCTTTGGGCTTGTTTGTGGCATGTCGGAATTTCAATATGTCTAAGCTACATGGTTAATTGATATTATCCTTATCGTTCAGTATTCAAGTCGTCTGTAGTTTGTTTCAAATTTGACGAACGGGATAAAGAATTTGTTCAGAACTCAAAATTGGCGGGCGGCACTGGCTATTTCCCGGGAGGTCGCCTAGCTAGACGCGGACGTTCCGGAGCATCAGAGTGATTGGTTCATTTCTTAAGCGGTTTACTGGCGAGCGGGCGGGTCCTGCCTTGCCCGGCACGGTCTACGCCGTTGGCGATATTCACGGGCGCCGGGACCTGTTGCTCGAGCTCCTGGCGATGATCGATAGCGATGACCCTGCGGGCACGGCGGATCTGATCTTCCTGGGCGACTACATCGACCGCGGGCCTGAATCGGCCGGCGTCGTGGAGGTGTTGTTGTCTGATCCCCGGGTCAGCCGGCGGCGCCCGGTATTCCTGAAGGGAAATCATGAGGCGACGTTACTGGCTTTCCTCGAGGATGCCCGGCACGGCGCTGCCTGGCAGCGGTTCGGGGGTACGGATACTTTGCTGTCATATGGGGTGAGGCCACCGCGTGGTGCATCGGACGACCCCGCAGCCTGGGAACACAGCCGCCGCCAGCTGGGTTCGCTGCTCCCCCCGTCGCATCTTGAATTCTTCCGTGACCTTGTTCTGTTCGAGGAAAGGGGGGGCTATTTCTTCGTTCATGCGGGCATAGACCCGGCGCGTCCGGTTCTTGCCCAGAGTGAGGCAGAGTATCTCTGGATCCGGGACGCTTTCCTGCAGGATGACCGCAAACTCAGCCATGTTATTGTCCATGGCCACACGCCTGAACCCAGTCCTGTCGCAGACCGGCGCCGGGTCGGAACCGACACAGGTGCCTACGCATCGGGGGTTCTGACCGCTGCCCGGATCGATAGCGCCGGGGTCCGGTTCATCTCCACATGACCGGGCTCGAGCGGGGGACGAAATCCCGGCCCGGTTCCGAGCGTGCGCAAGGCGCCCGTCCAGTGCCGGCCCCCGCGCTTCCCGGACGCATCCCATCTTGGGCAAAGAGCTGAAGCGTCGGCTATGTTGAGACCTCGAAGCTCACGCGCTACATCCCGCGCATCAGCCTGTCTTTTTGCCGGCAGGCCTGTCACGTTTGTGCGCCGATCGTCACTGACGGTCCTCACCTTGCGGTAAGCTATGACGAGTTCAGCAAAATCCTATGCCCCGCTGTTCCGGATCGATCCGGGATTGAGCCTGTCCTTGCAGGAGCAGATCCGACGGCGTGTGATGGAAGCGATTGCCGCGGACATATTCCCGGCCGGGCGCAAATTGCCGTCATCGCGCAAGCTCGCCAACGAACTGGGTGTGTCCCGCAATACGGTTTTCCTGGCCTATCAGCAATTGATCGCCGAGGGGCATCTGGAAGCGCGGCAACGTTCGGGTATTTATGTTGCCGAGGCGACCGCGCCGGACCGGAAAATGTCGCTGATCGCCGGTCCGGAGGACGCCGGGGAGGGGGCAGCGGCGACGCGCTTTCTGCGCGGTGTCCGGCCGCCGTCTCATGGTTATAAATGCCCCCCAGATTGGCAGAAATACCCCTTCCCCTTCATCGAGGGGCGCTATGACAAAACGCTGTTTCCGATCGCGGAGTGGCGGGAATCCAGCCGCCTAGCCCTGGCGGTCAATGAGGTTGAGGAGTGGTCGCTCGACAATGGCGAGGTCGATGATCCGGCCCTGATCGAGGAAATCCGCACCAAACTGTTGCCCCGCAGGGGCATTCGGGCGCGGCCGGATGAATTGCTGATTACCGTCGGCGAACAGCAGGCCTTCTTTCTCGTTGCCCAATTATTCGCCAATTCCAGAACCCGGGTTGCGCTGGAAGAGCCCGGCTTGCCTGATTTGCGCGAGATGTTCGCCATGCATGGCGCGCAATTGCATCACCAGCCGGTCGACGATGAGGGTCTGGTTGTTGATGACCGTCTGCCAGGGAATGATATCGTCTATGTCTCGCCCAGCCGGCAACGCCCGACCGGGGTAACCATGTCCATGCGCCGGCGCGAGGCGCTGCTTGCCATGGCCAGCGAACGCGATTTCCTCATTCTGGAAGACGATTTTGAGTGCGAGATGAATTATCTCGGCGACGCCTTGCCGGCCCTCCGCAGCCTCGATCAGGAGGGGCGGGTAATCTATATCGCGAGCTTGTCGAAAGTCCTCGCGCCGGGCGTCCGGCTTGGTTTCATGGTTGCGCCGGCGCGTATCATCAATGAAGCCCGGCGCTTGCGTGACCTGACGACGCGTCGTCCATCGCCAAACAACCAGCGCGCAGCGGCCTTCTTCCTGTCGCTGGGGCATTATGATGCGATGCTGCGCCGTCTTCGGCGGGTCAGCGAAGAACGGTTGATCGCGCTGCAAAATGCGTTGAACCATTACCGTCCGTCATCAATCGCTGTCGCGCCGGTAGAGGGCGGCACAACATATTGGGTCCGTGGTCCGGCGAATCTCGACGCCCGCGTGCTGGTTCATGCCGCAAAGGCGCGTGGCATACTGATCGAGCCTGCGGATGATTGGTTCGCCCTGCCCGACGGGGCGAAGAATATGTTCCGCCTCGGCGTGACAGGACTTCCGGCCAGCGAAATCCGGGCCGGAATTGAGGCCCTCTCCCAGGTGATGTTGGAGCTCGACTCTGCCGCGCCAGCCGCAATGGCCGAATCCGGAACGGGCTGGCTCGGGCCGGAAACGCTCGAGGCGGCGATGAGCAACGCTACGCTGCTCTACAATACGGTCTATGGAGAACTCTGCACGATTATGCTCGCCGCGGATGGCAGCATGACCGGCCGGTCCGGCTATGGCGCCGAGGAGCAGGATAGCGGCCGCTGGTGGGTCGAGGGCGATAGATGGTTTCGCCAGTGGCGTAACTGGGCCTTTGGCGAAGCGATGGGGTTTCACGTCCGTATTTCAGGCGATCGCGTCTCCTGGCTCGACGAGCAGGGCCGCGTGGTCGATTCCGCCGTTCTCAGTCGAGATCCGGTCGAACCCGCCGATCCGGCCGGCCAGAAGACAAACCCCTGACCCCGTGAACTGGCCCCATAGTTGGTCCCGATCTGGCTCTAAGTCAGCAAAGGCTTCGCTGCCATGGTCGGGAAAAGGCGAAGTGCGTGACCTTGAATGATCGCGCTGCGCAACCGCACTCAGGGGTAAGTTCATGTCGTTGCTTTCGATTGCCGCCATTCAGCTCGACGCAGCCGTTGACGGCAATCTCGACCTTGTAGAACGCGAAGTCCGCGCGATCGCGAAGCGTTTTCCATGGATCATCATGGTGGCGATCAGCGAGCTGGCGATTAATGGTGCCAGCCTTGACCAGGCGGAGGCCGCGGGTGGTCCGACCGAGCGCCGCTTGCAGGCGCTCGCCCAGGAAACCGGCATGTGGCTGATTCCGGGCTCGCTCTATGAGCATCGCGACGGCAAGATCTATAACACGACACCCGTCATCGATCCGCACGGCGAGATCATCGCCCGCTACGACAAGATTTTCCCCTTCCTGCCCTATGAGAGTGGCGTTGAGTCGGGAACTGATTATGTCGTGTTTGACGTGCCCGGCATCGGCCGCGTGGGTATCGCGATCTGTTACGATATGTGGTTCCCGGAAGCGATCCGCACGATTTGCGCGATGGGTGCTGAAGTCATCATCCTGCCGACCATGACCAATACGGTCGATCGCGATGTCGAGCTGGCCATTGCCCGCGCCAATGCGGCGATCAACCAGTGCTATTTCGTTGATATCAATGGGGCCGGCCAGCAAGGCAATGGCCGCTCCGTGGTTTACGGGCCGGGTGGTGAATTACTGCATGAGGCCGGCACGGGCCGCGAGGTGATGGCGTTCGAGCTGGATCTCGAACAGGCCCGCCGGATGCGCGAGCGTGGCTGGAATGGCCTCGGCCAGGTTCTCAAGAGTTTCCGCGATGCACCGGTACAGTTCCCGTTGCACGCGGATCCGGCGGCGCGGCAGGCGGGGATGTCCGACCTGGGGCCGCTGATTAAGCCACAAAGGCAGAACGAGGGATCAGCCGATGATGGCAAGGGGGAAGGCCGGGCGTCAAGGCCCAGGCTTTCGATCATCGAGTGAGGGGACCGGCCTGGACCGGATCGATACAGGGGCCCGGATCAACGGGCAATACAGGGTGATGTTATGAGAAAATTTGCACATGAATTCGCTGGCCGGTCGACCATTATGGCCGTGTTGCTGGGCACAACGGCCCTGGCGGGCGGAGCCTTTACGCCGGCCTACGCGCAGGACGAGCAAGCCGACAGCCGGCGCGAAACTATCACCGTGACGGCGACGCGCCGTGAAGAGAGCGTTTCGGACGTTCCCTACAATATTTCCGCCGTCGGCGGTGGTGATATCGAGCGCGGCAATATCATTGATGAGGCCGAGCTTCTTCGCTCCATTCCGGGTATCGCCGTCGTTGATCGGGGCGCCCGCAATTCGGGTACGCTGAACGCTGCGCGTATCCGTGGCCTTGCCGTTGATGGTAACGGCCTGGGCGACTACGCCGTGTCGTCAGTGGCCTCGGTCTCGACCTATATCAACGACACGCCGGTCTTCGCCGGTTTCACGCTGCGTGATCTTGATCGCGTTGAAGTCCTGCGCGGCCCGCAAGGCACATTGTACGGCTCCGGTTCGTTGGGCGGCACGATCCGCTACATCACGCGCGACCCCGATTTCGGCGAAGTAAATGGCTATATCAGTGGCACGACTTCGAATGTTGAAGGCTCCGAGGACTGGGGCTATGGCCTCGACGGCGTGCTCAACGTCCCGCTCGGCGAGCGGGCCGCACTGCGCCTGGTCGGTAGCTTCGGCGATTATCCGGGCATCACCGACTATGTGAATGTCTATGAGCTGGACGGCAATGGCGTGCCGGTTGCGCCTGGCGGGGTCCTCGATCCGGCCGCCTCCTATCGCTCTGTTGAGGATGCCGACACAGTCGAAACCTGGATGGGCCGGGCGACTTTCCTGTGGGAGCCAACCGATACCTTCTCCCTGCGTCTGGTGCATGCGCGGCAGTCCGACGATGTCGGTGGACGCCGGCAGCAGACTGTCGGTGTTGACGGTTTCGGCAATGCCTATGGCGATTACGAAAACGGGTCGATCCAGCTCGAGCCATCCTCGCGCGACATCAATATGAGCTCGCTCGAGATGGAGATGGATCTGGGTTTTGCGACCCTGACCTCATCGACGTCGCACTATGATCACAATGGCGATAGTGCCAGCGAAAACACGGGCTTCTATGCTCAGGCGGGTTGGCTCGGGCTTTATTATAACTACCCGCGTCCAATGGCGACCGCGATCCGGACCTATGCCGATGAGGCAGTGGTGCAGGAAATCCGCCTGGTGACCGATGATGGTGGCAATTTCGACTATGTCGTTGGCGGCTTCTACCGGCAGCAGCAAATGGAATCGACGCAGCAAAGCTATCTGGTCGGCTTCAAGCAGTGGTGGGACGCCTGGATTCCCTTCGCCGCGGGTGCGGTCACGGGCGATCAGGACTGGGATTATCGCCGGATCGAGAATTTCACCGAAACGGCTCTGTTCGGTGAACTGACCTGGCATGCCAGCGACGATCTCGATCTGACCCTCGGCGCGCGCTACTTCAACAATGAGTCGGACAATGACACCTTCATGGCCTTGCCGCTCTGGGCGGGGCTCTTCCCGGAAGTGAATGCCGACCTGTCATCGTCCGAGAATGATGTCTTGTTCAAGTTCAACATGGCTTGGCGTTTCTCCGATGAGGACATGCTCTACGGCACGATTTCCGAGGGTTATCGCCGCGGTGGATCAAATGCCGTTCCGCTCACTGGCGTCTTCGCCGAGGATCCGCGCTGGCAGTTCTACACCTCCGATTCCGTGGTCAATTACGAGATTGGCTTCAAGGGTGATCGCGGCGATTTCCGCTATGATGTCAGCGTCTTTTACGTCGACTGGACTGACCCGCAGTTTAACACCGCCTCGACGTGGTGGGGTTTCTTCGCGGTGCAGAATGCCAGCGAGGCCAGCTCGATGGGCCTGGAAGCATCGATCGACGGCTTCATCGGCAATGATTGGCACTACTCGCTGGGCTATGCCTATATCAATGCCGAGCTCGGGGCAGACTTCCATGCGCCGGACCGCCCGGCGCCAGCGGCCCCGATAGCCCTTGAGGGCGCCATGCTCCCGGGGACGCCGGAGCATCAGCTCAACTGGTCGCTTGATTACACGACACAGCTGGCGAACTGGTCGTCCTTCACCCGTCTGGATGGCTATTACCAGTCGGAAACGACCAATGCGGTCAGCACGTCGCCGACCTTCAATGTGCCGATCGACGGGTTCTCGATCTGGAATCTGACGACGACCTTCTCGCGTGATGCGGTGGATCTGTCTTTCTGGGTGAAGAACATCACCAATGAGGAAGGCATCACCGGCATCTTCACCGAGGCCTATATGGGAACGGCTCCGGCTGAGGGTTATTTCGGTAATGCCAACAAGCAGATGATCTCACTGCCCAGAACGATTGGCGCGACGCTGCGCTATAACTTCTGATCGGATAGGATGACGGGGTGGCCGACCGAGACGGTCACCCCGTCGCTGCTTCCATGGATAGTCTGATCGCCAATCCCGCACCCAAGACCCGAATGGCCGAGATCGACCGCGCCCTGCGTGCCCGGCAGCTCGGGCCGGCGCGGTCCATGCTCACGGCGCTGCTGCGTGACGAGCCGGGATATGTCGAGGCCTGGATTGCGGCCGCGCGGCTGGAACAGATGGGCGGTGACCATGCCGCCATGCGCCAGCATTTGTCGCAAGCGCTTGTACTGGCGCCCAATTCCCCCCTCGTTCGCCTGCTCGATGTTGAGGCCCTGGTGCATCTTGGAGCGATCCGGGAGGCTATGGATAATCTGGGTGTGATGGAGGCCGAGGCGGGTCAGGATTCGGCCTGGATGAGCCGGCTCAGTGAGTCCTATACCCAGTGCGGAGCCTTCGAGGCGGCGGAGCGGTGTGCGCGGCAGGCGGTGGCGCTTGATCCGGAGCAGCCGGCGATCCGGTATAATTTTGCCTCGAGCTTGATCGCGACCGGCAAGCTTGAAGAATCCGAACGTGAATTCAATCAATTACTGGCCCGGACGCCGCATGATTATGACGCGTATTACAACCGCGCGACGCTGCGAAAGCAGACGGTGGAGGATAATCATCTCGCCGAGATCCAGCGCATGCTCAAGGCGCCGAAACGGACCCGGCTGGGCGAGGTTCAGTTGAACTATGCCCTTGCTTTGGAACTGGAAAATCTCGGTCAGTTTGAGGAAAGCTTTGTCGCGCTGAAGCGGGGCGCCGAGGCCCGGCGGGCGATGATGGCCTATCGGGTCGAGGGCGATGTCGCGACAATGGCGCGGATTGCCGAGGTTTTTGATGCCGGGTTTTTCGCCCGGCAACGCCCGTGCGATAATGCCCAAAGCCCTGTTTTCGTACTGGGTTTGCCGCGAAGTGGCACAACCCTGGTCGACCGGATTCTCAGCGCCCATCCCTTGATCGAAAGCTTGGGCGAGCTCAATGACTGGCCGCTGGCGCTGACCGGTCTGACCCGTGGCAGCCGCGATAAATCGGACATGGTTTCAAGGTCTGGCGCCCTGGACATGCGCAAGCTTGCTGCTGACTACCTGTTACGCGTCAGCGAGCGTCGGGCTGACCTGCCATTCTTCATCGACAAGGCCCCGGCTAATTTTCTCTATATTGGTCTGATCGCCGCGGCGCTGCCGAATGCGCGCATCATCCACCTCAATCGCGATCCGATGGACAATGCCCTGGGGATGTACAAGGCGCTTTTCCGGATGGGTTATCCCTTCTCCTACGACTTCTCGGATCTGGCCCAATACATGCGCGCCAAGGACCGGTTGATGGATCACTGGCGCCGCGTGCTGCCGGGTCGGATCCTCGATGTGAATTACGAGGACATCATCACCGACCAGGAGGGCGAGACGCGTCGCCTGCTGGATCATGTCGGTGTCGACTGGGACCCGGCCTGTCTCGACTTCCACAAGAATGCGAGCCCGACAGCGACGGCGAGCGCGGCACAGGTGCGCCAGCCGCTGTATGGCAGCGCGGTGGGGCGCTGGCGCCGCTATGAGCGCGAACTGGCGCCGCTGGCCGAGATGCTTGGAGTGACATCATGATACGGACCGCGATTGTGACCCTGGGGCTGCTGGCCGGGCTGAATGCGCCGGCCATGGCCCAGACCCTGATGTCCGAGGACTTCCAGGACGGCAATGCTGAGGGCTGGCGCGGCGATGCCGGGCGGGGCGAGATCCGGATCACGGAGTATGCGGGCAATTTCTCGCTGCGGCTGCAGCGCAATGCCTGGGTTGCGGCGGCGGTGCAGATCCCGGCCGGGCAGGCGATCCGGATCTCCGCCGACTTCGCCGCCGAAGGGCTGGAGGGCGATGATGCCTGCCAGCTCGAAACCAGTTTCGACGGCCAGGACTGGACCGGGATCGGCCGTATTGAAGACGGGCAGGATGACGGCGTCACCCTGACATCAGTCGGCGGCGACCTGCCGGCGGCAGAGATGGAGCGCGCCATGCTGGTGCGCCTGCGCGCTGCGGGCAATGCAGCCAATGACACATGCTGGGTGGATAATATTCGCGTCACCGGACAAACCCCGCTCGCGGCGCTGACACCGGCGCTGGCGGCGCAGACCCTGTTCGCGGTGGCACCGCTGTCAGGGCCCTATTCGACGTCCGCTTTCGCGGCGCCGGACGACGTGGCGTCCTCATCGGCGAGCCTCAATGGGCGGCTGGTGCTGGCGACGGCCCACCGCGCCGACCGGTTCGCGCTCTTGCTTGATGAATTCGACGCCGCATCGCGCGCCGACCGGCTTGACGAATTGCCTGCCTTCGCGATCGACCTGCTCAGTGACGGGCAGGACCTGATCCCGGTTCAGCGCGGGCCGCAGCAAGGTGATCATCCGGAGTGGGAATGGATTTTCCAGCCGGGCCGGATCTGGGATGGTGGTGATGGCGAGGGCTGGATGCGCGCAGCCCTGCCGGTGGCGCTGCAGGAACGCAATGCCAATTGCGTCCAGAACGGGTTGATGAGTTTCCTGTATCGCGAGAGTGGCGAGATCTCGCAGGCGGTTGTGCAGTTCGGTGCCCAGACCTGCGCCTACCTGCAGTTCGATCTTCTGGCGCGTCTGCCCGTCAGCTTCGAGCCGGGTGAAGCCGCTGCTGTCGTCGCGGGGGCTGTACGACAGGCCTGGCGCAGCGAGCGCGCGGCGCGCCTGCCGCGTTCGCCGCTTGGTGATCTGGCGCTGGCCCATCCCCAGGTCGACCTCGCCGAAATCGGCTCGCCGCTTGAAGTGACACCGGAAAACATGACCGCCTTTGCCCTGGTTGCCGATGGCCGTTTCTTTGCGGGCGACTGCCCGACTCGTCAGGGGCCGGACCCGTATTGCGATGTGACGCCCTTGCCCTCCTATTCCGTGGCGAAGTCCGTGGTTGGCGGGATTGGCCTGATGCGGCTGGAGCAGCTCTATCCGGGGGCGCGTCAGGCGCTGATCGCTGATTATGTGCCGCAATGCACGGCCGCGCGCTGGGGTGATGTCACCTTCGAACAGGCGCTCGACATGGCGACCGGGAATTATACCTCGGACGTCTATGATCTCGACGAGGCCTCGGCCCCGACCTGGGATTTCCTGACGGTCGAAACCCATGCCGAAAAAGTCGCGCGCGCCTGTGCCATGCACCCCCGCCAGGCCGAGCCCGGCAGCACATGGGTTTATCACACCACCGACACTTATCTGCTCGGCACCGCCATGCAGGCCTATCTGCGCCAGCAGAGCGGCGTGGCCGATGCCGATGTCTACGACACGCTGCTGGTGCCGATCTGGCAGGCGCTGTCGCTTTCGCCGCTGGCGATGCAGACCCGCCGCACCCGCGATGCCGAGGCCCAGGCCTTCACCGGCTGGGGTCTGACCCTGTCGGCGGATGACATGGCCCGGATGGCGCTCTTTCTTCAGGCCGACGGCGTGATTGATGGCGAGGCCTGGCTCGACCAGGGCCTGCTCGCCGCCGCCCTGCAACGCAATCCCGATGATCGCGGCCTGCCGTCGATCGAGGACAATCTGCGTTATCGGGCCGGTTTCTGGGCCTATAATGCGGGCCATTATCTCGGCTGTGACCATGATGTCTGGATCCCGACCATGTCGGGCTATGGCGGCATATCCGTCACCCTGATCCCCAATGGTCATGTCTATCTCTATGCCAGTGACGGGCGCGAATTCTCCTGGCGCCGGGCCGTGGCCCAATCGAATGCCATCCAACCCTTTTGTGAGGCCGTGCCATGAGTGAAGCCAATGAAGCCGTCACCGGGCCGCGCGGTCTGCCCAAGGCGCCCCCCAACGGGCTGATCGCCGCCGTCATGCTGGCATTCCTCGCCACAGCCGGCCTGTTCTACGTCAATATCATGGCCGCCATCGTCGATGGCCTGGTCAGCGGGCTGGGCTTTACCGAAGGCCAGGCCGGACAGATTGGCTCGGTCAATATCTATGGCGCCGCTGCCGGTGCGCTGCTCTCGGTCTTCCTGGTCAAACGCCTGCCCTGGAAAGCGCTGGCGCTGGGCTGCCTGATCGTGTTGATCGCGATCGATCTCGCCTCGATCAGCATTGCCAGTTATGACGTCATGTTCCCGGTGCGCCTGATCCATGGCGTTTTCGGCGGCGTGCTCACGGGAACCGGTTTTGCCGTCATCGCCCGCACCGCCAATCCCGACCGCAGTTTCGGCATGTTGCTCTTCGTACAATTCGGTCTCGGCGGTCTGGCGGTGATGGTCTTGCCACCCCTGGCGCCGCTCTACGGCACCCAGGCGCTGTTTATCGCCCTGGCCCTGTTCAGTGCTGTCACCCTGGCCATGCTGCCCTTCCTCTCGGCCTATCCGGCCCGGATCAAGGACCCCGCCGCCGACGGCAAGGTGCAATGGACGCCGCTTCTGTTGACCCTGCTGGCGATTTTCCTGTTCCAGGCCGCCAATATGGGCCTGCTCGCCTATATCATCCGGCTTGGCCTCGATTACGGGCTTGAGCGCGGCTATGTCTCGCTGGCGCTCGGGCTGGCGACCTGGGTCGCCCTGGCCGGGCCTCTACTGGTGATGGTGTTCGGCCTGCGTTTCGGGCGTTTGCGTCTGCTGGCGGCCGCGATGGCGCTGACCCTCGTGGGGACCGCCATCTTCCATTACAGCGGCAGCCCGATCGCCTATATGGTCGCCAATTGCGGCACCGGCATCACCTGGGGATTTGTCATCGCCTATCTGCTCGGCATGACGGCCGAGTTCGACAAGGCGGGCCAGGCCTCGGCCTTTGGCGGATTCATCTCCAAGCTCGGACTGGCCTCCGGCCCCATGGTCGCCGGCTGGGCGCTCTCGACCGATGGCGGTTTCCCCGGCCTGATCAATCTGGCCCTGATCGGGCTGGGCGTGAGCGGTCTGGTCATGCTGTTGCCGGCGCGAATACTCGATCGCAAGCGCGCCGAGGCCACCCTCTGATCTGGTTCGATCCGCTGGCCCAAACTGGCCCTATGGCGGCCGGCACGAAGCCGTAAACTGGCCCCGGATTTCATTTGACGCCTTATCATGTCGAGAGGGACTGCCATGTTGGCCACACTACCGGCTTGCCCAACCCAGGCTTATATCGGCGGCCATTGGTGCGACGCGGAGGATGGACGCCGTTTCGACGTCACCAATCCGGCGACCGGTGCCGTCATCGCTTCAGTCGCCGATTGCGGCGTCACCGAGACGCGCGCCGCGATTGCCGCGGCCAAGGCGGCGCAGGCCGGCTGGGCGGCCTTGCCGGCTGGTCCGCGCGGCGCGATCCTGCGGCGCTGGCGCGATCTGATGGTCGAGCGCGCCGACGAACTGGCCCTGATCCTGACCCGAGAGAATGGCAAACCGCTCACCGAGGCGCGCGGCGAAATCCTTTATGGCGCCTCCTATCTGGAATGGTTCGCCGAGGAAGCGAAGCGTATCTATGGCGAAATCATTCCCTCTGCCTCGGCCAATAATCGCATTCTTGTGACCAAACAGCCGGTCGGGGTCTGTGCCGCGATCACGCCGTGGAATTTTCCCAATGCGATGCTGATGCGCAAGGCCGCCGCGGCGCTCGCCGCCGGTTGCACCATGGTCGCCAAACCAGCCGCCGAGACCCCGCTCTCGGCGCTGATCGCGGCCCAACTCGGCATTGAGGCCGGTGTACCCGCCGGTGTGTTCAATATCGTCACCTCGACGCGGGCCGCCGAGGTTGGCGGTGAGCTGACCGCCAGCCCGGACGTGCGCAAGATCACCTTCACCGGCTCGACCGCTGTTGGCCGCCTGCTATTGCAGCAATCGGCTGCGACGGTGAAAAAGGCGTCGATGGAGCTCGGCGGCAATGCGCCCTTCATCGTGTTTGACGATGCCGATCTCGATGCGGCGATCGAGGGCGCGATGGCGTCGAAATTTCGCAATGCCGGCCAGACCTGCGTTTGCGCCAACCGGATGTTCGTCCAGTCGGGCATCATGCCGGAATTCGCCAGGCGGCTGGCTGCGCGCGTTGCGGCCCTCAAAGTCGGCGATGGTGAGATGGCGGGCTGCGAAGTCGGCCCGTTGATCAATGAGGCCGGCTTTGCCAAGACCGAGCGCCTTGTCGCCGAGGCCCGGGAGGCGGGCGCCAGGGTCCTGGCCGGCGGTGCCAGGCACGCCGCTGGCGAGCTGTTCTACCAGCCGACCGTGATCGAAGGCGTCACGCCGGAGATGAGCGTCGCCCAGGAAGAGATTTTCGGACCGGTCGCGCCATTGATCGGCTTTAAGACCGAGGCCGAGGTGATCGCCCTGGCCAATGACACGATTTACGGCCTCGCCGCCTATCTCTTCACCCGTGATCTCGGCCGCGCCTGGCGCGTCGGTGAGGCGCTGGAATACGGCATGGTCGGTATCAATGAGGGCATCATGTCCTCGGCCGCCGCGCCGTTCGGCGGCGTCAAGCAATCGGGCTTTGGCCGCGAAGGTTCGCGCCAGGGTCTCGAGGATTATCTCGACACCAAATACATGTTGATGGGAGGCCTGTCGGCCTGAGCGCCGGGGGAGATCAGACAATGACAAATTCAACACTCTGGGCCGAACGTCAGGCCGCCACTCCGCGTGGTGTCGGCGTCATGCATCCGGTCTTCGCCAAACGCGCGCTCAATGCCGAAATCTGGGATATCGAGGATAATCGCTATATCGATTTCGCGGCCGGGATCGCCGTCACCAATACCGGCCATAATCACCCCAGGGTGAAGGCCGCCGTCGCCGCCCAGCTCGATAATTTCTCGCATGTCTGTTTCCAGGTCACGCCTTATGAGAGCTATGTCCGGCTGGCCGAGAAGCTCAACAAGCTGGCACCGGGACCGACGCCGAAGAAGACGATCTTCCTGAGCACCGGCGCCGAAGCGGTCGAGAATGCCGTCAAGATCGCCCGCGCGGCCACAGGCCGTCCGGCGGTCATCGCCTTTGCCGGCGGATTCCATGGGCGCACGATGATGGGTATGGCGCTGACCGGCAAGGTCGCGCCCTACAAGCTTGGTTTCGGGCCTTTCCCCGGCGAGGTCTTCCACGCGCCATTCCCCGCGCCCTATATCGGTATTGAGGAAGCGGACTCGCTCAAGGCGCTGCACCAGCTCTTCAAGGCCGATGTCGATCCGGCCCGCGTCGCCGCCATCATCATCGAGCCCGTCCAGGGCGAGGGCGGTTTCTATGCCGCATCCCCGGCCTTCATGCAGGCCCTGCGCGCGATCTGTGACGAGCACGGTATTCTCATGATCGTCGACGAGATCCAGACCGGCTTTGCCCGCACCGGCCGCATGTTTGCGACCGAATATGCCGATATCGAGCCGGACCTGATGACCATCGCCAAGGCCATGGCCGGCGGTTTCCCGATCTCCGGTGTCATCGGCAAGGCCGAGATCATGGACGCACCCGCGCCCGGCGGTCTGGGCGGTACCTATGGCGGCTCACCGCTCGGCTGTGCGGCCGGCCTGGCTGTACTCGATGTCATCGCTGAGGAAGGCCTGTGCGAACGCGCCGTCGAAATCGGCGACCGCATTGTGCGCCGCTGTGAAGCGATCCGTCAGTCCGATACCGGCATTGGCGATATCCGCACGCTCGGCGCCATGACGGCGATTGAGATGGTCGAGGATGGCGATGCCACACGCCCCGATCCGGGCCGCACCGCCCGCATTGTCGCGCAGGCCCGCCAGCGCGGTCTGCTGCTCCTGTCCTGCGGCGTGCGCGGCAATGTCATCCGCTTCCTCACCCCGCTGACGATTGGTTTCGACACGCTCGATGAAGGCCTCGACGCGCTCGAAGCCGCGATCAAGGCGTCCAGCTAGCGCCATTGCCGACGGCAAGGTTCAAGCGCCCTGACGGCGAAACTCCCGTCAGGGCGCGAACCTGTGTGCAGGCCGTCAGCCAGCCTGTGCGGCGCGCAGGCGCGGGCCATCGGCCCAGGCGGCATGGGTGCCACTGGATATCCGGTGTGGCAGGATGATGCGGCAGACCGGTCCGGCCTCGAAATTTTTGGCGTCGATCAGCACGCATTCCGACCGGTCTTCAACCATGTCGGTGATGAAGGAGACGAGATAGCCGTCATCCTCGTCCACTGCTCCGATGCGCGGTGCAAACGGGGCTTCGCTGCCATAGCGCCCTTCACCGAAGGACAGGCTTTGCGACTGGCCGGTCTCGTCATCATGCTTGACCGCGCCCGTGAAGAGGAACCAGCCCGGCTTGGTCGTGGTCGAATAGGCATAGCGGGTCTTGGTGCCGGCACGCTCCTGATTGAACGTTCCGAATTCCAGGATGCGGTCGTCGAGATGGCCTTCCGTGCAGGCCCCGGTCTTCATGTTGAAGCGCCAGCGATGCAGTTTCGGCTTGAAGGAATTCTCGTCGACGAAGGCCATCAAATGCCCCATGCGCGGATCGGGATGATTGATCTCCAGCGCGCCGGGGACGGGCTGTTCCTGGAAATAGCCGTCGAGGACGATTTCATCGCCCTCTTCCCAGGCATTCATCCAGTGCAGGACATAGGTCGGGTCGGCCTCGAACCATTTGATCTGCTCGGGTGAGCCATAGCGCGGGACGATCGCGAACCGGGTCGGCATATCGCGGTGGAAACGGGTCGCATGGCGCCCCTTTGCCAGCGCCTCGGGATCCCAGAAGAGCGGCAGGTCGGCGAAGATCGAATATTTCCTGGTAAAGGCCATATCGTGCGGCAGGCGCGGCCCCGGCAGCGGGATCGGGATGTAATGCTTGAGCTTGTTGTCCGGCCCGACGACGCCGTAATGCATGTAGGGCGCGTGGGTGGAATAGTTGAAGAACAGCAATTCGCCGGTCTCTTCATCGACCTTGGGATGGGCCGAGATACCGTCCAGCGGCACCCAGCTTTCCGTGCCGAATTGCTCCAGCGTGTACGGGTCGAGCCGGTAGCCCTCGCCGCACTGGTAGAAGGTCGACAATATCTTGCCGGCATGGACCACGACATCGGTCGAGGAACTGTCCTTGACCGAGCCATGCGCGCCCCAGCCCGGGCGGGTGGAGAGGCGTGGATTCTCGGCGATGCCGGCCCAGAGCGCCTTGCCCGCCTCGGCCTCGGCGGCGAAGGCCTTGGTGCGGACCAGACGGTTATGATAGGCGGCCTGGCCGTCGCGGAAGGAGATCGCATGGATCATCCCGTCGCCGTCAAAGGGATGGTAGAGCCCGATCGAGCCATGCACCGGGTTTTCCGTATTGCGCACATAGACCCCGTCAATATCGCTCGGGATCTCGCCGATCACCTCCATCTTGTCGGCATCATACTCGTCGAAATTCGGCGTCCAGGCGCCCGACATATAGGGATGGCGCGGATCGGGCGGCGTGTGGGCAATCGTGTTGATCTTGATAGCGCTCATCAGGACGGGTCTCCGGATTTCGGGGGCATCGGGATAAAGCCGCTGGTGCGGGCGATATAGGCGTCATAATCGGGGCGCGAACGCTTCAGCCCGCGCTCCAGCAGAGCGGCGCCGCTCCATTTCACCAGCAGGACTGTCATCAGGATCGGACCGATAATGGCGGCCCAGCCGATCCCGGTCTCGGCTGCGATCAGGAAGAGACCCCACCAGACACAGGCATCGCCGAAATAATTCGGATGGCGGGTATAGCGCCACAGACCGCGATCCATCACCTTGCCGGCGCTTTCAGGGCCAGCCTTGAACTTCGCCATCTGCCAGTCGCCGACGCTTTCGAAGAAGATCCCGATCACGGCGAGGGCCGCACCGGCGAAGGCCAGCGGGCCGAGCGCAGCGGGGGTCGCCGAGACCTGTCCCAGCTGCACCGGCAGCGAGACGATCCACAACAGGACGGCCTGCAGCATGAAGACGAATTTGAAGCTGTGCCAGTGCTTCTGCTCCGGTTTGACGTGCTTGAACATGGCGGCATAGCGCTTGTCGGGACCTTCCTTGCGCCAGCGCCAGAACAGATACCCGCCCAGACGCAGCCCCCAGATCGCGGTCAGGCCCAGCAGGAGCAGGCGCCGGCCGGGAGCACTGTCCGGGGTCAGGAGGAAGCTCAACCCGACGACCAGAACGAAGCCGAAGGCCCAGAAGGAATCGATAAAGCTGACATCCTTCAACGGGATACTGATCGCCCAGAGTATGAGCATCATGCCGATCAGCAGGATGAGATTACTCCCCAACAGCATCATCACATCGCCCATTTTTCGTCTCCGTTCGCCTGGTCTGCCACTGGTTGTGCAGGAAAATCGATCATGCCGGTACCGGGATTGTCGGGATGAACCGCGCGACCGGGCGTTTTTGTGCGGGACGGGCATATCGCCCGAGTGGGTCTTGTTATGCAATTCGGCTGTGAGCCTATATTGCGGGTCGCGGCGCTGTCAATTCCGGCCGGCGTCCCGGACCGCAGCGGCCCGCCGGCCCGATACTGATGAAGCGGGGCGCAGGTCGTGGGTTGTGTGGTAATACCGATGGCAGAGTCAGTCTGTGGGGCGCGGGCCCGATCCGCAATCTTGCGTTCGGTTGTGGCGGGCGCATTCGACGAGGCGCCAATGGCCAGGAAGTTTATTCGCACCTGCTCGATCTGGCGCAGCCTCGAGGTGATCGGCGATACCTCGACCCTGCTCATCCTGGAGGCCAGCTGGCTGGGCGCGCGGCGCTTCCAGGACCTGCGGACCCGGACCGGCCTGCTCAAACCCCTGCTCAGCGACCGGCTCAAGCGGCTCGTCGCGGCCGATATCTTCGAGAAACATCTCTACTCCCAGGCTCCGCGCCGGTTCGAATATCATCTCACCAAAAAGGGCCGTGACCTGTATTGGACATCGCTGATGATGTTGCGGTGGGAGCGCAAATGGGCCCCGCCCGAGGGGAAGATCGAGATCATCCTGCGCCACAGGACCTGCGGCGCCGTGTTCGACCCGACCCCGATCTGCTCGGCCTGCCAGCAGGAAGTGACGGCGCGTGATGTGGCCTGGGCCGAAGGGCCCGGCGTTGGTCTGATGTCGGCAACCTATAGCCGCCGCCGGCGCTATCGGGACATGGCCGCTGATCGGCCGGCCGAATCCACCCTGCTGGACCATGTCGCCCAGATCACCGGGGATCGCTGGGCCAGCCTGGTCCTGCGTTCGATCTTCACCGGCCTGCGCAAGTTCGACGAGATCTGCGAGGACACGGCGATCGCGACCAATATCCTGTCGGAACGTCTCAGCTGGCTGTGCACGATCGGTGTTCTCGCCCTGCATCCCTACAGCGAACGGCCGGCCCGGTTCGAATACCGGCTGACCGCCAAGGGCATCGACTATTACTCAATCCTGCTCATGCTCCTGCAATGGGGCGATACCTATTATGTGTCGCCGGAGGGGCCGCCGCTTCAGCTGACGCACACACCCTGTGGCCATGAACTGGACGCGATCGTCGCCTGCTCGGCCTGCCAGGAGGCGGTGCAGCCGGAGAGCGTGAGCTATGAGGTTGTCGAGGGCCGCCCGCACAGCGCGCCAGCTGCACCATAATTGGCGCCGGATCGGGTTTTGGACGGGCTGAACCGCTCAGGCCCGCCCCTTGCCGGTTTCAGACGCGCTCGATGATGATCGCGGCGCCGACGCCGGAACCGCCATGCAGAACGGCCAGTCCCAGCTTGCCGCCATCGCGTTCGAGGCCAGCGAGCAGCGTCGTCAGCAGGATTGCCCCGCTGGCCCCCATCGGATGGCCCATGGCGAGATGACCGCCTTCCGGATTGACCTTGGCCGGGTCCGGGGCGTAGTCGCGCTCGGACTTGACCGGGGTCGCGGCGAAGGCCTCCATGAATTCAATCCGGTCGATGTCTTCAAGCCTCAGCCCGCTCTCCTTCAGAGCGGCGTCCATGGCGGCGAAACCGGCGGTGAGCTGCAGCACCGGATCGGCGCTGGCCTCGGTCGCGGCGCGGAAAATGGCGCGCGGCTTGAGCCCGGCCGCCGCGCCGGCGCGGGCGCTGCCGAGCAGGACGAGGGCCGCGCCATCGGCGATCGGGGGGCAATGCGCCAGGGTGTGCAGGTGTTCGATTGCCGCGAGTTCGGGCCGGGCGGCCAGCATCACATCATCAAAGCCCTGCGCCCCCATCTCCACGAAGGCCGGGGCGAGGCGGGCCAGTGATGCCATGGACGTGTCGGGCCTGACCGATTCATCCTGCGCCAGCAGGACGGTGCCATCGGGGCCGTGCACCGGGATGACCTCATCCAGCCCGCCCCGGGCCCAGGCCTGAGCGGCGCGCTGGTGCGAGCGGACGGTGATCGCGTCGAGCGCCTCACGCGATATCCCCTCCATCGTCGCCATCAGATCGGCCGAGAGCGGAACCGGCACATAGCGCAGGGCGCGCGCCGTGTCGGGGTCGTCGTAATAGTGTGCGTGGTCGGCGAGGAATGGCACGAGAGACATCATCTCGACGCCGCCGGCCAGACGCAGCCGGTCATCGCCGGTCGCTGCCGCCTCCAGGGCCGCCAGGCGCGTCGCCGTCAGGCCGGAGACGCAATAATTATTGACCGTCCGGCTGGTCATCCCGGGCGGTAAATCTGCGTGCAGCTTGCTGACCAGTGCCAATTGCCCGCCCTGGGCGCCGATCTGGCCGACACAGCCCAGTGTCAGGGAGGTGACCTGATCAAGCGCAGTCTCGCCCAGGCGTGAGCGCAGGGCACCCGCCAGCTGGCTGACCAGCTCGTGTGGCGTCAGGCCGGAGAGGGCGCCGCCCGGCTTGCCCTTGCCGCGCGGTGTGCGCACAGCCTCAAAGAGGAAAATCCCCGCCATCGGCTCAGACCCCGATCACGAAACAGGCGCTGGCCGTGGTCGAGCCGCCGACATTATAGGTCGCCACCGTGCGGGCGCCCTCGACCTGGGTGTCGCCGCTGCGGCCCGAGGTCTGGCGCCAGGCATCGAGCGCCATGCGCACCCCGGTTGCACCGACCGGATGCCCCAGCCCGATCAGCCCGCCGGATGGGTTGACCGGCAGCGCGCCGCCGGGCGCGATAATGCCGGCTTCAATGGCCTTCCAGGCCTCGCCCGGCGCCGTGAGGCCGAAATGCTCGATCGCCATGTATTCGGTGATCGAGAAGCAGTCATGGGTTTCGATGGCATCAAGCTGGCGGGTCTCGGTGATCCCGGCCCGGCCGCAAGCATCGGTAATGGCCTTGCGCACCCAGGGAAACATGTAGCCGCCGCTCTCACGGCTCTTCGCCAGCTTGGTTTCCATCATCAGCGGCGCCGTTGTATGGCCCCAGCCCTTGAAACGGGGGATGTCGGCCAGATCGAGGCCGCGCCGGGTCGCATATTCCTGCGCCACGGCCCCGGAGGCCAGGAAGATCGTTGCTGCGCCATCCGTCACCTGGCCGCAATCGCTGCGCCGCATCCAGCCTTCAACCACCGGATTGGCGTCATCATCGGCCTCAAAACTGGCTTCGGTGAAGCTCCAGGCGCGCGACTGGGCGGCCGGATTGCGCTTGGCATTGTCAAAATTGATGCGCGAGATCTCGGCCAGGTGCCGCCGGTCGAGCCCGTAGCGCTGGTCATATTCCTCGGCGAGGTCGGAGAACATGGCCGGCCAGAGATAGCGTGCACCCAGCGCTTCGCGATCAGCCCAGGCCGCGGCGCCGAGAATTTCGGCGGCGCGCTGACCGGGCACATTGCGCATCAGTTCGACGCCAACCACTGCCGCCAGTCCATAGCGGCCAGCCTCGATATCCGCCATCGCCGCCATGATCGCCATCGAGCCGGAGGCGCAGGCCGCCTCATGGCGGCTGGTTGGCTTGCCCTCAAAATCCGGATCGACATGGGCCATCATGCCGCCGATCAGGCCCTGGCCGCAGAAGAGCTCGCCGGCGAAATTGCCGATATGGATGACATCGACATCGCGCGCCGCCAAATCCGCAGCCTCAAGCCCGGCCTGCGTGGTTTCCGAGATCAACTCGAACAGACCCTTATTGTCGCGCGTCCAGTTGCGGGCAAAATCGCTTTGCGCTCCGCCGAGAATGAAAACGGGTTCGGGCATCGTGTTCAGGCCTCCTGGGTGGGTGTGTCCCGCTTTCCCTGTTGGGTCAGATTGCTGCTCAGCAGGGCGGGTCGCGAACCGGGGCAGGGGATTGTTTGCGATCCAACTCGATTTCGCCAGGCTCGGGATATTAGTCACTTTCTTATTAAAACCTACCACGTCATTGTCAATCGGAGACGGGTTGCAGGCGTGGCCGCTGATGCCGCAGGCGTCGCCACAATCAAAGGTCGTGCGTCAGCGGCGCCGGCCCGCGAAGACCAGCCTGTCGGCGATCCTTCTCACAGACAGCGCAGAAAAATGCGTCATGACGCCCCAGCTCCGCTATATTATGTGAACCGAACCTGCTAGAGTGAATGAAATCAGGGGTGAAGGGGGTAGCATGGCCAATCTCGAACGAGTCAAATCACGTGTGTTCGCTTGCAAAACGGGCATTTCGAATGGTTTGAAGCGCCTCGGCGCCGGCGTTGGCGCTGCAGTGCTGGCGCTCGCGGGCGGGCTCGCGCTCTCGGTTCCGGCCCAAGCCGCCAGCGGCACCATCAATGGTGGTGCCAGCCTCGGGACAAATGGCCAGTGCACCGCGGCAAGTCCCTCAAGCTTCGGTGTCAGTTTTACCGCCACGTTTCAGAGCGCCGATACGGGCTCGCTCGATACATATTCCCTCTTTCTGCTTGATGGCACCGGTACGATCATCGGGTCGTCCAGCCAGAGTATTTCAGCGTCCGCTGCCAGCACGACGACGGTAATTACCGCGCCGACGACCCAGACCCCTACTGATGGTTCGGCCTATACCCTTGTCGCCTACAATCAGAATACCGGTTCGCCAATCTATACTGTCGGCGATCTCTATGAGAGCGATGGCTTCCAGATGGCGAGCCTCGCCTTTGACGCCAGTGCTCTCGATAATAGCTGTCCCGGCCCGAACTCGGCCCGTCCAACGCCGACGATCACGACCGCGGCCAACCCGACCAATGCCCCCTTTGTGGCGACGATCACATTCGATGCGTCGGTCACCGGTTTCGATAGCAGCGACCTGGTCGTCGGCAATGGTGCGGCTTCCGCCTTTGCCGGTTCCGGCGCCAGCTATTCCGTGACCATCACGCCGGTCGTTGATGGTGATGTCACCGTCAGTATTCCTGCCGCTGCTGCGGTCAATGGTGTGGGTACCGAAAGCAATGCGGCCCCCACACTGACTGTGCTGTACGATGAGACCTCCCCCCAGCCGGAATTCATCGATGGCGAACCGGACACCACGATTGAGGGACCGATCACCGTCTATCTGCAATTTGATGAAATTGTATCGGGCGTTGCCTCCGGCCAGATCGGGGTCACCAATGCCGCTATCTCCAGTTTCGTCCAGGTTTCGAACCAGCTCTACAGCTTCACTCTGACGCCGGATCTGGGGCAGACTAACGGCGCGGTCGTCCTCACTTATGATGCCGCACAGGTTTCGGATATTGCCGGAAATACGAATGTGGCGGCGTCGCAATTCTATAGCGCCAACACGGATGCTCCCTCTGTCGTTGTTTCGACCAGTGCGGTCGAGCCGGTCAGCGGTCCCTTCACTGTCGATGTCGTCTTCAATGAGGCTGTCACCGGATTTGATGTCGGTGATTTCCTTGCTGCGGGGAACTTCACCGTCGACAGTGTCGCGGGTTCGGGGACAACCTACACGGCGATCCTGACCCCGACGGGTTCGGGGACGTTGTCGATTCGCGTTTCGGCCGCCGCGGTGATCGATGTAGACACGAATGCCAACACGATCTCCAACCTCCTCCAGGTTGAGGCCGACATCACCGCCCCGAGTGTTGCTATCACGACTGCGGAGGTCTCCCCGGTCGGTGCGAGCTTTGCCGCGACCATCACCTTCTCCAAGCCGGTCGTCGACTTCGTCGTCGGGGACCTGGTGCTGACGAACGCCACCGCGACCGATTTTTCAGGTTCGGACGGCGTCTATCTTGTGACGATTCTGCCGGTTGCAACGGGCACGGTCAAAGTCGACATTCCTGCTGCTGTGGCCCAGGATGCCGGCGGGCGCGACAATAGTGCCGCGGCGACCCTGACCCTCCAGGCCGATGTGGTTGCGCCGACCCTGACGATGACCAGTGCGGCTGTCGGTCCGGTCAGCGCGCCGTTCACGCTTCTGCTCGATTTTTCTGAAACCGCCGTCGGATTCACGCTCAGTGACCTGACCGTGGTCAATGGTGTCGCCTCCAATCTCCAGCGCTCGGGAGATGACCTGACCGCCACGATCACGCCCACCGCTGTCGGCACGCTGACTGTGGACGTTGCCGATGGTGCCTTCCAGGATACTGCGGGCAATGACAATACGGCCGTGACCCAGTTCTCGATCGCGTCGACCGCCAATGGTGCGCCAACCGTGGTGATCGCATCGAGCACCGCCGCCGGTCTCGTCAGCGGGGCAGCCTTTCCGGTGACGGTCACTTTCTCCGAGCCGGTCACAGGTTTCCTGTTCGACGAAATCGTTATCGTCAATGGCACGCGCTCGAGCGAGTCGATTTCCGGCAATGTCTATAGCTTCACCGTGACGCCGATTGCCGATGGTGTGGTGTCAGTCGACGTGCCGGCCGGAGTCGCGCAGGACGTCGACCTCAATGCCAACACGGCTGCGACGCAGTTTTCCGTGACCGCCGATACTGGCGCTCCGACCGTCGCCATTACCAGCGCCGCTGTAGCCCCCCTCGCCGGTGCCTTCAATGTCACCCTGACCTTTTCCGAGCCCATGAGCAGCGTTGTCGGGTCGACCTTGACGGTCGGCAATGGCAGCGTCACCGCGATGAGCGGCTCGGGTGCTGTCTACACCGCCACCATCCTGCCGACCGCTGACGGAACGGTGACCGTTGATGTGCTCGCTGGTGCAGCCAATGATCTGGCCGGCAATGGCAATACCGCGGCGACGCAATACTCGATCGCCGCCGTGCTCGGTTCGCCGACCCTGGCGATTACCGGTCCGGCCGGCCCGCTCGCGGACGCCTTCACAGCCACATTCACCTTCTCTGAAAATGTCACGGGCTTTACCATCGATGACATTGTCGTCAGCAATGGTGTGGCCTCTTCATTTGCGGGCACCGGTGCTGTCTATACCGTCACGATTGTACCGGTTGCCGCGGGGCCGATCACGGTCGACGTCGCCTCCGGGGCCGCTCAAAACGGTGGTGCCATCAATAACAGCGCCGCGCCCCAATACTCCGTTACGGCCGCCTCACTCGGGCCGATTGCCACGATCACGAGTACCACGCCGTCGATTACAGGCGCAGGCTTCATCCCGATTTCGGTTGCGTTCGACGAGGACGTAGCGGGGCTCGCCGGCCCAGATTTTGTCGTAACCGGCGGAGGGGCCCCAGTCGCCTTCGGCGGTGCGGGTTCGACCTATAGTTTCTTTGTCAGTGCGACAGGCGGCGTGGATCTCGTTATCGGCCTTCCCGCTTCATCCGCGACCGCAGTGGCCGGCGGCGCCCCGAATCGTCTGGGCCCCGATCTGGTCATCCCGGTCGCCGTGGTGCCATCAATCCCGACAGTCGTGATCGCATCTGCGGCCGCCGATCCCGTCACCGCGTCGACTTTCGACCTGACCGTGACATTTTCGGAGGATGTGACGGGCTTCACCATCGCGGACCTGTCGGTCTCTGGCGGTGAAGTTTCGACATTCAGCGGGTCGGGCGCGGTCTATGCCGTAACCATCGCGCCCACGCGTGATGGAACCCTGACGGTGGACATCGCCGGCTCCGCGGCCACCAGCAGCACCGGCGGCGGGAATACGGCCGCGGCCCAGTTCTCGATCACCGTGAACCAGCAATTGCCGCAACCCGTCATCACCAGCGCCCTGTCCGGAACGGTTTCGGGTGCCTTCGATATCGTGGTCAATTTCAACGAGCCGGTGACCGGCTTCGACATTACCGATCTGACGGTCGGAAATGGTGCGGCGAGCAATTTCGCCGGCAGCGGCACCGCCTATACAGCCACGATCACGCCTGCCGCCGATGGCGCCGTCACGGTTGACATCGCTGCGGCTGCAGCTGTGGACGTCAGTGCGGGCGCCAGCCTGGTTGCGGCCCAGTATTCGATCACCAACGATGAAACCGGAGCGACGCCGACCCTCGCCTCGGCCGCCGCCGATCCCTTCTCCGGGTCGTTCGTGCTGAATGTAACCTTCGATGAAGCGGTGACGGGTTTCGCCGCCAGCGATCTGACCGTCGGCAATGGCACAGCTTCCGGCCTGGCCGGCTCCGGCGCGGCCTATACCGTCACCATCACGCCGTCGGCTTCGGGTGTCGTGACTGTCGATATGGCCCCCGGCAAGGTCGGCGATGCGGCCGGTAACCCCAATCTGGTTGCCGCCCAATTCTCCATCACGGCCGATATTACAGCGCCATCCGGCTATGCTGTCTCCCTCGACCAGGATCCGATCAACTCCGGCAATGAGACGGCGCTGTCGTTCAGCTATACCGGCTTCGAGGTCGGTGCGACGCTCGATTACACCATCTCCAGCGATGGTGGCGGCGCCTCGATTTCCGACAGCGTCCTTGTGTCCGCGGCCGCAGGCACGATCTCCGGCCTTGATGGCTCCGGCCTTGGCGACGGGACCGTCACCCTGACGGCCGCCCTGACCGATGTGCTCGGCAATATTGGTGCCGACGAGACCGATACGGCGACCAAGGATACGGCCGCACCGTCTGTGGTCCTGTCGAGCGTCGCCACTGACCCGGTCTCCGGGGGCTTCACGCTTGACATCGTCTTCTCCGAATCCGTCACCGGCTTTGCTATTGGTGACCTGACGGTCGGGAATGGTGCAGCCTCGGCCTTCGCCGGTGCGGGCACCACCTATTCGGCCACGATCACGCCGGCTGCCGATGGCGCGGTGACTGTCGATGTCGCCGCCGCTGCCGCCCAGGACGCGGCGGGCAATGACAATACAGCTGCAACCCAGTTCTCGATCACCAATGACGAAACCGCTCCGAGCGTGGTGCTGTCGACAGTCTCCGCTGATCCGGTCGCCGGTGCCTTCACGCTTGATATCGTGTTCTCGGAATCCGTCACCGGCTTTGCCGTCGGCGATCTGACGGTGGGCAATGGTGCGGCCTCGGCCTTCGCCGGCTCGGGCACGACCTATTCCGCGACGATTACGCCGGCCGGCGATGGCGCTGTCACTGTTGATGTCGCCGCCGCTGCGGCCCAGGATTCGGCGGGCAATGACAATACGGCTGCCACCCAGTTCTCGATCACCAATGACGAGACCGGACCGAGTGTCGTCCTGTCATCGGTCTCGACCGATCCTGTCTCCGGCGCCTTCACGCTTGATGTTGTCTTCTCGGAATCTGTCACCGGCTTTGCCGTGGGCGATCTGAGTGTTGGCAATGGTGCGGCCTCGGCTTTCGCCGGTTCCGGTGACACTTATTCAGTGACGATTACCCCGGCCGGCGATGGCCTGGTGACCGTTGATGTCGCCGCCGCTGCCGCCCAGGATGCCGCCGGCAATGCCAATAGTGCCGCGACCCAGTTCTCGATCACCCGGGATGGTACGGCACCGACTGTCGCGCTCTCGACGGTATCGGCTGACCCGGTCTCCGGCGCCTTTACGCTGGATATTGTCTTCTCGGAATCCGTCACCGGCTTTGCCGTGGGCGATCTGAGCGTTGGCAATGGTGCCGCCTCGGCGTTCGCCGGTACGGGCACCACCTATTCCGCGACCATTACCCCGTCCGGTGATGGTGCGGTCACCGTCGATGTCGCGGCTGCGGCCGCCCAGGACAGTGCCGGCAATGGCAATACGGCTGCGACGCAGTTCTCGATCACCAATGACGAGACCGCGCCGACCCTCGTGCTGTCGACCCTCAGCGGCGATCCGGTTTCCGGCGCCTTCACGCTTGATGTTGTCTTCTCGGAATCTGTTACCGGCTTCGCCGCCGGCGATCTGACGGTGGGCAATGGTGTGGCCTCCGCCTTCGCAGGCTCGGGCACGACCTATTCGGCGACCATCACGCCGTCAGCGGATGGCGCGGTGACAGTCGATGTTGCGGCGGCCGCCGCCCAGGACAGCGCCGGCAATGACAACAACGCTGCGACCCAGTTCTCCATCACCAATGACGGCACGCTGCCGACGCTGGTTCTGTCGACGGTCAGCGGCGACCCTGTCTCCGGCGCCTTCACGCTCGATATTGTCTTCTCTGAATCCGTCACCGGCTTTGGTCTCGCCGATCTGAACATCGGCAATGGTGCGGCCTCCGCCCTTGCCGGCTCGGGCGACACCTATTCGGCGACCATCACTCCGGCCGCCGATGGCCTGGTAACTGTTGATGTTGCCGCCGCCGCCGCACAGGACAGCGCCGGCAATGACAATGTCGCTGCGAGCCAGTTCTCGATTACCAGCGATGGCACGGCCCCGACCGTTGTGTTGTCGACCGCCTCGTCTGACCCGGTCTCCGGTGCCTTCACGCTCAGTGTTGTGTTCTCGGAATCCGTCAGCGGCTTTGGCCTCGGCGATCTCAATGTTGGCAATGGCGCCGCCTCGGCCTTCGCCGGTGCGGGCACCACCTATTCGGCGACGATTACCCCGGCCGGTGATGGTGCTGTCACCGTCGATGTCGCTGCTGCGGCAGCCCAGGACAGTGCCGGCAATGACAATCTCGCGGCGAGCCAGTTTTCGATCACCAGCGACGGCACGGCGCCGGGCTTGGTGATTACCGGCCCGGCCGGCACCCAGACGGGCGCCTTTACCGCCAGCTTTACCTTCACCGAAAGCGTCAGCGGCTTTGCCGTTGGCGATATCGTGGTGGCCAATGGTGCGGCCTCGGCCTTCGCCGGATCCGGTGCGGCCTACACCGCGACGATCACACCGGCCGCTGATGGTCCGGTTACCGTTGACGTCGCAGCCGGTGTCGCCAGCGATCCTGCCGGCAACGCCAATACGGCCGCTTCCCAGCTGAGCATCAATGCCGATATCAGCGCGCCAACCGTCCTGTCGGTCATTGTCTCCGACAGCGATCTGACTGTCAGCGATATCGGGACCAGCTTCACGATTGCGGCGACCTTCTCTGAAGCGCTTGATTCCGCAGTTGAGCCTGACTTCGCCTTCGTTGGCGCTGATCTCTCGGCCACGCTGAGCCTGCAGTCTTCCGCCTGGTCCAGTGGCGATACCGTCTACACGGCCAGCTATGACCTGCTCGATAGCGGCCTGATGGCTGATGATATCGATGTCACCGTCTCCGGTGCTGCCGATGTCGCCGGTAATCTGCTCGCAGATTCGACGACGCCGGATCTCTTCAGCGTCGAATTGCGCCGGGGTGGCATCACGATCGCCCAGACCGTCGAGGGCGCCGTTGACGGTGAGTTCGATTTCACCGGCGATCTCGGCAGTTTCGCCATCGCAACCTCCGGCCAGACCGGCTCGCGCGCTTTCACCGATCTCATCGCGGGTAGTTACACGATCACGCCAGCAGCCGAAGACGGATTCAGCGCTGACGGAGCCAGCTGTTCCGGCGGCACGACTTCGGTCGACGGGACAACCGGTGCCGTCACCATCGTCCTGGCTCCGGCTGACTCGGTGACCTGCACATTCGCTGCGATCGCCGATCCGGAGATTGATGAGACCGCCATTCCAACGGTGGAGCTGGCGCTGGATTCCGCGATCGATAATCCGGCGGGCGTCAGCACGAGCTTCTCCCTGTCGAATACGGGTGGCTCGCCCTTCACCTTCACGGCGGCAACCGACGTGACATGGCTCGATGTGGATCCGACATCCGGGTCTATTCCGGCCGAGGGTTCGCTCGAATTCACCATCACCTTCAATGACGGCGTCCTCGATCTGGCTCCCGGTAGCTATACGGCGAATATCACCATTACCGAGACCGGGACCCCGGCGCAAAAGCCCCTGGGCGCGAGCGCCAATACACTCAATGTGGTGACCATCCCGGTCACGATCACGCTGCAGCCGCGTGAGGGCACGTTGACGATTATCGCCACGACGGCCCCCTCGCAGGCCGGTGACGGTGTCTTCAACTATACCTCCACCCTGGCTCAGCTGGACGGTCTGTCGCTTTCAACGGTGGCCGGTACCGCCAGCTCCGGCGCGCTCACCGTGCTTCGTGGCACTTACAGCCTGACCCAGACGACCTCGGAAGGTTGGGCCCTGAATTCGATGAGCTGTACCGGCGATACCGATGGGGGGTCTACCTTCGACCTCGACACCGGCACCATGGTCATCGACCTCGATCCCGAGGAGAGCATGGTCTGTACCTTTGCCAATCGGCGCGATGAGGACTTCATCCGTGAGATCACGCAAAGCGCAATCCGCAGCTTTATGGCGGCTCGTGCCGATCAGATCCTGACCAATTCGCCAGAATTGTCGGGCCGGATGCGTGGCAGCCGGATGTCGGCAACGCCGAACCGCTTTGCCGCCGACTATGCCGATGGCCGCTTCTCGGCCGATCTGTCGACCAGCCTGTCAGCGATCCGCCAGGCGGCGGAAAATGGCCAACCGCAAATGCCGGGAGCGACCCAGTTCAATCTCGACGGCCAGACCGGCATCGCCAGCCTCGATGTCTGGGCCCAGGCGACCTATACCAGCATCGATGACAATCGCGCCGGCCTCGATGCCAGCTCGACCTTCGGGCTCTACTATCTCGGTGTCGACATGATGGCGTCCGAGGACCTGCTCGTCGGAGCCCTGCTGCAATGGGATCACGCCGAGACTGTCACTGGCACCTATCGCAGCGAAGTGAGCGGCGATGGCTGGCTGGCCGGGCCCTATATGGTCGCCCGTCTCGCCGAGAATGTGTATCTCGATGCACGCGGTGCCTGGGGACGCTCGGAGAATGATGTCAATCCGATCGGCCTGTATACCGATGCCTTCGAGACCAGCCGCTGGTTGGTTGAGGCCAATCTGACCGGTGAAATGACCTCCGGAAACTGGCGCCTTTCGCCACAGATCGGCATCGCCTACTTCAATGAAGAGCAGGACTCTTACACCGATACGCTCGGCTTCCTGATCCCGAGTCAGGAAATCACGCTTGGCCGGATCAATGCCGGACCGGAGCTCGCCTACCGCTTCGTCAATGCCGAGGGTGGCTATTTCGAGCCTTATGTCCGGCTCACGGCCCTGTGGGATTATGATGATGCCGATGTCTACAATGCCGCCGGCAATCTTCAGGGCATTGGCGGACTCCGGGCTGATGCCCGCTTCGGCCTCACAGCCGAACTGCCCAATGGCGGGCTGATCTCCGGTGAAATCGGGATTATCGGTCTCGGACTTGGCGATTTTGAAGCCAATAACGCCATGCTGCGTATCCGCCTGCCCCTGAGTATGGAATAGGCGCCGGCCGGGTTCGGCCGAACTGAATACCGTGTCCGGCCCGCCTCTTTGGCGGGCCGGCTGGTTTTCGGGCCGGGACAGTCAGCGTCTACAGCCTGTCGATCCACCCATGGCGCCGCCGCAATGGGGCGTACACAAACCCGCGAAATGTATTAGTCTGTGAGCATGGAAATCGATCGGGCCAGATTGCGGGAAATGACGGCGGCCGGGCATTTGACCGCGGCCGAGGCGGCTCATGCCGATGCCCTGCTGAGCCGCACCGGGGAGCCGATCGACCAGGTCCTCACCCAGCTCGGCCTGCTGACGGAAGCTTTTCTGGCCCGGTACTTCGCCACTTCTGCCGATTGCGAGCTCTGCCTCGACCTGTCCGCAGTGGATCCCGGCTCGATCGCCGATCGCGACCCGGACCTCAATGCGGACTTCATCCTGACCGAGCGGGCCATCCCGATTTCTATCGAATCCGATGGAGTGGTCGCAGCGGTGATTGATCCGTTGCGCGATGAGGGCCTGCGCGGCCTGGCCTTTGCGCTTGGCCGTCCGGTTCGTCCGGTCGTCACCACACCCTCGCAATTCAATGCGCTCTATCAGCGGCGCTTCAATGACCGGGCCGGTCAGGCCAGCGACCGCGAGTTTGACGTCACGGCCGACTTTGACCGGCTCAAGGATATGGCGAGCACCGCACCGGTCGTGCGGTTGGTCAATCGTCTCATCACGGCCGCGGCCAGCGCACGGGCCACCGATATTCATATCGAACCGGGACCACGCGAAGCTGCGGTCCGGCTTCGCGTTGACGGCGTTCTGCGCGATATGGAAAATCTTGATACGGCCCAGGCCCTCGCCGCGATCTCGCGCATCAAGGTCCTGGCCGAACTGGATATTGCCGAACGCCGGCGGCCCCAGGACGGACGCTTTTCCCTGCCGGTCGCCGGACGGGCGATCGATCTGCGTGTCTCGGTCGTGCCCGCCCAGCACGGCGAAAGCATGGTGGTCCGCCTGCTCGACCCGGAAGCCAGTCTCCAGGGGCTCGACGATCTCGGTCTGCCGGCGCAGGTAAAGGCGGTCGCGGAATCGGTGCTGCAGCGCCCCCATGGCCTGATCCTGGTCACCGGGCCAACCGGGAGCGGCAAGACGACCACGCTGTATTCCTTCCTGCGCCAGCTCGCCGATGGCGAACGCAAGATCCTCACCATTGAAGACCCGATCGAATACCGCCTTTCCGGCATCGCACAATCGCAGACCAATCCGCTGATCGGGGTCTCATTCGCCAGCGCATTGCGCTCTTTCCTGCGCCATGATCCCGATGTGGTGATGGTCGGCGAAATCCGCGATACCGAGACGGCGCAGACTGCGGTCCAGGCGGCCATGACCGGGCATCTCGTGCTCTCGACCCTGCACACCAATGACGCCGCATCGGCGATTATCCGCCTGCTCGACATGGGTGTTGAGGACTATCTTCTATCTTCGACCCTTGTCGGCGTCTTCGCCCAGCGCCTGGTGCGGCGGACCTGTCCAAGCTGTTCGGGGCGTGGCTGCGCGGCCTGTCAGGATAGCGGCTTTCTCGGGCGCGTCGCGATTGCCGAGGGTTTTGAGGTCGACGAAGCCGTGCGCGAGGCGATCCGCCACGCTGCCTCGGGTCCGGGGCTTGCCCAGCTCCTGCTCCAGCAAGGCTTCATCCCGATGTCCCAGGACGGGCGCAACAAGGTGGATTCCGGTCTGACCACGATGGCCGAAGTCAATCGGGCGGTGGGACGTGCCTGATCCGCGGCCTGGCGCACCGGGTACAGGACGGCCGGAAAGCTGGCGCTACACGATTGAGCAGCCCGATGGCCGTCTGCTGCGCGGCGAAGTCGTGGGTCGCACCGAGGCCGAGGCCCTGCTCAAGCTGAGAGCGCTCGGCGGCACGCCGCTGGAAATGACCCGCGCCGGCTCGGATGGCGGCCTGTTCAGTGGTCGGCGGGCGCATCTGGTGTCGTCGGAAGTTCTCGATTTTACCCGAGGTATTGCCGAGTTGATCGACGCCGGTATTCCCCTGCGCGACGCGCTCGCCAGCCTGGCCCAGCGCGAAAAGCGCCCGGTCCTGCGCGCCGCACTGGTGCGGATCGAGGACCAGGTCCGCAATGGCGAGGCCTTCAGCCAGGCGCTGGAAGCCGATAGCGGGCAGTTTCCGCGTCTCCTCATCGCGCTTGTGCGGGCCGGTGAGGCTTCGGGCCTGCTGGCCAAGAATCTGGTCGAGCTGGCAGCGCAGATGGAGGATGAGCGCAGCCTGCGTCAGGATCTCATCGGCCAGATGATCTATCCGATGGCGCTCGTGGTCCTGATCAGCCTGACCCTGGTCTTCCTGTCATTTTTCGTTCTGCCGCAATTCGAGACCATCTTCCTCGACGCTGGCGTCGCACCGCCGCCGGAGACCGCTTTCGTGCTCGCCGCCGGGGCCTTCCTGCGTGCCTATGCCGTCTGGATCCCGCCCCTGATGATTGCTCTGGCGATTGGCGTCCGGCTGCTGGCGCGGCAATTCCGCAACGGGCTTGATCGTCTGCTGCAGCTGGTTCCTGTCCTCGGCGTGACCCTGCGCACGCTGGAGGCCGCGCGCTATTGCCGGACGCTCGGCCTCTTGCTGACCAGCGGCCAACCCCTGTCGCGGGCAGAAGCCGTCGCCCGCAGCGCCATTGCTTCGAGCGAATTGCAGGCGCGTTATGCCCGTGCCGGCGACGCCGTGCGGGCCGGTGAAAGCCTGTCGGTTGCGCTGGGTCGTGAAAACGTCCTGCCGGGCCAGGCCCTGCGTTTCATCGAGCTTGGCGAGAAGACCGGCCGGCTTGACGCCATGCTGACCCGCGCGGCGCAGCTGCATGACCGCGAAGTGCGCAATATGCTCAAGCGGTCGGTTGAATTGATCGGACCGGTGATGATCGCCATACTCGGCCTGTGTGTGGGCGGCGTGATTGCTGCGGTGATGTCGGGGGTCCTGAGTCTCAATGAAGTGGTTTACTGACATGACGAAGCCGGCTCCCGCCGCGAGATCCAGCGAACGCGGTATCACCCTGTTCGAACTCTTGGTGGTGCTGGTGATCCTGGCCCTGCTGGCGACCATCGTGGCGCCGCGGGTGATTGGTTATCTCGGTCGGTCGAAGACCGATGTCGCCCAGGCGCAATTATCCTCGATCGCGACCTCGCTTGAGCTCTTCTATCTCGATATGGGCCGCTATCCCGATATGGATGAGGGGCTTGAGGCGTTGATGGAGGCGCCCGAGGAGAGTGTGATGTGGCGCGGACCCTATTTCGGCAATAGTTCCGGGTTCAATGATCCCTGGGGCCGGCCCTATCTCTATCTGCGCGTCGAGCCGGGCGATCGCTTCACCCTGTCCACACTCGGGCGCGATGGCGAAGTTGGCGGCGAGGGCGAAGATGGTGATCTGTCACGCAGCTGATCCCCGGCGCGGATCGTCCGGCTCCGAACGGGGCATGACCCTGCTGGAATTGCTGATCGCGCTGAGTATCTTTGCTGCCATCGCGACATTGTCCGGCGTCGCCCTGTCCGGCTCGCTGGCGCATCTGCGCCATCAGCGTGCAGCGGAACTTCTGGTGTCCGATCTGCGCCGGGCCAGCCTGGCGGCCCGCAGCCTTGGCCGGGAAACCCGGATCAGCCTGTCGCCCGAAGGCTATGCCATTGAGGCGCTCGATATCGAGCGCGTCTGGCCGCGCGACGTGACGGCGCGCTGGCGCATACGCCAGGCCGGCTATTGGCAGACAGCGACCGGTCTTGCCCTGCCGGCGCGCACGGTCGCGTCGCCGGATGTCGAAGTGGAGATCATGCGCGGGGCTGACAGGATTGCGGTGCGGATCGATCCGGTGACGGGGCGCGTCCATGCCGGCTAGCAACAGCAAGGATGGCGGCTACGCCCTGACCGAAGTGCTGGTCGCCTCGGTGATTGCGGCGGCTGTGGTGACCACGGCGATGACGGGCATGGCGGGCGCCCTGCGCGGCGCGCAGGGCGCTTCCCGGATGCAGAATGTGCTGCTGGAAGGCGCCAATATCTCCGCCCGGCTGCGCGCCGGAGACCCAGCGGCCAATATCGCCGCCGACTATCCCGGCTGGCGGATCGATATCTCGGCCGTCGACCGGCCCGTTGACCCGCGCACTGGGGCTGTTCTGACGCGGGCGCATATCGAACATGTTGCGCCCTTGCTCGCCCTTGACCTGATCTATCTCGAGGATGGCTCGCTGGCGCAGGAAGCGCAGCCATGAACCGGTCGGAGCGCGACACGGCGGCGGGCTTTACCCTGATGGAGGCCTTGATCGCGGTCGTCATCCTGGCCGGGATCGCGGCCGTGCTTGTGCCAGCGGTCAGAACCGCTGTGCGGGTCGAGGCCCGGGCGGCGGGCCTGGTCGAAGGCCTCGAGACCCACGCGGCGATCGAAGATCTGATGCGCGAACTGTTATTGCGGGCCTATCGGGCCCCGCGCTCGGACGGGCAGGGACAATTTCGCGGCTCGGCGACATCGCTCAGTTTCCTTACCCTGGCGACGGCCGCCGACTTTCCCGAACCGGTGAGGCTGGACTATGATTCCGGCCAGCTGGAATTGACGCTGCCGCACCGTGCCGGGACACCGTCGAACGCCTATCGCTTTGTCCTGGTCGAGGATGTCGAGCGGGCCCGCTTCTCCTATTTCGGCGACGCTGATGATGGCCGCGGACAGGCCTGGCAGTCAGTCTGGGATCAGCCCGCTCCGCCCCAAATCGTGGCCCTGGACATCCAGGCCCGCAATGGCAGCGCCAAACGGATTGAAGCGCGCATTGGCGGTGCAGGCGCGTTTGATTGCCGCTTCGATTCTGGGCAAGGTGTCTGCCTGGGGGATACCGAGTGACGGCGAACACGATTCTGGGACGATTGACGCATGACGGCAGCGCCATTCTGGCCTGGGCGCTGGCGACCGCGCGTGCCTCGCTCCCGGCCGCGCTGCGCAATTTCGGCCGCCAGCCGGACGCACGTCTGTGCCGGCTCGGCGCGGATTCCCGCGTGACCGAGGCCGGTGTCCGCTATCGCTCCCTGCTCGGTGAAGCCTCGCTGGATGCCGCCGCTGATCCTGGCAGAACGGCCAATCTCCAGCTCGAATTGCCCGAGACCGACCAGTATCGCCGCGTGTTGACGGTCAGCGACAGTGTCGCGCGCCGGGGCCGCGCGGCGCTCGAATTGCGTCTCAATGAGTTCAGCCCCATCCCGGTGGAGCAGGCCAGTTTCGCGTCCCGGATCGTCGCGCCGCTCGAGGCGGGCGGCTATCAGGTCGAGGTCTCGGTGATCCGCACCCAGCGTCTGGAGCAGGCGATCGAGGCCCTGCCGGAGGCGCGGGGGCATTGGAGCATAGTGGGCGCGGTTGACGCGTCCGGTCAGCCGGGCTTTCAGTTCTCCAGCGGCCAGTCCGCACGCGCCGGGCACCAGATCGGGCGCGGGCCCGGCATGCTGGCGCTGGTCGCTGCCTGTGTACTCGCCTGCATGGCCTGGGCCGAGCGATTTTCCCGCGAAGCGGACGGTCTGGAATTGCAGCGCGCCGAGCTGATCAGCTTCGCCCGCGGCCTGCGCGACGCCGATCTCGAAATCCAGCGCGCCGATCAGGCCATCCAGGCCGGGAGCGGCAGTATTGCGCTGGCGCGTATTGTCGACGCCTTGCGTGATCTGGCCCTGCAGGAGCCGGCCGGGCTGGCCATCCAGGCGATCACGCTCGAGACGCCGGACACGCTTCTGATTGAGGGACCCCGCGCTGACGCTGCTGATGATTCCGGTGACGCCGGGCGTGTGCGGCTGGAATTGCCGCTGGAGGACGCGTCATGACGACCGTATTCGCCTCCCTGGACGCCCGTCTGCGCCGGCTTCTGGCCTGGGCGATTCTCGGTGCGCTGGCCTTGCTCGTCGCGGTGCCGCTTTTGATATCCGCATTCAGTGTGATCGGGGCATGGCAGCGCGCGGACCAATTGCGCCGCGATGTGTCGGCCCTGACCCTGCGGGTGAATGACCAATATGATGCGGTGACGGCCTGGTATGCGGCCAATGGCGAGACTGAAGACTCCCTGCGCGCCTACAGCGACCCCGATCTGGCACGCCAGGCGCTGGATGCCGATCTCGACCAGATTGCCGAGGTCCTGATCGACGCCGGCGCCCATTTGTTGCAGGCGCCCAGCGTGCAGCAATCCTCGCTCGGCGGGACTGTCACCGAACTGGTTGGCGAAGTCCGGTTTTCCGGCGCCCTGGGTGATGTTCTACGCGCCTTTGCGGCCCTGGAATACAGCCAGATCCGGATCGCCGACCTCAGCCTCAACGCTCTGTCCGGTCAGCCTGAGGGCCGGGTGCGTGGACGCCTGCAATTGCGTCGCCGCTATGTGACGGAGGCCGATGATGAGTCGTAGCGACATGCTTTGGTCCGGCGCGGTCCTGACCCTGATTGTGCTGAGTGGGCTTTCCTTCCTTCCGATCGGCCTGGCGCCGCCGCTGCGAGCCGCGCCAGCGCCGGTCGTGGAACCGGGACCGCTCGATCCGGCCCCCTGGGCCAACTGGCTGGAAGCGCGGATGCAGCCGCCGACGGCGGTGCCGATCCGGCAAACGGCTCCTGTCGATGACCTGGCGGGCTACACACTGGTCGGACTGGTCGAGGTGGATGGCCGGATGCTGGCAATGATTGCCGGGCAGGGCGGGACCCGCTCTCTGGCAGTAGGCGGCACCCTGGACGGTTATGAGGCGATGGCCATCGAAGCCGACCATATCCGGCTGGTGCGTGACGGAAATGAAATCACCCTGCGCCTCGACCGGTGAGTGAGGCTGGAGGTTTCGGGGGATTGGGCATATGGTCCCTCAACGGGAATTCTGGGGGAGATACGGGCGTGATTTTGCGGTGTTGGCGCGGTGGCATAGCCATTCTTTCGGTACTGGCATTGCAGGGCTGCTCCCTGGTAATGCCCGACGCTCGCGGCATTCATGCGGGCCAATACCCTGCGGCGCCTGTGCAGGCTGCGCAAAGCGCCCGCGAAATCGCCGTTCCGGGCCCGTCCGCGACGCCTGAAGCGGACACGGTCCAATCCGAGAGCGATCCCGATGACCGCGGCGGCGAACGCCTGGTCTATTTCGACCAGCAGCGCGGTACGCCCGCCACCAATGTCTCCGGAGATCGCAGCCTCGACAACCGCACCCTGCGCCTGAATTTCGTTGATGCGCCGGTCGCCGATGCTGTGCGCACAATCATTTCCGACGCGCTCGGCCGGCCGGTTCTGGTCGCTGCCGGCGTTGAGGGACGCATCACCCTGACATCGCCGGAGCCGACCTCGGCCCGAGTTGCCCTCGCGGCGCTGGAAACCGTTCTGAGCGAATCCGGCTTTGCCCTGATCGAACGCGAGGCCGGCTTTCTCCTGACCCGTGAGGGTGAGGCGCAGGCGAGCCTGTCGGAATATTCGACGTCGCTGGGCTATGGCGGCCGTGTTGTGCCGGTCACCCACACCAATCCAAGTTCCATCCTGGCCCTGATCGACCCCTTCCTGTCGGAACGGGTTGATGTCATTCCGCACGATGCGGAGGGCGTATTGGTCATCGCCGGCCCTGCCGGTGAGGTCGAGAGTGCGGTCGACGCCATCCAGACCTTTGACCGCCCCTTCCTGACCAATCGCATTTTCGGCATGTATGAGCTGCAATATGTGAATGCCGAGACGGCCAAGAGCGAAGTCGATTCCGTGCTTGCGGGCCTGGGTGGCGGAACCGGTGCGACAACGACGATCGCCCTGCCGCGCCTCAACCTCCTGTTTGTCGTCACGCGCGATCGCGCCCAGTTCGAACAGATCGGGGCCTGGATCACACGGTTCGACCGGCCTTCGGGCGGCGATGAGCGGCGTCTGCGCTATTATGTGGTGCGCAATACACCGGCCGCGACGCTGGCCTCGCAGATCACGGCGGCCTTTGCCGGTGGCGAGACCGGCGGGGCTGCGTCCTTCGGGCCTCAGCATTCCGGCGACGACAATGCCGCGTCCGGTTCGGCTGGCGATACTTCGCGTGGACCAGAGGGCCGGCTGGCGATCATTCCTGATCTGCTCAATAATGCCCTGATCATCCGCGCCACCGACCAGGAATACCGGGAAATTCTCGAACTGGTGCAGCGCATGGACGTGATGCCGCCACAGGTTCTGATCGAGGCGACCATCGCCGAGGTCCGGCTGGTCGACGGGCTGAGCTTTGGTGTGCGCTGGTATTTCGAAAACCAGACCGGTTCCGGTGTCTCGACCACCAGCTTCACCGATGATGTCAACGGCACGACCAATCCGGTCTTCCCCGGCTTCAATTACGCCTTCGCCGGCACGGATCTGCGCGCGACCCTGAATGCGCTCAATTCGATCACTGACGTGACCGTGCTGTCGGCGCCCTCGATCATGGTCCAGAATAATCAGACCGCGCATCTCCAGGTCGGCGATGAAGTGCCGATCGTGACCCAGACCGCCAGCTCCGTCAGCGAGTCAAATGCGCCGTTGGTCTCCTCCATCGAATTGCGTCAGACCGGCGTGATCCTGGAAGTCACGCCGCGCATCAATGCCAGCGGCATGGTGGTGCTCGATGTGATGCAGGAGGTGAGCAGTGTGCGCCCGACGACGACGTCCGGGATCGATTCACCGACCATCCAGAAACTGGAATTCACCAGCACGGTTGCCGTGCGCAGCGATAATACGGTGGCGCTGGGCGGTCTGATCCGCGAGGCTCATTCCGACAATGAAGCCGCGATTCCGCTGCTGGGCCGTATTCCCGGCCTGGGGAATGTTTTCAAGAACCGCGACATCAGCAGCGAGCGCAGCGAACTGGTCATCTTCCTGACGCCGCGGATCATAACGACGGACGAGGATGCCGCGAATGTATTGCTGCATGTCCGGCGCGAACTGGAAGCACTGGAAGCCAGGCGCAGCGACCTGTTTGAGTGATGAGCATCGCACGGAGGCATACGAGTCAGACCGGATCGGCGATTATTTTCGTCCTTTGGATGTCGGTGCTTCTCGCCGTCATCCTGGCCGGTGTCATGGCCATGACCCAGACCGAATTGCGCCTGGGCAACGGGCGCCGGAGCCTGCTTTCCGAACGGGAAGCCATGCTCTCCGCGCTCGACCTTGTGGCCTATGACACGGCGCTTGTCGGGCGCAGCTATATCGCCAGCCTGCCGCGCAGCGTAACCGTTGACGGCCAGCGGGTTCGCGTGGGCCTGGCGCCATCCCAAAGCCGGCTCGACATCAATATGGCGAATGACGAAGCCTGGATCGCGCTCTTTACCCGGTTGGGCGAAAGCGAGACTGCGGCCCGGCGTCTGGCTGACCAGATTCTCGACTGGCGCGATAATGACGAGATGGCGCGTCAATACGGCGCCGAACGCGCCGATTATCCGGCGGGCTCGCTGAAGGCGCCGCAGAATCGGCCCTTTATTACCGTGGCGGAGCTGGTCCAGGTGCTCGACATGACACCGCAGCGACTGGCCTGCGCAGCGCCCTATATCACCGTGTTTGGCGGCACGCCCGCCGGGGAGGTCGATCTGGCAGGTTCCGATGTCGCCGGTTCGATGGATGGCGTCCGTGTCGCGTTTCAGGCCGAGCTGGTCCAGCCCGATGGCGGCGCCGGCCGCCTCGCGGCGCTGGCCCTGTTTGGCGCCAATCGTGCCCGGCCGTTCGACTGGGTTGCCTTTCCGGTTCGGGAGTTTGATCCGGGCGGGTGCGGCGCAGCGGTTCCAGCAGGGGGAGAACCGGCATGAGCATGATGAATCCCGTATCCAGGGCTCACTCCAGACGGCTGATTTTCGCAGCGCTGCTGATCGCGACGCTCGCCTATATGTTCTGGACGGGCTCGCGCTATCCCTCGCTCGACGAGAAGGCGATGATGGGCGGCGCGATCCAGCTGGAGGATCCGCTCGGTTTCGAGGCGGTCCTGCCGATCGAGCGCGGTCTCTCGGTGATGCAGCGCATCGCCTATTCCACGGTCAACTGGATCGACACCAACAAGAAGGGGATGACGTTCGGCCTGTTGTTCGGCGCCGCCTTCCTGACCCTGCTCGGTTATTTGCGGCGGCGGAACTTCCGGCTGCCCTTCTCCAATTCCCTTTACGGCATGTTCCTCGGCGCACCGCTTGGCGTGTGCGTCAATTGTGCCGCGCCGATCGCGAAGGGGCTGTATCAGGGCGGCTCCCGGGCCGAGACGACATTGTCGGCCATGATCGCCTCGCCGACGCTGAATATCGTCGTAATGACGATGTCATTCTCGCTCCTGCCCTTTTATATCGCCGCAACCAAACTGGTCCTGAGCCTGTTCGTGATCCTGGTCGCCGTGCCGATCCTGTGCCGCTTCATCCCGCGCGAGAAACTGCTCAGCAATGTGACCGGCAGCGAGCGCGCACCCATGGCGCCCGCGCTCGATGAAGCGGATGATTTGCCGATCGAATCCTTTCCCCAGGCGGTGCTTCATTTCGGGCTCGATTTTGCCCGGAACCTCTGGTTCATCCTGAAAACGACCTTGCCGCTGATGTTGCTGGCCGGATTGCTCGGCGCCATTGCCGGCACGCTGATGCCGCCGCAAGGCCTGGCGCTCGGCGATTTCGGCCCGCTGGGGGTGGCTGTCGTCGCGGTGATCGGGACGTTCATGCCGGTGCCGATCGGCTTTGATGTCGTGCTGTCCGGTGCGCTGCTCAATGGCGGTGCCAGCCATGGCTTCATCATGGCACTGGTCTTCACGCTCGGCAGTTACAGCATCTATTCCTTCCTGATCGTCGGAACGTCGGTCGGCTGGCGGGCGGCTGTCATGCTGGGGGGGATCGTTATGGGGCTGGGCTTTGCCGCCGGGCTCGGGGCGGAAGCCTATCGCGATTTCCAGACCCGCCGGGCAATCGAAATGCTGGTCTCCGAAGCGGCTGCCGAACCGGCGCAGTCCCTGCTGCCTGCCGCGGCCCAGGCGGGGCCGGACGCGGCCGGATTCATCAGCCTGGAACGTCTGCCCTATGCGGCTTCGTCAGCGCCGCGCGGCGAGACGGCGTTTACCCGGCTCGAGGCCTGGCAGATCGGGATTGATCACCCGGTCGAGTTTTCCTTTGCCGATATGTGGCCGCCCTTCTGGGAAGGCCGCGCCATCACCTCCGGCGATATCGACCGCGATGGCGATGCCGATCTGGTTTTCGCCTCGACCCGCGCCGGTCTGCATATCTATCTCAATGATGGCAGTGGCCAGTTCGAGGCCGGGCAGAGCGAGATCGGCGCCGTGGCCGATTTGCCGGTCTTCAATGCCGTGCTGGTCGATATCGATGGCGATGGCTGGCTCGACCTGTTTCTCGCCACTTACCAGCAGGGTCTCTATGTCCTGCCCAATCGCGATGGCCGGTTTGATCCGGACGGTCTGCGGCCGGTGAGCAATCGTGAGGACGCCATCCTGGCCATGGCATTGAGCTTTGGTGATGTTGATCGCGATGGCGATCTTGATGTGGCGCTGGGGAATTGGGCGGCCGGCTGGTATCGGCGCATTCCCGGCGAGGAATCGCGCAACCGGATTGTATTCAATGATGGCGGCGCACTCTCCGGCGATGTGTTCGCGGACCTGCCCGGCATTCCCGGCGAGACCTTGTCCATCCTGCTCAGCGATCTCGACAATAACGGCACCCAGGATTTGCTGGTCGGCAATGATTTCGAAGTGCCTGACTATTTCTATCTCGGCGATGGCGATGGCGGTTTCAGCGCGATGACGCGCCAGGATGGCCGCATCCCGATGACCACGACGACAACCATGTCGGTCTCGGCCAATGATCTGACGAATAATGGTGAGCCCGAGATCTATCTGGCCCAGATCGCCGGCCGGGCCTCGGGGGTTTCCAGCCGCCTCAGAATGCAGCCGATCGAAGACTATTGCGACGGCATATTGCGCGAGGCCGACCGGGCCGTGTGTCAGCAGAATATGGATATCAAGAACTGGTACCGGCCCGGCAATGCGCTCGATCCGTCCTTCGCCAATCATTGCGCCCCGCTGGCCGAACCCTATCGCTCTGAATGCCGCGGCATGCTGATCAAGGATATCGCAATCCAGAACCGGAACCCGGACATGTGTGCGCTGGTCCCGGTCGGGCAGATCCGCGCGCGGCAGTATTGCGACATTCATTTCCAGCCATCGCGGCCGATGACGAGCAGCGAACAGGATGCGGCCATCCCGCAAATCCTCGCCCGCAACGTCCTGCTGCAGCCCGCCGGTGACGGCAGTTATACCGAACAGGCCCATGCGCTGGGCCTGGAGGTTGGCGGCTGGAGCTGGGATGTCTCGATCGCCGATTTCGACAATGATGGCTGGCAGGACGTCTATATCGTCAATGGCACCTGGGTGCCCAATGAGGTGACGCCGTCCAATATCTTCCTGCGCAATAATGGCGGCACCGGATTTGAGGAAGTCACCGAGGCCTGGGGTTTGAGCGATTACCTCATCACCGCAGCGGCGACGGTGACCGATATCGATCATGACGGCGATCTCGACATGATCACCGTTCCCGTCAACGGGCCGGCCGTGGTGTTCCTCAACAATGCGCGCGATACCCGTGCCATCGGCTTTGAGTTTGACGACCGGATCGGCAATCGTGACGGCATCGGCGCCCGCGTCGAGATCCGCTATGGTGAGAATGGCGAACAGATGCAGATGCGCGAAGTGCAGCTGGGTGGCGGCTATATGTCGTTTGACGCGCCGCTGGCCCATTTCGGACTGGGTGAGGCGACGCAGATCGACAGCGCGACGATCCGCTGGGCCGATGGCGGCGTGACGCGGATCGACGAGCCATTGCAGGCGGGCGCGACCTATCGGATTACCCGTACAGACATTGATCAGGGGCAAGCCCCGTTGGAGGACAGCCGGCCATGAATATGCGTTTGATAATTGGTGCCGTGGCGGGGATCGCCGTCCTGGCGGGCATCGCGGCCTGGAGTCTTTTTTCCGGCGACAGCCGGCCGGCACTGGATCCGGAACAGGTTGAAGCGACGATGGCGGAAGCTGAATCGGCCTATGCCGATACGGATTATGCACGGGTCGCGGAAATCCTGACCGGTCTGGCCGAACAGGGTGTGCCGCTGGCGCAATTCCGGCTGGGCCTGATGTATCGCGTGGGCCAGGGGGTCGAGGCTGACGAGGACACGGCGATCGAATGGCTCGTGCGGGCCATGGGGCAGGACTTTTCGCCTGCCCGCGCGCCTTTGGTGGAAATCTATCTCGAACGCGCCCGGAGTGCCGAAACAAACGCCGCCGGCGTGCCCTGGTATGAGCGGGCTGCGGCGCTGGACGAGCCCGACGCACAGGCCGTGCTGGGATCCTATTATCTGACCGGAACCGATGTGACCCAGGATGTCGCGCGCGGCATTGCCCTGCTCACCGCCGCCGCTGAAGCGGGCGATCTGCGGGCCCAGTCCAATCTTGGCTATGTCTATACCTCGGGAACCGGCGTCGCCGTTAATGATGCCGAGGCGTTTCGCTGGTATCTCGCCGCGGCCGAAGGCGGGCTTGTCCGGGCGCAGGCGGCCGTTGGTCTGTTCTACGAAACCGGCCGCGGCACCGAGGTCAATCTGCCGGAGGCGATCCGCTGGTATCTGAATGCGAATTCGGCCGACGCGCCCGGCACGGGGGCCCGGCTTGGCAATCTCGCCATCAATGGTGTGCTGGAAGGGCGCAGCTCGCAGGAGGTGACCGGCTGGGTCGCTGATGCGGCCCGCGCCGATGTTGACGGCGCCGTCGCCTGGCTGGAGGCTGCTGCGGAAACCGGTGATGCTGACGTCCTCAACCAGTTGGCCGAATTCTACGACACCGGCGAGGTCCTGCCACAGAACTCGGCGCTGGCGCTGGAGAATTATCGCCGTGCTGCTGAGGCCGGCTCGCCTCAGGCCCAGCTCGCCATGGCCCGGCGCTATGCGACCGGGAATGGCGTGACCCAGGATTATGTCGCCGCGCATGTCTGGGCCAATCTGGCCGCCGCCGCCGGTGTGCCGGGTGCCGCCGATGAGCGGACAGTCTTCGCCCAATTCCTCAGCCCCGAGGATCTGGCCCGCGCGCAGGCTCAGGCCACCGAGTGGAGGGCCGCCCATCGTGACGACTAGGTCTGGCCTTCTCTGCGCAGTGCTTGTCAGCCTGGCGATGTCCGGCATCGCACAGGCCCAACCGGTTGCAGGCGCGGACGGCGTGGTCGCACGCGCCACCCGCGCCATCGAGCAGGGCCATTATGGCGATGCGCACGAGCAACTGGCATCGCCCGCCCTGCGTGACGTCGCCGAGGCGCAGGCCCTGCTGGCCGATCTCTATCTGCGCGGGCTGGGCGTGCCGCAGAATTTTGGCACCGCGATGGACTATTACCGCAGGGCCGCGGACCTCGGGAGCATGTCCGCACAAAACGCACTGGGCCGCGCCTACGCCGAGGGCCAGGCTGTGCCGCGCGACGCCGAGCGGGCATTTGAATACCTGACGGCGGCGGCGATGACCGGCGTGCCGGGCTATCAGTCGGACCTGGCGCGGGCGCTGGAAACCGGCCTGGGCGGCGAAGCCCGGCCTGAGGCGGCGGCGAACTGGTATCAGCGCGCCGCGGACCAGGGCGATCTCGATGCCATGACAAGCCTTGGCGTCCTCTATCTTGAGGGCCGGGGTGTCGAGCGCGATGCCGACCGGGCGATCGAGCTTTTCTCGCAGGCCAGCGAAGGCGGCGATGCGCGTGCCCAGAATAATCTCGGGCTGATCTATGTTCGCGGTGAGGATGTCGAGCGCGATTATGAGCTCGCCTTCGAGTTGTTTTCCGTGGCCGCTGAACAGGGGCAACGCGAGGCGCTGACCAATCTGTCGGTGATGTATGCCAGCGGTTTTGGCGTCGCCGTCGATGAGGCGCAATCCGTGCGCCTGCTGGAACAGGCGCGGCGTGCGCGCGGGCTGACGCTTTCAGCGATGCTCGAGCGGGTCGGCTTCCCCTATGATGCCCGCCTGGCCGAACCGGACTGGAGCCAGCCCCTCAATCCAGCCAGTGAGCAGGCCGCCAATAGCGGTGATCCGGTCGCACTGTATGTGACGGCGCTGCGTTATCTCAATGGCGCCGGGGTTCGCCAGGATGTTCCCGCCGGCCTTGAGCGCATGGAGCGCGCAGCCGGGGCCGGCCTGGGTTCGGCCCAATTCATGCTCGGCCTGATGTATGCCCATGGCCGCAACCTGCCCCAGGATTACGGGCATGCCTATGTCTGGACGAGCCGCGCCGCGCTGGCCGCCGTCCCCGCCGCGGCCGAGGTTCGCGACGCCCTGGCGGCCGAAATGAGCGCCACGCAATTGCGGCAGGCCCAGCAGCGCGTTGCCGTCTTGCTCGAAGGCTCTGAATGACGGGCCGCGACGGCAGAGGGGCGAGGCTGGGCGCGAAACGTCAAAATAATTGCGTCACCGGGGGTGTCGTTATTGCAGGCTTGGTGTATAAAACCGGCGATGCAGTGTGAACACTGCGTATGTGACAATGCAGGGGGCGGGCTCAATGAATACGTTAAAGCTATTGGCGGCATCGGTCCTGACGGCTGGGTTGATCACGGCGTCGGCCGTGGCGCAACAGCCTGGTCTCTCGATGCAGGACGGGTTTACGGAACAATTCATCGGTTCGCGTCTGAGTTTTACCGCCGACCCCTCCCTGAGCAATTATACGCTTAGCGTGACCGGGCCGAATGGATATCATGGTCAGGTCGAGTCTGCGCGTGTGGCTCCGACCTTCCGCCTGGCCGATTTCGGCTCGGTGCCCGACGGGCTCTATACTTACGAAATGACGGCGGCGACGACTGAGCAACAAGTCTTGGCCACGCCACCTGTCGCCGGGGCTGATGGCCGTTCCGGACGGGCGCGCCCGGCATTGGTCGGCACTTCGATGTCCGGCTCGTTTCGCGTGGTGAATGGCCAAATTCTACAAATGGATCCGGCAGCGTCTGAGCGCTGATCGCACTTAAATTATCTGGGGATGAAGCTGATGAAATTCATGAACACGACGAGCGCTGCCGTTATTGCTGCCGCTGCCCTTATGGGGATGGCGAGCCAGGCGAAAGCAGACATCCAGCATCTCGATGACGTCATCATCACTTTCAGTCTCTGCGTCGGCAATGACTGCAATAATGGCGAAAATTTCGGGTTCGACACGCTTCGACTGAAGGAAAACAATCTCCGGATCCATTTCAACGATACCAGTGTTTCAGCCAGCTTTCCGACCCGTGACTGGCGCATTGTGGTGAATGACACCGGTAATGGTGGCGCGAATTATTTCGCGATTGAGGACAGTGACGCCGGCCGGATACCGTTCCGGATCCTGGCCGACGCGCCCAGCAACTCCCTGTATGTCGCCGCCAACGGCAATGTTGGCATGGGGACCGCTTCTCCCCTGGTCCAGCTGCACGTGACGGACGGCAATACGCCAACCATGCGTCTCCACCAGGATGGTACCAGCGGCTTTACCTCCCAGATCTGGGATGTCGGCGGCAATGAGGCCAATTTCTTCGTCCGCGACGTAACGAATGGTAGCCGGCTTGGCTTCCGGATCGAGCCCTCCACGCCTCAGGATACGCTCTATCTCGACAGCACCGGCAATGTCGGACTGGGCACGTCTGCTCCAACCTCGCCACTGCATGTGACCTCAACGAGCGCGTCAATCGCGCGGTTTACCGGTGCCGGAAACAAGTTCATTCACCTGACCAGCACCGATAATGACGGCGTTCAGCTCCGGCTTGAGTCGGACAGTCAGAACCGTCGGATCGTTGGCCTGAGCGGCGATGGAAGCACCAAGATGACCCAGCTCATCCTGGCAAACTCCGAGATCCGCTTGACCGGACCGAGTGATGTCTGGGCCACGATCGATGCCAGCGGTATCACAACGGTCGGCCCAACCTGTAATCCTGGCCCCTGTGACCTGACCTTCGATCCTGAGTATTTTCAGGTGCCTTCGATCGAGGATCACGCGGCTGCCATGTGGGAAAACCGTTATCTCGACGCGGTCGGTCCAACGAGCCCCAATGAGCCCTTCAACGTGACCCAGAAGGCCGGCGGCATGCTGCACGAGCTGGAAGTCGCACACATCTATATCGAGCAATTGAACACGCGCCTGGCCGCGCTTGAACAACAAGTCGCGGAAGTTCAGCCCTGATCTGCTGAACGGTCAGTCGACGCTCAATCGAGACCCTGCGGCCGCCTTCCCTGATCGGGGAGGGCGGTCGTTTCTTTGGCGGTTCTGCCGCTCCCTGTCCGTGGGGCCCGACCCGTCCCGGCGCTCAGCCGTCGGCCGGTCGCCTCAGGCCTGGTGCCGGCGGTGTCTCGGGCGGGCCGGCGAAGCATTGCGCCCTGGCCATCCAGGCCGCGGCAGTCTCACCAGCTGTGTCCAGCTCGACATCGGCGATATTGCGCACCTGGGTCACGACCTGGCAGAAAGCTTCGGCCGTGCCGCTAATCATATTGGCCGGATCCGGCTCCCCCCAGGTCCAGGTCTCGCCCGATGGTGCGGTGAGTGAGAGGAAGGGCCGGGCTTCGGGCAGGGGCAGTCCATTGACGCGGAAGGTCCAGGCGAAGGTATTGGCGCCCAATTGCACGATATTGCGGATGCGGTCGGTATTGATCCGGGTGACACCGAGCGCATCGAAAGCGGCCTGGCCATGGGCCCAGGTCTCCATCTGACGCGCCGTCAGGCTGGAGCGGGCACTCATCGCCGGTCCGGCCCATTTCAGGCGCGTCTTCGGATCAATCTCGGCAAAGCTCGCCGCGAGTTGTTCGGCAAAGCCGGACCATTCATCGAGCAGGGCATGGCCGCTCAATCCGCCAAACATTTCACGCTCCAGCGTGCGCATCCCGCCCGGGTCGGTCAGGCTGAAGACCCGTCCAAGCAGGCGTTCAAGCTCGGCTTCGTCATGGACCTGCAGATAGGCGGCACGGTTCCAGAAGTGCAGGTGGCGCAATATGTCATTGATCGTCCAGGCCTTGAACAGGGTGGGCTGGTCGAACTGGGCGTCTGTGAGCGGATCGAGCAGGGTCTTGAGGGCCAGGTTCTCGGCCCGGAAATCATCGGCGATGGCGTGCATGCTCAGCCCTCCATTTCGAGAAAGTTCGACAGACGCTCAAAAGCGGCAACAAAGTCTTCCTTGAAACATTGCACCACGGCGCCGGTCGACATGGCCTGGTTCATCAAACCCACGCCTTGCCCGACCCAATAGGTGTCGAGCGCCATCGCGCCTTCATGACCGCCGCCGGAGAGGTCGCGGATCTTCTGCAGGGCCGGTTCGCTGACCAGTGCCTGCAATGGCATGGGCAGAGGCACAGGGCCTTCCTGGTCCCAGGCCTCCGTCCAGGGCGAGCGTAATTGCCGCGAGGGTTTGCCGGTGCGTGATTTCGAGCGGACCGTGTCGCGCGAGGCGGCGGCGAGCATTTTCTCCTTCACCACCGGGCTGGTCTCGGCCTCCGCCGTCGTCAGCCAGACCGAGCCGCACCAGGCCCCCGACGCACCCATCGCCATCGCCGCCGCCATCTGGCGCCCGGTGGTAATGCCGCCTGCAGCCAGTATGGGCACATTGCCATAGGGCTGGATCGCTTCATGCACTTCCGGCACCAGCACCATGGTCGAAACCTCGCCGCAATGCCCGCCGGCCTCGCCGCCGGCGACGACCAGGATATCGACCCCGGCCTCGACCTGTTTGATCGCGTGTTCCTTGGTGCCAACCAGGGCCGCCACCGCGACGCCGTGCTCCTTCGCCATGCTGAGCATGTAATCGGGCGGAATGCCCAGCGCATTGGCGATCAGCTTGATCGGGTGTTTGAAGGCGACCTTCAGCGAGGCCATGGCGCCCTCTTCGGTCAGGTTCTCGGCGAATTGCAGGAATTCGCCGCGTCCCGACTCAATCGAGCTGGCATCAATGCCATAGCGGCCGAGCACTTCGGAGGCGAAATCCTTGTGGGTGTCCGGCACCGCGCCGAGCAGGCGTTCCGGGTCGAGCGCTGTACCCTTGCCCTCGAAGCGGTTGGGCACGATCAAATCGACGCCGTAAGGCTTGCCGTCGACATGGGCGTCGATCCAGGCGAGCTCTTCCTCGAGCCGGTCGGGCGGCAGATTGACGGCGCCGAAAATCCCCATTCCGCCGGCATTGGTGACGGCCGCGACCACATCGCGGCAATGGCTGAAACCGAGCAGCGGAAATTCGATGCCCAGCATGGTGCAGATCGGAGATTTCATGGTGCGTCGTCCTGTTTTGTCGTGTCGGGTTCGATGACGAAGAGGAGCTGGCCGGATTTGACCTGGCTGCCGCTCGCCTGTCCGATCTCGCGGATTGTACCATCGAGATCGGCGCGGATTTCATGTTGCATTTTCATGGCTTCGAGAATGGCGATGCGCTCGCCCTTCGCGACCCGGTCGCCGGTAGCGATGCAGATCTCGACCAGCAGGCCGTGCATCGGCGCCGCTACCTGTCCCGATGCCGCCGTTTCACCGCGCGCCTGCGGGGCGCCGACCTGATTGCCCAGGGTGACGGCGTGATCGCCGATCATCAGGAAAATCCGTGCCCGGTCGAGATGTTCGAAACGGGCTCGCTGGCGTTTGCCGTCAATCATCAGGCGGGCCTGTCCCGGGCTTTCCGTGATGATCTCGACGAGGTGGAAATTGTCGGCAAGCTGCACCCGGTAGGCGTCTCGCCCGAGCGAGACGGCTGAGGCGGTCACGGGTAGATCCATGCCCTCGATCCGATAGGCAAAGCTGGAGGTCAGACGGCCGGCGCTGTGCCAGCCCAGCAGCGCAGCGGGCAGGGCATTCGCGGTCTGAAGCGCGTCGCGCGCGGCCTGCCGTAATTGCAGCACGCCGGCCGCCGCCAGGACGCCGCCCGGCAGACCCGCCGGTTTGAATTCGCCACCGGGCAACATCTCGCCGATGAAGGCCGTCGTCGCTTCGCCAGACTGGAAAGCCGGTTCGCGCACGGCGGCGAGCAGGAAATCGCGATTGGTCTGCAGCCCGGCAATGCCCGTCGCCTGCAGCGCCCCCTCAAGCCGCTGGCAGGCAATGGCGCGGCTGGGGCCCCAGGCGATGATCTTGGCGATCATCGGATCATAATGGGGTGAGACCGCGCTGCCCGATTCAATTCCGGCATCGACGCGAATGCCCTCGCCAGCCGGTGCAATCCAGCGCTCGATATCGCCTGAACAGGGCAGGAAGCCCTGCGCCGGGTCCTCGGCATAGAGCCGTGCCTCAATGGCATGGCCGGCGAGCCGGATATCTTTCTGGGTGAGGCCCAGCGGCGCACCACTGGCGACGCGCAATTGCAGCTCGACCAGGTCCAGCCCCGTCACCATTTCCGTCACCGGATGCTCGACCTGGAGCCGCGTATTCATCTCCAGGAAATGGAAACGCCCATCGGCCTCCAGCATGTATTCCACCGTGCCGGCCCCGACATAATCAACCGATTGCGCAGCGAGCACGGCGGCCGCCCCCATCTTCGCACGCAGGGCGTCCGTCATCGCCGGGCAGGGCGATTCCTCGAGCACTTTCTGGTGCCGTCTCTGCACCGAACAATCGCGCTCGCCCAGATGGATCGCATGGCCCTGGCTGTCGCAGAAAATCTGGATCTCGACATGGCGCGGCTGGTCCAGCGCCCGCTCCAGGATCAGGTCCGACGCCCCGAAGGCCTGCTGCGCTTCTGAGCGTGCCAGTGGCAGGGCCGCGATCAGCTCCGCCTCATTCTCGACCCGCCGCATCCCGCGCCCGCCACCCCCGGCTGCCGCCTTGATCATGATCGGATAGCCGATGGAACTCGACGCCGCCAGGAAGGCCTCGTCCGACTGGTCACTGTCCTGATAGCCGGGCAGGCAGGGCACACCCGCCGCGACCATGCGCCGTTTCGCGACCGCCTTGTCGCCCATCACCGCAATCGCCTCCGGCGAGGGTCCGATGAAGACCAGGCCGGCCTCGAGGCAGGCCCGGGCGAAATCCGCATTCTCGGAGAGGAAGCCATAGCCGGGATGGATGGCCTCGGCGCCGCTCGACATGGCGGCCTCGATCAGGCGTTCGATCGAGAGATAGGATTGCGCCGCCGCATCCGGTCCGAGCAGGACGGCATCATCGGCGAGGCGGACATGTGGCGAACAGCTGTCGACCGGCGAATGAACAGCAATCGTGCGGTAACCCAGCCGGCGGGCTGTAGCGATGATACGGCAGGCTATTTCACCACGATTGGCGATCAGGATGGAGCGGAAGGGAGAGGCGGTCATCATCTACTCCCCGGCCCAGACAGGCCTGCGTTTTTCGATAAAGGCCGCAATGCCCTCGCGCGCCTCATCGCCCAGCATGCAATCGGCAAAGCCCTCCGCGGCGAGCTGGGTCATCGCGTCCGGCGGCGTGTTCTGAGTGGCGAGAACCAGCGCCTTGGTGACGGCATTCGCCTGCGGTGCACAGCGCAAAACCTGCTCCCGGATCGCGGCTTCCAGAGGCGCGATGTCGCTGGCCTCCGGTGCCAGAAAGTCTGCCAAACCAATCGTTTGGGCTTCGGCCCCCTTGAAGCGAGCCGCCGTCAGCATCAGCCGCCGCGCCGTTGACAGACCCAGGCGCTGCACCACGAAACGCGCAATCTGTGCCGGCGGAATTCCCAGCGTGGTTTCCGTCAGAGCAAAGCGCGCATCGGCTGTCACGATCACCAGATCCGCGCAGCAGACCAGTCCGAAACCGCCTGCCATGGCAGCCCCTTCGACGATCACGATGACGGTTTGCGGCAACGTATTCACCGTATTGAACAAGGCGCCGGCCTGCCGGCTCGCCTCGATCACCGCGCCGCGATCACCCTGGCCCTGCAGCTCGGTTCTGAAGCCCTTGAGATCGCCGCCCGAACAGAAAATTCCGTTGCGTCCACGCAGGGTTACGCCGCGAATATCACGCCTCGGGCGTACCGCTTCGAGCACCGCCATCAGCTCTGCCGACAGCTCGGCGGAGAGAGCGTTGCGGTTGTCCGGCGTATTGAACCAGAGCGTCAGCCAGCCGCCTTCCAGCTCCTGATCAATCGTGCTGGTTTGGGGTAATTCATTGATTGTACGCATTGTTCTCACAGCCTCGCCACGCCAAAACTATTGGGCCGCAAGGACCGGTGAGCCGCTTCCCAAACAATGCCCAGCATGAAACCAAGCGCCTTGCGGGTATCGCGCGGATCGATCATGCCGTCATCGAGCATATGACCCGAGGTGTAGAAAGCATCCGACTGGCGATTGAAATGCTCCGCCAGCTGTTTCGATTGCTCGGCCATCATCGCCGGGTCGAGTTCGAAACCGCGTGTCTGGGCAGCCTCCTCTGCGACAATACCCATAACCGTCGCCGCCTGTTCACCGCCCATCACGCCCATCGAGGCATTGGGCCAGGAGAAGAGGAAGTCCGGGTCGAAACCGCGCCCGCACATGCCGTAATTCCCGGCGCCATAACTGGCCCCGATCATCAGGGTGAGGCGTGGCACGGAGGCATTGGTCACCGCCTGGATCATCTTGGACCCATGCTTGATCATGCCAGCCTGCTCGTATTCACGCCCGACCAGATATCCGGTTGTGTTTTGCAGGAAAATCAATGGCGTAGCGGCCTGGTCGCAAAGCTGGATGAATTGCGCGGCCTTGTTGGCCCCCTGCGGATCGATCGGGCCATTATTGCCGATAATCCCGCAAGGATAGCCATAAATGGAGGCTTGCAGGCAGACCGTCGAGACACCGAAACCCGGTTTGAAATCAGAGAAATCCGAGCCGTCCACGATACGCGCGACGACTTCGCGGACATCATAGGGTCTGCGATAATCGACCGGGACGATGCCGGCCAGCTCGCCGATATCCAGCCGGGGTTCTTCGAACGCCACCGGCCGCCGCTCGGGGCAATTGGCATTCCAGTCAAAGCGCCCGACCAGTTCGCGGACCATGGCGACCGCTTCATCATCACTGGCCGCCAGATACTCGACCAGACCGGAGGTCTCGCTGTGCATCTGCGCTCCGCCCAATTCCTCATCGGTCGCGATCTCGCCGGTCGCGGCCTTGAGCAAGGGCGGGCCAGCCAGGAAAGCCTTGCCGCGATCCTTCACGGCGACGACATAATCGGACAGGCCCGGCATATAGGCGCCGCCGGCCGTCGAGGAGCCATGCAGGATGGCGATGGTCGGTATGCCGGCCTTGGAGAGGCGCGCCAGATTGGCGAACAGGGCGCCGCTGAGCGCGAAACTGCCGACATCATAGTTCAGCAGATCACCGCCGGCGCTCTCAACCAGATGAATAAAGGGGAGTTTCTGTTGCAGGGCGATCTCTTCGGCCCGGCGTAGCTTATAGCCGCTGCCGGCCATGATCGCCCCGGCCCGGATGCCGCTATCATCGACCGTGACGACGCAGCGCACGCCGGAGACATAGCCAATTCCCGCGATCAGCGTCGAACCGGGGATGGATTTCGCCTCGTCCTGGGTATCGACCATATAGCCGGCGAGATTGCCGATCGCCAGGAAGGGCATGCCCGGATCGAGCAATCGGGCGAGCCGGTCGCGCGGGGTGAGTTGTCCCCGCTTTTCGAACCGCTCCCGGCGTCGTTCCGAGGCGATGGCCGCGCGGCCATTCAGGGTTTCCAGCCGGTCGATCAGGGCCAGCATATCGGCCCGGTTCTGTGCGAAATCAGGCCGTTGCGGATCAGTGCTGGTCTGGAAAGCTGTCATGCCATGGCCTCTGTGAGGTTGAAGCGTTGCGCCAGCTCGACCGGGATCTCGATCGGTGTCGCCAGCAGGATCTGGGCATAGCCCTTGCCCTGAGGGTCATTGCGCAGGCTGGCAATGCCGCCGCCACCGAGTACATCGTGCAACAGAAAATTGATCGCATGGCTGCCCGGCAGGAAGAAGCGTTCCACCGGGCCGTCGAGGAAGTGCGCAAAGCGCTCCGCCACGATGTCCGTCGTCAGCCCGTGCCAGATCGGCGGCAGAAACGCCGGTTCGCGCGCGATAATGCCGATATTGGCGTTATTGCCCTTGTCGCCTGAACGCCCCCAGGCCAGCGCAATCAGGGGCACGCGAACGATATCCGGCGCGGTGCCGGGTTTGGCGGGGGGCTCTGGCCGGGCGAGCGTTGGTGCGGGGGCCTTCGTGAGCGGGGGCTCTGCATAGTCGAGCGGCTTGCCATCCAGCTCGATGCCGATATCGATCATTTCCCGCGGGCAAAGGCAGGAGAAAAGCCGGGTGACCGGTGAGGGTTTCGGCCGCCCGCCCTGAAAGCCGGAAAGACCGGGCGGCGATGCCAGCCCCAGTCCGGCGGCTTCTCGTAGCAGCAGGCCGGCACCGGCGGCGTCGGCATGCCGGGCTGCGAGCTTGAGCACAACCTCACGCGCATCGCTGCCGCGGCCGAAGGCCCCGAACTGGCTCTCACTGCCCAGAATTTCCGTACTGGTTTCGCTAAACGGCGGGGCGTTCAACTTGCGCAGGATGGTGCCGGCCCGGGCGAGTGCCGCGTCGGCGAAACCCTGCGCCTTGCGGCTGGCATCCAATCCGTAAAAGCTCAGATAGAGGCCCGCACGCCAGCCATCCTGCCAGGTCAGGCTGGCCTTGTATGCTGCCGGCGGAGGTCCGCCGCGGGCACCGCTGATGACGACCTGGTCCGGACCTGCCTGCACGATCGTCACCTGTGAGAAATCGCAACGCACATCGGGCAGGGCATAGTCCTGCGGGTCGCCAATCTCGTAGAGCATTTGTTCCGAGACCGTGCCGACGCTGACACATCCCCCCGTGCCGGCGGGCTTGCTGACGGTGAAGTGGCCATCGGGTTTGATCTCGGCGATGGGATAGCCGATCTCGGCAATCCCGGTCGCGACGCTCTCCCAATCGGTGAAATTGCCCCCCGTCGCTTGTGGGCCGCATTCCAGCACATGGCCGGCAAGACTGCCGCTCGCGAGCCGGTCATAATCCTGGCGCGACCAGTCAAAGGCATGGATGCAGGCGCCCAGCGTGACGGCGCTGTCGACGCAGCGGCCGGTAATCACGATATCGGCGCCGGCATCGAGCGCAGCCGCGATGGGGAAGGCTCCGAGATAGGCGTTCAGGCTGGCAATCCTGTCGAGTGGCGGGAAGGCCTCGGCTGTGAACATTTCCGTCAACCCGCCCCGGGCCAGTTCTGCCGCGCGAGGCAAGAGGTCGTCACCGGTGATCACGGCGACCTTCAACTTCAGCCCCGCTTTTTCGATCAAGGCGCGGACAGCGGCGCCGCAAGCCTCGGGATTGACCCCGCCGGCATTGGAGATGACGCGCACGCCCCGGGCCGCGATAGCGTCGATATTCGGGGCGAGGGCGGCGGTTACAAAATCGGTCGCATAACCGGCTCCCGGATCGCGGGCGCGGGCACGGGCCAGGATCGACATGGTGATTTCAGCGAGATAGTCGAAGACGAGGTAGTCCAGTGATCCGCCCGCCAGCAATTGCGGGACGGCCATGGCGCTGTCGCCCCAATAGCCGCTGGCTCCTCCAATACGGATCGCATTCTTTGTCATCGGATCTCCGTGCCAACTCGGGCGGCGAATGCGCGCCTGCGGTGCAGCCCGTTTCGGACATCTGACAGGCGTGGTTATTGTCGAGTGAGTTAAACTCAGTTTTTTGGGTTGATCAATATTATTGATCTGTAGTGCGCCCTCTTCACCCTGTGATAGCTAGCCAGGGGAGTCGATGAGGTCGGTTCATTCGGCTTGATCCTGGGCGACTGGCGCTACCTTGAGTGCGGCCCGCGCCGGCTTCACTTCGGGGCGGGACAGGAGGGGTGTCGGCCGTGAGGTGGTCTGCTGTCGGGTGTTTCACATCTGGCACCCTTGCCTGCTATGCTCTGCCGACAAGGCCCGGCCGCTTCCAGGGCCCAATTGGGGGATTGAATGTCCGACGCTTTTTCCATTGTACAGGACGGCGCGATTGCCCGCCTGACCCTGACGCGCCCCGAGCGGGCCAATGCGCTGGGATCGGCCTTCTGGCGTGACTTCCCGTTGGCGATTGATGCCCTCAATCAGGCCGGCCAGACGCGTGTCCTGCTGATCGAATCCGAGGGGCGGCATTTCTGTTCGGGCATGGATACCGACGCGTTCACATCGCTTGGCAAGAGCGATTCCGCCCATGACCGTTTCCAGTTTCGCGCCAACCTCCTGGTGCTGCAGGAGACGCTGACCAAGCTGGAGCAGGCCAATTTTGCCGTTATCGCGGCCATTCAGGGCGCCTGTCTGGGTGGTGGGCTGGACCTGGTCCTGGCCTGCGACATCCGGGTCTGCTCGCAAAATGCCAGTTTTGGCATTGAGGAGACCAATATCGCTATCGTCGCCGACCTCGGCAGTTTGCAGCGCGGCGTTCACGCGCTGCCCTATGGCGTGATGTGCGATATGGCGCTGACAGGCCGGCGCATGCCGGCGGCGGAAGCGGCGCGCTATGGCCTGGTTTCATCGATCGAGGCCGATGATGCGGCGTGCCGGGCACGCGCGGCGGAGATCGCCGAGACTATTGCCAGCAAGTCGCCTCTGATGACGGTGGGCATCAAGCGCAGTTTGCAAAATGCCCGCGACGCCGCCCTGGCCGATGGCCTGCGCTTCATTGCGGACTGGAATGCCGGCATGTTTTCGCCAGCCGAGGTTGGCGAAGCCCTGACCGCGCGGATGGAAAAGCGCGAGGCGGTCTTTCAGTCAATGGCCGGGCCGGACGCTTCCGGCGAATAGCGCAGAGCGCTGTCAGGCGCCGTCTTCATCGGTGCTGGCCAGCGCCTCGAGCCGGGCGACAGCCGTTTCAAGCCGGTCCGACAGGTTGGCGACCTGGTCAGTGGTGGGCATGTTTTCGGTAGCGGCATAGCTGCGCTTGAATGTGTGCATCAATTGCTCGATCGCCAGATCCATGTCGGGCTTGCAGGCGCCGTGGAGCATGATGGTGCGGGCGGCATATTCCAGCGTGCCGTAGAATTGGTCGCGCAGGTACCAGATCTCGGTTTTTGGCTGGATATGTCCGACGGCAATGCCGCTTTCGATCAATTCGTCGAACACCGCCGTATAGGCGCGCTTGAAATCGAGATCATCGCCGATCTTGATGCCCGGCTGGTAGCGGATAGAGAAGCCGAGTTCGATCAGCTTCCACTTCTCGATCATGCTGGTCAGGTGATAGCGCGCCAGCGCTTCAATGCGCTCGAAATAGCCGCGCTGGTCACGCAGACTGGCATGGGCACCGCGGGTCAGTTCTGACCAGTGCTCGGCAACGACGCCCAGCATCAACGCGTGCTTGTTGCGGAAATAGAGATAGAGCGTGCCCTCGGCGATGCCGGCGCGTCTGGCGATCTCCGACATTTTGGCGCCGGCATAGCCGCTTTCCAGATAGATCGCTGTCGCTGCGGCAATGATGGCGCTTTCGCGTGCTTCGCCGCTGGGTCGTCTGGCATGGGCCATGGAGGCTTTCCCGTATTCAGTTTGTCGTCTGTTACCCTTGGAGTGAGCGCCCCTCATCTTGGCGCCCGATCCGCTCATTTTTCAAGCGCAGAAGTTGGGAGCCCTGGCCCGGTGGTGAGTGGTCATGGCTCGTCCGGTCCCGGGGCCCGGCTGATGGTGCGGAAGCCGATATGCGAGGCGGAGAAGTCCCATTCCTGGGCCTGCCGCGCGGCAGGACGAAAGCGGGCGCAGAAATTGGGCGCGCACAGATAGGAGCCGCCGCGAATTGTGCCGGTTGCCGGATCGGCGCTGAATGGGCTGGAGGTCCACTCCCAGACATTGCCGGTCATGTCGACCAGGCCAAGATCATTGGGCTCATAACAGCCGACCGGTGCCAGGCCTGCAAAACCGTCATCGCCGGTGTCGATCGCCGGAAAAGGGCCCTGCCAGCTATTGGCGCGCCATTGTCCGTCCGGACGGAATTCATCGCCCCATTCGAACTCGGCGCCAGCCTGCCCGGCCCGTGCCGCGACTTCCCATTCGGCTTCTGTCGGCAATTCGCCGCCGGCCCAGGCGGCATAGGCCGCAGCGTCGGCATAGGCGATATGGACGACGGGATGGTCATCCAGGCCCTCGATCGAACTGCCCGGGCCGTAGGGTGTTTGCCAGCTGGCACCGGGGATGAAACTCCACCAATAGCCCTGACCGGCACTGACGCCAAACACGGCTGAGCCGGCGGTCAGGACCGCTGGGTCAATATCGGGATAAGCGGCAGGGTCCGGCGCCTGCTCGGCGATGGTGCGATAACCGGTGGCTGCGACGAAGCGCGTGAATTGGGCATTGGTCACTTCATGCCGGTCAATCCAGAACCCGCGGGTCTCGACCTGTTGCGGGCCGGTCTCCTCGCGATAACGCGGCGTGGCGCCGATTTGATAGCGTCCGGCAGCCACCCAGAGCCGGTCGTCGGCGGGGGTCGCGGTGCAATGCCGGAGCGCTGGCGGCTCACCGGTCGTGTCGCGGTCGAGTAGCCAATAGCCGGCTGCGGCACCGGACAGAGCCAGCAAACCCGCAGCGCCGGCAAGGATCCATTTCTGCATGATGGCTCTATCCCTCTCAGCGCCAGGACTGAAAACTGACACCGTCATCGCCGGTCGGCAGGCTGACGACCAGGCCATCCTCGGCAATCCGGATAGGTCCGGAGTAAGCCGCAGCGGCGTCTCCGAGGAAGGCGGCATTGAGACTCCGGCTGGGCAGCGCCGGGACAATGTGATTGAGCACAAGGGCCCGTGCCTGCGCCGAGCGGGCGACAGAGGCGGCCTGTTCCGGCGTGGTGTGGTAGTCGCGGATGTCGATCATGATCGTATCCAGCCGCTCATTGCCGCGAGCCCGGGCGCCTGCATTGATGATGTCGAGCAGGTCGGGCTGCAGCGCCTCAACAACCAGCAGATCTGTTCCCGCCGCGAGGGCCTGGAAACCCGGTGAGGCATCCGCGACGAGGTCGCCGCTCATCACCAGGGAGCGTCCCTGGTAATCGAAGCGATAGGCTACGGCCGGGCTGGCCGGGGCGTGGTCTACCGCGACGGCCCAGATCGTCAGCCCGTTATTCTCCAGCAATTTGACCGGAGCGGTCTGATCGAAACCGGCAATCGCGAAGGGCTGTGCCTCCATGCCAAAGCCGGAGGGCGGCGCGATGACCTCGCCATGATGTCCGGTGCGATAGGTTGCGTCGATCGCATAGGCCTGATTGAAGCCGGCCACGACCGTCTCGACGCCGGCAGCGCCATAGACAGGCAGGGGTTCGTTGCGCCCCTCGCCGATCCAGCGTTGCAGCGCAAGGTCGCCGAGCCCGCCAATATGGTCGGAGTGGAAATGCGTCAGGAGGACGGCTTCGATCTGCCCGGCCGGAATCCCCATCAGCAACAGATTGCCAACCGAACCGGCGCCGGAATCGACGACGAATAACCGGTCGCCCGCGATCACAACGGCGCAGCTCGGCGCGCGCGACGGATCGGGCAGGGGCGAGCCGGTGCCACAGAAAGCCAAGTGCAGACCATCGGGCAGTTCAGCCATCCGGTCGAGTGACATCTGGCGGTCCACGCGGCGCTCATAGAGCGCGCGGGCCAACTGCGCCTGGAACGCAAAAGCCAGACCGGTGACGAGCAGGGCGAGGCCGAGGGCCCCGAACAGGACGCGTTTCAACATGCTCGTTATCCTTGGCTGGTCATGATGAGTTGGCTTCCGCCCGGGCTGAAAGGGCCTGTTCAATGCGCCAGAGGCGATCCTGGCCCCAGACTGACAAACCGCCGGTGTGGAAGGAGGGCACGCCCCAAAGGCCGAGCTCCAGCAATCGCTCACGATTGGTCTCTGCGACGACGCGCCAGCTTTCATCACCGAGGGCGGCCTTGGCTGCCGCCCAGTCCAGCCCGGCGCGTTCGACCAACAGGCGCAGGCCGTGATCGGATCCGGCATCAACGCCCTCAGCCCACACGCCGCGCAGGAAGCTGGTCAGGAATTCACGACCCTTGTCCTGGCCCATCGCAAAATGGAGTACCGCGAGGCCGCGCTCGGTCGGTGGCCCGAGCGGGTCGCAGATATTGCCGAAGGGCAGGCCGAGGCGCTCGGCCTCACGTTTGGCATCGAGCAGGAAATACTGACCCTTGCGGCGCGGTACCGGCAGGCTCCGCATCACCATGGGCAGGACGAAACGGATCTCGACCTGGGTTTGCCAGCGGTCGGCGAGCGCAAAAGCGCGCTCCATGGCGAGATAGGTGTAGGGGCTGCGCAAGGATGGGTAGACTTCCAGAACGCCGCCACTCTCGCCGCTGGCCTGGCTTTCGAGCAAGGGCGGTGCGAGTGGTGACGTCGAAGTGCCGGCGCGCGCGGCGCCGAGGTCAGTCAGGCGAGCTTCCAGATAGTGTAGCCGATCGGCGGTCCAATACCATTCGCCCCCATAATAGAGCGTGGCGCTCTGGAAATGTCCGAGCTCGTCGCGCAGGGCCGAGCCTTGCTCTGCCGCATTCGCGGCAGCCTCGGGACTGGCCTCGCCGAAACCGGCGGCGGCGGCAGCCATGGCGCCGTCGTCGCGGCGCCACAGGGCTTCATCGGTCGCGATGGCGGCCTGCAAGACGTCTCGGCTGTTCAGGGCCGCGGTCACGATCGCGGCGGCGCGCGCTTCCAGCGCTGAATCAGGCGCATGCCCCGGATCTGTGAAAGGCAGGCCGAACTGCCGGGCCAATGCGGCGGTGTCGCGCCGGGCGCAGTCGGGCAAGCGTTCAGGGTCTGGATTTACATCCGCGGCAGGAAGACCGGTGAGATGGACGGTCAATTCGATATCGAACCGTTCACACAGGGCCACGGCCAGCGGCGCCATCAAGGCGCAGGCAGGGTCGCCCGGACGGTGAAAATAATGCACCCGATGGGGTTCATTGCGCCGTACCCGCTTGGCCTCGGCGCGCTTGCGCCTGGCCTCGCGCCGGGCGGAACTTGTCAGGGCGCGATAAACCTGCCGTCTCAACCAGACCCGCATCCTCATTCCTCAATTCGCCCAGTGGACATATTCGTCATCCACGGATCGCGGTTCGAGAATATGCCGGTCGATATAGACCGGCGGGGCCACGAGGCTCGGCCAGATCGGCTCGGCCTGCACGGCGTCGATCGCGTTGAGGGCCTCGGTCATGACCGCCAGGCGGTCCGGCTCGGCGGCCGCCAGATTGACCTGTTCGGTCGGGTCATCATTGAGATTGAACAGCCAGGTTCTCGGCGGCAGCTCGGAGATTTGCAGCTTCCAGCCATCGCGCATCAGGACGCGATAGCGATCCGATCGCCAGAACAGGTCGCGCTCCGGCGGTGCGGTGTCGGCTGCATCGATCAGGCCGAGCATATCAATCCCGTCCATCACGCGATCCTGCGGGATCGGTGCTCCGGCTGCGTTTGCGGCGGTGGCGAAAATATCGACATGGGCGGCCGGTGCTTCGACGATGGTCCCCGCCGCGATACGGGCCGGCCAGTTGACGAACATTGGCACCCGGATTCCGCCTTCGAAGAAGGTCGCTTTCCAGCCGCGATAGGGCGCGTTGATTTCCGGGAAGCCGACATAGCTGGCGCCGCCATTATCGCTGGAGAAGACGATCAGCGTATTGTCGGCAATGCCCTGTTCCTCAAGCGAGGCGACGATCTCGCCGACAGCGCGGTCAGCCGCGCGGATCATCGCGGCATAGACCCGCAGGCGTTCATCCTCGATCTCCGCGAGCGCGTCATAGTCCGAGCGCAGCGCCTGCAGTGGTGTATGCGGCGCATTGAGCGCGAAATACATGAAGAAGGGCCGGTTCGCATTGGCCTCGATGGCGGCAACGGCATTGTCGGCAAGATAATCGGTCATATAGCGATCAGGATGGAAGCGCTGGCTGCCATTATGGCGCACGGCGAAGTTCAGATTGGGCCACAGGAAACGGTCAATCGGGTCGAAATCAGCGACCGCATTGACGACATCCGGGTCGTCGACATCCATGAATAAGGCGGCCCCGGGCATGAAGCCGAGCCACTCGTCAAAACCCTGGTTTTGTGGCTGGAATTCTTCCGCGCCGCCGAGATGCCATTTGCCGAAGAACAGTGTGCGATAGCCCTGGTCACGCAGGAGTTCGGCCATGGTTATTTCGCTCGTCGGCAATCCCTGCTCATCAAGCGGAATTGCGTCGCTCTCACGATCGGCGTGATAGACTGCCGGGTGCGGACCGAAATCGAACGAGCCCAGCAGGCGGTGAAACGGCACCGGCGCCGGGGTAAATTCGAAGCCGAACCGCGTGGCGAAACGACCGGTCATGATGGCCGCGCGCGAAGGAGCACAGGTGGCGTTTCCGGCATAGCCGTTGGTGAAAATGGCGCCACGTGCCGCCAGCGCGTCGATATTGGGCGTTTGCAACAAGCCGCCAGCAACGCCGCCGCCGAAGGTGGAAATGTCATTGATGCCCAGATCATCGACCAGAATGACGATGATATTGGGCTGACGGTCTCCGGCCGCTGTGTCAGCGGCCGCCGGGCCCTGATCCCAGGCAACCGGTTGGGTTGCCAGAATCGGATCTCGCATCCGGTTGATCATGCCGGGCAGGCCGATCCGGTAATGCATGAAGGCGCCAAAGCCGGCGGCCAGCACTGCGGCACCGGCAGCGAGGAATATCCAGAGACGCATGTTCATCATCTATTTCCCGTCCTCACCTGTATTGACGATGCTCCGGGCGCCCTTGGCGAAACGCTCGGCGGCGCTGCCGGTTTCCTTGCCCTTGGTCTTGGCAAGCATTTCGGCGAGATCATAGGGCACCTTGATCCCGGCCTGGGCAGCCGGGCGTTCGGCGATCTGGTCGATCCAGCGCTTCAGATGGGTGTAGGGCTCAAGGTCGACGCCGGACCAGGATGCGGTGCGGGCCCAGCACCAGTTGGCGATATCGGCGATCGAGTATTCGCCGGCCAGGTATTCATGCCCGGCCAGGCGTCCGTCGAGCACTGAGAGCAAGCGGGCGGATTCGCCCTGATAGCGCTTGATTGCCACGTCGATCTTTTCGGGCATGTAGCGATAAAAGACATTGGCCTGCCCCATCATCGGGCCCAGGCCTCCCATCTGGAACATCAGCCACTGGATCACGCGCGAGCGACCCTTCGCGTCTGACGGCATCAGACGGCCCGCCTTTTCGGCGAGGTAGATCATGATGGCGCCGCTCTCGAAGACGGTGAAATCATCGGCCTCGCGGTCGCGGATGACCGGAATGCGGCCATTTGGATTCATCGCCAGAAACCCGGGGGTTTTCTGGGCGCCCTGCATCAGATCGATGGCGTGCACTTCATAGGGCAGGCCCAGTTCTTCAAGCGTTACGGAGGCTTTCCAGCCATTGGGCGTGGCGGATGTGTAGAGTTCGATCATGCGGCGCTCCCCAGTCCGGCATTTGACAAGGCCGGTGATTTCGAGTGACGGTAGGATATGTCACACGGTGCGTCAATTGTTTGGCGATGGACGCTGTCAAGTTTTGGGGAAATGCCATGCAAATGATTCTGCGAGCCGCTACCGCGCTGTCCGCCCTTGTACTTTGCGCGATCGGCGCAGCATTTCTGATCACGCCGGACCTCATCATGGCTCCGCTGGGCCTGCATGCTGACGGCGCGATCGGTCTGAATTTCCTGCGCGGTGATGCTGGTGCCTCGCTGCTCCTGATCGGTGCACTGGCCGGTCGGGCAGCCCTGGCTGGCGATGGCAGCAAGCTGGATATCCCTGTGGCATGGGCCATGCTTTTGCTGGTCGGTCGCATCATCGGCATGGTGGTCGACCCGGACGGGCTCGCCGCCCTGCCGCTCTTTGCCGTCGATTCCGGTCTTTTGCTGGTCCTGATGCTCGGCCGCTGGAAAATGAAGAGGGCCGTGTGATCGCGACAACCGGATCCAGGACCACGCAACCCGGCGACGGACGCACGCGTCGTCGATCGGACAACCGCGACCGGATCGTGACGGCTTTTCTCGAGCTGATCCGCTCGGGCATGGTGTCGCCGAGCGCGCAGGCGGTGGCCGAGCGGGCGAAAGTCAGCCCGCGAACGGTTTTTCGCTGTTTTCAGGATATGGAATCGCTCAATCGCGAGGTCGTCATTGCCCTGCGGGATGAATTCCTGCCACGCGCAACACTGGATCTGTCGACCCCGGACCGCCGTGAGCGGCTGATCCGGCTGGTGAGAAACCGGGCTTCCATGTTCGAGGACATGACCCCCTTCCGCCTCGCCGCCGAGGCCTATCGACACCGCTCCGGCGTGCTCGCGGGCGATCATGCCTTTCTGGTGGCGATGGAGCGGGAGCGCCTCGATGCGGCGGTCAATCCTGACAGACGGCTCGATGCCGTGACGGCCGAGGCTCTGTCCGCGGTGACCTGTTTCGACTTTTGGCGCCGCTTGCGGTCGGACCAGAATTTGCCGCCAGAGGAGGCGGCGCGAGTGATGCTGGCTGCGGCCCTGGCGATCCTTGACGGCGGTCCGGATGCCGGGCCGGTCAGCGTTGACGCCATATCCTGATGGCATTGTAGAGGCCAAATCCACCCAGTCCGAGGATCAGCAGGATCACAAATCCCAGCTGCCAGCCGTAGAATTCGAGCTGCCGCAGGGTGGCATTGATCGAGATCTGGCCGTGGACATCATAGCCTTCGGGCAGGTCGAGCACGCCATTGGCTTCGGCATAGGTGGTGTAGTCTTCAAGCATGGATGCGGCCAGTGCCGGTTGGCCGGGGGCGAGGTCGAAGGTTTCGCCGGGGTCGACGGCCAGGTTGAATAATTGCCAGTTTCCATCGCCCCAGGGCGGCATGGTTCGGACCAGTTTATAATCGCCGCGGAACAGGGCCGAATTTCCGGAGACCTCGAAACCCACTGCATCATCAGGTGTATAGGCGGCATCAGCCTCACCGCTTATGACGGCACGCAGGCTGCGGCCTGTGACGTCACCCGTCATCCCGGACAGGCCCGCCAGGTCGAGAATTGTCGGTGTTACGTCAGTGACATAGCCCGCTGCTCGGCTGTGCTGACCGCTGGCGATTCCCGGTCCGGCGATCAGGAAGGGGACGCGCAATCCGCCTTCCGAGGCATAGAATTTGAACAGGTTGAACGGGGCGGCTGCGGCCATCGCCCATTCCGGGCCGATAAAGGCATAACTGCCTGTTTCGCCCAGATTTTCCAGCTCCCGGCTATAGCCGTGCAGAGACATCCAGGTGCCGAAACCCGGCTCGCCGACCGGATGGCTGGGCTCGGGACCGTTATCGGAGGTGACGATGAACACCGTATTGTCGAATTCTCCTGTTGTTTCTAGGTGTTCAACCAGGCGGCCGAGATGGTGATCCATCGCTTCGAGCATGCCGGCATTGACCGCCATCGAGCGCGCATACAGGGCCTGGTCCGCTTCGGACAGGTCCGACCAGGCGCGCATGCGCTCCGGCAGCGGCATGATGGATGTTGTCGCGGACACCAGCTCCAGCTCTACCGCTCGCCGGGCGCGAGCCTGCCGCAAGGCTTCCCATCCCTGGCTGTAAGTCTCGTGGTAGTTCGCGGTGAACTCGGCGGGCGCCTGGATCGGGATGTGAATCGCCTGGAAGGCGAGATAGGCGAAAAACGGATCATCGCGGCCGGCGTCGGCATCGATATAATCGATCATCCGGTCGACGAGGAATTCCGAGGAGTAGAATTCGTCCGGCAAATGCGCGCGCGTGCCATCCTCGAACCAGTCGGCGGTCCGGTAGAAGGGCATATAGGGTTTTTCTTCCCAATTATCGGCGCCGGACGCGTCGAGCACGAAGGAGCGGTCGAAACCGTGCGCGTCGGGCAGATCGCCTTCGCCATGCCCGAGATGCCATTTGCCGGTCATATAGGTGCGATAGCCGGCCGCCTGCAGCCGGTCGGCGACGGTGACGACGCCCGGTTCCAGGCTCATGCCATAGCCCGGCTGGCCGCGGTGTTCCGGTGGCAGGACTTCGGGAATGGTCGCCAGGCCGGTGCGATGATTATCGAGCCCGGTCAGCAACATGGCGCGTGACGGCGCGCATAGCGGCGAGGAATGGTAATTCGAGAAAATCATGCCGCGCCGCGCCAGCCGGTCGATTACCGGCGTGCGGGCCTCGCCGCCATAAATGCCGAAATCCATGAAGGCGGCATCATCGACCAGGACGAGCACGAAATTCGGGCGTTCCGCCGGCGCCTGTTGCGCCAGCAGTGCCGGCGCCGCCATGAGCGCGCCGATCAGGCCCAGCCCGGCCAGAATTCCGCTTGTTCTCGCCCGCATGGCTTTTCCGTCCCGTTATCTCTGCGTGATCATTATTGTGGCAGACACTATGACATAATATCGGGCGGGACAATCCATCACGGCGCGGGACGCCGGTTCAGGCGGGGTCGACGGTCAGCCGGGTGCGCTTCTGGGCCTGGTCGATATTGCGATAGGTGAGGGTGAAATTGACCGCGATCGACAGGCGTGGTTCGGGCTGGAAATGCGGCACGACCTCATGCCAGACAAAGGCCGGGAACATGATCATCAGGCCGGGGCGCGGATGGACATGGGCGTGGTGTTGCCAACCACCCATCAGCGAAGCGTTGAAGCGCGGATCATGCAGGATCAGCGCGCCCTCGGCCGGCTGCCAGTAATTCTTCATCGCTGATTGCGCTTCCAGCACCGGCCGATCGGTCGGGGTGGTGGCGACATAATAGACCGAGGCGATGTGGGCGACATGATTGTGCGAGGGCACATAATGGCGCGCGGCCGAGACATTGGCGAACATCTGCATCTCGACATCGAACTCGCCGATCCAGCCGATCTGGCGGCAATATTCGGTCAGATCGGCCAGCGCCAGCGTCTCCAATTGCTTGAAGGCAGGGACGGTGCCGGCCAGGTCACACAGATTGATCGAGTCGGATTTCTGGGCCTGGTCGGCGCTGCGATAAAAGGGGTCATCGACCAGGGCCTGCTTCAGCGCGGCATTGAGATCGGGCACCTCATGCTCCCAGGTCACGACCGGCGTCGGGAAGAGGTCGTAGCGGCGCGAAACTTCTTGCTTGCTTTGTGTCATGCGATTTGAGACTCCAGTGACGGGCAGGGGAGATCACCTTGCCCGACAGGCCGATCGGGATGTTTCCGCTTGCGGGACGCCGTTGAGTATCGGTCTGGCTTCTGGCGATGCGGAACACGTAAAATGCTGAAATTCGTGCGGGTGATAGCGGGGATTGATCCGGACTATCAGCGCCATCTGGAAGGGATACAGGACGTCTTCCTGAAGGCCTTCCCGTTCAATTCGAGTTACATCGACAAGATTGCCCACTACTCCGCCGGAGAATACCCGCCCGATTGCGAGGTCATTCTGCTCTGCGCCACGAAGGCCGGCAAGGTGCTCGGCTTCTCCGTCACATTCTTTTTTGCCGATATCAAGGCCTCCTATCTCGACTATATCGCCAGCGATCCGGCGCGCGCCTCGCGCGGGATTGGCGGGGCGCTCTACGAGATGACGCGAGAGGATCAGCGCAAGCGCGGCTCAAGGCGGCTCTTCCTCGACAGCCTCCCCGACGAGGCCGAATTGCTCAATGAGCACGAGCTCCTCGCCGACGGTCGACGCCGCATGGCTTTTTACGAACGGCTCGGCGCGCGGCCGGTGCTGGGCACCGGCTATGAGCGCCTGGTCACCAGGTCGAATATGGGCGATGCCAATATGCTGCTGCATGACGGGATGGGCGATGAGAAACCGCTCCATCGCCGCACGCTGAAGGCCGCCATCGCGCGGATCATGCAGGCCAAGAATGGCATGGCCGCTGACGATCCGGTTCTGGTCGAGCTGCTGGCCTCGATCCAGGACGAGCCGGTGCGGATCCGGCCGCCGCAATACACCAATCTGCGCCCGAAGAAATTGCCCGCTCTGGCGCGGCCGATTGATGTTGTGATCACTGCCGATGAAGCGCCGTCGATCGAGCACTCGCCCTTCAAGGGCTATTACGAACGCCCCGCCCGCGTCGCCGCCGTGCGCAAGGCGCTGGAAGGCCTGCCGGTCAATGATCACGAGGCCGGCCGCTGGGGGCTGGAGCATATTCTCGAAGTGCATGATCACCGCATGGTGAAATTTCTCGAGGAGACCGCGACCCGCATCCCCGAAGGGCGCATCGTCTATCCGGAGATCTTCCCGATCCGCCATGCCGACCGCCTGCCGCGCAATTTCGAGATGCGCGCCGGGTATTTCTGTATCGACACCTCAACGCCGCTGACCCGCGCTGTCTATCCCGCCGCCCGCCGCGCCGTCGATGCGGCGCTCAGTGGTGCCAGGCTGATCAGGGACGGCAAGGCCGGCTGGGCCTATGTCGTGGTCCGCCCGCCGGGCCATCATGCCGAGCGCCGCGCCTTTGGCGGGTTTTGCTATTTCAACAATGCCTCGATCGCCGCGCATCATCTGTCAGGCCAGGGCAAGGCCGCCGGCAAGACGGCGAAACCGGCCCGCGTCGCGGTGCTCGATATCGACCATCATCACGGCAATGGCACCCAGGATATATTCTACGAGCGCGATGATGTCCTCACCGTCTCGATCCACGGCCATCCGGAGGATTGCTACCCCTTTTTCGCCGGCTTCGAGGATGAGCGCGGCCGCGATGCCGGGCTCGGCTTCAACCGCAATTATCCGATCCGGCCCGGCGTCGATGATGCCGGCTATCTGACCGTGCTCGGCCGTGCGCTGCGGCGCATCAAGGCGTTCGCGCCCGACTATCTGGTGGTCAGCCTCGGCGTCGACATCATGAAGGGCGATCCGACCGGGAATTTCTTCATCACGCCGGAGGGAATGCACCGTATTGCCGAGGCGATCGGCCGGGAGAAATACAAAACCCTGATCGTGCAGGAAGGCGGCTATAGTCTCGCCAATATCCGGCGCGGTGTGCAGCAATTCCTGCTGGGCTTCGCCGCCGGGCAGGAGGCGCCGCGCGGTGAGGGGGTGAAACCGCGCAAACCGCGTGCGGCGGGCGACTGAGGCAATCCGTCACCTTACCGTTCCGTAAGGTGACGTTATATTGTATCGTTGACATGCTATCGCTGAGGGAGTGCTGGAAGCTTATGCGCATGAATCAGAGTCATCATCGCAAGCGGGCATTCATGCCCGATTGGCGGCGACTGGGCCTCGGCCTGGTCGTGGTCTTGCTGATGAGTCTGCAAGGCGCGGCCGCCATGGCGCACCGCAATGCGCATTATCAAGAGTTCGAGCCGGACCATATCAGCCTGACGGCACAGTCCGGTTCCGATGCGCCAATGCCGGGCAATCCGGCCCCGGCGGCGCAATGCAAGCTTTGTCATTCCTCCCTCGGGTCTGTTTCGATACTGCCGGCAGCCCAGACCGGCCTGTCGGTAGCCTTCACCGTTTCCAGTGTGGCACGCCCGGTTCTCCACCAGCCCCATACGCGCGCCGTGCCGAAGGGCGTCTGGCGCGTGCGCGGACCGCCGCTTCATCTCCACGCCTGACTGCCGATCCGCCGTATCGCCCCTGCCGGGCGATGACGGCCTTTCCCAGCTTTCGATGGAGGATGTCCATGAGACATTTGTTGAATGCGGCCGCGCTAGCCGGCCTCACGAGTATTGCCAGCCCAGCCTTTGCTGATGACGATCTGTCATCCATCCGCGCCGAGATCGACGCGATGCGCAGCGAGTACCAGTCCCGGATTTCAGAGCTTGAAAACCGGCTTGCCGAAGCGGAAACTCGCGCCGCCAATGCCGAGGCGACGGCCAATTCCGCCCGCACGGCGGTGGCCGCCATTCCGCCGGCGGCCACAGTGGCGCCCCGGGCCATGCCGGTCTCCAGCGCCAGCCGGACCGCTGACAATGCCTTCAATCCGGGCATTTCCGTTGTCCTGAACGGGCAATACGCCGCCAGTAGCGAGGATCCCGATGGTGCCGGCGTGTCAGGCTTTGCGCTCGACGAGGAAGCCGGACGTCCGGAGCGCGGTTTCAATCTCGGTGAGTCCGAGATCGTCCTGACCGCGAATATCGACCCGTCCCTGTATGGCAATCTCACCTTTGCGCTGACCCCTGAAGGCGAGGCCGAGGTCGAGGAAGCCTATATCCAGACCACAGCCCTGGGCGGCGGCGTCACCCTGCGCGGCGGCCGGCTCTTCTCCGGCATCGGCTATCTCAACGAAGTGCACGGCCATAACTGGTCCTTCTCCGACCAGCCCTTGCCTTACCGCGCCCTGCTCGGCGGACAGTATGGCGATGACGGGGTACAGCTGCGCTGGCTCGCCCCGCTCGACCAGTATGTCGAATTCGGTGCCGAGCTCTACAAGGGTGACAGCTTCCCGGCCGGCGGTGCGGCCAATGGCGGTACCGGCACCCAGGCGGTCTGGGTCCGCACCGGCGGCGATATCGGCGATAGCTCGAGCTGGCTCGCCTCGGCCTCCTACATGAATGCCGGAGCGGATGATCGCGATATCGATGGCAGTTCCTTCACCGGCGACGAGACGCTGGGCATTCTGTCCCTCGTCTATAAATGGGCACCGGGCGGTAATCGCCGCGAACAGAATCTCACCCTGTCGGGGGAGTATTTCTTCGACACGATGGAGGGCGAATTTGACGCCGTTCCAATCAGTCTCGATCGCAGCGGCTGGTATGCCCAGGGCGTGTATCAATTCCGCCGCCGCTGGAGTGTCGGCCTGCGCTATGCCGCGCTGACGCCGGACAGTGTGCCAGCGGCCCTCGCCGGCAGCGTGTTTGATGCTGACGGGGTTGATCCCTGGGCGGCGACGGCCCTGCTCGAGTTCGACACCAGCGAATTTGGACGCCTGCGGGCCCAGTTCACGCATGATGAAACCGGTCCGGTCGCGAATGATGAATTCCGGCTGCAATACACCGTCATTTATGGGCCGCACAGCGCCCACCGCTATTGAGGACTGGAACCGTGATCATGAAAAACTTCATCCCCGGTGCCGCGATGGCGGTTGCCCTCAGCCTGTCTGTTTCAGTCCCGGCCTTCGCCGATCTGCGGGTCTTCGCCTGCGAACCGGAATGGGGCGCCTTGTCGGAGGAAATCGGCGGCGATCATGTCGATATCTATACCGCCACGACGGGCGGCCAGGATCCGCATCATATCCAGGCCCGGCCATCCCTGATCTCCCGCGCCCGCCGCGCCGATATCCTGATCTGCACCGGTGCGACGCTGGAAATTGGCTGGTTGCCGCAAGTCGTGCGCCAGGCGGCCAATCGCAATATCGCCGAAGGTCAGCCAGGATATTTCGAGGCGACCAGCGTCGTGACCATGCTGGAAGTGCCCAGCTCGGTGGATCGCTCACAAGGCGATGTCCATGCACCGGGCAATCCGCACATCCAGACCAATCCGCATAATATCGCTCTGGTTGCCCGGGCCCTGGGCCAGCGCTTCATCGAGCTCGATCCGGCCAATGCGAGCGTGTATCAGGCCCGGCTTGCAGACTTCCTGCAGCGCTGGGATGCGGCCCTGCTGCGCTGGGAGGCCGAGGCGGCGCCCCTGCACGGTCTTCCCGTGGTGACCCAGCATCAAAGCTGGATCTATCTGGAAGACTGGCTCGGACTGGACCGGGTCGCCGTGCTGGAATCCCAGCCGGGTGTTCCGCCCTCGAGCGGGCATCTGGCCGAAGTGGTCAGCACGCTGCAAGACCAGCCGGCGCGGATGGTGATCCGGGCCGCCTATGAGGATGATCGGCCGACCCATTTCATTGCCGAGCGGCTGGGAATCCCTGCCGTCGAGCTGCCCTTTACGGTCGGCGGCAATGATGCGGCCGATGACCTGTTTGGCCTGTATGACGAAACCCTGCGCCGGCTTCTGGCCGCTGCAGCACAGGAGTAGCTGACATGGGCGCGCTGGAACTGAGCCTGTTGTTTCCGGCCTTTATTGCCGGGCTCCTGGTCATCTCGACGCATGTGCCAATGGGCCGTCAGGTGCTGGCGCGTGGCATTGTCTTCATTGATCTGGCGATTGCCCAGGTCGCCGGGCTCGGCGTGACCGCTGCTGCCGCCTTCGGCTTCGACGGGGCGGGCTGGACGGTGCAGATCTCGGCGGTCGCGGCCGCCTTGCTCGCGGCCTTGCTCCTGCGCTGGACCGAGCGACGCTGGCCGTCTGTGCAGGAGGCCCTGATCGGCGTCCTGTTCGTCTTCGCCGCCAGCGTCGAGCTCTTGTTGCTCGCCAATAATCCCCATGGCGGCGAGCATCTCAAGGACTTGCTGGTCGGTCAGATCCTCTGGGTCTCGATCGACAGTCTCTGGCCCGTCGCGGCGATGTATGCCGTCGTGCTGGCGGTCTGGTTCCTGGCGCGCGACCGTATCGGCCGCTTCGGTTTCTACGCCCTGTTCGCCCTGGTCGTGACCCAGTCGGTGCAGCTGGTCGGCATCTATCTCGTCTTCGCGACGCTGATCGCGCCGGCCCTCGCGGCCCGCTTCTGGCCCGACCGTTTCGGGCTCGCCATCGCCTATGGTGTGGCTGTCGCAGGCTATGTCATCGGTCTGCTGGCCTCGGCGGCCTTCGATCTGCCGACGGGGGCAGTGATCGTGGTCGCGATTGTCGGCCTGATGTCGGTCTCGATCCTGCTGCGCGGACCGGAGAAACCCGTCGCCCCGGCTGACGGCTGAAACGCAAACGGCCCGCCGGCACACAGGTGCTGGCGGGCCGGTTCTCAGGGGCAAACGGTCTAGATGATCTCGTCTTCGTCGAAGATCGGGTCGGCCTCGAATTCGAGCGCCATATTGTCGAGCGTCGATTCCGCGTCGGCGGCCTTGCTGAGCTTGGCGATGTGGAACAGGCCATCGCCCTCATTGACCACCGGCAGATTGGTGCGGCCAACGATCAGGCCGGGCTCCTCGACAATCAGCTCGATCTCGACCTCGCCGAAGGGATCGGAAATCACGCCCAGCACATCATTGGCCATCACCTGGTCGCCAATCGTCTTGTAGCTGCGCATCAGGCCGCCGGCCGGTGCGCGTATCCAATAGCTCGAGCGCGACTTCATTGGCGGGGTGCGGGGACGCGTGGCATCCTTGGCGGGCAGCATTTCCAGATGACGCATGACGCGCATGATGCCGGTGACGCCGGCACGGATGGCGAATTCGTCGAAGCGCAGTCCTTCGCCCGCCTCATAGAGCAGCACATCGACGCCGGCTTCCTGCGCCGTGTAGCGCAGCGAGCCCTCGCGGGTTTTCGAGGTCAGGATCAGTGGCGCACCAAAGGCCTCGGCCAGCTCCATGGTGCGCGGCATCGCGGGTGAGATGCGGATCTGCGGCAGATTGGTGCGGTTGATGGCGGCGGAGTGCAGGTCAATCCCGACATCGGAGCGCTTGACGATCTCCGTCATGAAAATGTGCGCCAGCCGCGCCGCCAGTGATCCCTGGGTGCTGCCGGGGAAGCAGCGATTGAGATCGCGCCGGTCGGGCAGATAGCGCGAATGCGACATGAAGCCATAGGAATTGACGATCGGCACAGCCAGCAGTGTGCCGCGCAGCCGGTTCAGGGCCGGATTGCGCAGCAGGCGGCGTACGATCTCGACACCGATGATCTCGTCACCATGAACCGCAGCGCTGACGAACAGCCTCGGTCCGGCGCGCTTGCCGTGGACGACATGCGCCGACATGGTGACGGGCGTGTGGTCCGACAGCACGCTGACCGGCAGGTCGACCGTGGCGCGGCTGCCGGCGGCAATGGCATGCCGGCCGATTTCGAAAGCGGGACGGGCCGGCATCAGCCCGCGCCCTTGGTCTTGGTCTTGCCGGGCACGCTGGTCTTCTCCAGCGTCTCGATAATCTTGCCGGCGACATCAATCCCGGTCGCTTTCTCGACGCCTTCTAGGCCGGGCGAGGAATTGACCTCCATCACCACCGGGCCGTGATTGGAGCGCAGCATGTCGACGCCGCAGACATTCAGCCCCATGCTTTTGGCGGCGCGCACGGCGGTCGAGCGCTCTTCCGGTGAGATCTTCACCGCCTGGGCCGTGCCGCCCTGGTGCAGGTTGGAGCGGAACTCGCCCTTGGCGCCGGTGCGCTGCATCGCCGCGACGACCTTGCCGCCGACCACGAGGGCGCGGATGTCCGAGCCGCCGGCTTCCTTGATGAATTCCTGCACCAGGATATTCACGCCGGCACCGCGGAAGGCCTCGATGACGGATTTGGCGGAGCGGTCGGAATCGACCAGCACGACGCCAATGCCTTGTGTGCCCTCAAGCAGTTTGATGACCAGGGGCGAGCCGCCGGTGACGGCGAGCACTTCGGTGGTCTGTTTGGGATCATGGGCGAAGGTCGTCACCGGCAGGCCAATCCCGTCGCGCGCCAGCAGCTGCAAGGAGCGCAGCTTGTCGCGCGAGCGCCCGATGGCGACGGATTCATTGAGCGGATAGACGCCCATCATCTCGAACTGGCGCAGCACGGCGAGGCCGTAAAATGTTACCGAGGCACCGATGCGCGGGATGACCGCGTCGTATTTCGGCAGTTTCTCGCCATTGTAGTAAATCGCCGGATTGCGCGAGGCGATATTCATGTAGCAGCGCAGCGTATCGATGATGTCGAGCTCGTGGCCGCGTGCTTCCGCCGCCTCTTTCAGGCGCTTGTGCGAGTAGAGATTGGCATTGCGGGCCAGCATGGCGATTTTCATGGCGATAGTCCTTTCAGAGGTGGTCGGACAGCGGCCGGATGGTTCGCCGTCAGCATGTGTCAGGCCGGTTGGCCTGCGGCCGGCACGGGATGGGAAGGCGGTCCGCTGAGGAATGAGCGGCCCGGATTGACGCAGATCCGGCGGTTTCGCAGCGCCGTTCGCCCCAGGATCAGGTCGTATTTCATCGGTTCGCGATCGGCGAGCGAGAGTTCGATTGACCATTGGCGCGAGCCGAGCGTCAGCCGGGTTTCTATGACATGGCGCAGCTCGGGAATGCCGCTGGTATTCTTGATTTCACGCCGGTCCGCAATCGGGGCGAGGCAGCGTTGGACATGACGGTCCTCGGTGAAGGTCACATCGAATTCCACCCAGGTTTCGCCGGCGCGCTCAAACTCGCGGACGATGGACGCATTGAGCGCAGAAGTGCGCGCACCGGTATCGATCTTGGCGTGGAGCGCCGGGATATCGAGGCCCGGTAGCCCGACGATTTCGCGCCAGCCGATTTCTGTCCTGGGGGAGGCGCGGTGAGGCTTTGTCACCGCAGGCTTTCCTCATTGGCGCGCCGGTAGTTCACGAAGGAATTCGCACTCAGAACCACGAAAAAACTGTCCATGTCGACAAGGATATAGCCGCGTTCGAGCAGGCTTCGGGTCAGTTGGCGGATATCATCATCATAGAGGCGGCGGCGTTGAAATATCTGGCGCAGGAGCTTGTTCGATATCCGGAACCGTCCCTTCGGCTTGCCGCCGAACGGTGTGTCGAACAGGGCTGCAAGCTTGTCGGCGGCCGTCTCGAAGCAAGGTGGGGTCAAATTCATGCCACACGATAGAAAGACATAAAATAATTGTCCAGAGAAAGTTTTTTATGTCATTAAGCAGTAAATCCATAATCGATACGCACTGATCCGGAGGGCGTCCCGTGTCGCAGACCCACCCAGAACCTGAATTCGACGAACCCGGCGATATCCACGACCGGATCCGCGACGCGATTGCGGCCGATGATGTCGACGGGCTGGAAGCCTTGCTCGCGACGCTGACGCTCAGCGATGCCCTGCGTGAAATCCTGCAATTCGCCCCGAAGGAACGCGACCGCATCTTCGGCATGCTGCATGCCGACCGCGCCGCCGAACTGATCAATGAGGCACCGAACGAAATTGCCGTCGAACTCGTCGAGCGGCTCTCGGTGGGCACCGCCGTCGATATTATCGATGAGCTGGATTCCGATGTTCAGGCTGATGTCATCGGCGAGCTCAGCGATGAGGATGCCGAGGCGATCCTGGCGGAGATGGATGAACAGGACGCCGCCGATGTCCGGCGTCTGGTCTCCTATGATGACGGCACGGCCGGTGGCCTGATGATCGCCGAGGCGTTCACTTTTCACGAAGGCGATACGGTCGGCCAGGTTCTGCGCCGGCTCGCCTCCGATGAGGAGGACTTCGAGCCCTATCGCGGTCAGCACCCCTATATCCTCGACGCAGAGGAGCGGCCGGTCGGGGTTGTCTCCTTGCGGGCCTTGCTGACCTCCAAGCGCAGCGCCGCGCTCTCCGGCATCATGAGCACACCGGTCACGGTCGGGGCGCAGGCTCCGCTCGATGAGCTGCGGGACCTGTTCGACAAGTACAGTTATCTGGGGATTCCGGTGGTGGAGGCCGATGGTCGCCTGGTCGGTGTCGTCTCCCGCTCGGCGATGGACGAGGCGGTCCTGGAGCGCTCCGAGTCCGATGGCCTGAAGCGCCAGGGTCTGGTTGGCGATGAGTTGCGCTCGCAACCGACCGTCCTGCGCGCGCGGCGCCGGCTCGCCTGGCTCTCGACCAATATTGTCCTCAACATCATCGCGGCCTGTGTGATCTCGGCTTATGAGGAAACCCTGACCGCCATCATCGCGATCGCCATCTTCCTGCCCATGGTGTCCGACATGAGCGGTTGTTCCGGCAATCAGGCGGTGGCGGTCACGATGCGCGAATTATCGCTGGGGCTGGTCAAGCCGATCGACGCGTTCCGGGTCTGGGCCAAGGAGGCCTCGGTCGGGGTGATCAACGGGATCGTGCTGGGCATCCTGATCGGGCTGGTGGCCTGGATCTGGAAGGGCAATGCGGTGCTGGGCGGCGTCATCGGCGTCGCACTGGCGCTTAATACCGTGCTGGCCGTCTCCATCGGCGGCGTAGTGCCGCTTCTGCTCAAGCGCTTCGGCCAGGATCCCGCCGCGGCGAGCGGGCCCTTATTGACGACCATTACCGACATGGCCGGCTTCTTCCTGGTACTCAGCCTGGCGTCAGCCTTCCTGCCCTGGATCGTCTAGGCGGGCTTTGGCCGGCGCACCGGGCCAGAGGTCTGGCTTGCGGCCTCAGAATTCCTTGATGCTGAGGCGAACGAGATCCTCGATCCGCTTCTGGAAGGCGGCCTGTCCGGGCGCCTCGATATCCCAGGAGCCGCGGATGATCTTGCTGACGATCAAACCGATAATGACGCTGCCCATCATGCGCGCGCGCAATTGCGGGCTCTCGCCGTCGAGCAATTGCGAGATCGGTTCATCGAAGCGCTGGACCATCGCGTCGCGCACCAGGGTCGCGGCGGTCCTGGACGAGGCCGAGCGCAGCATGATGAGCAGGTCCTCAACCGCCTCCTGGTCGCCATCCTTGCTGACGACCATCTCCGCAACCCGGACACTGAGCCCGTCGCGGCCGGCCTCGATCACATCGAGAGGTTTGTCCGGGCGCAGCAGGAGCTGGGCGAACAATTCTTCCTTGGAGCCGAAATAGCGGCAGACCAGGGCCGCATCGACGCCCGCCTTGACGGCGATATCGCGAACCCCGACCTGGTCATAGCTCTCGCGCGAGAAACAATAGCGCGCTGCGGCCAGAATTGCGGCGCGTGTGGCCTCGGCATTACGGGGGCGGGCGGGCTTGGTCATAAAACAATCCTGGTTCGCAGCAACAACTTGTCATCGGCTGTTGACATAGTATAGCCATCGGGCGCAATTATGTCATCGACCGATGACTTGTAGCCGCAGCTGCGCCCGTATCGGCCCATTTTCCAAGGACTCGACATGGCACGCCTCGCTCCCCGCTTCATTCTTTTCTGCTTCGCTTTTGCTTTGGCCAGCTGTGGCGGCGGCGGTGCCTCACAACAGGCGCCGGGCGCGCCGGGCGTTGATGTCGCCCTGCCCCTGGTCGAGCGGGTTGCCGACTGGGACGCCTTCACCGGCCGCTTTGACTCGCCGGAACATGTCGATGTCCGAAGCCGGGTCAGCGGCTATCTCGAGGCCGTTCATTTCGAGGATGGTGCCATCGTCGAGGCTGGCGATCTGTTGTTCACGATCGATCCGCGCCCGTTTGAAGCCGTGTTGGCTGCGGCCAATGGCCAGACGGCCCAGGCCCGGGCGCAATTGGCCCAGGCTCGCGCCGATCTTGACCGGGCCGAGCGCCTCGTGTCCTCGCGGGCAATCTCCGAAGAGGCGATTGAACAACGCCGCACCGCCGTGCGCACAGCCGAAGCCGGGCTGGCTTCAGCGAATGCCAATTCGGCTGCCGCCGCGCTCAATCTTGAATTCACCCAGGTGACCGCCCCGGCTGCCGGGCGAACCTCCTCGCGCATGGTCGATCCGGGCAATCTGGTGTCGGGTGGTAATTCCGCCGGTGATATCCTCACGACAATTGTCGGCTCAGACCCGCTCTATTTCGAATTTGATGCCTCGGAGGCTGTCTATCTGCGCTATCAGCGGCGCGAACGTACCGATGATGTCTCGCGCGTGGAAATCCGGCTGCAGGATGAGACGGAATACCTGCATGTTGGCGAAATCGTCTTTGCCGACAATCGCATCAATCCGGCCTCCGGCACGATCCGGGTGCGGGCGCGGGTCGCCAATCCGGACGGCCTGATCCGCCCGGGCATGCTCGGCGCGGCGCGCGTCGGCGGCAGCGCTTTCTATGAGGCGATCCTGGTCCCCGAGACCGCCATCCTTTCCGATGGACCACGGCGTCTGGTCTATGTCGTCAATGACGAGAATGTCGTCGAGCCGCGCATCGTCACGCCCGGCCCGCCGAGCGGCAATCTCCAGGTCATTTCCGCAGGCCTGGAGCCCACGGATCGCGTGATCGTCAATGGCATCATGCGCGCCCGCCCCGGCGTGACCGTGACCCCGCAGCTGGTCGAACTGGTCCGGGAGGACCTGGACGAGCCGACTGCGCTGACCCAGGCGCAACCCGCCTCCGCTGCCTATCCCGTCGAGCAGTAATCACCGCTCCCGCATTCCCGCATCCGTTCAGGACCTCCCGCCATGCGTCTGTCACACTTCTTCATCGACCGTCCGATTTTTGCGCTGGTCCTCGCGGTCTTCACAACATTGATGGGCGTGTTCGCCTATCCGCAATTGCCGCTGGCGCAATATCCCGAGATCGCGCCGCCGACCATTTCCGTCACCGCGAGCTATCCCGGTGCCACCGCGGAGGCTGTCGCAGCCCAGGTCGCGGCACCGCTCGAGCAGGAGATCAATGGTGTCGAGGGCATGTTGTACATGGCCTCCTCATCAACGGCTGACGGGCTGGCCTCGGTCACGGTCACGTTTGAACCCGGCACGGATATCGATACCGCCCAGGTCCTGGTGCAGAACCGGGTCAATCGCGCCCAGACCCGCCTGCCGGAAACTGTTCGCCAGACCGGTGTGACCGTTCAGGCGCAAGCGAGTGGCTTTCTCCTTCTCTTCGCCCTGCGCTCGGTCGATGGCTCGCTTGATGCCGACTATCTCGGCAATTATGCCAGTTCCGAATTGCGTGACCGGATGTTGCGGCTCGACGGGGTGGGCGATGTCCGCATCTTCGGTGCCGGCAGCTATTCGATGCGTGTCTGGATCGATCCCGACCGGGCGGCCGCGCGTGGCCTGACCGCGATTGATGTGGTCAATGCCCTGCGGGCCCAGAATATCCAGGCCGCGGGTGGCAATCTCGGCCAGCCGCCTTTCGCCGATGGTCAGCCCGCCGCTTTCCAGCTGCCCGTCCAGGTGCGGGGCCGTCTGATTGAACCGGCGGAATTTGCCGATGTCGTCGTGCATCGTGATGCCGATGGTGCCGTCACCCGTCTCAATGATATCGCTCGCGTCGAGCTCGGCTCGGAATCCTATCTGGTGCGCGGCTATTTCGGCGGCATATCCGGCGTTGGCATGGCGATCATCCAGCAACCGGGTGCCAATGCCCTGGCCACGGCCGATCTCGTGCTCGCCGCGGTGGAGGACGCCTCGGCCAGCTTCCCCGAGGGGATGGATTATATCATCCCCTACAACCCGACCGAATTCGTCGAGGCTTCGGTGCATGCGGTGCAAAGCACGCTGCTTGAAGCGGTCTTCCTCGTCGTGCTGGTGGTCATCATCTTCCTGCAAAGCTGGCGCGCGGCCCTGATCCCCATCGCCGCGATCCCGATTTCGATCATCGGGATTTTCGCGATCCAGCTGGCCCTGGGCTATTCAATCAATTCCCTGTCCCTGTTCGCCATGGTTCTTGCCGTCGGGATTGTGGTCGATGACGCCATCGTGGTGGTCGAGAATGTCGAACGCCTGATGCGTAACGGCCTGTCGGCTCGCGATGCCTCGCGCAAATCCATGGACGAGGTCAGCGGTGCCCTGATCGCCATGACGCTGGTGCTGGTTTCGGTCTTCGTCCCGACCGCTTTCCTGAGCGGTATTCCGGGCATTTTCTATCGCCAGTTCGCTGTTGCGATTGCTTCGGCGGCAGTGATTTCGCTCTTTGTCTCCCTGACCCTGACGCCGGCCATGTGCGCGCTCCTGCTCAAGCCGCATGCCAGCGACGGCTCGCCTGACCGGCTCCCCTTCATGGCGCCGCTGCGCTTTGCCGGCCGCAAGTTCAATGAGGGCTTTGACCGGCTCGCCGCTTTTTACGGCCGCTCGGTGGCGCGCCTCGTGCGCACCATAGCACTCGTCCTGATCGTCTATGGTGGTTTGCTCGGCCTGACCGCCTGGCAGCTCGCGGACACACCAACCGGCTTCATTCCCGAGCAGGACCAGGGCTCGCTGATCGGTGTCATCCAATTGCCGCCGGGCGCCTCCCTGGCCCGTACCGACGAAGTCGTGCGCCGGGCGCAAGATGTTCTGCTCGCCACCGAGGGTGTCGACACACTGGCAGCCCTGGTCGGCCTGGACGGATCGAGTTTCACCATGGGCTCGAATGCGGCGACCATGTTCATCCGGCTCGCCCCCTATGACGAGCGGGAAGGCCGGCCGGGCATGTCCGCTGTCGAGATGTCGCAACGCCTCACCGGTATTCTGGGGCAAGCCATTCCGGAAGGCTTTGCCTTCATCATCGCTCCGCCGGCGGTGCGCGGTCTGGGCAATGGCGGTGGTTTCAAACTCATGGTCCAGGATCGTTCCGGCCAGGGGATGGAAGCGCTGCAGCAGGCCGCCAATGCGGTCATCGCGGCGGCCAACCAGGATCCACGTGTCGCGCGGGTCTATACGAGTTTCAATACCGGTTCGCCGCGCATCCGCGTTGATGTCGATCGTGACCGGGCGCAGCGCATCGGGGTGGACCCGCAGGCTGTCTATCAAACGCTGGGGATCTATCTTGGCGGAAGCTACGTCAATGATTTCAACTTCCTTGGCCGCACATTCCGGGTCATGGCCCAGGCCGATGCGCCCTTCCGCGATGATGTCGCCGATATTGGTCGCCTGCAGGTGCGGTCCCTGAGCGGCGAGATGGTGCCGATCTCCGCGGTCGCGACCGTGAGCCCGGATTCCGGTCCGGTGCGCGTTGTCCGCCACAATATCTTCTCCGCCGTCGAGGTGCAGGGCAGTACGCCGCCGGGCATGTCGACGAGCCAGTCGCTCGCCGCGATGGAAGAGATTGCCGACGCGGCCCTGCCACCGGGCTTTGGCTATGAATGGACCGAGCTGGCCTATCAGGAGAAGGCTGCCGGCAATTCCGGACTGATCGTCTTCGCGCTGGCCGTGGTTTTCGTTTTCCTGGTGCTGGCCGCCCAGTACGAGGCTTTCACCCTGCCCTGGGCGGTGATCTTCATCGTGCCGATGTGTATCCTGGCGGCGATGATCGGCATCAATCTGGCGGGGATGGACAATAATATCCTCACCCAGGTGGGCCTGATCGTCCTGATCGCCCTGGCCGCGAAGAACGCCATTCTCCTGGTGGAATTCGCCAAGCAGGCCGAAGAGAGCGACGGCGTCGCGCCGGGCGAGGCGGCTGTGATGTCAGCGCGGCTGCGTCTGCGGCCGATCCTGATGACCGCGCTGGCCTTCATTCTCGGCGTGACGCCGCTGGCCTTCGCCCATGGGGCCGGTGCTGAAATGCGCCAGGCGCTCGGCGTTGCTGTCTTCTCGGGCATGATTGGCGTGACGATATTCGGTCTGATCTTTACTCCGGTCTTCTATGTGGTCGGCCGCTGGGTTTCCGCGCGTCTGCCCAAGCCTGACATCGGTCAGGGCCCGGAAAGCGATCCGGCGCCCTGACCGGGTTGCCATACCGGAAAAGAGAAATACCCGACTTCCCGCTTTTGTAGCTTGGCGCTGAGGCATACTTGGGCAAGTATTCGGACGATCCATCCGGATCGTGACGGCCCAAGCCTCAGGAGTGCCCATGCCCGCCCAGTTCGAGTTTGCTGACCGCACGGCGGTGATTACGGGGGCCGCCAGCGGTATCGGTGCCGCCCTGGCCCACGGCCTGGCCGCGCGCGGTTGCCGTCTGGCTCTGGCGGATATCGATCGCGACGGCCTCGATCAGGTTGCGGCCTCCACCGGGATCGCGGCCGACCGTGTCAGCCTGCATCATCTCGACGTGTCCGACGCCCAGGCGATTGCCGCTTTCCCGGATGCGGTCCGGCTCGCTCATGGCGGCGCAGCGCTCCTGTTCAACAATGCCGGCGTTGCTGTAGGCGGCCAGTTCGAAGACGTGTCGGAGGCGGATTTCGACTGGCTGATGTCGATCAATTTCTGGGGCGTGGTCCGGATGACACGCGCTTTCCTGCCCATGCTTCGGGAACCGGATCAGGCCCAGATTACCAATATTTCCAGCCTGTTCGGCCTGGTCGCTCCGGCCGGTCAGACCGCCTATAGCGCCAGCAAGTTTGCGGTGCGTGGTTTCTCCGACTCGCTGCGTCACGAGCTGGCCGGCACAACGGTCGGCGTCACCACGGTGCATCCGGGCGGTATCCGGACATCGATCGCGAAAAATGCCCGCCACGCTGCCAATGCGGATCCGGCGGAGCTGGCCCGGGGTCAGGAAGCCTTCGAGAAATTTCTCGTCATGCCGCCGGAACAGGCGGCCGAAATCATATTGCGCGGTGTCACGCGCCGCCGCCCGCGCGTCCTGGTTGGCCGTGATGCCCATTTCATGGCCCTGATCGAGCGCATCCTGCCAGCCCATTACTGGAGCCTGATCGGTCGCAATGCGAGCCCCGAAGCCGCAGCTCCGGAACAAGGAATAAACGCATGACTTCAGTTCTCGTGACGGTTCTGGGCGGGCTGGTTTTGATCAGTCTTGCCATATTGGCCGGGCTCAGCATCTGGTCGCGCATGATCGCGCGCCGGGTCGAGGCGGCGATCCCGCCCGCCGGTGAGATCGCGACGGTGACGGGCGGCAAGATCCACTTCCTCGACCAGGGCGAGGGCCGCCCGATCGTGATGATCCACGGACTTGCCGGGCATTTGCAGAATTTCACCCATTCGACCACGGATGCGCTGAAGGGTGATTTTCGCGTGATCGCGCTGGACCGTCCCGGCAGCGGCTATTCGGCCCGCGACAGTGATGAGCAGGCGCGCATCCCCGAACAGGCGCGGATGATCGCTGAATTCCTTGCCGCGAAGGGGATCGAAAAACCCCTGATCGTCGGTCACTCGCTGGGCGGTGCCGTGGCGCTGACCCTGGCGTTGAACCATCCGGACTCGATCTCGGGCATCGCCCTGATCGCGCCCCTGGCGAAGCTTCCCGAAGAGGGTGCCAAAGCCTTCAACGCGCTCAAGATCGCCAGCCCGCTGATGCGGCGCCTGATCGGCGAGACGCTGGCGGTTCCGATGTCGATCCGCACCGGCGATGCGACGCTACGCCTCGTCTTTGGCCCCAATGAAGCGCCCGCCGATTTCCGCCTTCGTGGTGGCGGCCTGCTCGGTTTGCGCCCGCGCGCCTTTGTCACCGCCTCGACAGACTATGCTGCGGTCGGGCTCGACATGCCGGCGCTAACGGCGCGCTTTTCCGAGATCAAGATGCCCGCCGGTGTCATTTATGGCGATAGCGACCGCATTCTCGACGCGAACGCCAATCTGGACGCTCTGCGGGCGAGTATCCCGCAGCTTGATGAGGAAGTCCTGCCGGGCATTGGTCACATGGTACAGATCAACCGGCCGGCCGAGACGGAAGCCTTTATCCGGCGGATGGCGGCCAAGAGCTTCAGCTAGCGCCTAACGGCCCCATTGCACATTCCAGCCGCGCTCATCGACATGGACGAAGGGGCCGTGCCAGGCATTGGGCGCATATTCGCCCAGACCGCCAGCCAGTCCGGCGAAGAGCGGATTGTCGGCCAGGGATTCGACCAGGTCGAACAGGGCGGCGGCATCGCGCCGGTCCAGTTCACCATCGCCATTGAGATCGTCCATCACCTCATCGCCATCGACATCGATAAAGATGTCGGCGGCGCCGCCATAGATATGGCGTGAATTCTCGCCATTGCCGAGATCGGCATTATAGGCCGGCGTGCGATAGCCGCTCATGACGGTGAAGCCATCCGTGCGCCAGCCGCGGTCATTGGCCGCTTCCAGGATACGTTCGAGCTTGACCAGAAGCCGCTCGCTCAGGACGAGATATTGCGGACCATCGGCTTCCTGCTTGCACAGGAATTGACCCAGCCGGAAATGCGGCGAGACGGCAATTTCGCCCAGCTCGCTATCGACTTCGAGAAAGAATTCCGGGGCGCGATAATTCTCGTGGCCGCGATAGGGTTCACTGGGATAATTACCGAGATGATAGCCATTAATGCTGTCGCCATCGGCCGATCGCATCACGATCAGATTGAGGGTCATCACATGGCCTTCGTCATCCTCGAGGCTGACGCGCGACAGGCCGGGCTGCATCGGCGCTGTCCAGTCGAGCTCGGGTGAGGGCGCGCGCATCACCGCGTCATCGGTCCAGCTCAGGGGCCGGTCGGCGCGGATGCGGACCTGCTCGCCGGGGCGGGCGAAAATGGCGAAGGTTTCGTAATCGACGCTCAGCCCGTCGCGTATGGTCAGCGAGAAGGGCAGATGACCCGGCGCGAACTCGGCAGCGAGCGTGGAGGCTGGCGGCGGGGTCAGGTTCATTGGGCCTGGTGCGGCGAGCTCGGCCGCATGGACAGGGCCGGCAAGCCAAAGAGTGGCGATCAGCGCACTCCCGATAATGGCGTTCAAGGACGCTACTCCAAAGGCGGCGGTGGTGAATCCAGCGCGGCGATTAACACGGCATCCCTGTCATATACGTCGTTCACGAAACGCACGCCAGTGTCTGAATCGAGCACCGCCGTCCAATACAGGATGTGGACCGGAATCGCGCGGCCGAGCGAAATCCGGGTCTCGTCATTGCCGGCGGCGATCGACTGCAGGCGGGCCGGTGTCATGCCGGGGCTCTCCGCCGCGACCCATTCGGCCAGGGCGAGCGGGTCACGCACCCGCACGCAGCCTGAGGAGAAGTCGCGCCGGGTCTGGGCGAAGAGGCCGCGCGTCGGCGTATCGTGCAGATAGACATTATGCCGGTTGGGGAACATGAATTTGATTTCGCCGAGCGCATTGAGCGGCCCGGGCGCCTGACGCAGGCGATAGGGGAAATTATTGGCCGGAACGCTGGCCCAGTCGATCGTCGCCGGATCGACGAGGGTGCCGGACCGGTCAATGACCTGAAAGCCCAGCCGCGTCACCGCACCCGGATCGGCGCGGAAGGCTGGCAGTTTGTCGCGTGCGGCCAGGCTGGGCGGGGTCTCCCACCAGGGATTGATGACAAAATAGGTCATGCTGGCCGAAAAGACCGGCGTGCGCCGGTAGAGCCGCCCGACGATGACGTCATGCGTGCGTTCGACCACGCCGTCATTGCGGGCTTCCAGCGAATAATCGGCGATATTGACGCGGATATGCCGGCGGCCGAGATCATCGGGTAGCCAGCGCCAGCGCTCCAGATTGGCCCGGATCTGTGCAACACGCTGGTCTGCACTTGTATTGAGCTGGGCGACGGTCAGGGCGCCCACAACGCCATCCGCATCGAGACTGGCGCGGTGCTGGAAGATGCGCACAGATGCATCAAGCGCCGGATCAAAATATTCCGGGTCGGGCGGTAGCGTGGCCGGATCAGTCGGGGGCATCGCCGCGGCCAGATCGCCGGTTGCCCCCAGCCGGGCGCGGATCTGGGCGACGCGTGGGCCACGATCTCCCGGACGCACGGTCGGCCCCGCGTCCACGCCGGGCCAGCCGCCCGCCGCAGCGATGGTTTCAAACCGCGTCAGTGCCGCGCGCAGCGCGTGATAGCCCGGCTGGTCCGGAGCCAGCGCTTCAAGGCTTTCGGCGATCGCATCATTGCCGAGGGCAGCCTGAAGATAGGCGACCAGATCGCGGCCCCGGCGTGCGGCTGTCCAATCCGGTTCGATGGTCACCGGATTGAGGCGACCGGAGAGCAGATGCGCCGCCAGCGTCAGATAGGCGTCGGTCGCGACCTCATCGAGATCAAGATCGGCCTGCAACGGGTCGGCCGCTTCGAGCAGCGCCAGGTGATAATCGGCCGGGTCGAGCCCGTGTGACGCGGCACCGCGCACGGCGGTAATGAGATCGGTATAGAGATGGGCGTTGGCTGGTCCGGTCCAGGCGAGGCTGAGCTCTCGGGCCTGATAGAAGCGCGTGCCGGTCTCGCAGGCGCGGCAATCATAATTGACGATGACCGCACTGGCCGGCGACAGGCCCAGCAGGGGGGCCGCCGCACAGGCGAGGGCAAGGCGTTTCAGCCGCTTGATCATGGATAGCCTCATTCTTCAGGGGCGGGCCGATGGACCCGCCCAAAGCCTATCCTGACTCGCCGGGGCTGACCAATGCGGTCACGCGCCGGGGCGCCTAGCTCCGGCCCCAGCGAGCGCGCCAGCCGCGTTCATCGACATGGACGAAGGGGCCGTGATTGGAGGTCGGGGCGTATTCGCCCAGCCCACCGATCAGCGGGGTAAATTGCGGCGCATTGTGCGACAGGCTGTCGACCAGATCGAACAGGGCTGCGGCATCGCGGCGGTCATGCACGCCATCGCCATTGAGATCATCCATCACGCCGTCCTGATTGGCGTCGATGAAAATATCGGCGGCACCACCATAGATGTGGCGCGAATGGCGGCCATTGCCGATGGAGGCATTATAGGCCGGAGTCCGGTAGCCACTCATCACGGTGAAGGTGTCGGCTTCCCAGCCGCGCTCATTGGCCGCTTCAAGAATGCCCTCAAGCTTGACGAGGAGGCGTTCGCTCAGCACCAGATACTGGTTGCCGTCGGCGGGCTGTTTGCAAAGAAACTGGCCGAGCCGGAAATGCGGCGATACGGCCAGATCCTCAAGCCCGTCGGTGACCTCGAGGAAATTCTCCGGTGCGCGGTAATTCTCGTGACCACGATAGGGTTCCGACGGATAGCTTCCAAGCCGGTAGCCATTGATTGTCTCGCCATCATCGGGTGCGTGCGATCGCATCACGACCAGGTTGAGCGTCATGACGTGACCGTCACCATCATCCAGCTGCACTTGCGTCAGACCCGGTGTGACCGGCGCCGTCCAGTCGAGATCGGTCGCTGCGGCCCGGCTGGCTTCGCCCTCCAGCCAGCTGAGCGGCGTATCGGCGCGAATGCGGACCTGTTCGCCCGGGTGGGCGAATACGGCAAAAGTGTCCAGATCGACGACGAGACCATCACGCAGGGTGATCGCGAAGGGAAGGCGCCCGGGTTCGAAGCCGGCCGCGGGCGGGGTCGTCCGGTCGATGACCGGGTTGAGAAGCCTGGCGTGCGCGATCTGGGGCAGGACAGACACCAGGGCGGCACTCAACAGGGCTTTTCCGAGAAATTTTTTCATTACGCTACTCCATGGACGACGGAGTAGCCTCCAGCGCCGCAATCAACTCATCATCCCTTTGATATAGGTCTGCGATAAAGCGGATGCCAGTCGACGGGTCGTGAACGGTTGTCCAGTATAGGATATAGACCGGGATGGGCCGGGCCAGGGGCAGGCGGGTTTCGGTATTGCCGGCGGCAATTTCGCGCAGCCCTTCCGGTGTCAATTCGGGTGTTTCGGCGATCACCCAATCGGCCAGCTCGAACGGATCACGCAGCCGGACACAGCCCGATGAATAGCAACGCCGGTTATGAGCGAACAATTCCCGGTTCGAGGTGTCGTGCAGATAGACATTGTGCCGATTGGGGAAGATCAGCTTGACCTCGCCCAGCGCATTGAGCGGGCCGGGCGCCTGGCGTAGCCGGTAGGGGAAATCGCTCGCCGAGACGGTGTTCCAGTCAATCATTGCCGGATCGACCACATTGCCGTCGCGGTCCAGCACCTGGAAGCCCAGCCGGGTGACCGCACCGGGATCCCTGCGAAAGAGCGGCAACTCATTGCGCACGGCGATGCTTCGCGGCGTCTCCCACCAGGGATTGACGACAATATAGGTCATCTCCGCCGAGAAGACGGGCGTCGGCCGGTAGCTCAGGCCAACGATCGCATCATGGCGGCGCTCGACCACGCCCTCATGGCGGGCTTCAAGCGAAAAGTCCGGGATATTTACCCGGATATGACGCCGGCCCATATCCGCGGGCAGCCAGCGATAGCGTTCAAGATTGGCGCGGATCTGCGAGACGCGGTGCCCGGCACTCAAATTCAGCTCGTGCAGGGTCTGGCTCCCGACACGGCCATCGATTTCAAGCCGGCTGGCTTGCTGGAAAGCCTCGACCGCGGCCTGCAAGGGTGCGTCGAAGAATTCCGGATCGCCGGGCCCGGAGTCGGCGGGGTCCGGGCTGGTGTCATCTGGGCTGGCGGGATCTGGCGTGACCAGGTCGCTGGCGCCGCTTGCCTGACCGTCGGCTTCGGTGGGGCTTGGCAGCGGAGCAAGATCGCCACTGGCCTCCAGCCGGGCCCGAAGCTGGGCCACGCGTGGACCCCGGTCACCGGGCCGCATCTCGGGGCCTTCCGCGATCGAGGGCCAGCCGCCCGCCTCGAAGATCGCCTCATGGCGCAGCAGCGCATTGCGCAAGGCCGCATAACCCGGCTCGTCCGGGGCGAGGGCATCGAGACTGGCGGCGATGTCGCCGTCGGCCATGGCCTGTTCCAGCCAGGCCCGCAGATCGCGTGTGCGGCGCGGCGCTGTCCAGTCCGGTTCGAAGCGGACCGGGTCAAACCGGCCCGCCAGAAGGTGCCCGGCCAGGCTCAGACAGGCGCGGGTCGCGAGCGCATCGATCGCTGGGTCGGAACGGAGGGAATCGACGGCCTCCAGCTGGGCCAGATGATAGTCTTGCGGATTGAGCCCGTGAGTGGCCGATGCGCGGATCGCGGTGACCAGGCCTTTCAGCTGGGCCGGATCGGCGGCAGGGCCGGTCCAGACCGGACTGGCGTCCGCCCGCTCCACCCTGTCTGCCTGCCCATACCAGGCGCCGGGGCCGGGATCGGCTGCCGATTGCGCCATCACCGGTGCGCCGCCGAGGACGATAGCCAGACCGGCCAATAGCGCCGCCAGTCTCATGCTAGATCCATTTCAGATATTTGAAGGCCGCAATCTGGACGCCGCCAATACCGAACAGGAGGGCGACGAAGAACCAGAAGGCGCTGACATTGTCGGAGCCGGGAATGCCGCCGACATTGATGCCGAGCAGGCCGGTCAGGAAGCCCAGCGGCAGGAAGATGGCGGCGATCACCGACAGCACGTAGAGATTTTTGTTCATCCGGTCGGCCAGACCATTGGCCAACTCGTCCTTGACGATCTGGGCCCGTTCTCGAATCGTGTCGAGATCCTCGATATAGCGGATCACCATATCGAGGTTTTCCTGCAGGCGCCGCTTGTTCATCGCGTCGAGCCAGGCCAGCTCGGAAATGCGCAAATGCGCGATGACATCGCGCTGGGGGGCGATATAGCGACGAAACATGATCGCCTGCTTGCGCAGGCCGTTAATGGCCTGGCGCGAGGCCGGTGTCGGCGCTTCCATCACGTCTTCCTCGACGTCATCGAGCCGCTCGTCCAGTTCCGTCAGGACCGGCTCCATGCGCTCAAACAGGCGCGCGGTGAGCATGGAGATGAAGTCTGCAGAGTTTTTCGGACCCGTGCCCTCGGCCAGACGTTCTCGCAAGTCCGAGACAGCTTTCAGCCGGCGCCGGCGTACGCTGATGATGCGCGAACCGTCGATCCAGAGCCGGATCGAGACCATATCCTCAGGCTGGGCGTCTTCATTGAGATTGACGCCGCGCAGGATCATCAATGCGCCCTGTTCGAACATCACCATGCGCGGGCGGGTTTCCTCGGCCAGCAGGGCGTTGATGATGATCGGGTCGAGATAGGTGATCTCGCGTTCAAGCCAGGCGCGTGCCCCGGGATGGCCGGCATCGAGATGGACCCAGGCGAGCGCCTCATCGCGGATCAGGCGCGAGACATCATCGCCGGTCAGCACATCGCCATGCCCGTCACCATTGATCGAGCAGGCGTGCAGAATGCCGAATTCATTGGGCATTGATGGCCTCCTTCAGGGCGGCCGCATTCTTGATATGCAGATCGCGTTGCGGGAAGGGAATCTCGATGCCGTTATCGCGGAATTTGTGCCAGATCGCGAACATCACATCGCTCTGCGGCCGCCAGCGGCCGGCGACAATATCCTCGACCCAGAAGGTCAGTATGAAATCGATCGAGCTGTCGCCGAAATTACGCAGAAAGCATTGCGGTGCCGGGTCGCTCATGCACATCGCGTGTTCGGTCGCGGCTTGCAGGATGAGGTTATGCGCCAGCTCAAGATCGCAGCCATAGGCGACGCCGACACTGATTTCGACCCGCGCCTTGCTGGTCGAGAGGGTCCAGTTGGTCACCCGGTTGGTGATGAAATCCTCGTTCGGCACCAGGACTTCCTTGCCGTCGAGCGTTTCGAGCAGGGTGTAGCGCGCGCTCGATTTACGCACGAAGCCCGTCACCCCGTCGGGCAATTCGATCAGATCATCGATATCAACCGAGCGTTCCAGCAGCAGGATCAGGCCTGAGATGAAGTTGGAGGCGATATTCTGCAAGCCGAAACCGATGCCGATGCCGACCGCGCCGCTGAACACGGTCAGCGTCGTCAGATTGAGGCCGAGCACGTCCATCGAGACCAGAATCGCGATGATATAGATCGCGATCTGGAGGATTTTCGAAACGAGTGTCCGCGTTGTCGGGTGCAGTCTGGAAAGCCCGCGAACCCGGTGCTGAACCAGATCGGCAATCGCCGCTGTGACCCAGAATATCAGGACCAGCAGCACCAGCGCGCGCAGAGCGTCATAGGGGCTGACATGGAACTCACCGGCCCGGAAAGTCAGCGCCTCGGTGTCGAGATACTGGGCGACAATTGCCAGATTGCCGGTGACGCCGGCGGCGACAATGCCCAGCAGGCTGAAAAAGATCAGCCAGTGGGCCCAGGGCCCCCTCGGCTTGATGATATGCTTCCAGAAATCACCCATGCCAGCCCACCCGTTCTGCTACCCGTTTCGGGACCGGCAAGACTGCCGGGTCATCATCTCGCTGCCTACTCTGCCACGGCTGGTGGTGCAAGGCGACTGGCCGGGCACGCTGCGCCTGTGGCTCAATAATCGCGGCGCCAGCGGATCGCGACCGACGCTTCGGTATCGGCGCTCAGGCGGGACAGAATGCTGAGCTGCGGCGTCAGTGTCCACTCGACGCTGGCCGTGCTCAGCGCAGCGGCGCCGGCGCTCTCGACCTCGACGTAGAAATCATTGCCGAACCGTCGCCCGCTGGTAACGGTCAGGCCGCCATTGGCGTCCGATCCGATATCAAGCCGGTCGACGCCGACCAGTTCGCGGAAGCGCCCGAAGAAGCCGAAAATGTCCTGACCGGCCAGCTGCGCCGCCAGCTGGGCCGCCTCGAAGGGGCCGAGCTGGCTGGCCGAACGGTCGAACAGGAGGCGGGCAATAATCTCGTCATCCGGCAGGGTTGGCGTGCTCGTCAGGGTAACACTCGGCGTCATCAGCGGCCCGGCGATGGCGACATCGGCCTGGAAGTCCTCGCGCTGATAATGCGCCAGCAGGGATACCCGGGCATCGGCCGGCGGGCCGTTGAACAAGACCTCGCCCTCTTCCAGCGTGAAGCGCCGGCTGAAGACGGTCGCCGAGCCGCGCACCAGGTTTGCCGTTCCCGTCAGGGTCGGTTTCTTGGCCTGGCCGGTAATGCGGATATCGGCACGCCACTCCGTGTTGAAGCTGGATGAATTGAAATAGATCTGGTCGGTGGCATAGACCCGGTAATCCAGCTGGATTGGCAATCGGGCCCGCGAGGCGCGGATCTGGTTCTTGGGCAGGTTGAGCTCGACGACCTCGATCTGCGGAATGGATGCGACCCCATTGGCCGGGGGCTGGGCGTAGACGCGGTCGAGCCGGGTTTCTCCGGCGACGAGCAGGCCCTCCTCATCCATGGTCAGGCGGGTCTGGCCGGTCATGCGTGCGGTCAGGTCGGGGCGCCGGGTCGCGGTGAAATTCTCGAAATTGAACTCGGCCTGGCCACGTGGCCCCTGCGCTGTGATGACGCCGGAGGCGGTGGCGTGCATCTGCCCGGTCGAGCCGTCACCGGCCGTGAAACTCTCCAGCGTGACCCGGCTGTTGTGGAGGTTCGCGAGGAGCTGGATGTCGAGAATATCCGTGCCGCTCTCCGCAGCGCTGAAACGGCCGTCATGCAGCGCGATCGAGCCGTCGATTTGCGGCGCGCTGCGGGTTCCGGAAATTGCGAGATTGATATCGGCTGCGCCGGCGAGGGCGGTGCCGATCGGCAGCAGCAGCGATGTCAGGGACTGGATTTCACCGCTGGCCTCAATGCCGCCGGTGATGACCGCATCGGGTCCGTCGAGAATCGCCAGCAGTCCGGTTGTGCTGCCCTGGCGGGTCAGGAAGCTGCGCGCGCGCAACCCGCCGCCGGTTGCCAGGCTCTCGATCTGGGCATTCTCGCCAAGGGTGAGGCGGTTTTCGATCCGCAATACCGGTGCGTCTGCCAGCGAGGCCGCCGTCAGACCGCTTGCCACCAGCTCGGCATTGCCGCGCCAGATGCCGTCGGTCTGTTGCAGGGCTGCACTGGCATCGATCATGCCGTCTACCGTCGGCAATCCCGCCAGATCGACCATCAAGGCGATCGGCAAGCGGTTGACCTGGACATCAAGCTGCGCCCGTCCGGCGCTTTCCTGCCAGTTCGCCCCGAGTTCGCCGCCGCCGAATTCGATGCGTCCGCCCAGTGAGCGATCCTCCCCCGCAATCACAGCGAGGATGGGCTCGACCGTTGTCCAGGCATTGGCACCGAGATGCCCAGCCGGGCGCAATTCAGCGCGCATCCCGGTTTCGTCGAGGCTGATCATGCCGGTGGCATCGAGGTCGAAGGGCACGCCGGCAAGGCCCGACAATTCGGCCTCCAGGGCCAGACCCGCCATCGGCCCGCTCAATGAGACCTGGGCATCGGTCAGCACAAAGGAGCCGGCGACCAGATCCCGGACGCCCAGCCGGGCATCGAAGTCGCCGTCGAGCAGGGCTTCGAGCGCGGCATTGTATTCGACCGAGAGCGACCAGCGCGCTTGTGTGCCGGCCAACAGGCTGAATTGCAGCCGGTCTTGCTCGATCCTGGCATCGGCTTCGATCACCGACGGGCCGAACTGACCATCGCGAACAGCCACCGTCCAGTCCGCGCCGTCCTGTTCGGCCGCACCGGCCAGCAAGAGCTCCCGGGCATCATAGCGGCCAGCGAGCGTCCAGTCGGCGGAGAGATTGCCGTCATCATACGCGGCATTGAGCGCCAGTCGCGGCGCGTTGAAGCGGGTCTCGCCCAGCAGGATCGCCTCAGTGGCGGTGACGGTGCGGGCGCTGATCAGACCGGCCACTGAATTCAGTTCGAAACCCGTCGCCAGGCCGCCGGTGAAACTCAATGCCACGCCCTCCAGCGCGCCGGAAAATGCCAGATCGCCGCTGGCCTGCCAGTCCTCGCCGGAACTCCCCTGCGCCTCGGCTTCCAGCGATAGCCGCGTCGAGCTGAGCGACAGGGCCGGCACGCGCCAGCCGGCCTCTTCCAGGCGCAGCGTGGCCGTCACGCTCAGGGCTTCGATCAAGCTGGCAAGGCGGGCATCGGTCTCGAGGGCGCTGCCATCAATCACCAGCTGGATTTCATTGGCGCCGGTCGTGGTGATGACAGCGGAAACCGGGCCGCTGGCCCGGTCAGTCAGGAGGGCAAGGTCGTCGAGCCTTGCACGGGCATTGAGCGCAATCCGGTCGCTGCCCGGACCGTAAACCCCGTCGGCATCGATCTGAATATGTGCCCCCAGCAGTCGCGAACCAGTGAGCTGATAGCGGCCCTCGTCGAGATCGGCCGCCAGGTCGAAGGTCAGTGTGGCCTGTTCGCCGACCAGATCATTGAGGGTGCGCTCGCCCAGTGCGGGACCCGACAGTGCGAGCTGGGCCGTGACGTCCAGCTGCCCGGAATCATAGCGCAGCTGCAAGGGGCCGCCGATCATACCGATTTGCGCTTCACCGGTGGCCAGCTGCTCGACGGCGAGCGCCCCGTCGAGGCCATAGCCTTCGACCATGTCGACGCTGCCTGCGAAACGCAGCGAGCCGGCACTGACCTCGCCGCCGGATAATTGCGCCAGCGCCTGGCCGCTCGTTTGAAGCACGAGATCCCAGCTCTGCTCGGCATTGAGGGCCAGATCAATCTCGATTGTATCGGCACGTAGCTGTGCGTTGTAGACGCCGAATTTCGAGACCCTGCCGCTGGCGCTCATCCGCCCCTGCGACAGGATGGGGGCCAGGGGCTCGGGCAGGCCGGTCCAGTGGCCGGGCGCGACGGCGCTGTCGAGCTGCCAGGCATTGTCGGCCCAGGCCAGCTGGCCAATGGCCAGTTCACGGCCGGTAATCCGGACGCTGAAATCGCCGCTGCCGGACTGCCTGTCGCCGGAGAGGTCCGCGGCAATTTCGATCTGCTCATCGGGCATTCGGGCCAGCACGGCCAGTGGTCCGCCCGGCGCACCGGAGGCGGTGAAATGCCCGTCGATACGGCCGTCTGCGTAAATTTCGAGCCGGCCGTCAACGGCATCGCCCGGCGCGTCCAGGCGGCGGATGGAGATCGAGGCCTGTCCCGGCGCGCCGTCCTGTAGCTGCATGTCACCGCGCGCCTGCAAGCGCACGGCCGGTCCAGCCAGGCCCTCGGCCAGGTCGAGCTGGTCAATCCGGGCCTCGGTCAGGATGAACTCCGGCAAGCCGCCGCCAGACCCTCGATCAGCCCGTTCCGGCAGATCCGGACGTCGTGCGATCATGACCCGTTCGGTCGCAAGCAGGTCGACCCGGACCGGTCCGTTGACCAGGGAGAGGGGCTGCCAGCGCACCGCAATGGAATCGGCCTCCAGCCAGACGCCGTCCGTATCGGTCAGCACGATCCGGTCAATGGAAAACTCAGAGAGGAGGTCGCCGCGCAGGCCTTCGATCCGGACGTGTCCGATCGAGCCGATCTCCTGTCCGTCAACGAAGGAACGGACCAGCCAGCGCCCCGGTCCGTGGCTCAGGGCGAGAATCGCACCGGTCGCCAGGATCAATAACAGGCCGAGCCCCAAAGCCAGGGCTTGCAGAAGGCCGCGCCAGGGAATGTCTCGCACCGCCATCAAAATGCCTGTCCGAGGCTGAAATAGATCTGGACGGCCGCATCACCGGAGCGGCGATCGAGCGGGGTGGCAATGTCGAAGCGGACCGGCGCGAAATCAAAATAATAGCGGACACCGATACCGACGGCAGAACGGAATTCGGAAAAGTCCGGTGTTGATGCGGTCGAGGCCGCCCCGGAATCGAGGAAAGCCACCGCGCCCCATTTTTCTCGCGCGCGCCAGCGTAGCTCAAGGCTGGTTTCCGTCACGGACTGGCCACCGAATGGCGAACCATCAATGCCAAGCGGGCTGAGCGACTGATAACTATAACCCCGCACCGATCCGCCGCCGCCGGCATAGAGTCGCAAGTCGGCCGGCAGGCTTTCAGCGGAAGTCCCCAGCACCGTCCCGATCCGCATGCGCGCCGCCGCGACGAGGTCACCGGAGAGCCGGTAATAGCTGCTGGCGCGGGCTTCAACGCGAACATAGCGCGTTTCGACATCGCCGAAGGTCGCGGCGGGCGAGAGTTGCAGGCTGCCACGCAAACCCGCTTCCGGGTCGAGCGGATTATTGCGCGTGTCGTAGGCGGCACTCAGGTCGAGGGCCAGCGTATTGGCATCGCGTGGACCGGTCGCATCGGTCACTTGCGAGATGTCGAGCCGCGTCGCCGCGCCATATTCGAGATGGCCGGCCCGGCGCGTCACGCCGGCGCTCAGCAGGAGCTCGGTCTGATCGAAAGCATCGGTCTCCTGGGATAGAAGTCCGGCACTGAATGACAGGGTTTGCTGGTAGCGGCGCCAATGCGGCAGGGTCAACGTCGCGCCGAGACCCTGCTGCAGGGTGGCGATGCCCGCCTGCACGGTGAGGGTTTCGTCCCCGAGAAACATATTGCGCCGCGTCCAGTCGAAATTGGCACCGGCACCTTCGCTGGTGGCAAAGCTCAACGAGGCTTCGATACTGTGGCGCGAAGTCGGGGTCAGCTCCACCCTGACCGGTCGTTCGCCGGTTGCGGGGTCGGCATCACCGAGCATGACCTGTGAGGTGCGCACGCTGGCCAGCGCGTCCAGCCGGCGCTGGTATTCCAGGATCTGTGTGCGGCTGGCGGTCGCTCCGCGGGTCAGCGGTGACAGGCCGGCAATGAAACCGGGGCGCCAATTGTCGCCGTCCAGCTCAAACGGGCCATAGACCGAAAAAGGCCCGGTATCGTAGACAAACTGAACCGTGGCGGTGTCGGTGGCGTGATCGACCCTGACCCGACGATCGCCGCTTTCGGCGCTGGGCCAGCCGGCATCCTGCAGGGCTGCGAGCCCGAGCGCGTCACTGGCAATAACGTCGGCGGCGCGCAGCGGCGCATCTGGGCTCAGGGTGATGGCGCCGCGTGCGACCGGAACCGCATCGAGGTCGGGTGTGGTGAGGGCGTCGATTGTCGCAATCCGGACGCGGGGGCCCAGGGTGATGTGGACGACAGCCTGCGAGCGGCTGTCGAGGCGCGGATCGACTTGTGCCCGATAATAGCCTTCGGATCTCAGCAGCCGCCGCGCCCGGTCCGCCGCAGTGCGCGCCTGGCGCATCGGCCCGTCTGCAGGGTTATCGGTTTCCGCACGCTCACCGACCGCAGACTGCAATGCGCCCAGCAGCACCGGGTCCGCTATGCCTTCAATCGTTGCGAGCGGCGCTGCGAAGGCGGGACCGCAGGCCATCAGAACGGCAAGTGAGACGATGAGGGACTTCAAGCGGGGCCACCTTCCTGCGGACGCTGTGTCATATAGGCATGCGGGCGAGTTCCGTCATAGACTCTCTGCATCTCGGCGCCGGCAGGGCGTGCCGGTGTCACCCGGCCGGCTGCGCCCTTGTGTGCGCCCTTGTGCAGGATCCGCCACGACGCCAAATTGCCACCGCAATTATCGCGCAAGCTTACAGGCTCGAACCGATTGGGTGGGGATCATGCCGGCATTGTTTCAAGTCCTTGTGGCGGCCACAAGCCTGGTTTTGGCGGGGTCCGCCGTTGGCGAGATCGCACGCGAGTCCGACGCCGCTGCCGAGCCCTATCCCGGCGGACGGGTCATTTCGGCGCGCTATTCCAGTTCGGTGCTGATTTTCAGGGTCGGGGCGATCAGCCTCACGGCCCGGATCGATCCGGAGCATTATGCGGCCGACACGGTCGTTGAAGCGGCCGGTCTGGCAGCCCTGTTCACGGATTTCGATATTCGCGCCGAGGTGGAGGGCAGACGCACTGAGGCCTCGGTGCTGCCCCTGCGTTACGCCCATGTCGAGCGCACGGGTTCGAAGGTTCGCGCCGTCGATATCGCCTTCGACAACCGTATGGCCTCGGCCCACGCCACGCCGCCGTTCGGCTCGCTTGGTGTACCGCCCGCGACAGCGGAGCAGCGCGAAGGCGTGATCGATCCGATTTCTGCCATTTTTCTGCTGGCGCAGGCGCGGATCGGTGGTGAGGCAGGAGTGTGTTCCGGAAGCCTGCCGGTGTTCGATGGCAAGGCGCGCTATAACCTGCGCCTCGAGGCCGGGGAAAGCCAGACCATCCGGACTCCGGCCTGGCGCGGTGAGGCCTTGCTGTGCCACGCCTGGTATGAGCCGATTGCGGGTTATGATCCCGAGGACTACCCGACACAGGCGGAATTGCGTTATCCGCTCGATATCTGGTTGGCGCCCTTTCCCGAGCACGGTTTCTACCTGCCGGTCCGGCTGCACACGCGGGCCGGCTTCGGCGGTGTGACGATCCAGGTCGCCGAGCTCGACATCCAGTTGGCGTCCGCCGAACCCTAGCGCGCCTTGAAATTCGCGGGTCAGTGTGACCGCGATCACACCATGCGCGCCGGCTAATCTGTAGCTTCATTGGCAGGCTGCCCTTTGCAGCTTCCCTCCTCCTCCTCGATTGGGGGTCGGTCGGGGCGCGAGTCCTTGCCCAAGCGAAGCCCCAACTTCGCCTCGCGCCCCGCCGAATTTTTGCTGTTTGCCCGGGTTTTCCGGTGCGCTGCCGCGCAATTTGCCCTCGAGCTTGCACCTTGCGGCAACTGGCCCGATCATGTGCCGGGCTTGGGAGCAGGGGCATTATGAGCGGGCAGACGAAATACCGGGCGTTTATCAGTTACAGCCATGATGACAGCCGCTGGGCGCGCCGGATTCACCGCGCCCTGGAAGCCTATCGCCTGCCCGCGAATCTGGTCGGGACATCGACCGCGCATGGGCTGGTGCCGAAGCGGCTCAATCCCATTTTCCGCGACCGCGATGATTTGCCCGCGGCCGGTGACCTCACGGCGTCGGTCCGCACGGCGCTCGCGCAGTCCGATGTTCTGATCGTGGTCTGCTCGCCCGCTGCGGCAGCCTCGCGCTGGGTGAACCAGGAGATCCAGGAATTCCGCACCGTGCGTCCGCAGGGACAGATTCTTGCGGCGATCGTCGCTGGCAATCCTGGCACGGTGGCTGGCCCTGATGGCGCCGGGGATGGCTGCTTCCCGGCAGCCCTGCTTGAGAATGGCTTGCCGGAATCGGAGGCTGAGCCGGTCGGTGCGGACTTCCGGCCGAAGGGCGATGGCTTCCGGATGGGCGTGGTCAAGCTCGTTGCGGGCATGTTGGGCCTGCGGCTCGACGAGATCATCCAGCGCGACCTCCAGCGCCGTCAACAGCGCGTGACTACCGTCACGATGCTCTCACTTCTGCTCGCGGTAATCATGACGGGTCTGACCCTGCTCGCGTCTTCGGCCCGATCCGAGGCGGAACGCCGCAAGGCCGATGCAGAGGATTTGATCGAGTTTATGTTGAGTGACCTTCAAGACAAGCTGGAGCCGGTCGGGCGGCTCGATGTCCTCGATGCAGTAGGCGAGAAGGTTGTCGCCTATTACGCGGCGCAGCCGACACGGCAATTGTCGGCGGATGCGCTCGGGCGCCGGTCGCGCGCCTTCCATCTGCTTGGGGAAATCGAATCGGCTGAGGGGGATCTGGAATCTGCCTATGAGCATTTTCGCCGCGCCTATGACGCGACCCAACAATTGCTCCTGATCGCCGACGATGATCCTGACCGCATTTTCGAACACTCCCAGAGCGCTTACTGGGTTGGCTATTATGCCTGGCGCCAGGGGCGGCTCGATGATGCTGAAGGCCATTTCCGGGCTTACCGCGACCTGGCCGGGCGTCTCACCGAAATCGATGCCGGCAATACCGAATGGCTCGCCGAATTTGCCTATGCCAACACCAATCTGGGTGTGGTCTATCTTCAGTCAGCGCGTTTGCCGGAAGCCCGCGACTCCTTCGTCGCCGCCAGTGCGCTGATGGCCGATCTTGCGTCGCGTCAACCGGATGTGGTGCAGGCGCATGTCGACCATGCCAACGCCCTGGCCTGGGTTGCGACGGTCTATGAGATGACCGATGGCCGGGATGCCGCCATCGCGGCGCGCCAGCAGGAAATCGCCATCTATGAGGACCAGTTGTCCGCTGAGGTCGATGACTGGAATATCCGTCGCGACGCGATCAATGCCGAGCGCGCCCTGGCTCGTCTCCTGATCGCACCGGGTGCCGATACGCCGGCGGCTGATCTGCAGATCGCGTTGGCCATCCTGGAGGCGACGTCGTTCGAGGCTGACGCCTTGCTGCAGCGTGACCCGGCCAATGGGAACTGGCGTCTGACCACGGTCCGGCAGCGCTTGTGGCTGGCCCAGGCCCGCCTGCTTGCCCATGATGTCGCCGGCGCCCGCGAGGCCTATCTCGACGCGTCTGCCTATATGGCGCATCCGTCCTGGATGGCCGATGCCAGTGCCCGTATCGCGGAGACCCGGCTCTATGCGGCCCTGGTCGAGGCGCGGATTTTTGTCGCGATGGGGCAGGATGAATCGGCGCATTTGCGGCTGGATCATTTGATGACATCGCTGGTCGCTGAAGCCAATTGGCAGACCGAATTCCAGTATGGTCCCTATCTCTACGCCGCGTCAGCCAATGAGCTGGCCGATCTTGAATTGCGCCGGGGCGCCCCTGCGGCTGCGGAAACGCTGCGTTCACATATGGTGACCATGCTGACTCCGATTTCCAGTCAGTTGCGGCTTGATGCCGCGATGGAATTTCACCGCGCGCAATCCGTGACCGCCCTGGAGGCTGCGGAGGCAAATTAGGTCCTGCGGGATCGTCCACGCGCCCGGATAACCGGGCGCCAGCTTGAAGATTGAGGCCAGCGATGACGCTTTCAGACATGAGTGGGCTTGACGGGACCAAGGTACAGGCTGAACTCCTTGACCTGCCGACGCGCAGTTTCGAGTGCACCCAGATCAGCGTGAGCACGTTACGCGACGGCAGTTTCGTTGTGCTCGCCGGCAGTGATGATGATCGTGATCCGTTCACCGATACCGAGATCGGCGTCATTCTCGCCACATTCGACTCTGTCGTCACCGGCAATCCCGGCCTGACGGCCGCGCAATTGCGCACACTGGCCTATACGACGCTCGCGCCGATGTGGACGCCGAGCAATAGCGTCAAGCCCAGCCCGTATGATCTCAACGTGCATTGTGCCAGCCGGCTGATCTTCGCCCTGAGCATGCAAAACTGGAGTTTTGAACCCGCCCGGATCAAGCTGAAGACGGGCTTTGGCAAGGGCGAGTTCGGCGGTCTTGAATGGCTGACCCTCAATGGGGTGAGCCTGGAGCCCAATGCCTTCCAGCTGGTCGATAGCTGCACCCAGACTGACGAGAGCTTCGAGTTCGCGCTCTTCATGGATGTCGCGCAGGCCGGCGGCGCCCAGCACACACGCGTCATTGTCGATCCGATCATCAAGAATGAAGATTGACCCGCCGGCGATCATCGGGCCTTTTTGAGCCAGGACGGTCGCTGGAGGGCGGATGCGCCGGATAATCCTCGAAAGGTTCAACCAGGGCGATCTGGCGCGGGCCTATGATCTGTGCCTGGCTGCCCTGGCGCAACAACCTGATGATGGCTGGTTCAAGCACCGCGCCGTGCTCTGCCTCGTTCGTTCCGGGGCGCTGGAGCGTGCGGAGCTCGATTTTCGCCGTTTCCGTCTGTCTGAGGCCAGCCATGACGAGGATAGCCTGGCGCTCGGCGCGCGGTTGAGCAAGAGTATGGCGCTGGAGGCCCACGCTGAGGAGGTCCGGCCCCTGGCGGCCGTCGCCGCGGCCCAGTATCAGCGGATATTCTCCCAGACGGGCGGCCATTATCCCGGCATCAATGCGGCAACCCTGTATCTGTTGGCCGGCGATGGTCAGCGCGCCGACGCGTTGGCGCGCAAGGTTTTGGCCTGTTGCCGCGGCGCCAACCCGACCGATGCCGAAGAGGCGTATTACCGCCTGGCCTCGCAGGCCGAGGCCCATCTCCTTCTCGGCGATTCCGGTGCGGCCCAGATGGCGCTGGAATCGGCGATCGCCTGCGATCGCGGCAACTCGATGGCGCATGCGACGACGATCCGGCAATTGCGCATGGTCAAGCGCCTTCTTCAATTGTCAGCCCCGTGGCTGCACGAGCTTGAGCCGCCCGGCCCGTGCCATTTCGCCGGCCATTTGTTTCACGCCGGGGGCGATGCGGACGGGGTCGCGCCGGCGCGTGAGGCAGGCCTTAGCCTGGCCATTGCCGAGGCCTTTGAGCGGGAGAATATCGGGCCCTGTTACGGTGCCATCGCGGCCGGCGCGGACATTTTGGTCGCCGAGGTGGCCATCGCGCGCGGCAATGAGCTGCACCTGGTCCTGCCCGTCCCGGTCAATGTTTTCATCGATGCCTCTGTTCGCCCGCTGGGCGGGCATTGGGTCCGGCGCTGTGAGGCCTGCCTGTCCAGCGCTGCGGCTATCCACGAGGTCACCACGGATCGCAAGCTTTTGTCCGGCCAGCATATCCGCTTCGCCAGCGAGGTCGCGATGGGGTTGGCGCGAATGCGGGCCAGTGCCCTGTCGACCTCACCCGTTCAACTCCTGGTCGCCGACGATGCGCCGCCCGCCGATCCGTTCGGCACCGCCCATGACCGTGACGTCTGGCAGGAGGCGGGACTGCGTCAGATCGTGGTCCCGGCGACCGGCCTGGAGCGCTATCGCGGCGATGACCTCGCAAAATCGGTCGCCGATCCGGATTTCCGACAAGTCCTTCGGGCTATGCTCTTCATCGATGTCTGCGGCTCATCGACTGTCGCCGATGATCTGGTGCCGGTCTTCGTGACGTCGGTCATGAGCGTCCTGGCGCAAGTGTGCGATGCGCTGGAGCCGGCCCCGCTGCACGCCGATAGCTGGGGTGATGGTCTCTTTCTCGCCTTCCGCGATGTCGACGAGGCGGCCCGCGCGGCCGACACGCTCCGCCGCGCTTTTTCAGCGATTGATCTTGCAGCGCTTGGCCTGCCAGAACATCTCGCCCTGCGGATCGGAGGGCATTACGGCCCGGTGCACGAGGCGCAGGACCCGCTGCGCAAGACGCCGACCCTGTTTGGCGGCCAGGTGGCGATCGCCTCACGCATCGAGCGCGCAACCTTGCCCGGTTCGATTTTCGTCAGCGCGTTTTTCGCGGCGGCCCTGGCGATGGCACGCGGCAGCGAGTTCCGGTGTGAGTATGTCGGTCAGACAGCGATCGACGCCTTGATGCCGGAGATCGGCATGTACAGTTTGCGCGCCGTGGCAGCCGATTGCCCGGCAGCGCTCGACGCGGCGGCGTCAATTGGCGGTGCTTAGCCGCGCCAGATGGTCGGGGTCGACGAGTTCGAAGGCATCGGGGCGTCGCATCAGCATGCCGCGCCGCTCAAGATTGCTGACCGTGCGCGACACGGTTTCGCGCGTCGTGTTGACCCGTAACGCGATGGCGGTCAGCGAGGGAATGGGGCGGATAACCCGGGTCGGCCCCGCCTTCGAACACTCGGACATGCGCAGGATTTCCGCATAGATCCGGCCGGGGGCAGACAGGGCAGATAGCTCGAACATCCGCTGGGTCGTGTGGTGTACGCGGTGCGCCAGAATGCGCGCCAACGCCAGTCCCAGATCGCCATATTGCTGGAGCAGATCGAGAAAGACAGCGGCCGGATAGCTCGCCAGCTCGCACTCGGTTTCGGCGATGATTTCCGAGGTCCGGCGCCGGTCAGTCAGGGCGGCGAGCTCGCCGATGATCGTGCCGGCCTGTAGCGTGTCGAGCCAGATTTCCTGGCCGCCCTCGGAGAGCAGAACCACGCGTGCGGTGCCATCCAGCACGAGGAAGACCTGATCGCCCTGATCATCCTGTGCGATGATGCTGGCGCCGGCGGGGAAGCGTCGAATTTCGGCGCGCGTCATCAACGCAGCGCGAGCATCTTGGTCCGTCAGAGAGAGAGCATCCAGGGCCCTTGCCCAGGATTTGTCCGCCATCATGCGTGTCCCCATCCCGCAAACAGTTGCGTGTTAGGGATAATCGGCGATCCCCCCGCAGAAGGCCAGCGAAAAAGGCCGCCGAACCGGGCGGGGAGCATGCCGAATCCAGGCACCGTGCGCTGAATGGGAAACGCTGGCCGATTGATCTTCACCGGCCCGGCGCGTTGGGGACGCACAGCAACAAGGCTTTCACCGGCCGCGAAAAACCTGCTTTACTGGTCGCAGGATATACGGGGATTTCATGATGAAGCATTTGTTCGGGGCCTTGGTCGGTCTGGTTATGGCGTCGGTACCGGCGCTGGCGCAATCTTCGCCGCTGGCCGGCCAATACGATGCGCAGATTCCGACCGCGCAATCGGTATTGGGTCATCAATTTGGTGCTGAAATCACCCCGCCCGATCAGGCGATTGCCTATCTTCGGGCCCTGGAGGCTGCCGCCCCTGACCGCGTCCGGGTCGTTGATTACGCGACCAGCTGGGAAGGGCGCCCGCTCGCCTACGCCATTATTGCCAATCCGGACTCCATGGCGCGGCTTGATGACATCCAGGCCGACCTGCAGCAACTGGCCGATCCGCGCGGGCTGAGCGCCGGTGAGCGCGACAGCCTGGTCGCCTCGACGCCGGCTGTGGTCTGGCTCTCCTATGGCGTGCATGGCGATGAGATTTCCTCGACCGATGCCGGCCTGCGAACCGCCTACCACCTGCTCGCCTCGCGCAATGACGCCGGTGTCGACCAGATCCTGGATCAGACCATTGTCATCATTGACCCGGTGCAAAACCCCGATGGCCGGGCGCGCTTCGTGCACAGCTTTACCGCGGCGCGTGGCCTGCAAATGGATGAAAACCGCTTTACGGCCGAGCACGACCAGCCCTGGCCGGGCGGCCGCACCAACCACTATCTGTTCGACATGAATCGCGACTGGTTTGCGATGACGCAACCGGAGACGCGTGGCCGCGTCGCGGCGATGCTCGACTGGCGTCCCGTGGTCGTTGTCGATGCGCATGAAATGGGCGGAGACAGCAGCTATTTCTTCGCGCCCTCGGCCGAACCCTTCAATCCGCATGTGGTCCAGAGCCAGCGCGATGCCCAGGATTTGATCGGGCGCAATCATGGCCGCTGGTTCGACCAATTCGGCTATGACTATTTCACGCGTGAAGTCTTCGACGCTTTCTATCCGGGCTATGGCGATATGTGGCCAACCCTGCAGGGTGCCGTGGCGATGACCTATGAACAGGCCTCGGCCCGCGGTCTGGTCTGGCGCCGGCGCGATGGTTCGCTTCTGACCTATGGCGAAGCCGTCGAGCATCATTATGTCGCCAGTCTGTCGACCGCCGAAGTGGTGGCCGCCAATCGTGAGCGCTTTGTTCGCGACTATCTCAATTTCCGCGCCTCCGCGGCCGACGATCAGAACGGACCGCAAGCGGTTCTGCTCGACCTGTCCTCCAATCGGTGGGGCGCCGAACGGCTGGCCCGCTTGCTGGTGGCCCAGGGCATAGAAGTCAGCCGTGTTGATGGCTCGCTATCCGCCTGCGGCAGCCGTTTTGAGGACGGCGCCTTCGAGGTCCGCTTCAACCAGCCCGCAGGCCGGCTGGCGCGCACACTCCTCGAGGACACCACCGAATTGCCGGGCGATTTCATGCAGGAGCAGGAGAGCCGCCGCACGCGCGGCCTGCACGCCGAGCTCTATGACGTCACGGCCTGGTCCTTGCCGCTGATGCACAACGTCAATTCGGTGGTCTGCCGCCGCGATCCCGGCCTGAATGGCGAGCCGGTTGCTGCCGATGACCCGATTGCCTCGACCGGTTCCAGTGCCGGTGGGGCCTGGGGCTATGCGATTGCCTGGGAGGATGCCGGTCAGGCTCGCCTCGTGGCAGCCCTCGCCGCGGCGGGCGTGTCGGTTCGTTCCAGCGATGTGGCTTTCAGGATTGGTGAGCGCACCTTCCCGCGCGGCAGTGTCGTCGTGCCGCGCCATGGCGCGCCGGCCAATCTCGACAGCCTGATCACCCGCCTCGGCGGTGAGATCGGTGCACGCTTTGTCGGCCTCGCCTCGAGCTGGGTCGATGAGGGTCCCAATCCGGGGTCCGAACACTTTGTCCCTGTGACGGCGCCGCGCATTGCGATGCTCTGGGATGATGGCACCGATTCCAATTCCGCCGGCGCCACACGCTATGTACTCGAGCAGCGCTATGGCATGCCTGTCAGCATTATCCGGGCCGGGACGCTGGGGCGGGCCGATCTGTCAGCTTTTGATGTCCTGATCCTGCCCGAGCAGGGCCGTAGCGGCTATTCATCGGTGCTCGGCGCAAGCGGTTCGGCGCAATTGACCCGCTTCGTCCGTGCCGGCGGTGTGCTGGTGGGCCTGGGTGATGCGACACGCTGGCTGGCTGACCCCGAAGTGGGCCTGATCCCGACCCGCCGTGAGCGCGCCGCGGAAACGCCACGCGCCGGTGCGCAGGACAATGCTGTCGTCGATGCGGTCTTGCTCACCTCGGTCGATGAACTCGATGTCGTGCAGGCCGAACAGGGCGCGATGCCGGATTATTCGCCTGGCGCGCTGCTGCGTGTCGAAGCCAATCCGGACGCCTGGATGTCGGCGGGCTATTCACGTGGCGCCGCCGCGCTGGTGACAGGGTCTGACATCTATGCACCGGTCAGCCGCGACGCGGCTGATACGGCGATGCGTTTCGCCGGGCCCGACACGCTCGTGGCTGGCGGGTATATGTGGGCGGAATCGGCCTCACAGATCGCTTTCAAGCCATTCGTGATTTCCAACTCGATGGGGTCAGGCCAGGTGATCGCCTTCACCCAGGCGCCGACAACGCGCGCCTATCTGGAAGGGCTTGATCTCTTGTTGCTCAACGCCGTTCTGCTCGGGCCGGCCCATAGTCGCGGCATGCGCTGACGGCTTCGGGATGGGGGGCTTATTCGCCCTCGATCTCGACGCGTTCGGCTTCCAGTTCGAGCCAGCGGTCTTCCTTCTCCGAGCGTGAGGCCAGCGCCGCCGCGAGGTCTTTGCTCGCCTTGGTGAAGCGGGCCGTGTCTTTGAAGATCTCCGGATCGGCCAGCTCGGTTTCCAGCTTGGCGATGGCCTTGTCGAGCACGTCGATCTCGCCGGGCAGGAGTTTCAGCGCATAGCGGTCCTTGTTCGCCATCTTGCGTTTCACGACACGGGCCGGCGCGGCGGCCTTGGCGGCGGCCTTGCGGTTCGGCGCGACATCGCCGCCAAGCGGCGTCAGTCCATAGCCGCGCTGGGACACCATGTCGGAATAGCCACCGGCATATTCGGTCCAGTGACCATCCCCCTCGGCAATCATGACACTGGTACAGACCCGGTCGAGAAAGTCCCGGTCGTGGGAAACGATGAACACGGTGCCGGAATACTCGTCGATCAGCGCCTGCAGCAGGTCGAGCGTCTCCAGATCGAGATCATTGGTCGGCTCGTCCAGCACCAGGAGGTTGGAGGGCAGGGCGAGCGCGCGGGCCAGCATGACGCGCGCCTTCTCGCCGCCGGACAACACTTCGATCGGGGTATTGATCTGCTCCGGCGGGAACAGGAAGTCCTTCATATAGGCAATGACATGTTTGGACTGGCCATTGACTTCGACGGTATTGCCACCGCCCTGGGTGAGGGCTTCGGACAGGGTCCATTCCGGCTTTAGCGCGACGCGCTTCTGGTCGAGACTGGCCATTTCCAGCTTGGTGCCAAGGCGGACTTCGCCGCTATCGGGCTCGAGTTTGCCGGTCAGCAAATTGAGCAGGGTGGTCTTGCCGGCACCATTGGGCCCGATCAGGCCGATGCGGGCACCGCGCGCGATCTTGGTCGAGAAATCCTTGACGATATCGCGGCCTTCATAGGCCTTGTTGAGGTCAATCGCCTCGGCCACCAGCTTGCCGGAATCCTGGGCAGCGGAGGATTGCAGATTGACCTGACCCTGCGGCCCGCGATGCTCGGTGCGCTGCTGGCGCAGGCCCTGCAGATCGGACAGGCGCTTCACATTGCGCTTGCGCCGGGCGGTGACGCCATAGCGCAGCCAGTGCTCCTCGCGCACGATCTTGCGGTCGAGCTTGTGCATTTCCAGCTGTTCGGCTTCGAGCACTTCATCCCGCCAGGCCTCGAAGGCGGAGAAGCTGCGGTCCATCAGCCGGGTGCGGCCGCGATCAAGCCACAGCGTCTTGCGCGAGAGATTGGACAGGAAACGCCGGTCATGGCTGATCAGGACGAGGGCGGAGCGGCTGGATTTGAGCTCGGATTCCAGCCATTCGATCGCCGGCAGGTCGAGGTGATTGGTCGGCTCGTCGAGGAGGAGAATATCCGGGCTCGGGGCGAGCGCCTGGGCCAGGGCGGCGCGGCGCGCCTCGCCGCCGGACAGGACTTTGGGGTCTTCCAGCCCGGTCAGGCCGAGATGCTCCAGCAGGTATTGGGCGCGATAGGGATCATCGCCGCCGGTCAGGCCGGACTCGACATACTCCATCACCGTCTTGAACTTCGTCAGGTCCGGGTCCTGCTCGAGATAACGGATCGTCGAGCCGGGATGGACGAAGCGTTCGCCCTCATCGGGCTCAACTGTGCCGGCGGCGACTTTCATCAGCGTGGACTTGCCCGAGCCATTACGGCCGACCAGGCACAGGCGTTCGCCTTCGCCGACGCTGAGCTCAGCGCCGTCGAGCAGGGCGGTGACGCCGAAGGTGAGGTGGATATTCTGGAGAGTAAGAAGAGGTGGAGCCATGAGGCACCGCATACAGGTCCGCGCGTGGAAGGTCACGGTCCGCGATCAGGTGGGCGAGCCGAAAAGTCAAACCCGTACAAAAAGTAATTCTGCGGTAAATTGTGCAATTAGTTGTATGATGCTAGATGTGCATTCAAATCGACCCAGGAGTGGTGACAAGATCCATGAATGAAATCCCGTTCTTCGGCCGCCCGGCGGCCTTTGCCCTGCGTGTTCGCCAGGCTTCGGCCGCGCTGTATGAGCAGATGGACCAGTGTCTGCAGGCGCACGGGCTGACCCTGCCCGCCTATGCGACCAGCCTCGTCCAGACCCTCTATCATGGCGGGCCGCAATCCGTGTCGGCGCTGGCTGAACGCCTGGGCCTGTCCCACCAGCTCGCCTCCCAGCGGCTGCGCTGGCTGGTCAAGGAGGGCCTGGTGGTGATCGATGATGATCCCGAAGACCGCCGCCGCCGCCTGGTCAGCCTGACGAGTGCCGGCCAGACCGAAGGTGACAAGCTTCAGGCCTTCCTGCCTCGGCTGGAGCGGGCCTATAGCGACCTGTTCAACGAGATCGGAATGGATTTGCACACGGGCATGGTTGATGCCCGTGCGGCACTTCTGGCTCGTCCACTGCTGACCCGGATGCAGACGGAAACAGGGATGCAGGCGCCGCAACGCAGCGCCGGATGATGTAAGAAACGGGGATTCCGCCAAGGCGTGTCCCCCTCCAGCGGGCCGAGGGCCGGTGGTATGGACTGATAAACTTCGCGGCCAATCCGGCCGGGAATGGCAATCAAGAGGGGCGGGGCCCGCAAGCGGCCGCGATCAGAATATGTTGGAAATCAAGGGACTGTCGAAAACCTACGGCAATAAGGTTCGCGCGCTGGACGGGGTCGACCTGTCCATCCCCAAGGGCATGTTCGGCCTGCTCGGGCCCAATGGCGCCGGCAAATCGACCCTGATGCGCACGATCGCGACGCTACAGGCGCCGGATGAAGGCAGCCTGACTTTCGGCGATATCGACATTCTCAAGGATCCCCAGGCCCTGCGCGCCACTCTGGGCTATCTGCCCCAGGATTTCGGCGTCTATCCGCGCATGTCGGCGCGGGCCATGCTGGACCATCTCGCCGTCCTCAAGGGCATCTCCAACGGCAAGCAGCGCAAGGACGTCGTCACCGGCCTGCTGGAACAGACCAATCTGGCCCAGCACGCCAACAAGGCCGTTGCCAGCTTTTCCGGCGGCATGCGCCAGCGCTTCGGCATCGCCCAGGCCCTGCTCGGCGATCCGCAATTGATCATTGTCGACGAACCGACCGCCGGTCTCGACCCGGAAGAGCGCAATCGCTTCCACAACCTCCTCTCGGAAATCGGTGAGAATGTCGTTGTCATCCTCTCGACCCATATCGTCGAGGATGTCTCGGATCTCTGCCCGAACATGGCGATCCTCAATGGCGGCAAGATTGTCGCCAAGGGTTCGCCCGGCGAGCTGATCGCACAGATGGAGGGCAAGGTCTGGGCACGTACGATTGCCAAGTCCGAACTGGCCGGCCTGCGCAGCCAGTACAATATCATCTCCGAGCGGCTGACCGTCGGCCAGGTCCGCATCCATGTCGTGTCTGACGCCAATCCCGGTGAGGGCTTCGAGCCGATCCAGGCCGATCTGGAAGACGTGTATTTCTCGACCATCCGCCAGGGCCGTCCGGCCGCTGCGGCGGCCGCCTGATCCTCGAACCTGAACGGAAGGAGCTCACCATGCTCTCCAAAATTGCCGGGTTCGAGATTCGCTATCAGCTGTTCTCGCCCACCTTCATCGCCGTTTTCGCCATTTTCTTCTTCCTGGTCTTCGGTGGCGTCACCATCGACAATATCCAGATCGGTGGCGGCGGCTCGACCAATATCAATTCACCCAATGCGCTGACCATCAATGTGATGATCTTCTCGCTATTCGGCGGCTTCATTCCGGCTGCGTTCCTGTCGTCCGGAATTTTGCGCGACCGGAGCTTCAAGACCGAAGAGCTCTTCTTCTCGCGCCCGATCCGGGAAACGGATTTCGTGCTCGGCCGCTTCACCGGCGGCTTTATCGCGACGGCGCTGTGCTTTGCCAGCGTCCCGCTGGCCTTCCTGATCGGTTCGCAAATGCCCTGGCTTGACCAGGAATTGATCGGAGCGACCAATCTGGCCTGGTATGGCTATGTCTATGCCGTGATTGGCCTGGTGAATATGTGGGTAATGGGGACGATCCTGTTCACGGTCGCCAATTTCACCCGCTCCAACCTTCTGGTCTGGATCGCCTTCCTGGTCCTGTTCGTCCTCTATCTGACGGGCTCGATCATCGCCGGCCAGGAACCGGAATTGCGCGATACCATCGCCCTGATCGATCCATTTGGGCTCAACACCTATGGTGAGATGACGCGCTACTGGACCACGTTCGAACAGAACAGCCAGGTCGTGCCCTTTGAAGGCGTGTTCATGATCAATCGGCTGGGCTGGATGGGCTTTGGCCTGGTCCTGCTGGTGATCAATATTGCCAGCTTCCGCTTCCGCAAGGCCGCATCCTCGGCCGGACGCCGGGGCAAGCCAGCCGCTGTGGCCGTCTCGCCCTCCGCGATCTCCGAAGTGGCCCTGCCGCGCGTCACCCCGACGCTGGGTGGTGCGACGTCATGGCAGCAATTCCTGGCCCGCCTGAATTTCGAGGTGAAGGGCGTTGTCTTCAATGTCGCCTTCTGGATCATCCTCGCCATCGGCCTGATCAATACCGTGCCGGGCTTCTTCCTCGGCGGCGGCATTTTCGGGACCGACAATTATCCCGTCACCCGTGTCATGATGGACATGATTGCGGGCGGTTATGGGATTTTCCCGATCATCATCGTGATCTTCTATGCCGCAGAACTGATGTGGCGCGAGCGCGGTGTCGGTTTCTCGGAAATCACCGATGCCACGCCGACGCCGAGCTGGGTCTTTATCGTCTCGAAATTCCTCGCCATGTGCGTGGTGATCGTGTCCCTGGCGGTGGTGATCATTGTCTCGGCAATCATCTCGCAGCTGATCCAGGGCTATACGGTGTTCGAGTTCGGCCAGTACGCCATTCGCGGCTTCATCGAGCTGATTGTCCCACCGGTATTGCTGGCGGCACTGGCGATCTTCCTGCAGGTCGTCCTCAATAATCGCTGGCTCGGCATGGCGGCGATGATGGTCTTCTTCATCATCACCCTGGTGATGTCGCAGGTCGGGTTCGACCACCAGCTCTACAGCTATGGCTTCCCGCCGACGGGCCCGTGGTCCGACATGAACGGCTATGGCCATTTCCTCGGCATAGCGCTGTGGTACAGCTTGTATTGGAGCTTTGTCGCGGTCATCCTGCTCGTGCTGGCCTATCAGCTTTGGAGCCGGGGTGCCCTGACGCCGATCTGGTCGCGACTCGGCGGATTGTTCGGCCGGTTCACGCCGGCGACTGCCGGCCTCACTGCGGCGGCCCTGATCGGGGCGTCTGTGACCGGAGGCTGGATCTTCTACAACACCAATGTGCTCAACGAATATGTCTCTGGCCCTGATGTCCGGCATCAGCAGGCGGCCTATGAGCGTGAGTACGAACATCTGGTCGACCTGCCGCAGCCGACCATCACGGACGTTTCCTATGATGTCGACATCTATCCCGATGAGCGGCGTTATGAAGCGCGGGGCAGCTATGTGCTGCAAAACCAGACCGACGGCCCACTCGATACTTTGTGGATTTCCTACGGGCCCGGCACAACTATCCGCAGCCAGGTCTTCGAGGGCGCATCCATCGCGACCTCCGATGAGGAGTCTTACATTTACAGCTTCGCGCTGGATGTACCGATGCAGCCGGACGAGAGCCGTGCCTTCGATTTCGAAGTCGCGCGCCTCAATCCCGGATTTCGCAATTCGGGCAATGTGACGACGGTCAATTACAACGGCAGTTTCTTCAATAACAGCGAAGCCATGCCGGGCATTGGCGTCAATCAGGGTGTCTTCCTGCAGGATCGCCAGCAACGCCGGCGTGAGGGGCTTGAGCCTTTGCCCCGGGCCTATGATCTGGAGGATGAAAGCCGCTGGACCGAAGGGGCTTTTGGCAACTCGGCTCATTATGTGAACTTCCGCACCATCGTGTCGACCAGTCGCGACCAGACCGCTATCGCACCGGGTTATCTCGAGCGCGAATGGGTTGAGGGCGATCGTCGTTACTTCGAATATGTGATGGACCGGCCGATCCTCAATTTCTACTCATGGCTCTCGGCCGATTACGAGCTGGTCGAACGCACGCGTGACGGGATTGATCTACAGGTCTTCTATCACCAACCACATGCCTGGAATGTCGAGCGCATGCTGGACGCGGCCGAGGATTCTCTGGGGTATTTCTCCGAGCATTTCAGCCCTTATCAATACCGTCAGTTCCGTATCCTGGAATTCCCGGCCTATCAGTCATTCGCCCAAGCCTTCCCGAATACGATTCCTTTCTCGGAAGGTATTGGCTTCATTGCTGATTTGCGCGAAATCGAGGATATCGATTACGTCTATTACGTCACCGCTCATGAGGCAGCGCACCAGTGGTGGGCGCACCAGGTGATGTCGGCGAATGTGCAGGGCGGCACGATGCTGATCGAGAGTTTCGCCCAGTATTCGGCCCTGATGGTGATGCGCCAGGAATATGGCGCCGATGCCATGCGTCGTTTCCTCAAATATGAACTCGACCGCTATCTGGGCGCGCGCGGTTCGGAAGCGATCGAGGAACAGCCGCTCTACCGAGTCGAGAACCAGCAATACATTCACTACCGCAAGGGTTCGGTGATCATGTATGCGCTGCAGGATTATCTCGGCGAGGAGACGGTCAATCATGTCATGGCGCGTTTGATCGAGGAGCGGGCCTATTCGAGCGAGCCCTATGCGACCACGCTCGATTTCCTGCGCATATTGCGCGAGGAGGCCGGGCCGGAGCACGAGCAGATGATCCATGACTTCTTCGAGCGGATCGTGTTGTTTGATCTCAAGGTCACCGAAGCCACGGCCACCCAACGTGAGGATGGCCGCTGGGATGTGGTGATCGATGTGGAAGCTCACAAATTCTCCGCCGACGGTGCGGGTGAGCAGACCGAGGAAGATATCGACTACATGATTGATATCGGCGTCTTCACGCGCAATCTGGAAGGCGCCATCGAGGGCTCCGACCATGTCCTCTACATGGAGAAGCACCGCATCAATGAGACGACGATGCGCTTCGAACTGATTGTTGATGAAGAGCCCGTTTTCGTCGGGATCGATCCCTACAACAAGCTGATCGATCGCGACTCCGACGATAATCTCAGCCGGGTGACCGTTGAGTAACGAGGCTTGAGCGTGTGCGGGAGGCCAAAGGGTTTCCCGCACACCGGCCCCGCTTCAGCTTGATCAGCGGTCGGGCCCGTCAGCGCGTGTGTGCGGGTCGCTTGAGCAGTGAAAAGAAGAAGCCCGCACCGGCACCGCCAAGTGCCAGGCTGAGCAGACCGCCCAGTGTCCGGCTGGAGGCAACGGGTGTGATCGTCGATTGCAGGGCCTCGGCATAAAAGGCGGTGATGGCCAGCATGATGCAGGCGACAGCAACACCGCCCGCCAGCGTAAAGCCGATCCGCCGCCAGGGTTTTCCGAGCAATCGTGCGATCCAGCCGGCGACCGGAAAGGCGATGGCGAAGCCGATCAGCACGACGATAAAGAGTGTCGGTCCAAAGCCCAGCAAGTCGCGCGTGATGGCGTCGATCCGCACGGCCGGGGGAATTTCCGCCCCGACCGCCGCCAGTGATTGCAGCACGACATGGGTATTGGCGATGCTGACCAGGACAGTTCCAACCAGCACGCTGAGGACGAAAATCAGGACGGTGCGAAAAATAGACATCAGCGGTGGCTTTCCGGGGCTCTACACAATGCGCGTCAGCCTATAGGCTGTCCGGCGACACGACAATTGGCGGAGTTTGACCATGAAACACTGGGTTATTGCAGCTTTTGCGGCGGCCATGATGAGCACGGCCGGATTTGCCGAACAACGGCATGAGACGGTTGCCGAGGGACTGGAATACCCCTGGAGCCTGGCTTTCCTGCCCGATGGCCGCATGCTGGTCACCGAGAAGCCGGGCCGCCTGCGCGTGATCGATGAAACCGGCCTTCGCGCCGAAGCCATCTCGGGCGTGCCCGATGTGCTCCATTCAGGGCAGGGCGGTCTGCTCGATGTCGTGCTGCATCCGGACTTCGCGGCCAATCAAATCATCTATCTGACCTGGTCGGAGGGTGAGGCTCGCGACAACACGCTCAAGCTCGGCCGTGGCCGGCTCGAGGGCATGGCCCTGACCGGTTTCGAGGAAATCTTCGCGGCCGCGCCGCGCCGCAATACGGATGTCCATTACGGCGCCCGGCTGGCTTTCCTGCCCGACAATACGCTCCTGCTCGGCATCGGTGATGGTTTCGACCATCGCGAAGAGGCCCAGCGTCCGCAAACCCATTATGGCAGCTATGTCCACCTCAATGCCGATGGCAGCGCGATTGATGGTCCCTTCGCTGATGCCGCGCCCGGTGTCTACACGATCGGCCATCGCAATCCGCAGGCGATCGCGGTCGATCCGGTCAGTGGCATTGTCTATTCCAATGAGCATGGACCGCGTGGCGGCGACGAGATCAATATCCTGGTCGAAGGCCGAAATTACGGCTGGCCGATCGCCACTTATGGCATCGATTACAATGGAGCGCTGGTCAGCCCCTATACGAGCTATCCGGGCATGGAAGAGCCGATGCTCTACTGGGTGCCCTCGATCGCACCGTCCAGCATGGCGGTCTATCACGGCACCATGTTTGCCGAGTGGGATGGCGACCTGCTCGTCACGGCCCTGATCAGCGGCGATGCCGTAGTCGCGTCCGGACATCTGCGCCGGATCGATCTGGAGGATGGCGAGGTGGTTGATCAGGAGGTCCTGATCGGCGATGCCGAGGCGCGGATGCGCTATGTCGGCGTGGCGCCGGACGGCAGTATCTATGTCCTCACCGATGATCCCGAGGGGGAGATGATCCGGCTCTATCGCGACTGATTACTCGGCGATAGCGGGCTCGTCCCGATGCCCCGGCAAACGGCTGTCGATGACACGCCGGCGCCATTGCCCCAGCCGCGAGGGCGCAGCCAGCAGGACCGGGGTCAGGATCAGGGTCAACAGGGTCGAGAAACCCAACCCCCAGACGACGGCCGAGGATAGCTGGACCCACCATTCGCTGGCGGGGCCGCCGACGCCGATCACGCCGTGGGCGAAGTCGGCATTGATCTGCCAGGCCATCGGCAAGAGGCCGAAAATCGTCGTGATGGTCGTCAGCATGACCGGGCGCAGGCGCTGGGCCGCGGTGCGGATGACGGCTTCGTCGACCGCCATGCCGAGCCCGCGCAAGCGCTGAAACGTGTCGATCAGGACGATATTATTGTTCACGACAATTCCGGCCAGCGTCACGATCCCGGTCCCCAGGAAGAGGATGGAGATATAGGGGAAGGTCAGCAGAACGCCGAGCAGGACCCCGATCACCGACAGCACGACGGCCAGCAGGGTCAGGATGACGTGCCAGAAATTATTGAACTGCCAGAGCAGGATCACCGCCATCATGAAGAGCGAGGCGATCATGGCGCTGACAAAGAAGGCTCCGGCTTCGGCATTTTCCTGATCGGCGCCGAGATACTCGACCGAAACGCTGCGGGCGATATTGCCGGTCTCGATCTGGTCATCAATCCAGGAGCGAACCTCGGCGACCAGCAGGTTTCCGGCATGGTTTTCATCGGCATTGGCCCGCAATTGCAGCACCCTCTGCCCATCGCGGCGACGGATGGAATCGACCCGTGGCCGGGCCTCCAGCGTTACGAAATTGGACATCGGCACTGTGCCATTGAGCGTGTTGACCCGCAGGTCGCCGAGCCGCGAGATATCGCGATCCTCTTCCGGGAAACGGACCCGGATGTCCACTTCCTCATCGGCATCGTCGGGCCGGTAGCGGCCGACAAGTGAACCGGTCGTGACGAGCTGCACCGCGGCGCCGACCTGGGTGACATCGGCACCAAAGCGGGCCGCCTCGGCGCGGTCGACATCGAGCCGCCATTCGACACCGGGCAGTGGCAGGCTGTCCTCGATATCGACCAGGCCTTCCATCGTGTCGAGATGGGCGCGGATCAGGCGTGCAGCCTGTTCCAGGGCTGCCGGATCATTGGAGCGCAACTGGACCTGGACATCCTTGCCGACCGGCGGCCCCATCTCGAATGGCCGCACCTCGATGATGACGCCGGGAATGCCGACCATCGCGGCACGGATTTCCCGCTCGATCAGGCGGCCATTGGGACGCTGGCCGAAGGGTTCGAACTCGACGAAAATGCGCGCAATACTGTCGGCTGGAGCCGAGCCGGTGCCGTCAAACGGATTATTGCCCGGCGGCTGGCCGGCGACGGTGTAATAGCCTTTGATGCCTTCAATCCCGGCCAGACGGCTCTCGGCCTCCAGGGCAATGATATATTGCTCGGCGGGCGAGAGATTGCCGCGTGCCCGGACGAAGACGTAGAGCTGCTCCGGTTCCGCATCGAGGAAGAATTCGGTCCGTTTGGGCTCCAGACCGAACAGGCCGGCCGAGCTGGCGGCGAAACTGCCAATCACCAGAACCACAACCAGCACGGCGCTCAGCGTCACCGCGAGCGGTCGTTTGACGAGGGCCGAAATCAACTTGGCATAACGCCCGGTCAGCCCCGGCAAGTCAGTCGGGTCGCTGTCTTCCTGGGCATTGAGGTGCGCAACGGCGGACTGCGTGTCGACCACGCCGCCCTTGGGGCCCAGTACAGAGCCGAGCGTCGGCAGAAAGATCAGAGCCATCACCAGCGCCGAGCTGAGGACGAAGATCAGGGTCAGCGGCAGATAGGCCATGTATTGGCCGGGGATCGAATTCCAGAACAGGAAGGGCAGGAAGGCGGCCAGGGTCGTCGCGGTCGAGGAGACAATGGGCCAGAACATGCGCTTGCCCGCATGGGTATAGGCCATTTTCCGGGTTTCGCCCTCGGCCAGTTTGCGGTCGGCATATTCGACCACGACAATGGCGCCGTCGACCAGCAGGCCGACGGCCAGGACCATGGCGAACATCACCATGAAATTGACGGTCAGCCCGTAAAGACTGAGCAGGAGGAAGGAGAAGAGGAAGCTCGACGGGATTGCCAGCCCGACCAGGAGCGCCGAGCGCAGGCCGAGCGCTGCCACGACGATGATCAGGACAAGCACGATCGCCAGCATGATGGAGCTGGTCAGGCTTTGCAGGGAATCGCGCACATAGGTCGACTGGTCGAGACTGAACTGATAGCGCACGGTTTCCGGCCACTGGCTCGCGACCTCGGCCGTCAGCGCCCGCACGGCGGCGCTGGTGTCCATGATGTTCTCGCCGCTGCGCCGGACCACCTGGAGCGTGAAAGCCGGGGCGCCATTATAGCGCGCATAGCTGTCGGCATCCTTGAATGTGCGACGTACGGCGGCAACGTCCTGCAGGGTCACCACCGCCTGGTTGGAGCTGGTCAGTGGCAGATTCAGCGCGTCGTCCGCGGTCTCGAACAGGCCGGGCACCTTGACCTGGAAGCGGGCCGCACCGCTATCGAGCGAACCGGCCGCGATCAGACGGTTATTCGACTGCACGGCGTTGAATAATTGCGCATAGGTCACGCCGTGGGATTCCAGCAGGGCCGGGTCGATGACGATTTCGAGGACTTCCTCTCGCAGGCCCTGGACATCGACCTGCAGGATTTCCGGCAGCGCCTCGATCGCGTCTTCCAGCTGGCGGGTGAGCTGGAACAGGGTGCGCTCGGGCGCCTCGCCATAAACCTGCACGGCGATGGTCGGCGCGAGGCCGGAGTTGAATTCCTGCACCACCGGTTCGCGGGCGTCTTCGGGGAATTGCCGCCGCGCCATGTCGACGGCTTCGCGGACATCGAGCACAGCCTGGTTGGCGTCAAAGGGAACCTGGAATTCGGCGACCAGCGACCCGGCCCCGAGCGAGGCAGTGCCGTGGAGTTCCACCAGGTCATCGATCGAGCGCATTTCGGTTTCTGCCGGCCGCACGATCAGGCGTTCGGCATCCTCCGGGGAAATCCCGTCGAGCGGCACGATGACAACGACATAGGGGAAGGGTATGTCAGGGTCGGATTCGCGCGGCAGGGTCAGAAAGGAAATCAGGCCCGCGATCAGTGCGCAGACGAAGATCGCCAGGATCATCCGGGCGCGATTGACCGCAAAATCGACGAGTCCGGTCACTCGGGCGCTCCCGGGTTCGCGATCCGGACCCGCACGCCATCATCGACGAAATCCTGTCCGACCGTGATGACCGTGACCGGGTCGGGAAGGCCGGAAACCCAGACTTCCTCGCCATCATCGCTGAGCAGTTCAACCGGCAGGAAGCGCACAATATTGCCCGTTTCCAGGATGCGGACGCCGAGTTCGCCAGTGGAACCGAGCGCCAGGACCGATGTCGGGATCCGGTGGGCTGGCTCGGCGGCCAGCGGCAATGTGATCACCGCCGTGACGCCGCTGCGCAACTGTCCGTCCGGATTGGGCGCTTCCAGCTCGAGGCGGAAGGTATGGGTTGCCGGATCGGCGCGGCGCTCGACGAAGCGGACCGTGCCGCTCACTTCCTCGCCGGTGATCAGGCGCGCCGTCCCCGGCATGCCTGCGACCAGACCGGCGACATCGCGTTCGGCAATCTCGGCGGTGATGAGGATCGGATCCATCTGCACGACTGTGCCGCATGCGCCACCCGGCGCGAGGTAATCGCCGATTTCTCCGGCGCGATTGTCGAAATAGCCGTCAAACGGCGCCCGGATATTGATATTGGCGAGTTCCTGTCGCGCCGCTTCCAGTCGCGCCTGGGCCGCATCGCGCAGGGCTTCGACGCCGGCGACGGCATTGGCCGAGCGGTGGCCACGATTGAGCAATTCCACGGCGGCATTGTAGTCGAGTTCGCGTGTGCGGTATTCCGCTTCAGCCTGGGCGAGGGCGGCGCCGCGGGCGTCGATATCGAGGCGGCAGAGCGTATCTCCCCCGGCGACCGCCGTGCCCTCGATCGCGGGCGTCGCGACGATACGGCCGCCCGTTTCCGAGCGCACGACGACCTCGCGGAAGGCCTCGGTGCGGCCGCGTGAGGTCAGCGTGGCGGGGCGGTCGGTGGCGTGAACGGTCGCGGTGACGACTTCAAACAGGACAGGCTCACCGGAAAGCGCGCCCGACGTCGAATTCCGGTCACCCTGAAACAGGGTTCCGATGGCGAACAGGATGACGACGGCGACGAAAATGCCAAGGGCGGTCAATTGCGAACGGTTCAACGAAATCATTTGGGTGCCCTGCAATTGGATCGTGCATCGCCGTGAATCAGCGAACGGCGTTTACTTTGACGAATTGATACAGTGTGCCTGAGTTCGGGGCGAGGAATTTTCGAGCGCGAGAAGCCGCCAATTACATCTACAGGCTTTACACATGCTGTCCGGCAGACCAGCCCGACGACCAGGCCCACTGAAAATTGAACCCGCCCAGCCAGCCCGTGACATCAACGGCTTCGCCAATGAAATACAGGCCGGGCGCATGGCGCGCTTCCATGGAACGGCTGTCGAGACCGGCGGTGTCGATGCCGCCCAGCGTCACCTCAGCCGTGCGATAGCCTTCCGAACCGGTCGGCTTGATGCGCCAGTCGCGCAGCCAGGCTTCCAGCGCCCTGAGTTTTTTGTCGGACTGGTCGGCGAGATTGCCGGTCAGGCCGCAATCGGCGGCGAGCAATTGCGCCAGCCGCTTGGGCAGGAAAACCGACATCGCCGTGCCGATCGCCTGGCGGCCATTCTCGCCGCGTTGCGATTTGAGTTCGTCGAATATGCCGAAACCGGGCTGAAAATTGATCGAGATCTCCTCGCCTTCGCGCCAATAGGAGGAGATTTGCAGGATGGCCGGTCCGCTGAGACCTCGATGGGTGAAGAGCAGGGCTTCCTCGAATGAGGTCTTGCCCGCGCTGACAATGGCATCAACGGCAACGCCGGCGATCGGCTTGAAACGTTCGAGGATTTCCGGACCGAAGGTCAGTGGCACCAGGGCCGGGCGGGTCTCGGTGACGTCGAGCCCATAGGCGCGGGCGACATCATAGGCGAAACCGGTCGCGCCCATTTTCGGGATCGACTTGCCACCGGTCGCGATCACCAGCGAGCGGCAGCGGAACAGGGTGCCATCGCTGAGCCTGAGCTCGAAGCCCTCGCCCTTGCGCATGTGCGAGGTGACCGAAACACCCAGCCGAACACCGACCCCGGCCTCGCGCATTTCGCCGCGCAGGGCATCGATGATCTGGGTCGCCGGGCCGTCGCAGAAGAGCTGGCCGAGCGTCTTTTCGTGCCAGGCGATGCGGTGGCGGTCGATCCAGGCGATGAAATCGCGCTGGCTATAGCGTTTGAGCGCCGATTTGGCGAAGTGGGGATTGGCCGAGAGGAAATTATTCGGGCCGCAATGCAGATTGGTGAAATTGCAGCGCCCGCCGCCGGAAATGCGGATCTTCTCGCCCGGCTTGTCGGAGTGCTCGATCAGCGTGACCGTGCGTCCGCGCTTGCCCGCCTCGATGGCGCACATCATGCCGGCCGCGCCAGCACCGATTATTGCGACGTCATAGGTGATCATCGCGGGGTCAGCCGGTCACGCGGTCAAGCCAGTCGGCGAAGGCTGCCATCTGCGCCTCGCGGCCGATCTCATTGAGGGTTTCGTGGCGGAAACCCTTGAGAATGTGGAGGTCGACATCGGTGAAACCGGCCTTCTTGAGGCGTTTGTAGAGGGTTCGCATGGCCTTGCCCTGCAGGGTGGCGGGATCCTTCGAGCCGCCAAGCAGGTGGAAGGGCATATCTTTTGGCACATTAACGAGATTGGCCTTGTCCTCGGCATAGGCGGTGCCTTCGAGGAAATCGCGCCACAGCGAGACGCTGGCCGGCCAGCCGCACACCGGATCATTGACGTATTTGTCGACTTCTTCCGCATCGCGCGACAGCCAGTCGGCATCGGTGCGGCGTTCGGGGAAATTCTTGTTCCAGGACTTGAAGGTCATCGAGTCGAGGGTGAGGCTCGGGGTGAACTCGCCGCCCGCTGCCGCTTCAAACCAGAGAATGAGCTTCATGAAACTGGCCAGCTCGCCCAGCGTCATATTGCCGTTCCAGATCGCCGCTCCGGCCAGTTTCTCCGGCTGACGCAGCACCTGGTTGAAGGCGATGACGGCGCCCATGGAATGACCGAAAACGATCAGGGGCAGGCCCGGCCAGGTGGCGCGCAGCGAATCCTCGACGGCGCTGACATCGCCCATCACCTTGGTCCAGCCATCACTGTCGGCATAGCGGCGCGGCGCGCCATCATCGGCCGTCGTCGCGCCATGGCCGCGATGGTCATGGGCGCCGACATGATAGCCGCGCGAGGCGAGAAATTCGGCGAAGGGGGCGTAGCGGCCGGCATGTTCGGCCAGGCCGTGATTGATATGGACAATGCCGCGCGGCGTGCCCCTGGCCTCTGCCGTATAGAGCGCCAGCCGCGCGCCGGTCGGGCTGGGCAGGGTTTGCAGGCTGAAGTTCGACTTTGGCATTTCGGCTCCCGGAATTTCCTGTTGTGAACCTAGCGCGTTTTCTTATCCGGCGGCAGGGCTATAGTCAGGCGCAAGACAAGGCGGGGAAAGCTCATGTTCAAGACGCGCAAGGCGCTGCTGGCGCTCGATCAGGGTACGACCAGTTCGCGGGCTATCGTTTTTTCCACGACGGGCGAGATCATCGCCGAGGCCCAGCGCGAATTCGAGCAGATCTATCCCAATCCCGGCTGGGTCGAGCATGATCCCGAAGTGCTCTGGGCGACCGTGCTCGCAACCGCCCGCGAAGCCCTGAAGAAAGCCGAGAAGAAGGGCTGGAGCGTGCAGGCGATCGGCCTGACCAATCAGCGCGAAACCACACTCGTCTGGGACCGCGCCACCGGTCAGGCCATCCACAATGCCATCGTCTGGCAGGACCGCCGCACCGCCGATGTCTGTGCCGCCCTGCGCAAGGCCGGTCGCGCCGAAACCGTCGTCTCACGCACCGGCCTGGTGCTCGACCCGTATTTCTCGGCCACAAAAATCGCCTGGATCCTCGACCATGTTGATGGCGCCCGGGAACGTGCCGTGAAGGGGGAACTCGCCTTCGGCACCGTCGATAGCTGGCTGATCTGGCGTCTGACCGGCGGCCAGGTTCACGCCACCGACGCCACCAATGCCAGCCGCACCTCGCTCTATAATATCGCCGAGGGCCGCTGGGATGAGGATTTGCTCGACCTGTTCGATGTGCCCGCTGCGTTGCTGCCCGATGTGCGCGATTGCGCCGGCGAGTTTGGCACCACGGCGGCAGAGCTGCTCGGCCGCTCGCTGCCGATCACCGGGGTTGCCGGCGACCAGCAGGCCGCCGCCATCGGCCAGGCCTGTTTCCGCCCGGGCGAGATGAAATCCACCTATGGCACCGGCGCCTTCCTCCTGCTCAATACGGGCAAGGACATGGTCCGCTCACGCACCCGCCTGCTGGCAACCATCGCCTATCGCATCGCGGGCGAAACGACCTACGCGCTTGAGGGCTCCGTCCTCTCGGCGGGATCCACGGTGCAATGGCTGCGCGACGGGCTGGGCCTGTTGAGCCAGGCGTCCGAGATCAGCGCGCTGGCCGCCGGTGCCGATCCGGAAAGCGGTGTCTATCTCGTCCCCGCCTTCACCGGCCTGGGTGCGCCCTATTGGGATGCCGACGCCCGCGGTGCCATTATCGGCCTGACAAGAGGCGCCGGCCGCGCCGAAATCGCCCAGGCCGCCATCGATTCCACCGCCCACCAGACTTGCGACCTGCTCGACGCCATGGCCGGCGACGGCGTCACCACCAGGACCCTGCGCGTCGATGGCGGCATGGCCAGAAACGACACCGTCCTGCAACGCCTCGCCGACCTCACTGATATCGAAGTCGTCCGCCCGAAAAACACCGAAACCACCGCCTGGGGCGCGGCTTTCCTCGCCGGCCTGGGCGCCGGGCTGTTTCGCAAGCTCGAGGATGGGCGTGCGATCTGGAAAGCGGACCGGGAGTTCAAGCCGGCGTGCGAGCCTGCGCACCGGGAGCGGATGCGGGCCGGCTGGAAGGATGCTGTGGGGCGGGTGCGGACGGGGTGAGGGGGGCGCGGCGTGCGAGTTTGGGCAGAAATCATTGTTCTCGGCACTGTAGCGCTGGGTCTGACCGCATGCTCGGGCAGCGAACGCAACGCGCTTGCCTGCGCCGATTGCCCCGAGTTTGTCGAGATTCCCGCTGGCGAGATGATGTTGGGTTCCGAACCTGGCCCTAACGACCCGGATGGCTCGATCCTTTCCAGACAGAGCTATTCTGTACCGGCACCGTTCTACACCTCACGGTACGAGATCACTCGCTCAGATTGGTGGGCGTGTGAAAGCGATGGTGTCTGTCCGGAGGCCCGGGTCGGCCGCATTACCGGATTTTGGCACCATTTCTTCGAGCCAGATGATCGCAAGCCAATCGTGATGCTCACCATGGATGAGATTCAGCTCTATATCGGGTGGCTGTCGGCCCGAACGGGACTGAATTGCCGGCTGCCGACGGAATTCGAGTGGGAATACATGGCTAGAGCCGGTTCGACCGACGAATTCCATTTCGGGCCGTCCGCAACCTATCGGGACGCCAATTTTGACGATTTATCTTCCTGCTATCCTGATCTTCCCGGCGAGCGTTGCAGAGCCGATCCTGCTGCCGACCAGAGGAATTATCGCAGCCGGCTGCGGCCCGTTGGCTCCTATGCTCCCAACGCCTGGGGACTGTATGATCTACATGGCAATGCCGGTGAGCTCACTGGTTCCTGCTCGAGCGGCACGTTTTCAGAGGCTCGCTCTGCGGGATCAATCGACTGCGAGTATTTTGTCGACCGTGGGGGTAGTTTCGCCTCGCCGGCCGGGCGGTCGCGCCTCTCGTCGAGAATCGCGTTTGCGAAACATGCCCTGGACTCGGTAACGGTCGGATTCCGGCCTATCTGTGAAATGCATGATCCGGAATAATCAGGGAATTCAACGCCTCCCGCGCCACCCCTGAAACCCCTGCCATGCCGGATTCCGGCATGGGTTTCAGAGCGGGGTGAGGGCAGTCTGGCTCCCGGGACATGCTCCGGCTTTGCCGGTGCGTGTCCCGACTTGCGTGGATCCGGGCGCGACGTTGGCACCCCTGACCTGCGGGAATGCGCAGCGTCAGGCGGTGTTCGAAGCCTTACCAAGTCGGGACACGCACCGGTCCTTGGGACCGGAGCATGTCCCGGTCACGCGCCCGCTTGTCCTACACCAAACATCCAGACCATCGTCATCCCAGCGCAGGCTGGGATCCAGATTCACGCACAGACATCTATTTGATTTCGCGCCAGTTTTCGGCCCGTCGCGCTCTGCGAGCTGGGTCCCAGCCTGCGCTGGGATGACGATAAATCGTCAAACTTATCCCCGCCCCCTCCACGTTGGCGCATACTTCAGCCGTTCCGGTCGCACGGGAGGCACGAGCTCAGTCATTCGCGGCGGTCGGGAGCGTGCAGCCTGTCCGGGCGAAGGGGTGACAACCTGAGCACTGGC
>NZ_FNHG01000022.1 GCF_900103475.1 Maricaulis salignorans
GGACGCCCTGCCAGTGCTCAGGTTGTCACCCCTTCGCCCGGACAGGCTGCACGCTCCCGTTCGCCGCGACTGACTGAGCTCGTGCCTCCCGTGCGACCGGAACGGGTTGAGCATAGGCGCAGGCTGCGGGGGTGGGGATAATTTGGGTCATAGATCGTCATCCCAGCGAAGGCCGGGACCCGGTTCGTAGAGCAAAAGGGTCGGAAACGGGCGCCAAATCAATGAGATGTCGGTGCGTGAATCTGGGTCCCAGCCTTCGCTGGGATGAGGATGATTTGTATGCTTGGTGCTGGATAAGCCAGGTCAGCGCCGAATAATCACCGGCACCAAACACCCCACCCCACCGTCATCCCACGGTGCTCGGGCGCGCTTTGCGCGGCTGAGTGTCCGGGGGAACTCAGCGATCCGGTGGGCATCATTCACGGCCAGCGCCACCGCCGAGGTCCCCCGAACGCGCTGCGCGCACCGTGGGATGACGGAGGGTTATTGGCGGCGGTGCAAGGTCTGCGGATCGTCGCGTCCGTCATCCTCACCAGCTCCGACTACTTCGCGGCCACCTCTTCCATCAACGAAGAGGTGCGCCGGACTTGTTCCGGGGCGAAGATAGTGCCCCCCAGGGGCGACAGGGGCACGCCCCCAAGTGTCTGTTCTTCCGTCGAGTCCGAAGCGACATCGAACCCACCTAGCTTGCGGACCGACGCGCCCGCATGGCGATGACGACGCCAGCCAGCGCGGACACGGCCGCCAGCAAGACGATCCAGAAATAGAGAAAGCTCGTGTCGTGATACACGACGCCGTCGAGGAAGCAGCGGCCGTTCTCGTCGAAACAGGCGCGGTTGTTCCAATGCATCGTCAAGAAGAGCCAGCCGAAGGCGATCGCCGTCACCAGCGACAGCACGGTCCATATCAGGGCAAGAAGTCTGATCATCATCGACACCGTGAGGGGTAGCCAGCCCTGGTTCCCGTTCTTGGAATATCCGGGCCCACGCCAGAACACGTACCAAAGATGCTCATGCCTGAGGTACACGTTTCACCGGAGCGCCCTAGCGCTGAACCCCGATGGCGGGATCTTGGCAAGCGAATAATGGGGGCCGTCGCGAAGAATAGGTTCTACTGTGGCTTTATGGCGCTGAAAATGCGTCTAAGTGAGCCAGAAACGCTTGCCACCGCAACTCACATCAAACCGCTATTCGATCGGATTTACTCTGTTCAGTTTCCAAAAGCCGCATCATCGTATCGGGCACGAACTTCACTATGTATAAAGTGCTTCTTGTCCACGTTTTTCAACAACTTGTATCGCTCGATGAGCGGTTTAAATTTTTCGCTGCCATGCGTCGACAACCCGTTAAGATACAAAAGTGCGGCTTCCCGGTCCGATAACTGGGCCCGAACCAAGTTGGTATAAAAATTCTTATTCTGAACATCCGACTGATCAATGAACTTTATGATGTTGTACAAAGTGCGGAAGTAGTGCCCCAACTCATGTCCATTTTGCTGATAAAATGTCTTATACCCCTCATCAAAATCATGCCCACCCGCTAACTTCTGGGCTGTGGGGAGGACACATGAGAGCGCGCGCTCATGGAACACTTTCAACGCGTCCTTTCCGGACGTCACTGACTTAGCTGACGCTAAGTCAATTTGCGCCGTTATCTCTGTGAGTATCCGTAGGAGTTGGAAGAAGGTTCCTTCGAAGTTCTGCTTTCGCAGATGATCCTGTTGGTCGCTTAGGATATCTCTGGTGTGTCTCAGCTCTTTTCTTGCGACGCTAATTTCGCTGCGCTGCAGAAGAATTGCATAAATAACGCCAGCTAGGGCGAATCCCGAAAAGAGGGCGTTAGCGGCCCCAAACATGTCGCCAAAGGTGCCTCTGCTCGTCGGCGAGAAGAACAGCAGCAACAAACTTGCGGCCCAGGCGAGGATGACACCACCCGCAACCAACCAAATCAGCAAGGTACTCGGCGTTTTTACGTCATCGACTTCGTCTTGATCCTTGCTCATCCCGCGCTCCCCACACTCGGCAAATCCAGCCCCTGCTCGCGCGCGCACTCCACCGCAATCTCATAGCCCGCATCAGCATGACGCATCACGCCCGTCGCCGGATCATTCCACAGCACGCGTCCCACGCGCACCCCGGCCTCATCCGTGCCGTCGGCGAGGACGACCTGGCCGGAATGGATTGAATAGCCCATGCCAACGCCGCCGCCATGATGCAGCGAGACCCAGGTCGCGCCGGAGGCGGTGTTGAGCATGGCGTTGAGGATCGGCCAGTCGGCGACGGCGTCGGAGCCGTCGCGCATCGCTTCGGTTTCGCGATTGGGACTGGCGACGGAGCCGCTATCGAGATGATCACGGCCGATCACCACGGGCGCACTCAGCTCACCGCTGCGGACCATCTCGTTGAAGGCCAGACCCAGTCTGTGACGCTCGCCCAGACCGACCCAGCAGATCCGCGCCGGCAGGCCCTGGAACTGGATGCGCTCGCGGGCCATGTCGAGCCAGCGGTGGAGATGCGGATTGTCGGGGATGAGCTCTTTGACCTTGGCATCGGTCTTGTAGATATCCTCGGGATCCCCCGAGAGCGCGACCCAGCGGAAGGGTCCGACGCCGCGGCAGAAGAGCGGGCGGATATAGGCCGGCACGAAGCCGGGGAAATCGAATGCGTTCGTGACGCCCTCATCATGGGCCATCTGGCGGATATTATTGCCGTAATCGACCGTGGGAATGCCCGCCTTGTGGAAGGCCAGCATTGCCTCGACCTGGATCGCCATCGATGTCTTGGCGGCTTTCGAGACGGCATCGGGATCGGAAACCCGCATGGATTCCCACTTGTCGAGGCTCCAGCCAAGCGGGAGATATCCATTGACCGGATCATGCGCCGAGGTCTGGTCGGTGACGATATCGGGACGGACGCCGCGCTTGACGAGTTCGGGGAAAATCTCCGCCGCATTGCCGAGCAGCCCGACCGAGACGGCCTCGCCCTTGGCGCAGGCTTCGTCAATCATTTCAAGTGCCTGGTCGAGATCGCGCGCCTGTTTGTCGAGATATCCGGTCTTCAGCCGCATCTCGATCCGGCTCGGCTGGCACTCGATAGCGAGCATGGACGCGCCGGCCATGGTCGCCGCCAGCGGCTGGGCACCGCCCATACCGCCTAGCCCACCGGTCAGTATCCACTTGCCTGCCAGATCGCCGCCGTAATGTTGCCGTCCGGCTTCTACAAAGGTCTCGTAAGTGCCCTGCACAATGCCCTGGCTGCCGATATAGATCCAGGAACCGGCCGTCATCTGGCCGTACATCATCAAGCCCTTTTTATCGAGCTCGCGGAAATGTTCCCAATTCGCCCAGTGCGGCACAAGATTGGAATTGGCGATCAGCACGCGCGGCGCGTTGGAATGGGTCTGGAAGACCCCGACCGGCTTGCCCGACTGGACCAGCAGGGTCTCGTCATGCTTGAGGCGTTTCAGGGTGGAGACGATGCGGTCATAGCTCTCCCAGTCGCGCGCGGCGCGGCCGATACCGCCATAGACGACGAGTTCTTCCGGCTTTTCCGCCACTTCGGGATCGAGATTATTCATCAGCATGCGCAGGGGCGCTTCTGTGGCCCAGCTCAGAGCATCGAGTTCACTGCCACGCTTGGCACGGATCACGCGCGCATTATCGAGCCGGGTTGAGGTCATCTCACTTCTCCTGAATACATGATTTCCGCAGCCCGCAGGGCCGCCGCCATGGTGTCTTTCAAGGCCACGCGCAGTACGGCGGCCTTGGTCTCATCGAAAGCCTTGGTCTCCATGTCGAGATAGGCCGACTGGGCCAGTTCCATCTGGACGGCGTGGACATTCTGGTTGGGTCGGCCATAGGCGCGGGTGATGAAACCGCCGCGGAAACGGCCATTGACGATCGAGGCGTATTCCTCGTGATCCATCATCGCCTTCAGCGCCGCGCGCTCAATCGTCGGATCGCAACTCTCGCCGCCCACCGTGCCCAGATTGAGGTCGGGCAGAATACCGTCGAACAGGCGCGGCACCTCGTCGGTGATGGAATGGGCATCCCACAACAGGGCAAAACCATGCTCCATCCGGGTCTCGACCAGAAGCTCGGTCAGCGCCTTGTGATAGGGATCGTGATAATCGGTGCGGCGTGCTTCCAGCTCGTCTTCATCGGGCTCCTGCCCCTCGCGATAGACGGGCGAGCCGTCGAACAGGGTCAGCGGCACCAGATCCGTGGTCGGCTGACCGGGATAGAGCGAGGTATTATTCGGCGCACGATTGAGATCGACGACATAGCGCGAATAATTCGCGCGGATCGTCGAGGCGCCCAGCTCTTCAAGGAAATCATAGAGCTGCGGCACATGCCAATCCGTGTCCGGCAGGCCCGCTGCCTGCGGCGTCAGCCGTTCAGCCAGGCCATCATTCAGGGCGAGCCCGGAATGCGGCATTGAAACCACCAGCGGGCTATTGCCCACGGCAAGCGTAAACACGTCCATTAAACCACTCCGGGCAAATCGCCGGCTGCTGTGACCAGATCACCCTTGGCGACCAGGTCCCGCGCCGCGGCGATATCTGTCGCAAAATAGCGATCATCGCCATAGGGAGCCACATGCTGACGCAAGACCGCCTTGGCCGCTTCCAGCCGGGCCGAGCAGAGGTCCGGGGCGTGGAAATCCGTGCCTTGCGCGGCGCAGAGCAATTCGATCCCGACCACGGCATGAAGATTTTCCGCCATTTTCAGCGACCGCACCGCGCCGTGTGTGGCCATCGAGACATGGTCTTCCTGATTGGCGCTGGTGGGAATGGAATCGACGCTGGCCGGATAGGCTTTCTGCTTGTTTTCCGACACCAGGGCGGCGGCGGTGACATGCGCAATCATGAAGCCGGAATTGATGCCCGGATTGGGCGTCAGGAAAGCCGGCAGGCCGCTGACGGCCGGATCGGTCAGAAGCGCGATGCGGCGCTCACAGATCGAGCCGATCTCGCAGGCCGCCAGGGCCAGCTGGTCAGCGGCAAAGGCGACCGGCTCGGCGTGGAAATTGCCGCCGGAAATGGCCTCGCCCGTATCGGTAAAGATCAGCGGATTATCGGTGACGGCATTGGCCTCGATCTCGAGCGTGCGGCCGGCCTGACGCAATAGATCGAGCACGGCGCCCATCACTTGCGGCTGGCAACGCAGGCAATACGGGTCCTGGATTTTCTCGCACACGGTGTGGCTGGCCAGGATAGCGCTCCCCTCGGCGAGTTCGCGCAGGGCGGCGGCGGCATCGATCTGGCCCTGATGGCCGCGCAGGGCATGAATGCGCGGATCAAACGGCGCGATCGAGCCCTTGGCCGCGTCGAGGCTCATCGCCCCGGTCACCAGCGCCGCCTTGTACCCGGCCTCGATGCCGAACAGGGCGGCGAGTGCCAGCGCCGTCGAGGTCTGGGTACCGTTGAGCAGGGCCAGGCCCTCCTTGGGGCCCAGCTTGACCGGCTCGAGCCCGGCACGCTTGAGGGCTTCGGCGGCGGGCAGGCGCTGCCCGCGCCAGACGGCCTCGCCATGGCCGATCAGCGCCGCGCTCATATGCGCCAGCGGTGCCAGATCGCCCGAGGCGCCAACCGAGCCCTGGGCCGGGATCACCGGCAAGACATCGTGGGTGAGCAGATCTTCCAGCGCCTTCAGCGTCGACCAGCGCAGGCCCGACGCGCCGCGTCCGAGACTGGCAATCTTCAGCGCCAGGATCAGGCGCACGATATTCGCCGGCAGCGCCTCGCCAATCCCGGCCGCGTGCGAGAGCACCAGGCGTTCCTGCAAAATGGCCAGCTCGTCATTGGCGACCCGGGTCTGGGCCAGCTTGCCGAAACCGGTATTGAGGCCATAGACGGCGCGGCCCGAGGCAATCAGGTCCTCGACCGTGCGCGCAGCGGCATCGACGCCGCCCTTCGCATTGGGATCAATGCGGGCAGCAGCGCCGCGATAGATGGCCTGCCAGTCGGCCAGCGCCATCTGGCCAGGTCTGATGATGGTCGCACTCAAAGCCATTCTCCTCCGAGGATGCGGCCATGCAGCGGCCGCAAACCGATCCATTGAATAATTTCCGCCGGACGCTCGACATCCCAGATCGCCAGATCGGCGCGCTTGCCGGTTTCCAGCGTTCCGATGTCCTTGGCCAGACCCAGCGCCCTGGCTCCCTCGCGGGTCACGCCGGCCAGCGCTTCCTCGACCGTCAGTCCGAACAGATTGCAGGCCATATTGGCCGCCGTCAGCAAGGACACCATCGGCGATGTGCCCGGATTGGCATCCGTCGCCACCGCCATGGGCACGCCCGCCGCGCGCAGGGCCGCGACGGGCGGCTTTTGCGTTTCGCCAATGCCGTAGAAGGCGCCGGGCAGGATCACGGCCACCGTGCCCGCCTTCGCCATGGCGGCAATGCCGTCGGCATTGGTGAATTCAAGATGATCCGCCGACAGCCCGTCGAACTCGGCGACGAGTTTGGCACCGCCCGTATCGGAGAGCTGGTCAGCATGCAGTTTGACCGGCAGTCCGGCCGCCTTGGCGGCGATGAACAGGCGGCGGATTTCTTCCGGCGAGAAGGCGATGCTCTCGCAATAGGCATCGACCGCATCGGCCAGCCCCTCGCGCGCTGCTTCGCGGATCAACGGGATGCAGACCTCGTCGATATAGGCCCCGGACCGGCCTTCATACTCGACCGGAATGGAATGGGCCGCCAGCAAGGTTGTGGAGACACGCAGGCCCGAGACCAGACCGAGCGAACGCGCCGCCCTGAGCATGGCCAGCTCGCTCTCGAAGGTGAGGCCATAGCCCGATTTGATCTCGATCGTGCCAACGCCCTCAGCCGACAGCGCGTCGAGCCGTGACAGCGCCCCGCCGGCGAGCTCGGCCGCGCCGGCCTTGCGCGTCGCCTCGACCGTCTTGCGGATCCCGCCGCCGGATCTGGAAATCCCGGCATAGCTCTCGCCGGCCAGGCGGCGCTCGAATTCATCGGAACGATCGCCGGCAAAGACCAGATGCGTATGACAATCGACCAAAGCCGGCGTCACCCAGCGGCCATCGAGGCTTTCTGTCTCCAGCGCCGTTTCAGGCACTTCCGACATCGGCCCGATCCAGGCGATCCGCCTATCGCGAATCCCGATCGCCGCGTCGAGCAAGGCGCCGTAGGCCACCTCGCCCGGCACCATGGTCGCGAGCCTGGCATGGGTCAGTAATCGGTCGAAACGCATTGAACGGCCCTTCAATTCGGCGTAATTGTCTATACAATTAAATTGCGTACCTGAGTCTGTCCAGCCGGGAGGCCTGCCAATGTCCGAATTTCACTTTGCCGAGATTCTCCTGCCCGGCGGCTGGGTCCGCAATGTCGAGATCACGGTCGACGCGGCCGGCCGCATCGCCAGTATCAGCCCCGACACGCCGCCCGGTCCCGAGGCCGTGTGCCTGGGCGTCGCAGTCCCCGGCATGGCCAATGTCCACTCCCACGCCTTCCAGCGCGGCATGGCGGGCCTGTCGGAGCGGCGCGGACCCGGCGAGGACAGTTTCTGGTCCTGGCGCCAGATCATGTATGCCTTCAACGACAATCTCACCCCCGACCATGTCGAGGCGATGGCGGCACTGGTCTATTGCGAAATGCTCGAGACCGGCTTCACCTCGGTCGGCGAGTTCCACTATCTCCACCATGACGAACACGGCCAGGCCTATAATGACATCGGCGAGATGGCCGGGCGGATTTGCGCGGCGGCCGGAGCAACCGGCATCGCCCTCACCCTGCTGCCGGTGCTCTACCGTCACTCCAATTTCGGCGAGATGCCGCCCAGCCCGGGCCAGCGCCGCTTCATCAATACGCTCGACCATTTCGCCGACATCATCGCTTCGGCCAAACGTCATATGGCGACGATCGACCATGCCGTGCTCGGCATCGCGCCCCATTCCCTGCGCGCGGCCTCGACTGCCGAAATCACCGCCATCCTGCCGCTCAGCGAAGGCGGCCCGGTCCATATCCATGCCGCCGAACAGCAAAAAGAGGTCGATGATTGCCTCGCCGCAACCGGCAAACGTCCGGTCGAATATCTGTTCGATACCCAGAGCGTCGATGAGCGCTGGTGCCTGATCCACGCGACCCATATGAGCGCCCGGGAAACCGCCGCCCTGGCCGCGTCCGGGGCTGTCGCCGGCCTGTGCCCGCTGACCGAGGCCAATCTCGGCGACGGCTTCTTCAATGCCAGCGCCTATCTGGCCGATCATGGCCGGATCGGCATCGGCTCCGACAGCCATATACGCATCGACCTGGCCGAGGATATCCGCTTGCTGGAATATGGTCAGCGCCTGCAGGCCCAGCGGCGCAATGTCCTCGCCCCGCCCGGCGGCAGCACAGGCCGCCGCCTGTTCGACGCCGCGCTGAGCGGCAGTAATCAGGCCCTGCAACAACCCTCGGGCCGGATTGAGGCCGGGCAGCGCGCCGATTTCGTCATTCTCGACGATCATCACCCGACCCTGGTCGGGCGGTCCGAGGATGCGCGTCTGGATAGTTGGCTGTTTTGCGGCGACAGCCGTCTGGTGCGCGAGGTTTATGTCGGTGGCCAATGCGTCGTGCGCGAGGGGCGTGCCCTGACCCGCGACCGCATCGAGGCCGCCTATCGTACGGCCATGCTCGATATCCGCACGGCCATTGATCAATGAGCGAATGGGCCGGCGATCTCAGCCTTGATGGCTCCGGCCCGGTCTATGACCAGATCCGGCGGGCAATCCTGGGCAATATCCGCTCAGGCATCTGGCCGCCGCGCCACCGTATTCCGGCTGAAGCCGAGCTGGCGGCGCATTTCGGCACAGCCCGCATGACCGTCAATCGCGCGCTGCGTGAATTGACCGAGGACGGGCTGATCGTGCGACGCCGCCGCACGGGCAGTTTCGTCGCCCAGCCGCCCTCGCCTTCGGCGATGCTGGAGATTGTCGACATGTCGACGGCGATCCCGGCACGCGGCCAGACCTATGGCTACCAATGCCTGACCGACGAGACCGTCGCGGCCAGTTCCGAACGCGCCGCCCAGCTGCGCCTTTCGCCAGGTGCGCCGGTACAGCATCTGGTCTGTCTTCACACTGCCGATGGCGATGTTGTCGAGCTGGAGGAGCGCTGGATCAATCTGGCCCTATTGCCCGCGGCCGCGAGCCAGGACTTCAGCACCACCACGCCGGGCGCCTGGCTGCTGGCGGCGACGCCCTGGACCGCCGCTGAACACACCGTCTCGGCGATCAATGCCGATACCCGCCTCGCCAAGCGGCTGGATATCGGGCCCGGCGAGGCCTGTCTGGTGCTGGAACGGCGCACATTTCACAATGAGGCCGTCGTCACCCTCGCCCGTCTGACCCATCCCGGCGATCGCCATGTGATGACCGAACGCTTCCGTCCGGGCGACTGAAGCCGCCGGGCGAGCCGGCCGGCTCAGCGGCACAGGCGTTCTCGAAGCGCTCGATACAGTCCATCACAATCGCGACCGTCTCCTCCCATTGCGGCCGACCGCCATGATGGGCGCCACCAAAATAGCCACGCGGGCCGTTATGGGTGACATTGGCCAGGGGAATGCGTTTGAGGCGGCCGGATGAGCGGGCCAGTGCCCATTCCGACCCTCTGGAAAGCGGCCAGCGAGCCGGAAAGGCCAGAACGCCGGCGGCCTCAACCCGGTCGGCACTGCCGACCAGGTGATCGATCCGCGCCAGACGGTTGAGCCCCGGGGTCGAGGCAATGACACCGCCAATCGAGATCAGCTGAATAGGGCCGTCGAAGACACCGGCCAGATCATCGGCTGCGCCAGCGGCCATCTGGGCCCCGCCGCTCAACCCGATCAGGGTCAGGCGCGCCCCGCCGCCCGGCTGCCAGCCGGCCGCGCGCAGACTGTCCTCGATCAGGCCCGCGAGGGCGAGATTGAACACCGGCCCGTAACGCCGGTCGGCCGAAACCAGAACCTGGAAAAAATTACGGGCATTGACGAGATTGGCCAGCAAGGGGCGGCGCTGGTGTGCCGGGGCCGCATCGAGGGCACGCCAGAGCCGGCTGAAAATTCGCGGACCGTGCAGCAGCGGATTGCCCGAAGCGGCATAGGGAAAGACGCTGTCGACCATGACGGCATCCGGCACGCCCTCGCGCAGAGCCGCAAGGAAACGGCGCTCACGGCTGGAATTGGACGTGCCGCTGATCCGGTCAATCCCGCCCAGATAGACGATGAATTCAGTGGCTGCCCGGACCGCCGGCTTCGCCGTCACCGGTGCCGGAGCGGGCGCAGGCTCGCGCCTGCCCTGCCGTGACCACCAGAACAGGGTCTCGAGCGGTGCCAGCGTGCTCGCCAGAACAAAGGCGATAAAACCGGTCAGCAGCAGCCAGCCGAGCGCGTCCTCAATCATGGCCGCCTCCCGGCGTCACCAGACGCAGACGCCGCAGCAGCGGCTCGCTCAGCCGGCCGCCATAATGGCGAACCGCCGCACTCACCATCCAGCCCGCTGCAGCGCTCACAATCACCAGGCCAAGCGGCCCGCCGATCACGACCCAGAACCCCCAACCGACACAGACAAAAGTCCAGGCATCAAGCGCCCGGTCGAGGAATTCGCCATAATAGGGCGCGACGGTGAGCACGCTGAGCAGGCGCGGTGCATAGGCCAGGGCGATCGTGCCGGCCAGAACGGTTTCTGACACACTCAGCCCGCCGGCCAGGCTGAGCAGGACATGCGCACTGGCGCTCCAGACCAGCACGCCGAGCAGATAGACCAGGCCGGTCACGATGAGGCTGGCCATGATGCGCCAGCGTCCGACTTGCTGCGCGGCAAGAACATAGGCCTTTCCGAGCATTTCGGAAGCGCCGGCGATAAGCGGTATGACCAGCGCCGCCAGGGCGATGGAGGGATGCTCGACGAGATGGGTAAAGGCCGCGCGCTGCAGCAGGGCGGCATCGACCGCCAGGCCGAGCGCGCGGGCAAGATCGGAGAGCAGGCTGATCATCGCACTGCTCCCGAATTCCCGGTCATGTCGTCCCGTTCCGCTGCGTCAGAGGCTGATTCCCCGATGATCTAAGGCCAGATCCGCCAGCCGGGCAAATCGGGCGCGCCGGTGTCAAATCGGATGCAAGGGCGGGGCGATGATGCTATGCGGCATTTCCCGCCCTGCGAAGGCCCGGTACCGGCCGGCGAAGCCTGACGAGCGGTCGAGCGCCAAGGATCGAGCATGTTCCCGACATCGCAGCTGACCGAAGCAGACCGTGAGGCCGGTCTGAAATGGTATGTGCGCAATGGCATGTTCTTCAAGATCATGGAAACGCTGTCGATCGGCGTATTCCTCACCGCCTACGCACTGAGCCTGGGCGCCTCAAATCTGGTCATCGGCGTGCTCGCCGCCATTCCGTCCCTGACCCAGCTGGCGCAATTGCCAGCCGTCTATCTGGTCGAGCGGATTGCCAGCCGGCGCCTGGTTGCGGTGTCGCTGACCCTGGCCAGCCGTCTCCTCCTGCTTGGCGCCGCCGCGGCCGCCCTGTTGCAGCCCGGCCCGGCGGCCCTGCTCCTGCTCGTGGTCGCCTTCGCCATCCGCTATATTTTCGGTGCCATTGCCGGTTGCGCCTGGAATAGCTGGGTGCGTGACTTTCTGCCGCCGGAGCGGCGCGGCGTATTCTCGGCCCAGCGTCTGACCTGGATGACGATCATGGCCGCCATGGCGGCCCTGGCCGGCGGCGTCTTCGTCGACAACTGGTCCGCCCTCACCGGCCTGCCGCAGATCTACGCCTACTCGGCCCTGCTGGTGATCGCGACTTTCAGCGGTGTGCTGGAAACCATTGCCATGGCGCAGATCCCCGAGCCGACCCCGCTACCGCTCGAACAAGGCCCGGAACAGAAAACCGGCCTGTTCTCGCCGCTGAAGGAGAAGAATTTCCGCCGCCTGGTGACCTTCCTCTTCTCGTGGAATTTCGCCAGCAATCTGGCGGCGCCCTTCTTTGCCGTGCAGATGCTGCGCCAGCTCGGGCTCGACCTGACCACGGTGATGATGCTGACCGCGCTCAGCCAGGGTGCCAATGCGCTGGTGACGGGGACATTTGGCAGTCTCGCCGACCGCTATTCCAACAAGCGCGTCCTGCAATTTGCCGCCCCGCTCTTCATCGCCTGCATCTTCGCCTGGACCTTTACCAGCCTGCCGGAGCGGCATTATTTCACCATGCCGCTACTGGTCGGCATCCACATCCTGACCGGTATCGCCACCGCCGGTGTGACGCTGGCCTCGGGCAATATGGCCAATGCGCTCTCACCAACCAATGGCGCCACACGCCATCTCGCCCTGTGCGCCGCCTTCACCGCGATCGCCGCCGGTACCGCGCCGATCATCGGCGGTCTCTATGCCGACGTGCTGGCCAATTATCAGTTTTCCCTGACCGTGAACTGGAGCGCACCGGACGGTGAGACCATCATCCCCGCCTTCGATGTCACGCGCTGGGATTTCTACTTCCTCGCCGCCACCCTGATCGGCCTGTGGTCGCTGACCCGGCTGGACCAGATCGAGGAGCCTTCCCAGGGCGGACGCGTGCGCATGCGCAAGGAGTTGATGATGGGTGTCTGGCGCGGCGTGCAGACAGCGTCGAGCATCGCCGGCCTGAAAGCCGTCAGCGACCTGCCCATCGCCCTGATCACCGAACGCCTGTCGCGCCAGAAGAAGCCGCGAGCTGGCAAGGACAAGACGGAGCCGCCGGAGGCGTAGTCGGCTCCTACTCCGTCACCGCCGCCATCAATCGCTCGATAAAGCCATTGCGCTCACCGCTATCGATCCAGCGGACCACGGCGACGATATCGTGTTCGGGGTCGATATAGATCATGTTGGCACCAGCGCCGAGATAGGCAAAACTGCCTGGCGGCGCTGACGGGACCGAGATCGCCGCACCGTCGATATCGGGGCGGTTCAGGAAGAAATTCATATAGCCGTAGAAGGGTGCGACATCGGTCGGGGTCAGCGAGCGCTCATACCAGGCGTCGGACAGCAATTGCGTGCCATCCCAATTGCCGCGATTGAGGCCGAGCAGGCCAAAGCGGGCCTGGTCATAGGCGGAGAGCATCATACCGCCGCCCCAATGGCCGCCGCCGGAAACCGACCAGTAAAGCTCCTCGTCTTCCTCCAGCTCGACCCAGCTATTCTTGTAGCCCTGCCACTCCCAGGAGCCCGACGAGCCGATCGGCGTCATGATGCGCTCGTCGAGCACTTGCGCCAGCGGTTCGCGCCAGACATGCAGCGCTGCCAGGGCGAGCGCATTGACGCGGACATCATTATATTCCCACGCCGCACCGGGCACGGGCGGTCCGGCGACCAGATCGCTGGCCGGATTATCGCGCGACGGCCGGTCGGCCCAGTCCGGCTTGTCCCAGAGCGTGCCCGACCAGCCCGAGGTCTGGCGCAGCATCTGATCCCAGCTGATCGGCGTATTGTGCTCAGTGTGAAAGAGCGGGTCGGCAACCAGGTCGGAAACGGGAGCGGACACATCCTCGATCAGCCCGTCATCGACGGCGAGGCCGACAACATGGCTCAGAAAACTCTTGGACACGGAGAAGGTCATGTCGACGCGCTCGAGATCGCCCCATTCGGCGACGATATAGCCATTGCGGATGATGATGCCGGCCGGCGCGCCGCGCGGCCGCAATTCACCGATCGGACTGGAATGCGGCTCATAGGCCCAGGTCAGCGGCACCATGACTTCCAGATTACGCGCATCAATTCCCGCGCCCCAGGCCTCAGGCGCGCGGGTCTCGTGGGCGATGGCGAAATCGATGGCGGTTTGCAGCGCGCCGGCATCAAAACCGAGCGTGGCCGGTTCGCGGCGCTCCCAATCCGCATCGCCAGCGGCCGGGAAATAGTCCTGTGCCTGACCCATGCCCGACAGGCTCAGCGAGGCCAGACCGGCCAGCAATAAATGTCTCATATAACCCTCCCCAGGCGGCGGCAGCGGTTCAGCCGGTGACGCGAATGCCGATAGTGATAGCGCGTGGCTCGCCGGGAAAATAGCGTTCATTGCCAAAGGCAAAGTCGGCGCGCTCGGCATAACGCTCATCGAGCAGGTTTCGCACGCCCGTAAAAACCTCGATCCGTCCGGTCGGCGCATAGCGCAGACGCAGGGCCAGCAAGTCGTGCCCGTCATAGCGGTGGGCATTGGCCGCATCGGTGTAATAGGCGCCAGTATGGCTCCATTGCAGCTCGCCCGACCAGGCCGCATGAGGCTGCCAGACCAGGCGCGCATCCCACAGCCAGCGCGGCGCGGTGTCGATATCGGCGCCCACGCGGATCACCTCGCTGACCGTGCCGACGGGCCGGTCGAAATCATAGCTGTGGCGGGCCCATGTCCCGGCAAGACTGATGCGCCAGGCGGGCGCGAGGGGATAGTCGAGCTCGGCCTCAATGCCGTGATGACGCGTGCGCCCATCGGTGACGTTGAAACCGTCCGCATCGCGGAAGAAGACATGGCGTTTGGCCATTGAGAAGGCCGTCAGCTCCAGACGGCCATCGCCCCCCAGGTTCTGGCGATAGCCCGCTTCAATACTGTCGAGCGTTTCCGGCTCGGTCCCGTCAATCTCCTGCCCCGCCTGCAGCCGGTAGAGCTCGGTCGTCTGTGGCGCACGCGCACCGCGGGCGATACGGCCAAAGAGCGAACGGTCGGCATCAAGACGCCAGATCGCGCCGGCATGCGGGGTCAGGGTCTCAAAGCTGTCAATGCGATCGCCGAGGCGCAGGAAACGCCCGATCGTGTCGGCAGCGAGGTGATTGACGTAGGCAAAGCGGGTCTGCTCGGCGCGCAGGCCGGCCTGCATTGCGAGGCTTTCGTTCACCTGCCAGCGGCCCTGGGCATAGACGGCAAGAACGTGCGCATCCACGTCGTAATCATAGTGATCGCCCTGCACGAAGGAGAAAATGCTTGGCCGCGACTGGGTCTCGCGCAGATAGCCGCTGGTGTGCTCGTAGTCGCTGCCGATTGTGATGCGGCCACCGGCGAAATCACGCGCCGTCGAGGCGAGCAGGCCGACACTGGTATGCCCGCTTTCCTCGAGCGCCTGGGAAGGCAGGAAATGCATCAGCAAATCCATCTCATTGCCGCGCGCATAGGGCGTCAGCGACCAGGACCATCGCGATCCCCATTCCCCGTCCAGCCGCAGCGCCATGCGCACGGCGACGGCATCGCGAAAGGCTTCCGGATTGGCATTGGCGCGCGACAGGGTACGCGCTTCATAGGCGGCACCTCCGGTGACATAGCCGGCGGTTTCCTGGTTCAGCGTCACGATGCCGGCGCTCCATTGCCAGCGAACATCGCCGGCCGTCCCGTCCGCGCGGGCCAAGACGCCGACCCGATCAAGGCCCGCAGCCTCGCGCCAGCCGTCCTCATGCTGTGCCTCGACGGCCAGCACCGCACTGACGTCTGCTCCCGGCCGCGCCAGCACGCCCGAAGTGCGCACGCGCCCAAAGGAGCCCAGCTCGAACCCGGCGCGCGTGGTTGTGGTGGCCGGATCGGGGGTGAGAATATTGACCAGGCCGTGCAGCGCATTGGAGCCATGGAGCGCCGAGCCGGGGCCGCGCACCAGTTCAACGCCAGCCGCCAGACCAGTCAGGGCCTCGAACAGCCCGTTTACATTGGCAAAACCGGCAGCACGCAGAGGCACGCCGTCTTCCAGATAGAGAAAGGAGCCAGCCCCCGCACCGCCGGTCAGGACGGGGGAGCGGATCGCGGTGAGATGTTCGGCGCCATTGCCGCGATTGATATTGGCCCCTGCCGAGCGGTTGAGCAGTTCGGACACATGCTGTGCCCCGACCAACTCGATCTCAACCGCATCGATCACGGCAACCGGGATAATCGCCGCGTCCCGCGGCTCGCCGCGCCGGTCGGCCGTGACAGTAATGATATCCTGCGCCCCCGCGGGCGCACTGGTCAGGCAAGCCGCAATGGCCAGAAGAAGACCGGCCCACATCGCAGCTCTGGCACATGGGCCCGGCATGGCGCTATTGCGCCGCGCGGACCGCGTGACGCTTGCGCAACACGGCGACGACATCCTCAAGGCTCAGATCGCGCGACTCCAGCAGCACCAGCAAGTGGAAGATCAGATCGGCGGATTCCTCTGCGACCGCTGTCCGGCTTTCCGAGACGGCAGCCAGGGCGACTTCCACCCCCTCCTCGCCGACCTTCTGGGCCGGACGCTTTGGCGCGCGCGCCATCAGCGAGCCGACATAGGAGCCCTTGGGCTTGTCCTTTTTGCGCTTCTTGATGATCGCGCGCAGATGCGCCAGGAAACCCAGGCCCGGTCCGGGATCATCGCCGAAACAACTCACCGTGCCGGTATGGCAGGCGGCGCCCTTCGGCTTGACCTCGACCAGGAGCGTGTCCTGATCACAATCCAGCGCGATATTGACCAGTTTGAAACTGAGGCCCGAGGTCTCGCCTTTTTTCCAAAGAGACTGCCGTGACCGGCTGAAAAAATGGACCTTTCCAGTTTCCTGGGTCAGTTGCAGAGCTTCAGCATTCATATAGCCGAGCATCAGGACCTGGCGCGTCGCGGCATCCTGGATAATCGCGGGCACCAGCCCGTCACCCTTGGCCCAGTCCAGGGAATTCGTGTCGATCATGTCCTTACCCTGATACCCGCTTGGTCGAGACAGGCTTTCAATTCGCCGATCCCGAAGACCTGTTTGTGAAACACGCTGGCCGCCAGCGCGCCGTCGACATTGGCGGCATTGAAGACGGATTTGAAGTCTTCCTTGCTGCCCGCACCGCCTGAAGCAATCAAGGGTGTGGAACACACGGCCCGCGCCGCTGCAAGCTGTTCAATATCATAACCCTCGCGCACCCCGTCCTGGTCCATGCAATTGAGCACGACCTCGCCGGCACCGCGATCTATGCCCTCGGCGATCCAGTCGAGCGTCAGGCGCTGCGAGATCTGCGTCTTGTCCGGATCGCCGGTATATTGGTGAACCTGCCACTGACCGTCGATCCGGCGGCTATCAACGCCCAGCACGACGCATTGGCAGCCAAATTCCGCTGCCAGCGCATCGATCAGTCCGGGGTTTTCCAACGCCGGTGAGTTGATCGAAATCTTGTCAGCCCCGGCAAACAGGCGTGCCCTTGCATCATCGATCGTGCGAATGCCACCGGCGACGCAGAAGGGAATGTCCAGCTCTCGTGCCACAGCCGTGACCCAGGCGGGCTCTACCGTCTGCCCGCGCGTGCTGGCGGCGATGTCGTAGAAGACCAGCTCGTCAGCGCCTTCAGCCGCATAGCGGCGGGCGAGATCGACAATGCCGCCGACATCCTCGTGATCGCGAAAGCGCACGCCCTTCACGACACGGCCATCGCGCACATCGAGGCAGGGAATTATCCGTCTTGCGAGCATGCCAGCGCCTCTTTCAGCGTGAAAATGCCCTCATAGAGCGCCTTGCCGGTGATTGCCCCGGCCATGCCGAGCTTGCGCACGGCTTCAAGATCGGCCAGCGAGGAGACGCCGCCGGAGGCCTGCCAGTCGATCTGCGGGTGGCGTTCGAGCAGGTCGGCATAGAGCGCCAGATTGGGGCCGGACAGATCGCCATCGCGGCTGATATCGGTGACCAGGGCGTGTTTGAGCCCCGAGCCGTCATAGGCGGCGATCACTTCGGGCAAGGTCGTCATCATCATGTCGGTCCAGCCCTGCAGGGCGGGGCGATAACTGCCGCCGAGGCGTTTGACATCCAGCGCCAGCGTGAGGCTCTGGGGCCCGTATTGATCAATCCATTCACGGACCTGCGGCGCATCGGTCACGGCGAGCGAACCAATGATGACGCGCTCGACGCCGATCGCGAGCAGGCTCTCGATATCTTCCGCCGAACGGACACCGCCGCCGGTCTGCACCCGCAGCCCGGTCTGACAAATCTCGCGAATGGTCTCGCTCTGGCGCCGCGCACCATCACGGGCACCGGCAAGATCAACGACATGGACCCAGCTCGCCCCGGCCTCGCCGAAGGCTTCCGCAACCGCGACCGGGTCATCGCCATAATCAGTGACGGCATCGAAAGCGCCCTTGTGCAGGCGCACGACGCGGCCCTCGAGCAGATCAATGGCGGGGTAGAGGATCATGATATCGCTCCGGCGAAATTCATCAGGATACGGGCACCGGCAGCGCCGGAGCGTTCGGGGTGGAACTGGCAACCGGCGACATGGCCCTTGCGGACCAGGGCGGAGACCGGCGTGCCATAGTCACAGACGGCACGCGTTGCCGGGCCAGGCGCGGCGTAATAGCCGTGCACGAAATAGACATGGCTGCCTGACTCGATTCCTGCCAGAAGCGGCTCGTCCGGGTCGAGCTCTTCCAGTTCGTTCCAGCCCATATGCGGCCAGACCAGACCCTCAGCCCGCGGCAGGCGGATGATATCGCCAGCGATCAGGCCGAGCCCGTCGACGCCGCCCTCTTCGGAGCGGTCGAACAGGAGCTGCATGCCCAGGCAAATGCCGAGCAGGGGCCGGTCGTCGCCGCGCAATAACTCGGCCCAACCACGATCAGTCAGGCGCGCCATGGCTGGCGCCGCTGAGCCGACGCCAGGCAGGATCAGCCGGGCGCAATCGCCCAGATCAAACGGTGTGGCGGCCGCGACATGGTCGAGCCCTGCCCGTTCCAGCGCAAAGCGTACCGAGGCGAGATTGGCGCAGCCGGTATCGATGACACCGATCTTCATTCGAGGAATTCCTTGGTCGATGGCAGACGCTCACTCTCGATCCGCACCGCCTGGCGCAGCGCCCGGCCAAAGGCCTTGAACGAGCCCTCGACCATGTGGTGGGCATTCTCGCCCTCGACGCGGACATGGATCGCCGCTTTCATCGATTCCGCCAGCGAACGGAAAGCGTGCGGTACCATCTCGACCGGGAATTCTCCGACGCGCTCGCCGGGGATCTCGCCCTCGAATTTGGCAAAGGGCCGTCCCGACAGATCGATCCAGACCCCGGCCCGCGTCTCGTCCATCGGCAGTTCAAAGCCGAAACGGGCAATGCCGCGCTTGTCGCCCAGCGCCTCGTGCAAGGCTTCGCCGAGCGTCAGGCAGACATCCTCAATCGTGTGGTGGGCATCGATCTCCAGATCGCCGCTCGCGTCGATATTGACCGCGATACCGGCATGGCGGGCGATCTGGTCGAGCATGTGATCGAAATAGCCGATACCGGTCGAGATCGCGCTCGGCCCGTCGCGGTCGAGATCGACGAAGACGGTGATATCCGTCTCCTTGGTCTTGCGGCGCCTGGCGCTGGTGCGCAGGCGCGGACCCGATACGTCATCCGGCCAGGCCTGCGCCCATTCGCGCCGCAGCCGCATCGCAGTCGCGTGCCCGGCCAGCCCCTCGAGGGCGGCCAGACGCTCAACCGTCGGGGCCATCGCCGCTGCGCCGGCCTTGCTGGCGCGCAATATGGTGGTGGTCTTCTGAAACGCCTCGACCGTAACACCGCCATGGGCACGCGCCGCACCGCCCGTGGGCAGGGTGTGGTTAGGGCCGGCGGCATAATCACCTGCCGCTTCCGGCGCCCAGGCGCCGACAAAGATCGAACCGGCATGGCGCACGCGGCGCACCAGGGCTTCCGCCTCGCCGAGCTGCAGGATCAGGTGTTCCGGCGCATAGGCATTGGCGATGTCGGCGGCCTGATCGAGGCTTTCGCACAGGATGGTGCGCGAGTGGCGCATGGCCTGACGGGCGATATCGGCGCGCGGCAGCCCCATGAGCTGTGTTTCGACTTCAGCGGCAATCCGCTCGCGCGTGGCCGCATCGAAGCAGACCAGCATGACCTGTGCCGACGGGTCGTGCTCGGCCTGGCTCAAGAGATCGCTGGCAACGAATGCGGCGTCGGCATTCGCATCGGCGATCACCATCACCTCGCTCGGCCCGGCGGGCAGATCGACGGCGGGGCCGCCCGGAAGACTGGCGACATAGGCCTTGGCGGCAGCGACCCAGGCATTGCCCGGCCCGAAAATCTTGTCGGCACGGGGCAGACCGGCCGAGCCGGTGGCGAGCGCGGCGACGGCCTGGGCCCCGCCGATGGCATAGACCTCATCCAGCCCGAGCAGGCTGGCCGCCGCGAGCAGGACCGGATCAACGCCCTGCGGCCCCGCGGGCGGCGCAACAATGACTATCCGCGGTACGCCGGCGAGCTGGGCCGGGATGGCGAGCATGATGAGGGTCGAGACCAGCGGTGCGCTGCCGGCGGGCACGTAGAGGGCTACGACATCGACCGGTGTGGCGCGGCGCGAGGCCGTTACGCCGGGCCAGGTCTCGACACTGTAGGAGCCATAGCCCTGGCGGACGTGGAAACGGCGCACAGCGTCGGCGGCGGCGAGGATGGCTTCGGCATCGGCCTCGTCCAGACCGGCGCGAGCGGCGGCGATGGCGGCTGCATCGACGCGAAAATCCGCCGGGGCGTAACCATCGAGACGGTCAGCATAATCGCGCACGGCCGCCTCACCGCCGGCATAAATCGCATCGACGATCTCGCGCGCGGCGGCACCGGCCGTGTCGGTAGACTCCGGGCGTTGCAGCATGGCGCGGCGCGTGGCCGCGTCGGCGGCGGACCAGTTTTGGGGTTCAAGCATCATCTCAGGCCAGCATTTTCTCGATCGGCAGAACCAGGATGGCGCGCGCGCCCTCCTTCTCCAGCGCTTCCAGGGTTTCCCAGAAGACGCGCTCGCGGCACACCGCATGCAGCGCCACGACATCATCGCGGCCCGCGACCTGGGCGATGGTCGGCGCATCGGCGCCGGGCAGCAGCGCACGGATCGCGTCGAGCCGGTCTTTCGGCGCGTTGAGCATGATGTATTTGGTCTGCGAGGAGGCAATCACGCCCTCGGCGCGGCGCATCAGGATGCGGGCAATACTGTCCGTCTCCGGTGCCTGCACGCCCTTGCGCCGGATGAGGACCGCCTCGCTCTCGAACACGGTCTCGATCGCCTTGAGCCCATTGGCCTGCAGCGTCGCCCCGGAGGAGACCAGATCACAGATCGCATCGGCAATGTGCAGGCGCGGGGCGACCTCGACCGAGCCGCGCATTTCGACGATTTCGACATCGATACCGCGTGTCGCGAGATAGGCTCTGGTGATGCCGGGATAGGAGGTGGCGATCGCCTTGCCCTGCAGATCGGCAAGGTCACGGATTTCGCCCTCGACCGGCACGGCCAGTTTGAGACGGCAGGTGGCGAAACCGAGCCGCAGGGCGATTTCGAGCTCGGCGGTGCGGCCACCGGCAAGTTGTTCCTCGCGCAGCACATTTTCGCCGACAATGCCGTAATCGCAAGCGCCGCTGGCGACGAAATTCGGGATGTCATCATCGCGCACCAGCATCAGGTCGACGGGCATGTTCTCGGCCCGCTGGTGCAGCTTGTCGCGGCCATAGGCGAAGCGCAGGCCGCAGCGCTTCAACAGATCCATACCGCCTTCGGAGAGGCGGCCCTTGCTTTGAACGGCGATGCGCAAACGGGTCACGATTGGGTTTCCTTCAGGCGTTCGAGAATGAGGCGGTAGCCCTGCCAGGGCTCCTGGGTGAGAAAGCGCGAGACGCGGGTGACGGTGGTCGTACTGGCCCCGGTCATCTCGCTGATTTCGCGATAGGAATGACCACCTTCGGCGAGCAGACCAGCCACCCGCCAACGCTCGGTCAGCGTCTTCATCTCGCCCGGGGTGAGCAGATCGCGCAAAAAGCGTTCGCCCTCTTCCTCGGTCTTGATGGCACGCAGCGCAGCACAGAGCGGACCCAGGTCCGGCGGGTCATTACGGCGGTCGTCAGTCATGTCATCGATCATGAATCGTCCTCCTGAGTGCCGATATAGCGTGTTAGCGCACTACCACAATGGGGCAAATGCAGGGGGGACACAAACGGGACATGCTCCGGCTTCGCCGGTGCGTGTCCCGACTGGCGAGAGTCCGGGCGCGGCGTTCCCAGACTTGGTCGGACCTCGTGAGAGAGCGGTCATGGTGTTCGAGACTTCACCAAAACGGGACACGCACCGGCAAAGCCGGAGCATGTCCCGGTGCGCTGCGCGAAGGCGTGTGCCCGATTGCGCGTCGCGCCCCTATGCGTCCCGCCCCGCCCGCCGGGCAGAGCCATCCCTGAAATCCTTGCCAAACAGGGCGCCAGACTGGAGTTGAGCTGTCAAGGGTCTCGACCGCGCAGCGGCGCCTGCGGCGCCCTTGACAGCTCAACTCCAGTCTGGCCGGATCCCGGCATGGTTTTCAGGGCGGGGGCTGGCGGGGAAGCGTGGGAAATCGCCCCTCACCCATTCTCATAGCTAAGATCGAGAAGCGGCTTGGCTCTTTCGAAATCGGCAGCAGAGGTGATAACGATTTCCAGATCTCCCGTCCCAAAATGGCCGATCTTCCGGACGTCCCGAGTAAAGCCCTTTTCAAGCTGGATCGTGTCCGGATCAACCTTCACATAAACCAGCAAATTACGGGTTCGAGTATGCACCTCGACGCAGGCAAAATTCTTGATGCGTTTGAAGGCAAAGTACTTTTTCAGGGCCTTGACTTGAACATCATCACCCAGATTGATCAGGTATTCCTTCAAGGCATCAAAACGATCCGTCAGTTCCTGGTCAGCTTGCGCCAAATAGTCCGAGACTGTCTTGTCGCCGGCTCGTGAGCCGCTGGAAACGGAGGACATCACCTGGGCTGCTGCAGCACCATTGGTTGGCGCGGAGACGGCGTTCACTTGTTCCAGCATCAACAAGTCATCACCGAACCTCATATATCGTATCAGTTCGATATTGTGGTTCATCTGTTTGATGGCGTGCTCATCATACTTGCTGAAATCGCCGGCGATGCAGATCAGCCTAGGTGCCGACCATTCGACGGCCTGCGCGGCTTCAGCGCCCAGGTTTTTTAACACCAACATTTCAAAGTCGCCGCGATGGGTAACGAGCCAATCGAGGTAGAAGAGGCCCTGATTGATGACATTCGCATTCGTTGCGCGCTTGTATTCGATGATCACGGGGCATCCATTTTCATCGATGCCTAGCGTGTCCATGCGCCCACCATGCTCGCGACCGGTCGAAAACTCCGACGCCAGAAAGCGAACACCCAGGAACGTCTCCAGATTGCGTTCGATCAATGCCTGCAGCGACTTCTCCAGAGCCGCAGCCTTACCGTGGATCTCGGCGACTCGATCATCGTGGAGGCGGAAGAGTTTCAAATCACTCATGCAACTACGGTCTCCGCGAAAACTGGACAGTTATGGAAGTTGTATAGAACCCAAGTGCACATCGTTCCAGCTCAGGTTCTCCTCGCAGGACGTAGTAGCCCCGGAAGTTGCGCCCATCGGGACCAGGGTCCGAATCCCAACCGTGCGCTCAGAGCAGTAGCCACCGAACGGCTGCGCCGGGCCGCCCCGTCGACTCCCTTTTCCCCGGGACGCGTACCAGAGGTACACGTCCCTCTACGCTGACCCGTGAGTCACCCCCCTCGCCATCCGCCACCCCACCCCCTATATCTCCATCATCTCATAGCTACAGAGTCTCGCACCCAGGATGGACTATACCCAGATGCAGCCGGTCGCCGAGACCGTGGCCGATATCATGAAGACACTGGCGCATCCCAAGCGGCTGCTGGCGCTGTGTGCGCTGGTGGACCAGGAGCGGTCTGTCGGCGAGCTGGCGGCGGGGCTGGGGGTGCGGGACCAGGCGATGTCGCAGCAATTGGCGATTCTGCGCAATAAGGGGCTGGTGGCGACGCGGCGGCATAATCAGACGATTTATTACAGCCTCGCCAGCGCCGAGATTCGCACCCTTATGGAATCTCTCTACAAGACCTATTGTCCCCCCGGGGACGCCACACGCCCTGCCTGATCCCCGCCCGGCCCGGCAGGTCGCACTTGCGTACTTGCATAGTTTTGCAGGAACACCATATTCAAACCAGAACAGCGTCAGTAAACCGCGTCCCAGGAGCCATCGATGAACCGCCCGCCCGAGATCAAATCCTTCTTCGACCCGGACACGTTCACGGTCAGCTATGTCGTCTGGGATGCGGCGACGAAACGCGCCGCGGTGATCGATTCCGTGCTCAATTACTGCCCGGCTTCCGGGCGCACCCACACCCAGTCCGCCGATGCGGTGATCGACTTCGTGCGCTCGCAAGGCCTGACCATCGACTGGGTGCTGGAAACCCATGTCCATGCCGACCATCTCTCGGCGGCGCCCTATATCAAGGAGAAGCTCGGCGGCCGGATCGGCATCGGCAATCATGTCAGCCAGGTGCAGGACGTGTTCGGCGAGATATTCGATGCCGGACCGGACTTTGCCCATGACGGCTCGCAATTCGATCATTTGTTCGAGGATGGCGAGCGCTTCAAGATTGGCGAGATCGAGGCCGAGGCGATCTGGACGCCGGGCCATACGCCGGCCTGTCAGGTCTATCATATCGGCGATGCGGCCTTTGTCGGCGATACGCTCTTCATGCCCGATTTCGGCACCGCACGCTGCGACTTCCCCGGCGGCGATGCGGCGACGCTCTATCGCTCGGTGCAGAAAATCTACGCCCTGCCCGACGAGACGCGGCTTTTCATGTGCCATGATTATATGGCGCCCGGTCGCGAGGAATTTGCCTGGGAGACCACGGTGGCCGAGCAAAAGGCGAGCAATATCCATATCAAGGCCGGCACGAGCGAGGCCGCTTTCGTCAAGATGCGCACGGAGCGCGACGCAACCCTCTCCATGCCGACGCTGATCCTGCCTTCGGTGCAGGTCAATATGCGCGCGGGACATTTGCCGGAGCCGGCGGAGAATGGCCGCCGCTATCTGAAAATCCCGCTCAATGCAGTCTGAGGTCTTCAAGCGCGCCAAACGGTTGCTGCCCGGCCTGCAATGGCTGGAGGGCTATAGCCGCCGCACCTTTGGCGAAGATGCGCTGGCCAGCCTGATCACGGCGATCCTGCTGATCCCGCAAAGCCTGGCCTATGCCCTGCTGGCCGGCCTGCCGGCCCAGGCGGGGCTTTATGCCTCGATCGCACCGCTGGTCGCCTATGCCCTGTTCGGCTCGAGCCGGGTGCTCGCCGTCGGCCCTGTCGCCGTTGTCTCGCTGATGACCGCCGCCGCGATCGGCAATCTCGGCCTGACCGATCCGGCCCAGCAAATGGCCGCCGCCGGGGCGCTGGCCGCCTTGTCGAGCTTTTTCCTGCTCCTGTTCGGCCTGTTCAAGCTGGGCAGCGTCTCCAACTTCCTCAGCCGGCCGGTCGTGGGCGCCTTTGTCACCGCCTCGACGATCTTGATCATTGCCAGTCAGGCCAAGCATATTCTCGGCATTTCCTCGCATGGCTCGACCCTGCCGGAACTGGTCTATTCGATGAGCGGCCAATTGGCCTCGATCAATCTGGTCGCGCTGGTGCTGGGCGTCGGCAGTATCGCCTTTCTCATCGCCGCCCGTACCGTCCTGCCACGCCTGCTGACGGCGATGAAAATCGGCGAGGCCCTGGCGGGCGGGATTGCCCGCGCCGCGCCGGCCGGCCTGGTGGTGCTGGCGACCTCGATTGCCTGGGCCTTCCAACTCGACACGCGGGCAGAGCTCGCTGTTGTGGGCGTCTTGCCGAGCGGACTCCCGCCGCTGCAGCTGCCCCTGGTGGATCTCACAATCTGGCGCGCCCTGATCGGACCGGCAGCGCTGATCTCACTGATCGGGTTTGTCGAAAGTGTCTCTGTGGGCCAGTCGCTCGCCGCGCGCCGCCGCGAAAGCGTCAATCCGGACCGCGAACTCTTCGGCCTCGGCGCCGCCAACGCCGCCGCCGCCCTGACCGGCGGCTATCCGGTCACCGGCGGTTTTGCCCGCTCGGTGGTCAATGAAGCGGCCGGGGCGCAGACACCGCTGGCCGGCGTCTTCACCGCCGTCATCATCCTGGCTGTGGCCGTCTTTTTGACCCCCCTCTTCCATTTCCTGCCCAAGGCGACGCTGGCCGCAACCATCCTCGTCGCTGTTGCCAGGCTGGCCGATTTTACGGGCCTCTGGAAAGCGTGGAAATACGCGCCCGCCGACGGTGCGGCGGCATTCCTGACCCTGTTCGGCGTGATCTTCCTCGGCGTCGAGATCGGGCTGACGCTTGGTGTGGTCGTCTCGGTTGGTGCCGCGCTCCGGCGCACCATGCGGCCGCACTGGACGCGCGTCGGGCAAGTGCCGGGCACGCATCATTTCCGCAATCCGGCCCGGCATGAAGTGATCATCTCGCCGCATGTCTATGCGCTGCGCGTCGACGGGGCATTGTATTTCGCCAATGCGCGTTTTCTCGAGGAACTGGTCGCCGACATTATCGCCAAGAATGACGGCGTCACCGATTTCGTTCTGATGTTTCCGGCCGTGAATTTCGTCGATGCCAGTGCGCTGGAAAGCCTGCGCGCGATCAATCAGCGCCTCGAGCATGCGCATGTGAAACTCCACCTGTCGGAAGTCATCGGCCCGGTGAGCGACCGGCTCGGCGCGGCCGGATTCCTGGAAGAACTGACCGGCGAGGTCTTCCTGTCGCAATATGCCGCCATGCGCACCCTCGACCCGGCCACAACGCTGCGGGCCGAGGGTCTGCAAGTCTGATCAGAAGCGCCAGGCGAAGCGGCGCTCTACCGGTCATGCTGCCAATGTGCCGGGGCAAGGCGTGATTTCGCCCCCTATCGCAGGCGATCTGATGGGGTAAACTATCGCATAACCCGCGACCCAGCCCGGAGTCCCGCCCATGCCGTCCCAGGATCAAACCGTCTATCCCGTCACCGAGACCAGCAAGCGCTCAACCCGCGTCAATGCCGAACGCTATTCCGAGATGTACCGGCTGTCTGTCGAGGAGCCGGATGCCTTCTGGCGCCAGGAAGCGGCACGGCTGGACTGGATGACGCCCTTCACCCAGGTCGAGGACACCTCCTGGGACAAGGATGACCTGCATATCCGCTGGTTCGCCGACGGCACGCTCAATGCCAGCGCCAATTGCATCGACCGGCATCTGCCCGAGCGCGCCAATGATACCGCCATCATCTGGGAGGGCGATGATCCGGCGGCCAGCAGCAAAATCACCTATGGCGAGCTTCACGACCATGTCTGCCGCCTCGCCAATGGGCTCAAATCACTGGGCGTGAAGAAGGGTGACCGCGTCACCATCTATATGCCGATGATCCCGGAAGCGGCCTATGCGATGCTGGCCTGCGCCCGGATCGGGGCGGTGCATTCGGTGGTGTTTGGCGGCTTCTCGCCGGAAGCGCTGGCAGGACGGATCAATGATTGCGCCAGCGATATCGTCATCACCGCCGATGAAGGCATGCGCGGCGGCCGGGCGACGCCGCTGAAGGCCAATGTCGACCGCGCCATGCAGCATGCGCCCGGCGTCAGACAGGTCATTGTCGTCAAGCGCACCGGCGGCAAGATGAAATGGGATCCGGCCCGCGATGTCTGGTATCACGACCTGATTGCGCGCCAGCCCGCAACCTGCCCGCCCGAGCCGATGAATGCCGAGGACCCGCTCTTCATTCTCTACACCTCCGGCTCGACCGGCCAGCCCAAGGGCGTGCTGCACACCACGGGCGGCTATCTTGTCTGGGCCGCGATGACGCATGAATATGTGTTCGATTACAAACCCGGCGAGATCTACTGGTGCACCGCCGATGTCGGCTGGGTCACCGGCCACACCTATATTCTCTATGGACCGCTGGCCAATGGCGCCACGACGCTGATGTTCGAGGGCATCCCGACCTGGCCCGGGCCGGACCGCTTCTGGCAGGTGGTCGACAAGCACCAGGTCAATATCTTCTACACGGCCCCGACCGCCATCCGCGCCCTGATGCGCGAGGGCGACGGGCCTGTGCAGGGCACCTCGCGGGCCTCCTTGCGCCTGCTCGGCTCGGTGGGCGAACCGATCAATCCGGAAGCCTGGACCTGGTATCATCGCGTTGTCGGCGATGGCCGCTGCCCGATCGTCGATACCTGGTGGCAGACGGAGACCGGCGGCGTGATGATTTCGCCCCTGCCCGGCGCGACCGATCTCAAGCCCGGCTCCGCCACCAAACCGGTCTTCGGCATCATGCCGGCGCTGGTCAGCAATGAGGGCGAACCCCTGCCCGATACCGGCGCGGCCGAGGGCAATCTGATCATCCAGCGCTCCTGGCCCGGCCAGGCGCGAACAATCTATGGCGATCACCAGCGCTTTATCGACACCTATTTCGCCACCTATCCCGGCGCCTATTTCACCGGCGACGGGGCCCGGCGCGATGAAGACGGCTATTGGTGGATCACCGGCCGCGTCGATGACGTCCTCAATGTCTCCGGCCACCGGCTCGGTACGGCCGAGATCGAAAGCGCGCTGGTGGCGCATACCGATGTCGCCGAGGCTGCCGTGGTTGGCTATCCGCACGATATCAAGGGTCAGGGCATTTACTGCTATGTAACGCTCAATGCTGGCATCATACCGACTGAAGAGTCGGCGCAAATGCTGCGCCAATGGGTCCGCCAGGAAATCGGCCCGATCGCCACGCCGGACCTGGTCCAGTTCGCTCCAGGCCTGCCAAAGACCCGCTCTGGCAAGATCATGCGGCGCATTCTGCGCAAAATCGCGGAGAACGAGTTTGGCAATCTGGGAGACACGTCTACACTCGCAGACCCGAGCGTTGTTGAAGACCTGATCGAGAACCGGAAAAACCGATGAAGCGTGTAGTTGTCCTTGCCGTCGCCGCCAGCAGCCTGCTGGCCGCCTGCGCCACCGAAACCGTGCCCGCCTGCCGCGCGCCACAAGCCCATGAGATGGCGGCCTTCGCTGCCATCATCAGCCATAACGAAACCGCCGTCAGCGAGACGCTGGCACCGAGCGCGCTGCGCAATGCCTTCATCCGCCGTGATCCGCTGGTCCGGGCCTGGGTCTGGGGCGCACCGGGTGAGACCGGAGGCACACTGGTCGGCATGCTGTCGCAACCGCCGCTGTGCATCATCGATGATCCGCGCATCGCCGCGACGGAGACCGTGCGCCAGGTCCTGGTCTACCCACAGGCCAATTTCAGCCGCGTCGCACCACCCGCCACGACGCCGCTGGCCGACGCCCCGCCGCCCTATGGTACAGCCATGCGCGACTTCCTCAGCTGCCGTTTCGAGCAAACCGCGGACGGCTGGAAACTGGCCGATATGTGCGGCTATCGCATGCCGGGATCGGGTGGCCTGACCGGCCTGTAAATACGCCATTGCCCACCCAGCAAAAGACCGGCTCCGCAGGGCGCAGCCGGTCTTTTTTATGGTCGTGTCAGAAAGAGCGAGTCTAGTCCTCGAACTCCTTCAGGCGCATCGATTTCTTGAGACCTTCTGTGAGCACGTCATAGGCTGGCAGGGTGAGGAATTCGACGAATTCCTCAGACAGAACCAGATCATTCAGGATCGCGGCGGCCTGGCCGATACGCTCCTGCAGCTCGGTCTGACCTTCAACTTCCGCCTGGATCGACTTGCAGATCGCCTCAATCCTGGCCCCCAGCATGTCAGCTGTCAGGGCTGTGCCCTCGACGGTCGACTTGTCGAAGCGGCGCCACTGCCAGAGCTGGGCCCGGGCAATCTCGGCGGTTGCCGCATCTTCCATCAGATTGCGAATCGGCACCGCGCCGCGTCCGCCCAGCCAGGCCGCGACATAGCGGATGGCAACATCGATATTGTCGGCAACCCCGGCATCGGTGATGTCACCAGCCGGCGCCGTCAGCAGGTCGCGGGTCGTGACCGGCATGGCCAATTCATCAACGAAATCGATCTGGTTGGCCTCCGGCATGTGCTTGTCGAACACTTCCATGGCCACAGGGACCAGATCCGGGTGCGCCACCCAGGTGCCGTCATGGCCGTTCTTCACTTCGCGCAGCTTGTCCTGGCGGACCTTTTCGAGCGCGGCATCATTGGCGGCTTCATCGCCCTTGACCGGAATGAAGGCCGACATGCCGCCCATCGCATGCGCACCGCGGCGATGGCACACGGCGACCACGCGCCGGGAATAGGCCGCCATGAAGGGCGTCGCCATGGTCACGGCCGAACGGTCCGGCAGGACATGTTCGGGGCGTGCCTGCAGGCGTTTGATATAGCTGAAGATATAATCCCAGCGACCGCAATTGAGGGCGACGATATTGCCGCGCAGCTCGTACAGGATCTCGTCGAGTTCGAAACTGGCCGGCAGCGTCTCGATCAGCACGGTGGCGCGGATCGTGCCCCGCTCAAGACCGAGCTCGTCCTCGGCGTGCTGGAAGACCAGGCTCCACAGCCGCGCCTCGAAACGGGACTCGATCTTGGGCAGGTAGAAATACGGCCCCGTCCCACGCTCTTTCAGGGCGGCGTGGTTATTGAACAGATAGAGGCCGAAATCGAACAGCGCTCCGGAGATGGCCTGACCGTTGATCCGGAGATTGCGCTCTTCGAGATGGAGGCCGCGCGGGCGGACAATCAGCACCGCGGCGTCTTGATTGATGGAATAGCGTTTGCCGTTTTTCTCGTCGACATAATCGATCTCGCGGCGCACGGCGTCGCGCAGATTGATCTGGCCCTCGATCAGGTTGGACCAGACCGGCGAGGTCGCGTCCTCGAAATCGGCCATGAAGCATTTGGCGCCGGAATTGAGCGCATTGACGACCATTTTGCGATCAACCGGCCCGGTGATCTCGACCCGGCGATCTTGCAGATCGGCCGGTGCCGGACGGACTTTCCACTCACTGGCGCGAATATCGGCGGTCTCGTGCGGGAACATCAGCAAGGCGCCGACATTCAGCTCGGCCTGGCGCTCGGTACGGTGGCGCAGCAGGGATTGGCGACGCTTCTCGAAGCGCCGGTGCAGGCCGGCCAGGAAATCGAGCGCTTCATGGCTGAGGATATCGCGATAACCCGGCTCAAGATGGCCCAGGATCTCAACGCCGCTCGGTGTAATCTGTGTCATGGCTGTCTCCTGTCGGCAGAAAAAGGTGCGGGGCACGCGTTTGGGGCGCGCACCCCGCGTCGGGTCTGAGGGCCCGAGACTTATTCGGCGGCTTCGAACTGTGACGACTCGGTCGACTCGCCCATGGCGGTTGTCGAGGAGGTGCCGCCGGTGAGGGCCAGGGAGACCTGGTCGAAATAGCCGGTGCCGACTTCGCGCTGGTGACGCGTGGCGGTGTAACCATCAGCTTCGGAACCGAATTCTGCCTGTTGCAGCTCGGAATAGGCCGCCATGCCACGATCCTTGTAGCCGCGGGCCAGCTCGAACATGGAGTGGTTCAGGCTGTGGAAGCCGGCCAGGGTCACGAACTGGAACTTATAGCCCATGGCGCCGAGTTCGCGCTGGTATTTGGCGATGGTTTCCTTGTCCAGATTGGCTTCCCAGTTGAAGCTTGGCGAACAATTATAGGCCATCATCTTGCCGGGATATTTCTTCTGCACGGCTTCGGCGAAGCGGCGCGCCTCGTCGAGATTCGGCTTCGAGGTTTCCCACCACAGCAGGTCGGCATATTTGCCGTATTCGATCGAACGCGCGATGCAATGATCGACGCCGACGCCGTCCTTGATGCGGTAGAAGCCTTCCGGCGTGCGGCCGGCCTCGAAATCGATGAAGGGGTGGTCGCGCTCATCAATATCGGAGGTGAGCAGTTTGGCGCTTTCCGCATCAGTGCGGGCGACGGTGATGGTCGACACGCCCATCACATCGGCCGCAAGACGCGCAGCAATCAGATTGCGCTCATGCGCCTGGGTCGGGATCAGGACCTTGCCGCCCAGATGGCCGCACTTCTTCTCCGAAGCCAGCTGGTCTTCGAAGTGAACGCCGGCAGCGCCCGCCTCGATATAGGCTTTCATGATCTCGAAACAGTTGAGCGGGCCGCCAAAGCCGGCTTCGGCATCCGCCACGATCGGCGCGAACCAGTCGCGCGACACCTTGCCCTCGGAGAATTCGACCTGGTCGGCGCGCTGCAGGGTACGATTGATCTTGCGCGCCAGCTCGGGACCGGAATTGGCCGGGTAGAGCGACTGATCCGGATACATGGCACCAGCGACATTGGCGTCGGCGGCAACCTGCCAGCCGGACAGATAGATCGCCTTCAGGCCGGCACGGACCTGTTGCATCGCCTGATTGCCCGACATGGCGCCAAGCGCGTTGATATAGGGCTCGGTCTTGAGCAGGCTCCAGAGCTTTTCGGCGCCGCGTTCAGCGAGCGTATTGCGGACCTGCACGGAACCGCGCAGCTTGAGGACGTCCTCGACGCCATAGCCGCGCTCGATACCGTCAAAACGGTCAGCAGCGGCACCGGGAACCAGATCTTTGAAGCTTGTCATTTTTGTCACCATAACTGTGGGAGTTGAATTACCCTTACGGTGTCAAACGGAATAGAGCCTGTCCATAAAGCCTTCCATAGAAAGCGGACACGGTGTATACAAATTACATTGTCATAGTGTCATCTTGTAAATTTTGGTACATCTCATGAGCGATTTACAGCCCCTCGAGAAGATTTTTGCCGGCGCGCGCCTGCGCCGCCTGCGGCGCGAACGCGGCATGACCCAGGCCGAGGCTGCGACGGCGCTTGGCCTCTCCGCCAGCTATCTCAATCTGCTTGAACGCAATCAACGCCCGGTGACGGCGCGCGTCCTGCTCTCCCTGGCCGATGCCTTCGATGTCGATGTGCGCGCCTTTGCCCAGGAGTCCGACAAGCAATTACTGGCCGATCTGCGCGAGGCGGCCTCCGACCCGCTGCTCGCCAGCATGGAGCTTGACCGGATCGAACTCAATGAGCTCAGCGAGGCGCATCCGCGCGTCGCTGAAGCCTTTGCCCGGCTCTACCAATCCTATCGCGAGACCAGTGCCGCCACCGCCGACCTGGCCAGCCGCATGTCCGGCCCCGGCGCCGCCCATGGCGGCCCCGGCGCGGTGCTGGAAAGCGTGCGCGATGCCCTTGATGCGCGGCATAATCATTTTCCCGAACTGGAAGAGGCGGCTGAAGCCCTGATCGACCAGGCCGGCATCCGGCCACGCTTGTGCGAGAGCGCCCTCTCCCGGCATTTGCAGGAGCGGCACGGATTTGCGGTGCGCATTCTCGACGAAACCATCATGGCGGGCGCCCGGCGCCGGCTCGACTTCCATGGCCGCCGCCTCCTTCTCTCCGAAGCCCTGGCCCCCGGCTCGCGCTCATTCAACATGGCCGTGGTGCTCGCCTCGCTTGAACTGGGCGACACGCTCGATGCGCTGTGCGACAGCGCCAGCCTGCCCTCCGATGAAGCGCGCAAGCTCTACCGCATCGGCCTCGCCAATTATTTCGCCGGCGCGGTCCACATGCCCTATGCCGAAATGCTCAAGACCGCCGAGGCGACGCGCTATGATGTCGACCGGCTGCAGCGCCGTTTCGAGGTCAGTTTCGAACAGGTCTGCCACCGCCTCACCACGCTGCAGCGTCCGGGCGCACGCGGCCTGCCCTTTTTCATGATCCGGGTCGACCAGGCCGGCAATGTCTCGAAACGCTTTGGCGGCGGCATCATGCCGTTTGCGCGCTCGGGCGGCGGCTGCCCGAAATGGAATCTGTATGATGCGCTGGGCCAGCCCGAACGTCTGCTGGTGCAGGCCTTCGAACTACCCGATGGCAAGCGCAATCTCTCGATCGCCCGCGGTCAGGTCAGCGCGGCCCCGATCGGCCAGCGCCCGGTCATCCATGCGATCGCGCTGGGTTGTGACTGGGCCCATGCCGAGAAGATCGTCCATGCCGACGGGCTGGAGGGCAGCCGTGTGCAGCCGGTCGGCATTGCCTGCCGCCTGTGCGAGCGCGAGGATTGCGCCCAGCGCGCCTTCCCGCCGCTCAATCGCAAGCTTCACATGGATCTGCATCAGCTGCGCGCCTCGCCCTACTCCTTTGGCGAGGACTGAACGGCTGCGGCCCTGATAGCGTATTGGGCTGTTTTGCCGTGACTTTTCCTTTTGATACCTAGAGGGTTGCCACTTACTGGCCGCCGGGTGATGCGGGGGCTTTGCCAGGCAAGGACAGACCATGACACTCACACAACCCCGCCATCGTGCCGCATTGCTGGCGGCGACCACCCTCGCCCTTGCCGGTCTGGTGCCGATCGCCACTCATGCCTATGGCACGGTGCGCGCCATGGGCCAGAATGCCGAACACGCGCGGATCACCCGCCACGCCCTCGCCTGCGATGGCTTGCGCGCGGCCGATGACTGCTTCCAGTCCGATACGCTCGACAGCCTGGCCGGCGAGGAAGGCTCATTCGGCGCCGTTGGGGCACCGGACCGGGGCCGCGGCATGCTGACCTCGCACGCCCACTGCAGCGCCGGTGATTATCTCGATGTGCCGGGCTATCCGCGCAGCGCCGCCGAGGCCGAGGCGTCACTGACCGAGTGCCGGACGCAAATGATGTCCAATCTCGACCATGCCGTGCTCGATGCCGCCGATCTGCTCGATGAGGATGGTGATATCCGCGGCAGCCAGATCCCGAGCTATATCGATTGCGTCTATGCCGGCAGCGAACATGGCCGCGCCAAGTGCAATGTGCTCGCCCATCTCGGCCTGATCCTGCATGCCAGCCAGGATTTCTATTCCCATTCCAACTGGGTCGACCGACCCGATTCGGGCCTGCCGGTCGGCGCCGAAAACCCGCCCGGCCTGGGCCATTCCGGCCGCTCACCCTGGCTTGACCTGCGCAACGCCAACCCGGCCTTCCCGGCCGGGCTGATTTCGGGTTGTTTCGACAATGAATCCTTCCTCGGCGAGGAGCGTGGCTGCTTCTATGGCGATGAGGGCGAGCACCGGGTGCGCCACCTCAACCTGGCCAAGGATACCGGTGTGATCGACCCGCAGATCGGCGCCGGCACAAGTGAACGTGGCGCCCTGGGCGAGAATTTCCGCCGCAGCGTCGAGGCTGCGATCGAAGACAGCGCCGACAAGTGGGCAACCCTGCGCGAACGCCTGGTCGCGACCTATGGCGCGGAAAATGGTGGAATGATGATTTGCGCCATCACGCGGGATAACCCGACCCGTGATTGCGACTAGAAGACTGGCACCGCTGGCCTGCCCCTCGGGCGAGGCCAGCGGCGTTATCAGGTCTTACTCGGCATGTCCGGCAACGGACTGGACATAGGCCGTACGCACATCCTGGTTCTGCTCGTCGAACTCGGCGGCGATTTTCTCATCCTGGGAGGAGAGCTCGTCGAGATCGAGTTCGGAGAAGTGCATCACGCCCATATCGACATAGGCCTTCTGGATGCGCGGCCCCCAAAGACCGATATCCTTGACGATTGGCACGATGCGCTGGAACAGGAAGGTCCGGAACAGCTGCATCGTGGCCGATTGCTCGACGTATTTGACGCATTCATCGACGGGCAGGCCCATCACTTCGAACACTTCACGCGCCTGGAAGCGGTCACGCATCAGATAACAGGCCTCGACGAGGAATTCCTCGCGCTCATCGCGCTCGGCATCGGTGAGGGTCGGATAATAATCGCGCAGCGACAGACGGCCGAAGGCGACATGGCGCGCTTCGTCTTCCATCACATAGGCGTTGACCATGCGGGCCAGCGGGTTCTGGGCGACATCGCGGATCGTGCCGAAGGCGGCCAGAGCCAGGCCTTCAATAACGACCTGCATCGCCAGATAGGTCATGTCCCAACGGCTGTCGCGCAGAGCCTGGTCGATCAGCTGCTGCAGCGGCGCGGTCATCGGATAGGCGACACCGAACTTAGTCAGGAGATTCTTGTAGGCCTCGACATGGCGCGCCTCGTCCATCACCTGGGTGGAGGCATAGAATTTGGCGTCGAGATCGGGAACCTGCTGCACGATCTTGGCGGCACAGATCAGCGCAGCCTGCTCGCCCTGCATGAATTGGGAGATGTTCCAGGCCTGGGAGTGGCGGCGGAATTCGCGCTTCTCCGACTTGTTCATCTTGTCCCACATCGGGGAGCCGAAAATCGCATTGGCCTCTTCGGGCATTTGCATGGGATTTTCGAAGTCGAGTTCCTGGGTCCAGTCGATGCGGTTGACCGCATCCCACTGCATGTCCTTGCCCTTCTGGTAGAGATGCATGAGCGTCGTGCGCCCTTCATCATAGTCCCAGTCAAACAGGGTGGTGAAGTCCTGTGGCACGGACCACGACTTGTCGATATTCGGAATCGGATACAGCTCGCGCAGCGTTCCCATGGCGTTGAACCTCCCCAGGTATGGCCAGAAATCTACAGGTGAACAACGTTCACTTCCCCAACATCAGTCAATTTTTCGCGGAAGGCAAGCGGTTTGCGAAAAATGTAATGAGCAATCCCCTACTCCGCCGCCGTCTGGGACGCGGCGGCCGGGGCTGTTGTGGAATCCGCGCTGGCCTCAGATTGCGTTGCGCCGCCTGTCCGGGCCAGCCAACGCGCCTTGATCTGCTTCGAGGTCGCGCGAGAGCCATCTGGCGTCCAGCCTGGCGGCGCCAGCAGATACATCATCGCGTCCTTCAGCGATTTGGCATGACGCATATCCCGGAAAACCGCCAGCCATTCATGGATCGCGATTTTGAACGGGTTGTGGGTGTCGATATTATGGATGATGCCATAACGGCATTTCTCCTCCTCCAGCTCGGGCTGGAAGGTTCCGAATATCTTGTCCCAGACGATGAAGACACCGGCGAAATTGCGATCGAGGTAGATCGGGTTGGTCGCGTGATGCACGCGATGGTGCGAGGGCGTGTTCATGACGGCCTCGAACCAGGCCGGCATTTTCTTGATCGCCTCGGTATGGAACCAGAATTGATAGATCAGGTTGAAGCCCGACACGATGCCGATCACGAGCGGATGGAAACCGAGCAGGATCATCACCGATCCGAGCCAGAGGAATTTCAACGTCAGCGGGCTGAGCCAGGACTGCCGCAGGGCCGTGGTCAGATTATAGTGCTGTGAGGAATGATGGACGATATGGTCGGCCCAGAACCAGCGCACAGTGTGACCCAGGCGGTGGACCCAGTAATAGATGAAATCATCCAGCACGAAGGCGACCGGCCAGATCCACCAGGGAAAGCCGATATCGAAGATGCGGAACTGGTAGATGAACATCGCCCAGGCGGTGACAATCCCGCCAAGCAATACGCCAGAGATGGAATTACCGAATCCCATGGCCAGGCTGGAAAAGCTGTCGCGCGCCTCGAAACGGGCCGAGCCCGTCCGTTTCGCGTGCAGCATCTCGATGCAGACCAGAATCACGAAAAGCGGGATCGCGTAATAGATGGGGTTAAAGGTCTCTACAAAGGCCGGGACGTCCATCATCTACTCCTGCATTGCGTTGAGCTTGTCGGCCCATATTCGGGCCTCGCCGGCATCGGCAAACGCCATGGTGAATGGCGGAAAGGTGAAATCATTGAGGCGAATGGTCAGACGGGCATCCTCGGCCAGCCGGGCAGCACGCACCATGCCTGGCTCGATATAGCGGATGACAAACTCATCGCCCTTCGCCTTGAGCAAACCTATCCGCTGCCCCCCATTTTCCTCGACCAGGGCGGCGCTGCCGGCCTGGGCCAGCACGCCGGGACCGGCCTGGAAGCCGACCGCATCAGTGTCGAGCCGCTCGACCGCTTCGTCCAGGCTACTCAATCGGGCCGGCTCCCCGAGGCGCAAGACGACATTCAGGGCGACCATCGCGGAAATCCCGACGAATGACCCCAACATGACCCAGACAAACAGCATCAGCGTCTCCCACAACGAATAAGGGCGAAGGCTATACAGCCTTCGCCCCCATTCAAAGCGAAAATTGAACGCTGTTTACCCGCGGATACGCAGGGTCACACCGTAGGTCCGTGGATCGCCAGGATAAGCATTGACGCTGCTTCCCAGGTAACCGACCGACGGGAAGGCACCCTTGACGTATTCCTGTTCAAACAGGTTGCGTCCCCAGAACTGGAGACCCCAACGGCCATCATCGGCACCGATACCGAAGCTGCCATTGACCATGGTGAAACCATCCTGGTTGGCAAAGGTACGCGGATCCTGCGAGGTCATGAGACCGAAGCTGGAGATATTGGTCGCTTCGGCGCGAACAAAGGCTTCCATCGTGTCGGCAACGGCCCAGGTGTAGGTACCGGTGATCGATCCGACGAATTCGGAATTGCCGCGATCACGACCGGTCAGGTCGTTGAACAGGGCCGTTACGCCAGCAGTGTTGGTACGCTCGGCACCGACTTCGCAAAGTGCGAAGTCCGGATCACCCGCATCCCAGACGCCGACGCCGTTAAAGCCATCGGGGCAAGGTGCGAACTGATAGTCGCCATACTTGCTCTCGAACAGGTAGGTGAAGCCACCGGTGAAGACCAGGCCCGGGGTCGGTGCCCAGGTGCCTTCGAACTCGAGACCGGAGACCTGGATCGAGCCGGCATTCTCGAGGGCGAAGCCATTACCAACGAAGTTATTGGTCTGGAAGCCTTCGATTTCCTGATCAAACAGGGCCACCGCATAGGCGAAGTGGTTGTCGAACAGAGCGCCCTTCATACCAATTTCGAACGAGCTGGAGGTCTCTTCCTCAAACTCGAACACGCCGGTGAAGGCCGCATTGGTCGAGACGTTGAAACCACCTGGCTTGAAGCCCGTGGCATAGCTGGCATAGACGTTCAGCGTATCCGACACATCATAGGACATGATGATATTGCCCGAGAAATTGGTGTCGTTACGCGAAGTCGGGAAGTCAGCTGCGTTGACGGGTTCCCAGTTCTGGAAGGCTGAAAAGCCGAGCAGTGGGTTGAAGGCCGTACCTGCCAGATAGGATGGCAGTGGCGAGGTCGGGTCGATCGGGATCGGCGCGCCACCCAGAGGATCCGGGTAATGCGTCGCGCCCTGGCCGAGCAGGACGACCGGCACCAGATAGGCGCAGGCATCGCCGCCGATGACCGGGAAGAGGCCCGGATTACAGAAGCCCGGTGCGACCAGGCGCAGATCCTGGGCCAGATCAAGGAAGCTGAATGCCGACATCGGATCCGGCTGATTGATCTGGGTGACCATCGTCTTGTCTTCGTTCGAATAACGGCCACCAACCGTTACCGTGAAGTTGTCTGTGACGTTGAAATCGAGCTGGCCAAAGATGGACCAGGCTTCGGTGTCATACTGATAATCTTCCGAAATCAGGCCATGAGTGGTGTCGATGAAGCCCTCGGCAGGCGTCGTTGGCAGGGCCGCGCTGCCCGAAGCCAGCGGTACGAAATTGCCGACGCCGGCGCCCTCATTCATGTCGAGGAAGAATTCCAGCAGCGAGATGCCGCCGGTGCCAGCTGGCAGACCGAGGCTGGAAACCAGTGCCGCGACGCTTGGTGCCGATGCGGCATCAAAGAAGTTCCGTGCATCCGCACCGTAGGGCGTCGAATTCCGGAAATGCAGCTGGTTGTCGTAATAGAAGCCGCCCAGCATCCAGTCGATGGTGTTATCGCCGGTCGAGGTCAGGCGGAATTCCTGGGTGAAGCTGTCATACTGGTTCTGGATATGACGATCGCTGACCAGGTCGAGATCCGAGAAGTCGGCGTCGAAATTCTGGTCTTCGTCGTAATTGCGCCAGGCCGTGATGCTGGTCAGCGTGAAGGCGTCGAAATCGTGATCGACCTGGAAGGAGATGCCGGAGGTATCCAGCACGGTGTTCAGATCACCATCGATTGCGATCCGGCCACCATGCGGATCGGCCGGTACGGCGGTGCCGCCAAGCCCCACAATGGCACCCAGGTCGATCGGGTCATAATAGGCAAACGGTGCAGCACAGCAGTTTTCGTCGATCGTGCCGAAATCGGCGATCACACGAACTTCTGTATTGTCGCCCGGATTCCACAACAGCTGACCCCGATAGCTTTGACGATCGCGGTTATTGATGGCGCGGCCATCTTCAGCGGTCATGTAGCCGTCATTGGTGTGCGTCGTGGCGTCGAGACGGAAGGCCATGCTGTCAGACAACGGGCCGGTCACGGTGCCGCGCAGGATGCGCGAGCCGAAATTGCCGATCGTCACTTCGCCGGTATAACCGAACTCGTATTCAGGCTTCTGGGTCAGGATGCTGACGACACCCGCCGGCGTATTGCGGCCAAACAGGGTCGACTGAGGACCGCGGATAACTTCGACGCGTTCAACCGACAGCAGATCATTGATCGCCGAGCCGGAACGCGGGCGGTAGACGCCATCGATGAAGACACCAACCGAAGGCTCGAGGCCCGGGTTGAAGCTCGATGTCCCGATACCACGAAGATTGAACTCCGTATTGGTCGAGGTCGCGAATTCAGAAACGCGCAGCGAAGGCACCAGCATCTGCAGATCGGCCGCATCGCGAATTTGCGACTGTTCGATTTGCTCGCCGGTGACGACAGCAACCGAAACCGGCGTGTCCTGCAGCGTCTGTTCGCGCTTTTGCGCCGTGACGGTGATCGTTTCGACCTGCGCGAGCGCGCCGGATGCGGCAATCAATCCGCTAAGAATGGCGGTCGTGCCCATGACGGCCGCTTTTGAGAATATTTTCATGTGAATTTTTCTCCCCTTAAGACGCGGTTTTTTTTAACCAACCGATCCGCGTATCTAGGCCCATTTGAGCATTCCCGGCGCGAGCTGTCAGCCCGTTTTTCCGATCCTGGCGAAAAAGGTTGTGACATGATGCAAGCATACCGCACTTACCAATTTACCTTTTCGCGTTCCTGCGCCTCTTTCATCCTGACCGGACTCTGCTAGGCTGCGAAGTGAACAGCGTTCAATTTACTGACTCTGGGGAGAGAAATGAAAAGATTTTTCATGGGCTTGGGAGCGATTATCGCGACCCTGACAGTGATCGCCGCTGGCTGGTATTACCGGCCCTGGTCCGAGTACTCACCGGCCGAAATCCAGGCCGCCACCCAGCCGGACCAGCTCGTGCCCACTTTTCGCGATATGGACGATATTTTCCCCTACAGGACGATTTCTGCTCAGGATTCTGCGATTCCCCTGGCGCGGAACACCCGCAATGACGACGTCGGATTCGAGTTCGACGGCCAGATGCGCACGATCGAGGCCTGGCAAGCAGACTCAGATGCCACCGGCCTGATCGTCCTTCATGATGGCGTTGTTGTGCATGAGGAGTACCGGCTCGACGCCACGGCCGAGACCCGGCACACCAGCTGGTCGGTCGGCAAGAGCTTTGTCGCGACCCTGATCGCGATGGCGATGCAGGACGGCCATATCGGCAGTCTCGACCAGACCGCTGAAATGTTTGCGCCGCAATATGCCGGCACAGCCTACGGGCAGACCACGCTGCGCCATCTGCTGATGATGTCGGCAGGGGTCGATTTCGAGGAAGATTACAACGCACCGGGTTCCGACATCCGCCGCCTCTTCCTCGGTGCCAATATCTATGGCCAGAATATCGACACGCTGGTGGCTGCGATTGAACGTGACCGCCCCGCCGGCCAGGACCTGCACTATGTCAGCGCCAATACCCAGGTGCTCTCGGCGGTCGTTCGCGGCGTCTACAATGCGCCGCTGGCGCAAATCGTCGAGACCAAGATCTGGCGGCCGCTCGGTATGACGGGCGATGCGTCCTGGAACCAGAATATCCAGGGCGATAACGGCATGGCGATCGGCTATTGCTGCCTCAATGCCCGCGTCGAGGACTATGCCCGGATGGGCCAGTTCTACCTGCAGGACGGTGTCTGGGAGGGCCAGCGCCTGCTGCCCGAGGGCTGGGTGACAATGGCGACACGCCCGAATGCGCCCTTCCAGGAGGCCGGCCCGGCTTCGGTCTATCCGCATCGCGGCTATGGCCTGCATTTCTGGGTGCCCGAGAACCATGATGGCGAATACTTCATGGCCGGTGTCTACGGACAATATGTATGGGTCGATGAGCGCCGCAATATCGTGATCGCACGCACCGCCGCGGATCCGGCCTGGACCGGGCGTACCGCAGAATCGATTTCTGCCATGCGCGCCCTCGCCGCCCATTATGGCGATCCGCTCACTGGGGCTCCCGTCGAAGCCCCCGCCGCAGACCAACCGGCGCCAGCCGCTGCCGACATCACGGAGACCGGCAATGAGTGAGACCCGTTACGACTACATCATCTGCGGCGCCGGTTCGGCCGGCTGTACGGTCGCGGAACGCCTGTCGCGCGATCCGTCCGTCTCGGTCTGTGTGCTCGAGGCTGGTGGCTCGGACGACAGCCCCATCATTCGCACACCGATGCTGCTTCAATTCGCGGTCACCGGCGAAGCCTTCAACTGGGGCTATTGGACCGAGGAGCAAAAGCATTTGCACGACCGCAAACTGCTCTGGCCGCGCGGCAAGACCCTGGGTGGCTCCTCCTCGATCAATGCGATGCATTATATGCGCGGGGCGCATGAGAATTTCGACGAATGGGAAAGCGTCTACGGGGCGCAAGGCTGGAACTGGGCCAATGCCCTGCCCGCCTTCAAGGAAGTCGAGCACCAGACTCGCGGTGCCAGCGAGCTTCACGGCACCGACGGCCCGCTCTGGGTCCAGGATATTGCGCCGCTCAATCCACTGACCGAGGCCTTCTTCAAGGCCGGTGACGAGCTGCAATACAAGCGCAATTCCGACTTCAACGGCCCGACCCAGGAAGGCTTCGGCCCCTATCAGGTGACGCAGAAGGGTCATAAGCGCTGTTCCGCCGCCGACGCTTTCCTGCGCCCGGCCCTGGAACGCGAGAATTGCAGCGTCACCACAAAGGCAATGGTCCGCCGCGTGATCATCGAGGGTGGCCGTGCCACTGGTGTCGAAGTCGACATTGATGGCGTCACCACCACCCTCACCGCGCGCAAGGAGATCATCCTGTCGGGCGGTGCGATCAATTCACCGCAAACCCTGCTGCTCTCCGGCGTCGGGCCCGCCGATGAGTTGCGCGCCATGGGCATCAGTGTCGAATCCGACCTGCCCGGCGTCGGCAAGAATTTGCAGGACCATCTCGACATCACGGCCCAGCTCTGGACCAAATCCTCGACCTCGATCGGCAATTCCCTGCGCTCCCTGCCGCACCACATGTATATGGTGGCGCGCTGGGCACTGGCCGGCGACGGCCCCTTCACCGTCAATCCGGTACAGGGCGGCGCCTTCATCAAGTCTGCCTTCGCCGGCGATCTGCCGGATCTGCAACTGGTCTTCATCCCGGCCATCTCCAATCCGCACGGAATCGAGAAGGCCACCGGTCATGGCGTCACGCTGCATGCCTGCCAGCTCTATCCGAAGAGCCGCGGCGAGATCACGCTCAAATCGACTGACCCCTATGAACATCCGGCCATTCAGCCGAACTATCTCGAGGATGAATTCGATCTCGACGTGCTCGCCGATGGTCTGTCCAAGGTGCGCGAGATCCTCGCCTCACCGGCCTTTGATTATGATCGCAAGTCAGAACGCTGGCCCGGCGCCGAGGTGACAACGCTCAACGGCCTCAAGGATGATGTTCGAAAGCGCGCCGAAACCCTGTATCATCCGACCTCGACCTGCGCGATGGGATCGGGCGAAATGGCGGTCACAGACAGCCGTTGCCGCGTCAGGGGTGTCGCCGGGCTGCGCGTCGTTGATGCGTCCGTGATGCCGCGCCTGGTCGGCGGCAATACGAATGCGCCAACGATCATGATCGCCACCCGCGCCGGCGACATGATCGCGCAAGACAACAACACGGCCTGAGTTCGCCCGTCGAACCCAGACGAAATCAGGAGGCCGCCATGAGCGAAGCCGAAGCCAAGCAGATCGAACGCATGAAATCCCTGCTCGCCACCCAGCGCGACGCGTTTCGCCATGAACGTCACCGGCCGATCGATCTGCGCAAGGCCGATCTGGCCCGCATTGCCGATCTGTGCCGCAAGAATAGCGATGCAATCTGCGAAGCGATCAGCCGTGATTTCGGCAATCGTGCCAGGCAGGAAAGCGTCATCGCCGAGATCGCCTTCGTCATCCAGGACGCGGATCACACCGCCAAGCACATCGGCAAATGGGCCAAGACACGCTCCGTCGGTGTGCCGATGACGCTGATGCCCGGCAAGGCGACCATCCGCCGCGAGCCCAAGGGCGTGGTCGGCATTGTCTCGCCGTGGAACTACCCCTTCCAGCTCGCCATGGCACCGCTGGTGGCCGCTCTCGGCGCCGGTTGCCGCGCCATGATCAAGCCCTCCGAACTGACCCCGGCCACGGCCGAGCTGATGAAACGCCTGATCGGCGAAGCCTTCGAGGAAGACCATGTCTGCGTCATCACCGGCGGTCCGGCCGTCGGCGAGGCCTTCTCACGGCTCAAATTCGACCATCTCTTCTACACCGGTTCGACCCAGGTCGGGCGCCTCGTTGCGATGGCGGCCGCTGAAAATCTTGTGCCCGTCACACTCGAGCTTGGCGGCAAGTCGCCAGCCATCGTCACCCCGGGCTATCCCAAGCTCAGCGCTGCGAAATCCATCGGCTGGGGCAAATTCCTCAATGCCGGCCAGACCTGCGTCGCGCCCGATTATGTGATGGTGCCCAATGGCGAGGAACGCGCCATGGGCGAAGCCATCATCAAGATCGCCGAGCATGAATTCCCTGAATCCTCCAGCGACGATGCCTATACCGCCATCGTCTCGGACCGGCATTATGAGCGCCTGACCGGCATGATCGAGGAAGCCCGCGCCGGCGGAGCCGAAATCCTGCAGGCCGAGCACGACGCCCAGGCCGCCCAGGCGGCGCGCAAGATCCCGCCGACGGTAATCCTCAATCCGCCCGCCGATTCCAAAGTGATGACCGAGGAAATCTTCGGCCCGCTTCTGCCGGTGGTCGGCTATAGCGAGATCGATGCGGCGACCAATTATGTCGCGGATCATGATCATCCGCTCGCCCTCTATGTCTATTCGACCGACAAGGAGATGGCGACGCGCATTCTCGACCAGAGCCAGTCCGGCGGCGTGGGCATCAACACCAATCTTCTGCACCTCTCGGTACCGGACCTGCCCTTTGGCGGGATCGGCGCGTCCGGTCAGGGCAGCTATCATGGCGAGGCCGGTTTCCTGACCTTCACCCATGAGCGCTCGGTCTTTGCGACCGGCAAATGGCACCCGTCCCGCCTGCTCGCGCCGCCTTACGGAAAGTTCTACGAGACCGTGTCGAAAAAACAGATGAGCTGACCCGTCACAATCTGCAATTGACGACACCCCCAAACACTTGAACGTTATCCGGTGCGGATTGACCTGTGAGTCGATCCCGGCGGCCGGTGTGGACAGCGGGGGCATCTCTGTGGATTTTGTTGAATTTCGTCGCCTGGTCGACGCGATGGGGCTGACGCCGGAAGCCTCCGAGGAAATGGATCGATGGGGGCATGAGAGTGCGCCCCGCCTGAAGCAGGCCCTGCTCGAGCTCTACACCACGATCGCGGATAATCCCGATCTCTCGGCATTCTTTGATGATGTCGAGCAGCTCAGCCATGTCCGCCAGAAGCAATACGAGCACTGGAGAACGCTGCTGTCCGGACTGTTCGACGAGACCTATCTGGAATCGGCGAAGCGCATCGGCACGGTTCATTGCTCCATCGGCCTCGAGCCGCACGCCTTCCTGACCGGTTATGCGGCCGTATTGTCCGCGCTGTTGCGCGATGCCAGCCAGCTTGATGGCGGCGCCGGCCGCAAGGGACATCGAGCGAGCCAGTCGCCGGACATCGTTATTGATGCCCTGACGCGGGCTGCCCTGCTCGATATCGGGGTCGCCCTCACCAGTTATTCCGAAGCCGAACAGTCCAGGGCCCGCTTGTCCCGATTGAAATTCTCGAACGCCTTCCGGCAGGCCTTCACGCACTCCATGTCGGAACTCGATACGGCAATGGGGTCACTCAATCAGGCCGCCGGTCAGCTCGCCAATCCCGACCCGGCGGAAGACCAGGGTTTGAACGCGGCCGAGCTGGCCCAGTCCGTCACCCGGTCCACCGCTGCGGTCCAGGTCCAACTCGATGAGTTGAAGTCGAAGATGAATGAGTTCCTGACCGCCACCGGCGCCGCCTGAGATTCACAAGGCCGGCTCCGGGTCCAGCCGCGGGTCGGCTCCTACGAAACCTCTGTGACTCCGGGATCGGCCGCGGCCTCCACGCCCACCCCGCGGCAAGCAACGCTCCCCTTGGCAGTCCCGGCGAGTTGGGTTAGCTCCTGCAGTGAAGCCGCAACAGGACATTGATCATGTATCTCCCACTCTCCGGCAAACGCGCCCTGATCACCGGCTCCAGCCATGGCGTCGGCCTGGCGGCGGCGAAACTGTTTGCCGAACAGGGCGCCGAAGTGGTGCTGCACGGCAATGCCAATATGGCCGATGCCGATCTGGCGGTGCGCGAGATCGGACCGAGGGTGCTGGGCGCCGTGCAGGCCGATCTGTCTATGCCCGGCGCCGGGCGCGACCTGGTCGAGGCCGCCCAGCATCTGGCCGGCGGCAAGCTCGACACCATCATCAATAATGCCGGCATTCACTGGGCCACCCCCTTCGAGGCCACCGATGCCGAATGGGAAGCGGGCTGGGCCGGTATTCTGCAGGTCAATCTGATGGCCGTCGCCGATATCTGCCGCGCCGCCATTCCCGGCATGGTGGAGCGCGGCGGCGGCTCGATCGTCAACATTTCCAGCCGCGCCGGCTATCGCGGCGAGGATCGCGACCATATCGCCTATGGCGCCTCCAAAGCGGGCCTGCTCTCACTGACCAAGACGCTGGCGCGCCAGTGGGGGCCGGATTCGATCTACGCCTATGCCCTCACCCCCGGCTGGATCAATACCCGCATGGCACCGCAAAATGCCGCCGGTGTCGCCGCCGCCCATTCGGAAATTCCGATCGGGCGCATGGCCGAACCCGAAGAGATCGCCGCGATGTGCGCCTTCCTCGCCTCCGGGGCCTGCCAGAGCGCGACGGGCAGCTGCATCGATATCAATGGCGCGAGCTATGTCCGGTAAGCTTCCGATTTAACCGGCAAAAACCGCATTCGGCTCATCGCGTCCGCAGACCCTGTTCGCGCGATGCCGACATATTGCCGGCATAGGGGATCTCGCCGCTCTCGCGGACCATCAGGTCGAGCTGGTGGCGGATCCATAATTCGGTCTGGAAACGCCAGACCCGCTCGGCAAAGGCCTGTGGCAATCCAAACTCTGCCGCGCAGCGGCGCACATTCTCAAGCACCGCCTCATTGCGATCGGCATCGACGACATAGCGTGGATAGCGCTTGATCCGTGCGGCGGTCTCGACCAGATCCTTGCGCGCCGCCAGCAGGCGAACCAATTGCCGGTCGACCCGGTCGATCTTCAACCGGACCGCGTCGAGTCCGGCCTCGTTTACACCATCGTCCATTCCCGCCCCGCCTTTCCGGCCAGATAGCCATTGACCAGCGGCAATGGCAGGGTCGAGGTGCGCACCGTCTCGACCATGTCAGCCGCATCAATCGCGCCGTCGAGAAATCCGCGCATCGCGTTGGCGACCTCGACCATGCCGACACTGTGCGGCGACAGGCGCAGCGCCGAAATCCCCGCAGGGCGCAGGCTTTGCGCCGTTTCGGTGCACAGCTGCAGGCCGTCCGACAGGGTCTGCACCCCGTTGAAGGCGAGGAAACCGGTGCCATCGAGCGTCGAGACGCGGCAGCCATCGGGGTCCTGTTCGCAGACATAGCGGCAGCTATCCCGGTTCAGCTTGTGCTGGCGCGCATGATAGCAGCGGCCGGAATGGGCCAGTGGCAGGCGGCCAAAGCCGAACAATTCAATCTCCAGACCCGGGCAGAGTTCCGCGATCGTCGAGATTGCCTGCAGAGACAGCTCGACCGGCGGGCACCAGCGCGTGCACCCCATGGCCTTCAACATCAGCGCCGTGTCCTCATTATAGACATTGAGGAAGGGGCCGGCGGTGAAGGCGCGCCCGCCGCGGCTGGCCAGACCGCCAAAATCATTCAGTTCGACATGTTCGCCATCGCGGACCAGGTCTTCGGTCAGACGCCGTTCGCGGCGATTGACCGGGGAGATCAGGGTCGACCAGATGACCGTCTTGCCGGCTCGCTCGAGCCGGTCCGCAGCGCTCGCGATGGCGGCCTGGGTCAGCGGGCCACGCTTGCCGCACACAATCTCGCCGAGATAGACGCGATCGACCGGGCATTCATCGGCGATGCGGGCATAGAAATCCAGCAATTGCGCCGAGGGCCAGTTGAAATAGAGCGGTCCCAGGCTCAGGGATATCGGGGTCGGGTTCATCGCCATGTCTTCCTGTACGCGCCCACCGTGCCGCGCTGACCTTCCGCCAGGGTATCGAGCAGCGTCACGCCCGTCGCCGCCCTCGCCGCCGCGCCCTCCGGCGCCGCCGGTCCGCCGGTCTTTCCAAGCCCGTCAATCGCCTGCCGGAATTGCCGCGTCACGGCCTCGACATAGGCCTTGCCACGCTGACGGCCTTCGATCTTCAGCGCCCTCACCCCGGCATCGCGCAATTGCGGCAGGACATCGATCGTATTGAGACTGACCGGATCCTCGAACAGATGTCCCGTCTGCCCGCCCGCCATGAATCGGCCCTTGCACAGGGTCGGATAGCCCAGTGGCTCGCCGTCCGCCTTGCGGTCAATCGTCAATCCACCCAGCGCGACCGAGCGGCTGCCGTCCTGGCGCGAATAGCTCACAGCTTCTGGCGGCGAGCAGACGCCGTCGAGATTGGGCGAACGGCCGGTGACATAGGAGGACAGATCGCACCGTCCCTCGGTCATCACACACAGCCCGCCAAAGGCGAAGACCTCGACCTCGATATCGATCTCGCCGATCAGGGCCTTGATTTCCGGGATGGAGAGAATGCGCGGCAGCACGACGCGCTGGACGCCAAAGCGTTCGGCATAGAAGCGAATCGCTTCCGGCGTCCCGGCAGCGGCCTGGACCGAGAGATGAAGCCGCAGATCGGGATGGTGCGAGGCGGCCCGGCCGAGCACCGCCATATCGGCGGCAATGATCGCATCGGCGCCGGCCGCCGCCGCCGCGTCGACGGCGCGGGCCCAGATCGCCGTCTTGCCGGCCTGGGCGAAGGTATTGATCGCGACCATCACCCGGGCGCCGTGCTGATGCGCATAGGCGACGGCCTCGGCCAGTTCGGCATCAGAGAAATTGAGGCCGGGGAAATTGCGCGCATTGGTCTCGTCGCGCAGGCCGCAATAAACCGTGTCGGCACCGGCATTGACCGCCGCGCGCAGGGCCGAAGGTGTCCCCGCCGGGCAGACCAGTTCGAGCGCGCCGCGGCTCATGATCGCCGCCCCTGTTTCGCCGGGCGCCATGGGCCCGGTGGCAGCGGTGGCAGCGGCACGAGATCAACCAACCGCATCTCGGCCTCCTCGATCGCATTGCGCAGGCTGAGGACGACGGCGGTCTCGCCCTCGATCCACAGATCGGCGGCGAAGAAGGCGGCATCGCCATCCTCACTGCCCTGCATCAGTCGCAATAGCAGATCGAGCGGTGCTTCAATCCGCGCCTCGCACGGCGTCGGCGTGGCCGCCCTGACGACCTGCACCGCGCCCGCGCCGCCGTCCGGACGCACCAGAAAGGCGACCGGCAGACCGGCCGGGCAAATCAGGATACGGGCCTGACGCGCCGGCCCCAGTCGCTCGAACACGTCGGGCCGCTGCCGCGCCAGCCGCCGCAGCGACGCCGTCAACATCACGGCCAGCGGCTGCATCGCCGTGGCCGCCACCCGCCCGCCCAGGTGTCCGAGGGGACCTTGCGGCCAGGGCCGGGCCGACAGAAAGCGACCGGCAGCATGAACGGGATGAAGCAGCGATTGTGGCAGCATGATTGAGCACCCCGTCCTGTTTTGATCACCCGTCGGGTCAAAATCCGTCGATCAGTGATAACGCCAAGACTTGATATTTATCAAAACCTGAATCTGCGACATAGGCGCGCAGCCCGTGGCCTGCGAGCAGGCTGCACGAAAATCTCCACGCGGCGTGCCGCTGGAGGTTTGAGTGGTTCACCTCTCGCATGGGAGGTGTGCGGGACGCCGGCGAATGCCGGAGCTGTTGTAGGTTTAGGGGGCATCCGAGACGTCCCGCACGTGGAGATTTACTCAGGTCCCTCGCGGGCCCTGCCTCGAAATGACCGTGGACGAACAGTCGAGCATTCATGCTGCCCTTCCCCGATCATGGCCTCACCAGAGCTTGAGGATGTCACCCCTCTGCCCGGACGAGCTCCACGCTCCCGATCGCCGCGAATGACTGAGCTCACGCCTCCCGTGCGACCGGAACGGCTGAAGTATGCGCGCGCCTTGGAGGGCTGGGGATAACATCGCTCGGAATGTGTCGTCCTGACGCAAGTCGGG